>CAMGZM010000025.1 GCA_946183145.1 uncultured Fretibacterium sp. | reverse complement strand
AATTTTCCCGCCGTCATTGCTGAGAATTTTTGCGTAAAGACTCCCGCCTATGTCAATCAATATATTCTGCATGGCCTCAAGTTTTGCGTCAGTCTCAATTTCTGCGTAACGCTCATCATCTGAGATTTTCACCACATGGCCGGAATATTTTTCCCCGTCAACAATTTTCCCCGCAATCACTGAGAATGTTACCTCACACTTGCGCGCAACATCTCTCATGACGTAATCCCTGTGTAAAATGTGAATGTCCCCGATTCCGTCAACCGCAAAAATTTTCATGGGACTCGCCGCTCCTTTAGGCATGAAACTTTGTTCGTCTAACGTGAAAAGATTCTCCGTGATTTTTTCCTTTGTACGCTCCGAGATGTATATTTGTCCTCCGACCGTGAAAGTCTCAACCCTTCCCGCAAGATTCACTGTCTCACCTATGCAGTCGTACTTCATTCTCTGATCTGAACCGATATTCCCGACAACAGCAGGCCCGGAATTAATCCCGATTCCCATCTCAAGCGGGGGATAATTGTTTTTCGTGTTCCATTCGTTTACGGACTTCATAGCGTTCTGCATTTCGACAGCGCAAGATACAGCGTGATCTGCGTGATTCTCGTCATCATTGGGCGCACCGAACACTACAAATATTCCGTCGCCGAGAAACTCAAGCATAGTTCCTTTCCAGCGTTCAATCACCGCTATCATTTTCTCAAAATAGTGATTGAGTATCGTTATCAGGGTATCGGCTGAAAGTTTTGTGCTTAATGCCGTGAAGCCCCGCAAGTCGCTCATGAGTATAGTAACGTCCTTCAATTTTCCGCCCTGCTTCCCGCCTTCAGGTGTGTGAAGTACATATCGTGCTATCTCCGGTGATGTGTAACGCTCAAAGGCAGAATTTACCCGCAGAAGCTCAGTCAGATCGCGGATAACGATGGCAAATGTTCCGTCATTCTCCTCATGTATGTAATACTAACGTGAAGGCTGAAAATTTTTCCGTCATTGTTCTCGTATTGAGCAAGTGAATGAATATCCCTGTGCTGTGTTACCGCGTCAATGAAAAGCTGTATCAAGTTGTCGTTCTTCTCGGTGAAGGGGATAACTTCCCAGATTTTCCGGCCTTTTGCAGACTCTCCGAACCCGAAAGTTTTTCCGCGCTCTTGTTGGCGGAATATATTTCTCCGTTCTTTGCGGTAATGCACACAGCATCGGCCATGTTCGAGAAAACATACGCTATTAGTTTTTCTCTCATATCATCCTGCATAATGTCTCTATGTCCTCCATTAACGGCTGACCGTGATATTCCGGCCTCGTGTATTCTATTGTGAGTTTTGCTTCGGGAGTCTCGCTGAGTATGTACGGCATAAGCTCCGGGAAATTTATTGTGCCGTCGTTGAGTCTGTTGTGAAGGTCGTGAACTCCGTCATTATTGTGGAGATGGTACGCGCGAATCTGAGTCCGCAAGTCGTGAATGAGTCTGCGAATGTCCCATGAATTTGCGTTTGCGTGTCCTACGTCTATTAACACGTCAAAATTTTTCTCCCTGCACAAAGCTGTAAATTCTTCCTGATCTAATAACTTGTCGCCTTTGACATCAGTCCCGACATTTTCGACAACGATTTGAACGCCGGAAAATATTTCGCGTATCTCCTCTAAATTTTCGAGGGAAGTTTTCAGCATTGAGTCTTTCGTTTCGGGAGTAACTTTGCAGTTGCTGATGTGATAAACCATGTGGGCGGGGTGAAGTATGTCGGCAAATTTTTTCGTCAGCATTATGTGGTGCATTGACTCTTCATATTCCGGGCTGCCTTTTGGGGCTGGATGCTCAACGCAGAACACAGGCTCATGAAAACTCACAGGCCCTTCACGCAGGAAATCAATATTTGCCTCAAGATTCGACTCAAATTCCGGCAGGTCGAACATCGGCAGAAGCTCAAAGCAGACTTTATCCCCGAATGCCTCCCGGTAAATTTTCGCCGTCTCAATCTGGCACCGGGGCAGTACGCATGTGTCAATGTATATCTTCAACGTTGACTCCTCCTTTAGTTGTGTCAATGTATATCATGATATTGTTGCTGTTGAACGCATTGAAGTACCTTACGTCATCAGCAAGAGTCATCATAATTTTTATGCCTGAAATATTTTCGGGAGAGTCGTTTTTGTGAGCCTCGTAGAACGCTGAAGGGTCAAAATATTCGCAGCAGTCCCGGAATGTGATTGAGATTTTCCCCCCGCTTATCGATATACGGTAATCCGCGCTGACTTTTTTGCGGTCTTTCGTTTTTCCGTGAGCGATTATGTTTGAGGCTGTTTCCTCGATGAACAACGCCGCAAGTTTCGACTCCCTCGCGCATATTCCGTGTTCGAGGCAAAATCTTTCCGCGAGCCTGCTCTCAACAATCACATCAAGCTCTGACGTTATAGAAGTGTAAACGTTATCCTCGTCATGTCCGCCGAAATTCTCAGGAAGCAGCGCAAAATTTTTCAATGAGCCGGTACGCAGGAAAATTATCACAGCCGAAAGAATTATGAGAATCAATTTTCCTACAGCAACGGAAGCCATTACACCCCTTGCGCCGAAATTCATTCCCATCACAAAAGCCGTCAGCACAGGAACAAAAAGCTCCGCAACATTTATCACGTTCACTAGTATGCGCTCGTTTATCCCCTGAAGGTAAAACGAGAAAAGCAATGACGGAATATCAAGCACTAATCCCAATGCCATAAATCTTATGCTGAAAGCTGCAAGCTCTCTGACTTCCGGCTCTTTCGTGAAAAATCCCGCAATAACATCCGCGCCAATGAATGACACCGCGCCTATAACGCCCGAAACAACAAGCGAGAATTTCATCGCAAACCCGAAAAGCTGAGTCAATCCTCTTCTGTCTTCAGCCCCGAAAAACATCGCGGTCATTGAGAGAAGAGTTTTCCCCGCGCCTATGCTTATGCAGAAAAGAATGTTGAACATGTCATTCTGTATTGATTGCGCCGCTATTGCCGCCGTAGTGAGAGCGACATAAAGATTCATCCGGCTCAAGAATATTCCCCTGAGAGTCCCCGCAGCTTTCTTCACGAATATCGGGGAAGCAGCTTTTATCATTTCCGGGATATGCTTAACATCAAAGCCCTTCAGCGACAATGAAAAGTATGAAGACTTCCTCATGAAGTGAATCATAATCACTGCGAACTGAAGTATATATGACAGTGAAGTAGCGAGTCCCATTCCGTAAATGCCTCCGCCTAAAACGTAAGCATTCAGCAAATCTCCGGCTATGTCCGTAACCATAAGAACGAGAGACGAAAAGCCGACTAATGATTTTCCGCCGTCTATCACTACAGCAGGGACAAGAACATGAGTCATCATAAAGAACGGTATACCGTAAACAAACCCGCGTGAATATTCGAGCATCTGCGAATAAATTTCGGGACTCGGATCAGTTGCAATTACTCCGCAAACGACTCTGAATATGTCTGACGGCCTTAACATACTCATTACGACAAAGAACAACGCCGCAATACTGTTCACGATCACAGCGACAGTAAACACGGCATTAGCTTTATCCCTTTCACCGCGCCCGACTGCCTGAGAGCTTACTACCTGAGAGGCTACAGAAATTGCTACCCAAGTCGTTGTGATTATGTTAATGAAGTGAGAGAAAAGAGAGATTGCCGAATATGCTTCATGTCCTAATACCCTGCTCGTTATTACTCCGTCAGCAAAAACAGCCGCGTAACCTGAAAACTGAGTGAATATCATAGCTACAGCCGTTGAAGTGAACATTGAGGGAAGCAAATCGGATTGTGCTTCACTGTTAAGCATGTGTATAATTATTCCTTCCGATGAAATTCATTCCGCATTATATCAACACAGGAGGATTATTATGACGTATTCAGAACTGGTGAAAGCGCGTTATTCATGCCGCAAATTTTCAGCAAAGCCCGTAGAAGATGAAAAGCTCCGTGCGATTCTTGACGCTGGAATTTCAGCACCAACAGCAAAGAACGTACAGCCCGTGAAAATCTGGGTCATCAAAAGCCCGTCAGCCCTCGAAAAAATAAAGTCATGCGCTCCGTTCGCGTGGATGAAAGATGCCCCCGTTGTCATCGCTGTGGGAGGCACAGAGGAAGGCGCGTTTGTCAGGCCGTCAGACAACAGAAATTTTCAGGACGTTGACGCGGTAATAGTTGCGACTCACATAATGCTTGCTGTTACTGCTGAGGGACTCGGCTCGACATGGGTAGGATATTTTGACGCTCCGAAGGTCAAAGAGTTATTCCCGGCCATGAAGGATTATGACCTTGTTGCGCTGTTCCCGGTTGGTTACCCGGCTGATGACGCAATGCCCGCAGATCGTCATTATATCCGCAAGAATTTTGACGACATTGTGAGCGTGCTGTAGGAATGCCGGAGCTTATACGCTCGTTCGTCGCCGTGAAAATGCCCGGTGAAGCCGCTGATGTTCTCGAAAACTTTTTAGCAGAGATTCGCCCTCTCGCAAAAATCCGCTGGGTTCGCCGTTCGCAGTTTCACATCACATTAAAGTTTTTGGGAGAAAATTCACGCGCTGTTACTGAGGATGTTATTGACGCACTGACACCGATAAAACACTTTGAGCCTTTCACGGTTGAGCTGTCATTCATCGGAGCATTTCCGAATCTTAACGCGCCAAAAGTGTTATGGCTTTCAGGGGACAAAGGAGCGGACGAACTCGCACAAGTCGCAAAAAGAGTCAGTGATTCACTTTCTGACATTGACGGACTCGAACAGGACTCGAAAAAATTCCGGCCTCATTTGACTCTCGCAAGGCTGAAAGATTCGTATCTTCCTGAAGATTTGCTGCGAAAACTCGGTGAAGTACCTAAAATTTCGTGGACGTGTGATGAATTGTTCCTCATGAAAAGCGATCTCAAACCTTCCGGCCCGGTTTACTCGCAGATATTATGACGGAATTTTGCAAGGTAGAAATCTTTATCCCTGAGTCGCATTTGTCATTGCTGCAGAAAGTTTTGCGTGAATGTGATGCCGGGCATATCGGGAATTATGACTCCTGCATGTCGTATTCTCATGTTGTCGGAACGTGGCGGCCTCTTTCCGGGACTCATCCTTACAGCGGTGAAATCGGAGCCGTAAGCACGGAGGACGAAATCAAAGCGGAAGTAACATGCAGAGCTGATGAAGTTGACCGGGTAATCATGGCCGTGAAGAAAATTCATCCGTATGAAGAGCCTGTAATAAACGTGCTGCCGTTATTGCGTGTAGGTCTGTGAGTTTTGCCCCTTGGGATTAATTCTCAGGGGGATAATTTTTTTGACTGGGTATAAACTTTACTTCATGGCTTGACGATACTCATACCGAATCCACATAAATCACCTATAATTGACACACAAATATTTTTCAAAGGAGGGGACGTAATGAAACGTTCTATTGTGTTTCTTACGGTGCTGATTATGTGCATGATGTTTTCAGCAGCCGTAAATAATTTTGCTTATGCTTCTTATACGTCAAACTACGTACAGGGGGGGGGGGGGGGTCAATTAGCAGCTGCGGGTGTT
>CAMGZM010000024.1 GCA_946183145.1 uncultured Fretibacterium sp. | reverse complement strand
CCCGTAAGCCCGTAAGCCCGTAAGCCCGTAAGCCCGTAAGCCCGTAAGCCCGTAAGCCCGTAACAATTATGATTACGATTTTTGCGGAATGTCAAGAGGGTTAATGCTTGTTTTACAGTATGCACTGTGTAATCACTTCACGTAGTCTGAAAATTTTGCGCGAATATTTTATCATAAAACCGCAAGAAGACTCCCGCTTCTTTAAGTGGGAGATGAATTGCGCTATTAAGATATAATATTCCTATGACAGAGGAAGAGAGATTAGCAAAAAATACCCGAATCCGCGAGCAAGGCAAACTGACTAGAGAAAAGCGTAAAGGTCAGGTATGCCGAGTATATCGTGTGAAAATAGACATCTCTCACCTCAACGAGGCGCAAAGAGTTCACATGAAAATGCTTTTTGTCGAGGCTAAATGGCTCTACAATGACGCGCTGACTTTCACGCAAAAAAATGACATTAACGACTACGATACAACAACCCATACAGTTCAGGGACTAGATAAAGATAAACAGCCGATAACACATGAGCTAGAATATTTAGGCTCACAGATGAAACAGTCTGTGATACAAGGCATAAAGCACAGTCTTAAATCTCTTGCCTCGCTGAAAAAACATAATCATACTGTCGGAAGCCTTCGTTATAAGTCTGATTACGTATCAATAAATCTCCAGCAACACAGTGTAACATATAGGTTCTATGATGAAAATCACATAGGGCTTCAGGGTTTTAAGGAACATATACGAATAAAAGGAGCAAATCAGTTCTGGAATATCCCCGGAATAGAATTAGCCAATGCCAAGCTATTAAATCTTCCTGATGGCTATTATCTTGCCATAACAACATACCAGAGCAAGGGAGGTGAACAGAGAAAATATAAGCCAGAAATAGGTATAGATATGGGAATAAAGACCTCAATAACGACATCTGACGGTGAAAAATATAAAGTACTGATTGAAGAAAGTGAACGTATAAAGAAATGCCAGCGGTTAATAGCCCGGCGTAAAAATGGTTCAAGCAATCGGTACAAAGCCAGAAAGTTATTGCAGAGAGCATATCAAAGATTAACGAGCCGTAAAAAAGATATAGCGAATAAAATTGTGCATGAGCTTTTAGAGCATGAAAGAGTGTATATGCAGGACGAAAATATTTCCGAATGGCATAAAGGCTTGTTCGGAAGGACAGTACAGCATTCAGTGTTAGGACTAGTAAAAGCGAAACTGATAAATAATGAGCGAGTAACAGTGCTGTCATCAAGAGAACCGACAACGAAATATTGTCCAGTATGTGGAAAACTCAAGAAAGATATAACGTTAGCGGACAGGGTATATGAATGCCCCTGCGGATATAGAGAAGACCGAGACATCCACGCAGCTCGTAACATGATATTGCTAGCGAAAAAGAATACCTGTGGGACGCAGGGAATTAACGCCTTTGGAGAGGACATAAGACGGAAACAGGAATGTTGCAACGCTGACCTCGTTGAATTAGGAAGCCCCCGCTTCTCTTGGAGCGCAAGCCATAAGCGGGGGTAGTTCACCTGAAAAATTACGCAATGAAGATATAATATCCCTCATACAATCCACAAGGAGAATGACAATGACAGAATTAGAACTCGCGCTTTCAAGGACGTGGGCAGAAATAAATCTTGATGCACTCGCATTAAACGTAAAAATTCTGAGGACTCATCTTTCACCGTCAGCAAAATTTCTCGGAGTCGTAAAGGCAAACGCATACGGGCACGGAATGACTCAATGCGCCAAAAAATTGCAGGACTCCGGCGCGGACTGGTTAGCGGTCGCAACAATCCCGGAAGGAGTCGAATTACGCAAGAACGGCATAACGATTCCGATTTTGTGCCTCGGACAAACGACTCCCGATCTCGCTCCGCTCATGGCCGATTTCAGAATCACGCAGGCAGTCGGCGACTCGCAAAACGCAAAGGCACTTTCAGATTACGCAGCCTCAAACGACAAATCAATACGCATTCACATCAAGGTTGATACGGGAATGAGCCGGACGGGATTCTATTGGCCTTCTGATGATGACGCTAAAGAGTCTACAGCGCGAAAAATTTTTGACGTTTGCAATCTTCCCGGGCTATATGCTGAAGGAATGTTTACGCATTTCGCCGCGGCTGACGGAGACTCGGACTATACCCGCGAACAATTGAGTCGGCTTCTTGATGCCCGTGAATATTTGCGGAGAATGGGACGTGATTTTGAGATCGTACATTCGGCGGCATCTGTAGGAGTCCTCGATTACCCTGACGCGCATTTAGACATGGGACGTTTCGGGCTTGTGCTTTACGGCTATGCGTCAACAGAAACAGGCAACGAGGGAAGCAATTTAGGACTTCTTCCAGTTATGACGGTGAAGAGCAGAATCACAGCAGTACGGAATTTGCCAGCAGGAACGACAATAAGCTACGGGCGAACGTACACACTCAAGCGCGACTCGGTTATCGCAGTAATTCCCGCAGGATATGCCGACGGTGTTCACCGTGTGCTGTCGAACAATTACGGCGTTAAGATTCACGGGGCTGCGTGTCCTGTGTTAGGGCGTGTGTGTATGGACATGATGATGATAGATGTTACTGATGTCCCGAACGTTAAGGCCGGGGATGTGGCGATAATTCTTGACGGGGAATTAGCACCGATAGCCGCGAAAAATGCCGGGACGATAATTCACGAGATTGTTTGCGCTCCGTCAGCGAGAGTCCCAAGAGTCTACATCAACAACGGGAAAATGACGGTGTAAATCATGCTGCCATTCCGATTGAAACCAGTCTACAAAAATTACCTCTGGGGCGGGAAAAATCTCATAACGTCATGGAACAAGACTCCCGAATTTGACTCGCTTGCTGAGAGCTGGGAATTAGCCTCGCACCCTGACGGGGACAATATCATTCTTGACGGTGAATTGAGCGGGCTGACTCTCTCTGAGGCTGTGAAAAGATTTCCGGCTATAGTCTCAAAAAGTTTCAAGGCTGATGACACATTTCCGCTTATGGTGAAACTGATTGACTCGGCGCGTCCTTTGTCGATTCAGGTTCACCCATTCACAGAATACGCACGGAGAGTCGAACACAGCAAGGGGAAAATAGAAGCGTGGTACATACTCGGCCATGAAGAAGGAGCATACATATACTTAGGGTTTAACAGGAACGTAACGCGGCGTGAATTTGAGCGCGCAATTTCTGACGAGACATTAACGGACATGCTCCGAAAAGTTTACGTGAATGACGGTGATATGTTCTTCATACCAGCGGGGACGATTCACGCAATCGGGGCGGGGATAACGTTAGCTGAGATTCAAGAGAACAGCAACATAACGTACAGGGTTTACGACTACGGGAGATTAGGTGCGGACGGAAAACCGCGCGAGCTTCACATAAAGAAGGCACTTGACGTAACGAATACATTTCCGCTGACGATAACACCTCCGGGACGTTCGGGAAATGTCATAGTGAGCTGCAACAAATTCCGTGCTGAGAGACTCCGCGCTCCTTTCACGGGAAATACTAACGGTGAGGGATTCAGGTTCATGATGTGCATTGAGGGTGAATGTGTATTCAGGTGCAATGATTTTTCGTGCGAGATTGTGAAGGGTGGAAATATTTTTGTGCCTTCTGACTGTGAATGTGATTATGCGTTTGAGGGTAACGGGATAATTCTTGTTACGTCTGAATGATGATGCCCCCTTGAGTTATTGAGGGGGTATGTCTTTCACGATCTGCACTAAGTCAATAGGAGTTACGGCTTTGATGTTGCTGTGTTCGTAGTCTTTAGTGTTGACGGTAACAATATAATCCGCGTCAATGCTTTTTGCGCAAATTTCCTGCAAGTTGTCCTCAAAGTCGCGGAACTCGATATTGTGTACGGCCTCAACAACTGAGTCATGATTCGCGCTTGCTGTTGTGAGAATCCTGCACACACGGTCAAGCCAGTCCCGTTTGATTTCTTCCGGCAATTTCATTCTCCCGGCTGTGTACCAGATTATTGACAGTGAGTGAAAAGCTACGTAGCCTTCAAGTTTTTTCTGTGAACACATCAACATGACCTGTATTGATTCTTCCAAGTACTTATCTTCACGCCCTGTAAGGTAGTTGAGTATCACGTTTGTGTCTACAAGTACTTTCATCATTTCGCCACTCCATATTTCTCCGCTAATGCGTCTGCGTATGCTTCCTCGTAGTCATCAGGAATCAGGCTTGGATCTTTTTTTCTCATGGCCTGAATTTCTTTTCTTATTTCCTCAAGCCGCAGGAACGCCTCGCGCTTTTCTTCGAGTTCTTTTGCTTCTCTTGCCTGTTCCTGTTCGGGAGTCTCCCATGTTCGCGGATTAGCTTCCGTTTTCTTGAGAGCCTTCAATACATCTTCCATAACTTTATCGGGCAGCTTGTCAATAATCGCGTATGCTTCTTCTTTCAGCGTCATAATAATCTCTCCTTTTGTGTGAAAAAATCCTCCCCCGCAATTTCTCACAGGGGAGGACGTGAATTAACGCCTAGTAATTTTCGCCGTGAATCTCAAAATATGCTTTCGGGTGGGCGCATACCGGGCAGATTTCCGGTGCTTTCGTTCCGACTACGATATGTCCGCAGTTCCTGCACTCCCAGACTTTGACCTCGCTCCGTGCAAAAACTTCCTGAGCCTCAACGTTCTTCAGCAATGCGCGGTATCTCTCTTCGTGGTGCTTCTCGATTGCCGCCACCATTCTGAATTTCGCCGCGAGTCCCTTGAAGCCTTCAGCCTCTGCCGTTTTCGCAAAGTCCTCGTACATGTTCGTCCACTCGTAATTCTCGCCTTCAGCCGCCGCCGTGAGGTTCGCTGCTGTGTCGCCGATTCCGTCAAGCTCCTTGAACCACATTTTCGCGTGTTCTTTCTCGTTGTCAGCCGTGTGAAGGAAGATTGCCGCTATCTGTTCAAAGCCTTCTTTCTTTGCGACTGATGCGAAATACGTGTACTTGTTGCGCGCCTGCGACTCTCCTGCAAAAGCCGCCTGAAGATTCTTCTCGGTCTGTGTTCCTGCGTATTTGTTCGCCATGATTTTAACCTCCTCAATTTTTGTGGATAACGCACATTATATCATTGCTAGTTACCCGCCTGAAGAATCTCAACAACGCACGTCTCACCGTCTGAGGCTGTGAATACAACTTTTCCGCCTCTGGGCTTGCCGTCAGTTACGGGGTCAACAGAGATCATTATTTGCTTCTGGCTCGGCCCTGTAGCCTTGCCGCTGACTGTCTCGAATCCGTTTTCGGTTTTCGTGTTGTTGTCCGAAGTTGTCAGATGTATCCAGCTTCCAGTCGTTATTGCTTTCCAGTCCTCTTCGGATTGCAGCGTTATGACCTGAGTATCGCCCTTTGCTGATGTAGCCTTGTAGTTGAATTTCGCCTGAGTTACAGCGATGTGCGGCGGTCTTGGGAGAGTGTAATCACACTGAGTCTTGCTCCAGTTGTAACTGTAATCCCTGCGGCCTGAGTTGCCTATCCCGAAGAAACTTCCTCCGCCTTCCGTGCCGCCTTCTGATGATTTGAACTCAATAACAAGTGTGAGGCTGGGATATTTCTTCCAGTTCTCTTTTGTTACCTTGAAGACAAATTCGCTTTTCAGATTCACGCTGCTGCGTCCTGCATGTGAAACGTCCTCAAGCCAGACACCATCCCATCCATGAGAGCCGTCTGCGGGACGCAGAAATTCCCATCTCCATCCTGCCATCTGGCCTCCTGAAATATTCGCGCACTGGTAATCACTTACATTGTATTCCTCTTTGCTTTCCCATTCCCATTTGGGTTTTATCGAGATGTCCCCTTTGAGGCCGTCCTTCGCTGACAGACCGCCCGTAACACCTCCGTCAAGCGTGAACTTGAAGCCCTTTGTTACTTTTTTTGAGCTGTTGATTGTGTCAGGGGCTGAACGATCAAGCGTTCCTACGGTCGTTCCTGTTACTTTGCCGTTCGTAATCCTGGGGCCGGCCATAAGCTGGGCTGTGTACTGGAAAATATAGTTATAGCCGAGTATATTGTCATTCGTGAGGTCGCCGGGCTTTGAAGTTGTCCCAAGCCCCTCAATTATTCCTTCTCCGATGTGGGAAAGATGTGCGTATTGCTTTGAAGGGTCAGAGTTTCCTGTAACCCTCACGACATAATAGTCATCTCCCTTGCTGAAATGGTGTATGGGCAGAATACTGAAGGTTATTGACGTGTCGCGGTGCCATGCTTTATGGGTGTGCCAATATTGAGTCCCGAAATTCTTCGTATAGTAATATCCTCTCGGCTCAACGTGAAGGAGCGGCATGAAACTTGTGCTTACGCCGGGAAACATCTCGCTTGCCTCTGCCGATGAGCTTACGCTTGTGTCCGGGCTTGCCTCTGAGAGTGCCTTCAATGAGTTCATATCCTTCACCCATTCGAGGAAGTTGTCAGCACAGTCCGTAACATAGTCATACTTCATCGGATTCGGGTCTGCTGAAAGAATATTGCCGTTCTCGTCAACGTACATATATTCATATTCCGTGTTGGTATCCTCTGTGTAGTCGTTAATGTCAAAGGATATTTCCTCATCGCCCGACCAGAGTGTAACGGTCAAATCTTTGTCGCTGCTTGTCAGGTCAACTCCGAAATATGCGTAGTCGTTCTCGATTGATTCATCTTCACTGTCGAGCCTCGCTGCTACGGCGTAGAAGTCTGCTGTCTCTGCTTTGTCCTCGCTTGTTGCATTATCTGGGAGGTAATTTGGGAGGTTGAGTGCTAAATTTGTCGGTGAAGTAGTCAATATCCCCCGCAGGAACGTCAACAAACGCTAAGATTGCTCCGGCCTCAAGTGCTGCATTGAGTCGTTCGAGGAGATTCGGATAGCCTCTCATGTCTTCGCCCTCTTCAGGATACCAGAGAAGAACTTTGCCCTTATCGATGACTAAAGAGCTGTCTCTCACGAAATCCTGAAGGCTGTAGACCTCCGAGCGTGCTATGAGTCTTTCTGCGATTTCGCTGGAATAATCTTCCGGGCCGTTCGGTTCAATGTCCTGTGATTGTATTTCGGGATTAACATCGGGGCTTGTTCCGTT
>CAMGZM010000023.1 GCA_946183145.1 uncultured Fretibacterium sp. | reverse complement strand
ACTCAGGACTCAGGACTCAGGACTCAGGACTCAGGGCGAATTATGCCTTAATGTAAATTCATCCGCGCTTCACACCGGGGGTGCGCGATGAGACACAGCGACTATGAAGAAATGCTGACGACTCAGAGTGTTCACTGGTGGTTTGAAGGCAAACGCAAGGCAATCAATTCCATCATCAGCAGGAAAATTATCCCGTCAAAAAATTCACGCATACTTGAAATCGGAAGCGGAACAGGCGCAAATCTCCCTGTACTTTCACAATACGGAAGTGTTACGGCTATGGAGCTTGATGACTATGCACGCGAGACAATACGCAAAAATTCCTGCGCGTCAAAAGTCAAAGGCTGGCTTCCTGATGGACTCACTGAGATTAACGGGCAGACGTTCGATTTGATTTGCATGTTCGATGTTCTGGAGCATGTAGAGAATGACGGGGAAGCACTAGAATCCCTTAAACCTTTTCTCAGTCATGACGGGAAAATTTTTATCACTGTTCCTGCGTATCAATGGCTTTTCAGCGTTCACGACAAAAATTTAGGGCATTACAGGCGGTATTCACGCGGCGGACTCGTTCGTCTCCTCAAAGAACACGGCTTCACGGTAATATATTCGGGCTACATAAATACGTTTCTTTTTCCGCTGATGATGATTGCGAGATTCTTTAACACTACAGGAACGGGCGTTCCGGGATTCGGCATCAACAAAATTTTCACGGCGATATATTCTGCGGAGTCGATATTTATTCCGGCGGTTTCGTTTCCTTTCGGCGGAACTGTTACTGCTGTCTGCAAACTGTAACAATTGATTCAGAATTGCCCCCGGAATCTTAACGGGGGAATTTTTTTATCCGCGTGTAAAATATATCTCATCATGAATAACTTTCTCAATATATTTCAGCGTCTTTGTGATGAGGTTGACGATCTCAAATTCTCATCGCCTGTTGTGAGTGTGTACAACCCTCTGCGTTATGCGTGGGACGGTTTCGAGAAGTACGCAAAATTTTCACATGGCTGCAAGCGTGTTGTCTTTGTGGGAATCAATCCCGGCCCTTGGGGAATGGCTCAAACCGGGATTCCTTTCGGCGAAATTAACGCGGTCAAAAATTTTCTCGGCATCAATGAGATAACCATAATTCCGCCGGAGAGTCAAAATCTTTCATACCCAATTCGCGGACTCAATTGCGGACGCTCGGAAGTAAGCGGAAAAAGATTATGGGGACTCTTTGCTTCACGTTTTAGGAATGCAGAGAGATTTTTTGCAGAAAATTTTGTGCTGAATTACTGCCCGCTGTTATTTCTCGGAAGAACGGAAAAAGGAAGCATACGTAATTTCACGCCCGACAAAATTGACCCGTCGGAACGCGAGAGGCTTTGCAGAATTTGTGACTCAGCGTTGATTGAAGCAGTTGAGACTCTCAAGCCCGATTACGTTGTCGGAGTCGGAACATTCGCATACAAGCGAGCGAAAACCGCGTTAATCTGTCAGCGCGCAGCAATCACAAAGATACTTCATCCGAGTCCAGCGAATCCCCGCGCAAATCATGACTGGGCGGGAAAAACAGAACGTACATTAATCGAGTCAGGAGTGTGGCAATGAGTTATTACGATGACAAAAGCAATTTCATCCGCGTAAGGGCGTTAATCTCCGGGAGAGTCCAGCACGTAGGCTTCAGGTATTGGGCATGTCAGCAGGCAGAGCGGCTCGGCTTAACAGGAACAGTTGAGAATCTTTCTGACGGGCGAGTCGAAGTTGTTATGCAGGGAGTCCCCGAATGCGTCAACGAGATGAAAGAGAAATTACGCAGCGGGCCTTCAATGGCAATCGTCAAGCAGGTCATATTTTACCGTGAGCGGGTGAAGAATGATGAGACGTATTTCGGGGAGGTATATTAATTTCGCGGTGTGTGCTTTAACTCTGTGTGTTATTATTTCGCAGAGGTGATAATTTCTTGAATGGTACAAAGAAAATACTTCACGAACTTTACAGCCACGACATAACAGAAGAAGAAGCATACCTGAAATTACGCGAGCAGCCTTTCGAGGATATTGGCTACGCGAAAGTTGACCTTCACAGAAAGATTCGGCAGGGTTTTTCAGAGGTCATATACGGCGCGGGAAAAACTCCGTCTCAAATCTCAGGAATAATTGACGTGATGAAATCTCACGGGCAGAAGACGATACTTATCACCCGTTTGTCCCAAGAGTCAGCAGACGAGCTTAAACGCATTGGCTGTGATGTAGATTATCACCCTGACGCAAGGGCGGCTGTTTATGGCGGAATCCCCAAGCCTGAAGGCAGCGGATTCATTCTCGTAGCAACAGGAGGAACGAGCGATATACCAGTCGCAGAAGAAGCAGCGTTGACGGCGGAGACTCTCGGAAACCGTGTTAAGCGTCTCTATGATGTCGGAGTCGCCGGGCTTCACCGTGTATTGTCGCACGTTGATGATGTAATGAGCGCAAGTGTTATTGTCGCAGTCGCAGGGATGGAGGGAGCATTAGCCAGCGTTCTCGGAGGACTCGCGGATTGTCCCGTTATTGCTGTGCCTACGAGCGTGGGTTATGGCGCGTCATTCGGGGGCGTTAGTGCTTTGCTTGCCATGCTGAACTCATGCGCCAGCGGTGTAAGTGTCGTGAATATCGATAACGGATTCGGCGCGGGCTATCTTGCCTCGATGATTAACAGAATACGCACGGAGGGAGAGACTCGGCCATGAAGAAATTTCTGCTTTGCGTGATGATTGTGATGATGTCTGTTGCTGCTGAAGGGTACGGAACATTTTCGGGCAAATGGAACATTTACGGCGAGGGATTCGCGGAGAAAAGTTTTGTGCGCACTCAGCTTGAAATCAACGGGGACATGAATATTTCTGCGTGTTCATTCTCAGACCTTCCTGCAAATGTCGTGAATGTTGTTAGTGATGACTGGAAGACTGTAATAAGCCGTGATGAAATTGGCGGGCTTTATACTCTTTTCGACTGTCTTACGGGATTAGCTCTTAATTTGCGCGTATATGCTTCAAGTTTGGGCGTTAATGTTTACGAGGAGAATAACCCGAACGAAATCACAGCCCCGTATTTGTTTCTTGATATTATCCCGTCGCTTGATGAGCCTTTAGTCTTCCCGGAATTTACGATTGGCCGAATGACTTTGCGCTTAACGCTGACTTCTGAGAGTGCCGGAAAAATATGGATAAGAGGAATAGTCAACACAAGCCGTTTGGGAGAAATTGAGATTAACACTGAGTGCGTAATCTGGAAGGACGGAACGGAACGCCCATCATTTAGCGGCGGCGGTTCAAGCGGATGTGATTCGGGAATGAATGTATTTGCGCTGATGATTTTACTTTTAGGGGTGAGGAAATTTGTTCGGAACTGATATAGGTATAGACTTGGGAACTGCTACGGTATTAATTTACGAGAAGCATCACGGAGTTGTGTTGCGTGAGCCTTCAGTTGTGGCGGTTGACCAGGATACAGGCGAGATAATGGCGGTCGGTTATGACGCTAAAAGCATGGTAGGAAGGACTCCGGGAAGTATTACGTCCGTTCGTCCTCTTCGTGATGGTGTTATTGCGAATTATGCGATGACTGAAGCAATGTTGCAGCACTTCATGAGGCGAATCACAAAAGGCACGCAAAAATTTTTCCGTAACAGGGCGATGATCTGCGTACCTTCAGGAGCTACTGACGTTGAAAGGCGTGCAGTACTTGAAGCGGCGTTAGAGGTCGGGGCGCGTGAAGCATATCTCATTGAGGAGCCTATGGCTGCGGCAATCGGTGCGAATCTCAATGTCGAGGAAGCTCGCGGAAAAATGATTGTTGACATCGGCGGAGGAACTACAGATATTGCGGTTATATCGTTGGGCGGTGTCGTTGTGTCGAAATCTTTGCGGCTCGGCGGTGATAAGTTTGACGAGGGAATAACGCGGTATTTGCGCCGTCAGTACAATCTGGCAATCGGCGACCAGACAGCGGAGAATCTCAAAATCATGATTGGGACATGCGTACCGTTGGAGCAGGATCAGCGAATGATCGTAAAGGGACGTGATTTAGTGCAGGGACTCCCGCGTCAGATAGAAGTAACAAGCTCTGCTGTGAATATGGCAATCGGCGAAATGATTCAGACTCTTGTTGACGGGATTCGCAACGTACTCGAATTAACGCCCCCGGAGCTTTCAGCCGACATAATCGACAGAGGCATAGTGCTTACGGGCGGAGGAGCTTTGCTTCACGGCCTGCCCGAACTCATAGCACAGCAGACAGGCATAAACTGTTTCACGGCTGAAAATCCGATGGAGTCGGTTGCGCTTGGTACAGGTAAAGCCCTCGCTGAAATGGACAGTCTCAAGAAAACAGGCAAAAGCACAATGCTGGTCAACCTTAAACGCTCATCACGTAAACGCTACTAGAAAGGAGAAACGATAAATGCACCGCGGAATTTATGAGGCCGCTTCCGGAATGCTCGTTCAGGAAACGCACCTTGATGTAATCACCAACAATTTAGCCAACGTAGACACACCCGGCTATAAACGCAGGATAAGTGCGACGGCAGATTTTTCCGCATTGCTTGACCGTATCGAGAAAGTTTCAGAGGACGGCGAGACGAAAATCACAACCGTACTTCCCGCTGATATGCCCTTCAAGGGTCGCGAGATTATCGGCTCTGTTGCGCTCGCGGCTATATTCTCAGAGGATGTTATGGACACTTTTCCCGGAGTCGTGAAGGATTCAGAAAGCCAGCTTGATATAGCGATTGACGGGCCGGGATTCTTTGCTGTTACGGATGAGAACGACAACAGATTTTACACGCGCGCGGGAAATTTCACACTCGACAGCAACGGGAATATAGTCAACCCCAACGGCTTAATGTTACAGGGCGAGGGCGGTGCGTTGAACGTCGGAAACAATCCCCGCTCAGTAGAAATTAACCGAAAAGGGCAGGTAATCGTCAAGAGAGAACAAGAGAACGAAATCATAGGGAGAGTCGCTTTATTCACGTTTGAGCGTCCCACATACATGCGTCATCAGGCTAATAATCTCTTAACGCCCACTGAGCAGTCAGGCGAGGCAGAAGATGTTGACGCTGCGAACATAAAAATTTGGCCGGGAATGCTCGAAATGTCAAATGTAGAAGTTGTTACGGAAATGGCAAGAATGATAGAGGCTCAGAGAATTTACGAGGGAGCGTCAAAAGCCTTGATGACTCATGACGAACAAACCAGCAAGTTAATCACATCATTCAGCAGAGGATAACAGGAGGGATAATTCATGCTTCGTTCATTATGGACAAGTGCGTCAGGAATGATAGCACAGCAGACACACTTAGACGTTGTAACGCACAACCTTGCGAACGTCAACACACAGGGCTACAAGAAGAGACGCGCTGACTTTGAAGACTTGATGTACCAGATTTACCGCGAGCCGGGCGCGCCTATTGAGGGAGGCTCAGTAGTTCCGACGGGTGTGCAGGTAGGACTCGGAACAAGGGTAGCTGCAACTCCAAGTTTCATGGTGCAGGGAAATTTTCAGATTACGGACGGGCAATTAGACTGGGTAATCATTGACGATAACGCATTCTTTCAGGTTAATATGGGAAATGGGCAGATAGGTTACACGCGCGGCGGCTCATGGCAGATTGACGATCAGGGGCAAATAGTGAATCAGGACGGTTATTTGCTCGAACCAGGAATCACAATCCCCGATGATGCGCAGGACATACAGCTTTCACCAACTGGAGTCGTAACAGTGAGGACACCGGGAGATACTGCACTTCAGGAGTTAGGGCAGATTGAGTTAGCACGCTTCGTTAATCCTGTGGGGCTTCGGGCAATAGGTGATAGGTTGTTCGTTGAGACTCCCGCAAGCGGTCAGCCCATCACAGGCAACCCCGGTGAAGACGGAATGCCGCAGGTAAGGCAGAATGTTATCGAGATGTCGAACGTTCAAGTTGTTGAAGAAATGGTTGAGATGATTGTCGCGCAACGTGCATATGAGGCAAACTCGAAAGGCATTCAGACAGCAGATGACCTTCTGAGAATCGCGAACGGACTCAAACGCTAAGAGAGGAATTATCATCATGACAGGAAAATTTTTCGGGCAGAGGCAGCTTTTGCTTCTGCTTTTTGTCATGCTCATATCCTCATGTGTTCCGGCGTTTTCAGCGCAGTCAATCATTCTTGAGATACCCGGCGTAATTTATGCGGACAAAGGAACGATTCGGCTCGGCTCAATCGCACGCATAACAGGCGGCAGCAAGAAAACCCGCGACATGATAGCAAATATTCAGGTCTGGAATGACGGCGAAACTTTAGACCGCATGGAAGTAATGAGGGCAATAGATGAGTCTGATGTAAGCGATGTGAGACTCGAAATCCGTATGCCTCTCTCTTCACGCGTTGAAAGCCCCGGCTATGAGGGAAACTTCACGGACACTAACGAACGCCCCAATATCACGCAGAATGACTCGCGCTCTGTGAATGACCTTGTGCCGGAAATATTAGCGATGTCAGGCTGGAACGGTGGACTCGAAATCACCGCAAATTCTCCAGTTCCAGAAGGAAGAATCGTAGACCCCGCGACAATAATCCCCGGCACTTCAGGAGCGACACTGCGTTTTCAGGACAATCACGGAAGAGTCCGCCCTCTTAACGTAAAACTCACATGGACGCAGAACGCCTTAATCGCAGCGCGGAACATCAAGAGAGGCGACAAGATTACAGCCGGAAGCGTCTTCACACGCCGTATAAAAGTCAGCAGAGCCGGAAATTTCCCGTCAAACATTTCTGAAATCGCAGGCTTCACATCAAACAGGAACATAAAGCAGGGTGAACCGATAGAATTTTCTTATCTCACAAGCTCAAACGTCTTAAAGCGTGGAAGGCATTTGCGAGTCATTGCGCGTTACAACGGCGCGAGCGCGTCAACTGAAGGAATATTGTTAGAGGACGGCAGGCCGGGCGAATGGGTAAAAGTCCGCAAGGCTGATGACAGGCGCGTAACTCTCAGGGCAAGAATCATAGACGAAAATACAGCAGAGGTGAATGCAGAGTAAACATCCACAAACCTAAAGGCGGTGGCTTTCGGTAAAGTCTGGCACATGGTCTAAACGTCTGAGCCTCGAATGTTTACGCCTCAGAGTA
>CAMGZM010000022.1 GCA_946183145.1 uncultured Fretibacterium sp. | reverse complement strand
CCCCCCCCCCCTATAAGCATAATTACGTGTTGTGAGGATTACTTTCGGGCTTAAGGTGTCGAATATCTTTTGAATCCTTGCAGCCGGCATCTTCGTGTCTATGACTGTGTAGAAATTCCCGGAGTACACTGTCCCGAAAAATGCAGACAAACATTCTGTACTCTTATCCATGTAAACCGCAACGGGCTGCTTGAAATATCCCAGCTCTATAATCTTCATGGCTATCTTCTTTGCTTCGGCCTGAAGCTGAGAGAATGTAAGCGAACGATGCTCATCAACATATGCTGCCTTGTCCGAAAATAATTCAGCTGACCTCTCCAAATAATCAATTATAGTGCGTACCATCAATGACACCCTTCATATTTTCAACATACTGAACTCAGAATACATGAAATCATACTTGTATGCGTTGTCTTCATTCGGATATACTAATCTGTACACAGGCCGCTCAATGTACAGCGGATGAGAGAAATCCGAACCAATGAACGCAGCATCACAATCAAACTCAGCATATACTCCCTCATGCTTCTGAATCTTCCAGACAATTTCATGCAAGTTCCGTGCGAATAAATCACTGTTGACAACCTTCAGAACCGTAATCTTTTTCCAGCAAGGTATTCTGCGTTTCCATCTCATGCGCCAAGCTGACGAGTAAAAGATACAGCATTTCTCACCATCGCGCTCAAACTGGCAGCACTTGATTCCGTAAGGCTCATGATCTGCAAATATCTTCTGCATCTGAGAGTCATAAATATTTTCTGCACGGCTGATAAATTCAACGCTAACCCTTCTTGAGAATGACGGCACAGGAAACATGATAATTTGTTTGCTGTTCATCTGCTGAAAATGAAAACGTTCGAGGAAAAGTCTTCTCATTGATTCCCGCGGCGTGAAGTCTGTTACTATTTCTGCGCTTGCACAAAGTTCTTTTACTGCGGGGAAAATATAAAATCTATAGTCCTTATCCACAGCAAAAGTTGACATGCACATATACAGGTGTTTTCTGCCTTCGATATTCTGATATGAGTATGTTGCGCCGCAATAACCGACTATGTTGCCTCCATCGAGAAGCACAAGACCGTACCTGTATGGCAAATCGCCGGGATCCGTACTGCCATGCCATTTGTACTCTGCTAACGGAGAAAACCAGCTGTACAACTTTTCATCACTGTAACGCGACATCCACGCGAAATTACGTTTCAGCAAACTCAGAGTGCCGTCTTTGTATATACTGCTGTAAGGGAAAATTTTGACTTGCTTCAAACACTTCACCTCCATATAATCCGCTTACTGACTAATCTTATCACTTTTAATCAGCAAAGAGATTATAACATATGGATTTTTGATAATATAAAACTCCCCCTGACACATGGCCGGGGGAGTTCGTCATTTCTGCGCTGTAACTATTTCCCGTCAGCAAGCACTAAAACGACTTCCTGATTCGCGTCATAAGGTTTCGAGAAATCCATCATCTTCAATCTCTCTTCTGTTATCGCAAGAGCAGAGCAGATCATATCAATCTTCCCTGACTCTAACGCTTCAGGCAGTGCGTCAAACCTGTAATCCACAACAACAAGTTCTTTGTCGAGCCTCTTTGCGATTGCCGCGCACATCTCTATATCGATTCCCACAAAGCCGTCTGAGACTCTCTCTTCATACGGAGGGAACGAGGCCGCGCACCCTACCCACAATTTACCGTTCTTTGCGCCCGTGTTCATGTCGATATTCGCCGCGTCTGGTTCGTCATCAAGATATTTTGCCATTATTCCGGCTAGAGTCTTGTCGGCTATTATCGCGTCAAGTGCTTTGTCGACCTCATCGCGCAGGGGATTTCCCTTCTTGAAGGCTATAGCGTAGTACTCGCTCTCTACAGGCTCAGAAAGAATCTTGAACTCATTGCTTCCGATCGCAAAATAACGAGCCGGGGATTCATCCATCACAGCCGCGTCAATATCTTTGCTTCTGAGTGCGTCAATAATTTCTCCGATTGTGCCGAACGGTATAACTTTTCCCGTATCACCGCTCACAATTTCAGCCGCTAAATATTCTGAGACTGACCCGGATAATACGCCGATTTTCGCTGACTTTATGTCGCTGATTGATGAGACTGCCGCAAATGATTCACACGTCGCGAGAATCACGAGGCATAACACAGCGCATATCTTAAAGATTGATTTCATGATTCATTCTCCCTTCTGGATTATTGTCTGAAAAGATCACGGAAAAATCTGTCTAATGCTTCTTGGTCGCGTCTTTTTTTCTCCCTGCGCTCAAATTCGAGGCGGTCCTGCTCGTAACGGTATCTGTAGCGTTCTTTGCGTTCGTATTCATGGCGTTCGCGTTCAAGGTCCCGTAATTCCTGGCGGTCGCGTTCTCTCTGTTCCCTGCGTGCGCGTTCCTGTCGTTCATACTCGCGGCGTTCATATTCGCGACGTTCGCGTTCTTGGCGTTCACGTTCTTGGCGTTCGTAGTCTCGTCTGGCCTGTTCACGTTCGCGGCGTTCATTCTCCCATCGTATTTGGTCTCTGCGTTCGCGTTCTCTGCGTTCTCTTTCACGGTATTCACGTTCGCGCTGTCCATATTCGCGGCGGGCATCAGGGGCAGGGTAAACATATTTGCCAGCGACGGGAATAGCAGAAGCATTTTCACACGCAGTGCAAAGTGTTAATGCTGAGAAGAGTCCAACAGCAATAATTTTCTTGAAGCTCATTCGTAAAAACTCCCTTCTTGATTTTGATGATGAAATTCTATCACAGCGATTTGACGATAATGTGAGCGCAAAAACGCAACAAAAAGAGGCCCTGCATTTCCGCAAAGCCCCTCGAAATTTTTACAGACGGGAAATTATTTCATCCCTCATCTTTGAGCCTGTGATTAGCGTTGTGCCTTCCGTGAAAATATCCGGCGTTCGCAATCCCGCTTTCAGTACATCATCAACAGCCTTCTCGATTCTGTCAGCCTCGCTCATCATTCCGAACGAATAACGCAGCATCATAGCACCGCATAATATTGTGCCGATGGGATTCGCTTTGTCCTGCCCGGCAATGTCAGGGGCTGAACCGTGAATAGGCTCATAGAGTCCGCGATTGTTGTCGCCGAGACTCGCGCTGGGAATCATTCCGATTGAGCCGACAATCTGACTCGCCTCGTCCGACAGAATATCGCCGAAAGTATTCTCAGTAACAATCACGTCAAACTCATTCGGGACTCGTATCAGCTGCATTGAAGCATTGTCGACATAAAGGTGATTGAGCTTGACTTCGGGATATTCTTTCGCAACGTCCTCGACAACCTCGCGCCATAATCTTGACGATGTGAGAATGTTTGCTTTGTCGACAGATGTAACAATCTTGCGGCGGTTCATTGCCATTTTGAATCCAACGTGAGCGATACGGCGTATTTCGTGCTCTGTGTACTCCATGACATCACGGGCTGCCTTTTCGCCGTCAGGAGTCGTGAATGCTTCGTGCTTTCCGAAATATATTCCTCCTGTGAGTTCGCGCACTATGATGAAGTCGATACCTTTTTCGGCGATGTCTTTACGGAGGGGACAGGCTGAGGCGAGCGGGGCAAAAATTTTCGCGGGTCTGATGTTCGCAAAAACTTTGAGTCCTTTACGCACACCTAAGAGTCCGCGTTCGGGGCGAATTTCGGGGGGAACGTTATCCCATTTCGGGCCGCCGACAGCACCGAGTAATGTTGCGTCTGCGTTCTGGCAAATCTTGAGGCTTTCAGCGGGTAACGGTTCGCCGTATTTATCGATTGCGTTCCCGCCCATTGCGACCTCTTCAAACTCAAACGCACCAGGTGCAACTTTCTTCAGAACGTCAAGAGTCGCACCTATAACTTCAGGGCCGATTCCGTCTCCGGGGATTACTGCAATTTTCTTCATGGCCTAATCTCCTTTGTGTGAAAATGTGATGTTGTTGATTATTTCACGTGAGTCAAGTTTTACGTAGAATTAACGTTTTCTTGCCCCCCCCCCCTTAATGTTAATATTACCAGTGAAAATTTCAGCGACATAAGGAACAAAGATACAGAGTTACGGAGCGTTTGTTGATGATGAAGTTTTTGCTGACGGACGCGAGTATATTTGCTGTGTTTCAAGTTGACCTTGTGCGAGGCAGTTAAAGGAGGTGAAGAAACATGCTGAGTTACGAAGAATTTTCAGACGGTGGAATCATTTCTGCGTCAGACTGTGAGCCTGATCCTTGCAACCCTGATTACGGCGGAATATGTGAGCCTGATTGCGACCCTACAGAGAATGATTTTGACTGCTGGCCATATACGTAGATGATTGCAGGCTGTCCAATGCGGGCGGCCTTTTTTGTTGAAAGGGTGAAAAAATTTGTGGTACTTGAATGATAACGTCTACTTTGTCGAAGGGAAAATCAACGGTGCATTCTACGACTTCAATAACGGAAGACTCGTACACGTCAGCAAAGACGCAAAAGAGTTAATCCTCAAAATTCCCGGCAATGAATCTCTCACGCTCACTCAGAACGAACGCGAATATTTAGACCGACTCACTGAGCTTCATTTGTTGACGCACGAACATACACAGCCTCACGAAATATCAGACCTCCGGGAAAATCCCGTTATCGATTTCGTGTGGGTAGAAGTTACTGACATCTGCAACCTGAAATGTTTGCACTGTTACAACGAGTCCGAGAGTCATTGCGGAAAAGTCATGCCCTATGATGATTTCTGTTATGTGATTGATGAGCTTGTGTCATTCGGCGTGAGGAAGATTCAAATCATCGGCGGCGAGCCTTTAACGCTCGGTGATGAATTGACACGGTATCTTGATTATCTTGACGGTAAATTTGACTACAAAGAGATTTTCACGAACGGCACATTACTCACTGACAGCATGACGGATTATTTCAGGCAACACGGAATAAGAGTCGCGCTCTCGTTGTATTCCTACATGGCCGGAGAACATGACAAAGTTACACAGCAAAAAGGCTCATGGGAGAAAACGAACGGGGCAATACAGAAATTACAGCGCAATAATATTCCTTATGCCGTCAAAAATGTATTGATGAAAGGAGTCGAAATCGGCGAAAAGAATACGGACTTGTACACATTAAGCACCGTTAAAGATGTCGTGAGACTCACCGGGCGTGCTTCAGCCTCACTTTTGACGAGGGAATTAGCCCGCAAAAGACTCATCACAAAGAAAAGTTTTCAGCGCAGAATCACAAAAGGATTCGTGAAAAGGTGCATAAGCGGTCATAACTGTTTTTCACGGAGATTGTATTTCGCCTCAGATTTGACCGTTTACCCATGTGTAATGGAGCGGAGAATCTCTCACGGAAATTTGCGCGGCCATCACCTCAATGACATCATCAATTCCACAATCACGGCCATGAACAAAGACGCTATTCCCTCATGCCGTGAATGCGAGTTCCGTTACTGCTGCCACGACTGCCGCCCGGACTCTAACGGTATGAGCCTCGACTCTAAGGCGTGGTACTGCACGTATGACCCTCACGCAGGGAAATGGACTGACCCGGAAAAATTTTTAGACTCTCTCAATCTTGATTAACGCAAAAGAAGACTCCCCCGCAGAATTTTACGAGGGAGTTTTTGTTACGTGTTACTGATTCGCTTTTTTCAATGAGGCCATTAATCCCCCGTCAGCAATCATCTTCCTGATAAATTCCGGGAAAGGCTCAGAGTGATACGTTTTGTTCTTGGTGATGTTGGTGATAATTCCTGTGTCAAAATTCACGCTCACTTCGTCCCCGTCAGAAATATCTTCAGCGGCTTCGGGGCATTCGAGAATAGCGAGTCCGATATTGATTGCGTTGCGGTAAAAGATTCGTGCAAAACTTTTCGCGATTACGCAGGAGATTCCAGAAGCCTTTATCGCGACAGGGGCATGTTCACGCGATGAACCGCACCCGAAATTGAGTCCCGCCACGATGATGTCGCCCGCTTTGACTTTGTGCGTGAAGTTCGAGTCTATATCCTCCATGCAGTGAGACGCTAATTCTTTTTCGTCCTGGCTTGCAAGATAACGCGCCGGGATTATTACGTCAGTGTCTACGTGATCTCCGTATTTGTGTGCAATGCTCATTACATTACCTCCTCCGGGTGTGAAATGTGGCCTGTTATACCTGACGCGGCAGCAACAGCAGGTGAGGCAAGATATACTTCACTCTTCACATGTCCCATTCTGCCGACAAAGTTACGGTTTGTTGTTGAAACGCAACGTTCGCCCTCCGCAAGAATGCCCATGTAACCGCCCAGGCACGGCCCGCATGTAGGAGTCGAGACTACACAGCCAGCGTCAAGGAATATATCCGTAAATCCCCGTTTCATGCACTCGCGGTAAATTGCCATTGTCGCGGGAATGATTATGCCTCTCACGCCGTCAGCAAGATGTTTCCCCCGGAAGATTTTTGCGGCGGCTTCCATGTCCTCAATTTTTCCGTTTGTGCATGAACCGATAACAATCTGGTCTATGTTGATGTCGCTTCCTTCACGCGCTGGGTGAGCGTTCTCCGGCAAATGAGGATATGCCACAGTGCAGTCAATCTCATCAAGATTCATATCGATTACTGAGTCATATTCCGCGTCATTGTCAGCGTAGTAAATGCTCCAGTCATGTTTCACACGTCCTTCAATGTATTTGCGTGTGATTGTGTCTACCGGGAAAATTCCGTTTTTCGCGCCTGCTTCTATTGCCATGTTTGAGATTGTGAGTCTGTCGGCCATAGTAAGCTCTTTGAGTCCGTCCCCGGAAAACTCAAGTGACTTGTATAACGCTCCGTCGACTCCAATTTTCCCGATGAGAGTCAAAATTACGTCCTTCCCTGAAACATAAGGCTGCTTTTTCCCCGTAACGTTCACGCGAATCGCAGAAGGAACTTTGAACCACGTATAGCCCGCCGACATTGCCGCGCCCATGTCCGTAGAGCCGACTCCAGTCGAAAATGCACCTAACGCGCCGTAAGTGCATGTGTGGGAGTCCGCGCCGATAACAGCATCGC
The DNA here is from genome assembly GCA_946183145.1 of uncultured Fretibacterium sp. Lineage (GTDB taxonomy): Bacteria > Synergistota > Synergistia > Synergistales > Aminobacteriaceae > JAFUXM01. Next base: position 6,998 of record CAMGZM010000022.1, on the reverse strand, counting down.
CCGGAGCTACGAGTCCCTGTTCGGGCAAAAGTGCGTGTTCGATTCCCATTGTCCCGACATCGTAATAGTGAGTGAGTCCGAATCTTTTCGCGAACATTCTGCACTGCTTGCACTGAGTCGCCGATTTTATGTCCTTGTTCGGCACAAAGTGATCCATAACGAGAACGATTTTCTCAGGGTCAAAAATTTTGCTGAAGCCCGCTGACTCGAACTCGTTAATTGCGACGGGTGATGTGATGTCATTTCCGAGAACGAGATCAAGTTTCGCCTGAATGAGCTGCCCCGCGTGAACTTCATCGAGTCCGGCATGGTCGGCAAGAATTTTCTGCGTCATTGTCATTCCCATTTGAGTTAATGCCCCCTCAATTTTTTATATTTTTGTGGATTTGACTATTATACGGCAAAAAAAATTCCCCCGCCGTAGTGACGAGGGATTTTCTTTTTCTCTCTTTTACTCTCCTGCCTCAAACATTTTATTCACGCCGTTGATATACGCCTGCAATGACGCTTCTACAATGTCGGTGCTTATCCCTGAGCCTGTATACATCTCACCCGTTGACGCGCTTGAAATCTTCACGACAGCCTCGCCGATTGAGTCCTCACCCTCAGTAACAGCCCTCACGCTGAAATCCTCTAATCTTGCGTCGACTCCGAGCATTTTGTTCACGGCCTTGAATGCTGCGTCAAGAGGCCCCGCGCCGTATTCGACTCCCTCAAGAATGTTATTGTCCCGCGTAAGTTTCACGTAGGAGATTTTCGGAATGTCGCTGCCTGATGTTATCGAGTGGCTTATGAGCCTGCATGTTGAAGCGGTGCTGCCTTCCGGGCGTGTGATTCTTGAGCGGTGAAGGGTCAGTGCTTCAAGGTCTGAGCTTGTGATTGTCTTCTTCTCGTCAGCAAGTTTCTTGAATCTCGTGAATATGTCTTCAAGATCCTCGTCAGAAATCTCATATCCCATAGCTTCGAGCCTGTCCCGGATTGCGTGCTTTCCTGAATGTTTGCCGAGCACTAACGCCCTGTGAGGGACTCCGATTTCGTCCGGGTTCATGATCTCGTAGGTCTGAGCGTTCGTTATCATGCCATGCTGATGGATTCCGGCCTCGTGTGCGAATGCGTTTGCTCCGACAATGGGCTTTGTTGGTGAAATCGCGACTCCGATTATGTTGCTCAAGAGACGGCATGACCTGTAAATCTCCCGTGTATTGATTCCCGTGTCAGCATCATAATAATCATGACGAGTCCGAATCGCCATCGCTATTTCCTCAAGGCTTGCATTTCCGGCGCGCTCTCCGATCCCGTTCACTGTGCATTCAACCTGAGTCGCCCCGGCCTTAACGCACGCTAAAGAGTTTGCGACTCCCATCCCCAAATCGTTATGGCAGTGCACGGAGATTACTACCGAGTCGATTCCCTGCACATGTTCTTTCAGGTACGTGATTAACGCGCTCATTTCCTGAGGTGTCGAATAGCCTACAGTATCGGGGACGTTGATTGTGTTTGCTCCTGCCGCGATTGCGTTCGTGAATGCCTGCGCTAAAAATTCCCGGTCTGAGCGTGAAGCGTCCTCGGCGGAAAATTCTACGTCATCACATTTTGCCTTTGCGTATGAAACCATTTCGGTGATTGTTGAGAGTACCTGCTCGCGTGTCATCCGTAACTTGTACTGCATGTGAACATCACTTGTCGCTATGAAAACGTGAATGCGTGGTTTCTTTGCGTCCTTCACAGCTTCCCACGCCGTATCAATGTCGCGTGTGTTGCAGCGTGCGAGGCTTGCTATTATGCAGTTGGGCGCGGCTGAAGCTATTGCCTGAATGCTCTTGAAGTCCATCGGTGAAGCGATTGCGAATCCGGCCTCTATGATGTCGACTCCGAGCTTCTCAAGCTGTCGTGCCATGACAATTTTCTCGCTGAGATTCATGCTGCAGCCGGGCGACTGTTCTCCGTCTCTTAATGTTGTGTCGAAAATTTTTACTCTGTTCATTACGATTCCTCCTGTGCAACAAAAAACGGGGTCTGAAACTTTTTGTGATTGTCTCAGAATCCCCGTCATCGTTTGCTGAATTTGTGATTGCGTTTTATGCGCCGAAAATTTCTGCATCCCGGAGATTCTCAGAATGCAAGAGTAGTGCGAGGGCTGTTAATGTGAAAGCGTTAATCATCAAAAACATTACACCAAATACCCCTTGCTTTAGCTATAGGGATGAGCGCGCCTCCTTTTTTTATTGTTGTATCACCCTAAGGCGGCGGGCTTTATATCTGCTAACATGAAACAGACCTCCGCCCGCTGGAGTTATAATCCTTCGCCAATGTTATCCCGCGGTTTTATATGTTTGCAGCACTGTCCCTGCCCCTCAGAACTGTTTAACCACAAACCGCAGAGCTGTAAATTAGGATTTACGTCCGCAGATGCCTATATTTTCGCGGGTAACGTAGTCTCTATTTCAAGACTTAGGCTAGTCAGCAAGGGCTTTTTTCCAAGCCCCCGTCTTTACACGTGGTGTTACTGACTCTGCGATTCTCCTTTGCGTTTTGGATTTTTGCGGAAGTATTTTACAGTCAAAAAATGTATGTGTCAAAAAATATTCGTGTTGTTCGTGTGAAAATTTTATGTGCATGCACAACAAAAAAGACAAAGTTTATGCTATAATTTCTTCGCTAGTAGAAACGCACACAATTAGTGCGAAACATATTCTTTGTCCATTGCAATTATATCACAAAGGCAAGGGATTATGTGAATTAGTTGTGTGCAAAAAATTTCTGGTTGCGTTGTGGGTTATAGGCGCAAAAAACGGAAGAAGTACGGAAGCAACAAGTATTCACCAACACAAAGAGAAAATCATAAGGAGGAAAAAATCATGAGAAATACGCGCAAGGGATTCACATTGGTTGAATTGTTGATAGTCGTTGCGATTTTGGCGACACTCACGGCGGCAATGACAGTCAGCGTTACAGGTTCGACAGCAAAAGCAAAAGCGGCAATGATAGCGAACAACGTAGAAGTAATGAAGAGTGCTGCCACACAGTATTACACTGAATACATGGAAGATTCAAGTAAGCTTGCCAATGCTACGACAGCAAATGTGCTTGATGAATACATGCCTACGTGGAGAGATTTTCAAACGGGCAACATCAACTACAAAGCAGCATCGGACGCAGAAACAGGTCGTAAGAAATGGGCAGTTACTGTAGATTTCTCAAATGACGGTGAAGTTGAAGAAATCAAGACAGCTCTAGCGAAAATCAAGGGCTACGGTAATTACAATAATGAACAGATTAAGAACCCTGATTATGTAGATGCGGACACGACTCCAGATGAAGAGGAATATATTGCTGCCGGCGATCGCGTAAATACAGGCGCATTCAAAGTTACTTTATGGAACGGCAAAATAGAGTCAGCAACAGCTACAACTAATCCATAACCACAACACGAACAAAGCTAACCTATAATCAAACAACACAATACACAGAGAGTCCCTTAACGCCTACTCCGTAAGGAGCGCGCAGCATTAGGGGACTCTCACTTTATATTCAGGGACGCTCAAAACGCTACATCATCCGGGCTTCGCGGCTCTTCTCCTTCAGCCTGTGAAGAGTCTTCAGTGCCTCCATCGGCGTAATATTGTCCGTGTCAATCTCTGCTAATTCCTCAACAACCGCATCACTTTCGGGCGACAACAGCATTATCTGCCGTCTCAATGCGATTTGCGGCAAAGGCGCGGGAATCTCTTTCACCTTCAGGCCGTCATTCTCAAAAATCTCTAACAGCTCAAACGCACGCCTAAGCACAACATCAGGAAGCCCCGCAATTCTCGCAACTTCAATCCCGTATGACCTTCCAGCCGCCCCCGGCACAACCTGATGAAGGAACATTATTCCGTCTTTGCCTTCTGAAACCGTCATGCTGTAGTTCTTCACGCCCGGCAGTCTCTCTTCAAGGCACGTCAGTTCGTGGTAGTGAGTCGCGAAAAGAACACGCGCCCTTGAAGCTCCCTGCAAATATTCCAGTACAGCCCAAGCTATGCTCATTCCGTCATATGTAGCTGTTCCACGCCCGACTTCATCAAGAATTATGAGGCTTCTGTCTGTTACGTTGTTCAGGATATTGGCGGTCTCTAACATCTCAATCATGAATGTGCTTGACCCTCTCACAAGATCGTCCCTCGCTCCTATTCTCGTAAAAACGCGGTCAACGAGTCCGACTCTCGCATTCTCAGCAGGAACCCACAATCCCGCCTGAGACATTATCACGATTAATGCGGTCATTCGCAGCCATGTTGATTTCCCGGCCATGTTCGGCCCTGTGAGGATTATTACGCGGCTTTCACGGTCTATTTTTACGTCATTGGGTACAAATCCCGCGTCTTTTAGTTCACGTTCGATTACTGGATGACGACCCGAATGTATTTCTATCACGTCAGAGTCATCAACGACAGGGCAGCAATAATTACCATTCCTCGCAATTTCCGCAGAAGACGCTGTGCAGTCGAGAATCCCAAGCAAACGCGCTGTTAGCTGTAACTCTTTGCTGTGTTCAAGTACATGGCCGATAACAGAGCGGTACAATTCTGACTCAATGCGTGAGATTTCTGCCTCAGCGTTTTTCATTCGCGACTCAAAATTCTTCAGCTCAGGAGTAACATAACGTTTTGCGTTTACGAGCGTCTGAGTCTGCCTGAAGTAATCCGGCTGAAATGTGAGTCCCGTTTTCCCCGCCTCAAGATAATAACCGAATGCGTTTGTGAATCCTGCTTTGAGTTTTGGAGTCTTTGTTGCTTCGCGCTCACGTTCAAGATATTCTTTCAGCCATTCCTCGCCCTTCTGTGAAATTTCCCGCATTGATGACAATTCAACGCTGAATGATGAGCGTATTGTGTCGCCGTTCCCTAATATTCGCGGGAGTCTCTCTTCAAGCGCGGACTCTAAATATTCGCTTAACTCTGAAACATCCGGCAGTGATTCCTGAAGCGATTTCAGCGGATTGTTGAGACTTATTGACTTTATCGCCGGGATTATGCGCAGCGTGTCGCGTATTGCGCCGAGGTCTAAAGGATTCCCCGTGCCTAATGCCAATCGTGAGAGTGAACGCTCAATATCCCGTGTTGACGATAAATAGTCCTGAAGCTGCAAGCATTCTTTCTGTGATGAGACTAATACGCCTATATATTCCTGACGCTGTGAGATTGCTTTCGTGTCCATGAGGGGGCGCAAAATCCAGTCTTTGAGGGTTCGCCGTCCTGTGCTTGTCCTGCATTTGTCGATTGATGACAGTAATGATACGCTTGTTCCTGATGTTTCGGGTATAAGCTCTAAATTTCGCTGTGCTGACGAGTCGAGGCTCATACGGTCCTTCACGATCAGGGGCGCGAGTTTGAGAACGTCATTAAGCGAGCTGAACTGAGTCGCAGTGAGATAATCCAGAGCCGCCCACGCAGGCCCGGTGCATAAATCGCCGTCATTGATTCCGAATCCTTCAAGCCGTGAAGTGTGCAGCACCGTTTTGAGTTTTCTTGACGCGTTTTCGGGCTTGAATGTCTCAGGTGATACGGGCTGCATGTTATAGCCGTTCAGGAAATCGGGCAATGTGCTTATATTCGAGGGATAAAGGATTTCCCCCGGCGTGAATGCCGATAACATTGCTTCAGCGTCCCTTGCGCTTAACGTCCCGGCCTCAAGCAATCCCGTGTTGACCGACAATAACGCCATAGCGATTCGCCCGCGTACAGGCCATACAGAAGCGAGATGCGCCGACTCTCCTGCCTCGTCATCAGGGAGGTACGTGCCCGGTGTTACGACTCGTATGACTCTTCGTTCTACGATTCCTTTTGCTGACGGATCGCCTATTTGCTCGCAAATTGCCGCCCTGAGTCCCGCACGAATCAGCCGCGCTAAATATGAGTTCAAAGCGTGATGAGGTATTCCGGCCATCGGGATTTTCTTTTCGGGGTCTCTTGCTGTCAACGCGATGTTGAGGACGGATGAAGCCTTCTTTGCGTCGTCAAAAAACATTTCGTAGAAGTCGCCCATCCTGAATAGTAAAAGCGCGTCGGGATATTCTTCCTTGAAGGCTTTGTACTGTTCAAGCCACGGAGTAATTTTTACGTCAGAAGGTATTATGCTCATAATTTCCAGCTTTCAGACTCGGTTAAATTTTGGAGCGCGTGCAATATTTTACCGTATAAATCTGGAATATCTTTCCTCAATCCCGCTATATATTCTCGTATTCGCTGACGTTCCGTATGACCCGCAAAAGGACAGGGACTCGATATTACCGGGAGTCCCAATCGTTTCACCTCGTCAATAATTGCTGACTCTGTCGAAAGTATGAGCGGACGAATCACCGTAACGCCTGTACGTGTCATCAATGATTTCGGCTGAAAACTTTTCGCCCGCCCCGAATGCAATAGATTCATGAAGAAAGTCTCTACAGCGTCGTCAAGTGTGTGGCCTAAAGCGAGCTTGTTACAGCCGTTTTCTGAAGCCCAAGAGCTGATTATTCCCCGCCTCATGTTGGCGCAGAATGAACACGGTGATTTTTCGTTTCTCGCACGAATTATCCCGATTATGTCATGCTCTGCTACGGTGTAAGGTATATTTTGCGTCATGCAATATTCCTCAAGCGGTTTAGTTTCGAGGCCGGAAATTTTTACGGTGAATGCTGAAAGTGAAAAGCGCACAGGACTCCTCTTCTGCAAATCGTGAAGCGCATGAAGAAGAATCAAGCTGTCTTTTCCGCCTGAGAGTCCTACAAGGATTTTGTCGCCCTCAGAAATCATTTGCCATTGTGATATTGCCTTGCCGATTCTGCGTCTTAATGAATGATTTATAGGTTCGTGAAATTTTTGCGTGAACATTTTTTACGGTACATTATACGCCGTTTGAATGTTATAATCTCAATCATGAAAATATCTCACAAGGACTTGACAAGGATAATATTAGTCAGTAAAATCGGTTATCGGTTATCGGTTATCGGTTATCGGTTATCGGTTATCGGTTAT
>CAMGZM010000021.1 GCA_946183145.1 uncultured Fretibacterium sp. | reverse complement strand
TTGCGACAGTAACCAGCTGACAGCACTAGACGTGAGCAGCAACACAGCTTTAACGGAGCTATATTGCGACAGTAACCAGCTGACAGCACTAGACGTGAGCAGCAACACAGCTTTAACGCGTCTGGACTGCTACAATAACCAGCTGACAGCCCTAGACGTGAGCAGCAACACAGCTTTAACGGAGCTATATTGCTACAGTAACCAGCTGACAGCCCTAGACGTGAGCAACAACACAGCTTTAACAACTCTGCGCTGCTACTCACAGACCGTTTCACCTCTACGAATCACAGGCACTGGCGACTCATCATATCCGTATCAGCTCAATTTCAGCTCGTATATGTCCTCCGACAAGTTCGCAAATGTTTCTGATGTTCAGGGAATCGATTCCAGCAACACAAACATCACAACTACATACGCGGATGGACTCGCAAAGTTCGCGGCACTCCCGGCAAAAGTTACGTACAACTACAATACAGGCCATACAGGTTCAGGCGACTCAATGGACGTAACAATTTCGGATACTGCCTCTTCTTCTGCCGATGTTGAAATTAACGCGGCGAATTTCCCGGATGATAATTTCAGGTCATATGTCAGCACGAATTTTGACACGGACGGCGACGGGATTTTGAGTGCCTCAGAGATTGCGGATGTTCTAGACATATATGTAAACGATATGAGCATATCATCCCTGACAGGCATTGAGCATTTCACCGCTTTGGAATACCTTCAATGCTATGGGAATCAGCTGACGGTGCTTGACATAAGCAAAAACACCGCGTTAACCGAGCTGAGATGCCAGAATAACCAATTGACAGCCCTTGACTTGAGCAAAAATACAGCTTTAACGGCTCTGCAATGTTACAATAACCAGCTGACCGCCCTTGATGTGAGCAGCAACACCGCTTTGACAAGTCTGCGCTGCCAATATAACCAGCTTACAGCCCTTGACGTGAGCAACAACACCGCTTTGTCAATACTGTACTGCAACAATAATCAGCTCAAGGCGCTTGACGTAAGCAGCAACACCGCTTTAAGTACTCTGGACTGTACATCGCAGACCGTTTCACCCCTCACAATCACAAGCACAGGCGACTCATCATATCCGTATCAGCTCAACTTCAGCGCGTATATGTCATCCCCACAATTCGCTAATGTCTCAGACGTTCACGGAATCGGCTCAAACAGTGAGGACATCACGACAACATACGCAAACGGAGTCGCACGTTTTGCATCACGTCCCGCAAAAGTTACGTACAACTATGCTACAGGCTTCAGCACAAATATTATGGACGTAACAATTTCAGGCTCTTCATCTTCCGGCGAGGGACTCGAAATCAGCGCGACAAATTTCCCGGATGATAATTTCAGGTCATATCTCACAGCGAATTTTGACACTGACGGCGACGGGGTATTAAGCACTTCTGAGATTGCGAACGTTACAAGCATAAACGTACAGGGCAATGGCATATCATCGCTGAGAGGTGTTGAATATTTCACGGCTCTGACATATCTGAACTGCTGGGGCAATCAGCTGACAGAACTTGACGTAAGCAAAAACACAGCTCTAACAACTTTGCTTTGCGGCAACAACAATCTGACAGCACTCGACATTAGCAAAAACACCGCTTTGACGGAGCTGCTGTGCAACTATACCCATTTAACAGAGTTGGACGTGAGCAATAACACCGCTCTGGTATCTCTGGACATTGGCTCTAATGACATAACAGCTTTAGACGTAAGCAAAAACACCAATTTGCGTATGCTTGTCTTCGGCGAGAACAAATTAACGGAATTGGACGTGAGCAACAACACGAAGCTGACTCAGCTGGACTGCAGCAACAACAGGCTGACATCACTTGACGTGAGCAACAATGTGAGGCTGACTCGTCTGGTCTGCCACAACAACCAGTTAACGGCAATTGATCTGAGCAACAACACAGCTTTAATTGATCTGAACTGCTCACATAACCAACTGACAGCACTTGACGTTAGCAAAAATACCGCTTTAACACAGCTGTACTCCTCTTACAATAGGCTGACATCACTTGACATAAGCCACAACATCGCTTTAACTCATTTGGATTGCCACAATAACCAGATGATTACATTTGATGTAAGCAAAAATACCGCTTTAATTCGTTTGGACTGCCGGAATAACCAGCTGACTGTACTTGACGTAAGCAGCAATACCGCTTTAACTCGCTTGGACTGCAATTCACAGGACATTACGCCCCTGAAAGTTTCACAGACAGGCGACTCTTCATATCCTTACATGCTCGATTTCAGCTCGTACATGTCCCCGGATAATTTCGCAAACATTGTCGCTATTAATGCTTACGACTCCAACGATGCACATATTGCAGCAACATACACAGAAGCAAGCGGCATTGCACGTTTTGTATCACGGCCTGAAAAAGTCAACTACGAATACTACACAGATTACAACAATCAGACAATGGACGTAACTATTTCGGGTTCAGGCACTGCAATCGACTCGACCAAATTCCCGGACTCAGCCTTCAGAAGCTATATCAGCTCAAATTTCGACTCGGACAATAACGGAGCATTAAGCGAGTCAGAAATTTCCGCCGTAACTCAGATCAACGTCAACAGCATGAACATATCATCACTGAAGGGCATTGAGCTTTTCACTTCACTCAACGGCCTTAACTGCACGGAGAACAGACTCACGGAGCTTGATTTGAGCCGCAACACAGCATTAACAGAAGTATGGGCAATGAGCAACGATATAGCCTCGCTCAACGTGAACGGCTGTACTTCTTTGCGAAAGCTCGGACTTCACGGGAACAATCTCACGCAGTTAGACGTAAGCAATCTGTCATCACTTGAGGAGCTTCACTGCGGTGATATGAATCTCTCAACTCTCATAATCGGTAACAAGCCGTATTTGACGCAATTATACTGTTACAGGAATCAGCTTACGGCACTTGATGTTACGGGCTGCCCGGCATTGACTCATCTTCATTTCGGCGGAAACAGAATCTCAAGCATTGACCTCAGCAGATGCACAAGGCTTGAGTACCTTCACTGCTGGAGCAATAATCTTACGGAGCTTGATTTGAGCGGATTAACTTCCCTGAAGAATCTTAATTGCAGCAACAACGCTTTGAGAGTTCTTGACCTCAGCGGGGCATCTCTTACGGAATTTAACGCTGATAACCAGTCCTTCAACGCTCCTGTAATCTACAGCACGGGAGACTCAAGCTATCCTTACAGGGCTGATTTGTCCGCATACGTTACATCGGGGAATGTGTCGAATATCGTCAATGTTTACGCCTATGACAGCAGCAGCAACTCAATAGCTACAGTGTATGAGAATGGCACAGCGCGTTTTGCTTCACTGCCTTCAACATTAACATACACTTACAGCACAGGCGGCGGAAATATGAGCGTCAATGTTTCTTACAGCAATGCGTCTGTAACGAATGATACTCCTTCAGTGCCGGATACACCTGTTACACCTGCGCCGAACACAGGAGACAATCCCTCGCCAATTCCTGATGACAATTCTGAATCGGAAGCAGTTCGCGGACAAGTTACAGTAAACGGACATCGTTACGCGTTGTATGACATCAAATTAACGTGGACGGACGCGCAGGCATATTGCGAATCACTCGGCGGTCATCTTGCGACAATAAGGACTCGTGAAGAACAAGAAGCAATTTCAGCAATAATACTTGAAAGCGACGCTGAAGCATATTGGCTCGGAGGACGAAGAGATGACTCTGGCGCATGGATGTGGCTTGACGGTTCAGCATGGAACTTCACGAACTGGGACACAGAACACGGACAGAACGGGGACTCAGGTGAACGCCTTCTGATTTACGGCCCGGCTTATTCCGGCACTCCATCAGCTTTTTACGCTTCAGATGAGACTTTAGGCACTCCGGGCAAATGGGGCAGTGTACCCGCAAATACTGACGCGGCTTTGTACGGATTCATATGCGAATGGGGGGAGACTCAGACTCAACAAGTTGAAACCGCAATAGTCTCACCGATAACACAAGTAACTGATGACCTCAGGGAAAGACTTGCGAATCTCGTAAGCATTGACAGAAGTGAAGTGAATTTCATCACAAGCGCGGAGATTAATCCCTCAGAAGCACGCGAACCGACTCAGGCAATGAGACAGAGTTTAGCGGATCAGAGCGGCGAGTTTTTGGCAAAGCTCAACACAATAAAAGTCAACAAAGACGGCTGGTACGCATTAGTTGTTACGGTGTCAGATGATCTTGTAGGAACAAGCGTAAGCAATCTCAGGCTATTTTACGCAGAGGAATCAGATTTTGCGGAGGGTTCATTATCCGCTTCATTCGGATTAATGCCTATTGTGAACGGGATAACAGGAGGACTTGAGATCACTGACCTTTTCGGCGTGAAACTTGATACGCTTCCCAAACAGTTTATCGCAATGATGATGCTGTCAGCCGGAAAAAGCCTGTCAGTATACATCGTGAAAATACTGCTGATGCTTCTTGCAGGTTGCAGCACAGGAGCAGGAGCATTAATCGTTCTCGTTATGTTCATCGCAAAACGTTACAGGAAGAAATAATCACGCAAAGACTCAGGAAAAAATTAATCCCCCCGGCGTAATGTCAGGGGGATTTTCTTATGCCCGTAAAATTTTTAGAGTCCCGCAGAAACTCCCGGCCCTAAAGGAAGCCCGATCAAGTACCACACAATCAACAACACCGTGAAGCCCGCAAGGTAAAACAGCGAGTAAGGCATAGCCATAGATATTACTGTTCCGATTCCGACTTCTGTATCATCATTCGGCTTGTATTGTTCAAGCAAACCTATCACGACAGGGAGATAATACGACAGAGGGGAAATTATGTTTGTCGTTGAGTCTCCAATTCTGTATGCTACCTGAGTCAATGCAGGCGAGAATCCGACTCCCGCGAACATAGGAACGAATATCGGCGCAAGTATTAACCATTTCGCAGACCCGCTTATCATAAACATATTCAGGAACGTTACGAGGATTATGAACAGAACAAGAAGGGGAATGCCTCCGAGATTCATACTCTTGAGAAATTCCGCGCCCGTTACGGATAATATAGTGTCAAAATGGCTCATCCTGAAAAGCTCAACGAACATTGACGCGGGCAATACCACAACCATAAAGCCAACGCTGCCGATTAATCCCTTCTGCATAAGTTTGGGAACGTCCTCGCCCTTTCTGATTACTCCAGCTCCAACGCCGTAAGCGATTCCGACAACAAAGAATAATCCGAACAACAGCGGCATAACACTGCTCAATAACGGCGAGCGGGGAAGCAATGTACCGTCAGCGGGATTCCTGAACAATGAGCCTTGCGGGTATGTGTAGCAGACAATGAGAGCGACATACGCAATCAAAGCAATCAACGCGCAGAAGAGTCCGCGATTCTCTTCAGGTGTTACGGCGTGTTTCTTCAGCTCTTCAGCGTCATGGCCTGTGTCAGAGTCGCCGAGCATTTTCACGGTGTATCTTTCTGTTACGTAAACAGTTAGGAACGTCAACACGAATGTTGCGGCAATCATAAAGTACCAGTTGATGAGGGGGTGAGTCGGAGTACCTTCGGGGATATATGGCACTCCCTCAATAGCTGAGGCTGTTATTCCCGACAAAAGAGCGTCAGTTCCTGCGATGAACAAATTTGCGGTGAATCCTCCTGCCCCTGCCGCATAGCCCGCCGCGATTCCTACCCAAGGATTCCGCCCCAAAGCCTTGAAGACCGCCCCGGCGATTACGGGCGTGAAAATTATTCCTGCGTCTGAAGCGAGATTAGCATTAATTCCGACAAGAGCAATCACCGCCGTAACCAGCGCACGCGGAGCACCGAGAATAGTCTTGCGCATTAAGGCTGAAATCATGCCGGTCTGCTCAACGAGTCCGATACCGAGCATCATTGTGAGGATTAATCCCAGAGGCGCAAAATTCACGTAAGTTTTCACGAACCCCGCGAAAAATGTCCGTATTGCTTCATATGAGATGAGATTTGAGACTGCTACGGTCTGTTCCGTGATTTTCCCGGACTTGCTCACCATGTATGTTACTTCTGTTCCTGCGAGCCAGTACGAAAGCCCGAAAAGTATCACCGAGAGAATCACAAACAGCCAGAAAGGATGAGGAAATTTGTTGCCGACAATTTCAATCGCGCGTATGAATTTCTCGAAAAGTGTGCGCTTCTGCAATAATGCTTCCTGCTTGCCGCTCATGAGAAATTACCTCCTCTAAAGTAAAATGCACGATAATTATAACGTATAATAAAATCCCCCGGCGCAATATCAGGGGAATTTCGTCATGTTTACTGCAAAAATTTTACCGCGCTGCAGCGTACCAGTTTCTTTTTCTTGAGATGAAGTAGAGTCCGAGAATATCTGCCATCCATGCGTCAACGCCTTTGCTCTGCAATGCTCCCTGAACTAAATATAACAGCATGAACACTCCAAAGGGATCTTGAAAGCGTATTTTCATCTCGCGCCTTAGAATCCACAAAGCACTGACTATCAGAAACGGCAGCCCTACAAAAATTCCCTGCTCTAAAGTTATCTGGAAAAATATATTGTGCATATTGCCTTCACCAAAAGTATTACCGGACAGCAACTCTAACGCCTCTACTGCATTGCCGCACCCAACACCGAAAGGGTATCGGACAATCACATCCGCAGTATACTCCCATATTCTGATTCTGCCTATAGAGCCAGCATCATCGCCAGTTTTCAGGAAACGTGTAATTAATACCTGCCCAATTGATGAAGTCATCATGAAATACACGACAGCTGCAACAAAAGGAACAGTGATAAGCAGCAGAAACGTCAAATTTCTCCGTCCTGTTTTGGGTTTCACGAACACAAGATACCAAATCAGCACCAACGCACTAAGTATGAAGGCTGTTCTGCTTGAGTACAAAGCCGAGATTAGAAGCGTCATGAAATAGACAGGCAGCGCATATTTCTTCTTCATCACGAATACAGAATAAAGCGCAAGCAATGATGCCTCCGCATTAAGTCCTCCGCCTGCAAATTTGGTTACGCCCGGATGCCCGCCTCCTCCTGCCGCAAAGTATGATATGAGAGTCTGAACTTCAACTATGAGCTTTATTGTAATGATAATCAGGGCGCAAATCATAGCAGCCCCTATAACATCTGTTATTGCATTGGGATCTTCATTCCTGTATACACTGAAGAATAGAATCATCACACCAACGGAATACAAGAAGTTTATGAAGATAAGACGAATACCAAATACAGGAACAAAAGCCAGAAAACCTATCACAGTATAAACTACAAAGTGGACAAGCCAGAAACTTGGTATTATAATTCCGAAACTTTTCCTTCTGTCCTTATGAAGACCACATACCATGTAAAAGCACATTAATATAAATATTAAGTGGTGAATATGGAAGGAAGCCGCAGATACACCGCGCCCCCCCCCTTCATGATTGCAAAAGCTCCTGTTAAAAACTGTCCTAATACGAACAAGAAGAGAAACAATGTTTTCATGAAGCTCATTTTCCGTACTGATTTCATAACAGAGATTTACTACACCCCGATTAGCGACAACATTTCACAGATTATAGCAGAAACTAACGCTGCAAATGAATATCGTTACTCAGCATTCAGAAAATCAAGTGCGCTCTGAACAAGATAATCGATTCCGTAAGCAAAGCAATTCTCATCGGGGCAGAATGTTTTGTTGTGGAGTTTGGGGAAATCATCAGCAGGGATATTTGACGGACGGCAACCAAGCCACGCCATAAACGCAGGACGTTCACGCGCAAAGAACGCAAAATCTTCCCCGCCTAATTCGGGCTGATCTGCAATAATCACGGACTCTTCACCGTAAATTTTCCTCACTGCCTCAACCGCAATCCCCGCTAATTTCGAGTCGTTCGTCAAGGGCGGGTAACCTTTCACGTATTCTACATCGCACGAACAGCCGAGTGACTCAGCGATTCCCTTTGCGGTTTTGGTGATTAGCTCAGGCATTATTGCTTGTGTTTCGGGGTTTACGGTTCGCACAGTGCCTTCAAGTTTCACGCAGTCAGCTATAACATTGTACCTGTAGCCTCCGTGTATCGTCGCGATTGTGATTACAGCGGGGTCAAGCGGTGAAATTCTGCGCGAGATTATAGACTGCAATCCCGTTATGACGTTAGCGGCTGCAACAACGGCATCATTTCCCTGATCCGGCCTCGAACCGTGAGCTGTCTTTCCGTTCACCGTGATATATATCCTGTCAGAAGCGGCCATGCATGAGCCTGAACGAATCGCAATTTTCCCCGTCTCAAAAACAGGCCACACATGAAGAGAAAATATACCGTCAACATTCGGATTCTCAAGAACGCCGTCGCGAATCATTCCCGGCGCGCCTCCGATGGGATTCATTTCTTCCGCAGGCTGAAAGATGAATTTCACATTGCCCCGAATCTTTTCACGAATCTCACTCAATGCACAAGCCGCGCCAAGTAAAATGGCCGTGTGTGTGTCATGTCCGCATGCGTGCATAACTCCGGGAGTCTTAGAGGCGTAATCGAGTCCCGTCTCTTCATTGAGGGGTAAAGCGTCCATATCTGCGCGGAGTCCTACAGTTTTTCCCGGCTCATTTCCCCGCAAGAGTCCAACGACTCCGAATCCGCCGACGTTGCGCGAAACTTCAAGGCCGAGTCCCTCAAGAACATTTGCGGCAAGTGCGGCTGTTTTCTCTTCATGCTGTGATAATTCGGGGTGAGAATGAATTTCCCTTCTCCATGAAATTACCTGAGACAAAAATTTTTCTGCATACATTTTTTTTCAACTCCTCGTGAAAATAAAAGCTCAGTAAAAATAAATCCCCCTGCCTTTTCTGACAAGGGGAAAATTTCACGTTTCCTATTTGTTGAATGTCTCTGCGACTCTCTCAAGCTCTTTGCGGATTTCTATGTGCTGAGGGCAGGCAGCTTCACATTTTCCGCACTTTATGCACTCATTCGCCTTCTTGTGTCCCTGCATTACGACATCAAAATATATTCTGTTGGCGGCAAGGGCATAATTCTTGTAGAGAGTGTAAACGTTAAGGGCGTGGAATGACGGCGATATTCCTATGTTCATCGGGCAGACTTTAGCGCAGTAGTTGCATGTCGTGCACGGTATTGTAGGTATGCGGGATAATTCCTCTGTTGCTTTGCGTATTATCTCTTTCTGTGCGGGCGTGAGGTGCGTAAAGTCCTTCATGTACGATAAATTGTCCTTCATCTGCTCAATGCTCGACATTCCCGACAAAACTGTGATGACTCCTTCAAGGTCAGCGGCGAAACGTACAGCCCATGACGCGCATGATGACTCCGGCTCTGCGTCCTTGAAGATTTTTGCGACTGATTCGGGAGGCGTTGCGAGATTTCCGCCTTTCACCGGCTCCATGATGACAACGGGCTTGCCATGCTTGCGGGCGACCTCGTAGCATTTTCGGGACTGTATAGCGTTGTTATCCCAGTCGTAATAATTTATCTGTAACTGTACGAACTCTGCTTCAGGGTGCTTTGTGAGGATCGCTTCAAGCTCTTCTGCTGTAGAATGGAACGAGAATCCAAAATGCTTAATGTTTCCTTTTTCGCGCTCATTCAGGAAGTAATCCCAGAGTCCGAAATCCTCGAAGAAATGAGTCCTTGGGCCGCCGAGATTGTGAAGAAGGTAGAAATCGAAATATCCCGCCCCGGATCTCTCAAGCGATGCCGTGTACTGTGCTATTGCGTCGTCGCGGGTCTTGCAGTTAATCCACGCGGCGTTTTTTGTTGCGAGCTGGAATTTTTCGCGCGGGTAACGTTCAACGAGTGCCTTGCGTATTGCCTCCTCGCTTCCTGCATATGCCCAAGCCGTGTCAAAGTATGTGAACCCTGCCGCAAGAAATTCATCGACCATCTGTTTCGTCTGCTCAATGTCTATAACGTCCTCAGAGCCTGCAACTCTCGGAAGACGCATGAGTCCGAATCCTAATTTGCGGATTTCCTCGCCTAAGTATGACATAATTATTCCCCCTCATAAAATTTTTGTGGAATGCAATAATCATAACACCTCAAGCGTAATTTCATGCAAGATTTATAGCTGTCAGTTATCGTAATGTCCTCTGCAATGAGCGATATAAATTCTTCCGTCTTCCATGTGATAGACAAGGCGGTCTTTCTTGTTGATTTTCCTGCTGAACTCGCCCTGCAAATTTCCTTTCAGTGCTTCAGGCTCGCCAATACCTTCAAGGCATCCGTTGCGCTCTATATCTTTGATTAAGTCATTAATGCGCTTGAGAGTCTTTTTGTCCTGACCCTGCCAGTAAAGATAATCTCTCCATGCGTCATCTGACCATATTTTTTCAGCCATTGCTTTACTCTTCAGGCTCTATTAATTCGTGCAGTGTGCCTTTGCCTTCTCTGAGTTCCTTTACTGATTTCATAACATACGCTTGATTTTCAGGGAAATAAAACGGGTCTGCATTCTGCGAAATTATGAAGGGTATACGTTTCTCACGCAGTACTGCCTTTATGAAAATATTGATGGCTGATGACACACTGAGTCCCACAGAGCTGCAGAACTCGCTGAAATTCCTTTTGTCTTCATCATCAACCTTAGCAATAACAGTTGAAACAGGCATTAACATACCTCCTTTTATTAATACAGCGTATATATTATTTACATACACCATAAAATTCAAGTGCGGGACAATAAAAAAAAACCGGGCATTTTCACCCGGCCTGCTGTGAATTTGGGTAATGTTTACTGCTTTGTGATTGTGTACGTCATCTGATAGTGAGCGTTCTGGTACTCATCATAATATCCGTCGCGAGTAACTGTAGCTGTAGTTGCTGACGTGAAAGTTATCGTTGTGATTTCGGGATTGCCGCTGCTCCTTGCGCGGTACATTTGCCAAGTGTTTGCGCTTATGTTCTGGAAGGTCATCTCGTGCGAGCTGCCTAAGTTGTCATGAATATCTGTGAGTGAGACTCCGTTTCCGCTTGCGTCCCAATAAATTTGTGATGAAGCCTGCAATGTTCCGCCTGATGTTACGCCGCTGAATGTTACAGTGTTAGCGTAGCTTGTGTTCATTGTCATGGTGAAAGTTGCGCCGTTTGCTGTCGCTGAACCTGTAGCGTTTGAGGCTTTCCACGTTCCTGAAAGCGTTGTGAATGGGATTGTTGTTGTTGTCGGTGTATCGGGCGTTGTGGGATTGTTCGGTGTTGATTGATTGTCCGGGCTTGTAGGTGTTTGAGGTGTTGTAGGTGTTTCGGGAGTCGGTGTAATGTCCCGGCTTTGATTTGTTCCGCTGTTGCCGTCAATTTTCACATCGTCCCCGCCTGAACCGCCGCACCCTGAACGAATGCACGAAAGCACAAGCAACACCATTAGAAGCCAGTACAAATTTTTGCGAATGAACATGATACTTACCACCTTTTGCGTAAAAATAGGGTTGTGCATTGGCATATTTTACTGTAAGGGCAGAGGGGGTATTGTCAAGTGCTTCATGAAAAGTTTATGCTAATAATTATACCGCAAAAAAACAGACCGCTATTCACGGCCTGCAATCGCAAAATTTTTATCTCCGTCTTCTTTTCTGTTCGTCCGGGAATAATCCGAATTTCGACAATCCCGCTATACCCTGCTCAAGCCTCGAAACAGCAAGCGGCATTAACTCAACAATAACGTGATTGTCCTTGAGCCGTATAGCTCCCACTTCTGAACGCTCAACTTTCAGCGCACGGCACATAGCGTTCAATACATGGCCGACATTTTGAGACTGATTGCTCTTGAAGTGCTTGAATGCTCCCTTAGGCTTTGAGGCTGCCTTCTGTGATTGTGATTTGGGACGCTGTGAGGGCTTCTTTGTCCTTCGTTCCTGCTCACGCTGTAATTCACGGTCAAGCGCGTAACCTTTGCTGCGTGTGCTGAGGACTGCGAGAAGTTTTGCGATGATGATTTTCGGCTCTGCACGCGTCATCAAATCTTCGGCCCATTCAACGCACTCCCCGAAATCAGAGTCAACCGGCGCGGCAAATATATCCTGTTCCGCTGAATCTCTCCATGCGCTGCGAATCTTTTCGATACCCGGAATATCAAGCCATTCTGTTTTGATGTTCGTCCCCCGTAACATCTCGCGGAATCTTCCGATTTCAGGCGGTGAAAGAAGCACGATATTCACGCCCTCATGACCCGCACGGCCTGTTCTACCGCTACGGTGTATGAATGTCTCCCTATCATCAGGCAATCCCAGCTGAATCACGTGGCTCACTCCCTCAATATCGAGTCCCCTTGCTGCTACGTTTGTTGCGACTAAGCACGGAACTGACCCCGATTTGAACGAGGCTAATACGGCGTTGCGTTCTCCCTGTGTCATATCTCCCTGCAACGCCGCCGCGCTGAATGAATGATCCTGCAACCTTTGCGCGATTTCTATCGATTCCATTTTCGTGTGGCAGAAAACGAGAGTCCTTGAAGGGTGTTCCCACAAAAGAATATCAACGAGTCCCTCGAATCTTTTCTGTGAAGGAATCCTGTAAACCCTGTGCGTAATATCTACGTGCTGTTCTCCCTCGTCATCAACCGCAAGCATTATAGGGTCATCAAGATATTTCCCGGCAAGCTCGCGGACTTCAGGCGGCATTGTCGCGGAAAAAAGCCATCGCCTTCCTTGCGGCACTGCGTCAAGAATCGCTTCAAGCTCCTCACGGAATCCCATATCAAGCATTAAGTCGCCCTCGTCAAGTACAACGCTGTGAATCTCGTCAGTCTTCAGAGTCCCGCGCTGAATGTGATCTCTTACGCGCCCGGGAGTCCCGGCTATGATTGCTGCTCCGTGCCGTAATGCTTTGAGCTGGGGTACTATGTCCATTCCTCCGACGAGTGAAGCGCATGATATTCTGAGAAATTTTCCGAGAAATTCCGCTTCGTCTGCTGTCTGCTGTGCAAGTTCGCGAGTCGGTGCGAGAATTAGTATTTGCGGGTTTCGCTCGCCTATCTTCATTTCCTGCATTAATGGGAGAAGAAACGCTAATGTTTTTCCTGAGCCTGTTTTTGCCCGGACAATCAAATCGCTGTTCCATTCTTCAGAAAGCACCCTGTCTTGAACATCCATAGGTGAGTCGAATCCGTGTTCTTTGAGGGCGGATAATAATTCCTTTCTGAGGCCGTATGAGTTGAAATCCAAAATGTATTATTCCTCCAAAAATTTTTGTAACTGGCTGTGTATTATCGCATAGAAAAATTAAAGAGGGCATATTTCAGCCCCCTTTGCTGTTATCAGATTCGTCTGTGAAGATGTCTTATACCCGCAACAATTATCATCATTGCCGCTAACAATGGCAGGATTGATACAGCGTTGCACCCGGATCTTTCATTAGGCACTCCGTATTCACCGCCGCCGCTCTTGTCAGCAGGATAAATTGTTACGTCCATATTCACGCCCTCAAAGCCCGTAATGTAGTCATATGTTATTCTTGCAGGCTCTTCACTGAATGACGCGATGCCCGTATCTTTATCGTAATCGGAGGAAATCTCACGACCTGACGAATCAAACGCCCGGAGATTAATCACGTTCTCGATTCCTGAGTCATATGACTCGTTTCCTGACGCTGAAATTTCCGCGAAATACTGCGACATGTCAAGCGTTCTGCCTATATTCGGGCCGTACACTATCTGATGCTCGCACTTCAGAACGTCAAGCCGCAGCAGCATGTACACATCAAGCCTGTGAAGATCGTTATAGCTGCAGTCAAGAACATTCAGCGACTCACATCCCGTAAGACTCAAATCCGCAAGTTTGCAGTGCGAACAGTCAAGAACTTCAAGACTCGTACAGCCTTCAGCGTTAAGTCTCGTTATCGCCGTGTTGCTGACGTTAAGAGTCTTCAGCGATTCACATCCGGCAACGTTCACTTCAGCGAGGCTTTCACATCCTGAAGCGTCAAGAGTTTCTACGCTGCTTCCTGTTAGAGTCAGAGTCTTCACGGCCATGTTTCCGGCAATATCTACGCTCTTTACGGACGAATTGCCGCTGAGATTCACCGTTTCGAGGCTCTGTGCTTCCTTCAGGTCAAGGCGTTCGAGGTTCGTGAACTCTTCAAGACCTTCAAGGCTCGTTATGCTTGCGTCAACTTTCAGGACTTTAACCGCTGCTTTCTGCTCCGGTGTCATGTCCCTTACTGCCTCAGCAAGAGTCCGAGTCCCCGTGCTTGTACCAATGTTGCCAGTGTAAATTGTGGTCTGCGATGTCGGTGCAACGTCATCAGATTTCGGCACAACATCAGGCGATATATCCGGCGATTTCGGTATAACTTCCGGCGTTACATCATCAGACTTTGGCACAACGTCAGGCGATATATCCGGCGATTTCGGAATCTCGTCAGGCGGTTTCGGAATCGATTCGGCAGAAATATTTATGTCCTTGCTGGCCATTGCTAGCATTGCAGGATAATCACCCGACACGAATATTAACGCCGTGAAAACTATATTGGCCGTGTCATATTCACGCTCAGGAGTCCCTGTAATCACAAATTCGTGATGGTGTTCGCTCACTCCGACAGATATTGACTCACTGACTCTTGCCGCGCCTGAAACTTTCAGCCATTCGGGAAGCCCTTTGACATCAAGCGAGTATGTATAGCTGTCATACGCCGAGTCGTAAAGCTCAATCACAGAGTCAACGCTCAGAGTCTCCGCAAACTTTTCGCCCGATAACGCTTTGTAGTCATCTGACATTGACGCGATACGAACATCAGCCGACATCATTATGATTCCCGCCCTGTTCGTGAAAAGCGTATGAGTCTCTGACGTTATCCGGCCATGTGAATCCGTTGACGTTCTGCGAGAGTCGACAGTCCCGTGAAATGTTCCGTCAGCAGAAATTTTATCCGCGCTGACTTTCACAGGAGCAGACTTGTTGATTACGAGCGTCAGTTTTGTCGTGTATGCCGCTTCAGACGACACAGCAAAGAACACCGCAAGAACAGAAAATATTAACGCCGTCATGATTCTTCTTCTCATGATATTTCCTCCCTCCCTTCTTCCTTGAAATTTTGTGTTGCGTTCATTACTCGAATTGCAATGTTACACGGATTTCCGCGCCGTTCATCTTGTACAGTCCATCAACGGAATAGCATTCATACTTCAGCACGGCATTGCGGTAAATTCCCGGCTTCATTTCCCGCTCAAGGTCGATTTTCGTGAACACCTCGCCCGGATAAAGCACATCATCAGCAATCCATACGGGGACTCCGCTGGCAAGGGTGAGAGTCATTCTGAAGCAGCAGGGATTCTCGGAAGGGTTGCGGAAGAAAACATCCTGCTGAATTTTTCCGGCCTTGAAGTGAATAACGTCATATCCGGGAATCTGAATGCCCGCACAAAACGCAGGTGCCGCTGTGAGAGCCAGAATCAGCGCGAGTAGTAACGCCTTCATTAGTCTATTGCCGACAGCGTACCAAACACTTCCGTGCCTTTGACGGTTATGGATGTCAGAGCAATGGTCGAGATGCTAGCGTAAGTTTTATTGCTCGTGTCGATGGTTACGGTGTATTTGGTGTCTCCTATTATGAAGTCGAAATACACAGTATTAGCATCATTATCATCAATTGTAGCTACTGCGCTGTCAGCACCGGATACATTGCTTGCTGTGAACGCTGAACCATTGTACGTGAACGTTCCCGATACTTTAGTGGTGGCAGTGGTGCCGTTAACCGTAGCACTCACAACAGTAACAGCCCCGTTCGTGAGCATGTCCGACACAGATGCCGTTGTCCCCGCGTCCTGAATCGCAACCGTGTACGTGATTTCGTCCGTATATGTTCCGTCAGACGCGCCCGTGAAGCTCCCTACGTTGACCCCGAGATCCTGTGAAGCACCCGCCGTAATCTGCGCCGCCGTGAACGTGAATGATGTTGTCGCTGATGTGTCGTTCTGTCCTGTCGCAAGGAAGTAGCTGATTGAGCCGCTGCCTCCCTCTGCTACGAGCTTGAAGCTGTTTGTGCTGCCTGCCGTAACAACGAGCTTCTTTGCGGGGTCAAATCCTGTGTTGCTTCCGCTGTATTTCACCGCTATGCTGCCCAGTGCGTTCCATCCCTCATTGGCGATTCTCAGGCTGCTAGGCACTGTGAGTTCGTATGTCTCATCGTATGTCGGGTTAGCGACTGCCGCGCCGCCTTTCAGTGTGAGCGTGAGCTTTGTTGACTTGACATCCGCCGCGAATGCCGTTGTTGCGCTTAATGCCGCTATGAGTGCGCCCATGATTACGAGCGCAGAAAATTTCTTGTACTGCATAATAATAGTTCCTCCTAATTGATGTTTGAGATATTTCCATGAACTGCACTAATGACAGTCCGCCGTTTTTGCGCGTTTGTTGTCGAAGGGCATCACCTCCCCTGCGGTTTCGTCTGTGTGTTAGTTCTGTGTTACTTTTGTTTCGTCAGCAATGGTTACTGTTCCGCTTGTGGTGCCATCCGCCCCCGCGCCTATGGAGTTCGGTGCGCTACCGCCCTTTGTGGCTGTTACGAACGTCATACCCGGGAATCTGAATGCCCGCGCAGAGTGCAATACTGCCGTGAGGACGACAGCAAGTATCAGCGCGAAATGAGCTGTCTTCATCACTGCTCAATCGTAAAGACTATCGTTGAAATTCCACGAATAGTCCCACTGAACGCTACGCTGTTGGACGCAGTGCCTGTCCATGTACCTCCTGACCAGCCAGTGCCGCTAGGGTTACCAGAAGCACTTACTTCAATCTTGGTGAAGTTTCCGAGAGTAGTCGTGAATGTTCCGCCGCCATTGAAACTCTTGTTTAAGAAATCTACGTTACCGGCAGTTATGATAACGCCGTCTCTGCTGAAAGATGTGTCGTTGCCCTGACTGGTTATGTCGTCCGCATACCATGTTACGGTTGTGGTTGTTATCGTGCTCTGAACTTCAACCGTGTACGTGATCGTGTCCGTGTATGTTGCGCTGCTCTTGCCTGTGAAGCTGCCTACGCTGACTCCGATGCCCTTTGACGTTCCGCCGGATGTGTTGATTTCTTCCGCCGTAAACTCGAATGTCGTTGTCGCTTCCGTGTCGCTCTCGTTTGTCTTGATGGTGTAGTCGATTGTGTCGCTGATTCCGTCTGCCGTGAGATTGAAGCCTGTTGTGCTTGCCGCAGTAACAACGAGTTTCTTGTCGGGGTCAAAGCCGTCATTTGTCCCGCCGTAACTGGCCGTCATGTATCCGATTGAGTTCCATCCCTCTTGTGTGATAGTGAGGGCTTCAGGAATCGTGAGGGTATATGCCTCATCGTATACATCCGCCGTTGACGCTGAGCCGCCTGACAGAACGAGCCTTATTGATGTCTTGTAGTCCGCTCCGAATGCCGCCGCGCCTGTTGACGCAATGAGCGCGCCCGTGATTACGAGGGCTGATACTTTCTTGTACCTCATGAATAATTCCTCCTGTTAATGTATTGAGATACTTCCATGAACTGCACTAATGACAGTCCGCCGTTTTTGCGCGTTTGTTGATGAAGGGCATCACCTCCCCTGCGGTTTCGTCTGTGTGTTATCCGTTTGTCGGTGTGTACGTGTAGGGGCTTTGTGTGATTACGCTATCGCCGCCATTCTGGTAGCTGCTGCCGTCCCAATAGACTGTGCCGCCGATGGTTACTGTTCCGCATGTGCCGTTATTGCCTGCGCCTATGGAGTTCGGTGCGCCACTGCCCTTTGTGGCTGTTACGCTGGTTACTCCGTCCGTGATTGTGATGTCCCCGCATGTAGCACTATTGCCGACGCCGATACCTGCCGCACTATTGCCGCCTGTAGCAGTGATACTTCCGCCGCTTATGGTGATGTTACCGCATGTAGCACTTTGGCCGCTGCCGCTGCCGATTCCCGCCGCACTATTGCCGCCTGTAGCAGTGATACTTCCGCCGCTTATGGTGATGTTACCGCATGTAGCACTTTGGCCGCTGCCGATACCTGCCGCACTAGAGCCGCCCGTAGCAGTGATATTTCCGCCCTCAATAACGATGTTTCCGCATGCAATCTGGAAGCAGCTGCCTATACCCGCTCCGTAGCCATTGCTTGACGCGGTGAGTGAGCCGCTGCCCTTGATGGTAAGTGTGGCGTCCTGGGGTACGTATATGCCGGGGTAGTCCTCGTAGCCGCCCTTGAGCTCGTTAGTACCCTCAAGAATGATTGTCGCGTCGCCCGCGCAGGTTATGCCCGCCCATTGGTGCTCGTTGTCATTGGTTATGCTGGTGATTGCCGCGTCCTTCAGTGTGATGGTCGCTCCGGCAGCTACTGTTATGTGTGCGTCTGCTCCTGCTACCCCCGTAAGAGTCTCGCCGTCCTGCGCTGTGTAGGCTCCCGTAATCTTTGAGAGGTCTGTTCCCGTTACTGCGGATTCAACACTCGCAGTGTACGTTATCGTGTCCGAGTACGTAGCGTTGCTTTTGCCTGAGAAGCTGCCTACATAGACTCCGATGGGCTTTGACGTTCCTGCTTTGGTGATTTCCGCTGCTGTGAACTCGAATGTTGTTGTCGCTTCCGAGTCGCCCGCGCTTGTCCTGACGGTGTAGCCGATTGTGTCGCTGATTCCGCTGGCCGTGAGATTGAAGCCTGTTGTGCTTGACGCAGTAACAACGAGTTTCTTGTCGGGGTCAAAGCCGTCATTTGTCCCGCCGTAACTGGCCGTCATGTATCCGATTGAGTTCCATCCATCTTGTGTGATAGTGAGGGCTTCAGGAATCGCGAGGGTATATGCCTCATCGTATACATCCGCCGTTGACGCTTGACCGCCTGACAGAACGAGCTTGATTGATGTCTTGTAGTCCGCTCCGAATGCCGCCGCGCCTGTTGAAGCAATGAGCGCGCCTGTGGTTATGATTGAGCATAATTTCTTGTACCGCAATAAATAATACCTCCTTCTTGTATGTGGTACTTCCATGAACTGCACTAAAGACAGTCCGCCGTTTTTGCGCGATTGTTGATGAAGGGCATCACCTCCCCTGCGTTTTCGTCAAAAGTTAATGCGGATATTCTCCCTGCCCGTGTCAGTCTGCAGCGTCTTGAACTTCAACCGAGTATGTGATTTCGTCTGTATATATCCCGTCATCCATTGTGCTGAAGTCATCAACGATTACACCGACAGGCTGAGAGATTCCCGCGTTTACCTGATCCGCTGTGAACGTGAATGTTATTGCTGACGATGAGTCGCCCTCGTTCGCTGCGTGAAGGTATGCTACTCCCTCAGAAGCTCCGCCGGCTTTGAGCGTGAAACCATTTGTGCTTGACACAGTAACAACTAGCTTCTTTGATGTGTCAAAAGCTGTGTTTGCGCTGACCGTGATTGTTCCGAGGGAGTTCCAGCCCGTTTGAGTTATCCTTAGAGGCGGGGGAGGCGTGAAAGTATAGCCGTCATCCCCGAATGCTGATGCCGCTCCTGAAAGTATTAACGCTGTGAGAAGTGATAATGTTGATTTCCTTATGTCCATATTGAGATTCTTCCTTGCGTTTATGGTTTGACGGGTACGGAATAAGAATCCGCACGTGTGAATTTGCGCTCAAAGGAAAAAATCTCGTCAGGTGAATCCGAATATGTGAAGGGATTTTACGCACATGAATAGCCCAGCCCGTAAGCCCGTAAGCCCGTAAGCCCGTAAGCCCGTAAGCCCGTAAGCCCGT
>CAMGZM010000020.1 GCA_946183145.1 uncultured Fretibacterium sp. | reverse complement strand
ATCGGTTATCGGTTATCGGTTATCGGTTATCGGTTATCGGTTATCGGTTATCGGTATCACTTTGTCTAGAATCCTTTCACAGTAATAATTCACAAACACAATCAATAAATCATAAATACGGAAGTAACAGCCCTGCTTTGTGTGTAACGAGGCGGGGTAATTTGTTATGCTCAAAAATTTTCACTGGAGGTAATATATTTTGGCTGTGATCAGAGCACTCATAGGAAGAATGCGGAGGATTCATAACGGGATCAACACAGGCGGCGAAATATTGCGGCAGTATGTCGACAGAGTTTTCACCAAGGTGTTTCATGTCAGAACTAATTTTTGCGCTAAAGCACGTGCAAAGCGTATGAAGGCTATATTCTGGCACGAGGAAGACAGGACATATCACATAAAGGACATAAGATTTCCTGAACTCAGCGAAGCAGACGAAAGATTGTTACTCAGCAATATATTTGATGATACATTCTGCTCATATTATTATTTCGGCGACAAGTACGATGAAGCTACTGTAGATTATTGTGACGGAATGCTCAGCGAAGGGGTTTACGGCCTCGTGAATGAGGAAGTGAACGTTACAGTTGAGCCGGGAGATATTGTGATAGATGCCGGGGCATGGATCGGAGATTTTGCAGCTTATGCGTCAGTGAGGGGTGCTACATGCTATGCGTTTGAGCCGACAGACAGCACATTTGCTTTGCTTCAGAAAACAGCAGAGCTTAACGGAAATATTATCCCGGTCAAAAAAGGTTTGTCTGATGAAGCAAGCAGTAAAATATTATTTGTAAACACAGAAGGAATTTCAGGCAGCAACTCACTTCTACAGCAGACTACTGGAAAGCAGGAACTATCATCTGCAGTTGAAACAGTGAGGCTTGATGATTTTGTGAGAGATAATAACATTCCCCGCGTCGACTTCATTAAATCCGACATAGAAGGCTTTGAACGCAATATGCTTGAAGGAGCGCAGGAGACTCTCGCATGTTTTGCACCGAAGCTAGCGTTATGTACGTATCATTTGCCCGATGACCCGCAAGTCATGGCCGGCCTCATAAAGCAGGCGAATCCGAAATATAACATTGTCCATAAGAGCCACAAGCTATATGCTTCAGTACCAAAAGAATAAACAGCACGCTAGAAAGTAACAGCACAAAAAAAATTCCCCCCGACTCACATCGAGGGGATTAATTTTTCTCTTTTACGCTGAAACTATTTCCTTTATCTTCATGAGACGGCTTAATGTTGAGCGTTCCTGCTCG
Organism: uncultured Fretibacterium sp.; assembly: GCA_946183145.1. Taxonomy (GTDB): domain Bacteria; phylum Synergistota; class Synergistia; order Synergistales; family Aminobacteriaceae; genus JAFUXM01. Next base: position 22,685 of record CAMGZM010000020.1, on the reverse strand, counting down.
TCAAGTTTCATGCTGATGTAGCGTATTGTCTCAGCGAGATTCGGAATCATGACGTACTCCAGAGCGTTGACTCTGCGTCTTGTGCGCTCAATTTCTCCGGCCATGAGTCGAATCGCTTTCTCTTCCGCCGCAAGGTGAAGCAGCTTAACGATAATTCCGCTGAACTGTTCAAGTGCCGCGTCAAGCAGCAGCGGGACATTCACGAAGCCGTAATTTACGGGGTTTCCTTCCTGCTTAACGTCATACTCAGGAACCATTACGCTCATGACATTATGCCATTCAACAGACAGCGTTGACTTTGCGCCGGGAAAAATTAACGCCTGCTCCAAAATCTCAGGGGTTGTCTGAGCGCGTGAAAGTACAAACGTCCCATAGCATTCGGCTAACTCTTTTTCGACTGACTCGCGGAGTTCCTTTCCTGCTTTTGCCTTCTCAAGAAATGCTTTGATTAATGCGTCCTGCTTGTCTTTGAGGAGCTTGTGGCCTCTTTTTGCGACTGCAAGACGTTTCTTGAGGCGGGACAATTCCATTCTGTTAGGGTTGACGTTGATTCGTGCCATCGTCAAACGCCCTCCTTTACGCTTCGCCCTTCTCTGATTTTGCCTTCAGCAGCGGGTTCAAATACTTCTCGATGTAAGCGTCGCGGATTCTCTTCAGCTCTTTGACAGGAATCATTGTCAGCAAGTCCCAGCCGAGTTCGAGAGTCTCTTTGATTGTCCTGTTCTCGTACTCGCCCTGACGAACATATTTATCCTCAAAGACTGTTGAGAATTTCGCAAACGCTTTATCCTCGTCCGACAACGCACCCTCGCCGAGAATGACCGCTAACTCTTTTGCCTCTTTTCCGCGTGCATAGGCCGCAAAAAGCTGGTTCATCAAGTCTGCGTGATCTTCCCTCGTTTTGTCGCGCCCGATTCCTTTGTCCTTCAAACGCGAAAGGGACGGCATTACGTCAACAGGCGGGTAAATTCCCTGTCTGTGAAGACTCCTGCTAAGGATGATTTGTCCCTCCGTGATGTAGCCGGTAAGGTCGGGGATTGGGTGTGTCTTGTCGTCTTCAGGCATTGTGAGAATGGGAATCTGCGTGATACTTCCTGATTTGCCCTTGAGTCTTCCGGCGCGTTCGTACATTGTCGCAAGGTCTGTGTAAAGATAGCCCGGGTAGCCTCTTCTGCCTGGGACTTCTTTTCTTGCCGCTGAAATTTCGCGCAAAGCCTCGCAGTAGTTCGTTAAGTCCGTGAGAATTACGACAACGTGCATGTTGCATTCAAACGCGAGATACTCGGCAGCCGTCAAAGCGATACGCGGCGTCGAAATACGTTCGATTGCGGGGTCATCAGCAAGGTTGATGTAAAGCACTGTGCGCTGTAATGCTCCCGTTCTCCTGAAGTCCTCCATGAAGAATGATGCTTCCTCAAACGTTATGCCCATCGCCGCAAAGACAACCGCAAAATCTTCATGGCCGCTTATGACTGTAGCCTGACGCGCGATCTGCGCCGCCATTCTGTTATGGGGAAGTCCTGACGCTGAGAAAATCGGCAGCTTCTGACCTCTTACCATCGGGTTAAGGCCGTCGATTGTAGAAATTCCCGTCTGTATGAACTCTGAAGGATAATCGCGGGAAAACGGGTTCATGGGCATTCCGTTAATGTCGAGATTCTGTTCGGGGATTAACTGCGCTCCGCCGTCAATGGGTTCGCCGCGTCCGTTGAAGACTCTCCCTAACATATCGCGTGATACGGGAAGCGTTAAGACTCTTCCGAGAAAACGTACTTTCGTGTCGTCATTCTCGATTCCTGTTGTGCCCTCGAAAACCTGAACTAATGCCCTGTCGCTTTCGATTTCAAGAACTCTGCCGCGTCTCTTGTCGCCGTTTGCCAGCGTGATTTCAACAAGCTCATCATACATAACGTCCGCAGTTTTCTCGACCATCATTAACGGGCCGGAAATGCTCGATATTGTGCGATACTCTCTAGGCAGCATTGTTATCACCTCCGACAGGGATTATTCCGCTGATCTGCTCCTTGATTGTGTCGTCGAGCTTGTCAATCTGGCCGATGTCTTTCTCCTCAAGGTAACGCATTCTCGCAATCTGCTCACGAACAGGAAGGTTGAATAATTTGTTCATAGGCGCGCCTTTGTGGAGTGCGTCAAGTCCGGCATGATGGAACGCAACAATAGTTTTCAGCATTTTGAACTGTTTTTCCATTGAAGCATACGTATCAATCTCGTGAAACGCATTCTGATGTAAGAAGTCTTCACGTAATGACTTTGCTGTTTCCATTACCATGCGTTCATCGCGTGATAATGCGTCAATTCCCACGAGCCTCACTATTTCGTTAAGCTGTGATTCCTGCTCAAGAAGGCTCATTGCTTCAACACGGAGTCCGCTCCACTGGTCATCAAATTTTTCATCCCAGTAAGGATCTAATCTCTCTGTGTAAAGTGAGTAGCTGTTGAGCCAGTTAATTGCGGGGAAGTGCCTCTGATATGCCAAATTCGCGTCAAGTCCCCAGAAAACTTTTGTGACTCGCAATGTGTTCTGTGTTACGGGTTCTGAAAGGTCTCCGCCGGGAGGTGATACAGCTCCGATGACGGTGATTGAACCCTCGCGGCCTTCTTTGCCGTTTACGATACAGCGTCCGGCCCTCTCGTAGAATGACGCAAGGCGAGTACCCAAATATGCGGGGTAACCTTCTTCACCGGGCATTTCCTCAAGTCGTCCTGACATTTCGCGGAGAGCTTCTGCCCATCGGCTTGTCGAGTCGGCCATGAGTGCCACAGAATAGCCCATATCACGATAATATTCAGCGAGCGTTATTGCTGTGTAAACGCTGGCTTCACGCGCTGCAACGGGCATGTTTGATGTGTTTGCTATGAGTGTCGTACGCTTCATCAAGGGCTGGCCTGTCTGCGGGTCATCAAGCTCCGGGAACTCAAGAAGAACGTCTGTCATCTCGTTGCCACGTTCACCGCAGCCGACGTAAACAACTATTTGAGCCTGCGCCCATTTCGCGAACTGGTGCTGAATAACAGTCTTCCCTGATCCGAAAGGCCCGGGAACACATGCAGTCCCTCCGAGCGCAACGGGGAAGAATGCGTCAACGACTCTCTGTCCTGTCGTCATTGGCACGTTCGGAGCGAGTCTTGTTTTGACGGGGCGGGGCTTTCTGACCGGCCAACGCTGTAACATCTTCACTTCATGCTTTGTGCCGTTGTCATCAATCACCGCTATAACGTCTTCAACTGTATGTTCGCCCTTCTCAATCTTTGCGACTTTTCCCTTAACGCCGTAAGGAACCATGATTCTATGTTCAACAACTACGGTCTCCTGAACTGTTCCGAGAATGTCGCCCGGTATAACTTCATCGCCGGCTTTCACTTTCGGGGTAAAGTCCCACTTCTTGTTACGGTCAATCGCAGGCACGCTGATTCCTCTCGAAATGTAGGGACTCTTTGCGGCCTTCTCGATGAGTTCAAGCGGTCTCTGTATTCCGTCGTAGAACTGCTCAATAATCCCCGGCCCTAATTCAACGCTCAAAGGTTCTCCCATTGACACGACAGGCTCGCCGGGCTTCAAGCCGGATGTTTCCTCGTATACCTGGATTGACGCTTTGTCGCCGTTTACCTCAAGTATTTCGCCGACGAGTCCGAGTTCGCCGATATGCACAACGTCCTGCATACTTGCGCCCTCCATGCCGCCCGCGATTACAAGAGAGCCGGAGATCCTCTCTATTACTCCTTTAACTTCTTTTTTCTCAGGCATTTTCTTTATCTCCTGCCTCCGTTTTTATTATCTTTCCGCAAATATATCCATACCAACGGCCTTTTCGACACTGCCGCGAATTGACGCAAGCCCCGCGCCCGTTGCTCCTGATGGGCCGGGTACAGGCAAAACGCTGGTATGATACTTATCGTTGACTTCCTCGACTTTTTCGGTGAACTCAACAAACAAATCTTCCTGTATGAACACGACCGCGTAATCTTCCGCCGCTAATTTCTCAAGCGTTGACTCAAATGTCCCGCGAGTCTCAGGAGTCAATACAACGCTTTTCACTCCGACAGCCTGAAACGGTAACGTCATCTCGTAGCTTCCGATTGCCGCCATAGGTTTGTTATCTGCCATTGCTGAGAAGCCTCCTCCCAAATTCGCGGTCAAGCCCTCCTGAAATGCACACAAGAGCTACCCGCATGTTTCGTGTTTCAGCTTCCTTTGTGAGAAGGTAGAGAAGGACATTCTCCGGGGCATCCATTGAGTATTTCGCGTTCTCAAGCACCCGAATCAAATAGTCATCGAGCGATTTCGACACGTCAGACAGTGAAGCCTTAATGTCGCCGGAATCCTGCAAAGCTCCGAGCACCGCGCCGATGTCAGTGTGAGACAGCAAACGACTCCAAGTCTCTTGAGGCTCATTGAGGAGTCTGGCCATGTCATCAGGCCGAATCGTTCCGCCCTCGTGGAAGAACGGCAAGGCTTTTGCGCTGTCGTATTTGATTCGTGCGAGACGTACTGCGCTCCGTAAGTTTTCAGCGTCGATTCGTGATTTGACCCAGTGAATCACGGCGGGCATTTTGAGTCCTTCAGCAACATTCAGCATTGCCCGGAACATAGCGTGATCTATTAACAGCTCGACGGCCTGCGGATTCTTTGACGAGTCCCACAACTGCCAGCACTGCGGAATCAAATCCGTGAGTCCGTAAGGCAAAAATCCGTATTCCTCCGTCTCAATAGCCGTCTTCAATTCCTCTGTGTCAATCGTTCCGAGTCTCGACAGCAAATCGTAACGCCGTCCCTCTGCTTCACCGCCTCTGACTTTGAATAACCCTTTGAGCAAAACTTTCACGTTGTGGAAATCGTAAGGGATTCTGAAAATGTCAATCAATTCTTTGTCAGGCACAAACGATTCAAGCTCTTTGCATGTCGCAAGCATTTCCGAATCTATAGCCTTGTCGAAATTCTCATTTCCCGAAATCCACTGCGAGTATGACGTTTCGCCGAGTGCCTTCAATGCGTCATCAATGCCGGAGCTGTCCATGAGCCGCGCGAAAAATGCCGTGTCCAGTATGTGATTTTCCATACCCCGCAAACGTGCTACGGTGTATACGTAACTCACAGCCTGCACCCCCCTTTTAACCCACAAACAACCGCTTCACAACTTCGGTCTCAATGTCAGAGCGGGAGTCAGCAATGAGCATTTCCCACGAACAATTTGTATCTATTCTGTCATTCCTGAGAACGAATCCGCCCGAAATCGGCAGCCTCTCGCCCGAAAGAGTCAGCTTTGTATTATGGGAAGCGTTGTAGCCGTCAAGCCATCTCTGGTCTAAATTCTTCTCGTTCTTTCCGACAAAGACAACCTCATTCCCCGTTACAACAGCCTGAGAAAGCAACTTGTCCGCAAACTTCAAGCACTTGTCCGGTGCCATCGCTGTCATCTGAGCCAGTGCCGCGTCAAATGCTTCTGTCATCAGCTGCTGACGGACTCCCAAGTCAACGCGCTTTGCGTCAAGCTCTGCTACTATCTCGCGCCGTCTCAAAACTTCAGGCTCTTCACGTCCGAGTCTTGCTGCGTATGAGTCTTGAACTTCTTTGATTTCGGCGTTTACTTTGCGGCTTATCTCGCGGACTTTCGCGTCATTCTCCGCCTCTAATGCTTTTATTTGCGCCTGTGATTCTGCTTTGATTTTTGCTTTGATGTCTGCAAGTGCCATTCTTCAACACCTGCCCGATTAGCCTACCTGTACTCCCATGAGCATTAATATACTCGTAAGAAGCGCAAGAACGGCGTATGTCTCGACCATTGCGGGGAGGATTATTGCTTTTCCCATCGCTTCAGGCTTCTTGCCGATCATCTGAATCGATGCCGCTGACGTTTTGCCCTGCCAGATTGCCGAGTACCAGCCGACAACCGCTATCGGAAGGCATGACGCAAGAATCTGGAGTCCCTGATTCCACGTGAGAGCAACCGCGCCAGCTCCGCCGAGAAGACCGAGCTTGTTAAGGACAAAGAATGCAATGAGCAATCCATAAATACCCTGCGTTCCGGGAAGTGCCTGAAGGATTAAGCATGAGCCGAATTTGTTGGGGTCTTCGGTCATTACGCCTGCTGCTGCTCCGCCTGCTACACCGATTCCGATTGCTGATCCGATTCCTGCAAGAGCCGCCGCAAGTGCCGCCCCGAACAGCGCGAGTGAAAGTCCAAGATGTTCCATGATGATTTACACGTTCCTTTCGTGAATAAATATTTTGTTACTGATTTACGCCCTTACGTTTACGTATTCCTGTGAGAGCGTCAGAGGGGTGAAGGGTTCGCCGCCTCCGCTGTAAAACTTTCCGAAAAATTCAACATACTGAAGCCTTAACGGGTGAACGAATGAGCCGAGTATGTTTATCGCAATGCTGAAGATATGCCCGCCGATTACTACGGTGATAGCCACGAGCCAGCCGACATACGGAATCTCAGCCGCGAGTCCGCCCAGAAGGTTAATTACCATTCCGATGACCGCCGAGCCGAATCCCAGTGCTAACAATCTGCTGTAGCTGAGAATATCCCCAAGATATGACGTTGAGCCGTATAACGCTAAGAATCCGTTTATGACTTTCTTTGCGTAATTAGGCTCTCCCTTTCCTGCGTAAATGAAAATTATCACAGCTCCGATTATCGCCATCGCTCCGCCAATCTGCACAAAGTGAGGAGGCAGCATACCGCCGAGTCCCACACCGTATAAGCAGAGTCCGACAATGAAGAAGAACCACGATATTTTGTCGCCGATTGCGTCAATAATTTCTCCGTTCCTCAGCATGTCATACGCCGCAACGAGAAGCCCGAACATCAGGTGAATTACTCCCAATAACAGCGAGATTCCCAAAACCTGCATGGGATTCGTCATCGGGTCAACAAGCATTAACGCATTCTTCATAGGGATTAACGGGGGCAAAAATGCGTCAATGAAATTCCCGAAAAATGAGCCGGAAATTACGCCGTAAATGAATGTTGAGACCGAGCAGAACAAAAACAGCGTTATGAAATCCTTAACGCCCGGTGCAATCTTCTTGTACTTCTTGAAGACGAACAGAATCAAGCCGAAAACAACAATTCCGTAGCCCGCGTCGCCTAAGCACATTCCGAAAAATATCCAGAAGAACGGCGCAAGAAGCGGAGTCGGGTCAATCCCTCTGTATTTCGGCGAGGAGTAAAGCTCCGTCAGAATGTTGAAGGGACGTACCGTGTTTCCGTTCGTCAAAAGTGATGGCGGCTCTTCATCGGGCGCAGGGTCAGACAACACTAACTCAACGTCCGTGCTAATGGCCTCAATCTTTGCGCGTATGTCGTCAGCACTTTTCGCAGGAAGCCAGAAGCGTGTCAGCATTACCGAGTCGGTCTCGTCGCTCATGGCCGTACCGTTGTAGCGCGCTGAAAGGCTGTTGTAGTAGTCTGAGAGTTTCTGCACTGTCGGCACATTCTCTTCTGCAAGGGCGTTGAGTCGCTCGTCAAGCTCTGCCTCTTTTGCCTCAAGCGCGGAGATCATGCCCGCAAATCTCTCTTTCTCCTCTTCAGCCGTTCCCGTCAATGTGGCTGGGACTTCAACGGGTGAAAATCCATGTTTCGCGCAGACTTCACGAATTTCAGCCTCAATACTGCGCGAGTAAATCAAAGCCGCGTAAATATCCTGCGTTTTCTCGTCATAAGGAGCGATGATTAACTCTGAGTCGTCCTTGTACTTTGAGAAATCGCCGAGTGCAGCCTTGAAGCCGCTGACATTTCCGGGCTTTACTGTTCCGATTACGCCGGTTAATGTCTTTGTGCCTTCCGTTATTGCCGAGAGGGGATAAGGGAAAAATTCAAGCGATGACAAAATCAACGCAGTGTTTCTTGCGTCTGAGAGTTTCTGCCTGTTGTCCCCTGTCTCGCGTTCAACTGCGCGTGTCTTATCGCAAACCGCTTTCAAGTCCGTTTTCGCCGCAAGCTCTTCAAGCTCCGTCATCGTAACTTCAGGGCGTTCACCTAACATTCTGTCGAGTGCCGGAACAGGATCGACATAATGAGGCGTAAGAGTCCTCGTAAGGTAACGGATGTCCGAAAGTCTTTCATCAGTCGCGGAAATCAGAGCCTCGACTCCTGCCGGGCGAGAATGATTTTCTTCTGATGATGAGATTATCTGACATGATCCCGTCTCCTGAAGTGCTGCCGCAATCTGTTCATGAATGGATTTGTGATAATACAGCTCTGCTTTCTTAAGCCTGGCTACTCCCATATTTTTTCATCACCTCTTCCATTATGAATGAAGCAGCTGCCGGTACTTTGCCTTTGTGTTTCTCGTAGAAAGCCTTTGCATCTGATTCACGTTTCGCGAGTATAGCCTTTGCTTTTGTCTCGGCTGCCTCTTCTGCCCTGCGAATCTTGTCGCGGAATTGCCGGGCGGCGTTCTGCCTTGCTTCCTTGAGGGAATTTTCTGCGTCAGAAGTTGCGCGGTTAAGTTTTTTCGCAGCGTCCTCCTTTGCTTTCTGAACAGCATTAGCGGCTTGAGTCTCAGCAGCTTTTATCTCAGCGATTGTGGAGTTCTCCGCCATGAAATACTCACCTCCGATCCTAATGAAATAATGTTAAGTTGTGGAAAAAAAATCTGAACAAAAAGGAATTATACCCAAAAAACTTTTGCATTCAATCAGAAAAACAACTGCATAAAAAAAATTCCCCCTCCGTTTTCTGAAGGGAGAAAATTTTTGTCATCGTTACTTCTTCATTAATTCCGCGCCGACTCGCCAGGCTTTTGCGATTTCTTTTCCGGCGGTGTAATAAGTGTTCCTGAACTGGTCAAACATAATCGCGTTCAATTTCCCTGCGTCAACTTTGCCCTTCTCATCGAGGACTCTTTCTTCAGCGAGTACATTAACGATTGTACCTACGACTCTCTGTTCGCCGAAACAGTCGCGTACTTCCTCAAGTTTGCATTCCATCGTAAGGGGGAACTCTTCAATTACGGGCGCGTCAACGTGTGCGCTTTTGTGAGCGTGAAGTCCAGTGCGCTCAAATTTGTCGGCCATGACATTGCCGGAAGCTGTGCCGAGAAAGTCTGCTTCTTTCACGTGCGCTTCATCAGCAAGTGCTACTGTGAATGCTTTTTTCGCGAGGATGTTCTTGAGTGTCTTGCGTTCTGCGGCAAGGTTGAGGGCTATTTTATCCATTCCGCAGATGCCACCCCAAGCTACGTTCATGATGTCAATTTTTCCGTCCTCGCCGTAAGTCGCAACCATCAAAACGGGCATAGGAAACACAGCAGGCAGTGAGCCTAAATCTTTAAGCATGATGAAAATTGTCTCCTTTGTTTGTGTGATGATTATATTATGGCAGGTGTGTCAAGAAAAAAGGAAAAGAGTCCCTCCCCTGAGATTCTGAGGAGGACAGTAAAATTTCTGCGTCTGGTTTCGTTTAATTGAAGAGGCTCATAACGGACTGGGGAATCTGATTCGCCTGAGCAAGCATTGAAGTTCCTGACTGATTCAGAATCTGGAGCTTCACGAAATCCATCATCGTTTGCGCCATGTCTGTATCACGTATTCTTGACTCTGCTTCCGTGAGATTCGCGGTTGTTGTGGTTAAGTTTGTCATTGTGTGTTCGAGGCCGTTGATGTATGCGCCGATTTTCGCCCGCTGAGATGAGACTCGTGTTATTGCGCAGTCAATTGTGCTTATGCTTCTTGAGGCTGACTCTCTAGTTGAGACATTTACGCCGTTAATCCCTAAAGCACTGCATGACATATCGCCGAGCTGTATTGAGAAATCCTTGCCCATGTTCGCGCCCGTGTGAAAAGTTATGCCGTTGTCCTTGAGGTGAATTAGAGCTGTATACTTTTCGCCGCCCGTGAAAATGAATCGCTTTGAGTTTTCATCCCACGATGATTTTATCCCGGCCATGTCTGAGAACTCAATATCGACTCCCGTCAATGCGTCATGAATAACATTGCCCGTCATTTTTTCGCCGGATAATATTACTTTTCCCGAATGAGCGTCATAAATCGAGGCCGTGAATTTAGTCTCAGAAGATTCACGAATGGTATTGAGTCCTAAAGCACGCAAAATTTCTTCATCGCCGGAAAAACTAATCTCGCCATTTTTCCCGGGCATGGCCGAACGCACGAGCATAGTCGCAAAAACATTATTGCCGATTTTGCGCGGGGTATATCCTGTTACGTTTCCTTTGTCGTCATATACAGGGTCATATTCATTATTCATAGATTGGCTTTGTCTCAAAAATTGACTCTGATGTTCCTTCTGTGCCGTCAGAAATTGTGCAGAATTTCGCGGGGTTGTCTGTATATTGAACATGGCCGAATGTGTTTGCGATTACGTTATTGATTTTCTCCGCAACGTCATAAATTGAGTCGCTTGCGTAAAGGGTAATGCTTGCAGTTTGTCCGTCGCCCTGAGTTATCGTTATCGTTTTGGGAGTTTCAGCGAGGAATACGCCTTCAGAGTTGTAGAACTGCTTTATGTCTGCGAGTGTGTGAATTTCCTCGTATATGGGCTTGTCATAAAGCGGCAAATCAGGAATTTCACGCGCTGAAGGAGGTATTACGGACTGCGATGCATATGTCGTGTCATCATCTGTAAATTCTCCTGAGCCTATACCCGCGTAGCCTGATGAAGTGAGCGTTGCTGAAGAGTCAATTGTTATCGTCATTCCTGCTGACGAAAATCCGCCGCCTCCGCCAATCCCCGCGCCCTGTCCGATTTCGCCCGTGTGAGAAGGATCGGGATTCGTGGCGTATTGTCCCGGTCCGCCCGTTGCTGTTACAGTTCCTCCTGCTATGATTATGTTTCCTGTTGCGCTGCTCATTGTACCCTGAAAAGGATTTGACCCGCTTCCGATTCCTGCACCGCCGAGTCCGCCCGTTGCTGTAACATTGCCGCCGTATATTGTGATGTTCCCGCTGTTGCCTCCCCACGCACCTCCCATCGAGCCGCCTCCGATTCCTGCTGCGAGTTCACCGCCCTGAGCGATAATCGTTCCGCCCAAAATTGTTATGTCTCCAGCGTCAGCAATCCCATAACATGAGCCGCCTATACCCGCTCCGTGAACAGTCCCGGTAACCTCAAGGGTCCCGGAAGTGTCATAATCTCCGTTGATGCTCGTTATTGTGAGTTTTGCGCCTTGCGGAACTTCAACAGCCGAGCAGTGTCCGCCGTTGCCGCCCTTGATGATGTTGCTGTTGCCGTTCTTCCCCGGATCAAGGTATAAATCAACCTCCGCACCCGTCATGTTAAGACCGTAACTGTTTGCAGTAATATTTATGTCCCTGAGGAAAATTTCTGCCTTCACTCCCTCCGCTACTCTGATTCCGTTTATTGTTGATATTGAGTTTCCAGCGTCATCAAGTTTGCCGACAATGTAATATTTTCCGCTCGCTGTTATGTTGAGAAGGTTGTTGCTGAATGACCAGCCTTCACCCGAAATCGCTCCCGCATTGTCTGTGCCGTCATTGATACATATCTCGTGTACTTCCTTAGTGTAGCCGATAATCCTGTTCAACGCTTGTATGTCGAATATATTGCTCTTCTGCACCTGTGCTTCTCCCGGATCCGCTGTAACTTCTATCCTGTAATTTCCCTCTGCGCTGACCTTCTGCCCGAAATTGTCCGTCCTCGTCAAGCTGCCGTTAATTACCGCCCTCACTCCCGAAGCACTCGAAGCCCACAACGCACCCGATGACCCGTCAAGGATTCTCTTCTTGTTGAATTGAGTCGTCCCTGCGATTCTGTTTATCTCGTCTTTGAGCTGGTCAATCTCAAGCTGTATATACTGCCTGTCGTTTGACGTAAGAGAGTCATTGCTTGCCTGAATCGACAAGTCCCGCATTCGTTGAAGCATGTCATTTGTCTGACTCAATGCACCTTCAGCCGTCTGCAATAATAATATTCCGTCCTGTGAATTTAGCAGTGCAACATCAAGCCCGCGAATCTGTGAGCGCATCTTCTCACTCACGGCGAATCCGGCCGCGTCATCTGAAGCCGAATTTATGCGGAGTCCCGTTGAAAGTGCGCGTATTGTCTCCTGAAGTGCTGTTCCTGTTTGTGCTAGTGAGTTAAAAGCATTAAGCGCAAGTATGTTGTGTGCTATCCTCATAATTTTTTCTCCGTGAATGATTTGTGAAAGTTTATTATATTTTCGGCGTAATGTTATTCAACCTTTCATCGCGATTCGTTTTCGTAATATAATTCTCAGAATCTCAGAATAAGAAGGGGCGTAAAATTTTGCCGTTTACAGAATTAATTTCATCTATCTGGAATGAAACCGCCGCCGTTTTCTCAAATGCAGGATATTCATTCTTCAAGATTGAGGCTCATATAGTATGCGCTATTGTCGTTGTCATATTGTTAAACCGTCAGCAAAATTCTTCAGATCAGACAGAGGCGCGAATAGTCTGGAGCCGCTTATTGTTCGTTCAAATTTTATACTGCATGGCCGGAATTGTACGTGTGCTTGTTGACCTCTCAATTATCCCTAAGAATTACGCTTCACGTTACACAGCAGCAGCTATAACATTCGGGCTTTTTGCCGCAATGTGCTGGCTTGTCTTTGAGTACATAGAGTTTTACCAGCGTTCCGAGATGATGAAGTCTAAACGCGCAAGATTCCTCGCTGCATTTCCTTTTGTCTTCAATGTAATTATGCTTGTCGTTGCGGGATTTTTTCCGGGCCTCTTCGCAGATTTCTCCGGGAGGACATACACGAGGGGCGTTCTTTATCCCGTAATGATGCTGATAAACTTTGCGTATCCTGTTGCGGCTGTGATTCTCTCAGTGAGACGGCGTGCGAGAATGACCCGTTACGAGCGTGATACCGTTCCTGTTATGGCGACATACCCGGCTTTCTTCATGATTGCGGGGCCTCTTCAGGATTTGAACTGGCGTATACCTTTCCTGTGCTACATAATTGTTATCTCAGATATTTTTGTGTACATGTCGTATGCTGACAGCCTAGTGTCTGTTGACCCATTGACGAAAATCCCCAACAAGAACGCGTTAATGCAGAGACTCTCAGAACGCTTCAAGCTGGGAGATCCTGAAACGCTGCATGTATTTGCGGTTGACGTTGACTCGCTCGGAAGGATCAACGGCACATACGGAAGGCCGGAAGGAGACAGAGTATTAGTCCTCATAGCTGAAGCCCTCGACAAGTTCAGGAAGAACGAGCACGAATGCGACATATTCAGGTATTACGGCGACGAGTTTATATTGACGGCGGATATTCAGACCGATGAAGAGAGAGAATTATTCACCGAGCATATACGCAATTACGTGAGCAACGCGGCCATGTCTGCAAAACTTCCTTTCCACATACGAATCACAATAGGTTGCGCGAAATTCAAACTTTACAGCAAGACAGAGACAATTTCAGGATTGATTGACGAGGCAGAAAGGAGTCTTTACGAGAGCAGAGAGCAGAATAATTTTCAGGACTTGTGGAAGAGCGCGTAACAAAAAATCCCGTCAGCAAAAAATATTTCAGCAGCAAAAAATCCCCCTGCCAATCACGACAAGGGGATTAATTTTTTCGGACTGTTAAGCGTTAAGCGTCTGCGCCGTATTTTACGTTCTCGTAGTCGTCGCTGTTCGTGAGAAGCAACACTACTGTATCAGGATGTCCGGCCTTCTTGATTTTCTCACGTGAGAATTTCATTATCTTCTGGCCTTTCTTCACCTTGTCGCCCTCTTTAACGTAGTCTTCAAAGCCGTCGCCTTTCATTTCTACGGTGTCGACTCCAACGTGAATAAGCACCTCCATATCCTGCGCTCCAGTGATGCCGATTGCGTGTTTGCTCTCTGCTACTGATGAGATTTCTCCGTCAATTGGCGCGTAAACGTATTCATCTTCAGGAATGATTCCGACTCCCTGTCCGAGAGTACCCGCCGCGAATGTAGGATCGGGAATATCAGTATAGGGGATTACTTTTCCTGCTGTGCACTGTGCTATGTCTCCTGCTGATGACGTTATGACGGTTGCGAACTCGATAGCCTTTTCGGGTTCTGCTGACGGTGCGGGGGCTGCTTCACCTTCGGGGGCTTCCTCATGCCACATAATCCATGCGAGGACGAACGCAATACCGCCGGAAATCGCAAGGAGAATCGAATACTGCACGGGCTGTGCAATTGTCAGATAGCCGGGGATTCCCGTAACGCCGTAAGCCTTTGCGCCGATTCCTGACATTGCGCCGTAGAACGCTCCGACAGTGCCGCCGATCATGCCCGCGATAATGGGCTTGAAGAAACGAAGGTTGATACCGAAAATTGCAGGCTCAGTGATTCCGAGTGCAGCAGAGATTGACGAGGGAACAGCTACAACTTTCGTGCGTGCGTTGCGAGCCTTGAAACCGATTGCGAGACATGCTCCGAACTGTGCAAAGTTTGCCGCGCTCGCGATTGGCATCCACGTATTGAGTCCGCCTTCAACCGCAAGCATACCAGCTTCTATTACGTTGTACATGTGGTGAAGTCCCATTACGACCGTCCACGGGTAAATCGCTCCCATTATTGCCGATCCGATAGGATTCTTTACGAGGATTTTCGCGCCCTCAAGCACCCACGTTTCAAGCTGTGAGAATATCGGCCCGATTACCGTGAAGGTGATGAATGTCGTAACAAGTACTGTTGTGAAGGGGACAACAAACAGGTCAATCATTTCCGGTGTGTGCTTGTGTAACCATTTCTCAACCGAGCACATTAACCAGACAGCAATAATTACGGGGATAACATGTCCCTGATAGCCGACCTTCTGAACGTTGATTACGAAATTCAGAATGCCGAAATTCCACGTCGGAATCGTCTCAAGAGTGCCAACTACCCACGCATTGACGAGGTTAGCATGAATCATAGCGAGACCGATAACAGCTCCGAGGAATGTATTTCCGCCGAAAACTCGCGCCGCTGAAATCGCAACGATGACAGGCAGATACGCAAACGCGGTGTTAGCTACCATGTCAAGGAAATCGTACCATGATGTTGACGCAAATTCGGGGTAAACTTTACCGAGTGCCTCAACGAGTCCCATCATCAAGCCCGAAGCAACGATAGCCGGGAGAATGGGAACAAAGACATCTCCGACAGCCTTCAGCATTCTCTTCCAGATTGGCTGGCCCGCAGCAGCAGCGGCTTTAACGTCATCCTTTGTTGCCTCTGTCATTCCCGTAACGCTGAGAAATTCCGCGTACACTTTGTTGACCGTGCCTGTTCCGATTATGAGCTGAAGTTGTCCGTTGTTCTCGAACATTCCTTTTACGCCGTCAACATTCTCAAGGGCTTTCTTGTCAACTTTTCCGTTGTCCTTGATGACGAGGCGCAAACGTGTCGCGCAGTGTGCTGCCTGGACGATATTTTCACGTCCGCCGATGTGGGAAACTATTTCTTCCGCACATTTCCTGTAATCCAGTGCCATAATGATATTACCTCCCGAAAAAATTTAGACTAACTTTAATTCCGCAAACGCCTTCGCTAAACCGTCATCACTCACTGAAGGGCATACCATATCAGAGAGAGACTTCAATTTTTCGGAGCCGTTCGACATACAGACGCTGTAGCCTACTGTCTGTATCATCTCTAAATCGTTCATGCTGTCCCCGAAGCCTATTGTGTCAGAAATTGGGACGTTGAAATGTTTGCAGATTGTCTCAACGCCGAGTCCTTTGTTGAAAGCCTTGTTGATGATTTCACCGTTGATACACGTTGATGATGAGCCGCCTACTTTCACTTCCTGCATGACAAAATTGAACTCATCACCTAATGCCGCTTTTGCCTCGTCAAGCTGTTTCATGTCGGTGCACATTATGACGACTTTGTAGACAGGTGATCCGTCATACTGGCTCATAGGTTTGATTCCGAGATTTGCGGATAATGCTTTGCGCCATCGTTCTATCTCGCTGTTTCCTTCACCCTGCGAGCTGAGGAAGTCTCCGAGATTCTCATCGCCCCATGAACCTTTTTCTGCCTCAATCGTGCAGAAGACTCCCTGATTGTGCAAAGCCTTCAACGCAACATCACGCTGTGAGTCTGTCATAGGATGATCGTAAAGTATCTCGTCATAATTTTCGCCTACCGCTACGAATCCCCCCGCGCACCCTATGAACCCGTCAAACTGGTAGCGCAGTAACGGCCGTAACATGTCGGGATTTCGTCCTGTGCAGAGAAAAACTTTGTGGCCTTTAGCGCGTGCCTTTGCGATTGCGTCAACAGCACTTTGAGGGGGAGTGTTTTCTCCGGGCGCGGTCAATGTGCCGTCAATGTCCAGAAATATCAGCTTCAAGATATTTTTCCTCCTGTAAAATTTTTGTGCATGAGCTGAGATTTGTTGTCTGAAAAATTTTTTGTGAATGGAAAAATTATATCCGCAATCTTTTTATGAGGCAACAAAAAAAGCCGGACTGTTTATTCCCCGGCCATGTGAAAATTCTTTTGCTTAATTGTGAGAAGGAAAACCGATAAGATCCCTTCCGCAGAAAATCTCAAAGCCCGCCGACAAATCATTGTCCGATTTTATGTCCTTGCGTATGTATTCTGCAACTTCTTTCAAATCGCCCTCGCGGAAAATGAAGCTCAGAAATTTATCGTACCATGAGCCGTTTTTCTTGTTCCTCGCAAACTGTTCAAGCAGAAAACTCATCAAGTAGCGCATAGGCTGGTCAACATTCACGGGGCTGAAGCTCGAATGAATATCCGTCTTACGGTAAACTTCACGCTCGACTCCTCCGTATTTCGACAGCTTGAAACGCCTGAACTCCGCATTGCCTACGGTCTTAACGGGCAGTAACGCTATGGCTAGGCGATCGCGGTATAACGGATTAGCCGTAAGCATTAGTGTGTTCTGAAACGCTTTCTTGACGGCCTTGTGGAGATTGTCGCGTTCTTCGGGAGTCGCTAAATACTTTTCGCACTTTATCGGCACAAACAGTATCAGGCGTTCGTTGCTGTCCCCTTCAAGACCGCGCTTGAGTACCCATTCTATTTCGTCAACAGCGCAGCCCTCATCAATATATTTCCCGTCAAACTCCATGAGATACGGCGTGTTTATGGCAATGATGATAACCGCTGACCCTTTCACGATGTCGATAACTATTCTGTTGTTGGAGTCGCCCGGGATAATCCAGCCTCCGGGAAAATCGTAGAACCTCACAAGGAGGAACGCGCCTTTTCCCACAATGTGAAACAGGAACTCACGCAGCATTGACGTGCCTTCTATTGAGCGTTCAAATTCTCGTTTGTCGGGGTTGTCTGCCTCACGTTTGAGAGACCTGTAGGCTTTGTTGAGGGAGCTGAACGTTGACGAATCCGCCGGGAAAATTGTCCCCGGTGAAACGCGCTCGAACTCTTCGGACATGCACGCAAGGAGGGTAGTTTTCCCCGCACCGCTCGGCCCTAATACGGCGAATTTCATCTCATTCACTGAAGTCATCTTCCTTTCTCTTTTCTTTAGGCGTTTCTTTAGACGGCGTTTCTGCTTCCATCGCTCTAATGCCTCTCCGATGTACATTATCGGCCAACATATAATCATCATAGGGAACGCGATTATACGCAGCCCCCACATCATGAACCACATCGGAATACGCTTTAACAGTTTCAGCAATTTCATTTGCTCCCGTTACCCCTTCCACTCGCGGACGGCTGGTTCTTCCTGTTCCTTTCCTGATTCAGTTTCTGCGTCAGGCTCTTTATTTCCTCGTCCTTGTCGGCAAGAATCTTCTTGAGGTCGGAAATTTCGTTGCCTCTGCTGGCTAATTCGCTCTCTAGTTTTGAAACGTTCTGCTGCTCTGTCTGCAACTTCTGAGAGAGTTCCTGCAACTTCTGAGACAGCTTCAAGGACTCATGAGACTGTTTCCAGCCCCAGCCCGCCAATACCGCGCATAACACGGCCAACATCAGGGCCAATATCACCGGCAATTTTCCGAGCTTGTTTTTTTCCCGTAACGGAAGAGAGCTCAACCCCGGCATTTCGTCATCATCTTCAATTTCTGTTCCTGCGGTTTCTGTGAATATTTCACCGCCGTAATACCTGAGCATTTTCCCGGCCCTGAACGCTGAAATATCCGCCTGAGTCACGGGGCTTCCTGTTAGTTTGTCGAGCCACTGAAAGAATCTTACGCGGTCAAACCTCACATCCTCGCTGTGTTTCTCTCTGCCCTTGAAGTCTTCAAACTCAGTCTTACGCATAACAGGCACTTCCTCAATGAGGCTGTCAGCAAATTCCGTTGTCCCGTCCCAGTCCTCAGCAATTCGGGCTAAAGCGTTAAGGGCTGCACCTGCCTGTGATTTAGGATATACACGGCAGAATGAAAAACGCTTATCACGGTTTGCCCTGTCCAATTCCCCGCGCAAAAATCCGAATGCCACAAGCTGAATCATTTCCCTGTCAACAAAGACCGCCGCGCCTTCGTCATCATCATTCCTGCATCCGGCAATCTTCCGCAGACGCAGAAAATCATTCTTGTTCCGTAATTCACGGCCTTCATCAGCAAACACCCGGTAATCCTCTGACCTTGTGCGCGTGTAAAACCTGAAGCCTGTACTTTCAACCGTCATTCTTTAAGCCCCCTTCATTCTCGGAAAATCCTGCAATATTCCGTCAATCTCATGAAGATGTCCCCTTATCCCCGCTGAGGCATCGCGCTTCCTCTGAGTCTTTCCGAACTCCTCCGGCCAAATATCCCCGCGAATAGGACGGTATAATCTCCTCCATTCGTTTCTGAGCATATCCTCATCACTGCCCGAACGTATCATTATGTCCTTGAACTCTTCAGCAGCAGCAAAAGCAGCGTTGTTAGGCTCCGGGTAAATGCCGTTTGCGCCGTCGAATCTCTTCCGCATTTCGTATATTGCCTGCTCGTACAAGTCCTGCAGCAAATCGAGAACCTGCGCCGGATTTGTCGGTGTCCCCTGCGATATGTTGGCTTCGTCAAGAGGGTCAAGACAGTTCAGAGCCTCCCGGATTCTGTGCTGTGCAAAACTCCTGTAGCTTAACCGCCAGCCGTCAAGCAATTCGAGTCCGTGAAGTATCGTAGGGAGTCTGTCATCAAGATTATTCTGCTTGATGTACTCTGTCAGCCGCCCTAAAATTTCGTGGTTCTCACAGCCGAATTTGCCCGAAAGTTTTCCCGTATTGCCGAGAATGTAGCCGAACTTGTCCTTCATGGCCGTCATAACGTCATCAAGTATGTAGTCCATATTCTCCTGCATTCTTGAGCTTAACTGAGTCCGCAGAATATGAAGGCATTCCGGGTAAACGCTTATCGTGTCGCCGTATTCGTCGTATTTCTCGCGTATAGTTTTCTCGTTGAAGGTGAAACTGTCTCCGCTTTCTGCTTCCTCGAATATTGCCTCTATTCTCTCTTTCAGCGGCTCGCAGGGAGTATTCTTTGCGTCCATAAGCTCTGAACCCTGCCCGACGCATGACTGAATACCGCGCTTAATCTTTCCCCATATTTTTGCGAAAAGCGAGTCGAACATGTCAGCGTCATCATCAGATTCGCGCCCTTCCCTTGTGATGTCGTGAAGGCGTAAGAGATTCTCTTTCAGCTGAGACAATGAGCGCGATATTTCGTCCTGCAAATGCCCGGCGTATTCTGAGTCGTTGCGCTCAATATTGCCCGCGAGGAAATCAAGTGCTTTGTCGAGTAACAGCGAGTCAACTTCTTCACGTCTCGTGCAGTTCGCAATCACCGTATCTGCAACACTAATCTGCGCTCCCTTTATCGAGTCCCGCAATAATTCGCACTGTGTGAGATTGTCCGCGCCCTTTCGTGAATCACGGTTGAATACCCAGAATGACCACCGCTCAATCGGAAGTTTGTCGCCTAATGCCCTTCTTGCCTGACTGTATAAGGATATTTCATTGTCCTGCCACGCCGCGCCAGTGCTTGAAGGTTTCGAGAGGAATAATACTAAGTCAACCTGATCGCTTAACGCCTTAACGAGCTGTTCTGTATCACCTTTTCGGGTATCACCGAGTCCGGGTAAGTCTATGAGTCGCAATTTTCCCGCGTCAGAATTTGGGAACGCGCAATATATTTCGACGTTCGCAACGGCCATGTGCTTGAAGTAAACGCGCTCGCCTTTCGTGTTGTCCTGCGCTACATATTCACGTATCTTTGAGCGTTCGATTCTGATGGGACTCTTCCCTAAGTAATCCTGATATTGCGGCAAATGTTCCTGAAGGTCTCTCAAATGCTGAAGGTGTAAATTCATCTGCGTTGATGCTTCCGGGCTTGCCTTGAACGTTCCCGGCTCAGGGAGTCTCATTGACGCGAAATCGTAGACGCTTGACGGTGAAAACAAGTCGGGCTTGTACTCCTGCAAGTCGCGGAAGTAAGGTGCGACTCTCTCATCGATGAATTGTCTTTCGGTCAAGAAATTCACCTGCGCGAATGCCTCCGCGAGATTCGAGTCGTTGATGATGTCGCTGCGGACTCCTGTGCAGAATGCTTTATCGCCGTCGGGAATCTCTTCAGCAGTCAATCCCGTTATCGTCTGAAGGAGGCGTGATTTTCCCTGACGCGCACGCCCAATCACCGCAATATTCAGAGTGTCGCGTGAGAATCTATTCTGTATCAGCGATAGATCTCCCCTCAAACGCTGCAATTCGTTCAGGGGCTTTTCACACGACGCGAGAATCTCAGACATTCCCGGAAATTCTGAGGCTATAGACTCGTCATTGAGTATTGCGTTGCACAACGGAGTCATTCTTTCGTAGGCTGATGAGATTTTTGCGATTGATGAGCGTATGCTGTTGATATTTTCTGCGAGGGGTTTTCTTCTTGCGATGATGGATTCGATTCTTTCAGTTCTGCTCATGAGATGATTCCTCCTGAGCGTGAAGCGTTTTTCTGTGAAAGTGCTGCGTTACTTACTGTGCAGGAAAAAAGACAATAGGTTGACTTAACTTGACTTGACAATTTTAGCGGCCAAATTCATTTTGTCAACACCTTTCTGTAATTTTATGGATGTGATAATTATACAATAACAGTGCGTTTAATGACGGTGCTATAATCCCCTAAATCACAAACTCAGGAGAAAATCATCATGGCACAATTACGCCTTCACAGACACAGCACAAGCATTGACATGTTACACGGCTCACTGCTCGACAAAATATTATTGTTCTCATTGCCTTTAGCGGCGAGCATGATACTACAGCAGCTCTTCAACTCGGCAGATGTCGCAGTAGTCGGACGGTTCGACTCACCTCAGGCAATGGCGGCAGTCGGCAGCAACGGCGCGGCAATAAATCTCATGGTAAATATTTTCGTGGGACTCTCTGTCGGCGCAAATGTCGTTGTCGCCCGGTGTATCGGACGGAACGAAACCGAAAAGATTCACGACGCTGTTCACACATCAATCTCACTCGCATTAATCAGCGGGATAATTTTGCTGATATGGGGACTCGCTGTCGCAAAACCGATTCTAACTCTCATGAATACGCCCGATGATATTATTGATTTAGCGGTTATATATTTCCGGGTTTACTTTCTCGGAATGCCCTTCATAATGATCTACAATTTCGGCTCTGCAGTCTTACGGAGCAAAGGAGACAGCAAGCGGCCATTATGGAGCTTGGGATTCGGAGGCGTGATTAACGTCATACTCAACCTGATTTTTGTCATCGGGTTGAAACTCAGCGTTGTAGGCGTGGCACTCGCAACAGTAATCTCAAACGCAGTAAGCTCAATCATGATTATGTATTTCCTGATGACAGAGGAAGAACCGTACCGATTCAGCTTCTCTCATCTCTCATTGAAGCGCGAGCATATTTCCCAAATTCTGAAGATAGGACTTCCGGCTGGGCTTCAAGGCTCGTTATTCTCGATCTCAAACATGACGATACAGACGGCGATAAATTCACTCGGCTCATACGCAAGTGCAGGAAGCGCGGCGGCGTTGAATTTCGACTTCCTTACGTACTACATTGTAGCGGCGTTCACACAGTCAGCAGTAACATTCACATCACAGAATTACGGCGCGGGAGATTACGCGAGGTGCAGACGTGTATTCACTCTCACGATGTCGGCGGGGGTAATTCTCACGGGGCTTGCGTGTTTCGTGTGTGCTTTCTGGAAGACTGAAATATTATCGCTCTACACGGTGAATCCTGAAGTGCTGCGTTTTGCTGAAGTGAGGATGATACATGCTGTTGCGTTCTTGTGGATGTGCAACATTTACGAGGTAAGCGGAGGCTGTCTGCGGGGAATGGGATACTCTATGCTTCCTTCAGTGCTTGTGCTTTTGGGATGCTGCGTCCTGCGAATCGTCTGGGTATACACGGCGTTTGCGTGGGAAAATGATTTTGCGCTGCTGATGGACGTTTACCCGGTTTCGTGGACGATAACAGGAACTGCTACGACGATTGCATACTACACTGTGAGGCGTAAACTTTTCGCATAATGAGAGGAGCTGACGTTATGAAACGTGGAGTAGTCAGAAAATTTTTGTTCCCGCTGTATTATTTCCTCGCTTTGTGCCCGTTTATATCGCCTGTATATATGCCGGTTGATGTAAAGCCCTTCTGCTTGATTGTATCGGCCATGATTCTTTTTCTTGTTCCTGAGAAAATAATTGTGCCGGAGTTTTTTGTGAATGTATTGCTTGTGTCATTAGTAGGATTACTTGCATTATTATCGCAATTTTTACTCACCGGGGGGGGGG
>CAMGZM010000019.1 GCA_946183145.1 uncultured Fretibacterium sp. | reverse complement strand
TCTTTCTGTGTGAGATTCAGATACAGACGTACTTTTCTTAACTTCTGCGCTTGTGTCAGTTTCATTGATATTCCCACCTTGATAAAATACAAGCCCCCTGAAATTCTCAGAGGGCAGGCTGTAAGTTACGCACTCAGTTTCAGTTTCTTCCGTGAGGCTTCAAATTCCTCTATTGCCCGCTTGGTTGCTGAATAACTCATGCGTTCTCCGTTCAGGCACTTTGCAACCTTATCATAAGTTTCCTAGAAGCTAGTCCGGCCGCTTTTGTCCGACAGCACATAATGGGGGATGTTCCTCATCAGCTTTTGGCATAATCCGCGTTTTCACGCCTCGAACGCATGTTGAAGGTTATCGCGGCTCTCTTTGTCAACTTCCACACGATGAGAAAGTATCTCTATGTGCGACTTC
This sequence comes from uncultured Fretibacterium sp., assembly GCA_946183145.1. Lineage (GTDB taxonomy): Bacteria > Synergistota > Synergistia > Synergistales > Aminobacteriaceae > JAFUXM01. The sequence goes on along the minus strand of CAMGZM010000019.1, from coordinate 27,950 downwards.
ACAAAATCGCATATCTCATTCAGCATCCCTGAGAGTCTTAGAAGGAATACCGTATCGTCATCGGACTCGTATAATCGCTCCTGATACTCCCAGTTGTCATCGTAGAATCATTTCGTCTCGAATACGTGCGCTGCCTCGTCCTGCAACGGGTAGAGTTTCTCGGAATACTCCTCCCACCTGTAAAGGGTCTCCTGCTAGTCCATGTTTATCACCTCCCGCAATCAATCTCGATAGCGATCGTATTCAGCGGCAAATAGCAATCACGATCACATTAGTTATATCTATGAAGATCATGAAGATGGATGTTAGAAGCGCATTCCCGTATGTAGCGTTCGCCGTTCGCTATTCCCGTAATCAAATGAGACAAAAAGGCGATAAATCATCACGTCCGAAATTTCATGTATTCTTTCCCATCGATGTGATTACCAGAACCGAACAATACGCGTCCATGAAACGGAGAGTAGCACAGATTTTCCCCTTTTTCGACAACAATGCTCTTGATGCGGGACGCTTCTTCTTTGGGACGCAAAATCCGAAAGTTAAGATTTTCGCGAGCAATCGCAATCTTACGGCGTTTCTCGATGAATATTACGCTACGCACTCTCAACCTACCGTACAGGTTGTAGCATCTGCGGAAAGTGCGCCAACTGATAATACCAACGATCACAACGAACAGCAGGACATTATCCTTGAGGGGACACGAAACAACATTTTGCTTGATTACGCTGAACAAGGTATTTACTAGATAGGGACTCTGCGATGAGACAAAAAGACTAGTCATCCGGCCTGAACATCGTAATTCAGCACGGAATGCAAAAGGGCGCAAATTACTTGTATACTCCAGCACAGCAAGCGGCACTCGAACAATACAAATACGTGAGCGAGTACGAGAAGTTCGTCACAGAGCGAAGAAAATGCAGCAACATCGAGGCAGTCTTAAAGTGCGTGAAACCCTACATAACAATCACCCCCGACAAATTAGACGCAGAGCCTTTCCAGCTCAATACTCCGAATGGAACTGTCGATTTGCGTAACGGCACTATGATGGCGCATAATCCTGATGACCTCATCACGAAAATTACGGCAGTCTCTCCTGGTAATGTGAACTTGCAGATATGGCTCGACGCTCTCGATACCTTTTTCAGCTGCAATCAGTAGCTCATAACGTACGTTCAGGAAAACGCTGGACTGGCTGCTATCGTAAAAGTATTGCTGGAAGCTATCATTATCGCTTACGGCAATGGAAGCAACGGTAAATCTACTTTCTGGAACACAATAGCGCGTGTACTGGGCAATAACTCCTATTCAGGCAAAATCTCCGCAGGCGCATTAATACTGGGCTATCGGCATAACGTCAAAGCTGAACTGGCTGAACTGTGCGGGAAACGTCAGGTCATTGTCTTGGAACTCGATGATGGGACGTGCCTCAATACTGCTGTTGTCAAGAACATATGTTGCACCGACAACATTCAGGCTGAAAAGAAATTCAAAAAACCTTTCAATTTCGCGCCTACACACTCTCTCATTCTATACACTAACCACATTTCTAAAGTTGCCACTAACGATGATGGCACTTGTCGACGCTTAATCCTCGTTCCGTTCAACGCGCAAATCTCGGATAATAACAACATCAAGAACTACTCAGACTACCTCTTCAAGAATGCAGGCGGCGCAATTCTCTCGTGGATCATCGATGGCGCACAGCGTATCATCGCTCACTAATATATCCTCGATACGCCGGAAATCGTCTCAAATGCAATTAACGAATATCACGCGAATAACGATTGGTTCGCAGGCTTCCTGAACGAATGCTGCGTAGTCGCGTCCGCGGTCTATTGTGCTTATCGCGACTATTGCGCTCGTAACGATGAGACTGCTCGTAATCAGCGCGACATCTACAAGGTACTCGATGAGGCAGGCTTCACGCGCTCGAAGTATGGCAACAAGTACATGCTTGTGCACGGTATGCAACTACGTGCTGACCTCCTTCAGTAGGTCGATAGGCAACTAGCGGCACTACGTACACCACGTACATACAGAGCAGTGTAGAGCAACGTAATTCAAAACCTTTTATATATAAAAATAACTTTGTTCATATGTATATTATTATTGTTTTTACCCTACTCACCATGCTCACCGCTTTTTGCGCTCTCGTTCATTGTGCTGCGTACGTCCGTCGCCATGAATGGAAAGTCGCACATTCGCACCGATATACCGAATCGCTTTCCATGCTTATCGACGATTAACGCGCCTTATTTGGTAATTCATGCCGCTTGAGCCGTATACAGCATTTTCGTCGATTGCGATATTCAATCAGGCATGCCTCGTTCCGTTAGTGATATTGAGGCATGTAATGGATTGCCGCTCTCCGCACTTCCTCATCATGAAGGTGGACGTGCATATCGTATTCCGACGAGCAGCCATCGTGCTAGACGCTCCAGACGCTTATACGTACTCGCGCTATCAACGCCGCAAAAGTACATCGTTTTCAGTGCTTTCAGCGCAAAAGACTACTTACCCTGCGTGCTAGTACAACGACAATCATGATAATTTACTGTACAGACACCACTAACGCAGAATTGCTTTCTCCGCATATCGTACTTATCGAGGAAAACGCGCCCTCCGAGATTATTCTTTCACAATGAGGTGCATATCGCTCCTTGACATCTGGGGCTTCCCTCTCTGTTACAGGAATGTTTTTGAAGAGTTCACACGTATGCTCTACGACCTCACGCGATACTCATTCCAAGATTGTTGGCTAAATTACGTATCGCGTCCTCTGAGAGCTTGCTTATCTTTGAAATCGCTGATAGGGGATAATTGTCCATCAGCATATCTGTAGTTACCCGTCTGCGATCTTCATTTACCGCTTGCGATAACACTTTTTCTTGGTCGTATTCCGTCAGAAACATTCTCTTCACCTCTGCCTTGTTCTGCAACAGAAATCTCTTGATCACAAATTCATCGAGCATTTCTTCAATCGCCGCGTCTATAGCCACCTCAAGATTTTTCATTGCCTTTTGATTTCGCCTGATAGTTTCAACCAGCCATGCATATTCGTTCAGGTGTTTACACGCCGCCGTGAGTGCCATGTTCTTACCGTATTTGATATTGAGCATCGTTACTATGACTTCAATGTCGCCTTCACCTCCGAACGCCTCACTCAGATGCAGGATTTTCCGTTCGAGTTGACTGGCCGTCCCATTGTAGAAGCGTACGCACTTCGGACGCGGCGCGGGTTGCAACACTCTGCTGTAGGGGTAGTAATCAGTGCTCGCTATGTATTTCTCATACAATATCGCCTCGTACAGCAGGGATCTCATCGGCATATTTTGATTGTACGTACTCTGATGTTCCCACAAATGCAGCTCATTCAGGATAAAGAACGAGACATCATTTTTCATGCCCAAATATACCGCGTCTTCGATAGTGTTGTACTGTATATCGTTTGTATTGTCGTATTTTGAACCGTTCACAGCGTTGTACAGCGCAAGCGTCCAGTCCCTATTTGCCGGATTGCCAAACAGGTATTTGAATACACGGTCTTTGTGTTCATAGTTCACTGCCAACTATCTGACCTCCCGCTTTTCTGCGTCCGCTACTAGTACTGCTGTAATTATCTTGCGTCCTTCGCCGCCGTAACTCTCCGCATAACTGCGCTCCACGATCTGCTGTGCGCCTAGACGTTTCATCTCTTCGACCCCCGCGCTTGTTTTCGATAACTTGAACTCAAGTACTACGGTCAGATTCTTGAACTGGATTACGATATCAGCGCGTCCCTTTGAAGTATGAGGCTCACTGTACGAGATTATTCCCGCACCGCGCAACAGCATTACGAACATTGAGCGATACCAGAACTCATTGAGATTCTTCCCGTAATCCTCGTAAGCCACTCCAGCAAGCGCAGTGTTGTACAGCCTCACGATTTCTGGTATATCTCCCTCACGCAACGCCTTCCAGATTTGATTCCCGAGAAGCGCGTAACCTTTTACATGGTATACCAGCTTCAAGTACATGCTTGACAATGAGTTTTTGACTTCACGGTTCGGGTAATCAAGCGTCAATAAAAGCTCCTCTTTTTTCTCGATTGTCAGATAACCACTCTGGTACAGGAAACTTGCTGCGTCCGCCTGCTCGATCTCCTGTGCGCTTATGAAGTCGTTGCTGTTGATTACTATGTGTCGGTACTCTTCAGGGTCTAAGATTTGGTGTTCCGTCATCCATTCTACGATGAATGACGGGGAGCCGCTCTCGTACCAGTAGTTTCGGAACTCTCCCTTCTTCAGGCATTGAAGAATTGAGAACGGATTGTACAGCCTAGTACGGCCGTCAAAGCTGAAACCGTCATAGTAATCTCTCAGACGTTCGATTAGTTCATCATGCGTTATTCCGATGTCCGAAGAGGCCGCTTCAAGCCAGTCCGCAAAGTAGTATTCCAACTCACTTTGCGTGTAACCTGCTATATCTCCGCAACTTTTGTCCATTGATATATCCTCAAGGTTATTCATAGCGGAGAACACGCCCATCTTGCTGAATTTCGAGATGCCTGTTATGAACACAAATCGCAAATATTCATCGCAACTCTTTAGCACTGTGTAGAACGAGCGCAATACTTCTCGCATTTCGTGCGCTTTCTTTATATCTGAGAGGTTGTCCAGTATCGGCTTGTCGTATTCGTCTATCAGTACTACCACAGCACCGCGCTGTTTATACAACTTATGGATTGTTCTTAACAGCATTCCTCCAGCTGTGCCTTCTAATAAGATATTTATATCATTCAGAAGGTTAAAATCCTCAAGTCCTTTGACTATTGAAAGGTTTAATTCTTTTCCTGATGAATAAGCTCTAAGACCGCTCATATCTAATCTCAATACTGGCGCAGGATTATCTGACTGTCTTGTGACCCATTCTTCCGCCACAAGTCCGCAGAAGTATTCTTTGCGCCCCTTGAACATCGCGTCTAATGTCGAGAGCATTAACGACTTTCCGAATCTGCGTGGGCGTGAGAGAAAATATCTTCTTCCGTTCTCAATGAGTTCTTTCAGTCTTTCGGTCTTATCTACGTATAACAGGTTATCCTGCCTTAATTGTACAAAGTCCTGTACCCCTATCGGCAACTTTTTCATTCTCCGTCAGCTCCTTTACATCAGATTATATTATCTGCCGCGTTGTCCTCGATTGTATCCTCGCGCTGGAAGTACTCACGCAACACTTGCGTTGACCTGTGGCCTGTTTGGTTCATTATAGACCGTTCCGTTTTTCCCTGTCGGATTGCCGTCGTGACGAACCCAAGAGCGCAGGCTGTGCGCTGTCAGGTCTAGCGATAATCCTGCTTTCGATGCTGTCTGTTTCACTATCAACCGTATACTCTGCGGGGTAAGGCGTTCGTCCGTCGCGTAGGGTCTATCGGTATCTTGGCCTTGTGGCAGCCCCATTGCTTCAAATGCGCCAATTCCTGCAACGCTTGCGGCAACGATGAAAACTTTATACTCAAGAAAACTCCTCCTAACATGAAATTCTGTACTAATATTATCATATTATTACTAGTGATAACATCAGCGAGATTCTTCCAAAAAACTTGGGATTAAGAACACAGACCCTTCTCCTTCTGTGTTTTTCTCTTTCTTTGTGGAGTTTCACGTAAGCGTGCGGCGACCAATGGGAAGCCGCCGCGTAGCACTATAAGTCTTATTATCCCTATAAGACTTATACACTTTTTTAGCAGATGGGATAACGCCTGATGACAACTGTGTTTACCTCTAATTTTTGCTCCCAAATTTTACTTAGGTAATTAGTATTACTGATTGTATGAACTGTGTTTATTGCTTACTTCTTGAGGCTGAGGAGCTTGAAATGTAGCAACGTCCTAATATGTACTAGGAAGTTTTCAGCGAACATGAAGGTAGAAAGAGATAATCTGTTGTGGTAACAGGGTTTATGCCTTATTTATTCTTATTTTGTGTAAGTGTTTTTTGCCCCTATTGTTGAAAGCATTGATACGACAGTGTTTATAGAGAAATGACAATCTTAGCAATAGATTTGCCTTCTTTCTGTTCTTCGTATGATGAGATAAGCCCCTTTTTAATCCAGAAATCTAATAATTGCATGACTTTCTTTCTAATTTCTTGGTGCTTTTGTCTTAGTGCTTCCTTGTTGTTGTCAATCCTGAGATATGCAAAGAGAGAATCGTATCTGATGGTGTCAGACATGAGGCTTGCAATGCGTCTGAGTAGGTATTCTTTAAGTTCGATGTTCTCAGAAGTGTTGCTGAGAGGAGTATCGAGCATAGAAATCTCAATGGTGCTAATCTGATTTTTGTCGCGAGCATATTCATAGAGAGGCGTAGTTCTGAGCAAGTGAATGCAGTCAGTAACTTTCTGTCTGTTGAGTTCAATGACTTCAATGCGTTCAGCGGGAATGAGGTATCCTTTGTAGATATCGGTAGTCTTGGTAATCATATAAGCGTTAACTTCAGCGGAAGCGTCGATAGTAATGATAGTTGTCGATGCTTCGTAAGATGTTCTTTCTAGTCTCAGGGCTCATGTCTTTTCTGCTTTGAGTGTTGTCGGAGAGTAGCTGAAAGATCATGCTAGGATTGATGTAATCATGACCTGTAGCGGCGAGAGTAGCGACAGCATTGTGAATTTCTATGTCGTAAGGAGTAATTCTGTACTCGAAAGCAATAGCAACGCATTCTTTTTGATGTCGTTGAAGTCAATGGGGAAGAGGGTTTCAATTTTCTTTCTAGTAGACTTTCTGTTGCAGACGTTAATTTTGACAGGAAGAAGAGTTCTGTAAATGGCTGTATTTTGAGCAGTGTCAAAAGCGAGGCCTTCAACGTTTGAGGTGCCGGAGGAGTAAGCCCTTGCTCTTTAGGTTATATTTTTCTAAATCAGATTTGCATTGAGCGAGTTGACATTGCTTGTTGTGTACGATTTGATGAAGGGCATTAATGCAATCGTGGGCTTGTATTTCATTGAGATTATCATGCGAGAAAAGAAATTGAGCGAAGAGGTTCAGAAGAGAAGATTCTGTTTTTTCATCATGCTCTGAGGAATGAGTAGAAGTCTTTGCAACGTCTTCTAGATTACGTATGATATGACTGATTTTTTTTATTGTAATGGCATTTTTGATGAAAGAGTATGAATTATTTTTAGTTTTCTGAATTTGCAGAAGATTGTAATTATTACTTTCTGGATTTTGCATGATGAAACTCCTTTTGTAAGTGTGAATGCTGATATTATACTGTGATTATTGCTCAAGGTAACTGACTCTGATATTGGAAGAAGAGCTGTCGAAGTATTAATGCCGTATACGAGCGAAAGAACGGAAGACGTGCCGTAAGTTGATGACAGCACAGGAGAAGGCATGAGGAAAACCTTATGGCCAACTTTGCGAGCTTCAAGCCACTCTTCTTTAGAATTGAGAATATTCTGTTTGCAGAGGTTGAAGCGTACAGCGAAGTGAGCAGCGGAGATATTGAAATGAATGTTGTCGCTGCTGAGGGCAGGGGAAAGCGTGATATTCTGCGCGACCTTCAGAGGTTCGGACTTATAGAGCGACATAGAGCCAGAAATCCATAGCATGAGAAAGAGCAGCGTCCCCGCGCCGATATCGGAGAGAGTATCAGGAGCATGGCGGCGATGAATGAGAATGATACACGCGCATATTACGGTAATGGGAATGATTGAGAGCCACAGGCTGACGGAGAAGTATCTTCTTGCGGCCTCAAAGCAGACGGCGAAGATCAGAGACGCAACGATGCCGATACGGATATTGAAGACCTTATCCCAGATGAGAGCGAGAATATCTTTTAAGCTCATAGCGGGAATGTCAGGTAAATCAGTCTGCTGCCTGAACGCAAGACACTCATTGCGCTGCTCGATGTCATGAAGGTACTTCCAGAATTTGCGAATTTCCTCAATATCTGTCGCGTTGTTTTTATTCCCCCTACGTGGCTTTGAGAAGCGCAATAAGTATTCATTTTCATACATGTCGATGAGTAAGTCGAAAATCCCCTCAGAGTAGACGAAAATCTTGTTGCCGTTAGCGGACTTAACCTGCTTGCGCAGTGGCAGGAGGCGCGAGACCCAACCTTTAGAACGTTCGATGTTGGAGAGAGTGATAGAAATAGCAGGCTGAGAGCGTCCCAAACTCCGCGAACTTGGTACGCAGTCTTGAAACAGTATCATCGGACAGATTGAAAGTGGGCAACACATCCCTCCTAAGGATAAAAGTAGTAATGACAAAGGATAATCAGCTTTATTCGACAGGAAGTGCAGTAAGTGTGTAGAATAAATCCGAATACCAAGTGTACAGAGATTGTATTAGGAGCGATAAATAGAGAAAGGAGTAATTGACAGTAAAAAGACACAAAAAACCCCAGGATAAGATATGCTATAATAGAATTTAGCAAAAACACATTAAACACAAATCACTGGGTACAACAACCCCGAGACCTTTCTTATCCTTTATGGAATTATAGCATAAAGGAAGTGAAAAGATTGTGTGCAAAAGGAAGATGCGCCGTGTTCAGGGTCTTTGCATTATGGATGAGTGAGTGCGGCGCATTTTTTGTAATGGAAGGAGTGAAGGACAATTAAGACGGTACTAGCAGTAGATTTCGGAACGACGCAGTCATCAGTAGCAGTGATAACGGAAGAGTCCAAACGCGAGCCGCAGATAATCGAAATCAATGACGGCCAGCGCACGGTGAAGGCAGTAGCGACGGCATTACAGCTTGATATTACCGTTAACATTGCGTACTTCTGAGCGAAGGCACTTGCGAAATCAGAAGAAGTCCCCGAACGTACATTCCAGAATTTCAAGGTGTTCACAGGGGACAGCGGTCAAGACTATCAGGTAATGACCGGGCAGGATAAATATACGCCTGATGATTTAGCGTTGCTGTACCTGACGCGTATCCATAAACAGCTAGAGGAGCATTACTTCAACGGAGCGAAGTTATCAACAATGGCGGAGCTTTCGTGCGTAATCGGCTGCCCGTCAGATTGGAGCGAAGTCCGAAAAGAAAACCTGAAAAGAATAGCGGAGTCAGCAGGTTTCCCGAAAGTCAGATTGTGCGATGAGCAAATTGTGGTAATCTACTATCATCACTTTTTCGGCAGTCTCAAATTTAGGAAGTCGCAGAATATCCTTGTGTACGATTTCGGAGGCGGAACGACAGACGTAGCCATAGCGCGGATAGAGATCACAGACAGCGGAGAAATCAAGCCTAAAGTGCTTTCGGTATGAGGACTTACGAATCTCGGAGGGTCAAATTTTGATGAGGCAATCTCAGCGCACTACATGAGTGTGAATAATTATGACCTGAGTACGCTTCCGAATGAGATGGCAGCTTCATGACAAATGGATGATAGGGCTGGAGCCTCGCAACGCCAAAGAGGAATTGTCGAAGAAAGAGGCAGTCGAGGAAACAATCAACCGCCTGAAAGTAATAGGAGGCGTGAAACCGCAGAAATTATCACTTTCACGGGAAGAATTTATGTCGGTATGCGCTTCCCTGATAGAGAGATTTGACGAGCCAGTGTATGACACTCTGACATCGGCGTGGCTTTTGGCAGAAGATATTGACGCTGTAATTCTTGCGGGGGATCGTCTGCAATGCCATTCGTGAAGGAGAAAATGAGCGTAATATTCCCGGCGAAGAAAATATTGCTGTTAACCTCGGCGGGGATAATAGCGCAGGGTCTAGCGTTTTACGGGCGTGCGGAATTACTTGGCATGAAACATTAGCGCGTTATGACGGCGGGCATGACAGTGGTACAAGTTTCGGCCATGAGGAAATGCCGTTCGTGAGGAAGCGTAAAGGCTGGGCAGGTTTTGCTGCAGTGCTTGTGATGGGCGGTGCGCTTGCATATGGCTACACGAGATACACGGCGTATCAGAAAGAGCAGGAACAGGCCAGAATTGAGCAGGAGTGTCAAGAGCAGTTAAGGGTTCAGGCGGAGCAGGAGCGAATCCGCAAAGAATAGGAAGCAGAACGCAAACAGGCTGAACGTGAAAGATTGCAGGCAGAACGAGAGCGTCAGGCCGCCGAATGTGCTAGACAGGAGTCAGAGAGACGAGCAAGGCAGACCCTAGCACGTAAACGGGACGTGAAAACGTATGAGATTAAAAACATTGCTAAACGGCATGGTTTTGACATTGATTCATCAAACTCTTTTATCAAAAGAGAACCAAGAGCTTTAGCAGCTTACCATCGGTTTAACTGGGGATATGTGGCGACAATGCTGTGATTGTGGCAACTTGAATGGAGCTAAAAGAGCTTCAGTAAATCGAAAGGAGGTAAGGTGATATGCAGAATGTAGTGCAGTTTCGTATTTCGAATTTAATAGCGAGTTGGGACGGTTCTGTAATTACTATCCTTGCTTTTGTTGTGATTGCTTCTTTCAAGTGATTGGGAATGCTCTTATTCCTATGCAAACACAGCCTACTCCTGCTTTTGCTGATGATGCAGAATTTTTTTGCATGTAGGTAACAGCTGTAGGATATTCGAGTCTTCATTAATTCGCGAATAGGGTGAGGGAGTATCGTAGTGGATCAGATACCCTCAAAGCTGACTCCCGATGTGGTGAAGAATACGAACATCAAAATCATTCACTGGACGTTAGCGAAAGATGACCGCCGTGCAGGATAAGGAGCTTTGCATTCTTGAAACTGGCCGTGCAGTAGTATACCGTTAGTGAAAGGACAAAGCATTTTTTGTACAGATGGACAGGCAGAAAGGAGACCTCAAGATAATGACGAACGCAGAAGTTCGCGAACGCATGAAGGAATTTCACAGGGAAGATATAAATCATTACTCCCTAGATGAGCGCATGGGACTTGCTGAGGCATTTACTGAACCTGCTTGCGTGTATAATGTCATCACTGATTGCGGTAATGGCGCGTGGATATTCTGCAACAGATGAGGTTGGGAGGACATTTGCATTTGTGCTCGGCCATGATTAGGTAATAACGGACGAAATCCTGCGCGATAGCCCTGCGGTATACAACATAGATTTGCGGTTCATAGATTCATGTTTCTGAGTTGGTATTAATGTTGGGGAACTGCGGAGATCGGTTGCGGACTTCACAAACAGCGCGGACAATGAGCTATTTGCAGGAATATTGCGATGGTACACGAGGTGCGAAGAGTTCCGCTGCACGAATGAACCTGCAATAGTGAACATTGATCTGAATGAGCCTGTGAAATTAACCGTGTTGGCCTCCCTGATACGCGAAGTATTCTACAAGCTGATGATCTGAATGATGTTGCCATATGACGCATAAAAAAATATTTAGTGAAATTGTTGTAGGCAAAAGGCTCAAATTATGAGCAGCACGGGAATATGATACTTAGAAATGTTCACAATGATGGTAATTGTTTGAATGGAAGAATTAACACTGGAAGCCCGCAACGGAAATATTGATCGAGTTGTTGATTTTGTCAATGGACAACTCACTTTTTATAATTGTTCAACGACAATACTAAAACAGCTTGAAATGGCGATCGAAGAAATATTTGTAAATATTGCTGTGTATGCTTACAGCCCTAACGCAGGTAACGTAACAATCAGTTGTGAAATGCAAGAATAGCTGTGCTGTGTTATAATAACTCTTGATAATAAGATGATAATGCTACCATTAGAAAAATTCGAGCCTGATGCTAAAATTTCGGTAAGAAAAAGGTAAGTGGATAATTGTGGTATTTCTCTTGTTAAAAAGAGAATGGACGGTATATTCTACAAGTATGAAGAGTGGAAAAATATCTTGACAATAAAGGAAATTTTTTAAGATGGTTTTTAATGCTTACAAGTGCAAAGAATAAGTATATTCTTGTTCGAACTACTGTATTGATCTTGTCAAAATATCAGCAAAAGACATATTTCAAAAATATTCTGCGTTATCGTGGTTGCTTGACTATTGGGAGAAAAATTACGAGGCAGTTGACGTATCGCGAGAATCGTATGATAATAAAAACTCTTAAAATTTTTATTGAACAGAATGGATATTACTTTTGAAAAGGCCGATCCTTTTTCGCTGGAAGAACAAAAATGGGACGTTCAAAACATTATATTAAGTTGTGTGTTGCCTTTTCATATTAAAGATTATGGGGCAGCCTACAAAGCGAAGGAGTTTTTCATTGACTATTTCTTTACAAGCGTAATTTTTCCTGTTGGTTTAACAGCTGTTATGAGTGTAATGATTTTTGTGTTTGCGCCTGTGCTTGGTATGCGTTCGTTATGTATTATGGTAGCTTGTTTCATAGTGTTGCTGTGGTTTGCCCATGAACAAAACAACAACAATAATGTGGTTTTCATGCTCTCTGACGGTTTATTATCCGATGCTTTTATTGTTTTAAGCGGTGTAAGTATGCCCATAGTGTCAATGTGCTCGTTAATGGATGTGATTAAGTTGGTCTTAGGGGGCAGAGTCGGAGGACGTGCGGGGAAAAATGCTGACAAGATTAATTCGAAGCATTGAAATCCCAAATGTAAGTTTCAGACACAGCGAGAAAACCCCATTAATTTGGGATAATATTTCATTCAAACTACGTCCCGGCGAATATATAGCCATTGTAGATTATGTTATGCAAAATGGTAATTTACTTCCCGGCAGCACTTGCTCGAACATCTTAATCTCAGGCGCATCATCTTTCAGAAAAAGACGCATTGGAAGCAGTAGAAATGGCTGTAGTTGCTGATGATATACGCAAAAAGCCAATGAAAATGGAAACGTTGATAAGTGAGGGAGCTTCAACAAATTCTGTCGGCCAGTACCAGCGAATAATTATTGCGCGTGCGATAGCAGGGCATCCTAGAATTTTAGTGCTTGACGTTAGCAGGATAGCAGCAGTAGTGGCCTGTTTGGTTCACTTATTAAGCGTTAGCAGCTTGCGGAGGTAATTATTGATGGAAATTCTTAGGACAGCATTGCGTTCACTTTTAAGCAACCGTACCCGCTCAATTCTGACAATGTTAGGAATAATTATCGGAGTAGGAGCGGTAATCACGATGGTCGCAATAGGTAACGGAGCATCCGGTCAAATGCAGGGATTAATGGATAGTTTCGGGTCTAATTTGATCATAGTTATGCCTTCTCCGCCTAACACGACAGGTGCCAGAGGAGCAGCAGGGAGCGGAGCAAGTTTAACTCTTGCGGACTCACAAGCTATTAAGGAGGAAGGATTTTCCATTCTGCGTACAGCTCCTGAAGTAAGTGGCACGGCACAAGTAGTTTACGGGAATAATAACTGTAGCACAAGCATAACCGGCGGAGATGAGGATATGCTTCCTATTAGAGTGTGGGAAATAGGAGAAGGAGTTTGTTTTTCAGAATCTGAAATCAGAAGCGGTGCAAAAGTCTGCGTGCTTGGTCCTACAGTAGCCAAAGAGCTTTTTGGCTACACAAATCCAATAGACAGCACGATAAGAATTAGAAATATCCCTTTCAAGGTTTGCGGAGTTATGAAGGCAAAAGGTACGAACTCATTTGGTCAGGACCAAGACGATTTTATTCTTGTTCCAATTACGACAGCACAACGGAGATTATTTAGATTTGGAACGCGTGTTGATACGGTAAGACGGATAAATGTTCAGGCACGAAGCCGTGAACTCCTTGACACAGCGAAGGAAGAAACGATCGCGATTTTGCGTCAGCGTCATAAATTACCTGAAGGTACTGACAACGATTTCGATATACGAGACTTAACCCACAGTCTTGAACAAGCGACAGCAATGGCAACAACGATGAGCCTTTTGCTAGGCGCAATAGCTTCAATTTCATTGTTAGTAGGAGGCATAGGAATTATGAATATTATGCTTGTCTCCGTAAGCGAGCGTACTCGTGAAATAGGTATTAGAATGGCGATTGGTGCAAGGCCTTCAAATGTCCGTATGCAATTTTTGACTGAAGCTGTGGTGTTATCGATTCTCGGAGGCTTTATAGGAATTCTGATCGGTATCGGAATATCTAATGCTGCTTCATCGTTTCTGCCTTTTCATGCGATAATTTCTGTTAATTCGGTTTTAATCGCTGTAGGATTTTCAGCAAGTGTTGGAATTTTTTTCGGATTTTGGCCAGCTTGGAAGGCATCAAATCTTGATCCTATAGTAGCATTGAGGTCGGAATGAAATGAAACGAAGAACAATTTTCATACTGTCAATCGTGTCTTGTGCATCAAGCTGTTTTGCGGCTAATAGTGTTCGTGTTCCCGGCCTGTCTGAAGTTATGCCTGATCATGTTCATTTATTCGTTGATGTTATTCCCCAATTTGTGGTTCATAACTTAATGAAATGCATTAAGGGCAGAACGTCTAGAATACTTAGGCAGGAATTTCCGCATTGGACTACCCAACTTCCTACTTTATGGACTAACAGCTATTTCGTTTCTGCAGTTTGCGGCGCACCTTTGGCTATCGTTAAGAAGTACATTGAAAGGCAGAAAACTTCACAGCGTCAGAAATGAAAACATTTTGCTTAAAGCTCTATCATTCCGATCATAACCACGAATTAATGAGGCAGATTAATGCAGTTGGTCTTATCTATAACCACTGTATTGCGTTGAATAAGAAGCTCAAGAAACACGAGAGATTTGCATATATCAGTGAAATCGTATCGCAGGCAATTCAGGATGTAACCGACAGAATAGATCTGGAATATAATCTATTTTGGAGCAACTTAAAGCGCAAAAAAAAATGTTCCTCGCCCAAATTCAGGAATGTACGCATATATAAATTGTACACCCTGAAACGAGCGGGCTGGAAACTAGACGAGGCTAAAGGCAAAAACCGCATAGGCAATGGCTACTTGAAGTCGCGAAACATAGAGGGAAAAATTAAGACAGCAAGAAGGCTATGTGAAGAATATGCAGTGATATGTCTTGAGACGCTGAACATGAAAGGAATGGTGCTGCGATGTGGTCGAAAAGTGCACAGCTTAGGTTTCTATAACTTTGTAGAAATCTTAAAGTATGAAGCAATGAAGTTAGGAACACAGATAATCTTTGTGGACAAGTATTTTCCCTCAAGCCATCTTTGCAGTGTGTGCGGGTACAGGAACAAGGAAGTAAAGAACCTGAAAATCCGGGAATGGGAATGTTCCCAGTTGCCTCACACACCACGATAGGGATAAGACGCTCTTCTGAGCGCAAGGTTTGAAGATACCAGGATCGCCCGCCTTTAGGCGTGTGGAGTATATCAATAAATAAAAGTAACATGCATGAGGCAATAGTATGGACAGAAAGCAAAGGCAAATAAAAACGCGCTTTGAAATAATGAGGCTGAAGCATGGCAATCATTGAAGTTGAAAATCTCGTAAAAATATACAAGACCGGAGATATTGAATTGCGTGCGCTTAACGGTATTACATGCTCAATAAATCAGGGTGAATTTGTATGTATAATGGGGCCTTCAGGTTCCGGAAAATCGACAATGATGAACATACTAGGATGTCTTGATGTGCTGACGTTTGGAAGCTATATTCTTGACGGTATAAGTATTCAAGGGCAAAGCCGTGCAGCCCTCGCGGATATTCGCAACCACAAAATCGGCTTTGTTTTTCAGGGATATAACCTTTTACAGAAAGCAGATGCTATTGAAAATGTAGAAATGCCGCTAATGTATCGGGGTGTAGCATCGTCAAAAAGAAGGAAAATGGCCAAAGAGGCATTAGAAAGCGTAGGGCTGGGGGAGCAAATGTATAAACGCCCTGTACAAATGAGCGGCGGCCAACAACAGAGAGTTGCAATAGCCCGCGCAATTGTTGGAAAAGCTCCCGTTCTTATGGCTGATGAACCGACAGGAGCTTTGGACACGAAAACAACTGTTGAAATTATGCGTATATTCACAGCATTGCACGAAGAAGGAACTACAATAATTCTAGTAACTCATGAGCCTGATATAGCGACATGGAGCCAACGTGTTTTAAGATTTCGAGACGGAAAACTTATCTCAGATGAAGAAGCTTCCCAAGATGTATCAGGAGAAAATGAAATCAAACCTGGAATTATTTGATGATGAGTTTTCAATCGCTTCGAGCCTCACCATGTCTGTCGCGCTACCATGCGCTAACAAAGACAGGAGGCTTTTCAGAAGTTAAAGCCTCATCAATAGTAGCTACAAGCTCCTTTTTCTTGTGTAACGAACGATTATAAGGTTTTGCACAGTCAAATTAATGTGGGTAATGTACTTAGGAAACGCTCCGCCCTGCATTGGATAATGTTTCTCTCAATTCGGCTTTGTATTTGTAGTACGTGGCCATTGATACGTGCAACTTCTTGGATTTATCAGCGGGATCAGGTGAAGCGTTGATAATTGCTACCACCTCTTTATCATAGTTCGTGCCGTTGAATGCCTTGCTGTATTTCAGTATTAGCTGCTGAACAGGGGATTTCTTCCTGCTTATCCTGCTCTTCCTGATATGCAATCTGTTTCCTTGCTTCTGCCCGATTTGTTTTCCATTCCCGTACGCGGTTTCCATTCCTTCTCTCGCATGCTGGTGAAGATCATCAAATTCCTTCTGAGACTGGATAAAAGCAAACTGAATTTGCTTTTTCGCCAAAGACATTACATAATCATTTATAGCGTCAAGAATGGATTTCATGAGTTTATCAGTGGCTTCATCTTCGCTGTAAAGGGTAAGCAAGATTTGTTTCTCCTGCAAAGTTTTCCTGTAAGTCGCTGTGTTCATGTGAGGCTCTTTCAGAAAAACAAGATTAACGCCCTGATTGTAGAGTTCCTCATAAAGCCGGAAGCCTTCATCTGCACTGCTGGACATTCTCGAAACACTGTCAAATACTATTGTGTCGCCAGCCTTAATATTACGAATGAGCTTCTCTAATTCTATTCGTCTCTGAAAAACAGAGCCTGTGAAGGTTTCCTGAATTATAATCGCGTCAGGAAATTCTTTTAGTATATTCCGTATTTGACGCTCAATATTCTGATATGGTGTGCTTATCCGGCAATAACCGTAAATTTTTCTCATTGATATAATCTCGAACTTTCTTTATCGGAAACAACAATCATTCTTTCGTCCTCAGACTTCTTAGTACCCGAAATAGTTATCAAATTCTTCCTTGTCTGTATATAACAAAACACAGCCACTATCGAGCCAAACATATCAAATCGTTCCGTTTTGTACACGTCTAATAATTCAGCGGCTTTCTAGTGTGAAATATCTCCATTCACTATATAAGGGTAAAGCAACTGTTTAGCTCTGAAATCATTGCGTTTCATGTAAGGCAATAAAAAAGCCGTGATTCAAATTGCAGTGTTCACGTCAATACCAACCAAACTTGTAATTTTTTAGAATTATATCACATTAGCAAGCAAAATAAACAAGTCCGCTTCACTAACAGGCTTAAATTATCGTAATCGCAGATTATTTTCCCGCCGCCCCTTTTGACTTGCTAGAATTTTATCGATTACCTTGAATGCTAAAATATCTTTGAACTAGGGTGAAGGATTCCGTAGCGGAGGCTTTAATACTCCCTTGTTGCAGTAACTCGATACTATTTCCGATATTACCCAGCTTTTAAAAAAAGCTCCTGACATTACGCGATGCTGTAGCGTTTTGTGGGTGTTCGAGCAAGTAATGAGATCTGGGAAGAAAAAGGTAAATGCGTCCGATTCTGAATGAGTGATGAATCCCCTGCAACGGTGTTGTAATGGGAAGATAATTATTACGAGAGCTTTATCAAGAGAAACGAAAAGCTGTAACTGATGATAGTGGAATGCCACCTCACGCCCTATGTATTGAAGAGAAATCCAGTAAGACCATGGAAAAAGGTTGTTATGAGGTTGACGCGACGAATTTTGATTACGTAGACTTGACGTAAAGCCAGTAATGAAGTGGTTTAAATGCTTGAAGCATCAGGAACGCCTAAGAAAGAGAAAGCAGATGAATTTATTCGTGAGCATTTAGAGAGACTGTGAAATGAACTGTGTAAGAGAAAAACGTACAGGAGGTCAGCACAATGAAAGAAGACAGACTGGATCAACACAAGAGAAGCAACGATTTGCTTGATGCTATGTATGTGTCAAAATGCAGAAGGATTTACGTTGCAAAGGTGCTATCATCACTCAGGTTAACAAGTTTCTGCTTGAACGTATCCTTTGAGGGACAAGCAGCGGGTAACAGCATGAACGTATTCGGCAAGAAAACTCTCAAGAGCTCCACTAAATCCGCCATGTGGAACGAGAAATTGCCAGCAATTACAAAAATGGATACTGTGAAGTGATGAGAGTGACCTGAATGCGTCCAAGAAGTAGACAATGCCTATAATCAACTGGTCTAAAGCGTTAATCTTCTATGTGAGATACGTAGACCGTTTTCCGAAAGTGGCCTAATAAAAATCTCATACACAAATTGCTTGACATCCCCGAAGAAACCAGAAAAAAAGGCACTGCCATACATAGAACGAACAGATGACTGGGGATAAACTTGAACGGGGCTCAATATTTGCTTTCAGTTGTAATTTCATCAGTGTTGCAAAGGTACTTAACTGTTGGAAGATAAAACTTTATATTTTCCTCCAGTTCTGCAGAAATTACAAGGTATTTGCCTCTGATTTCCGCTTTCTGGTTATGTTTGCTCTCCCCGTTTCCTAACGTCAGTGTTTCAGAGGGCATACTCTATGAGTAAGTCCCAAGTAGCTTTGATATTATATTCCAGAATGTTGACTTGCTATTTCAACCGTCTTCACAAGCTATAAACGATGCCACTATAAATACCTTGCCGATACTGGCAAGCCTGTAAAAGCCTGAACGTAATCAGAGAAAGTCTTGAGTATCTAGCTGAAGGCTTATAGTGTGCTGACTTTGCTCTGCAATATTTTATGTACTTCATCCGTCTCAGGATAACTTCGCAGTAATGACAGGGCTGAACGGTACATTGTGCTGTTCATTGTTCCATGCGGTATTACTTTTCTTAGAAGTTTTGAGTCTGCTACTGCGTATTCAGTTATATTAGCAACAGAGTTTGAAAGCTATTATTGGAGCTTTGACGCTAAAAACGCGCAAGAACTCCGATAATGTTGAGTGCCGGATATAATTTCTGCTTTAGGACTGGGCGTTCCGAAAAAGAACCTTGCAACAATTAATAGCCTGCTTCTCAAAATTCGGAAATGCTTTCTTCCCATGTTTCTCTGTCTTTCAAACACTATTATGAAGGAGAAAAAAATGAGGTTACACGGCTCATTAAGAGACGTAGCGTAGAATATTAGCATTATCATCAATATGCTGGTATTTGAGGCAGGATTTCCGTCTGTATACGTTAAGCAAAGATTGTCCTTACTGAACAAGACATTTACGGAACGCGCAAGTATGATATAATGTGTTATCATGTGCAATAAGTATATGTATTCTTCAAAGAATGGAGAGCGGAAGGATGGATTTTAGAGGGTTACTAAGAGCGCGACGCTTCGAGCTTGGAATGACACAGCTTGATTTAGCTTGTGTTATTGAAGTAACCTCTGCCGCGATCTCACAGTGGGGAAGAGTTGGAACTCATCCACCCTACAAGGCTTCATCGAAGGCTTTAGGAATGAGTGAACGCGATTTGTTTTATCCCTTTTATCCCCATGAAGAATCTGTAGAAAGGAATGTAGCAAAAATGTTCATTAAGAAAAATGATGCCCTAGCCATCAGACTAGGACAGATAAATAATTTTATTACTAAAATTATTTTATCACAAAGACAGCTTAAAGACTAATCGAAATTTATGAAGAAAAGTTACCCGGCCCGCCGGACTAGGAGAAGAATAAAAACATTGCAGAAAAGGAGGCGAACAGAGTGAAAGAATTTGCAGAAGGAAACGAACAGGAAAGAAGGAGCGATGACCAGCATCGTGAAGATTCGTTTGTCTTTAATCACTCTGAAGCAGCCTCCCGGCATGAAATAGCAGCATTATTTGAGAGAAGCCTCCAGAAGATTCATGAATGGTACGACATGAAGACTTGTTATGTGTATTTTAAGGAAAAAAGAATAGGTAATCACGGCAAGACAGGGAAAAGAAATAATGTCGTATGGATAGAGACGAACGATGTATATGATGGATTAGCCAAGACAATAAGGACCGATCGGGATAATTGGATTTCAGCGGCAGAAGCAGTAAAGAAAATAAGTGATAAGGCCGGAAGACCGTCATTACGTGAAAAATGGATATATGCAATGCGGTGTCATTTCCTGATATTGAGTATTAAGGAAGCGAGGCGAGCATTGGAACTTGATATAACCGTTGGGCAGTGGAAAGAGTTAATACTGGAACATTGCCGCCAGCGAGAACTGCCCGAACCTATTATGTGGGAAGACGGCGAAGATATGACGCTAGTATGGCCGTTATCAGATCCGTATTATAAATCGGAAGAGAATTATTGGTGCAGTAGGAAAGGTGAAATCTATGAAAATGAATATAGGTTTAATGACGAATGGAGCAGAATACAGAACTTATTATGTGAGGACTTAAAATATCTAGGAGCAAGGGTAGACAAGAAACACGCATTAACGATGTTGCGAGTACCCGGGACGTTGAACACACGAACAAATAGCCCAGTACGCATAATTCATGATGGAGAAATAACAACGGCAAGAGAAATAGAAAATGGGCTTTCATATGTTAGGGAGCAAGTAAAAGAGTATAAAAAGATAGTTCCGCCTGATTTGTCAAAATTATTGCAGGAGTACAAGAGAGACAACGAAGAGTTTATGAAATTCAGCGATGAACTAGACAAAACGCTTGTAAAAAGTAAAACAAAAAGTAAGACACGGAAAAAAACGGCTGGTTCAAAGAAGAAAAGGCAGACGGAAGCGGAATTATCTCCCGAAGAGAAGAGAAGACGGTCAAAGAAAAGGTTTTGTGAAGAAGAAGCCTTAGCCTCAGAAAGTATAAATTCCGACGATAGGCAAGTAGCACCAAAGGAATTTATTGATCAGCTCAGAAAGGACATACTGTTAATACACCCGGCGAGTGAGAAGTATGTTTGCCTTTGCGTGAAGAAAGGCGAGGAATGGCGACAGCATTGGGTACAGGCGAAAGATTTAGAGAAGAAACTGACTGAGTTATGGTTGAGGCCGGATTTCAGCAGCAGTGATATATACGATTCACAGGCGGAATATCTAAGCGGAGGAAAGCGAGAAGTCAACAAAGTGTACTCAGTGCGAGCGAGCTACCTCGACCTAGACAGTAAATATGCGGAGGAGCATAAAGACCTGAGCCCCGAAGACTGGGTAAAGGAGATAATAGCTCATTGTGAAGCGAAAAAGATACCAATCCCAACAATAATGGTATTCAGCGGTAACGGAATTCATGTGAAATGGCTTTATAATGAGGCAGTAACAGGAGCAAATCTCAAGAAATTAGAAAGATTAGAAAAGAAACTGCAAAAATTGTTTGCTGAGCTAGGAGCGGACACAAAAGCGACAGATTTAGCGCGAGTGCTTCGAGTGCCTGGAACGAAGAACTGTAAGCCTGAAACGGTAGACCGAGATGTACGAGTAGTGAACTTTACCTCCGAGACGTATGACTTTGAGGAATTTTTAGCCCTGATAGATGATTTAGTTCCTAGTGAAAGCGATGAAAAGCTACCAGAGCAAGAAATAGGATTATTGCCGATGGAAGAAGGAGATAATTACCCAGCATTTTATGTTAAGAACGAAACGACAATGACAGTAGAGCTGGTAAAGGGATCCGAAATGCGGGATTATCTTGATCGACAGGACAAAGGGCATGTATTAAGGAGCACGATAGCCGAATTTGTAGGGAACGACCTTAAAACGGCGCATATACGAAGGATATACTGTAACTATGTGAAGCTGTTATCGTGCGAAGTACCCGGAGCGACATTCGAGGAAAAGACAACAGCAATCCGAGACCATTGCCATAAGTATCGAGGAATAGGCTTCCCTGAAGCGAACGTAATACTAGAGTACGGGGACAGTCTGATAGTGATATGGAAATACGTATTAGAAGATAAACTACCTGGTCGAGCCTCATCACGTTGGAAGAGGACGCAAGAGGATATATGCGAATATTTTGCGGACTGGGGAGCGAAGGCTGATCCTGAATATCAGGAATTAACTGTATTATTGCCAATTGCCGGATTTACAGGGGAGACAAAAGGAATATCGAGCTCAAAAGCCAGTTATACGTTTGATGAACTGGCAAGGAAAGTCCTGCCTTATAGCCAGTCAGAGGTCAAGGAATATAAGGCGAAGAAGGCTGCAGAGCGTCCCTTGAGGCATAAACGTGTCTCCAAAGGACAAAAAACCGGGAATTTTGGCAGAATGGCAGAACGTCGCTTTGGAGATATATGGCACTTAATTGATCTCCGAAAGGATGAGCACGGAGAAGTAGCTCAAGGGCACCGTGAATTAACAGTGTTTTGGGGAATGAATTTTGCGGTCGAGGCAGGAATAGTAACCAATCTAACAGAATTTGATTCACTGACACAAAAGCTGATCGACAAAAACGGATTGCAATTTCGCAGTGAGTGCAGTGTAAGAATCTTAACGACATTAAGGGGAAAATTTGCGAGGGGTGAGGATGTATATAAAGCAGAAACGGCGACACTGATGGAAGATTTAGGTATCAGTCCCATAGAACAGGAAGAATTAGAAGTATTGAGGGAATTCCCCAAGAAGGAGAAAAAAACGCCCAAGCCGAAAGTCCCATCACTGGAGAGCCTAAAGCTATGGGAAGTAGAAGGAATATCACGTCGTACGTTTTATTATCGCCGAAAAGCGGAAAAAGAAGCAAAAGCTAGACAAGAACAAGCTCGAAGTCTGTTTATGGTAATAATTATAGAACGAATTCTTAATAAATTATATGCTTCAAAAGTTGATTTTTGCACTGTATGCTCGTTATATGAGGGGAGAGAGGGGAGAGAGAAAGAGAGAAAGAAAGAGGGAGAGAGAAAGTGTGTTTGGGGGGGGGAGTTGGGGGTTTTTAGTGAAGTATTATTTTTGGGGATGTTGTGTGATGATGGTAGAAGATTTGTATTGATGATTGTTGAGAGAACTTGTCTTGAGTATATGGTGTTGAAGTGGTGTAAGTTGTTTTCTTGTGGAGAGTGTTTTAAGTATGGGTTACCTCCTCCTGTTGTTTGTGTTTTTTAGTATGTAGATGAATTTTTTTTGTGAATGTTGAGCTGTATGAGTTTGTGAATTTTGTTGTGTTGGATTCTTTGATATTTGGAGTATTTGGTTGGTTGATAGGGGGAATGTACTGCTTTTATGTGATATATTGTGATAAGTATTCGTGTGAGTTGGTTGTCGCAAGGGTGAATATGAAGAAGAAGGGCTGTTGAGATTTGAGAATTTTTGAGTAATGAGGAGGGGGTTGTAAGTTCTGTGTACAAATACAACTATGAAGGTAGGATTAATGTTCTTCCTAATTTTGTTTCTCCTAATTTTGCGTATATCAATGATATTCATAAGTACATAAACGTTGGTGAGAGTGATTTCTGTTTGGTAATAGCGTGGCTGTTAATCGTGTTATATCCTAATTCTAATGTTGATGCGCTAGTTCTTTGGATAGAGGGAGAATGCAATATAGGTAAGACGATAGCGTCGAAAATCCTGAAAAGGCTGGTAGACCTGTGTACAGCAAGAATGCTTTTGCGGTATGCGGGCAGGAATGATTTTCTTAGCATCCTCAATGTACAGTACGTTTCTGTAATGGACAATGTTTTGGCGATAACATTGAAGTTGAAAGATGTGTTATGCCGTGCAGCAACGGGCGAGAAAATCATAATAGTCTTAACAAAGGAAGGTGTATTGTACGCGATGCAGCACAGCAATATAATAGTGAACAGCTTTAGAAGTGTCTCTAAAACGTTTGAATTGCGAGAACGTTGTTTCACGGTCAGGATACGGTAACTGACGAATGAGGAGCGTCAGACGAATGAGGAACTTGAGGTTTCATTTGAGCAAGATGTGTCTTGTATACTTGGCGGTCTGATAGTTGCTTTATATTTAAGGCTTTATACTTAAGATTGGGGAATGGACACTATAAGCTGCATATAAGAACGTATACCAGACAGCTCGATGCAGGGCAGTTTGTGGTGGTGGTGTAGCCAATGTGACCGAAAAACGCGGTCTGCCATTCACGGATCAAGATTTCATGAGCGCACTGAAAGCGCAGAAAGCCGACCAAGACGCAGAGAACGCAGAAGCTCTCAAGGAAGACATGATAGCGCAAGCGATGTATGAGATGGCGATGGAACAGTCCGCGACTGTTCGCGAGGTAGTAATATGGGACGACAACAGCGAATTGTTGCGCGAAAGGGTAGAAGATTTTCTAGCGACCTCGCAGAAGTTTGGAAGGGAGCTGAGTGCGATTAGTGAAATACTCTCAGAAGTTGGAATAAATATTGACCGCACACGCCGAGGAGGTTCTAAACGCTATATACGAATAACCTACACGCTCGATACAGAGCCAGAGCAGATAGCGGACGTTAAATCCACAACGCCCGAAGCTGCTTCAGATAAGAGCCTCAGTCAGCGTATTTTGCCGGGAGTATATACTCAGCAGAAAAAGTCTCAGTTTGAGAAGAGGCCGAAACGGAGGCAGCCAATGAGCGGTGCTTCAATCACGAGTGGGGCAAGCATTTCCAGTCTAATCAGAGCCGGGTTAATCAGTGGAATCTCGCCGAACAACAATTCACCGCTTTGCGATTTAGACTTACTTATTAAGGGCGACACAGTTAAGAACGAATGTCAGCTTGGAAGATGCTCTAAGTGTCTGTGAACATGAAGCGAGCAAATTCAAGCGGAGAAAATCTTCTAGAACAGGAGATATTTTCCGTAATAAATGCAGCGCGATCAAGTGTTCCTGTAGTGTTTCAATCAAATATGATGCAGTGTCACAGTATCAGGCTGAATATGATTGCTTTGATGGACTTGAGCTGTACATTGAGCAATCGAGAAACTCAGTAAAGCGATGATTCTGAAAAAACATGCTGGGTTCAGAGAATCGAGACACTAGATTTCGGGGAGTATCTGAGGTAACAACTGTATTGCGATGGCTAAATATGCGCACATTGCCGACTCCTGAACGAGAAAGAGCGTAAGGAATCTTTATTCTTATTATCGTGACAGCCGCTTAAACATTTCTGACCAGTATATGGATATTTTGTCAGCAGGAGATATTGCAACACTGAGAAGAAGTTATTAAAAACAACATGTGTAATACTCGCCTCATGTTCATTATTATTTACGTTGAATGGCGTAACAACACCCTCTCGACTTGTTTATGGTGTGAAGATTCCATGAAGTATAGTCTGAGAGGGTTTTCCTGTCTCAAAGTACTTTAAGACTAATTGATTGATTTACAATTCGTTATTTGCCCGCCAGTATAGCAAGCTATAGTAATGATGACACCATAGCTGCCGAATCGCGAATTATTGAACCGCTGATTGAGACTGCAGATTTGCCAGATGTATTGAAACGACAGAAAGTCCCGTTACTATTTCCTTTGAACTCATCCTGCGGGTAGAACTTTATGGCATGGCCTGCTTCATCGCATTCTGGGATTATCTTCTGAACGAATTTGAAGCGGTAACCGAATAGCTGTGTTCGGTGTTGCGGAGAATCTTGATGTGCGCTCACGACTTACGAGCTTCACCGATGATGTGCGACGAAATGAACGATATCTCCAGAATGCCGAAATTGCACATGTGGCGTATAATCTGTAACACGCTCGACCTGTGCATAGCAGTAGCCTCAAGCACCTTTGCGAAATCTACGCTACCCTCGTTCTTGGCGTCCAAAGCCGCGACCAGAGCATGAAAGAGCCTTTGATGAGTGAAGCTGTGGAAGTACCCTGCGCTGTACACCCTCGCAATAGTGCTTGAGTGGTGAGTCATGAAGCTTCCTCAAGGGAGACAGCAATGAATCGCCATAGAGCCGCCTGAAAGTGTAACTACTTCAATGTGATGATGCTGAAGTCGTTCTGAAGCCTCTTGAGCGTATTGTGGAAGAAGTTCCTGAATGCTGTTCTGCGGTTGCTCTCGTAGTTGCCTGTATTGTCAATATTGCCATGTGGCGACCAGCGGCCATTGAGCTTGAATGAATGAACCATCTGAGCGCGCCCCTAGATTTTCACAAGACCAAGTATCAAGTGCTTCACCTTGCGATACTTACGCGCAATGCTCCGATCTGTGCCGCAGATGTACCCGCCCTTGTGCTACATAGGGACATACTGAGCCTCCCGCGTATTCCTGCGCGAATTGATTTTCCCGAACATTGAGACCTCCATATCAGACGGCTTAAGGTAGTTCCTCAGCAACTGCTTTGTTACTCCTGCGTGTGAGATCGGCTTCAAGGCTCTTGATATTATCGACAGTCCACTCCTTAGAGCCGTGTCCGTTTTTAACGCTTACGATGGCCTACTGTGCCAGATGTGGCGTGTCTGCGGGAGCGTCCTTGAACAGCGTATCGTGGCTCTCTACATTTTCAATATGTGTGAATAAGTCCTCTAAACTGTTGCGCAAACCTTCAGCGTCAAGTTTGAGAGAGCAGTCAGCGCAGACTATGAAGTCATCTGTGTAAGGTTAGCAGCTGTCGGGGTAATGTAGTACTGTTTGGGGTTGAGCGTTATTCCGTCAAAGTAGCCTTCGTGAAAGAGCCACTTACTTTTGGTGTGGTTAAGTATGGCCTCTCAGCTCCTTTCCTAGTCCACGTTGCTGTAGCACATGTAGTTGATGAAGGTGAGCCATCGTTCGTGCTCCCTGAATGCGTCTATACGGTAAGGCAGTCTGTAGACCTTTGGGAGCTTGTGCCGGATGATGTTGCGCTTGACGTACTTCATTCGCCTCCTTTCCTGTGACACGAATGATTTTTGTTGCGCCACTGTACAGGTAGCTGACAAACAGCTTATCAGAGGTAACCAGCATCCATTTCTCTATGATGATGTCCGACTGAGGATAAAGGAGCGAGAGACCATTGGCGCGATTGAGGGCTTCCTCGTAGGAGTAAGCGAATTCCTGAACGAGACTGTCTGGCGGCGGACTTCCTACATTGATGAGATACTAGCAGACTTCATTACGCACAGTTGAAGTTCTTGCTGTTTCAGTGGCGGAGTGCCTCATTGATTGTATGTGCCTGTAATACCTCGTTTCCGCAGAATGAGCATGTTACGTAATACGCGCTCAGGTAATCGTTGCACACGTGATGGTTTCTTATTCTGACTACGGGTATTGAGCCGCATAGTTTGCATGATATAGCTTTCATGCTTCAGCCCTCCCAATGAGTGAGAAGTCCGTATCACACAATTCGGGGCTGTCCAGCTCTATGCGCCCTTCGTCCCATGCGTCTGAAATTCTCTCTATGGCCTCTGTGCTGTCCTGTGCCTCTACGGTGAAGACCTGCGACTCGGTGCGGGGTGATTACTACTCTGAACTTTGTCATGATTAGAACGGTATCGGCTCTTCGCTTGTCTGTGCGTCTACGTTGGCCTCTGCGCGTTTGGCTGTCCTGCTGCCACGCTGTTAGCTGTGATCGAATAATGGGACTATCAGATGATTGCGCCCCTCTTCTCGCGGGAAACCTGCCAAGTTCATATACGGCTTCAGCAGAATGTAGGGGCTTCCGTCATCTACTATTACGCCGATGTTCTCCCAGTTGTTTTTCTTGTTGCTGTTGCGGTCGGTGTATGTCTAGCTCTTAACACATAAATCGTACTTCTTCATGATTTGCTCCTTTTGTATTTTCAGAATTCCTAGAGGCATGAAAGTACATAACGTATTCTCACGGGCCGACTTGATTACTTTCTTTGATAACTGGTGCTTCCTGTACGTCTTGTTGACTCATTTGCAGACTCGCGGTGATACGGTTCTGCGTTTGTTATCGTAGCTGAATATTGTGCTTGTGCTAAGACCTATACGTCTGCCTAGTTCTTTCTGTGTGAGATTCAGATACAGACGTACTTTTCTTAACTTCTGCGCTTGTG
>CAMGZM010000018.1 GCA_946183145.1 uncultured Fretibacterium sp. | reverse complement strand
AATTCAATAGTATTATTACAAGATATTATAATTTCTCATTAGCTGTTGTTAAGCCCCCTATATACATAATCATAATCTCGTACTGGTCTTCCTATTTCTATAAGCGTATTAATCTCCCCGAAAAACAACGGGTATGTGTCTTCATCAAGATGTTTCATCACAAACGGCATCTCTATTCTGAACTTGCGCGCTATAATCCTATCTTTCAGCCAATGCCAGCGCACTTTATCCATCATACTTTGAACATCACGCCACGCATTTACCTTGAACATTCGCGACTCTTCATCATCTTCCGACTCGCTCCATGCGTAAACACCAAATAGCAATTTCAGGCTTACACGAGTCATACCAAGGCGGCCTTCCTCTTTGTCCGTCATTTCTCCCGTCTTGATCACAATACACGGAAAATTCATCTCGTAATCGCTTGAAGAATATTCCGGCTTGCTTCCTGCTACTACGATTCCTGAAGGCGGCGGCATATACTGCGAAAAGATTTTTACTTCCTGCAATATTCCTGCTTTGTTCGGAAGCGTGTAACCATTGAATAATCCGCGTAAGTCTTCATTCACCGCGTCTATCATGTCCAGTGCTGTCATCATAAATTATCATCTCTCTTCTGTTACGGCCTGCGAGACGTAAAGCCTGAGTCGCTTCATAACGTCTGACTCGGCCATGTCGCTTATTGCCTGATTGACATTCTCATTCTCCATCATCTGAGGAACTGCCGGGCTTGTTATGCTCTCTATGTCTTGAGGCTTTGAGCCTGTACGGAGCATCGCAATAATTTTCCTGGAGTTTTTCCCCCGTATCAGGAATCCCCGCGGTATTGCCTTCAATCCTCCCTGACGCATTACAGCTCCGCGCATCTGCTTGCGTATTCCTGGCTTTTTGGGCGTTATTCGGTAATCGGTGAGATTCTTGCGTCGGCCTGTTACCTTGAGCGTTCCTGATGAGGGGTATAACTTTATGGCTTTGCGGATTTTCGCGGGACTCATCGCATAGACTTTCGAGGCTTCTTCGGAGGCGGTGAGCTTTAAGGCTTTAAGGGTTTCACTTGCGGCTTTCTTGGCGGCTTTGTTATAGGCGTTGGGTATGTGTGAAAGTAAATTCTTGAGACGGGTTATTTCGGTTACATCTGCGTTTATCGTTATGGCATATGGCATTTACAATCCTGCGTTAAATTCTTCCTGCGTTATCTGTAACTGATGCTTGAGAATTTCACGCCATTTATTATGCGAGATTTCACCGCTTCCCCGCGAGACTCTTATCCTTGTTCCGCCATAATTATATATATCGTGATTGCTCCCATGACGGATAAATTTCCCGTGCCTGCTTAAGTATCGCCGCAAATCTTCCCATGAAGGCATTTCTTCAGCTCCTCTTTTCCCGTCATTATCACTTGCATCACTAGGCTTATTACTTCCTCTGACGCTTTAATTTCCTCTGCATTCTCTAAATATGTATCACAGTCTTCTTTGAGTACGTCAAGCATATCATTTTCAGCCTCTTCAAGCGTCGCGCCTTCTCCCCATAAACCCGGCATTAATTCAGGCCAGCAAAAATAACTTCCGTCATCTTCACGGGCATATTGATACGGGATTTCACGCCCCGTTACATTCTGATAAAGAAATAATACCGCCTTCATAATTTCTGACATCATAATCACCCCGTCCATTATTCTATCACGGGTCAACCGCCTGCAATTCTATACGCCTCACTTCATGGCCGGTTACGCTGTGAGTCTTCACCGTGAAATTCACCCCGTCTATATTCACTTCCTGCCCAGCTGTAACGTTCGAGACATCAGAGCATTTCACGTACAGAGTCATATCACCGCGCGAAAATCCTTCTTTGTACCTGTCATTTTTCGGCCGCATCATTACGCCCAATACTTTATGGCCGTCAATGTTCAGAATCTCACCGAACGACGTTACGTCAAACCATATGCGCGGATCATCTACATCACGGTGAAAGAATGCTTTTATACTACTTCCTTCATAACGCGCCATGAGTCTAAATCCTTCGGCATCGGCAACGGTCGAGACGCTAAATATATTTCCTTCACAGGAGGGTTGACGCTGTAATTCGTGTAAGGCACATACTGATTCATTTCCGTAACGTATTCCCCTGTCTTCACGTCAATGTATGTTATTGCGCCGTATAGCATTGAGTTCCGCACGCGGCTTGAGATTAGTATTGCGGTTGACGGGTCGACTAACGGAACGTCCTGCCCTGTTTCATCACGATAATATTCATCATACGAGTATATATCACCGACAAATCCCGGCACTGCCAATCTCCCAATATACATTACGCCGTCTTCAAGCTCTCTAGGATTGATATACCCCATATCTACCTGCCTCATGTCCATTGCCTTCTGTATCTTGGTGTTTGACAACAACGCATTTGCCGCCGCGCTTCCCAGTATCAGCATATCGGGATTAGTTCCGGCCTTGCGTAATTCCTGCGCTTTGTCTGACAGCTTGCCTATAAGGTCATAACTTGATGTCCATTTGTCCGAACTCTGAGTCGTCTCAATTCCTGTAAACCCGTAATCTACTACATCATTTACACCCGGCCCGGTTATCTCTAATTTTCCGTCCTGAATACAGCGTGCGCACATATACTCTTCACGACGCATGATTTTATCCTGCAACTTCATTATGTCATTGGCGGCGATTTGGGCGGCTCTCTCTTCCGGCGTTATCCCGCTGTTATACGGCTGCTCTCCGAGTAACTTTTGCGCTAATGTGTCGTTCGTTATTGTCGTCATCGGTAGCAAATACGGCGTGTGATACGTGCGGACTTCATACCCCTCGCGCCCGGTCAATACTCCCCCGAAATGCGGACTCGTGTATGGCGCAAGCTCTCGTGTATCTCTCTGGTACTCTATTGATACGGTTTCAGTCGCAAACAATACATTTTCAGGGAAAAAGCGTACGTGAAAAAACTGCTTTAACGGCAATACCTGCTTTATCACTCCGCGTAAATATTTCGGCTCATAGTAATTCATGTCATCACCTCAAAAAGATTTTTTGCTTGCGTAATGCCTCTGTTACGGTCTCAATTTCTGACTCGTCGTAATCCGTCAGCATTTCACCGTTCAGACTCACGCGCTTTGTGTTGTACGCTCCCATGAAGTAACCGTATACTTCAGCTGTTACGCCATCGATAAGCGTCATGTTCTTGCAGAGTATGCAGAGTTCACTTGCTGACTTTACGCCCTCAACAGTTCCGTGAACGAACTCACTCCCTGAACGCATCATGATTTCTCCGCGCTTGTAGTCGCCGGACTGCGTTACTGCGATTTTCCCGGTGAATGCGCTCGCTCCTGCTACTAAGTCATCGGGAGCGGGTATCATCTCGCTGTCATATAATTTCTCCTGGTATTCGGCCATGTTAATATCCCCTCGCTTTGTTGATGATTTTGGCTACTGCTGTATAGTCCTCTTCAGGCTTGGTTACTGCGTATATTTCTGTCGTTGATTTCGCTTTGAGAAGGTCTACTGCGATTTCTGAAGCGTTCTTGAAGGTCTCATATTTCGCACGCGCTATTATCCCTTCACGACCGGGAGCGTTAAGGCTGTCTAATGCTTTGAGGCGTTCACGTTCTGCCTTGACTCCGTCGTCGAAAGTTTTGGCTGACGTGTTCACGATTTCGCCGGTGATTTCGTCCGCAAATCCTAATGCTTTTGCCTCGCTTGCTGTCATCCATGACTCCGCTTTCATCATTTCTATTATCTCGTCATGGCCGAGGCCTGTTTTTGACGCGTATATTTCTGCTATTGAGTCGCGTATCTTGTCTAACACGTCCGCTAACTTGCGCATGTCTTCCGACTCTCCCGTTACCATTCCCGCAGGATTGTGGATCATCATCATACTGTTTGACGGCATTATGACTCTTCCCGCCATTGCTATTATGCTCGCTGCTGATGCGCATATACCGTCTACATATACGGTTACGCTGTAATTCTTCAAGACGTTGTACAACGCTATTGCCTCGAAAACATCGCCGCCGTGTGAATTTATCCTCAACGTTACGGGGCCTGTAGACTCTTTCAGGGCTTTAATTACTTCACGCGCTGTTACTCCGCTCGTTACGTCATCATAGAGATATATCTCATTCTCATTCTTTATCTGGTACAATTTCTTCATCCCTTTCATGTTTGGAGCTGATAATATGTCGGTTAGAGCTGATATTAAACAAAAAGTTTTTGAACGTGATAATTTCACCTGCCTGTACTGCGGCCATGTTGATACTAATCCTGAGGCCGTGCGAAATGTCTTGACTTACGCTCAAAAAACTTACTGGATTCCTCTCATTCTTGAACATGCCGGTATGCCTCTTCACGTTTCAACTGCTTCATGTTGAGGTCATAATCTCCGCCAGTTAATTCACTCGTCTCACGCTGATATGTGCTGAAGCCATTTTTGACCCGCATTATTGCCGCGTTCACCTCTTTCACAGGGTCTAACTGCCCTTGTGATGGCCCTACCCATTCGCACCACGTGTAAAGACTCCTCGTGTAATCATCATCAAAATATCCCGGCGCATATACATAACCATTAACAACCGCTTCACTCAAAAACTCTTCATATACTGGCTGACAGAAATTCTCCGAAAACCATTCTCGCCAATAACGGAACAATTTCCACGCCTCTAATAATGCTCCCCGTGATGCGCTGTATGAGGCCGTAAAATGCAGGAATAATAATTCTGACGGAATCCCAAGACAACCACCAATCTGACGCACTAACGACTCTACAAACGCATTGAAGCTCGTATTAGGCCGCGACGGTGATACACTTGTTGCCTTGACTCCTTCCGGCAAATCCATTATGAGTCCATACATCTGTTCTTGCGTTAATCCCTCAAGCCCGGGATATTCTCCTAGTCCTTCCTCGCTTGCGTAATCTTCCTCCCCTATTGCTCCCTCCGGCCTCTGCTCATGCTCAAAGAACACCGCATACATTCCGCTTATCACTGCCGCCATTAACTCAGCATCCGTATACCGTCCCAATTGCTTCAACTGCTCAATTACGGGACTCAGGAACGGGACTCCGCGATGCTGATTTATGCGTTCGGGATTCATTATGTGGAAGATATTTCCGGCGGGAATGCGTGAATATTCGACTCGTGAGGGCTGATTAGGCAATTCCGCTTTAGGGTTGCGGTTGCTTATCCAGTACGCTACAGGGACTCCGTAATCGTCAATCTCTACTCCCTCGTCTATCATCACACGAGGCGGCCGAATTAACGGGGTCATTAACCTGTCAGACTCTATCAACCGCACGCACAATCCGTAACGTGATTTGCTGGTATGCCTGTCAAGCGTGAACAAACATTCCCCGTCTATCAATACCGATTTCAACGCCAATACTTGAAGACCGTAAAAATTCTGCACTCCGTAAAAGTCAGAATCTCTTGAGCTTGCCCAGTAATCAAACTGACTCTCTACATCTGCCGCCCATTTTCGAGACTCGTTATCGGCCATGTTCAGACGTTCAGGGTCAATACGTACATTCAGCCGCAATCCTGAGCCTAACGCATTAAGCACGACTCTGTCTACTGCTCCCCTTCCTAGAGGCCCGCCCCCTGCGTACAAATCACGCGAACGCTCTCGCAGTAACTCCACATTCTCCGATATATCTTCATGCGGTGATTTGCTACTGCTTACCCACGACATTAACGACGGCTTTTGACGACTCGCCCCGTGATGACTATAGCCCGAATTCGTTATCTTCATATTATCGCCCTCATTCGGTACATGTTAAGCCCGTCTGAAGGTATCACCATTCTCATACGGCTTCTTGATGTCTTGCGCACCTGAAGCATTAACCGTGTCAGTTCATTCTCAAGCTCATTTATCATCTTTTGAACATCTGGGAGATTCGCACGCGTTAAGCTCATTCCGTCAAGCGTGTAACTTTGCGCCGATAATATTGCGTCTTCTGCCTCACGGTAACGGTTAAGCCGAGCCCGTGTTATCTCTATACGTTCCTTCAATGTCATAACGTTATCCCCCTCCTGAATATTCGAGGCCTCATTAGCTTTTTCACGGGTTTTGACATGGCCGGAGATTTTTGCGCCTGAGTCTGAGTCTGAGTCTTTTTGCGAACATGACGGGACATATCAGGGTTGAGAATCTTGTACGCTCCTAAAGCATATACACGGCAGTCAAGCGGCTCATTTCGTATCTTCTTGTCGCGAACTTCCCACGTTATATATTCCTGCCCGCCTTTGCGCCTCATTATCATTCTTTCAGACAACAAACCTGCGTAATATACCCGGTCATAACCCCTGTTTTTTTCGGCCGGAAAATGACAATATCCCGACTCGCCTCTTGACGCATTCAGCCTCGTAAATAATTCTCCCTTGATAGTGTTGACTCCTAACTTGAACAGGTAGACTTGACCTCGCTTGTGCATTGTCGGACGTGATACTGACGGCAGCCCGAACTTGCCTCGTCCTATTATCGGGAAGATATTGCGCCGTGCTTTGTCCTTGCAGAAGCTGTAAACTTCATCCGTAAAATGCCCTGCTGAATCTATACATGCGCATGATACTTTGAGGCTTTCACCGTCGGCGTAATGCCATTCTCGACTCAAATATTCGTCTAATTTCTCCCACAATACTTTATCCCCGGGATCTCCGTATAGTATCTTGTACTCAATCCCCCACGTCTCATTGTTCAGGCCATGACCTAAGATTTCTACCTCCAGCCTGTTGTCCTGCGTATCAATTCCCGCTGTCAGCAACAATACTTCATCGGGCAATTCAGCTCCGTAAGTCTCCTCATGGTCATTCATGCTGTCTATCTCTATCGTTCCGGCTGTCTCCTCATACGGCAGTCCTAATACTGTATTGCGCCATACCTTGAGCATGTCCACACCGTTGCGATATGCCTCGTCATATTGCCTGACTATTTCCGGCCATGATACCCACGGTGAGGCAAGCGCGTTTACGTGAAATCCTCTCACATGCGACTCATTCCCTCGTAACCATTTCCCTTTATGACTCTGTGATTTCCAGTCGTAACCATTGCCCTCATAACCGCAATGCTCGCACCTCATAACTGGCTCAGTTTTGCCCTCAAAGATTATGCGTTCCCAATCCAGCGCGTTATAGCCTCCACATTTAGGACATGGCAGAGTCCATTCTTCGCGGGTGCTGTTGAGATATTCTTTCTCGATACGGGATATGCCTTGATGCGTCGGTGTTGATACTATGATGATCTTCCTGTTCCAGAAGTTTTGCGTCCTCTTCATTGCGAGTGATAACGGGTCGCCTTCAGTGCCTGCTGATACGGGGTATCTGTCTACCTCATCACACAGCAGGACTCTAATCGGCCGTGATGCAAGACTCGCCGGGGAATTTGCTCCTGCTATTGTTATATGGCCGCCGGGAAATGTCTTATGCAAAAGCGTATTCCCTGAATCACGCGCTCGGGGGTCTTTCACTTTCCCATGAAGACACGTACAATCTCGCAACATTGTCGCTATTCTGTCCTTGCTGAATGACTCGCCCATCTCTAACGTAGGCTGCATCATCAATATAGGCGACGGCTCTTTATGAATATAGTAACCTATTGTGTTGAGCAATATCTCAGATTTTCCGACTTGCGCGGCGGTCATCATTACGATTCTTTCGGCTGACGGGGGGCAAATCGCATTCATCATTTCGCGCTGGTATGGTGCTCTGTCGGTTGACCAGTGCCCGGGCTCACAGCTTGCTTCAGGCGGCAATTCACGAAACTCATCCGCCCAATCTGAAATCTTCATGTCAGGCGGCGGCGTAAATATCGCGTTAGACAACAGCAAGGGGCATCACTTCCCGCAACTTCCTGTAACGTTCAACGATTATGTCGCAATACTCCGGGCTAATCTCCATCATGAGGCATTTCCGGCCTGTCATCTCGCACGCGATTAATGTCGTTCCTGATCCGCCAAAACAGTCGAGTATTACGTCATCAGGCTTGCTGAAGTCCTCAAGAATTTTCATGTGCAGCTCTACGGGCTTTTGTGTCAGATGTACGCGGGTATTCAGCTCAGGATTTCCCCCTATGTTATTGCCGTTCCATTTGTATTTGTATTTCTTTATCCTCGTTAAGATATTCGCCCACGCTAATTCGCCGTCCGAAAATGATAACTTGTCCGTTCCTTTGTCCTTGTCCCAGAACAGCCAACCGCATGAAGCAGGCAAAAATTCCGTAAAATTCTGCCCGCCCCATATAATCATGTTGTTACAGAGTATGCGCGCTATGTGGTAATGCTCCTTGAACATGGCCGTTCCGTTATCCCCTATCACTTCAGGATATTTCCGCCCTCCTGAACCTAGAGTCCCCCGCGAACTGTTACCCAATATACGAATACCATACGGCGGATCAGTCAGCACCAAGTCAACCTTCACTCCGTCAACAAGCCTAATAACATCATCACGACTCGTCGCATCTCCACACATCAGCTTGTGCCGCCCTAATTCGATTATTTCCCCGTACTTCATGGCTTATCACCTGCCAGTTCACTCAGCACCTCATATATCGCATCATGCAGTATTTCCGAGATTATTCCCGCTTTCTTCATCTCTAGCTGTACGGGCAATCGTCCCTCTAACGCCAATAACTTTTTACGGACATTCCCCGCCTTGTCGTCATAATCTTTCTGAGCATCAGCCTTCCTCACGTATTCACCGCGTAATATCTCTAGCTTCAATTCTTCCTTATCGGCTTTTATTCGCGTATACCGGGCGCGCTCCTGGTTTAATTCATCTATGCTTGACATTCCCCGCATCAGTATTCATCTCCTTTTATCCCTCTTGTTTGAAGTTACCGAACTTTTAAAATTCCTATGGTTAGAAAAATAGCGCGGTCTCGGCTCCGCATTCCCTTTTACAGCCTTTCACAGTACCTTGATACAGCTATGTTTATAAATAGGGGGTAATCCCGAATTGTGTTTTGACCGTTTTTTAGTGTTTGACCTTTTATGTGATTTATTTGATACTATCAAACTTTTTTGCGTTTATCGTTTGGGTAAAAAATAGTCCCTGCGTTTGTGCAGGGCTGATATGTACAAGAAGCATCCGTAATTTCTCATAGTCTCATTTATCAGTTCGAAGGACATAGGCCGGATATCCGGCATATCAAAATCACGGATAGGAAATTTTTGGTGTAATTTCTCTGATACGTATTATATCACTTTTCTATATTTTTTCTGCCAATTTTTACGCAATTTTCACAATCTCAATTTTTCCGCCGCTCTCATTACTAACTCATATCGACGGCGGTAGCACGTCCGCTCTGATATACCCTCGCGCCTCCAATACTCGCTCATTCTCTCACTCAGAATATACACATGTTCCAGTATTCCGAGCATTATCTCGTACTTGCGCTGAAATCTCGATTTTATCCTCAACTCATCGTAAAGCTCCGTTATTCCCTGCGTCTTCCTCTCTATTAATCGTATCTTCTCCCTCAATACTTCACATCGCGTATACCAGTCTTCTATTCCCCGGCCATGCTCCGAACTTTTCCCCTCATCCGTCAATCTCTGAACCTTCAAATCTCCGTGCATCTCCTCATACTTCAACTTATCATTTAAGATTTCAATTCGATACATATTCGCACTGTAACGATATAAATACATTTCCGCCATCCTGTATATACGGCTCATATCATTTTCCCCCTCCTTAATTAGTCAAAAATAGTTAATAGAATTGTGTAACCTTTTAACACAATTTTATAATCCTAGTCATTATCATTCTTTAACCTCGATTGTAAACCATAAAATTAAAAAGTGGTGATATTTCTCACTTCCTAAATTATTTTTTTTTTGCCTCTTGGGGTCGGTAATTCTACACAATGATTTTCTAATTTGGTCAAACTTTTCACGCTTAATTTCAACTCTCAAATATAGCATATCAAAAGTTATCACACATGAGCTTGAAACACGTTTTTTTTCTGACACTTTCACAGTATCATTTTACACGTCAGGACAAAAAAATTACGGTACGCGCCGAAACATACCGCAATAATTTGTACCTGAAAAGATGAATAATTTTTTTTTAGGAGGTCTCTATTATAGCATGGCTACCATTCAGAATAACGGTTTATACGGCGTTAGCATTCAGCTTAAGTATAAGAATGCTGACCAGTGGCAGGCTTCTGATGTATTGCTTGCGGGGGAAATCGGGCTTGAGTTCGACACTAAGAAATACAAGCTCGGCGATGGCTCCACTACTTGGGGAGAACTGGATTATTACTCAAACCCTCAGGTTACCGCCCTCGTTTCTTCACTTATAGAACGCGTTACGGCTGTTGAGACTAAAGACGATGCGCAGGACGTGAAATTAGACGCTCTAGAAGCTAAGGACACTGCTCACGAGACTCGTATGACGGCTATTGAGGCTAAAGACACTGAGCAGGATGCAGATATTGCCGCCCTCAAGGGAATTACGGTAATCAGCGCAAA
This sequence comes from uncultured Fretibacterium sp., assembly GCA_946183145.1. Lineage (GTDB taxonomy): Bacteria > Synergistota > Synergistia > Synergistales > Aminobacteriaceae > JAFUXM01. The sequence goes on along the minus strand of CAMGZM010000018.1, from coordinate 21,951 downwards.
CCCCGCTCCGTCTGGTAACTAGTTCTCACGCATTCCCCCTCGGTCTGATACAGGGGGGCATCCTACAGAAAAGGAGGCTTGATTTATGTCCCTCGTTAATTCAACTCTTTACCCTCAACACGTTTGCTTGACCGTTAAGACCGAGTCCGAATGGTCGACGCTTAATCCCATTCTCATGTTCGGGGAAATCGCGGTTTGCACTCAGTGTGAAGACGATAACACTCTTGTGTCGTTCAGCAATGGAAATCCCGTTTTCAGCACTAATTCAACGTCATCAAGAGTCAGGCTCAAAGCAGGAGACGGAGTTACACGATGGAATAACCTCCCGTTTATTGAAATTAATACTGATACGAATCTGCGCATATTGGCGAATATTACCGCTCAACACATTAATGATTTGGATACTCGGTTAATGGCCGCTGAAGCGTTGATTTCTCAGTATGAAAATCTTGCGCAGTCTATGATTCTTTATCTCAACTCTTTAACTAAAAAACTTGAAAAGGAAGAAGGTATATATTAATGGCTGGCACATATACACGTTGGTACAGAAAAGGCACTGTGAAGCTCGTTACGGGTTCGACCTCTGTCGTCGGTACTAATACATTTTGGTTGACGGCAGGGCTTAACCCCGGCGATATTTTCAGCGTTGACGGCGTTGCGGATTATGAAATCGCGTCCATTGCCGATAATACTCACTTGACACTTAAAACCGCATTCAACGGCTCAACCGTAGACGAATCTACGTATCACATTGTGAGGAATTTTACGGCTCATGTCCCTTCACAGATTGCTTCTCAGCTCACGGAACTTTACAACGATTTGACCCGTTACTGGGATCAAGATACGCAGACTCTGCATGGCAAATCGGCGTTTGAGATAGCTGTTGAGGAAGGGTTCACGGGGACAAAAGCACAATGGCTTGAAAGTCTGAAGGGTGGGGGTGAAATTGTTACGCTCAACGACAGAACTAACATTCTCACGTATAACAACGCTGCCGCTCACAACTCGTATTACAGGGGTAAGAACTTAGGCACCGCAATTACCGCAGCTCAGATTGCCGCTATCAGAAATGGGACTTTCACGGATATTTACCCGGGCGATTACTGGAATTTACCCATTGACGGCACTACTACCGCTTACGTCGTCGGCTGTAGCTCAAACCATAGACTAGCATATCACAAACCTCACGTGCTGTTATGGCTCAGAAATAGCAGCTGGAATTTCTCCATCAATGACACGGATAATGTTGAGGGCGGGTTTTTGAACACTAAAATGTATACTGAACATTTCCCCTATATGCTCGCCAAAATTAATGAAGTCATTCCAGACGAGTATATTCTCCCCTTCCTTGAGGAGGTCAGCGACAGTATTAACAGCTCGAACAATGTCGATCACTATACGGTGATCGATAACAATTTCACCAATCACACAGGCGTGAAAATCGGGCTCCCGTCTTATACGAATATTATGGGGCTCCCTTCATCAAACTTGTCTTACAGGATCGCGGGGAATAATCCAGACTGGCCGCTTTTCAGGCTTAACCCCACTATGCGCTTCTATATGGTCTTTCAATGGCTCAATGAAAGCTGGTCCGTGAAATCGTGGGGGTCATTGAACTGGGAATTTACGCGATATGGATTTGCGGCTAGTACTACTACGAATCAGTTGGGCGGCATTCTCGCGTGTCCGTATATACACATAGGCTAGAAAGGAGGATCACTTATGTACACGATAACACTTAATGACGGCTCAAAAATTGAGGGATTAACGTTTGAACGTAATATATTCTTCAGCGACAACCCTATAGACGGAGCGAAAATCAGGGGTAAATTAGCACCCGCAACAATCAGCAATGATGAAGGCAAATCTGAATATGACGACGGTATAACGGGGACACATGCGCACATGGAGATATGTTATATTAGGGAAATGGAGGGGAAATACGGGCTTGCGCTGGCTGATATTCCCAAAGAGATATACGCGGATGCAAGACGGGACGCAAATATAGCGTACATAGCGATGATGACAGGTGTTGAAATTTAAGGAGGGTAAAAGATGAGCAAAGATTACGCGTTAATAAAAGCATGGTATGACATGGGATTATGGGATGATGTGAGGTTGAGGAACGCAGTAGCAAAAGGCAAGCTGACAGCCTCAGAATATGAGAAGATAACGGGAACGGAATACGCATACGCGGAATAAAGCAACACAATCCCCCTTGCAATGAGTGAGGGGGAAATTTTATCAGGAGGGATAATCATGACAGAGGAAGAGAAATTTGAACGCAGTATAGAATTTTCGTTAAGATGGGAAGGCGGAAGGAATTTCACAATCATAAACGGAAGGCCGGTAATCAAGGGAGCGGCGAGGGCAGATTTAGGAGGGGCGACGGCGTATGGTGTAACATGGTCAACGTTAAAGAGTGCGTATAAACAGGGAATAATCGGCCATGATGATATATGCAAGCTGACAATCGACGAGGCAAAAAAGATATATCGTGCAAATTATTGGGATAAATACGGATGGGGGGAAGTGGAATATCCTGCATGTTTGTGCTGTTTGGACTGCGCAATAAATCACGGAGGATTTGCGAAAATATTACAGCGAGCGGTGAATGAATGCGGTGGGAATGTTGTAGTAGATGGAAAAATGGGACCGAAGACATTAACGGGAATAAAGAGGATTGAGCCGGGGTTATTGGGAGAAAAGATATGTGATGAGCGAGAGAAATATTTTAGGGATATAGTGAGGAATCGTCCGGGTCAAGGGGTATTTTTGAAGGGATGGTTAAGGAGGGTAAATGCGATGAGGGATGCAATTAGGAACTAATTATCTTTTATGAGGTGTAAAGCGTAGCGTTGCAAGTGTTGACGAAAAAATGATGAAAAGATAGAATATGAATAAGCAGTAAGGTGAGTAGAGTAAAGGCGCGTCTTACTGCGATATTTCTCGGAAATTTAATCCTGACCTTATCCCAAAACGCGTAAGAACAAAATCATACCTCGCCGGATCTTCAGGGCATATCTCACGAAATCCATCAGTAATTTCTATCGCGCATCGCAAATCCGCATTCTTCCTCCTCGTAAATCCCAGCTCCATGCTTATCCTGTGCATGTGCGTGTCCGTCGGTACTGTCAAATCACATGGCCGTATCACACTCCATCCGCCCGGATCAACTTCATCACTTCGCACCATCCATTTCAGGAACAAAAATAATCTCTTGCACGCGCTGCCGTCTCTAGGTGCTGTAACAAGCGGAAAACTCCTAGTCTCCCTGTTGCGCGACAATCCAGCAGAAAATTCATCAAGCGCAGAATATATTTCTCCCGCAGAATCTCTCAGGCATTCACGCAAAAATTCTTCAAGCGTCCCATGTTCACGCAGAATTTCACGCAGATTACGCAGAAGATTATTCATGTCTTCACCCGTCGTAAACCTGTGCTTGAAACTGTCAGGCACTATTTCAGCCTCATCATTATTCACGAGAAATTTATACGGTTCATCAGTTAAGCACGTCAATACCCGCTCAACACTCTTCATGATTTGCGCGACTCTTCCATACGCAAGCGATGACGCAATAAGCCCCGCTATTTCACGGTCTCTCACATCTTCATACTTATACAGGAAATACAGCGGGTCAGGGTTAATCAGTTCACGACGCTGATATACGTAATACAATCCTTCAAGAAATGCTTTAAGCTCTGTCTTCATTTCAGCAGAAAAACAGGGAAGCCCTCAAAGCCTCCCCGTTATATCTCTCTATCTCGCTGCTAATTCACGGTCAATCATGTATACGCTGTGTTTGTCTGAGCCGAGAAATTCCAGCTTCGCCACAATTTCGCCCGTGTTGTCTTCCTCTTCCATCTGCTCGTCAACAAACCACTTCAGCATTGACTGCGTTGCGTAATCCTTCTCAGATACGGCCAAATCAACCAGCTTGTAGATTCTGGAAGTAACGTACTGTTCGTGAGCGTATGCCGTCCTGAATACGTCAAGCGCATCATTGTAGGACTCTTTCGGTTTCGCTATTTCGGGAATTATTACCCTCGCACCGCGCTCGTAAAGGTACGCGATAAACTTCTCGGCGTGTTCTACTTCCTCTTTGTACTGCTTGCGCATCCAGTGAGACATACCCGCGAGTCCGCAATCCTCAAAGTATGCCGACATTGCCAGATATATATACGCTGAGTCAAATTCCGCCTTTATCTGGTCATTTATGGCGGCGGTCATTGCGTCGGAAATCTTCATTACGCTTCTGCCTTCCAGAGTCCGTGCTTGTTGCAGTACTCACGCATTACCGTTCCGGCCTTCACGCACTCAAATCCCGCTTCAGGTGCTTCATTCGGCTTCAGGAACTGACGGCAGACTCTCTCGCCGTTGATGACTTCTACCCACTCGATATAGTGATCTTCCGCCATAGGGTGAGCAACGCTTCCGACTTTCACTTTTCCGTCAGCAAAAACAGGTACGTGCTTTTCTGTCGCCGCGTCTGTCGTGTTCTCCTTCAACTGTTTCATAGGCTCGCCGCAGCACGAAAGAGTCCCGCCGCCTGCGTGCATTACTTCAACGATATTTCCGCATTTGCCGCATTTGTATACGCTGAGTTTCTCCATTATGTTTTACCCCCTGTTATATTTTTGGTAGAATGCTCATAATAATATCCCGTAACAAAAATTTTCACAACAATATTTTACGCAAAAAGGTGTGAATCATGAAACGTTCAAGAGCTTTCGTTCTGTCGGAACAATTGATGACTATAATGTTACAGGCGGGATTCATTCTCGTTCTGTGTACTTCATTCTATCAGCTCATATCGTTTTACACGAGGACTCAGCAGGTTTTGACGGCTCGGAATCACGCTGAGAGAGTCATATCGTTCATGGATGACAAGATACGCAGTGCCGGGCTTGGGTTATGGCGGTGCAAAGATGCAAGCGATATAAGAAGTAAATTACAGAATATAACTATGCTGTGTACTGATGGTAGTCAAGGTTACAGGCTTCCTATTGCGCTTCAAAATGGGTTCAGACACAAAAATAAGCAGAACGAGGAAAAAACTCCACAAGAGGCTACAAGTTCAGGCTATATCCCTTTGTTTGCCTCGAATCAGGACAGCGGAGACGTGCTTACGCTGCTTTATGCACAAAGGAGTCTCTCATCAGGAGCGGAGGAAACAATTTCTGCGTTCAGAGCTTCTCAAACGTTTGGCGCAGATGGAAAAGCAACCTTAAAACTTCTCGATACAAATGATATATCATCATCAGAAAGTAATCCGAAAAAAGTAAAGTCTCTGTTTCAAATTAATAATAATGATAATCCATCAAATATAAAAACGTATGCTGTCATGGAAGGATTAGGCTTACCGATACATTTGATAGGCGTTGTAACTACAGACGCTAAAAAAGGAGAAGTTCTAGTTACGGTTTACGACATGCAAACATCACAATCAATAACAATACCAGCAGCAGGTGAGCTTTTATCCCTGAACTGTATGCAGATGTTCGTACAGGGTACAGACGGAAGCGGAGAAGGACGGCAATTTGCATTCAGGGAACTTCAAGAAGATGGTACAGCGTGGTACAAAACATACAATCAGGAAAAAGGAATCCTAGATATATACATGGAGATTGACAAAAATCACCGCGTATTAACTCTCTGGGTACTCGCTTCAGGAGGCTACGATGCTTCACTCAACAACCCGCGCCCCGAAACATGGCCGGAACAAGCTCAACCCACCGCAACACAGTGGGGTAAGAAAGTAAGTGATATACGGGATTATACCAGTTATCCCCATCATATAGTCTACGTTTCCCGCGCATCATGGAAGCTCAACAACATTCCGCCTAATTTCGTGTGGTAATCATTCCCGCTAATGCACCGTCAATATGCGTAACCCGCACAATCTTTATGCCGTCAAATTTCACGTTCTCCCTTGAGCTTACTACCGCCGTGTGAAATCCCAATCTCGCAGCCTCTTTCAGCCGCAAATCAATCCGCGTTACGGGTCTCACTTCACCCGCGAGTCCAACTTCACCGAGCCAGCAAGTTCCCGCCGCTAATGGTACGTTCTTCAGGGCTGAAGCTATTGCGGCACATGCGGGCAAATCCGCGCTTGGGTCCTGAAGGCTTAACCCCCCCGCAACGTTAATGTACAGATCGTGATTGTTCGTTGAGATACTGCACCGCCGATCTATTACCGCCGTCAGCAATTGAAACCTGTTAAGCTCAATCCCCCGTGATGTTCGCCGCGGATATGGGAATATCGTCCGGGTCGCCAATGTCTGAATCTCTGCCGCAAGTGGCGTGCTTCCCTCAAGCGCAATAGTCATAGCTACGCCCGCAACAGCAGAGTCATCACGATTCCAGTAAAGCCCGCTTTTGTCTGAGACTGGCGACAATCCCCCCTCCGTCATCTCAAAAACTCCCAGCTCGTCAGTGCTTCCGTAACGATTCTTCACAGCACGCAACATCCTGTATGATGAATATCCCTCGCCCGAAAAGTTAAGCACTGTGTCAACCATATGCTCAAGCATCATAGGCCCGGCTATTTTTCCGTCCTTCGTGATATGCCCGATTACCACAGCAGGAATCATATACTGCCTCGCCGTGTCAACAACTCTCTGCGCGACTGCTCGAACCTGCGTTACTGTTCCCGGCCAGCCTGAGTCGTTTCCTGTCGTCATTGCCTGAACACTGTCAAGAACGAGGAACGAGAATTTTCCGCCTTCAACATTCCTCAGTGCGTCATCAATGTTTGCTCCCGAATAAAGATACAGCTTGTCATTTGCCGTATTGATTCGTGAAGCCCTCAGCGCGATTTGTGCGTCTGACTCTTCACCGGAGATATACAGCACGGGTTTTCCGTAAATTTTCGCGACGCTCCCGGCTGCCTGAAGGAGTAATGTTGACTTACCGATTCCCGGCTGGCCTCCGATTAACACGACTCCTCCCGGAACGAGTCCACCCCCTAATACGCGGTCTAATTCGTCAATGCCTGTTGCGATTCTCGGCGGGGCTTTTACGTCCAGCGCGCTGATGATTTTTACGCCTGGCAAATTTTGAGACGGTGAGTCTGTTTTCGTCTCCTGCAAAATCTCAAGCGTTCCCCATGAATTACACGCAGGACATTTCCCCGTTTTTGTCGTCGTAACATGGCCGCATTCGGTGCATATATATTTTGTGATTCGACTCACAGAAATAAATCACTTCCCATATTCTTATGATGATGAATATTATCACGCAAAAAAACTCCCCCCGATTTGTGAGAGGAGCTTTAATTTTTATCTCTTCATATATATTTTCGAGGGCTTATCTTGCACTGCTCCTGTGCTTGTGGAAAATTCGCAGGAATGTTGTTTCAGGAAGAAATTTCTGCATCATGTACCTGATAAACTTTTTGGGCTTCCGAAAAACTACATACAGCAGTGCAGAGAAAACAGAGGGCAGCTTCATTCCATGAGCCTTGCAGAATCTGTAATTATCCATCGCAAAACCGTCAATATCTTTGTCTAGAACGAGAAGGCATTTATTCATCCATGATTCGCGCCTGTATCTGTCAACGTCAAACAGTCCGGCGAAATCATCAAGTTTTCCCATAGCTTCAAGAGGCTGGAGAACACGTATACATTTTCCGCAGTGAGAGCAGTTATGATGAATGTCGTATGTATCGTAGAGTTCGTCAACCGTGTTGCAGACATCGAGATGTTCGCACGCTATTTCCCAGTCTGCTATCTGTTCTACCTTCTCGCTTCTGTCGAACTGTCCGCCTTCCGGGACAAGCTCAATATTTTTTGTGCGTATCAATGGCAGCGCGTAAAATTCTGCAAACTCAGAGAAGTCAATTTCTTTTGCAGCTTTGAAGCCATATTCCATAAACCCCCCGTAACCGTAAGCACTTGGAATGTAATACATCTTTATTCCGCGCTCAAGAGCAAGAATGCAGGAGTAATATCCTAAGTATTGAACCCTTGAGCCGTACCATTCATGCCCCAGCGTGAAAGCATGAAGATTCGTATCAATCACATAAAGCGGAAGCCCTAACTTATTTGCCGCTGACTGAACTGAATCGTATCTCTTTGTAAAAAGCTGAAGTGATCTCTCATCGTCATAATGACCATGAACTCCGCTGCTGTAGAAGAACAAGCCGTTGATTCTGTATTCGGGATCATCGTCAAGAACATAGCGGTTATACACTGAAGAAAGCGAATCGACTCCGCATGAAAAGCCTGTGCCGATAATTTTCGGGTCAGCCTCTTCATCTTTGAAGCCGTCAACTGTGATATTGATTCTTGAAAGTTCGTCTGAAAAGTTGCAGAGTATTTGCTGAAGGTAATTGTTGATGTTCCTGTAGAGAATTTTCGAGACACAGCCGTGAATGTGAATGTCCGTCTTGTAGGTCATCCCTAAATACAGCGGGACAAGAATGAATGCGTTATACACACTTTCTGCGAGCATGTGCGCGTTTTCGTCTTTCACTCCCACCCAAATATTATTGGGAAATGACCCCCCCCCCTCGTTAGGTATATCTACTGAGATGTCAGCGAGTAACTTTGTCCAACCGTTTTCGCTGACAGTTCTCAAATTGCTTACATCGATCACGAAAATACAGCCTCCATTCTGAAAGATTATGTGCAAAAAAATACCCGGGACAAAATTTCATCCCGGGCAGATTATACAGTACTCAAAAAGTTTTTACGACAGCACGCTCAAATCTCCGGCCTCAAGGAATAACTTGTTGCACTCTCTAAGCAATGCGATTCTGTTGTTCCTAATTCTTTCGTCCTTGTCCATTACCATAACGTCATCAAAGAATTTCGCGACAACAGGCGACAATTCCGCAAGAATCTTCGTCAGTCCCTCCCAGTCGTAAGCGTCCACAGACTCACGCACTGAGTCCGCAATCCTCATGATTTCCGCGTAAAGACTCTTCTCGGCTTCCTCCGTCATCAATGACTCATCCGGCTTAACGTCAGCAACATCTTTCGCGTTCTTCTGCAGAATATTCTTCACACGCAACGCAGAAGCGGCGAGTCCCGTGAACCAGTTTTCAGCCTTGACTTTGTTCAATGTCTCAATGAGCTTCAGAGCCTGGCAGGGTACATTTCCGGCGGCGGTTATTCCGAGATTCACAAGTTCTGCGTCAAATCCCCTCTCGCGTAACTGTGCGTTGAGTCTCTGCTTCATGAAGTCGAGAATTTTTGCCTTCACTGAGTCGTCAACCTCGTTAATCTCGCATGACTCTGAAACTGTTTCGGCCATGTCGAAATTGTAGCCCCTCGCAAAAAGTGTTTCGTTTATGCACCGCGCCGCACGTCTCAAACCGTAAGGATCCTGCGAGCTTGTAGCCTCAAGTCCGGCTTTGTGGCACGCCGTAATCACATGCACTCTTTCAGCAAGCCCCAGAACCGCGCCGACATCATCAGAAGGAGTTTTCCCCGAAGCTGTCAGCGGCAAATACTGCTCGTACAACGCAAGTGCGACTCTCGGATCTTCCCCGGCTGCCTTTGCGTATTCACGTCCCATTACCCCTTGAAGGTCTGTGAACTCGAACACCATCGACGTAACGAGATCTGCTTTCGACAAGTACGCGGCTCTGTCAACAAGCGACGCAATATCACTCATACCGTAACGCGCACAAATCCATAACGCTAATTTTCTCGTCAGCATCACTTTGTCGTAAACCGTGCCTAATTTTTCCTGATAGGTTACAGCTTTAAGCCTCTCTACGTATGACGCAAGAGGAATCTTCCTGTCCTCGTCCCAGAAAAACGCGGCATCCTCCAATCTTGCGCGCAAAACTCTCTCATTTCCCTCGCGAATTATTCCCATGTCAGGCACAAGATTATTGCTCACTCCCACGAAATAATTTGCGAGCTTCCCGCCTTTGTCGCGGTTTCTGACGGCTAAATATTTCTGGTTCTTCTTCATTGAGGTAGTCAAAACTTCTTCGGGGATTTCAAGAAATTTCTTGTCGAATGATCCCACAAAAGGCACAGGATATTCAACAAGATACAAATTTTCCTCAAGTATTGCTTCATCCATCTCAACTTCAAGATTGCCGTCTAAATCTTTCTGTAATGCGGCGATTGAGGCTTTCATTTTCTGGAGGCGTTTTTCCTGGTCAAGTATAACGTTGTTGTCATAAAGTACGTCAAGAAACTCTGAAGCGTCAGCAATATCAATCACCTTATGACCCATGAAGCGGTGTCCCGTTGTCCTGCGTCCCGAATTTACCCCGCCAAACTCAAACGGGATAATCTCACTGTCGGCCATCGAGAGAATCCAGCGAATCGGACGCGCAAACCTCACGCCGGATTTGTCCCAGTACATGCTTTTCGGGAACGTCAAGCCGGAAATCAGAGACCTCATTATTTCGGGCAGTACTTCAAGTGCGGGCTTGCTGTCCTCGCGAATCTCTGCGGCTATATACTTCACTCCGTTGATCTCCGTAAACGTCAGCTTATCGACTTCAATCCCCTTGCTTTTCGCGAAACCTATTGCGGCGCGTGTGGGCTGGTCGTTGTCGTCAAATGCTGTTGAAACGGGCGGGCCTTTGAGGAGGTTGACCTGTTCAGATTGGTTTTCGCTTACTTCCGTAACAATCAGCACAAGCCTACGGGGTGTCGCGTAAGTTGTTGCGTCCTTGAATGTGAGTCTGTTTGCGGCAAATAATGACTCGGCGTTCGTCTTGAGACTTGCGAGCGAGTCAGGGATAAATCTTGACGGTATTTCTTCTGTGCCTATTTCGAGAATAACATTCTTTATTGCCATAGTTGAGCCTCCTTTAGTCCTCGAAAAATTTTCCTGTTTCATTCGTGAACTTCTGCATTAAAGGGAAGCCCATATCCTCGCGCTGTTTCCTGTAAGCCTCAGCACATCGACAGGCAAGCGCACGGACTCGCGAAATATATCCGGTGCGTTCTGTTACGCTGATTGCGTTTCTTGCGTCAAGAAGGTTGAATGCGTGAGAACTCTTCAGGACATAATCATATGCAGGCAGGACAAATCCCGCGTCAAGAATGCGCCCGGCTTCTTTCTCGTACATAGCAAAAAGCCTGAAAAGCATATCCGTATCAGCAACCTCAAAATTGTAGTGGGACTGCTCAATCTCATTCTGCAAATGAACATCTCCGTACTTCACTTTTCCCGCCCAGTCAAGGTCATAAACGTTGTCTTTCTTCTGGACATACATAGCTATACGCTCTATGCCGTAAGTGATTTCCGCCGGAACATTCTCCATGTCGAGGCCGCCGAGCTGCTGGAAGTACGTGAACTGCGTGATCTCCATTCCGTCAAGCCATACTTCCCAGCCGAGTCCCCATGCGCCTGTCGAGGGATTTTCCCAGTCATCCTCAACAAATCGTATATCATGCTCATCGGGATTAATTCCCAGACTCGCGAGGCTCTCAATGTACAGATCCTGAATGTTAGCGGGCGCGGGTTTGATGATTACTTGATACTGGTAATAGTGCTGTAACCTGTTGGGATTCTTGCCGTAACGCCCATCGGAAGGCCTCCTTGACGGCTCAACGTAAGCAACCCTCCAAGGCTCAGGCCCTAATACGCGGAGTGCTGTTGCGGGATTCATTGTCCCTGCTCCTACCTCAATGTCATACGGCTGCTGAATGATACAGCCCTGGCGCGACCAGAAATTTTCCAGCCTGAAATATACTTCCTGAAAGTTCAAGTGATAATTCTCCTTTCTATTTTGTTGACGCAATTCGTGTATTGCCTGCAAGATAACGCATAGGATCAACCTTATTGTTGTTCACACGGACTTCAAAGTGAAGATGATTCGCCGTTGAGCGTCCTGTGTTGCCTACATAGCCGACAATTTGACCCTGCATTACTCTCTGCCCCTGAACTACAGCGATGCTCAAACAGTGAGCGTAGAAAGTCTGCAATCCGTCTCCGTGATCCATCAGGACAAAATTCCCGTAACCCCTGAAGCCCATTGTCGAATTATTGCCCGTTCTAGCTACAATGCCATTTTTCGCGGCTCTTATCGGAGTTCCTGCGGGCATTGGTATATCGATTCCCTGATGCTTGTGGCTTCCGCGCCATTTCCCGAAAGGTGATGAGACTTTTCCGTCAACAGGCCACATCATTTTTCCCGCAAGATTTCCCATGTCAAAAATAAACGGGTCGCGCTTCTTGGGGTCTTTGAGCGTCAAATTGTAGTGAGGCAGGTAATTCGTGTTAGTCCCGAATGAGTCATCAAGATCGGAAATGCTCGGACGTTTGGGAGCCGCATTCTTGGGAAGCTGCACAACTTCAACCTTGTCGCCTGAAATTACGAGTCTCATAGGGCCTTGAGTCGGGTCTCCGTTTGGTGAAAATATTATGATGGGATCCATCAGGCCGGGAATTTCTGCCTTTGCTGACTTCTTGCGGTTGCTCGTAAGAATCTTGTCGGGCTTTGCGGCTTTAGCGATAACTTTTGCGGGCGAATCCTTCTGCTTTTTCGGTGCTGAGGGGATTTTCAGGGTCTTTGCTTTCGGCGACGGCTTAATCTGCGGTTCTGGTTCAGCTTGCGCGACTTCAACGGCTTCCGGCTCAATATGCGGTGAAAGCTCGCTCTGTTCGGGCATATCCGGCGGGAGATTTCTCTCATTCGTCTTCACTTCCTCGCGTAACATCGCTATTATGTCGTCATTAGTTTTGTCGTCTGACAATGCGATTTTTACGGGCGGTGCTGTGTCCTCTGATTGTGATTTTGTCTCTGCTGTCATGGCCGGAGCTTGAATCTCTGCGGGCTGAGTCGTTCTTGCCTGAAGATTATTGAGTCCCTCACTCTTAGGCGCGGGAATCTCAGCGGGCTTTTCGGTTTTCGGCGCGAGAGTCTTCAAGTCTGGAATGTCGGCGATTTTCCCCGCAAGCGGTTTTGCCTCTGGAGTCTGCGTTTCTGCCTGCTTAGGTTTTTCGCTGAGAGTCTGCAAGTCGGGAATGCCTGCGATTTTCGGCATCGGTACTTCTTTCAGCAGTGATTTCTTCTTTGATGAATTGCTCGCGGGCGTGCTTGTTGACGGTGATAACGCTTTAGGCTGCCACGCTCCTTTGTGCTGCCATATCGCAAGAAGATCTGCCTGATTGTCAGGAAGATACAGCGAATGACCCGGCTTTATGTCCGCGCTGTCAATGTTATTCGCCCATAATACATCAGAAGCAGCGACATTATGAGCCATGCAATATTGAGTCAGCTCAGAAAATCCCGCGCTTACGTCATCAGTGAAAACTAATTCTTTCCATTTGGCTTTTGCAGCATAAGCACAGCCCGAAAATGTTACGGCAATCAACGCAAAAACCGCAGATTTCTTCAACATGTTCAACTTTATCAATCCTCCTAAACTCTTTCTGTAACGATCCTGAATCCCGCTCCGCTGAGCCTCTGCTTTATCATCTCAATCTGCGCGCTGTTGAGAGTCTCAAGGGAAATCTTCAGGAAGCAGGAATTTATTGCCATGTTCGTATCGCCGTGATCATATGAGACTGCTACGACATTGGCACCGCATGACGCTACAATCTCGCTGACCTGCTGAAGCTGTCCGGGCTTGTCAACGAGTTCTATTGTGAGGTCGATATTCCTTCCTGTCATTATGAGTCCGCGTGTTATGACTCTGGATAATATGTTCACGTCAATATTTCCGCCTGAAACAATGCAGACCGTTTTCTTGCCCTCAATCGGAAGTTTATGGAACATGGCCGCCGCTACAGGCACTGCCCCGGCACCCTCAGCAATGAGTTTCTGACGCTCAATCAATGCGAGTATTGCCGCTGCTATTTCGTCCTCAGAGACGCAGACAATATCATCAACGTAACGTGAAATTATCTCGTATGTATTCTCGCCGGGATTCTTCACCGCTATTCCGTCAGCAAACGTTGAAACACTGTCGAGGACTCTGCGTTCTTTTGCCTTGAATGAGTTGTACATGCTCGCAGCTCCTGCCGCCTGAACGCCGTAAATCTTCACGTCGGGCTTCAATGACTTCACAGCAAACGCAATCCCCGAAATGAGTCCGCCTCCGCCAATCGGGGCAATAATCGCTTCAACGTCTTCAAGCTGGTCGAGAATCTCAAGCCCTATAGTAGCCTGGCCCGCAATCACGAAATCATCATCATACGGGTGAATGAATGTCGCTCCTGTTTCGTCAACAAGCTGTACTGCTCTGTCGTGCGCGTCATCGTAAGCTCCTTTCACGAGTTCGACATTTGCGCCGAGCCTCCGAGTGCTTTCAACCTTCATTACGGGAGCTGAGTCCGGCATACAGATTGTGGCGGGGATTCCTTTGCGTGATGCTGACATTGCGACTCCCTGCGCGTGATTTCCGGCTGAACATGCGACAATTCCGCGTGATTTCTCGTCATCACTAAGCTGTGAGATTTTGTAGTATGCTCCTCTCAGCTTGAAACTCCCGGTAACCTGCAAGTTCTCAGTCTTGAGATACAAATTATGCTCCTCACTGAGAAGAGGCGCGGCAATAAGATCCGTTTTACGGGCGCATTCACGGAGTATATAAGCGGCATGATAAACTTTGTCTAACGTAAGCATGTTTTATCCTCTGCATTCATGATTAATCACACCTCACAAAAATAATTAATAAGTATACAGCAATTACGCTTAATTTTAGCAGTGCGGTTGTGAATTAGTGAGATTCATTTTTGAGAATGTGACTCAGTTTTGACTTTGCAGAAAAAATATCAGCGATTCGATTCAAAGAGTCGAGTCCAAACACGAGAGTCATATTTTTATCATTGCAATTGAAGATGAAAATATTTTCCGTATCAATGACAATAATTTTTCGGGAGTGTAATTTTTCGCGGGGAAATGAAGATTTTGCGCCGCGATTCGTGAACAGCGTATCAAAATCACAATACCTTTCAAGCTGTGCTGTAATGTTCGGTTCGTTGCTGACATTGAGCTTAATTTCTGCGGGAATATATTTGCCGTCAAAAAGTATAACGTTGTCCACGAATGAGTCGGCCATGCCATTTTTACGCACTCTGCATTCAGCGTATAGTCTCCCGTCATCCGACAAAGCTCGAAGGAAGTAATCCGCGTAGAATCTCCTGAATTGTTCCTCAAGGAAAAATCTTCTGCGGTAATCACAGCAAAGCTCAAGCCAGTTTTCAGAGTTTACAGCCGACAAAGGGAGCGGGGCTGCTTCGGCCTCAATGACATAATCAGGCAGAATATTTCCGTGTGAGATGAGCATAATATTCCGGCGCACCAATTACATGCGAAACCGCAAAAATTTTCCTGCCGTAACGTGAATGTTCCTGCCGTAACGTGAATGCAAACTTAATCCGCGCTGCAAAAATCTCATAGCCTCGTCAAAATCTTCCGGGCTGTATGCTTCTTTCTGTAGCATAATTTTTCTGCGTATAGATTTCAGGTATTGCCCGGCTGATACTGCGTGCATGAAGAATACTATATCGCCTATTTTCGCCCATCTCGGTGCTGTCCGGCTGCCCGGCCCGTCAGGATCTTCCAGAACTCGCTCAATGACGTACCCGCCGTAATCCTTCATGTGATACTGCAATTGCCCGACAGTTTTCGGCGCGCTTATGTTTGCGATGAATGACTGAATATTTTTCACGGCTGAAATTTCCCCTTCCTGCGTATAATATTATTATCACAAATCTTTTCAGGGGGTAAAATTTTCATGAAGGTATTACTGATTAACGGCTCGCCTAATGAACACGGCTGCACGTTCACCGCATTGTCAGAAGTCGCGTCAACACTCTCGAAAAACGGAATCGACTCCGAAATCTATCACATCGGCAAGAAGTCAATACAGGGCTGTATATCGTGCTTCAAGTGCTTTGAGTCAGGGCGTTGCGTCTTCAATGACTCAGTGAATGAGATTGCCTCACGTCTTGACGAGTTCAGCGGGATAATTGTCGGTTCTCCCGTATACTTTGCAGGCCCGGCCGGGAGTCTCTGCGCGTTCCTCGACAGGCTGTTTATGTCCGTCGACGACTCGAAACTTTCAGGCAAGCCCGCGGCGTGTGTAGTCTCTTGCAGGAGGGGCGGAGCGTCGGCGGCTTTTGACCGTCTCAACAAGTACTTCACGATCCGCAACATGATCGTCATCGGCTCGCAGTACTGGAATCAGGTTCACGGAAATACGCCCGATGAAGTCAGACAGGATTCAGAAGGCTTGCAGACTATGAGGACTCTCGGCGAGAATTTCGCGTGGATTCTGAAATGTATTGAGGCCGGGAAAAACGCCGGAATCAATTACCCCGTTCACGAGAAAATACAGTACACGAACTTCATACGCTAGGGAAAAATTTCACCCTTCTGTGAGAAATTGCAGGAGGGATTTTTTTTGCCTTATCTTGTCTCAATAGACTATAATCATTTTTTGACCCAACAATTTTATTGCACAAAGGAATCTTGCTTATGAACAAGAATTATTTTATCTTAACAGGAATATTTATAGGCGTATGTCTTCTCCTTTGCGGCGTAATTTGGTTTTCCCTCACAGAGCTTTACGCATACAGGGAGGAATATGACCAGCTCACGCAGCAGAGCAGCAGTCATTCGGGCGTAATCGAAAACCTTAAAGCACGGAACGAAAGCCTTTCACGTATTTCACACTTAAGCATAAACAGAGCTTCAACAGTGCCGGACGCAGTAGCTTTCTTCTCACTAGTACGGCAGATAATAGAGACAAACAACATAAGCCTTCTCACAATGTCAACTTCAGGCCCTGACAATTCAGGCAAGAAAGACAACATTCTTCAGCTCAAGATTGACGGAAATTATTACGCGATGGCGAGAATGTTTGCTGATTTGAGGAGTCTTCCTGTACCTTCAAAGATTACCCGGCTTGACCTGAAACGAAACCACAATTTGCCCGAAGAACTCGTTGAAGTCGACATGACGATTCAAGTTATGACGGAGGAATAAACCCATGAACGAGAGAGAGACAGCACAGCATTTTTACGAGATGCTGACGGGAGTTTTTGACGATGATCAGTCAAAGATTGTCCGCTATATATGTTTCGGCGCGCTCTTTCTGGGAATACTTTGGGCGGGATGGTACTATTTCCGTGCGAGCGTTCTTGCTGACACTGATACGCCGATTGACCCGGATATGTTTGCTGACGTTCAAGTACGCAGGGGCGATGACTCATCACTGAAACGCATAGTTGACCTCGCACAGACAATCGACACAATGAGGGGCGCAGGCACTACAATCGCAAACACCCTCGAAGGCATACACAACATGCCATTCAACCTTGACCCGCCGGACAAAGAACACGACCCTATGAATCCAACAGCATCATTTCAGGCTCAGACTCAGGACGTTAAGCCTCAGGCTGTCCCTCTGAACGTGAGAATGATTATGACCGCAAAGAACGGAGAGAAAATAGCTCTTGTTGATGTCGGCAATGCCCAGTCAATAACTGCAAGATCTCTTATCGTAAGACAGGGCGATGAACTCCCGAATGAAGGCGGATTCGTAAGTGCTATAAGAGACAGCGGAGTAACTGTTATCTTCAACAAAGAAGAATATCAATACGATATAGCCGAAATTCCCAAGTATGACGGAATCAGGAAGCCGGGCAAAAAATCCAGGCGGTAAGAATAAAGCTGTGTAATATAATAAGTTTTACTTAATCCCAAATCAGTGAAAGATGAAGTGAAAATACAGTCATGTTACGTAAATTAACAATTGCTTTTATAACAGCTGTTATCATTTTCGTAGATGGTAGTACGTTGTCAGCTTCAGCCGCGCCAAAAACAGAGAAGTACAAAGGGCCTCTCCTCAAGATGTGCAGGATATACCAGCTCGGCGAGGATGAGTTCATGATAAGGCTTTCAGGACGCAGACTCCCTCTTCCTGAGTGCAGGGAGGAAGGTAAGACACTATCAATAATTCTCAATGATTCAAAAGCGTATCACCCCGATAAAATTAACGCTTCTGTTTTGTCTGCAATGGAGGCAATACCGCTTCTATATCATTTCAACGCCTTGAATGTTTCCGATGATAATTCATTCCGTGTTGAGATAGAGATAAAAGCAAACTTTCCTATGAAGGTGCATTCTGTATCAAATACTGTTGAGGGAATATCGCTGAGAGTCAAATCTGACGTTACGCCTGATCTCGCAATAGAAAATATTTACGCGCCTCCGCCGAAAATTTATCCCGTCCCACAAACTAAAGTCCCATTCAGCTCAAGTGAGAAAGTAACGCTTGAACTCCGCGACGCTCCCCTGAAAGATGTTATACGGGGAATTATGGATTACGCAGGCCGGAACGTGATAATAGATCCTTCATTCCCAAAAAGAGTATTTGTTGAGGAGGAACGGAGGACAGGAGGAGGCACACGGGTAACAGAAGTAAGAGGAGAAACCGGGCAAGTAACAGGAGGAAACGCAGCAGAAGATGGAAACAGAATAGTAACAACCAGAAGAGAAGAAGATATTATTGTAACAATGACGCTTCGTGATGTGAGAGTCGATGATGCTCTGAACTACATAATGAAAACGTATGACCTTGCTTGTTACAATTCCGGCCCTAATATAACGACATTCGGATCTCGCGAGGGACTCTACAGGCTTTCGGGTGAGAGATCCGTCAAGCAGTTCAAGATTCATTTTGCAGACCCCGCAAAGGTGAGAGACATGCTCGGCACTATAGCGGCACTTGACAGGAACGCAGTAACAGTTGATGACAGAATGAAGGCTATTTACGTCAAGACAAACCCCGCGAAAATGCAGGAAGTTGAAGACTTAATCAGCATACTTGACGCGCCGGAGAAACAGGTGATGATTCGCGCGAGCGTGTTCGAGTTCAACGACAACGACACTCTTACGGTACAGAATGCGCTTGATATTGCGTATGACGACATAATGCTGTCGCTGGGAAGCGGCACGGGAATATTGATGACTTACAATAACGACAGATCTATACGTCAGACTCCGCGCGGAGGAACAGCTAGAATAATTACAGACACATTCCACGCACTTGAGGCAAAAGCAAAAGGAAAGGTGCTTGCGAATCCTTCTGTTATTGCGATGGACGGCAAGAAGGCGGAAATCAACCTTACGCAGGATTACCCGTATATATCAAACAGGGATGACCAGAAAGGAACAGTAACATGGTCAACTGAGGAAGTCGGCCCTAAACTTTCATTCACGCCGCGAATAGGCCGGGACGGTTACGTCAATCTGACTCTTGACTTGAGCACTGGAGATGTCATTGACACGCAGACAAGCAGCACGGGAGAACAAATGCCTGTAACTACAACGCGTTCAGTGAAAACGGAAGTAAGAGTCCGGGACGGTATGCCGTTCGTTATCGGCGGGCTTTTCCGTGAAGACAACAGCAAGAACGTATCAAGGATTCCGATTTTAGGGAACATTCCGTTACTCGGCGAGCTGTTCACATACAGGTACAACACGAAACAAAAAACACAAGTTGTAATGGTCATAACACCGTATATTCTTGACAGCAATTAGAGTAAATATACTATAATTAACCCGTAAAAATTTTTCCAGGAGGTTAATATAATGGCACAGGTAGCAGATACTACTACATTTTATGTTGGGCTGAAGCTGCGCTGGCAGGGCGGCATATGGGAAATTGTAGAATATGACCACCACAAAATGGGCCGCGGCGGAGCAGTAGTCCGCACAAAATTACGCAACGTAGAAACCGGGTCAATCGTGGAAAACTCATTCAAGCCCGGTGAAAAGTTCGAGCGCATAATCTACGAGGATAAACCCGCGCAGTACTCATACAGGGATGGGGCAGACTATGTATTTATGGATTTGGCTACGTATGAGGAAATGAGATTGTCCCCCGAAATTTTAGGCGATGCCGCAAAGTATTTAGTTGATGACATGGAAATACAGATAGAATATTTTGAGGGCAAAGTTATGGGAATAGAGCTTCCCAAGAGCGTAACGATGAAAGTTGTTGACACTCCCCCCGCTTTCAAGGGCGACACAGTAACAGGAGGAGGAAAGCCCGCGACGCTTGAGACAGGACTCGTAGTAACAGTTCCCGTATTTGTTGAGCCGGGAGAACTGGTAGTAGTCGATACACGCACAGGCGCATACCTGGAACGCGCGAAGAAATAAAATGCCGGGCGATGAAAAGAAGTCCTCAAACGGCGGAATGATTCACATTTCGGAGGACGTAATAGCCGAACTCGCCCGGAAAACTATACAGGGAATCCCTAACATCAAGGCAGCAGGACTCGCGTCAAAGTTCAGCATTGGGCGCAAGAGCAGCGGAATACGCGTGTCAGTCGAGCATTCTCAGGGGAGCGTTTCTGTTGATGCTTATGTTCTCGTGAAATACGGCCAGAGAATACCCGATCTCGCATGGGACGTTCAGGAGAAAATCAAGGATAACCTCGAACGCTACACAGGTTATGACGTTAAGGCGGTGAATGTGAATGTTCAGGGGATATACACAGCTCCAGACGAAAATATAGCCCTGAGCATAGAGCCGGAAGAAACACCGTCGCAGGATCAAGAGGCTGACTAGTCATGTATTACCTGTGGAAGAACACTCATTACGGAATCATACGGGTATCGTATTCGGGGCTTTGCGGTTTCGTGCGCGAGATTGTAGCGTCAAAACTGCGGCTTTACAGCGTAACTCTTGAGCCTTCCGGGAAAAAGGAGAACGCTAATTTGACTCTCGTATTCTCGGACGAGGATTTGACCCGCGAGACAAAATCAAAAGTTGAGGAGCATATATCATCAGTCTTAAAGCCTATGGGATTCAAGCCTTCTGTAGTATGGGCGACTCCTGAGCGCGGAATAACGGCGGTGATTCAGAACTCATACTTTTGGGCGGGTGCTGCGTCATGTGCGGCTGTGATTGTTACGGCTGGTTTTGATGGTTTCTTCTGGTCATTATTCTGGGGAGGTGCGGTGTGGTTTGTCATACGCGGTTTGAGTTTCATCGCCGGCAAATTCAGGAGTGCTTAATATGGCTGAAAACAAGAAAAAATTTATCGGCAGGAAATTCGGAGCCTTGCACAGGTCGCGGGAACTGGCTGTACAGTTTTTATGTTCGCTGGACATCTGCCCGGCTCAGGACTTTGAAGACTCACTTGAATTATTCCTGAACATTGACGATATTTCGCAGAACGACTCGCCCGATGTAAAAGAAAGATGCCGGACTCTTTCGGCTGAAGTCTGGAAGAGAAAAGCGGAGATTGACGGAGTATTATTGCGTGTGGTAACGGGCTGGCGGCCTGAAAGAATGGTGAGCGTAGACAGAACTATTTTGCGCTTGATGGTGCTTGAAGGATTTTTGCTGAAGTCATTGCCGGTCAAGTCAGCGATTGCGGAGGCCGGGACTCTCGCGAATGATTACGGGACAAAAGACTCGGCGCGTTTCGTGAACGGCGTAATGTACAGGGCCGCGAAATTTTTTGAGGAAGAAGATAACCAGATTGCAGCGGTACAGCAATGAATCCTGACAGAAACTATATACGGGTAAGTACATTAAGCTGGAATTCGATAGAGATTTACGCTCTTCTGTTTCTGCTTCTTGTATTTTTCCGTATACTTGTTCTCCAGAAAGACAGGCATATAGACCGCAAGCTCATCAAAATGTATATTCTGTCTCCTGTTTTTACTGACTCAACTTACAGAGCAGTAGCTTCTATACAGATTCCTGAGCTTATAATTATTCTTGCTGTTATGCTTGATATTTACAGGAATAAGCTCAAAATTGTAAAAAACTCCCTGACAGTATTTATGCTCCTGCTGTCGGGGATCTTTTTTGCCTAGGATATAATTGCCTTAATTCAGGGTATATACACCGACAGCCCTTATCCCTCTAATGCCTCCTTTTCGTATGCGTTTGGGAACAGCATAAAATTTCTGCTCATAATATACATGATAAGCAAAATCATACGTGAGATTCAAAGCCCTGATTATTTGCAGGAATTACTTAAATGGGGGGGGGGGGT
>CAMGZM010000017.1 GCA_946183145.1 uncultured Fretibacterium sp. | reverse complement strand
TATGCGTATCAATGATTAATATCTCGCTTCATTAGCCGTTTTTCCGTCCATCATGGTATAATTCATTTATCCTAAAAATTTATTCATATTGGAGATTGTCTTGTATGCCTAGTGAAATCCTGAAAGTTGAGACAACTAAAGCCCGCAAAGAATTTCAGCAAAACAAATCTTCAGATGTTCCTGATGACAGGGCTTTCAGTTATGTGCTTCTCACGTACTTTTTCGATGTAAAAGATTTTGACGACAAATATGACTGCGTTACCGACGGGGCGAATGACGGCGGAGTCGATTTTCTGTACTTCGATGACGAGGAATCAAAGCTATTCATATGCCAGTCAAAATATACAGAAAATATTTCATACGGCGATATAAGAAACGAGTTCGACAAAATTTGTGATACTGTCAACAACTTCAGGAAAGGCAACACAGGAGCATATAATGAAAATGTCAAGCGGACTTTGCAGAATTTCTTAGACCGTCTGCCGGATGACGAGCAAGATAATATTGAGATCGCTTTCTTCACGTCGGCAAATATCAATGACATTGAAGACATGCTCACAAAGCTGGCTAATGACATTCCTGACCTCGCAAAATTTTCTGTGTCGGTTTATGCGTGCGAGGACATCGAGAAGAAAATTCAGGAAAAACTCTCGGAAATTATTACAGTTCCTTCCGCAAAACTTGAGATCGACAAGCCGGGAAATGTTCTTCAGTATGATACAGAACACGCTGAAGGAATTTTAGTCAACGTAAAATCAACTTCCTTGAGAGCCTTATACAATAAATTTGCCTCTAAAGGACTGTTTGACATGAACATACGCCGCTACATCCGCAATCAGCTTGTTGACGACAAAATTAAAGCGACTCTCAGCAAAAACAGAGGGGATTTCTGGTTTCTCAACAACGGAATCGTTATAGCCTGCGAGGATTTTACCATTGACGGAAGCAGGATAAATCTCACGAATTTTTCCATCGTCAACGGAGGACAGACAACTTATCTCATCGGTGAATACAAAGGCGCAAATTCTGAAGTGTTCTATATCCCCTGCAAGATAGTCGCCGAGAAAAAAAGACAGTCTGAAATTCCTTTCGCCACAAAAATAGCAGAAGCTACGAACTCGCAGAAGCCCATACTCCCAAGAGACTTGAAATCAAATTCGCCTGAAATGATCCGGCTCGCAAGAATGCTTCAGTATAACGGCATATATCTTGAAATCAAACGCGGCGCAAAGAAGCCCAGAGGATTCAAGCCAGCATATTCCGTGAAAAATGACGTGCTCGCGCAGTTAATTCTGTCTATGGTCAACCAGATCCCAGGAGTCGCAAGAAACAGCACCAAAAAGATTTTTGAGTCTCCCAGACTGTATAACAGCGTGTTCAGAGTCAACTATGAAAAAGACGCGGACAAAAAAGCATTCCTCGTTGACTTAATACAGCTTTACGGCAGGTACATCACAGTAACAACTGAGCTGAAAAAATCAGGGCTTAATTCTGAACAAGTCAGCATAATGAAAAACGGCACACAGGTAATTTTCGCGCTTCTCGGTATCGTGTACAGGCTCGCTAACGGTGATATTACAGAACAGGAGCTTTTGCAGGACAAAAATATTGCCAAAAGCAGGGATTTTGTTTACGGCAGTTTCATATCGAATTATACGGGCGATGACATAAACGAGAAATTGAACAAGCTGGTAAAAATCATAGTGATAATTACGGCAGACTCTTACAGAGCCGCTTATTTCGACGGCATAACAACAAGCGCAAATTACTTCTTCAAGTCTGACAGCCAATATACAGACCGAATATTAAGTACGTTCATAAATCACCTTTCTATGACATTCGGCACTGAAATCAAAACGGCAATGGATATTTTCAAGAGGCAATAATCAAGACAAAAAATTTCCCCTCCCGGATTTTCTCTGAGAGGGGATTTTCTTTTCACGCTAGAAATACAGCACGTGCTTCACGTAAGAAGGCCACGAAAATTTTACGGACTCTTTCAGCACCGCAAATGCCGCGCTCCCGGAGCCTGTTATGCCCCAGCAGTCAGCATCAGCAGACTCAAACATTCGGAACAACTCGCTGTACTTCGGGTGCTTCTTCATCAACACTTTGAGAAAATCATTCGGCAATAGTCCGACTTTACGGCCTGCGTTCGCGTAATATATATCGCGGGCTTCTGTCCTCGCTAACATTATTCCGACCTCATAGCCGAGCGAGTCGAGTTCTGCATAGGCCGATTTCGTTTCCGTCTCCCAGTTCGGTATCGCTATTACTCCGTGAATTTCGCTGGTCTTCACAGGCTCTATGTGATCTCCGATTCCTGAGACGAGCGCAAATTTATTCCCTGAACACAAAAACGGAACGTCAGCACCAACCTTAGCCGCGACTCTCTCAGCTCCGAAAAGAGTCAGAACCGCCGCCGCATTTCCTGAGCCTGCTCCCAATCCTGAGCCGGGCGGTATGCTCTTGTGTATCTTCACATTCAGCGGGGGAATCTTGAAGCCATTTTCACGCGCTACCCTCAGGGCTTTTGCTACTATGTTTTCACCCTTGAGCGGTATATTCGCGTTCACAACATCGATTCCAGCTGTCGACTCAGAAATATACAGGACATCGCCGGAAGGTATTTTCATGAATGTTGATACGAGATTGTGATAGCCGTCCGAACGTTTGCCCACAACGCGCAATGTCAGATTCAGTTTTGCGAATGTCGGAAGGATTAAACGCATTCCGTCCAACCGAACGGATCAGGCCGTTTCCCCCATTGTATCCCGGTCAATTCGTCGTAAAGTTTCTGCGCTGTCTCGCCTATCTGGAAATTGTTGACGGTGTATTTCTTCCCGTTGTAGAAAAGCTCCCCGATCGGTGAAATTACCGCCGCTGTTCCCGTTCCGAATGCCTCCTCTAATCCTCCGTCAGCCGCCGCTGTCATTAGCTCGTCAACACTCAGCAATCTTTCTTCAGCAGGAACGCCCCAATGACGCAATACTTCAAGGCATGATTTGCGGGTTATTCCGCTGAGGATTGAGCCATTCTCAAGCGAGGGTGTTACGACTGTCCCGCGAATCTTGAACATTACGTTCATTGCGCCAACTTCCTCGATGTATTTGCGGTGTACTCCGTCAAGCCACAAGACCTGCGAATACCCTTTCTCCATTGCACGATCTCCCGCACGGTTTGAGGCCGCGTAATTCCCTCCGCATTTCGTGTAACCTGTTCCGCCTCTTACCGCTCTTACGTCCTCAGTCTCAAGCATAATTTTCACGGGCTTTATGCCTTCCGCAAAGTAGCTCGCGCTCGGTGAAAGGATGATTACGAATATTGCCTTGTGGATTCCGTGCAACGCTAATTCCTCGTCTGTCGCAAAAATGAACGGGCGAATGTACAATGATGTTCCCTCGCTTGACGGCACCCATGACGAGTCAATTCTCACAAGCTCGCGGACTGCCTCAAGAAATATATCGTTCGGAATCTGAGGGAGTCCGATTCTCTCGGCTGATACGTTGATGCGTTTGGCGTTCTCGATAGGCCTGAAGAGGTGAATTGATCCGTCTGCCCAGCGGTATGCCTTCATTCCCTCAAAGACTGTATTCGCGTACTGGATTCCGTCTCCTGAGGGCATAAGCGACAACGGGCCGTAAGGAACTATGCGGGGATTGTGCCATTTTTCCGAGTCAGTGTAGTCCATTATGAACATGTGATCGGTGAAGATTTTTCCGAAGCCTAACTCATTTTCAGGCGGCATTTTTCCGGGATGCGGATTCTTTGTGATACTTATCTGCATATGAAAATTTTTCTCCTTTATCATGTATTTGTGAATACCACATTTTAATTCATTTCCTCGATATAGTGAATATAATCAAGGGAGCGCAGCGCTTCAATAATATCATTATGGCTCTTGTATTTCTTGAAGTCATTATCACTTACTGTTATTGAGACTGAATACACGCTTAATCCCGAATTTGTGTAAGCAGGATTTGACTCTATATCGTCTATCATCATGCCGAGCCTGCGAATCGTCGTAACAAAATCCTGAAGGTTATAGCTGTTCCGCAACTCTAAATGAAGCTCGAAATGATTAGACCTGTCCTTGAGAATCACTTCAGCTTTCGGCAATTGTGAGATGCAGAATATCAGCGCGATGAATGACGCAATGCCTATCGTGTAGAGTCCGCACCCTATCGCAAGACCGATAACGCCGCAAGCCCATAATCCCGCAGATGTCGTGAGTCCCTTTATCTGACTCCTTGAGCTGAAGAGGATAGAATTTCCGCTCAGCATTGCAACGGAAATCACAGAGGCCGCCGAAATTATTGGGATATTGCTCTGGCTCACGGACATAACGCACGAGTCAATCATGGCCGAAATCGCACAGCCCATTGACGCAATAATGAACGTACGCAAGCCCGCAGAATGTCTTTTGCTCGAACGCTCCCAGCCGATTGTTGACGCAAGAATTATCACGAGAAATATACGGAATATTATTGAGTAAACGTTTACGCCTGTCGACCAATCGCCGAGAATGTCAGCTATGAAATCATCTGTGAAAGGGTTATTGTTCATTGGGAATCATCTCCGTGAAAGTTTATTTTAAGCCGAAATATTATCACAAAAATTTTTCAGAGGCTGTATACTATTATCATCCTCACAAAAGCACATCAAGAAGGAGAAATTTATCTTGAACCTGAAAGATTATGAGTTCTGGTTTGTCGTAGGAAGTCAGTATCTCTACGGCCCGGAAGTTCTCGAAACAGTAGCAAAACGCGCTCAGGAAATGACAGACGCTCTCAACGCTTTCGGCAATCTTCCCTGCAAAGTAATCTACAAAGTTACAGCCAAAACAAACGCGGAAATCTCAGACGTTATACGCGAGGCAAATTATGACACGAAATGCGCCGGAATAATCACATGGTGTCATACGTTCAGCCCGTCAAAAATGTGGATTAACGGACTCTCGCACCTTCAGAAGGCTTGGTGCCATTTTGCGACTCAGTACAACCGCGAAATCCCGAATGATGAGATTGATATGGACTTCATGAACCTGAATCAGGCGGCGCATGGAGACAGAGAACACGGATTCATAGGCGCAAGGCTCAGAGCACCGAGAAAAGTTATCGCGGGATTCTGGCAGGACTCGGACGTTCAGCAGAGGTTAGGGCATTGGATGAGGAGTGCTGCGGGCGCGGAGTTCTCCAAAACGTTAAAGGTTATGCGTTTCGGCGATAACATGAGAGAAGTTGCAGTAACAGAAGGCGACAAAGTAGAAGTACAGACAAAATTAGGCTGGCAGGTCAACACGTGGGCAGTCGGAAAACTCGTAGAAATCATGAACGCTGTAACAGACTCAGAAGTTGACGCGCTCATGAAGGAATATGAGTCACTCTACGAAATCGCAACGGATAACATTGACGCAATCCGCTATCAGGCACGCGAGGAGATTGCCATGAAGAAGATGTTAGACGCTGAAGGCTGCTGCGCGTTCTCAAACACGTTTCAGGATTTGTACGGAATGAGGCAGTTACCCGGAATCGCTACACAGCACTTGCTTGCGTCAGGATATGGCTACGGTGCTGAAGGAGACTGGAAGGTCGCGGCCATGACAGCAATCATCAAGTTCATGACACAGGGACTCAAAGGCGGCTCGGCGTTCATGGAGGATTACACGTATCACCTTGTCCCCGGAAGCGAGTACAGCCTCGGAGCGCACATGCTTGAAGTTTGTCCGTCAGTAGCAGCAGCAAAACCGCGAATTGAGGTTCACCCGCTCGGAATCGGAGACCGTGAAGACCCCGCGAGACTCGTTTTTGAGGGTCATGAAGGCAAAGCCGTCGCTGTGAGTCTTGTTGACATGGGCGGAAGGTTAAGACTCATCTGCCAGGATATAGAGTGCGTGAAGCCTATTATGCCAATGCCGAATTTGCCCGTCGCACGCGTAATGTGGAAGGCTCTTCCCGATCTCAAGAGGGGTATTGAGTGCTGGATACTCGCAGGGGGCGCGCATCATACAACGCTGAGTTACGACGCAGACGCGGAAATGATTAAGGATTGGGCGCGTATTATGGATATTGAGTTCGTTCACATCGGCAAAGATACAACGCCTGAAAGCCTCGAAAAGGATTTGTTCCTTGCTGACCTTGCGTGGAAGCTGAAGTAATCATGATGCTCAAAGAATTACGCGAGGAAGTTTACCGCGCAAACATGGAATTGCCCGAACGCGGACTCGTAGTCTACACTTGGGGAAATGTTTCCGGGATTGACCGCGAAAAAGGACTCGTAGTCATCAAGCCTTCAGGAGTCGAATATGAAGACTTGTCGCCGGAAAATCTCGTTATTGTCGATATGGATTGCAGGATTGTTGAAGGGGATATGAATCCGTCATCAGACACAAAGACTCATGTTGAGCTGTACAAATCGTTTGCTGAAATCGGCGGTATCGTTCACACGCACAGCCCTCACGCTGTAGGATGGGCGCAGGCCGGGCGCGATATTCCCTGCTACGGAACAACACACGCGGATTACTTTTACGGCTCTGTACCATGCACGAGGAATCTTACGGCTCAGGAAGTCGATGAAGATTACGAGCTTAACACGGGGAAGGTTATCGCAGAAACTTTTGCTGAAAGAAGGTTAGACCCTCTTGCTGTTCCGGGGGTAATATGCCATTCTCACGGGCCTTTCACGTGGGGGAAAAATGCTGCTCAGGCTGTGTATCATGCTGTTGTTCTTGAGGAAGTTGCGAAAATGGCAATGTACACCGTGAACATTTTTGCGCAAGCTCCCGAAGCCCCGCAATATGTTCAGGACAAACATTATCTCCGCAAGCACGGGCCTAACGCCTATTACGGGCAGAAGTCGGCAAAAGATTAGAGTGTTTCAGGCAGTGTAACCGGGAAAAATTCCGGCGCGCTGCCTGTTTTTTTTTGCGCTGTGAGAGTCTGCGCGGATAAAATTGCACACAAAAAAACGGACACCCTAAAGATTTGGGCATCCGCTTTTTTCATGGTACAGGGTTAAAGGCTATTTTCTGCTGTCAAAAACTTCATTCGCGATCCGTAATGCGTTAAGCGTACGGGGAAATCCGATATAAGGATTCATCACCGTGATTACTCCGATTACTTCCTCATTTGTCGCTCCGGCCTCAAGAGTCCCAAGTACATGTGATTTGTACTGAGCTTCAGCCGTCCCAAGAGTCCCGATTACCGCCATCGTAATCATCTCGCGGGTCTTCATGTCAAGAGTCCCCCGCGTGTATGTGTCGCCGAAACAAAACGCCGATAAGTTATCCTGCAAATGTTTCTGATAATCCGGCGTTGAGTCCCTCATCTTGTTGATACGTTCACCGTACGCATTGACCTGAAACGCGAGTCCTTTCTCGAATCTGTCTGCGTCAGTTGTAGTACCCTGATTTTCGAGCGGCAGTTTGATTCCTTTTGCTGTGAACACTTCATTGACGACATCAAGAGCCTCAAAGACTTTTGGGAATCCTATATACGGCGCAACGTGATAAAGTGCCTCGCGAATCTCAATCGGTTTCACTCCCAATGCAAGAGCCTCACCAGCAACACGCGCAAGAAATTTGTGATTCTGGTTCGTAGTCAGCACAACAACTTCAACAAGTTTGCGTTCAGTCTGAGAAATTTTTGCCTGCCTCACTATGTCAGCGTAGATATATTTCTTCATGACTGCTGAAAGTTCCGGGTCATTCGCGGCTTCCGGCATGGCCGCCCCTCCGTTTGCGAGCGCGTAATTCTCATCTGCAACTTTCGCACGGTCGTAACCGTCAAGGGTGCTGGCATATGCTGATGACACAAGCACAAGAATCAGCGCGGAAATTATTGCGGCCCTCATAGCGTCCTCCCAAAAAATTCCTTCAGCTTGTTGATTTCCTGCTCTACATATTCAGGAACATAATACGTCTGAATGTGAAATGCTCCCTGTATCAGGAATAATTCTTTGTCGTTCGTGCCTGTTGCTTTCTCGATTGCGTCCTCCGACATGTAGAGGGAGTCGGCTGTGCTTCCGGCCATCATGAGCAATGGAACATTAATCAGCTTGATGTTGTCTGTTGCGTCCCACTGCATTAACTCTGTGAGGCTGTAACGTGTGTATTCAAACGTTGAATTAGGGTGCCTGTGAGTTTTGCCGTAATACTTCATTCCCTCGCGGTAAAGGTCATTAGTAATTGCGTTGATTGATTCGTCCGTGAGAGCGTCAAAATCTACCGTCCCCGCCGCAAAATTTTCGCCCCTCGCTAATGAAGCCTGCGTGAGTCTCTCCTGAATGTCGCGGATTTGGCTGCTCATGTAACCCTCACGCCTTACGCGCCCGGTGTTGAACATGCTCAATGTCGCAACAGATTTCACGCGCTTTTCTGATTTCGCCGCGTTGAGAGTGTAGCCTCCTCCCCCGCAAATGCCGAGCATACCGATTCGATTCGCGTCGACTCCGGGATAAACCGTAAGTATGTCAACCATTCCGTGAATATCCTCTGTCCTGAAGAAAGGTATATCCGTGTGTCTGGGAAGCCCGCCGCTTTCACCCTGATATGCAGCGTCCGCAGCTATTGCGATGTACCCGGCCTCCGCTAATTTCTGCGCAAAGAGTCCCGCAACCTGCTCTTTGACTCCTCCGTTAGGGTGCGCGACCGTAACAGCAGGATATTTCTTTGACGGGTCATAGCCTGCCGGGGTATAGACATTCGCGGCGATGGTTATTCCGTTGAGCTGGTAGCTTATCGGGTGAATGTTGACTTTTCCGGGAACGTTCTCCGTGATTGCTCCGGCGTAAACGAGTCCCCACGGGTTAGCGTTGTGGGTCTTGGGCTGTCGTTCGGTGAAACTTTTTGCGGGCATCATGTCAGCAAAAGCAGTCCCGCATACGAGCATGAAACATACGGCCATGAATATTATTGTGAGTCTCATGGGATTGATTCCTCCTGTAAAAATTTTTGCAGGATAAATATATTTTGCGGTTGTTACTGTTTGTCCAGACTGCACGAACACGGAAGAAGATTGCTCACATATTCCGCTGCCCCGGATAAAACTCCGTCATAAAATCCCTGTTTGCCGTCAATATATTTCACGGCCTCTTTAAGCTCCTCGATTTGGGCGCAGAGTCTTTCACGTGTCCTGCTGAGTATGACTTTTCGCTGAGGTATGCTCTTCTCACCTTCAAGGCACAAATTCATGTACTCTTTTATGTCGCTGAGACTCATTCCGCATTTCCGCAATTTTCGCAGGCTCTTTATCCACGCAATATCATTCTCATCAAACACACGGCGGTTAATCCTGTCGCGCTTCACATTCGGCACAAGTCCTTCATTGCAGTAAAACTTGAGTCCCTGATATGTCATTCCTGTTTCGCGGCAGGCTTCGAGCATTGTATAAATCATAATTTATTCACTCCCGGCAAAAATTGAGCGTTTGTTACTGGCGGTTATTATAATTTGCGGCATTCACAATCACACAAGGAGGAGAGATTCTCATGAAGAAATTTTTATGCGCGTTAATGTTGTTGTCGCTTGCTGTTCCTTCTCACGCTCTTAACATCAAAGAGCAGGGAATATTTTCGGCGGGCGGTGTTGTTCTTTCAACGGACGGGACATTTGACCCTGTTCACGGACAGTTTGACCCGAAAGGCCAGACTCACCACGCTGACCACGCAAATGTTCTCTACCAGATTCCAGAAGGAAACAGCAAGTTGCCGATGGTGTTCCTTCACGGCTACGGACAATCGCGAATGGGATGGATGACGACTCCCGACGGCCGCCCGGGATGGAGCGATATATTTCTCCGCAAAGGCTACGGGGTTTATCTCGTTGACCAGCCCAGAAGAGGCGAGGCAGGACAGACAAGCAAAGCAGCAGAGATTTCGACTCTCATGCAGGATCAGAACTGGTACACGCAGTTCCGTATAGGACTCTGGCCGAAAACATACGAGGGTTCGCAGTTCCCCGATGACCAGGAGAGCCTCAATCAGTTTTTCCGGCAGATGACTCCCAACACAGGCGATTTTGACGTGAATGTGATTGTCGCGGCGTTTGTGGAAATCTTTGAGCGTTGCGGAAATGGGATTCTCTTCACTCACTCGCAGGGAGGAATCCCCGGCTGGAATATCGCGATTGAGTCCGACAAAGTGAAGGCTGTAGTTGCAGTTGAGCCGGGCGGATTGTTCTATTTCCCTGAAGGCGAGACTCCCGAAAATATTCCCACGAATTACGCACCTGTAAGAGCGCAGGCAGTATCACCCGAAAATTTCGCAAAACTCATCGACCAGCCAATCATAATTTATTTCGGCGACTTCATACCCGATGAGCCTGTAGAGATTCCATCGCGTGATTACTGGCGCGGAGTCAGGGCTATGGCGTTCAAGTTTGCGGAATGCGTCAACAAACACGGGGGCGACTGCACAGTTATAGACCTTCCGAAAATCGGCATTACGGGCAATGAACATTTCATCTTTCAGGACAAGAATAATGATGTCGTTGCTGAACATGTCGCTGAATGGCTCAAGTCAAAGGGGATGTAAATTATGATGAGGAAAATATTTGCGCTTTCTCTTGTGATTGCGCTTTCTCTGTCAGGCATATCATCAGCTGAAATTCTCGCAGGGCCGGGAATAGCTGTAGCAGAGACGGAGAACGGAAAACTTCAGGGCTTCATACGAGACGGAATATTCACGTATCACGGAGTCCAGTACGCAACAGCAGAGCCATTCATGCCCCCGGTAAAAGTCTCATCATGGGACGGCGTGAAACTCGCGCTGAATTACGGCTCTATGTCCCCGCAGAACATTAAGCCCGAAAATGACATGTTCCCCGTTCATTATTACTGGCCTTTGTGGGAAGGAAGGAATTACCCGCAGGATAACAGCTGCCAGAATCTTAACATCTGGACTCCCGGACTTGATGACGTAAAACGCCCCGTAATGGTTTGGCTTCACGGCGGAGGATTCGAGGCGGGGTCATCGCTTGCTGAGGATGTTTTTCGCGGTGAAAATTTATCCCGTAAAGGAAATCTCGTAGTCGTCAGCTTAAATCACAGGCTGAATATTATGGGCTTTCTTGATTTGTCTGCTTACGGCGAAAAGTACAAGTATTCCGGCAATCTCGGTATGATGGACATCGTTGCGGCTCTCGAATGGGTAAAGGACAATATATCACATTTCGGAGGCGACCCGGATAATGTTACGCTGTTCGGTCAGTCAGGAGGCGGGGCGAAAATTTTAACACTAATGTCTATGCCGTCAGCAAAAGGACTCTTCCACAAGGCAATCGAGCAGAGCGGCGCGGTTCAGATGATGGGAATAACATTGCCGGATCAGAAAATTTCACGCAGAGTCGCGGAATTAGTGCTTGCGGATCTGGGCATTGACCCCGCGAATGTCGACAGCCTGAAAGATATTCCCTTTGAGCGTCTCGACATGGCCGGAAGAAAAGCACTTGCTGAGGTCAAAATCTCGTGGGCACCAGTCAAGGACGGAGATTATATCCCTAAAGATCCGGTAAGAGGCGGCTTCAGTGAATGGACAAAAGATATTCCCCTCATGGCCGGATCTGTGCTTAATGAATGGATAACAATCCGTGAATTTGTCCCGAAAATGGCAGCGGCTCAGAGCGACAATAAAAATTTCTGGGACGACTCTGAAACGTCAGCAAAACTCCGTGAACGTTTCGGCGACAAGACAGACAAAATTACAGCGGCGTTCCTCAAGGCGTACACATGGAAAAAGGCCGTAGACTCTCTCTATGTTGATTCGTGGCTGCGTCTCGGAACTATTGAGACTCTCAACACGAAAGCAAAACAGCCCGCACCCGTTTACGCATATATATTCACGTGGGAGACTCCTATAATGGGCGGCTATGCGATGGCGTATCACTGCTCCGAACTTCCGTTTGTGTTCAATAATATAGCCCTCAGCGAGAAAGCTACAGGCGGCGGAGAAAAAGCTCAGGCACTCGCGGACAAAATGAGTCAGGCGTGGATAGACTTTGCGAGAACAGGCAGCCCGGGATGGGAAGCGTATACCCCTGAGAACGGCGCGACAATGATATTTGATGATGTGCCTGTATTAGTGAATCATCATGATGATGAACTGTTGAAACTTTTGACGGAATGAATATCTTGATGAGAATGTCTGCTGCCCTGCTTCTGTGTATTGCTGCGGGCGGGGCGGCTTTTGCGCGTGAAAAAGTTAATGTCAGCACAAAAATTTCTGACGTTGTGAATAATCCTGCATTCGGGAATTACGGACGGATGATTTTCCCGCTTGACGAATATTATTACAGCGGCAAAACATTGGGTGATTTGCGCCTGACATGGTACAGCTGCATTAACCCTTCAAGAACTGCTGACGTGATAAATCATATGCTTGACTAGGTGAATGACGGCAGGCAGATATTTTACCGCATATATCCCGACGATGATTCACGCTCAAAAGTTACGGGGCTGTTTTTCTTCAGGGGTAAACGCGGCGCAAAATTCGCGGTCTGCAACGCCGGAGGAGGATTCGTTTTTGTCGGAGCGATTCATGACAGCTTCCCTCACGCATTGGAGCTTTCACGCAGGGGCTATAACGCTTTCGCATTGATATACAGGCCGGGAGCTGATACGGCTTGCGAGGACTTAGCGAGGGCAATAGCATTCATACATGAACACGCGAATGATTTGGGCGTTGACGTGAGCGGCTATTCATTGTGGGGAGGCTCTGCGGGTGCGAGAATGTCGGCGTGGCTCGGCTCATACGGAACTGAGTCATTCATCGGAAAGTCATATCCCCGTCCCGCTGCTGTAATAATGCAGTACACCGGGCTTTCGGAAATCACCGGGCGTTAGCCTCCTACATATGCCTGTGTTGGAACATCAGACGGAATAGCCCCCTATAGGTCAGTGCAGTCTTACGTGAACAGAATCAAAGCTAACGGAACTGATGCGATGCTTGAGATTTTTCCGGGACTTCCTCACGGCTTCGGGCTTGGCGAAAATACAGCCGCTGAAGGATGGCTGAACAACGCCGTGAAATTCTGGGAGGCTCACCAGTGAAAACGCTACTGTTTGTCCGCACGCGAGAGTCTGTACTCGATATATGATTTTTCGGGCTGTCCTGCCTTGATTACGCAGTCAGGGAAGGACGGCTCATTTATTGCATTCGGAAATTTCTGGCACTCCATCGCGAATCCGTCAAAGCTGTTGTAGACTGCTCCGTTTTTCCCGCGAACATGGCCGATCTGATTCCCCGTGTAAAATTGCATTGCAGGCATGTCGGAAAATACTTCCAGCTTTATGCCCGTAACATCACTCACAGCTTCAGCGGCTTTTGTCCCGGAAATCTCGTAGCAGTGATCATATCCTCCGCACGCGCTTATGAGTTCGGGCGAATATGTGTTCACACCGTCAGCAATCTTTTTCCCTTCCCTGAAATCAAACGGAGTCCCCTCGACATTAACGCACGGTGCGAGCGCAAGTAACTCATCATTTGCACGGCAATATTTTTCCGCGTTAATCTTCACAGTGTGATTCAGAATATTTCCCCGGCCATGCCCGTTAAGGTTGAAGTAATTGTGATTGGTGATGCTCGCGGGCGTGTCCTTGTCGCAAACATATTCGTACTGCATTCGGATTCGCCCGTCAGAAAACGTAACGCAAACTTTCAGCGCAAAATTCCCCGGAAATCCCTCGTCTAAATCCGGGCTTTTCAGAGTGAAGATTACGGAATCATTCTCGCACCGTGAGGCAAAAACTCGTTTTCCGAATCCGTTATAGCCTCCGTGTAATGTATTGCTGCCGTCATTCTTAGGGAGGTGATATGTTACGCCGTTAAGGGTAAATTTTCCCCCGGCGATTCTGTTCGCGAATCTTCCGACAGTAACACCGAAATTGCATTTGTCATTCACGTATTCAGACAGCGAGGCATAACCTAATGCAACGTCATGAAGTACTCCGTCATTCCCGAAAACGTTAATCTCAAGAATCGCACAGCCGTATTCAGAGATTGTTACGCTCTGGCCGGACTCATCTTTGAGCGTGTAATTGTATACGTGCCTTCCGTCAGAAAGAACGCCGAATAAACTTTTTGCGATCATCAAATCAGCCCTTTCACAAATTGAATTTTTTTCGCGTTTGTTGTAGGATTTTCACACTTCAATTATACAATTCACAATCTCATAAACGGAGGGAAATTTTCTCATGAAGAAAGTTTTATGTTTCACCCTTGCGCTAGTGCTTCTCGTTTGCGTTTCTGCGGCGAGCGCGAAAGATGTCGTGATAGCTTTCTCACAGATTGGGCAGGAGTCCGACTGGAGAACAGCCAACACTGACGACTTGCGTTCGGCAATCGAGAATCATCCGGGCTGGAAGCTCGTCTATGATGACGGCCAGCAGAAGCAGGAGAACCAGATCAAAGCCCTGCGGAACTTCATCACTCAAGATGTAGACTACATACTTTTCACGGGCGTTGTGTCTACAGGATGGGACGAAGTGTTGAAGGAAGTCAACGAGGCCGAAATACCGCTGCTCCTCATAGACAGAATCCCGGATTGCGCCGATAAGATTGATTACGTTGCGGCGTTCGGCGGAGATTTTGTTGAAGAGGGAAGAAGGCAAGTTGCTTGGGCAGGCGAGTATTTGAAGAAAGCCGGCCGGGGCAATGAAGATGTCAACCTCGTAATCATGGAAGGCACTACG
Source organism: uncultured Fretibacterium sp. (assembly GCA_946183145.1). Taxonomy (GTDB): domain Bacteria; phylum Synergistota; class Synergistia; order Synergistales; family Aminobacteriaceae; genus JAFUXM01. The sequence goes on along the minus strand of CAMGZM010000017.1, from coordinate 17,766 downwards.
GGAGCAAGCGCACAGACAGGACGCACAGAAGGCAACCTTGCAGCCCTCAAAGAATACCCGCACTTGAAACTTGTCGGCCAGCAGTCAGGAAACTTCACACGCGCTGAAGGCCAAGCAGTAATGGAGAGCTGGTTGAAGTCAATCCCGAAAATTGATGTACTCATCGCACAGAATGATGATATGGCACTCGGAGCTATTGACGCAATCAAGGCCGCCGGAAAAGTCCCGGGAAAAGATATTATCATCGTAGGATGCGACTCAGTGAAAGCCGCTTTTGACGCGATTGTAGCGGGAGAAATGAATTGCACGGTTGAATGCACACCGCTTTACGGCGCGTTTGTCGTTCCCACGATTGAAGGACTCGAAAAAGGCGAGAAGTTCAGCAAGCAAGTCATTCACCCTGAAGAAGGAGTATTTGACACAGACGGCGGAATCGATTTAGGGTCAGTGAAATCAGTGAAAGCCGCTGACGTAATTTCACAGCGCAGATATTAATTCAGCAGGAGGAAAAATTCGTATCATGAAAAAAGCAGTCGCATTATTACTCGCAGTATCAATGATTTTCTCAGCAGCTCCGGCAGTGTTCGCAGCTCCCGTGAAAATCGGCATATCGATTTGGTCATCAACAGACACGCTCGGCAGTGAGTGCAAAAGAATGATTGACTCGGCCGCAAAAGCCCTCGGAGTTGAAACGCAGTGGGTTGACCAAGCGCATATCTCAGAGCAGGTAACATCAAGCGCAGAGACATTAGCCCTTGCCGGGTGCGACGGAATAATCATCTGCAACAGTGCTTCCGCCGAAATGGGATCAGTCATCAAAACTTGCGATGAAAATGAAGTGTACGTAGCTCAGTTCTTCCGCTCAATCGACAAAAACACGAACCCGGAAGAATACAAGCAGGCAACCGAGTCAAAATACTATGTCGGAGCAGTGCATGAGTCAGAGTTCGACAACGGCAAAACGTTAGTACTCATTCTTGCGGGTCAGAAGGGTTGCAGGAAAATCGGCCTTGAGGGCTGGGAACCCGGCGACGCTACATTCTTGGGACGCTGGGCAGGCTACAAGGCAGGAGTCGAGGAATGGAACGCAAAGCACCCCGATGACAAAGTAGTATTGCTTGATCCTCAGTACGGACGCACAACGACAGACACAGGACGCGCAACGGCTGAAGCAATCATTGACGCGAACCCGGACATTGACGCGCTCATAGTAGCGGGCGGCGGCGGTGATACACTTCTCGGAGCAATCGCGGCAATCGAGGCAAAAGGCTTAACGGGCAAGATTGCTGTCGTCTCAACGGACTTCCTTCCCGACCTTGACGCAAAACTCAAGAGTGGAGCAATGGCGGCTGAGTCCGGCGGTCATTACGCAGATCCTTTCTTCGCGTTCCTCATGGTGTACAACACAGTGCGCGGAAAATATGAACCCAGCACAACGGGCTTCCATGATATGGTCTTCCCGTATATGTACGTTGCTTCCCCTGAAGATTACGCGAACTACGCAAAATACTTCACGGGCGATCAGCTTCCCTACAACGCGGACGAAATTAAAGCCCTCGCTGAGATGAGCTATGATGATCTCGCGGCGGCCTGTGCAAAACTTTCTGTTGAAGACGTTGTGTCGCGCCACGCAAAGTAGGCTGTAATTATGGCATGTGCAGAGTCGGAGTCCGCAAAATTCCGGCTCTGTTTTTTTTGTTGACTAAGGATGTGAATTAATCATGCAAGGTTTCAGAAACTCGCGCTTTTTCGGCTTCATGATTCTTGCGGCAATGGTCATCTTCTTTTACGCCCTCTTCAAATTCCTTACGCCCTCGAATTTCGGAAGCCCCGCAAATCTCTTCTCCTATTTCCAGTCATCAATCATTTACTCCGTCGGTGGCTGTGGATTGTATTTCATTGTCGTGATGGGACTGTTTGATTTCGCGGTCGGCGCAAATATCGTGCTGTCGTCAATCGTCGGAGTCATTCTCTCTGAGAAACTCGGCTATCCGGGATTCATTCTCGGCTGTCTGGGCTGCGGTACGGTAATCGGAATCATAATCGGTTTCCTGTATAACAAGCTCAATGTCCCGTCAATGATTGTTACTGTCGGTATTATGCTCATTCTTGAGAGCGTTGCGGTTTTCGCGGCGGGCGGAGTGAAGCAGACGTTAGCACCTGAATTACGATTCTTTTCTGGCGCGCCGGGCAATATCATTCTAGCGGCTCTTGCGTTCGCGTTAATGTGGTTCATTCTCAACTACACGCGAATCGGAACATACTGCAACGCTATCGGCTCAAATGAATTTACCGCCAAGAATATGGGAATCGATGTCAAGAAATACAAGCTCATAGGCTTTGCGCTTCTTCATTTCTTTGTGGGAATCATGGCAATTCTCACGGTGTCTTACGGTACAACAATGACAGCATTAACCGGAATGTCGACAATGAGCCGTAACTTTCAGCCGTTGATGGGTACGTTCTTCGGCGTGGCTTTCAGGAAATACGGCAATCCGATTAGCGCAATCGTTATCGGTGAGTTCATCATCGCAATCATCTTCAACGGCTTTGTAGCACTCGGAGCACCCACGACAATACAGAATGTTGTTACAGGCGCGGCACTTCTGGCAATCGTAACGCTTACGGCTCGCGGCGGCCGGGGTTCTGTCGTAAAGTAAGGAGGCGGGGAAAATGTCTGACAAAAAAATTCTCCTCAAGGCTGAACATATCGACAAGAGATTCGGAATCACTCACGCGGTTAATGATGTAAGCATTGACGTTTACGCCGGGGAAATTCGCGCGCTGATTGGCGAGAATGGAAGCGGAAAATCTACATTCTGCCAAATGCTTTGCGGTATCTACACGATAGGCGGAGGAACTTTCACGCTTGACGGCCAGCCAGTGAACGTCCGCAATCAGGTTGAAGCGAACAGACTCGGAGTCTCAATCATCGTTCAGGAAATGGGAACTCTTTCGGGACTCACTGTAGCAGAAAATATATTTCTCGGCCATGAAGAGCCTTTCATGAATCACGGAATCAAAAACACTCCGGCCATGATTCGCGAGGGTCAGAAACTTCTTGATGAGTACGGATTCACGAACATCAAAGCAGGCGCGATGATCGACAGCTATAACTTTGAGGACAGGAAATTAGTCGAGATCGTCAAAGCAACGTACATGAAGCCGAAAATCCTAATCGTTGACGAGACAACAACCGCGCTTTCACAGAACGGGCGACTCGAACTCTACAAGATTATTGACGCTGTGAGGGCTGACGGACGGAGCGTAATTTTCATCAGCCACGACTTGAACGAGATATTGACTCACTGCGACACAATTTCGATTCTCAGGGACGGCGAATATATCGACACCGTAAACGCAAAGGACGTGAACGAAGACGACATAAAACGCCTCATGGTAGGCCGCGAAATCGGAAGCGCGTATTACAGGACTGATTACGGCAAAACTATATCGCCTGAAGTTGTGCTCAGCGTGAAGAATGTTACAGTGCCCGGGCAAATTGAGAATGTCAGCTTTGAATTACACCGCGGGGAAATTCTTGGTTTCGGCGGCTTGAGTGAATGCGGAATGCACGAGGCAGGAAAGGCCGTTTTCGGTGCATCGCTCGACAGGGAAGGAACTGTAACGCTTGCTGACGGGACTCAGATTAACGACATTCCTACGGCTATACATCACTCAATCGGTTACGCCTCGAAAGACCGCGACAACGAGTCAATCATCCTCAACGAGTCAATACGGAATAATATCGTCCTTCCGTCGCTTGATGACCTCGCCGAGAATCACATACTCAAAGCGGGAAAGCTCAACCGATTCGCGCAGGAGTTCGCCGACAAAATGCAGACGAAAATGCAGGGTATCAATCAATTCATTTCGGACTTGTCCGGCGGGAACAAGCAAAAAGTTGTGTTAGCGCGATGGTTAGGCAAGGGCAGCGATATTCTTGTGCTTGACTCACCGACTCGCGGAATTGACGTAAAAGTGAAGCAGGCAATCTACGCCCTAATGCAGGAGCTTACAGCGCAGGGGAAATCCATCATCATGATCAGCGAGGAGATTCCCGAACTTCTCGGAATGTCCGACAGAATACTCATCATGAAGGACGGCAGAATCAACGGCGAATTTATGCGGAGCGAGTCCCTAAGTGAAGAGGACTTAATCGCGAAAATGGTTTAGGCGGTGAAAATTATGGCAAGAAATGACGATATGAATCAGTCAAAACTTTCTGCGTTCCTCGACAGTGATACGTTCAAAGGGTTATTGCCGTTTATCGGGCTTGTTGTGATACTCGGCGCGATGTATTACCTGACGGACGGGCGGATTATGCAGCCCAAAAGATTACGGCTTCTCCTCTCACAGGTATATTACCCGATGATTGTTGCGACGGGAGTATTTTTTGTGATGACTCTCGGCTCAATCGACTTCACGGAGGGTTCAACTCTCGGTGTTGCGTCAATCGTTGTGTCGGTGCTTTCGTTCTACAATATTCCTCTTGCGATTATCGGCGGCATTCTTACGGGCGCGGCTATCGGTGCGGTAAATGGATTCTTTCACGTGAAATTCAGATTGCAGAGCTTCATTGTTACGATTTGCACGATGTACTTGTTCAGAGGAGTCTGCGCTTACTTCACAACAGAAACGGCAATCCCTGCTTCAGCGGCGATTAAGGCACTCGACAGCGACAACCTCAAAATAGGAATCACAATCGCGGTTCTGATTGTTGCGTTTTTCCTCTTCAAGTTCACACGAATCGGAAATGATGTTAAGGCTGTAGGCTCAGGAGAAACTGCCGCGAAATTCTCAGGCGTTCGCACGGACAAAGTGAAGTTTCTCGCGTTCGTGGCGGCTGGAGCATTAACGGGACTCGCCGCTTTCGTCAACGTAATCAAAGTAGGCTCTATAACATCGACAGCAGGGAATCAGCTTGAGACTCAGATTCTAATCTCGCTCGTTCTCGGAGGGCTTCCGATTACGGGCGGTGCAAAGGTGCGTTTCTCTAATATCGTTGTCGGAACGTTAATGTATACGGTTCTGAACAACGGACTCGTCATGCTCGGATTCGAGTCGGCGACTCAGCAGTTGATTAAAGGAGTCGTGTTCCTGATATTTGTTGCGCTTACTATTGACCGCAAAGCCTTGAAAGTTATCAAGTAAGGAGTGTTTAACTTGCCGGGAAAAAATATCCTTGAAATGAGGGGGATAACGATAGAATTTCCGGGAGTTAAGGCTCTTGACGGCGTTGACTTCTCGCTGAGGGAGGGAGAAATTCATTCCCTTCTTGGCGAGAACGGCGCGGGAAAATCTACCCTCATCAAATGTATCAACGGAGTAAATCGCAAAGACTCCGGCGTGATTCTTCTTGACGGAAAAGAAATCAATCCTTCCGGCCCTTATGACGCAATGCAGCTCGGAATATCTACGGTGTTTCAGGAAGTAAATTTGTGTCCGAATTTGAGCGTGGCAGAAAATATTTTTGTCGGCCGCCAGCCCATGAAGCACAATCAAATCGACTGGAAGGAAATCAACAGACGCGCAGAAGAATTAATGTCCCGATTCCATCTTGACATTGACGTGACTCGCCCGTTGTCTTATTACTCGACAGCCATTCAGCAAATGACCGCAATAGCAAGAGCTGTTGACGTTCAAGCAAAAATTTTGATTCTCGATGAGCCGACAAGCTCCCTTGATGAAAATGAAGTGCAGCTGCTTTTCTCCGTCATGCGTGAATTGAAAGCGTCAGGAATGGGAATAATTTTCATCACACACTTTCTTGATCAGATTTACGCGGTTTCGGACAGGATGACAATTTTGCGCAACGGTCATTTAGTCGGAACGTATGACATTAACGAGCTGGGAAAAGTTGAGCTTGTTACGAAAATGGTCGGGAAGGATATGGATGTGATATTCAGCCTCAAACGCGCAGAAGTTTCACCAGACGCGCCCATAATGCTGAAGGCTGAACATATCGGGGACTCCTCGCGAATCGATGACATATCCATTACCCTCAAGAAAGGCGAGCTTATCGGCTTTGCGGGACTCTTGGGAAGCGGAAGAACAGAAACGGCTGAAATGTTGTTCGGGGCATCGCGTGCTGTTCACGGTGAAATTTTTGTTGACGGCCAGAATGTCAGCATCAAGACTCCTTTTGACGCAATAAAATCCGAGATTGCGTTTTGTCCTGAAGACCGCAAGCGCGACGGCATAATAGGCGATTTGTCGATACGAGAAAACATAATGCTTGCTGTTCAATCACGAAAAGGATTCATGCACCCGATGACGAGGCAAGAGCAGACAGAATTAGCAGACAAGTACATAAAGTTATTGGGGATTGCGACTCCTGACTGCGAGAAGAAAGCAGGCGAATTATCCGGAGGAAATCAGCAGAAAGTCATTCTTGCGCGATGGATGGCAGCGAGTCCGAAAGTGTTGATACTTGACGAACCCACACGCGGAATCGACATCGGAGCAAAGGCAGAAATTCAGCGGCTCATGCTCGAAATGTGCGGCGAGGGAGTCTCCGTCATATTCATAAGCTCGGAACTTGACGAAATCATACGATGCTCAAACAGGATAATCATCATGAGAGACCGGGCAAAAGTCGCGGAGGTTGACGGCGAGTCATGCACACAGCAGGACATTCTGAGAATCATTGCGGAAGGAGCTGCGTAACATGGCCGTGAAAAAAGTATGGTTCGTAACAGGCTGCTCAAAAGGTCTTGGGAAAGCACTCGTTGAAGAGCTGTTGAAGCAGGGATATTCAGTAGCAGGAACGAGCCGGGATAAGAAAAATCTTGAGCGTATATTCGGTGCTGAAAGTGAGAAATTTCTCCCGCTCTCAATGAATATCAGGGACGAATCAAGCGTGAAGGAAGCTATCAGACTTGCGACGGAAAAATTCGGCAGGATTGATGTCGCTGTGAACAATGCAGGCTTCACACACCTTGCTACGGTTGAAGAGATGAGCGATTCTGATGTCAGAGAAGAATTTGATATAAACGTCTTCGGAATGCTTAGCGTGATACGGAATATCCTCCCTCAAATGCGGATGCAGGGACATGGCCATATCTTTAACGTGAGCAGCTTGGGCGCGTATAATGTCGGCCCTCTTTCCGGGATATATTGCGCAACAAAGCACGCTGTGAAGGCAATATCCGAAACTCTTGCGCAGGAAGTGAGGCAGTTCGGGATTCATGTTACGGATGTCAAGCCCGGATTCATGCGTACGGAATTTTTTGGCTCATCCTACAAGACAACCGCGCCGGAAGATTCTCCGTACAAATCTCTTTATGATGAGAACATGAAATTTTACATGGGGCAGGACGGAAATCAGGCAGGAGATCCGCATAAGGCAGCAAGACTTTATATCAAAGTTGCGAAAATGGATCAGCCTTATGAGTCATTGCCGATGGGAACAGACAGCTGCGACGGAATACGGAATATTTGCGAAAATACAGCCAAGCTAATGAACGATATGAGGAGCATTGCGGAGACTACAAACTATTAGAAGAAAGGAGCTGCATAATATGGCCGTGAAACGTTTTGACCTTTCGGGTCTCATGCAGTCAAAAGTAACATGGGCTGTAATCGCTGAGGCATTAATTCTCCTCGTGTGCTTCATCATAAGGCCGGACTTCTTCAGCATAAGCTATCAGCCTTCAACGGGAATGCTTTACGGGAGCTTGATAGACATCGTGAACCGTTCAGCCGAAATCACAATAATATCAATGGGTATGACTCTCGTTATAGCGTTAGGCGGTACGGATCTTTCTGTCGGCGCGCTTGTTGCGGTTGCGGGAGCTATTGCCTTGAAGTTTTTGCGCTGGGACGTTCTCACCTACACAACGCCCGGAAATTACACCGTTTACCCGTATATTCTCGTTATTGCAGTGCCGTTAATCGTGTGCGCGTTAATGGGACTCTTCAACGGCTTCTTAGTCGCAAAGGGAGGTATTCAGCCGATAATAGCGACATTGATTCTTATGGTCTGCGGAAGGGGAGTCGCTCAGATTCTCACGGACGGAAAGCAGTTCACTACGGGCTATTCTCCGTTCAGAGTCATCGGTCAGGGAAGTTTTCTCTGTTTACCCATGCCCATAATCATAACAATAATCGTTGTTGTAGCGGTCGCATTGTTCACGAGAAAAACAGCTTTCGGGGCGTTCGTTGAGTCAGTCGGAGTCAATCCGAGCGCAAGCCGTCTTTCAGGCATAAAGGCCGGGAATGTCATATTGCTTGTCTTCCTGATAACGGGACTTTTGTCGGGGATTGCAGGACTCATATATTCAAGCCGAATAATGTCGAACGACTCCAACAATGCCGGGCTGAATTTCGAGATGGACGCAATACTAGCTGTTGTTATCGGAGGCACTAACATGGCCGGAGGACGCTTCAGCCTCGCAGGAACGGTAATAGGCTCGCTGATTATTCGTACGATTGTTACGTTCGTGTATTATTTCGGGATTGTCGCGGAGGCAACGATGGCATTCAAGGCGTTAATCATCGCTGTAGTTATCGTGTTGCAGTCTGAACCAGTGAGGAAATATTTTGCCAAGCGCGCGGCCATGAGAAGGGCAGGTGCTAAGTCATGAGCAAGAAACAATCTCTCTTTGCCCGTCTCACTAATCCAAAATACATAATGGTTTACGCAACTATAGGAATCTTTCTCGTCATTTACGCCGCGGGGGGAATGCTTTACGGTGATAAAGGCTTTCTCACTGTTCGTACGTTCGTCAATCTCTTCATTGACAATGCTTATTTCGGCATCTCTGCTGTAGGCATGACAATGGTGCTTATCACGGGCGGCATTGATTTGTCGGTCGGTGCTGTAGCTTCTCTCACGGGAATGTTCATAGCTTACGGCACTACAATATTGCACCTTCACCCGATGACCTGCATTTTCGCGGCGTTAGTGATGGGAGTCGGATTAGGCTTGCTTATGGGATGGGTTATACATTATCTCAATGTCCCTCCGTTTATCACGACATTAACGGGAATGTTCTTAGCGCGGGGAGTCTGTTCGCTAATCAGCCGCGAGTCAATCGACATACATCACCCAATGTTTGACGCTCTTGCAAGCTGGAAAATTTATCTCATGAAGTTTGCTGACGGGAAATGGGTACGAATCAAGCCGATTGCGTTCGTGAACTTCAACGTGATACTTTTCCTCGTGATGATTCTTATCGGCGCGTTCATCTTACAGCGTACAAGATTCGGGCGCAACATCTACGCTATTGGAGGCAATGAACAATCAGCATCATTAATGGGACTCCCTGTAGGACGCACAAAAGTTTTAGTTTACGGCTTCAACGGTTTATGCTCAGTTTTGGCGGGGATAAGCTATGCTCTTTACGTCAAAAGCGGCTGGAATTTGTCATTGCAGGGCGGAGAACTCGAAGTGATTACGTGCGCTGTTATCGGCGGGACTCTTCTCACGGGCGGAGTCGGCTACATGATAGGGACTCTTTTCGGCGTGCTGTTGAAGTCCGTAATTCCTGCCTTGATTACGTTCAACGGAAATTTGCTCTCATGGTGGGGAAAAATCGCAACAGGCTTGTTATTGTTACTCTTCATTTGCATACAGCGATTTGTAGTAACGTCAACAGGAAGACGCAAATAACAAAAATTCCCGGAAGACTCATTCACGAATCCTCCGGGAAATTTTTTTATCCTCAGAAATTTTTACCCTCTCAGAACGTCAAGCGCACCATTCCACATATCCCGGCCTGTCGTTACCACGCTCAAATTTGCCTCATATGCCCGGCTCGCCACTAACATGTCTGTCATCTCACGGACAAGATTAACATTCGGGTACGCTACGTAACCTTCCTCGTTTGCGTCAGGGTGATCGGGCTGATATGTCATTCTCGGCGCGCCCTGATCCTCACTTATTCCCAAGACTCTGACTCCCCCGATGTCGTGATACCCGCCTAATGTCGTGTCAAGCATTTCTGCGAACACGGGGACTCTGCGCTTGTACGGGCCTCCTGCTTTCGTGCGTGTCGTGTTGATGTTGGCGAGGTTTGATGATATTGTGTCCATCCATAAACGATGTGCCGTCAATGAACTTCCTGCAACTTCTAAGCTGTCAAAAATTTTCATGTTACATCACCTTCCGGCTATTACTGATTTCAGAGTCGTGAGCTTGTTCGCCGCTATTCTCATGAAGCCCGTGTACATCATTCGGGTCTCAGCAAGAACCGCCATCTCTCTTTCGGGGTCTACGTTGTTCAAGTCAAGTCTGTACTGCTCATCCATAATTTTCACGTCAGCCGCGTGAACATCCTTAATCTTTAACGGGTGTGAAGGTATATGCCCCGGATCTGTTACTGTCATGTGAAGTTTCTTCCCCTGCTCCATAACCTCGCGTAATTGATCCTCAAACGAGACATTATGACGCGCATAACCGGGTGTGTTTGCGTTGGCTACGTTTTTGCTTACGGCTTGGAATCTTTGCGCGAGACATTCTGCTTCCTTGTCGATTACGCTCCATGTGTAATCGCCGAGCATTTTGCATCACTCCTTTGTTCTTTTGTCTGCTGAATTTTACCGTAATTATACACTATTCACTTTTCGGCTTTCGTGTTTAGAATTTCACATATCCCATTACAAAAGGAGTCTTGATATGCAGGACATACAGCAGCAAATTTTTTCCGAGCTTGACAAGTTCCAAAAACTTACGGAAGATGCGCGGAAGATTCTTCTTGATGTCGATATGAAACTCAAAGAAGGTTATTCCCCTGAAGAAAGCGCGACTATGAGTCTTTTTGCGTCATTGAGAGGCTTGCGCAAACTTTACGAGTCTGTATGCTCAATGATAGCTTCAGAGTCGAACATGCTGGAAATTTCGCGCAAAGAATTATCCGCTTCAGAGTTACGCGAAATAGTTTCAGGCATAAACGAGGCTGAAGAATTAGCAAAAGATGACTTGCGGCGTTTCATCAGAATCAAATCATCAATGGCGGCATTCAGCGAGGAGATAAAACCCGTTCAGGAAAAAGCAGAAAAGTTACTGCAAAGGCTGGAGCAGAATCCTACAGGAAGCGCGAGAAAATCAGCCCTCAATGAAGCGTTGAAGTATCAGAAATTTCTTGCGATGCTTGACCAGGAAATCACAGAAGGCAACGTATCACACACTTTAGAGCTGTCTAAAATTTTCCCGCCCATGACAGTTATAGGACTCACATCAGGAAAATACAGCATAGACAGTGAGGACTCAAACGCAAATCCCGCGCCCGCAAAAATTCCCGTTCAGCCAAAAGACGAATCAGAATCGCAGGAAATTTCCCCAAAACCTGAAACAGAATCTCACGCAGAAATTCCCGGAACGCAGGAAGAGAATCCCCGGCTCAACAGCAAGATTCTCACGTCAAGAACTCCCGTAAAACCCAAGAAGCCCAGCGCAAAAGCATTCCGCGACGAACTCGCAAAAAGCGCAATGAGTGCAGGACACGAAATCGGCCATGACGCTATAGAGCTTCTCAACATATTTTCACATTACGGAATCTTGACGCTTCAGCAGGCTTTTGACTTCAGAGTCTACTACATCGCACAGGGCATCAAAGACATCAAGGAACGCGGAGAATTTATCACAGAGAAAACTATCAAGGCTGAGAAAGACGGCTACAGCTCAATCAAAACCGCCCTCGAATGGTTAGAGAGAAAAAAAGCTGTGTCATTCTTTTCACGCGGAAATGATGAAGATGATGTTTACTGCCTCACGAAATGGGTTGCAGGTTCGCTCGACAAAGCAGAAGTACGCAAACGCTACAAGGAGCCGGCTGTAGGAAAATTCCTTTTCGGCGCGGATAACGAGCTCTCAGAATATGACGCTGTGAATGTTACTCTGAGAAATTCTATGATACTGGATTACATGTTTGCGTGTGAGAACAGCAATATGATTGACAGGCTCGGCGCAATTCTCAGCGGCACAAAATGCACACTCAATGAAGCGTCCGTGCCTTTGTTCCTTGACGATAAAGAGTACAGATGCACATTGTTCTTTTCACCTGAAGAGGCAATATCATTCGTCTCACAGAGTCAGCCGGACTCCTGCGCGCTTGTTGTTGCGAAAAATGGCCTTGAAGAAATATCTCCTGTGCTTGAAAGCCTTGATGATGAAACGAGAGATAAAATTTTTGCCGTTGATGGCAGCGGTAATATGTTCAGAGGATTAACAGCAATTCTTGATAATGATGATGAATATGTTGATGATGATGAATATATTGTTGATGATGATGCTGATTACCTCCCTGATGATTTGCTTCATGACCCTGACTCGCAGTTAGGCTTCAACTTTGACAGCGACAATGACTCAGCCTCTGACCTTCCGGAAGAACCCGAAAACGTAAACGCAATTGAGCTTTCAGACTCCGTGAATTACCCCGGTGACTCTGAATCTCTCCCGGAAATCGCAGCTGATGACTCAGATTCTCACGCAGAAGACTCAGACTCGCATGATGACTCTGACTCGCATGATGACTCTGACTCACATGAAGATGACTCAGACTCGAACGCAGGCGAATCGATTCCCGAAATCCCTGACGATGACACTTTAGCCGATGACATAATTTCGCTCCTCAATGACACAGACACAGGGAGCAAAGAAATTCCGTACCCCTCACTGATTACGGCAGCGCTTACGGCAAAAGCGGCGGCGTTAATCCCCGAAAATGTGAGATGTTCCGAGCTGTCAGAGAAAATTGACATGGCCGCAAACGTTCTTCATGATTCGCCAGAATACAGCGGCGCAAAGCTCTCGATGATTTTTCCCGGAAGCCCGGCGGGTGATGATGTCTCTGAAGGCTTGATGCTTGCGGCATACTTGCGCGCTATGATTTCTCCTGAGATGCCCTATTCAGATTTCAAGATGAAACGCAGACTTGACGAAATTAACGCGGATTACGATTCATTTTTCCCGTCAGCAAGAGAAGCACGGAAAGTTTTTGCGAGGATTTACGAGTTTCACAAGACATGCGGAATTTTCCCGGAAGATTTCCTCATGAAGTCCGGTGAAAATAAACACGAAACAGGACTCTCACGGATTAAGACAGAAGCAGAAAGCCTCCTTTCTATTCCCACGTTCAACAAGGACATGAAGGTACTGCCGTTTTTCGCGCGTGAATTTTTCGGGCCGTCCTGCGAGATTTACCCGTGCTTGAAGGCTGTAAGCGATGATGACAGAAGCAAAATTGATGACGTTCGCGCATTCGCTGAGAAATATTATGACCCTAACGAGAAAATGTCAGCCGTAAAAATGGAGGATTACATCAATAAAGTCTGGGCTGATGTCTGGCACGAAAGAGCAGGGGCAATGCAGGGAAGAGTCCGCCCGTTAATCTCAAATCTGCGTACGAGCGTTGAAAGAGCGTTTTATGTCAGGCTCGCGATAATTCATAAATGGTTATCAGCAGTTGAAACTGAAGCGGTGAATTTCGACACAGAAGCGTTAATCTCAGCGAGAAACGATATATTATCACTCTCAGAGTCAGCAGTCTCAAAGCTCAAAGGCAAGCCGGGAAAATCAGCCGTCATAATGGCGCTTGAGGACATACGCGCAAAGCTCACAAATTCCCCCGCGCCTGAATACTTTGCTGTTTTGCTGACGAACGGAATAATACCAATCGGCAATGACGGACTGCCCATTCTCGGAATACCTGACGTGAAATATTATGAGCCTATACGAAATATGATGAGATTCAGAAACGCAAAGAAGCTCACACTTTCACAGGCAGAAGAGAAAATATTGTACGATGAGAAATCACCGATGTATGAGAATCTTCACCAGCTCGAAATGATATACAGGATTACGGGACGCGAGTCAGATTTGGGCGATGACGCGAAAAGGGCGCGTGAATCAGCAGAGAAATACACGGAGGATTTCAGGCTGAAGATTGATACTGATTACGCGTTCGGGCGAATCTCGGAGGATGACGCGGAGACTCTCAAGTCGCTTATCACTGAGAATGATTACATCATGGCCGGGGGCGATTTCGGATGCTGGCGGCAGTTTTTGGAGGCAATAAGGCTTAACGCGGAAGACATTTCAGAGGTCAGCAAAGGGAGAATTACGGCTGAAATAAAATCCTGCATTGAGACGAGCGGAGAATGCCCGAAAATTTTGGCGGAAGCATTGACACTCGCAGAAGAAGGAAGCCTCAACGCAGCCGAGTCATATCTCAACCGTTACGAGTCAGCGAAAGCTATGGGAATCCCCGCGCCTGAAGTACACAGCGAACGCACAGAGATTGACGCTTTCACGCAGTTCATGACGAAATTCGACGAGCTTTACACCGAATGCGACAAGCCCAAGAGCAAAGAAAAGACTCTGAAATCTCTCGGCAAAAGCTATATCGAGGACAATCCGCCGGAAGAATGGCCGACTCTCTCACGAAAGCTCAAGGACGAACGTACCGCGATAATAGACAACTGGCCTTCACGGCTCGGAAATTCATCGCAGGAACAGATACGCGCGCTTGTCGCCGGGTTAGGATTCAGCCCCGAAACAGGAAAAGACAGCGTACACAAAGAAACCGCAAATCCCGATTTCCCGAACATGGAAATATTCTCCGTAACGATGAAGAAGAATGACGGCCGAAACTGCTCGCACCCAATCGCGAAATTCGGCACAAAACTGGATTTCTTGAGCGTGATTATCCTTTACGGCTCAGGTAATCCCGAAAAAATCGTAAGCTCCGTGATGGAACGCGAACCCGGCACATCAATATTGCTGATGGATTATCACGTAAGCAAAAACGTCCGCAGCCAGTTCGCAAAATCTTTCAGGACTCACGGGAGGCAGGACAAATATTTTCTCCTCGTTGACAGGGTATTAGCATTATTTCTCACATTGCAGGACACAAGCGGCAGGCTTTCGGCGTTGCTGCAGTGTACATTGCCGTATACGTCGTGCATTCCCTTCACGAAAGGAAGCGGATATGTCGCGCCTGAAATGTTCTACGGGAGGGAAAAAGAATTAGCCGACATTCGCAGCCCTGAAGGATCATCAATCGTTTACGGAGGGAGGCAGCTCGGAAAAACATCACTCCTCAGACGCGCCGAGACTCTCGAACACAATCCCGAAAAAATGAAGTTTGCATTCTACAGCGATTTGACAGCGAACGGACTCAAGAAATTATTTGAGAACGGATTCAGCGAGCCTGATTTTGTCAGAAGCATAATACACAGCGTGAACGCAAAAGTTCCGGGACTCCTCAGCATAAGCACCACGCTTCAGGCCATGTGCGACAACATAGAGTCGTTAATCTCGTCGAAAAAAGCCGCGTCATTCATGCTCTTGCTTGATGAGGCTGACTCGTTCCTCGACTCGATTCGCGGTGAAAACTATGAGCCTTTATTGCCCCTCGTGAACCTGAGAAAATCCACTGAACACAAATTCCGTTTTGTCCTTGCGGGGCTTCATAACGTTATGCGCGCAAAGAAATACGCCGCCGACAATAACCCCCTCGGCCAGTTAGGTTATGCGCTGTGCATCCGTCCTCTTTCACCGTTTGAGGCACAGAGATTGCTTCTTGAGCCGCTCGAATATTTGGGATTCAGAATAGATCCTGAAAGGCATTTAGAGACAATTTTGACCGCGACGAATTATTACCCCGGTGTGATTCAGTATTTCGGGTATACATTGCTTGAGAAGTTCACAGACAGGTGCGTAAATTCCGGCTCCGATGAAATTATGCCGCCTTTCCCCGTTGATGACTCATTGCTCGGAAGCGTAATAGCGTCTCAGGAACTCACAGAGGCAGCGACTCACACATTGCGACTCTCTTTGAGCCTCGACAAATATTTTATGCTCGCACAGTGCATAGCGTATCTTCACTACAGCGGGGGCGGTGAAAACTCCGGGTCATTCAGGGGCTTCACCGTAAGCGAAATCATAGAGGCCGACTCAGAATTGACGCAGTGCATGACGGGTGAAAGCTACGAAGCGTATGATGCAATGTTGCGCGAGATGTCAGACATGGGAATATTAAGCCGCTTATCGAACGGGAGCTACAGATTCCGCCGTCAGTCGTTCGTAAAATCAATATGGCCTGATGAAGACTCAGTTTTGAGGACAGGTGAATAATGCAGGAATTTTCCCCCGAAAATTTTTGGTGGAACAACATCACAGGGCCTTGCGAGATGATTAATTCCGCCGAAAACGCGCTCTCAGAAGGTTACAGCATAATTCTGGGAGTGCCTGCCTTCACCCCGTGGCCTGAGAAAATGCGCAACATTCTTCACGGGAATTTATCCGGCGGAGATATTTACATCACAATCATAAACGCCGGCTCAGAATGTCCCGGAAATGCTGAAGATTTCATGCTGTCGAAATATGACACGAACCGAAAATACAGGAGCAGACTCTCAAGCGTTCAGGAGTTTTTTTTGCGTAACAACTTGCTGAAGAACCATATTTTTTGGGTGCATAACTTCAGGGACAAATCGCAGATTTCCGACTGGCTTAACTTCTGCTCTAAATATCCATCAGACTCAGCCGTAAAAGGACTCTTCATTCTTGATACTGAGTACGAGAATTTATTGCCAGCAGGAAGAATGAGAGCCGTAAATTTTTCGGATTACGCAGAGAGCTACGACACAATGATTTTCGCCTCGTTCCTTCTTGACGCAAAGGAGTATTCACGCCCGCAATATAGCCGTAACTGGAAACATTATCTCTCATCACTTGCGGCCATGCTTTGCGGATCTGACGCTGAAGTCGCGGAGAGATTCATACGTTCAGCGGATTTCACATTCAGCGAGCCTCTTGACGTGCTGAGAATGATTGCTGACATTTTCCCCGAAAGAAGCGCGGACTCGTCTCACATTCTCGGAATGCTTAACGATAACGATGAAGCAGCCGTTATGAGTCGAATCTGGACGGCGCAAGTGCAAGTATTTTTCCCGATGATAGAGCTTGCGAGGGTAAGAATTATCCGCAGTGATGAGAATCTCGCAGGAAGGATTCAGTTCGCGCTGTCGTATCTTGAGTCGCACGGCAGCCCGATGACACAAAGCGACGGGAAAACCGTAACAGACCTTGAGGACATTGACATAGGCGGATTGTTTCACCTGATATGCCGCGCAAACATGGTTAAGATTGATGATATTATGCTGAAGGAATATATATCTCTCTTGCGTTCATTCCGAAACTCATTAGCGCACATGACTCCGTGCAAAGCCGTTGAAGTTCGCGAGCTTCTGGACTTTGAACAGGATTACGAGAATAAACGCTGAATGAAGTATATTGCGTGAGGGTCAGAAATGGCCTTCATGCTTCTTTCTGCGTGATGTAAATTGCGAGATTGGGAAAAATGGTAGCGGCACCTGGATTCGAACCGGGGACAACGCGGGTATGAACCGCGTGCTCTAGCCAACTGAGCTATACCGCCTTAAAGATTGGTGGCGGGGAAAGGATTTGAACCTTTGACCTTCGGGTTATGAGCCCGACGAGCTTCCAAACTGCTCCACCCCGCGGTGTCAACGTGCTGTTTTTATGGTGCCGGACGAGAGACTCGAACTCTCACGGACTTTACGCCCTCGGGATTTTAAGTCCCGTGTGTCTACCATTCCACCAGCCCGGCGTTTGCACTGGTGATTTAGCACAAAGGGTATTTTACAGCTCATGTTATTTTGCGTCAAGTTTGTACGTTCTCTGATATAATTTCGACATTCCATTAGAAAGGCGGTTGACAAACCTATTATGAGTATAATTAACTCAGGACTCAGGACTCAGGACTCAGGACTCAGGGCGAATTATGCCTTAATGTA
>CAMGZM010000016.1 GCA_946183145.1 uncultured Fretibacterium sp. | reverse complement strand
AATTCAATAGTATTATTACAAGATATTATAATTTCTCATTAGCTGTTGTTAAGCCTCTAATGGCCGACTCATAGATAGACTCACGTTCCTTCTGTCCTCTGAGGAAAGCGTTATACAGCTCCTTAGACTGCAACAACGCGCCCGGATTAACGCCTTCAAGTTTAGACAGCTCGATAGCGTTAAAAATCTCGTCATCGTTTTTATCTGGGAAAGCGTCCCTGAAAGCCTGAAACTGATTGACATAGAGAAAAGCCGCGTCATCACTCATGGATTGCTCAGTGCGTCCCAAAGCCTGATTAACTTCATTGGGTTTTCCGAAAAAGTTAAGTCTGCGCTCCATATTCTGCATGGCCGAATTAATTTCCTCGTCCGAAAACCCCGCCGTCCTAGCCTTAGATATTCTGTTATTCAAAGCTGGGTAACGGTTAATGAGCCAGTCGAAGCCGTTAATAGAGTCGAAGGGGTCATCAAGCCTGCGAGTTAGCTCCAAGCCCTGAAGCTGTAATTGTTCAATGGACGGAGCATTATTATTGTTGTTAATATTCTGAGTATTATTGCCGTAAAAGTCCTGCATTAGTAGTTCACCCCGAAACTGCCCGAAGGCGCGAAAATGTCGAAGCTGCCAAGATTGCCGAAGAGAATAGCGTTAAGAGCGTCGAGCCTCTCAATTTCCGAGCTGACGACGGGCGGAGCTGGTATATCCTGAACGTTATTTCTTGTCGGTGGAATGTATTTCTGCGGGTCAATGTATTTGCCGTTGATTCTGATTTTCAAGTCCATGTGATAGCCTGAGGACTTGCCTTTGTACCAAGCCGTAATACCGCCTTTAGCCCTGTCAGAAGTCATGCCGGTATTTCCAACCTGGCCGATAACAGTACCCGGAGTAACTAAATCGCCTACTTTGAGAGGAATGCTTCCGTTTTTCATATGGCTGATAATGAACTCGTAGTAGTCGCCGTTATCAGCATAGCCCGCGAGAGTAACGGAATTGCCGCCGCCCCTGTAAGGAGAAGTAGTATTGACCTTAGCGACGGAGACAGGAAGGCCGAAATCCGCGGAAGTGATTGGCGTACCTTCAGCGATAGCATAATCGCCGCCGTTGTGCTTGCCGTTTCTGTAGGCTCTCCAGTCGTCAAACCTGCCTGTGATGGTAGCCCCCGGCAACATTTCCAGCCCAATATCACGCGGCTGCCGATTTTGCGTATTAGTTGTTGTATTCTGTACAGTCTTAACGTCCCCGCCGTTGTCAGAATTTTGTTGTCTGGGCTGAGGGTAGAATGGAGTGAAGAACTCCTGCGGAATGTCCTGATAATACGGATCATGCTGAATGTTTTCTTGCTGTGTCTGAGTCGGCGTAAAAGTCTGCGGCTGAAACTGGTTGCCCTGAGTATCAATATAGCTCCAATCGCCTGACGCATTCTGAAACGGCATAGATACCTGAGGTTTAGGAACGGAGAACCTATCAGCTTGCGCTCTTGCTGGTTTGTAACGAATGCCCGCCGGAGTAGGAGACTTGAATATCCAGCCGTAAGTAAAACTAACTTTCTCAGCGTACACGGTGGAGATATTTTGCACGAGAGTGTTATAAATGTCCTGAAGCCTTGTGTAGAAATCCTTATCCCTGACATCAAGTTTATTAGTAGCGAGCATGAAATCAACTCTTGCATTTCTGATAAGTTCTTGGCGTAACTCAGGTTTGAACACGCCTAAGTTGTTTACGAACTGCAATAACATAGCTTCCGTAGCATGAATAGCGGACTTTTGCATTTTTTCGAAACGCTTGTCAAAGTTTTTGATATTCTCTCTGTCCTCAGTGGAAATTTTGCCATGATAGAAGTCGAAATCAATCTGCGCGTCTGTGAGCTTGCCATCTTGCAAGAGCGCGAGTAGATTGGCTACATTCTGCTTTCTGTCATCTTCAGTAGTCCCCATGCGGCTCATAATTTCTGCTTCCTGTCTAGCGAGCGTCCAGTTGTTGAAGTCTGGATTATTACTGATAATCTCATCGATAACGCCCGCTCTTTGTCCGATTTTGGCGTTTACGGCTTGCGCTCTCTGGTATTGTTCCTCAGTCAGCCCTTCATTATTCCTCAAATCATCGAGTACTTGAGGCGGTACGGCCTTGAAATTTCGCCAGTAATTATTATCGATGTCCCTGTAATTCTGCTTCTGTCTTTCTGATTTGATTCTGTTGTCTTCCTGTCTTACGGTTCTTTCCTGAGCGAGCCTGTCATTAAAGTAATTCCAAGTTTGGAGTCGTTCGTTTCTGTCAGGGATAGCCCTTATAGCCTCGTAAGCGGCATCAAGATTATCAAGTCCGAACTGCTGAAAAATGCTGTCAGCGTTGCGCAAGGCAGTATCTTTCATGCTGTCTTCCTGAACTTTAGCGTTTGCTCTTTCTAGCTTGTCTAATTCAGCGATGTAGTCATTATATTCTTTCGGGGTAATATTTCCCTCGTCCAAAGCCTTTTGGTAAAACTCTCTTGACTGCCCGCGCCCGTTAATAATGCTTGCGAGCTGTAAGTTATGAATCTCTTCCCTAGAGCGTTTAGCCTCGTCAGAAGAATCTTTGCCTTGCTGCCTTTGCGACTGGATAATGTCATCGTAATATTGGAGGAGCTGATTTTTATCGTCGACTGGTATATTCAGCCCTTGAATGAACGACCGCCCCTCACCACTGTTTCCAGTCGGGTAAACTCTGGCGAACTGTTGAGCCTGTGAGTAAAGATTTTCCTTGAGCTGTAATTTATCCTGTTCAGCCTGTTGTTTGTCAGCTAATTTTTTAGCGGAAGCGGCTTCCCGTTCATTCTCTTTTCTCAGTCTTTCCTGCTCTTTGTTGTAAGCGTCTTCTTTGCCGTAGAGGTAATTGGCGAAAGCGTCATCAATTTTTTCTTTCCGCAAAAGAGTATTGACCTGCGCCCGTCTGATAAGTCCGCCGTTCTCGACGATAATGCGCAGAGAAGTCTGAAAATGTTTTCTTGCTTCCTCATCATTTTTCGCGGCTTGAGCTTGTTCGGCCTTATCTCTTGTTTCAACGGCATTTTTGAGCGCGTTGGCTTTGTCTGGGGTCTAAATTGTCGATATTGGCTTGAATATCGTCAAGTGTGAGCCTTCCGAATTTGTCCGGGTCAACAAGTTTTCTAGTGAGATTGTCAGCGGTATCACTGAGAGTAGATTTTCTTTTGTCCGCGTAGAACTGCTCTCGCCTGTTTCTGTAAGCTCTCGCCTCGTCCTCAGTCATAGTTTTGTCATGGATAAAGCCCTGAAGGAAGTTGTCATCCGCCCAATTTCCCGCCCACGAAAGAATTTCCAGCTCAATTTGTGCTTTTTTTGCCTCAAGTTTCTGTTGTTCCTTGATGAGTTTTTGAGCTTCATTTTCTCTAGCGTGAAGCCCTCTGATGAGAGCCATAGCCTTATTTGGGTCAATGATTTTATTTCTTGCGGCGTTCTGTATTTCCTCAGCGGTCAAAGTGTCATCATTTGACATGAATCGCATGACGAAATCGTCCTCAGCCTGAGCTTGTTGGATAGCGGTATTTCTTCTCTTTGCGTAATCCTGATAATTCTGAACGCTCCAGATACGGGTGAGAGCCTGAAAAGCCTTCTGACCTTTTTCCGCGCCGTAAGTCTGAATGAGTTTTCTTTCAGCGTCAGCAGATGTTTCCGGCGTGAAATTCTTAGCGTACGCCTCAGCGATAGCGCGTAACTCATAAATTTCTGTTTTGTTGCGCAAAGCCTCGGTAAGTTTGGCGCGAGTATCAGGTTTGAGCTTAATATCTCTGTCATTAAGCAGTTGCACCGCCCTTAATGGGTCTCTGAGATAAGCCTGTCTAATTCTTGCCTGAGCAATCTGGTCATCAACTTCAAGCCCTGCATTGAAGAAGACTTCTTGCCCCTCGCCTCTGTGCTTTAATTCGAGAGCCTGATTGATAGCTTCTCTTGCTTTCTGGATATATTCAGGATCGTCCCAGTGAGCTTCAATGTCAGCCAGATAATTTTTGACAGCCGCGTCCGCCGTGTCAGTGCGGTATTTCTTCATTTGGGCGGCCTCAAAGCGTGAATTAGTATGTCCCTGCTGAGTGATGAAATCAGAAGCCATGCGCCTGAAGTTATTTTTAGCTCTCGGCGATTGTAACTGCCTAGCGTAATCTTCCCCGCGTTTTCTCATCCAGTTGTCAGCGTCATGAAACACGCCTTCCGAAAGATAGCCCGTGCGAGTGTTGAAAATGCCCGTGTCGGGGTTGTCGTGAAAGTCTGAGCTGTCAGCCTTGAATTTAGAGAACAGCTCCAGAGTCCGCGAGTCCTCCCAATCATTATGGATTTTGATTGCTCTGTCGGCCAAAATCCTGACTGCGCCCGCGATAGCATTTCCGCCGTCATTTTCGGGCATAAGAACGGGAGACTGCATAGCCGGAAGTGCGGCAATGCCCGATTGTCTTTCATAAACAGGAACTCTCATAATTAGTTATCCTCAAAGGCGAGCTGTTCGACGGCAAGAATTTCCTGCTGAGTCTGCTTAATTTCCTCAGTAGTATCGTCAAGTCGTTCAATGGCCTGTTCAGGAGTTTCAGCTTGAGCGTCATTGATGGTAACGGTAGAGCCAGCAGGCAGAATTTCCTTGAAGCAGACGCAGCCCCTAGCGGTGAAAATATTTTCCATGAACAGGAGCGAATATTTGTTGAACGAGAATTTAGCCCCGTCAGTGAAAGCGACAGTAACGGAATTGAAAATTTCATCGTCAGGAATGGGAAACTCTTTAACGATGCCGTTGCAGGTATAAGTAACCGGCATTTACACGTACCCCCTTCTTTTACGTTCGATAGAGTTATAGATCGGCCCCCAATATTTAGACCTGTCATCGAAAAGTTGTTCAGTGAGCGGAGAATAATTCTGCTTGCTGGAATACAGCCCCGTTCCGACAGTGCCGAGAGCATTAGCGACCCCGCCTATTAGTGCGTTTGTTCTAGCCGACCTTCCTATAGCCCTTGCGTTATTGGCCTGAGCAATCATGTTATCGGCCTGAGTGTCATATCCCCATTTGGCTCTTGCGGCGTTGAACCTGACAGCCTCCGCGTCAAATTCGCCCTCACTGATGGATGCGTTCTGAACGTCAAGTGCACTCCCCGAATTAATGTCAATGCCTGAAGCGGCCGCCTGTGTGCGCTGATTAGCCCTGAGATTAGCGAGCTGCCTTCTTAGTCTTAATTCCTCCATACCGCCGCGTTCAATAGCGTCATGTCCCTGAGCGCGTGAGATTTCCGCGTTACGTTCGAGAGCGTCAGCTTGAGCGTCAGCCTGAGCCATAGCGGATTGTCCCGACGCATAACCCTGATATAAACTCGCGCCCGCCGAGACAGCGGTTAAAGCAGTAGCTAGAGTGCACAATTTCGAGACTCCCATACGACATGGTGAAAAGACACGCCGCCCGCGTCAACAGGCGGAGAAATGTCAAAACCGAGCCACTGAAGCCAGCGTAAATAGGGAATATTTCTAGTGTCAACGTAATTTTCAAGTTTAGGATACCCGTTGCTTAATTTTCGGAAAATCCTGCGAGAAGTCCGATAAAACGCGACCGGGTGCTTGTTAATTTCGTCAGTACCTACGAGCCATATAACGCCGCGAGAAATGCCGAAAACGGCGGACAAATCCCCGTCAAAGAAGACAGCCGCGCCCTTTTCAGAGTTAGCGATGGAATAAGCAACGGCGACCCCCGGCGAAAGTCCGTTAAGCGCGTTAATCTCGTCAATATCGGCCTGTCTTAGGTGAGCGGCAATGCGTGAATGTTCAGGTTTTAGAGGCTCAAAAGTTATTCTCATTTGGCTTTTTTCGTCTCCTTGTCTTTATCCTTGCCTGCGCTGAATTTTTTGAGATTGTCCAGCCTGTCGCGAATGAAAGCTGGAACGGGAATATTGAGCCTTTCAGCATTCTCAAAGATGGATATTCCCTCGTTAGCGATATAGAACATGCACACGCCGTTTCTTATCGCTTCAGTATTACCGAGCATAGTATCTTTAAGAATATACGTATCTATGAGATGAGCCATGCCGACGAAAGCGAGAATAATCCCCTTACGCAACAGCCCCGTAAAACCTGTATCACTGGATAATTTATGCTCCTTCCACCCTGCGGCCAATCCTGAAAGCTGATCTATAACCATGAACGCGAGCAGAACCATCAAGAAGCCGTCTCGTCCGCCGAAGAACCACGCCATTAAGCCGATACTGCCTCCGCACACGAAATCAATAGCAGTCTGAATTAAGTCATCAGTCATGCGAACCTCCTTATATGAAGAAAGCCCCCCGCGATAAAACGGGAGGCCGTCAGAAAAAACGCCGTTAAGCTACGGCGATGGTAGTAACGTTCTTAATCGCGTTAATCGCGTCATTGAGATTTTTGCCCTGAACCGCGTCAAGTGCGCTCCCTGCTGTAGTAGTAGTAACGTTATTGACGACGGCGGGAATTTTGGCGTTAAGAGCGCGTCCCTGATTTGCGCTGAGAGCTGAAGTTGCGCTTGTGCTTGTGAGATTGTCGACAACGGGCGGTATTGCTGAAGTATTAGCCTTTTTCGCAAGCTCCGCGTTTATCTCTGCAACTGTCATTGTTGTGTAGGGCAGTGATGTCCAGTTCTTTGTGCCGTCTCCGAGCTTGAATTTCCCCGTGTCATTCTCTAAGCCGATTTCGCCCTTTGCGAGCGTAGGATTTGCGCTCGTCCACTCTGAAGCCGCTTTGTCTTTGAGTATGATTTTGTCGAATGTCCATGTTGTTCCGCTGATTGCCATCTTTTTGCTCCTCCTATCTGAATTTTCCGCAAACAAATTTATTTTCTGCGTCTAAAATTACTATGTCGTAGAACGAATTTTCTATGAATGAGAACTCGCAACCCTGAAAATCAAGTGTCAGCAGTGATTTAATACCCATTTCGGGGAACGTGAAACCCAGCTTTCTTTTTGTCATAAGGTCTGTGAGTACTGTTTTTACGTCTTTTCCGTCAACAGTCAGCTTTTCCACATTCATCGTATTACCGCTTATGCTCATAAGCGAACCTCCCACAAAGTTTTACGTTTACCGCCGCAATCGATATGAATGAACGTCCTGTACTTAATGCAGTAATCCAGAGCGGGCAATTTTCCCTCAGCGTGAAGTTTCTTGACGGTCTCAAACATTTTCGCGCTGCCTAAATTGCACGACAGATCCGCGGCTTTGCCTGAAATGTGCTTAGAGTTTGGAACGCCCTTGCTCCTTGCGTTATGCTCTTTGCACCTGCACCCCGAATTAACTCTTACGGGAACGCCGAGCGCAAGCCGTATAGTTTCGGCCATGTCCATCACTCTCTGGTCAATGTCATTTTTCTCGCACCCGCATTTGCACGCGAACTCGCTTACTTTGAAATGCTCAGTATCTTTTGCCATATCCGCGCCTCCTAATAATCCTTGAACGCGTCAGTATTCAGCGTATAAAACACTCCGTCCGGCGACAGTGTTTCAACTTCTGCGTAAATGCCTATGCTGACATTTGTTCCGTTGTTTGGCATAGTTATAGTGATAGTGTTATTTGCTGCTGAAACAGCTCCGCCTGCGCCCGTAACCACTGGCATATCTGTCAGTTCTTCCAGACTGTACGATGATGTTTGCCCCTTGTACAGGAAACTTTTTTCAGCATATCTCTGTATATACGCAAGGTTCGAATAGTTAGAGAACAATACCCGAACCCTGATATACGCAGGACAGCCTTTTTTGCCGCTTGTCGGCAATGTAAGGAGCGTAACTGTTTGTCTTTCAATCACTGTAACTTTGTTGTTATACCGCCTTATGTTTGATAAACTGCTTGATAAACTTGCAGCAGTCATTGTCCCTGTAACTTTCAGCGAAGGTATACCGCTTTCAAGCTCTGCGAGAGTTACTGTAGCATATGCCAAGTTAGTCCATGCGCTTGACCCGTTGCCGATTTTGATTTTCAGCGTATCACTTTCAAGTCCTAGCTCGCCTTTTGCTAGTGTTGGATTTTTGCTCGTCCACCCTGATTTAGTGTCGCTCTTCAGCTGTATGTGATCCACCGTGAATGTTGTGCCGTTAAGCCCCATCTAACTAACCTCCTCGAAAAGCTCTTCATTGAGCGTGTAAACTGTGTCGTTAGCCATGTTGTAAACAGTCTGCTCAACCTCAACCAAAAGAAAAACATCAACATTGGTTCCGTTGTCGGGGGTTACTATATGTATCTCGTTGTCCGCGTAAGTTATCAAATTACCGTGAATTACCAGGCTTTCAAGCTCTTCAACAGAAGTAGCATCTGCGTTGAATTTGCAGATGAAAGACTTTTCCGCCCAAGTGTTAATTAACATGACATTCGCTGCATTGCCATACCTGACGCGCACCTTGAGGAAAATACCGCATCCTATTTTCCGGCCAGTCAGGAGCGTGAGCAAAAGCGGTCTAGCACGTTCCGAGAATACGTTTTTCCCCCTATAATATCTTTTCAGCGTCATCGGGCTGTTCTGTTTCTTGTAGCTGAGTGTCGTGCCTGTCAGTGAATTAGAACTTACAGCTCCCGCAGCCAGTCCAGTTAAATCCATAAAGATATTGCTGTTATAACATGCTGAGGGTACTTGTCTGAAAGCTGAAACGTTTGAACACATAGAAAATATATTCCATATGGTACCGTCATCCGTTATTACAAGTGATTTAGCTCCGCTTCCGCCCTGTTCGCAGATTATCCCCGTGAACACGCTGAAATTCGTTTTTTCAATGTTGAGAGTTGTCGCGTCTGTGCTTTGATGATGGAATATGTGTGAAATGTTGTTCTCAAGCGGATATTGCCCGTTAAGAGTTTTCATGACGACCGCCCCGCCGGAATTATTCGCCGATCCGCACCTCCAGAAGATGATATTGCTTACGATATTCGCATTTGCCCATCCTGTAAGCAGTATTCCGTTTTTGCAGTCCTGTATATTCATGTCGCCTATGTTGTGAAAATAGACGGCCAGACCGTTAAGCTGATTATTGTAGATGGATATTCCACTCTCAAATTTGGCAATATTCAGCGTCTTGATTACGTTGCTGAGGCAGTTTTTTGTTTTTCCCTCGCCGCCTAGAAGTATTCCCGCGCCTGTTCCCTGCCCGGTTATAGCGGCTCTTCCGTCCCCCGCGATTACAGAGTTGGAGCTTGTTGCATGGATTGCGGCCTCATCGCTTCCCGTGTAAGTTATCGTTGCGCTTCTGATTATGAGTGTCCTGCCGTCCTTGTTCATCACAAGTTTGTGCGTTGTCGTAATATCCGTGTCGATGACGAACCGCGCGTAAGTGTCTATAGCAGTCTGAAGAAGTCCTGCGTTCTTTGTGCCGATAATGCCGAGTTTACCGGAAGTAATTTCACTCTCTGCGACTTCTGCGTAAAGTCCGCTGTTGAGCCTGATTTTTAGTGAGCCGCTCGTATTTGATATTCTGTACAGGCACGCGCCCTTATCCCCGTAAGAATAATATCCGCCTGTCTGCGCGTAATCTCCGTTGCGTAGTCCTGCGTCAGCGACCATTTCCGCAACCGTGTCATACTGCGCTCCTATATCGCCCGTGTCGCCCTTATCGCCCTTTGCGCCTCCGGGTATCACGAAATCTAGTATTGCTTCTCTTGCTGTGCCTCTGTTTGTTACGCTTGCCGGAGTTCCTGCCGGAGCAGTTGTTACCGTGCCGATCTGAAGAGTTGCTGACACTCCCGAAACAGCAAGCCATTTATCAGAATGGGTAAGCGGTTCAGCTCCGCAGCTGGTATCTTTTGCGAAATAGCAGACATCATCATGAGTGATTACATCCCCGCGCCTGTAGATTTTCTCTGTACTCCATTCTCCCCGCGCATTCAGAAGGCAACCATCAGGCGCAAAAGCTACGACAGTTCCTTTCGGCGGCGGAGTAAGAAACTTCACGACCCCGTCCACAACCTGGTACGCGCAGTCCCTCTCAACCTTTACGCTAATTCCGCATTCAGGCGTTTTGATTGTTATCATATCGCCCAAATGCCCGAACGGTATCGGAAATTCCGTAGTAATCCCGTCTCCGATATACATTACTGGTTCGCCGTATTCCTGTTTCTTTTCACATCCGCAGTTCATAATTTATCCTCCTGCTGTCATTATTGGCGTAATTGCCGCTATCGTAAGTCTTTCAGAAGCAACATTTTTCACATGAACGCAGGCGTATTCGCTGAAGCCGTTATCCATCTGAATATCAGCGTCAGTGATATAGTCTGCTGTCTGGAAAGTTACTTTTCTCCGCCTCTGCCAGTTTTTTGCGCTGTCGTTCAATTCACCCGGAGCAACCCAAGCCCGGACGCTGTTAATCACGCTGAGGACAACCCGCGCTATTAATTTCCGCTCCGTATATCCGCTCCCGTTTTCACTCCCGGCATTTAGTCTCAGTGTCCTGATCTCGCTGTCAAAGTCATATCCTCCGTCCGCAAAATTCGCAGTGTTTCTTCTGTCGTTCATTCTGTGCAGATATTTCGCCCCGTTAAGCGACATCACCGCAAAAATTTCTGTCTGATTGTCTCCTGTTACAGCCGTGAGGCTCTCAAATCTATATGCTGAATTATGCCTTGACCAGCCGATAATCTCATGCTCAGGGTTGAACGTACAGCCCGCTAATGTCCCGTCATCAAGAACGAACCACAAAATACTGTCCGGGTTTTTCTGATATTCCATGCCGTTTATCTGCTTACGTTCAAAGATATGACTGCTTAATATGGATATTTCGCTTCCTGTATAGCCGTCAGTGTTCAGGTCATACCCCAGCGCGTAAACTTTCTGCCCTTGAGCCTGTACGACGATAATCCTTCCGCCCGCCTCAACTGGCTGAATGTCTTTCGTGCCTATGCTTGTCTGCTGATGAGCCGTTAGCGCACTCGGAGTAATTGCGCCGCTGTCGCCTGAACCGCGTATCTTCCACTCGCCCGACCGTGTGAACGCGAGAATATCACTTCCCGCAACAAGGCTGTGAATACCGTCCGCGCCCTTTGCCGCAAGAGTAAGCGTTACAGCGTCATCATCTTTCAATGGGTCTGATATGCTGAAGTCTGCTTAATCGCCCGTTCTGCTCATCCATATTGTTTGTGGCTGTCTTGATTTTCCTGCGAAAATCAGCCTGTCCTGATACATTGCGCAAGCTCCCGGATACCCCTGAACATTTCCCCACGCGCCTATTGACCATAACGACACGCGCCCGCTGAAACTGTCATTAATCGCGTAGCCTGTCTTAGTTTCGCGTTTTACACTGGCTGAATATTCGCTTGATACGCTCTGTATCCTGTAATTTTCGCTTTTCAGGAAGCCGCTTGCAGATACCGTAACTTCTGCGGGTTCTTTTGACGGCGTATCATCTCCCGCCGCGTATACTGGCGTGTCTGGGTCTATCGGGTTTGTGTCGGTCGTATACTGTGCCGTTACGCGGTAAAGTATGTAGGCTTCAGTCTCGCTTACTGAGAAATCCCACTGCCCCTGCGTTTCTGGGTCTGTGCGCTTGTACTGCCTGATAGTTACCCATGAGTCGCCGCCGTCGGAGCTTCTGAGAACGGAGATTATCCCCTTCCATTCTCCCGTCGTCATCACGTTCAGCGTACCCTTCACTTCTATCGTGCTGCTTGAGCCTGTCAGCGGCGCAGGTTCAGACGTAAAAGTCTCAGTGCTTGGTGATACCGCGTATTCCAGCTTCAGCAGTGTACCTTCAAGCCCTGAAGTGAATATACCTGCCCCTGTGCTTTGTACTGTCCTGTAATCGCCTGACCCCTCAAGCCTGATAACCGCGTTGCTGTTCCACTCCGCACCGTCAATGAATGGGCCGCCTCTATACAGCAATTCCTCAATGACCCATGACGACAAACTTTCACGCCTTAACATCATAGGCTTGTACTTCCTGTGCGTCAGGAACATTACATTTCCGCTCTGCACATAACGAATGTCCGCAATATCACAGCCTTCATATGGTGTTGATATGCTTGCGTTCATTGTCAGATTTTCAGATACATTGCTGTAGAATATCGCAGTTTTTTCCCTTAACTCGATTAATATATTGTCCGTGCTGCTGTACTCAAACGGGATATACCGCACATCTCCTGAGGGTATCTGTTTTATTTGGCTGAAGCCTCCGCGCCTTGTTACGCCTCCTTGCGGAAGCACGATCATGTTAGACAGCTCCGCAAGCCCTGTATGATAGCGGGACAAGTCAACCCTTGCGTGTAAAATCGGGTTAATCTCGCCGGATGAAAAACTCATCTGCATTTCTGCACCCCCCGTAACCGCACGGAATTGTTGCAAGCCCTGAATAATCAAGATACTGGCGGTTTAATAGTCCAGTCCTTGTGCTTTCGTGCTGTAATGGCAGTCGTGTTTCTTCCCTGATTACGCCGTTTGCTGTTGCTGTTTCGATTGCTTGTTTTTCCCGTTCCATGAGTATTTGATGGATTTCGGCTCTCACTGGCACATTCAAAGCCGCTTCTGACGCTAGGCAGTATATCAGTGCTTCAGTGAATAGCGGCGGCCATTTGTCTTTGTCCGTTATCCTCGCTGTGTACCTGACATGTACATTTTCGCGGTTTGCGTAAAGCTCCGAGCCTGAGACTTCATACTCGATAATCTCAACATTTCGCGGAAATTCAGACAGCCTCATGCACTCAATATCAGCTCCATAATCCTCGCGCCTGTCATGAGCTATCACGCTGTTGACCCTCAAGCAATCGGGCGGAAGCTCAAACGTATAACGCCACCCATAAACTTTATGCGCTTTGGTCGGCAATGACGCGGTTTTTCTTGCGAACGTCCATGCGTACATCTGAAGCAGTTTGTCCCGGATATTGTCATAAGCCCGCCGAACTGCTGAATACGCTTGAGCTTTGATTTCCGGCACAAGTTTTTCATCACCCGACAGTCCCAGCAGAAGCCCCACAGCCCCCCCGCATAACTCATCTTTGAGCGTTATATTCGTCTCAGCCCGGATTATTCCTATCCTGTAGCCCTCTGAGATTGCATTCTCGCATTCCCGCTTGAGATACGCAACCATGTTTTGGAGTGCCTCACCAATCGGTATTGTTGCCGTTAGAACCTCGCACGCCAGAAAATAGACGTATGCGTCCGCGAACATTGACGGCCATTTGCTATATTCCGTAACTTTTGCCGTGTACCTGATTGTTATTCCCTGTGCGTTTGCGTAAATTCGCCTTCCTGCAACTTCATAATCTTCTGGATTTCCGCATTCCGTTATTACTGTCAGAACCGCTAAACAGTCTTCCGGCAAGTCATAACCGTATTCCCAGCCCGTGATATTCTCTCCTGAGTGCTGAAGCTGTGCGCTCTTCCTTGCGAATACCCACGGGTGAAGCTCCAAAAGTTTATCCCTGATAGTCTCTGCTGATCGTATACACGCTTGATATTCTGCCTCGTTGCGCCAGTTGGGATAACCCGTGTAATCAAGTCCCATTGCGTTAGACTGCTCGCTTGTCGGACTGGTTAATCTCTGCCCACGCGCTAAATTAATCGCCCTGCTGAATATCTCATCTTTGACGCTTAATTTCGTTTCGGCCTTGATTATTCCCAGCTCGTAGCCTTTTCGGATATACTCATCTGCTTTTGCCTCTGTTGACTGCGCTAACTCCGCGTTACCCTTCACTGACCTGATTATTTCTCCGGCCAATAAGTAGCAGAATGCGTCCTTGAATATCGCGTCCCACTTGTTTATGTCCATGATTTTCGCCGTATACGTCAATTCACCTCTTAATGGCAGAACGTCATCATCTATCGGCTTGCCGTCAACCGTAACCGCTAAAGTTGCGAGCCAGTCACCCGGCAGCGTTCCGTTTGTGATCTTTGCTTTTTTCCTCGCAAACTTCCACGGATGGGACTGCATGAGCCTGTCGCGGATATAACCTGCGCTGTTTTTGCATACCGAGTATTCCCGCGCGTTTCGTGCTGTTATATTCTCGTCAGCTTCTTCTGAGCCGTGAGCTATATTTATCGCCCGCCCGTAAAGCTCATCGCTTGCGGGGAGTTTCGTTTCATTCTGGATTAGCCCGCTGTTGTATGCGAACTGTATCACCTGAAGGCTTTTCTGCTCCAATAGCTGAATGACCTGAACATTACCCGTTGTTGCGTAAACTACTTCAATCGCAAGCTGATACGTGAACAAATCTCGGAAACTTCCCGGCCATTTCCCCGCGTCCTCAACAAGCCCGGTATATCTGACAGTCTGCGCGTCATCATTCGTGAAAACCTTTGCTCCGGCCTGCTCAAACTCCAACGCTTTATCCGAGCCGATAACTGCAAGCACTTTCAGGCAGTCCGACGGAAGCTGATAGCTGTAGCTCCATCCGCCCGAACCCTGAGCCATTCCCAGCAATGACGCGCTTTTCCTTGCGAACACCCACGGGTAAAGCTCTAGCAGTCTGTTTCTTACGCTCTCCGCTGAATGCTCGCATACCTGATATTCCGCCGTCATTCGGTCATTGACAAATCCGGCGTTGTCTGTCCCCTGCGTCAAAGCCGCCGTACTCGTTTCCTTTATCGTTCTCTGACCCCGCGACAAGATTACAGCTCGGTTATACAGCTCATCTTTCAGCGTTATTCGTGTTTCTGCCTTGATTGCTCCGTTCTGAATTGCGCGGGTAATCAGCTCCTGCGCTTTTTGCTCTAACAGTTGGACATATTCGGGTTTTCCTGTTACCGCGCTGCATATCTCAATCGCGAGTGAATACACGAAAACGTCCCGGAATATCGCGCTCCATTGTTCCGTGTCTGTGATTTTCGCCGTGTAGTGAACTGCCGCGCTTGCTGTCGTATTGAGCCTTCCTGCTGTTATCTCGTACTCAACCGGCACACCGTCAACGAGAACGCAAAGAACATTGAGGCAGTCCGACGGCAGACTTCCTCCCGCCGAAACTGTTGCCGACTTCCTCGCGAACACCCACGGATAAATCTGCAAAAGCCTGTCGCGCACTCTTGCGAAATGGAGAGCGCAGACGACCGCTTCATCTTGCGAATGTTCAGCCGTCAGCCCCTCATAATTCAGTGCCTCAAGATATGATTTCTCCGTACTGGACAATATCAGCCTTTTTCCGCGCACAAGCCCTACAGCCTGTTCGCAGAGAATGAACACTGACATGATTACTCCTGCGTAGCGTCAAGCACAAAACCGCTTTTCAGCCCCGTGAAAGTTACCGCGCTTGAGGCTTCAGCCTTTAGACGGCAGTAACGCTCCATGCCGACGACAGGAAGAGGCGCACTGTATATAGCTCCTGCTGTCATGTCAGACGCGCTCAACTCCGGCAGTGATAACGGGATTTCCTTTGAGCCGCTGAACTCTTCATTGTCTGCTGTCTCAATCGAGAATTTCACAGCCCCGCCGCTTACATCTTCCGAGAACGCAAACGCTATCCACGACTTGAACCCTTTGCCCTGACCTTTTCCGGCCAAATCAAGCACACGCCCAACAACTCCGTTTGTTACTGGTGAGAACGCTATATTTTCGTCCGTGAACATCAACTCATAATCGAATATCATCTAGCTCACCTTCTTTTCTGCCAAACTCTGCGCTTCATTCTTCTTTATCGGTATGCCCGCGAATTTGAGTATTCTCCTGTCGCCCTCAATATCTGAGTACCCTAGATTGTTATTACTCTTCTCAAACGCTGCCTGCTCTAGTATGTCGAAAATATCGGGATCAGCGTACATGACAACGCGCCCCTGCGAGACGTGATGAATTCTGTTTTTGGCTTTTATCATCAGCCTGAACAATTCCTGACGCGCATTTTTCGCCGCCTCTGTGCTTGCCTGAAGCGCGTCCCGGTCAATGTTGCACAGCCGAGCCAAATACCTGTCATCGCGTACCTTCAGCCCGACAAACCAGCTCCACTCCGTAACATGAGCGCGGAAGTCTTTGCCGTCCCTGTCCTTGACGTAAACATTCTCCTGCGTGTACACATCAAGACCGGCCTTTGAGTTTTTCGGATATATCCCGGTTACCTCGTCTGTGTCCCACTTCACTATATAGATTGACGCAAGATTATTCCCCGACCCCCCCGCGTCTATCACCTGCTTGTGCGATAACTTGTTGAGCCTTGACGCGAAACCCTTTATACCTTCCGGGTTAGCTCCGTAGAAGAAGTTTGTTACCACGTCCTGGTTCATTACTTCAATATGGCCTTTGCTTTCTGAGAGGAGATAATTTGCCGGATTGGGCGACAAATCAAGCTCTACCATATCAACGGTCATTTTTGAGACTATCTGAACGCATGTCTCTGTTACGGCTTCCGTTGCGCCTTTTGAGCTGTCGAAACCCTGATTTATTCGGCGTATCTGTGCGCTCGGAAGTGCCGTTCTCCTGAAGTGTATATCCCCCGTGAGCTGATTACCCGCGCTCCACGGTATATCATCAAGTATTTCATTCTCCTGCGCTAAAAGCTCCGCATATGAATTTACGGGGCTTCCGTCAGGCATGAGCCGCGAGCGCAGATCCATCAGCGTTAAAAATTCTGCTGCCATTATTCTTTATCTCCTTTTCGCTTGTAATATTCTTTCAGGCTCTCACCGAATATTGCCGTCGCCGGGTCTGCGGTTTTGCCTGAACCATTCCCCGAAACCTGTGATTTATCCTCCCCCGCCAGTTTCCCCGCACGGTAAAACATTCTCACAATCTCCGGGTGTGTGTTTAGGTTGTACCGTTGCATGAGGCTGACTGCTTCCGGCGTGGCGAGCAGCTTGCACCCTCTGTCGATTACGGCCTGTGAGCCTTCCCAATTCTGCCCGCCGTATTCTGTATCTGCCTGGCACTGTTTGAGCCACTGCGCTTTTTCCTGCGCTAATTCCGCCTCAAACGTTTTCACCCTCTCAGCTTCCGCCGACTTCAGACCCTCAAGAATTTTCACGCTCTGCGAATGGTACAAATCAAATAATTTCTGCCCCAATTCCTTGCGCGACAAATTCCCGTCATTGAGTATTTCCGCAAATGTCCGGCCTAATTCCGCGTCAAACTTTTCTCCTTCCGGCAGCGTTATTTCCTCTGCCTTGAAGACTTCACCTGCTGATACTCCCTCTTCTGGCTTAACTTCCGGCTGTATATTCTCTGCGTGTTCTTGCGGCTCATCGAATAGCGCGGGCTTGACGTTCCCGGTCTGCTCAGTCTGTGATTGTCCCTCATTCGTAGTACTCTCCTGCATCGCTGTCGTTGTTTCTTCCATCATCATCAAATCCCTTCCTGAAGTCCGCGAATGCCTTATCACATTCCGCGACACCGTAATCATCGACTTCACGCACCGTATTAGCTATCTGCA
The DNA here is from genome assembly GCA_946183145.1 of uncultured Fretibacterium sp. Taxonomy (GTDB): domain Bacteria; phylum Synergistota; class Synergistia; order Synergistales; family Aminobacteriaceae; genus JAFUXM01. The sequence goes on along the minus strand of CAMGZM010000016.1, from coordinate 27,858 downwards.
ACGCTAAATCATGCCTTCCGAGCTGAAAATCATTCATCACGCTTACGGGACTGTTCAGCCCGGCCGTAAAAAAAATTCCCCCAAGCACACGCCGACCGGCTTCGCTCTGGAGAATTTCTGCGTAATCGTTCCTTATCTGTTTTGCCATCAGCGCATTCACTGCGTCATCCCTCCTGCAATGTTTGCTAAAGCCTCAAGACCTGAGCCGCCATCGGGCATTTGCGTTTCTGAAAGTGTTTGCGCTGCTCCTGCGATTTTCGGTGCTGCGTCGCTCATTGCCTGAACCCCGGCTAATTCCTGCTGTTGCGCCTGTGCTTGTGCTTCTGCCTGTTGACGTTGAGCGCGTTTTTCGGCTACTGCATCATCTCCGAGAACGATACCCGCGGGGATCACGTACATGTCTGCTAACTGGTCTATGATTTCGTCCCCGTCTATCTTGTCTAAGACTTCCGGCGTTTTCCCTGATGTAGCCTGAAGCTGTGCAATCATTCCCGCTGTCGTGAGTATCTGCTCAATTCCCGCATACGCTGATTGCTTCTGAATACTCGCTAATATGCTCATGTACTCAATTTTGATTTCACGGTCTTGCAGTTCTTCCGGCGGCATTGGGAATTTTCCGGCTCTGTCTAATATTCCGTAGATACGCGCTATCATCGGCTCTAAAAGCTCCGACATCTGACGCTCTATCAGAGGCCCCAGCATGAACATTTTTTCAGCCTCACGCGCTTGTATTTCCGTTGCTGTCCTGCCCTGCCTCATGTCCGTCGTCCACATCTTGAACATGTTGACATAGAATATTTCCTCCAAATGCGCAGTCAGCTCAAGCCGTTTTTCCGCTACGCTCCTGTGGTCAAAAATCACCTGATACAGCGGAGTAATTGCGGGTTTTGCCCCGTCCATTGTCGGATAATATTTCGTTACTCCTCCCGGCCTATCGTCTATATCTCCCTGCGTCAAACTTTCAGGCACCATCACAGGCGGATTTACTCCCTTTTTCAGCGCAGACCGTTCGTCAATCTCCATCTGCTGAAGTGTTACTGCGTCGTCATATCCTGTTTCACCCGGCTGTTCGCGCCCATACAAATCATCATTAATCACGCGCCATCTTGGCACCATCACGGGAAATTCGTTGTACCCTCCCACGCGCAAAAATTCCGGCTCTGAATATCCTTTCAGCCACCAGTACGAGACATACTGAAAACGCCCGGCCATGTCATCACGCAGATATTCTTGCGACGGCTCAATCAAATTCCTCAGCTCATACCGCGTATTATTCGGTTTTTCCTTCAGCCTTTGGCGTAATTCCTGCGGTAATGCTCCCTCGCCAAATTCCTCCGCTAATTGCTGAACCGTCCTGCGAAACTGACGGCAGAACCTGTTGACCTTCCCGCGCTTGTCAACTCCTATTGCGTAGCTTCCGGCCGTGAGGCTCTGAGCATGAAATATATTCTCGTCATCTTCCTCAATCAGCAATGCCGCAGTCCCGAATATGCCCTGCTCTTTGTACACGTCAAAAAGCTGATCGTACAAATTCGTTCTCAGCATTGCCCCCTGCATTATGTCTTGTACTTCCGTCAGCCATGCCTTGACGTTTTCAAGCTCTGCTAATCCATTGTCATAAAGTGTTAGAGTGAACCACGGCCGACTTGGTGAAGTCAGTCCGCTTTTCATTCCTGCTGCAAAATCGTCGGGAATTTGCCTCGCTCTTGTGTTGAAGCGAACCGGGCTTTTTCTGGGCAGTTCGTCCACGCTGAAACGTCCCCTGTTTGGCGCGTACATGTCTGACAATTTCCGCCACCACTCTAAATAGTCCCGGCGATCTGTCATCATCTGCGTGAACCGTGTATCGGCGTTATTTCTGCGCGTACTTGGCTGTGTCATGCTCCTAATCTCACCTTGCCATTTCCGGCTTCACTTCCCTGCATTGCGCCTCCCTGCATTGTCTGGAAACGCGACAACGCCCGCAGCCGCCTCTGTCTGTCGCCTTCTCTCTGAGCTATCGTACTGTCAGCGGCATTCATGCTCACACTTTGCACGGGAGCTTCTACCTTTGGCTGTGTTACTGTCGGTGCTGATACGCACATTCTTTTCACCTCTCATAGCCCGAAATATTTGCTCATGTCATCATTCATTATTCTTCTGACGGATTGCCCGCCTCTAGTGCCTCGTATCGGGTACGCGAACGTCAGTGCGAGCGCGTCTGCTAAATCCGGCGAACGTAATCCCCTCTCTTTGAGCTTTTCTTTCGGCTCAAGGACTAACCGACCGCCAGCGTCAAATTTGTATGTCGGGCTTGCAAGCTCACTTTTCAATTCGGGGTTATTCGGAATTGCACCGCCTGACTTTATCCATTCCCGCACTTTGTCCCACATTTCGCTCCGTTTGTTGGCGTATCTTGCGCTCTCACTTGCGCTTGATCCGAAATTTATCTCCAGCACTGAATATCCCAGTTGCCTCAGCCTGTCGATAACTCCCTCGCCGCGCCCCGCGTCAATGAACACTCCATCGGGCTTGAACTCGTCAATCTCTCTTGCGACAATCCCGGCGAACGTCATATTGTCGGCATTCTCAACAATCCGCATATCATGGCACCATAACCCCTCGCGCCTGCATATCACGCTTCTGTCATCTCCGAACCTCGCAACGTCAACGCCCATCACGCGAACCGCGCCGCGAATATCTGCCTCAGTCAGTCCCTTTTTGGCCGCGTCGCTTACCATGTCGATCGTGATTAGCACGTTGTCTTCACTCGCGCTGAAGTCGCATAAAAACTCCTGCCGGTACTGATTAGCACTCATCACGGCTATTGCTTCCTCTAACTCTTGCGCCGGGATTATCCCGGTTTCGTCAGCGCGGTATATCACACTACACCATGAGTTATGGCTCAATCCGTACTCGTACAATTCGTGAAATAAATTCTGCCCTTTCGGCGTTCCTATAAAACACGCCCAGCCGTTTCGGTCTGATAGCGCAGGACGGATTATTTCCCCCCATACTTCCGGCTTCATGTCTGCAACCTCATCGAGTATTACGCCGTCGAAATATAGCCCTCTCATCGCGTCGGGATTATCAGCCCCGAACAGCCTGATACGCGCTCCGTTAGGAAAATCTACCGTTAATTCGGTCTCGTTGACATTCCGCCCCGGCACGCCCGCTGTGAAGTGCTTGACGTAATCCCAAGCTATAGATTTTGCCTGACTTCTGTACGGTGCTATATACCCGTAACGCCCTGAGCCGCTTTTGTCCGTCAGTGCCTTCATAATCGCGTGATTGATTACACATACGGTTTTTCCTAATCGCCTGTGCGCTACTATCACGCTGAACCTATGCTCATCGATTGCTTTATGGATTTCCGGCTGTGGATTGCGCGGTAAATATGGCAGTATGATTACTCGCCCTTGCTGTTTATCTCTGCATTCTGCGCTGTTATCGTTGACGCTTCTTTGTCTGTCATCCATCGAAATAATACTACCGGCTGATTTTCCCCGGATAATTCTACTTTGCTTATTGCTTCCGGCTTGCCTAATATCCTGTCAAGAATTGAATTGCACGCTACAATCGCAATCTTTTCTGACTTGCTGTCGATCATCTCAACTAATCGCCGCGCCGCTCTTGGTGTTGCTGCCTTCAAGATTTCTTTTGCTTCAGGGTCAATCTTCATGCGGCCGCCGGGGTTCGCACTCACTCCAGGCGCGAAATGCCCGGCACTGTCTCTTTTGATGTTTGTCATTTCGTACCCTCCAATACTACAAACGGCACATGCCTTCATTCAGCACATGCCGTTATCGTTTTTACGCATAAAAATACCCTGCTGATTTTCTCAGGGGGTATCAGTTATTTCTTGGGATATTAGGTAGTGATACTATAGATGAAACCTTTTGCCTATTTCTAGACATAAGGAATTTTACCGCAAATCGTTCCTTTTGTCCACAAATCTGCGTTAATTCGGCTTGCTGTCTGTGTTCACTTCAACAACGCAAGCACCGCAAGTACTATCTGGATGCCTCCAACTATCAACGCTACTATTATTCCGCATATCGTCAGCCTGTCAGAATTTCCCGCTTCTATTCGGCGGTCTAAATCATCATACGCCATATTCAGCTGTTCTTGAAGATCGGCGCATTTCCTCTCAAGCTCCGCTATTCTCTCGTCTGTCGTCATGTTATCCCCTTAACGCCAAAAGCATCAACGCTATCACCGTTCCGAGCGCGTAACCTGTCAGAATTATTCCCGCCATTCGCCACAACGCTCGGTTTATCCCGCCGCCGTTCTGCTCCTCTGCTTTTCGCGCCGCTATCTTCTCCCTAATGTCCATTCACTTAACACCTCTCATCATGTCCGCAATTTCCACCGTCTGCATTCCCGTGCTGCCTCGTGCTTTCACGCAACCGCTCAATCATCGCTTTATCCTCTTCGTGCTGCTGTTTCAGGTTCTTACTTCCTCCCGGCGGCAATCGGCGGAAATTCTCAACCGACGAACGCGGGATTGCCCAGCTTGTTCCGATTTTTGCCGCTCCTGCAAATCTGCCCTGACGACACAAAACTAATACCCGGCTTCTATCTATATTTAACGTCAATGCCGCGTCAACCGCTGACATGTATTCTTCTGATATGCTCATGGCATCATCTCCTATTATTGGGATAATTATAGCTATGTCCTATTACTAGGATAATACGTATTATTACTGATTGCATTATCCTATTACTAGGATATACTATGCACCGTCAACAGGAAATCAGGCCTGAACACCTTACGACTAATCCATATGTCAAAAGGAGATTTCACTAATGACAAAATTTGAAGTCGGTAAATCATACGCTCTTCACTTACCCGCAAAATATGACGGAAAAGCTACTTTCATCACTGACATTTACACCGTAACAAAACGCACTCCCTGCTATCTTACATTCAGCCACATTTCACATGATGGCACTAAAATGCCTCATTGCAGATGCAAAATATTCACGTCAGACTCACGCGGCGAATTTGTACACGCAACTGCATTCTTCTGCCTGTATGCTGACAGCTACATTGATGATGACTCACAGCCCGATGAAATCGCAACTGCAGAAATCACGAACGCAAGTGACAACGATAACGCACTGGCCTCACAGCCCGCGAATGCCGCAACCGTTCAGAGTGATACGAATGATAACGCTAAATCGCTCCTCGATGCTGATTACTTCAAAGGCAAATCCATAGACGAAATCAAACGGGCTTTTTCGGGGGCGTCTCTCGTTCAGTTGAAAGGTTTTGCACTGTGCTACACTATTCCTTACTTCAGCCGCATGAACAAGTCTAAACTCATTGACGCGCTCGCAAGCAAAATTTCTCTCATCCTCGAAGAACGCAACGGCTATATGACTGCAGAGAATGTTACCGGCGATAATGGCTACGCTCAGCAGGATGATATTATTATCCCCGCTCCTAAGCCTCGCACCATTCCTCAGCCTGTCAGCGTCAAATTCATTCCCGGCACTGTCTACTATGGCAACGACTCCGGCAATCATTACCCCGTTAAGATTATCGCAAGAACCGCTGACGCTGTTACTACCGATTTCATTGGCGCATGGATCAAAGAGGCGAAAATTCAGACCATCGCAGGCGTTGAGTATGCTGCTTTCATGACGCAATACCGCAATATTGAAATTTGGGCTGATAAGCAGGAACCGTCTGGAAAACCTCAGAGTGAAGACACTGCACAGCCGGAAATCTCCGCTCCCGCCGAAATCACACAGCCTGATGCCCTCTATATGGACGACTCATATTCTGACGCGCCCGGCGATAACTCTTGCCCGGATATGGACATTCCCGAAATACACACGCCTGACGCAATCCCCACCGACAATAACCCCCTTCATCACCTCAAACCTTGCCCGAATTGCCGCTCTACTCATATTCCCTTCCTCAAACGCTGCGATGATAACAATTTCAGCACTGCTACAAGACGTTTCAACGGCGGAATTGCACGGCAACACATCTACTACAGACTCAAATGTCGCGATTGCGGCCATGAAGTTACTGCTACAGTATATCGCACAGGTTTAGGCCGTGTTATTCCTCATCAGAATGAAGCTGACGTGAAAAATGAAGTCTTCCAGGCTTGGAATAAACAGTACACCGAAAATCCCGGCTTTACTATCGTTCCCTCGGAGCATATCGAACGCCCGCAATACACTACATACCCGGACACCATCACCGACGAATGCCCGTATGTTACTGTCCCCGCCTGCGACATTCCCGAAAATCACTCTCACGCCGCCGTCGTCCCTTACAATCAGGCTTCCGGCATTCGCTGCTTCTTACGGCTCATTGCTATTTACATACGGCTGTGGCTTGCCTCGAACATCACTCCAGACAATGACACTATACGGTCTTTTGTTTTCGCTCCGTGGCTCGTTGAGCTTGAAAAATTCGCACCGGGCAATCCTAACGATTTTTCTCCGCTCATTTACAAATGGCGGCGCAAAGATTTCTCAGAAAAACTCAAATTATGCCGATCTCAGATTGCTACTTGCAAAACTCGTGAGGAAATTATTGCCGCTCTGCAAGGTATCAGCTCCGAAAGTATTAGGCTTCTTTGCGTCGCTGACAGGGTTTTTGATAAATTCACCCGCATTGCCGCTCCTGAATGTGAACGCAAACTCGCTTATGCTCGAAGATACGCTGACAAAATCATTCAGCGCAGAGAAAAAGCTATGACAATCAAAGCTGAAGTGAAAGACATTACAGCGCAACAGCCACATGTGAAGCTAAAGAAGAAATATACTGTTAATCCCTCTCCGCGTATTAAAGTCAGGCCTGAAGCTGCTCCGGCTGATATTGAGCATAAACTCATTGAGACAAAAGACTTGCATTTTGCTGAACGCCGCAAGGCTCTTGACCATAATGCCGCCGTCATTTCATCTTGCATGTTCCTCGAGGCTGTTATCTCTCTGCTGTCGTCCATATCCCCGCAGGCCATCATTCAGCTCGGCTTTTACTTGCGACTGTTCATCGCTAAGCCTAAGGGGAAAAAGAATGTCATTGCCGAATTGTTCGCAAAAAGGCTCATCGAATGCAGAGAGTTACACGCTAATGTTCGTTCCAACCCCGCAAATATCAACGCAAAATATTCCGCTTCCGTTCCTGAGGGCGTGAAATTCTTTGAGACTAAGCACAGGCAGTTAGGCTTCATCTTCACAGAGTAACAAATCCAGCGGGGGAATATCAAGCGCGCAGGTATTCTCCCGCTATCATCACTAACTCACGCCGACGCACATAAAATATACTACGAGACCAACAATTTATACTCAGAAATTCATTCACCGTTAAACAGGGGATATAATACCCGTCCAGGATTAACTGCAAGTTTTTCGGCTTCGTTATCGTTATCACGTTGCCTTCTCGCAAGTCCTTCCGCATTTCGTCAACCGCTTTCACTCGCCGTAATATTCTCTTCAGCCGGGCTTCTAACCTCATGATTTCGTCCACATGACGCGCTACGGGATCACCACTTCCACCTCTTGCTATTTGTTCATAACTCTGTCCGTGTACGTCTCCTGATGCTTGCAATCTCCGTAACTCTTCAGACATTCGCTCGCTTGTCTCTACATTACGCTTGTAACTGTATAACACCTTCTCCGCGTATCGGTATTCTTCTTCCGTCATTCTCTCATTCCTCCAGCGGTAATTTTCCCTCTGTCAGTTTCTTGTATCGCTCCACTATTATGTCGCAATATTCCGGGCTAATCTCCATCATGAGGCATTTCCGGCCTGTCATCTCGCTCGCGATTAATGTCGTTCCTGATCCGCCAAAACAGTCTAGTATTACGTCCTCTGCCTGTGTGAAGTCCTCAAGAATACTCATGTGAAGCTCTACGGGCTTTTGACAGACATGCACACGGGGGCGGGGATTTAGCTTATATGACCCCTCGCGAAAACAGCCGCTCCATTCATGAGCATACAACTTTATTTTCCCTGTTACATTCGTCCACGCTAATTCACAATGCCCGAAAGAATTTTTCAGCCGTATACGTTTGTCCCATACTAACCAGCCGTTGCTTACCGCCAGAATATCGCAGAAGTTATTAGCTCCCCACATTATCAGCCGTTCGCATATCTCTTTGATTATCGCGTAATTGTCCCTCGCGCACTGCACATTGTCATCATTTATCATTCGCGGATATTTCGGTGATGGCCAATATTTTCCGTCTGGTGTCTTATTCGTGCCTCCATATGTCCCGTCTTTGTTCTGTATGTTTATCCCGTAAGGCGGATCAGTCAGCACCAAGTCAACCTTCACTCCGTCAACAAGCCTAATAACATCATCACGACTCGTCGCATCTCCACACATCAGCTTGTGCCGCCCTAACTCTATGATTTCCCCGTATTTCATAGCTACATATTCCCCGCTTTTCTCTCACTTCCTGTATATCTCTGTGTGTTCCATCATCACAACTTCTACTCCGTCCTTTTTGCCGCGTTCCTTATACGCCACTATTCCCCATATCTGGCTGTCATCCTTAATTACTCCCGCTAGCTCAAAGCAGTCGAGTAATGCCTTCAATCGGTTGTCTATGTCCCACCGCCGACTGCCCTTCACCGTCAACACTATATGTACTTCCACATTTCCCGCATACGCTTCCTTGTTCCATGCCTCCCGGATTTTCCCGGCTGTCTCTTCCTGCCAGTCGCTTACCTCCGATCGCTTGTATCTCGTTCCGCTTCTCCCGGTTCGGTACATTCGGTTCACACTCGGCGGCAATCCCTCAAACGCTACTCGCAACAGACTGCTCATTTTTTCACTTCTTTCATTGGGATAACAGCCATTATACTATACTTGATAGTAATCCATGCTATAATATGCTCATCTTATCATTTTACCTGTTGACTTATCAGCTTTACTCCTTATTGTGCGTATAACTTTCCGCCCTTCTCGCGCTCAGGGCGGTTTGTTATTATCAGCATTCTATTCATGATAAGCGTTTTTATTATGTTGATTTTATACTTCATGCCCTTCTTCATCATCCAGATTGGAGGGTGTTATATATATATTTGCAGGTCTTGCAGGTCTTACACGTAAATACGCATGAATACTAAATCCATGTGATTATAGATTTGCAGGTCTTTTGCAGGTCTTTGCAGGTCTTGGCGAATTGTTGCAGGTCTTTATACAATTCTTGCAGGTCTTCAGTCATATCAATGGTTTATATATTTTTAACAAAGATTAACCAAAGAAAAAACAAAAAACCGCATGAATACTCAACTCCTGCAAAACTCCTGCAAAACTCCTGCAACGGAGACGCATATAAAGCATGATGAATACTATACTCCTGCAAAACCTGCAAAAATATGTATATATATATGTTGACTAACTGACCAATGCAAAAAGCAAAAAAAATCCATAAGAGAAATTTTCTCCTATGGATTAGTGTCTTTGTGTTTTAACCCCGTCGAAATCGATGGGTTTACTTTTCTTCGGGTAGTCCGTATGTCCCGTAACCAGTCTTGCGGATCAGCCCTTCCTTTGCAAGCCGTGTGATGTTTGACTGTGCTGTTTTAATCGGAATGTTGTAAGTCTGAGCCAACTGCATTGGGGTAATGCTCTTGTTGTCCTTGAGGAAGGTCAAAATCTGAGACTTCCATTCAGGAATAGGCATTCCCTCCGCCTCGCCAAGCAACAGCCACCCGAAGCCGTCAAGTTTCATCATGAAGTCTTTTTCCTCAACGTCGCGCCCTGTTCTGTGTAGAGTGCCCATGTTAGAATTGCGGTCTCTCTTGAGGCTGAAAATGGTATCAGCCGCGCCCGCGATGCCCTGCGAACCAGAGATTTCACTTAACCAGTCGCCTTCCATGCCCTTTTTTAGGTGATGGAGCATAGTAACAGAGATATTATGATTGTCTCCGATGGATTTGATTTTGCTGACAGCGTCATAATCTTCAGCGTACATACTGCCTTTGCCCGACAGGAGTTTACGGAACATCTGGAATGTGTCTATGATGATGAGCCTAGCATCAGAATGTTCCTTAGCCCACCAGTCTAAATAATCTAGACCGCCCTCATGCTGACGAGGAATGTTAGTAATGAGAGTGAGCTTTGAGAGATCGTCATCGTCAGTGAGAATGTTGGAGTAATTGATACGTTCCTGCAATCTTCGTTCGGTGTCTTCAAGAGCGAGATACAGCACGCTTCCTTTCTGGACGTTGATACTTCCGAGAACACAGCCGCCGATAGCAATGCCGAGGGCGAGATGCAAAGCGAGAATAGACTTACCGATCTTCGGGCCTCCTGCAAGAATGGACAAGCCCGCCGGAAGGAAGCCGGGAATAGCCCAATTGACCGGGGGAAATATTTTGTGTCGTAAGTCCTGAGCGTTAATGCATGTAATTCTGGACTGGATATCCTGAATGTGCTTAGGAGTGAGAGCCTTTGAGATTAACGCGTGAATGTCTGATTGAGCTTTATCATCGCCGTAAAAGAGAGCGTAATCGTCCCAGTCAGTACCGTCATCAGGTTTCGGGAAAATCGGAAAAATGCAATCAACAGCCAGTCCCGCCCTGCAAGTTTTGCGAGCGGCATCAACACCTGGGTTAAAGTCGCGTTTGAGTTCAGTAGCCTTGTCGTTGTCAGCGGTAATGATGATCCTAGCCAGCGGGAATTTCTGATGTAACAGCTCCGCGACAGTGCGCAACTGGAAGCAGGACAGAGCGGCGACAGCGGGGTAACCTGTGAGTTCGTAGCATTTAGCCATAGTAGCAAAGCCCTCGCCTAAGAGAATGACGGCCTTATTATCTTTTGGATCGACAGTATCGAGAGCGACGGACCAGAAAAGGCCAGTAGTAGTAGCTCCCGGGAACATGTTTTTGTGTCCGTCCGGGTAAATCCACTGCAAGGACTGAACGAGGCCGTTAATGTCGCGGAGAGGGACAGCGAGGTTATGACCGTCGATTTTAACGCCGTAGGGGTAAATGCGTTTTGCGATGAAGTACTTGTGATTTCCGTCAGCTTCAGGAAGAGTATCAATTCTGTTACGAGCGTGTGCGGCGGCCTCAGCCTGCTTAGCTTTACGCTCCTGCTCCTTTTTCTTGATGGCCTCTTCACGATCCTGTTTGAACTCGTCGGAATTGAAGTAAGTATTCTGCTCGTCGTTAAAGTTGTCGTGCGGGTAGACCCAATTAACGGAGTGTCCGACGTGCCAGTCCATAGCCCAGCCGCCCGGCCATTTATCCGTGTAAACGCAGTAAGCGCCCGATTTGTTGCCGTGTTTATCGCCGACGAGAGCGTAACGGTGAATATCGCTGTCCAGAACGATGGAGATATTCTCAGCCGGAGTTAGGTTGTGATTATTGAGGAACTCCAAGAAGGAACGTTGTATCTCCCAATCGTCAGGGTAAGGTAAATTAGTAGCCATGTAGTAGCCTCCTAGAGTAAAGGATCAGCAGTAATCCCGAAAAGGCTGTGAATGTGGTAGAATGGACATACCAAACAAAAACAGTCAAGAAGAAATTACTGCGTCCCCATGTCCGAAACCCGCAAAAGTCAGGATATGGGGAAAAATTGTATTTAACCCCTATCATAACATGCTGGTAAAAAGAAACCGCCCGCCCCATTTGAGAGACGAGCGGTTCGGTTTAATTAACGTGAATGCGATTGTTCCAGTGTCTTACGGCGGCCAGCTCCGAAGAGTAGTTATCGGAAGTAGTGAGGCATTCCGAGCACATGACGAAAACGCCGCAGTGTTTGCCCCGTTTCTCGTTGTAGTAGCCTAAAACGTGTCTTAACTCAGCTTTACCGCCGCAGAAGGGGCATCGTTTAAGCGTGTTATTCATGATTAGCTCTCCTGTTCCAGTTATCGACAGCTTCATCAATGTAGACATACGGAGCATTAATAATGCCGAGAGCTGTATCGTCTTCAATGATTTTTGAAGGTGTTCCCATAGCCCCGCAGTGATTGCACATGATGACGTAACGTTTAAGAGTTTTCTTTTTGCCTTTGTGATGTTTCTGTTCAAGTACAGATTTGAGATAATCAGGCGTTTTCCCGCAAAACTGGCATGGTTTCAGATAATCTTTCATGGCTAGTTGTTCTCTTCCCCGTGAATGGCGTTTAAGACTTCAGCAATATCGTCTTCAATATCTGCGTCTAAATCATCATACTCGCACCATTCGCGAATGTCGCAGAGTATCTTGTACATAACGGGAGCGGCGGCGATGAGTCTGGCGTTTGCTTCATTGTTGACAGTAGCGAGGAATGTTTTTGATTTTTCCTTGCTTACGTAGAAGAATGGGTGAAGGTTATCTTTCTCAACCACCCACGGACCGGGAGTGAAGTCGGGCATTAGCCCTCACCTCCATTCAATTCGTCAAATAATGTAGCCTGTCCCGAAAGAGCTTCGTCAACCTGTTTTTCGAGTGCTTTGCTCCTCCTGAGGCTGTCTTTGCTGCGAGTACGGAAATATTCCCGCTGAGCATTCCGCATATCTCTTACGAGAGAAAAGAAATCAGACTTTGTCATTTTTCCGCTTCATTCTTGTAGTCGGCATTGAGCCAGTCAAGCAAGAGTTCGCCGACTTTCGGAGTAATGGAGAAGGGAGTATCGGGGAACAGTCCCGTGCGATCCTTGCTGACGGTGGCCAAATGGTTCTGGGAGATGTCGAGCACGCTCGTGAACTCGTAATCTAAGCCTTCGCGCTGAACGGGAGCAAGACCGACTTTCACAGGTTTACCGTTATCGTTAGCGTAATCAGTTTTGCACCGTATGGTAGCGATGATGTGGCACGGGGACGCGAGAACGGCCTGAACGAGAGCGTTATGCAATGGAGTAACATCTCTCCATGCGGCATAAGTATTCCCCCTGTATTTAGTAGCGGCGATTTTGGCCTGCAAATCGAGACAACCGCCTTCACCTGCCCATTCGTGGCTGAGGCTGTCAATGATGATGACGTTGTAGCCTTCATTTTCAGCCTCGTGAATGGTCTGAATGTACTTGCGGGGGTCGAACGGGGGCGTAAGCTGGCAAGTATCGTAATCGCCCAAGTGAGCGTAGAGGTCAGCGGAACCGTTTTCGGTGTCAATGACGGCGATTTTTCCCTCAAGCCCCAAAGCGATGAGCAAAGCGCCGAAAGTTTTTCCGCTTCCCGCCGAGCCTGTGATTGCGAGCCTGAGCTTTGCATTAGTTCTCTTTGCTTTCGTGAACGGCATCGAGATCGTCCTTTCTGTCGTGATTGTTGTTGTGATTGTTGCCGTAAAGGATAGCGAGAATGACGGCCTCTTTTATGATGTCCTTGAAGTCTTCCTCGCAGATGAAGATAAAGTTATTCATGCTTTGATCCTTTCTGTAACCGTTGAATTTCCCTGTCTAGGTAGAAGCGGGCTTTAAGGAGAGCGGTTAATTCGTCTTCGCCGTCCTTCAAGCCCGCGCGAGTAACGTACTTAATGATGTTGCCTCTGGAGAAGTTGAGGCCGTGAGCATCAATGAAGTCAATAACCTCAACCCCTCCAGCGTTGTAATAATGCGGGTGTTCAATCTGCGTCAATCCGAAACCTCCGGCCTGTCGATGTCGCAAACGTGCTCGTTGTGTTCTGAGTAAGCGACGACGAAATCAATCATGTCAAAAGCGCGGTTAAGTATTTTCTGCGCGGTGAAGAGGATCGCAACACAGCCAGACAAGCAGAGTACGCAGAAGCCAGCGATGAGTAAGAGAACGGACAAAGCTAATCACCTCCTAACGTTGCATTTGCTCCAGCCGCAGGACAAGCAAGTCCAGCAGCCGCCTTCAGGGAACACGGAGAACTGGCCGCATTCGGGGCATAAATCGCCGTGCATTTTGTGAGCCTGTTTGTTCCCGTTCTCACCGATAATGCGAATTTCACCCCTTGAGTAAGCCTTCATGTCAATAAGTCTGCATTTGCTCACGACCGATCAACCTCCATTGTTTAATCCGGCCAGTGCCAGCGCTCCGAGTGATTGATGAAAATGCCCTCTCCCTGCGTTAAGTGTTTAGTGTGTAGGATGAGTTCCAGAGGAGCGTAATCGTCTTCAAACTCGCGGTAAATATCCCATACAGGGTCTCCATGAGATTTTTCAACGCACGTAGTGCGAAGAGAAATGCGGCCGTTAAATTCGCGTCTGATGATCGAGAAAATATGCAGGTTGAAGCAAGCGGAAACGGAATTATGCATAAGACCGTAAGGAATGACAGGGCCTTTACGGAAAACGTGAGAATTAGCCTCTGTGTAAGCGACCCATGAGGGAATAACTTTTTTCCCGCAGTCGAACTCGTCATCCATGAAAGGGTCATGCTTGCAGAACGCGTTGTTATCCTTAGGAGGAACAGAGCCGTAGAGAGCCTTTCTGACAATTACCGCGTCATCTTCATACTGGTCATCAGTGCCGTTGACGTAAGCGCGTAAGCGTTCCTGCTGCTCGTAAGTGGGTTCATCGTTGCGGTGTTCGTAGAGAGCGGAGAGGAAAGCGCGTTCTTCGCGAGAGTTAGGATCGAACATGTTCACACCCCCTTTCACTTGTAGTTGTACATGGCCTTCATAAGCCTGTCTCTGACCTTGAGCCAATATCTGTATAGCTTGTTGTAATCGGGCGAGTCAGGGACGGCTTTATTGAGAGCCTCAGAATAAACGCGGTATAACAGAGCGAGGAACGAAGAGTAAGCCGAATGTCTGTTAGTGTTCATAGTGGATTAACCCGCCTTTTTTTTGTCTTGTTCATCAATGTAGCTCAAAGTGTTGTGAATATCCTTGAGAGCTTCAGGAGTGAGTTGAGTTGCGAAATCCTCAGCGAGACGTTCGAGAATGTCGAGAGTGTACTTGTGAGAATCTGCTGCGTTTTTCCAAGCGCGAGCTAAGTGCCAATCCTGCCCCGTAGCATTTTCCCCGCCTAAATCCTGATACTGCTTCCAAGCGAACGCGAAGTTATTGCGCTCGTGTGTAATGCGAACGTGTAGAGAGATGGCGCAATCAGTAATACCGAAGACAGAAGAGAAAGGTCCGTAAATCATGATATAATGAACACCTCCTTTCTAGTAGAAAAAGCGCGCCCCCTGTGAAAGCAGGGCGGCGGTATCCGTCTTACCAGATTTTGCCCAGCAAGAAGCCTAAAGCGAAAGAGAAGCCGACAAGCAGGAACACGGCGATAACGTGGGTATCCATGGTTAAGCCCCCTGCTTGCGGTGTCTTTTCGCCGAGCGCAAATTAGCATCCGAAAACCCTTTGAGCATGTTGCGCAATTCCCTTATCCCATCGTAGGAGTGAACCTCGCGCAAAGCCTTTGTGTAGTTACGAAGAGCGGCAAAAGCCAGAGTTTTCTGATAGTCGAGCGATAAACCTTCGTGCCTCATTCTGTTTCGTTAGGAAGTCTGAGGCAAGGATCGAGAGTTCTCTTGAAGTGCCACTGACAACCGCCAATCGAGCAAGTGGGGAAATGTATAGGATGGAATGAGCAATCCGGCGTAATGGAAATGCCCGCCGCTTCAATGGCAGAAAACCCAGTGCGAGCCTTGAAGGCCAAATCGAGAGCGAGAACTTTTCTTAACTCGTCATCAGTTTTAGCGTCTAAAGCCCTGTCGATGATTCTCTCCTGCGCGGTGAAATTAGCCTTTGAGAGATAAACCTTGATGTCCTGCGGAACGGTAGCGGGTTTAGCCTTCTCTCTTTCGGCCTTGAGAGCTGGAGCGACATATTCCCCCGTGTGCATGATGGATGGTACGACTTCGCCCGCGAGCCACATCTGAAACTCTAACGCGCCTGGCTTGTCCGATCTCGCGAGGAAGAAATACGCGCCGTTCTCGGTAACGCAGAGCATATCCTGTTCGCCGCCGGGGGTCATAATCCGTTTATGTCCCTTCCATACTTCCGGCACAGCCCCGAAAAGGTTATTTGACTGTGCGATTGATGCGTCCGAGTAGTTGAGCTTTCTTGCGATGTCTTTAGCGACGAACCAGATTTTGCCGTCATTGTCCCGTACGTTTCTGATGGTGAAGCCGTTGAAGTTAAGGTTGATGACGGCGGGCAAGTTGCTTGTGTTGTTGATGGACATAGTAACCTCCTAATTTTTGTTAGCTGGATTGAGTCTCTCAAGTAGCATAGTGATTTCATCATCATCTTTTTGAGGCTGAATCTTGTCTCCGTGTAATTCTTTGTAGATGGTGGGGAAAAGTGCCTTGAGAGTCTCAGGATTAACACGACTCAGATGAGAAATTTCTTTTGCTTTTTCAGCTTCAATGTCAACGCCTAAATCTTTGTCAATGTCTTCACCGTCAGCAAAAGCGTTGAAATCGTGTTTATGAATTTCTCTGTGGCAGTTATCGCAGAGAGTAATCAAATCTTCCATAGGCTCATCGCGGAAATGTCTGTAAGTGATGTGATGAACTTGCAGATTTTTAGCAGTTCCGCATCTCTGGCACTGAAAATCGTCAATTTTGAGTCTTTGCAAGCGTTTTTTCTGCCAATCCTCAGACTGCATATAGTCATCGTAAGATTGATACCTTAATCGGCGTTCTCTCTGTAATCTGTTGTACTCTTCCAATGCTTTTTCTTCTTCGTGTTTTTTGCTGAAGTATTCCTGCCAGTAATCGGGCTGATGCTTTTTTCTGAACTCAGGTTCACGGAGCTTGAATTTCTCAATTTTTGGCAGTTCCGATGCGGGAATGGCATAGAAGAAATGATGCGAGGACTTTTCGCTCATAGGAATTTTGATAGCTTTCAAGATACCTTTTCTGATTCTGTACATGATAGCGTCTTTAGATAAGGAATAAGCCTCTTCAAGTACAGTCGGAATATAGTAACGCAAAGCGTCATCACCTCCTTTTCTTGGTAGATTTCTCTTCATCGGGAATTTCGCCGTAAGCGATGCCCGCGGTCTGAATGGGTTTGTAGAAATCTCTAACGACCTGCCTGAAGAGTTCTTCAAGACCCTTCTTAGTGCTTAAAGTTTTCCAGTCCCCTTTGATGACGAGTCCGCAGCCGTTAGGTCCTGCCTGAATGGAGCAGACGGGGGAAATATTACCGGTCATATCAACCACCTCCTCCGTGTTGAAATGCGCGACGGTCTTAAAGCTGATAACCCACTCGCCGGGTTTTTGTTCGCGCAGTGAGTCATTGAGCAAATCCGCTTCACTCACACCGAGAGCCTTAGCCAGACGCGAGAAAGAATCGGGCATAGGTTTATCGTTATTATTTTCCCAACGCCTAATAGTTGTTTCATGCACGCCAACTAAATCTGCTAGTTCAGTTTGAGTGAGTCCGGCCTTTTTTCTGAGTTGTTTTAATCTTTCGCCGAAAGTCTCAGGCATGAAGCCTCCCCTCCTGAATGTTGAGGAAGACAGCTTCAAGGAATATTTTTCTAGCCTCGTAATCAAGTCCCCTGTAGAGAAGTCTGATGTCTTCAAGCTGAAGTTTCTTGATAGCTTTCGACTGATCATCAGAGAGGAACGGCCTTATGCTTTTAGCTTCCTGTATACCGTGAGTTTTTCTGAAGTGTTTAGCATCCATGCCGAGAACGATACGGTTAATCATGTTGTACTCATTAGAGTAGTGATAATTTTTTGGTTCTTGATGAGCGTCCATGATGGCCTGAGTGAAAGCCGGGAAATCGTCTTTAGTGAGCAAGTAATCCCTGATGAAAGCCTCCATATCGTTGAACCGCTGAATGATAGCCTCTTTGATGGTTGCGGCCTTCCTGCCACGATACCCCATGACCAAAAACATGAAACCGTCTCTTGTCATTAAGTACATGGGCTGTTTTTTGTTCTGCTCGTTGTGGTATGAGGACGGCTGAAAGTTTAGCTGTCTGAAATCTTCCGAGCAATCAAGATTCCGAATATCTGCGATAACGTTTTTGTGCAATTTCCCGAACTCATGAGCGACCTGAAGAGAGGAGCAGAACGCGGTATTGTTTTTCTGGTACAGCTCATAGACCGGGTGAAGGAGTAACGCCATGTAATAACACCTCCTGTAAAAAGATTGCGTATTCTGCTGTGGTGAACGCCGTCCCTGTCGAGAAAGTGCAAGAGATTTTGCAGAGGCGGGAAAGCGACCTTGCCATCGGTGCATGAAGCCATGTATATGTCAGTCTGTGGATAAAAGTAGCCTGGCGAATGAGCCTGTCTAAATCCTGCTGATACTTTTTCAATAGTCCGAACCTGTGCCGGACATACTCCCGAATGAGGGTATTTGTGTTACTGTGTTCGTTAAAACCGATTACAGTTGCTTGCGTTGTTTGTAGTTGTTTTATTGCGTAACCGATTTAATTTAGTTGGTATTATACACGTTATTTTAATTCTGTCAACCAAAACCGATTAAAATTGCATGGTAAAGCGATTATGAATACTCTTTAAGAAACCGAGTAAACTTGCTAACATAAAATAAAAGGGGTGAAAGAAATGGGAATCGGGAAACGGATAAGGGAATTAAGGAAACGCGCCGGAATGACTCAGCCGCAACTAGCAGAAAGAGTCGGAGTCCATGAAACGACTATACGGAGATGGGAGCAGGAAACAGATAAAGGTCCCGACACAGCAATGATAATGAAACTCGCAGAAGCCCTGAATGTATCTGCGGAAAATCTGTTATCAGAGTCGATAGAAGAATCAGATGAAGAAACACCGATAGCGAGGAGTTTAGTATATGAATGGGGAGGAAAGAATCGAGTAGTATTTCCGAACACGCCCGAAACGCGCACACTGATTGAGCGTTTAGTGATGGCCTCGATGAGCAAGCCTGCGACGGCGTGAGGGGGTGAGAGAATATGAGCGACCAAACGGAAAAAACGAAAGCCCCCAGCCTGAGCGAATTTGTGAGAGCGGCGATATTGGAGATAGCGGCCGGATTGAAAGAAGCACAGGACAAAGGGCGCGAACTGGGAGTGAAGATATACCCCAATTCGTATGAGGATACCTCCGAGCAGATGAACATAAAATTTGATTTGTCAGTGAGCAGTGAAACGGAGGGAAAAACGGACGGAGGCGTGAAGATAAATATTCCCGTGCTTGGAGTGAGCTATGGAAAAGACAGCACAGGGAAGACAGGAACAGCGAATCGGATACGCTTCACAGTGCCTGTGAATTACGTAGTGTTGAATCGAGGAAAGAGGAAATATACGGAGCAGGATTTAGAAAAAATGCCCCGTATGGGAATGTAGTCTAACTTTGAGCATTCAGCAGATTGAGAACGGTATTAGGGTCAGTGAATTTGAGCAGGAGTTCAGTCATCTGCGGAAGAACAGCGATTCTGTGCTGAGAAGCAGTAGGCATTTCAGCGACATTGACAACGAAATCGAACAAGCACTTTTTGACAGCGGACAGCTCATTTTCGGTAAGGAACGGAGAATCCATGCTAATACGCCTTCTTTCCTAAAGATATGTAGAGTAATTATACAGCCTGCGGCGGTGTGAGAGAGGAGGAGAGAGAATGCCTGAAATGATAAACCGTAAGTTTTTGATATACGAATACGCGCCCGGCTGCGCTCGTAGTCTGAGAGAATCCTCGCGTCGGGGAAAGATAATGCTTGAGTCAGAGAATGGAATAACGATAGCGGCGGAATTTGTGTATTCAGATGAGATAGAGCCTGCTGTAGAGTGCGAGATAAGCATAAAGCCGTCAGCCATGAGCAGATGGCCGAACGAAAAATATCAGGGCAAGTACAGCAGGTGCTTCACTTTGGTATTGGACGTATCAACGGAATTATACCCGAAAGCGACAATCCCGAATATGCTTTTATGAGTCACGGAGCGGAGATAACGAACTGGATAATCCGTGAGATACACGGCAAACCGCCTATAGGATTTCACGTTCGTTGAAGCTGTGCGAGTCGTAATGAGTTTCGTGAATGAGTCTCTGAGTTCTGATTCTGAATTGCGGATTATCGCCGATGGATGATCCCGGAGACTCAAAAATTGCGCCCGAATTGTCAAAGAAGTTAGCCTGCTGTTTGCTGAGAGCGTCAAGCGGAAAAGAAGAGCCGTCAGAATGTAACAAGAGAAACCCTCCAATCATAATATGTATATGGATAAAATTATACAGCAGAGGAAGTGAAAGCGTTGAAGTTAATCATCACACTAATACTGCTACTGCTAACGGCAAATACGAGCAACGGAGCGGTATCAGGAGATATGAGCGAATATGTGCGGAAGGAAGTATTTGACGTTCAAATACAGACGATAAACGCGAAACTCGACATGATACTAGATGAGCTGAAAAGCCAGCGGAAGGACATCAACGAATTGAAGCAAGCGGTATCCGGCCTTACAGCGCGAGCAGACGGATTAGAGTCGCGAATGACGGACAACACGCAAAATATTTCGTCGCGGATAGACGACATGAAGCAGTATATATACTTGGTGCTTGTGCTGTTGGGAGTAGTGATAGTGCTGCCGAGTGTGCAGAAATTCCTAGAATGGCGAGAGAGCCGCAAGCCGTTAATCACGCTGGAAGACGTGAAGCGGCTGATAGAGGAGAACAACGCGGAACTGCTGAAGAGCCTTCGTTCATGAAAAACCCCCCGGAAATGTCCCGGGGGTAAATTATGAGAGTAAGACTCACGGATAGTAAAAGCGGAAAAAAGGCACAAAAACGGTCAACAGACTCATGGACAGTTATAACGGATGAAAAGACGTATTAGCGTAAAACAGGATAAGAGGCGGCAAGCTGTTTTCTTCCCCTCATTAGGATAACAAAAAAGCCCCCGGTAAAGTGGGCCGGGGGTTTTGTGTTATCTGCCGTCATCATTTCCGTAGAGACCGAAGAGCCTGAGCCACTGCCTAATGCCCGAATAGGGAATAGGGAGACCGAGCAAGGCGACACCGTGAATGATATTCTCAATGGATTGTCCGTTAAATTCGCCTTCATATTTTCCGTAATCGCGAATGCCTTTAACGATACGTTCGACAGGTTCGGTGAGTCTGTCATAAGCTCTGTATTTGAATCCTCTGATGGAGCTTCCTGCGTCAAAGAATCTGTTGACGATGGGAATGACGTTGAGCAGATTAGACAATTCGGTCTCAGCGAACCAGCTTCCCAAGTCATCGACGGAGCCGTCATCACGTTCGCGGCCAGTAGGAAGCCTTCCGTTGAAAGCGTCCTTAATTGCGCCTGCGAGCGCGAAAGTGCCAGCGACAGCGAGGAGTCTGAATCCCGTATCCATAACTTTATTCCATCCGCCGTGAGTGAGATTGTAAGCTGTATCGACAAAAGTCATGTTGAACAGTGGCATAAGAGCGTTCATGAACTGGGAGAAGA
This sequence comes from uncultured Fretibacterium sp., assembly GCA_946183145.1. Classification (GTDB taxonomy): domain Bacteria; phylum Synergistota; class Synergistia; order Synergistales; family Aminobacteriaceae; genus JAFUXM01. The sequence goes on along the minus strand of CAMGZM010000016.1, from coordinate 6,625 downwards.
ACAACTGCTGAACCGCGCCTCCCCGTGAAAACTGCGCCTTTTCCCTGTTGGTAGAAGCGGGCTGAGTATCACGGACAGCCCTGTCAGCGAGCCGCACGGCCTCTTCATGAGATAATCCCCTGTCAATGTTTCTGTCATAGACCGCGTCAAAGACGATGGATTTAGTAACGTTGTCTATGAATTGAACGGCACCATAGCCCCAAGCCAAGCCGCGCCTGATGAGGTTAGCAGAAGTTCTTACAGGTTGCGTTTGAAGGACGGAGTTAAGATATTTGTTGCTTGACTCAAGTGGTCTTCTTTCGAGGCTGAGAGAAAACTCGCTGTCGATTGGGTCTCCTGCAGTATAGCGTAATTCTGGCGATTTCTCGTAGACCGATTCTCTAAATTGCCCTGTCTGTTTCCATGCTTGTTTGAAGCCTAATTGAGCGACTCTCTGAAGGAAACGCGGAGCGTCCTGCATGGCCTTCCACAGGGAGCGTAGCAAATGCCCGCCAGCGTAAGGGAGCGCGGTAATGTAGCTAGAGAACTGACTAAAAGCGGTTGCAGGGTTGAACGGAACATAAGCGGCACTTCTAGCCCTGACGAGGACAGACGCGATTTTGTCAGCGGTACTCATATCTTTATGAAGGTTATCATTGATGGAATTGTTGTAAATGTCGATGAGAGTATTCCAGTCAAGATCGCCTAATCTTTCTTTGATGTTCTGCTGAACGGAGCTGTTGTCGCTCTGACTGAGCAACGCGCTTCTGATGTCAGCGGCGTAGCCGCCTAAAGCGGCGTTGAACTCCTGCATGTGCATAGCGTCAAACCAAACGGAGATGAGTTTGAGGTTGACGGGCTGCTGCTGTTCGGGTGATAAATTTTTGCGCTCGAAGAGAAAATTATCTGCCACGTCTTGAAGAGTTTGCGGATTGTTGGCGTTAATAGTCATGGCTTCAATCTCGAAAGAACTAACGCCTTGTCCAGATTGATGTTGAAGTCTGAACATGGGGGAATAATTATCTTCTCTGTTCATGCCCTTGTTGAAGTTGTCAATATTGGCCTGCTGTATTCTGTCGAAGTGCTGGTTGAAGTCTGAGACGATCCAGTCAGCGATAGCCTTCATGCGGGGGTTGTCATTGACGGCCTGAATGATTTTGCCGATAGCCCTTAGCGCGTCCTGCTCGTTAGTGTAAGGTTTAAGGTTGTCAGTGTTGTTGACGACGAAATTGCCGTAAAGGATAGCGTCCCTGTGCTTGTCGTTTTTCATGCCGAGATAGATAGACAGAGCTTCTTCCCACGAGAAATTATGCCCGTCGACAGTGATGGCGTTATCCCAAATCTGTTTGATGGAAACGCCGTTTTTTTCTAGAGCGTCCCAGAAACCTTTTTCGCGAATGTCAATCCACCTGAAAGCCGTTCCTCTTCTTTTTGTCATTCCGTCCTCAAAAATGCGCCTGAAGTTTTCGCCGAGACCGCGCAGGAAACGTCCCGGTAACTGAACGGAGTTCCAGTAAGAATGAGCGATATTGCTTACGTATTGGCGTGTCAAGTCGGAGTTGTCTCTAGGAATTCTAGTATTGCCCCGTTTGAATGCTTCTAAATCACCGAGCAAAGCCCGGGACATTTCCGCCCTTCTGCTGTCTCTTTCATTACGCCACTGGACGAACTGCTCACGCCCCTGCCTGAACAAGTCCTTGACGTTAGCAAAAAGCTCCTGCACCTGCTGAAGTGTCATATCTTCAATGTGAGTAACGGAAAGGAAGTCGTCAACGTCCTGCTGAGTGATGTTGTTGTCCTGCGCGAACTCGTCTGCGAAATCCTGAGTATATTGCTCGCCTTCATTAGTCTGAATGTCGATGAACTGCCGTAACAAGTCCCTGTGCTTGATACCTTTTCTGTCTAGGTTGTAGCCTTGCAGAAGGGAGTTAATCTGCTGTAGCTTGTCCCACGAGATAGATTTAGACTTGCTCATTCTGAAGATGGATTTTACCATTTGCTTAATGTCGCGTCTTTGGCGGTATTGAGCGATGAAGTTTTTGATGTTGTTTATTCTCTGGTTGAAGGTATTAATTCTGCGCTGGAATCTGTCAATCATGCGCTGATGTTGAGCGTCGTGTTTTTGCTGTTCACGTTGCAGGATAGTTTGCAGTCTCTCTTGATTATGGATTTTGTCAGTCTCTCTTTTTGCGCGCAGGTCATCAAGTCTTTTCTGCTCACGTTCAGAAAGTGAATCGCGCTGAGTGTCAAGTGCGTGTTTTTCGTGAAGCTGAGAAAATTCGCGTTCCTCCTGCTGTCCGATTCTGTAGCCCGTCATAATGCCCCGCCGTAAATCTGACTTGCTGATGATTGGCTTCTGGCGTTTAGGAGCTTTAATGCCGTTGTCCAAATCCGGGTCAAGCCGAGAAAGCCAGTCATTAATATTATCGCGTTCAGAAATGAGAGCTTCAACCTGCTGAGAAGTCAAATCATGCTCCGACTTTAGGAAGCTGTTAATGAGCTTGAGTCTCTGCTTTAGGTAGTCAACAGTACCTTCAACGCCTAACTGAGCGAGGAATGCATTAAGAGTTTCCGTATTAATTTCGACATTTGGAGGCGGGTTATCAATGTTCATGTTCAAAGATTTTTTGTCGAAGTACATAAGCCAGTTCATGAGAGCTTGAATATTTCCCGCGCCCTGACCGAAAGCCTGAGTCGCGTCATTCTGAAAGTAGCCTAAATCGGCGAGAGCGTCAGCGAGTCTGTCAGCCATATGATTATCAGAGGCGACATAAACGCCAGTGCCGCGCCATTTATCATAGAAGGAACGCAGATTTTCTTTTCCGAAGTAAGTAATAACGTCAGCCCTAGAAACGCCTAGACCTGTAGACTTGATAGCGGCAATAATTTCCCTAGCGTGCTGTTTTTGAGCGTCTAACTCATCGCGCTGAATTTCTCTGTAGTCTAGCTGATTGATATAGTCTTGAACGAGTTGCGCGGACTGTTCGTCAATTTGCCAGTTTTGCGGATTGTCCTGCATATCCTGCCTTGCTTGCATAGCCTCATCAAGTTTTCGCTGTTCGTCATCTCTGAGCTGTTCATATGCTTTAATCTGGTTTGAGATTCTCATATCGTCAAGGGCGAAATCAGCGACGGAGGAATGAGCGAGTCGTGGAATGGTGAGCATTCTATCAAAGACAGCTCTCAAGTCATCATCAATGGGAACTCTAAGCTGAGAGGTAATATCGCCGTAAGTATCGAGGAAGAAATCTCTGGCTCTGTCGAAAACTTTCTGCAAGTCTTGACTAGGAGCTTTTCCCTCAGCGATGTATGTTTGCCAAGCGTCAGCGGCGTATTCATTAACTTTTTCTTTGACTCCGCCTTTATTGTGTTTATCGGCCTCGAATTGTTCGACGGAGAACCCCGCATGAGTGATGATAGTATTTCTGTCCTGAAGAGACTGAATGCTTCCGTTCCTGGCTCTCATCTGAAGGGACGAGAACATGTTATGCCCAATTTCATGAACGGTAGCCCACAAACGAGAAGCGCGTTGAAGAGCGTTATTCATGGCGGAGTTGAAGTACCTGATGAAGCCTTTAGAGCCTCTTTCGTAGTACTCTGCGCTAGGAAGCCCCGTATCCGATTCGGTGAAATAGAACCCTTTTTGTTCGGGCAAATTCCAAAGGTTGATTAAATCCTGCTCCGTATGGGTATAAATATCGCCCTGCTGCATGAGTTGAATGCCCGTATCATTCTGCCATAATTGCGCCTTAGTCGTGTTGACGTAAAGCGGGCTTCCGTTGTGCATAGCCTCCTGAATCTGGTCTCTGAACCATTGATTTTTGGGATTATTTTTCCTGTCGATTTTCGGGTACGCGCTTGCGATTTTGTTTATGGTGCCGTTTCTCTGGTCAAGGTAGATAGCGGAAAGGACGCTTGCGCCGTGTTGGTCTTTCAAGTCAGTGAGGAAGACTAAGCTGTCCTTGCCTCCCGTAGCGGATGGGAAAATAGCGACAGGGTCAGCCAAAGCCTTAGGAAGTTCCATGAGCAAATCAGGAGTCATAGAAGAATGCTCACTAAGAATTTTGAGTAATTTGCCGTTGTTGATTTTAAGCGGCACATGTTTTGCGCCTAGCAGAGTCAGTACAAGCGGAGTCTGCATAACGGTAATTTCCTGTCTGCTGTTTGTAGTAGTCTGCGGGTTAGTGAGGTATTCCTCAACGTTATTGCGCCAAGCGTCCATATCCCTGTTAAGCTGTTTTCTAGCGGCGAAGGGCATTTTACTGGTGTCAGTAGGAGACGTGATAATCTCAATGGGAATAGAATCATCATTGACGGCCTTAACATCAAGCGTGAAATCCTCTCTGACGGTATCGGGCTTCTGAATGCTGAAGTCGTCAGTGCGTTCAGAGATAGGAGCGTCAACAGTGAAGTCCTCATGCTGTGTTGGTACGGCATTAAGCCCTAAGTCATTCCATACTCTTGAGAAAGCGTCGGCGATATTCTGAGCGGTTGGAGTATCAGCGAGAGTAACGCCCGCGAGAGTATTGCCGGAAGTGAGATCAGAAATGACCTGCGGAAGGCTTGCGGATCTAAAATTCTTGACGGAGAAAATGAGGGGTTCATTCCTGCCCTGAATTTTGAGCCTTGCGGTTAAGTCAATGCCATCGACAGCGAAATCAATTTTTGCCTTATGCCCCTGTTGGCTGAAAGAGTAGCTGAAATCTGGATTTCTGGATTTACCACGTGGGAAATTGTTATTGATGGAATATCGTTGCGGGTCAAGCTGAAGAGCAGCGATAGAGTCCATAACGTCGAGACCTGAAGCTTGAAGCTGAAATCTGTAGTCGTTAAGCTCCTCGCGCAGTAACTCACGCATAGTAGATTTAATGTGAGCAGGCATTTCGCCCTTCATGCCCTCGAACAATTCTGAGCTTTTGCCGGACAATTCCTCGCCTAAAGCAGGTTTTTTCCCTGAAATGATGTCTAAAATGTCCTTAGTGCTTTGAATGATGTCGGGAAGTTTTGCCTGTTTTGACAGCTCCGAATACTGCTGCGCCCGTTCCTGATTAGGCCAAGTATCCGGGTTGTTGATGTCATATTGGCTGTTAATGCGCGAGAAGTCCTGCGCCTGTTCAGGAGTTTCGACGGAGACGGGTATAAGAGGAATGCCGTCAGCGGCAAGCGCGGCAGTGTTGGCGACTCTAGCGATATTCCCGATGATGTCAGCCTCTTCATGTGATAATCCAGCGTTTTCGAGCTGAGGAACGAGATCATCATAAACTTTCTGGCTTTCAGTTGAATGGAAAATTTCTGCTTTGTCCTGCTGAGTATTTACACTGCGTAAAGTTTCCTCAGCGAAAGTGCGTCCGTCCGCGCCTAATCTGACATCATCAGCGATGGAATTAACGAATGCTTTTCCGTTGTCGTCATTCTTGATTAAGTCGAAAACGTTCTGAGTGAGCGCGACTTCCTCGCCTGCCCTGAAAGCCTCCTGCCCTTTGAAAGCTGGATTATCAGTTGTGAACTGTCTGAACTCGTCAGCGGGAATATAGACAAATTTGGGTTTATTTTCCTGCGCGGTGTTATCCGAATTGTTTGCTTGAATGTCTGTATTCTGCTGTTCAGAAATATATTGCTGTTCGATATTTTGCAGTTGTTCCGCCCTTATATTTTCGGCGATGGATTTTTCAACGTCAGCTTGAGGAAGTCCCGTAGCGTCAGAAATATTTTTGACGGACTGCTTGAAGTCGCGCGCCCATTTGGCGGTCTTCCACAAATTAGTCTGTCTAGGGTCAAAAAGGAATGACAGCAGAGCCGACCCTGTGAAATCTCTGATTGAGGAAGTCGCGGTATCTTTGACGTGTTCCCAAGTATCGCCCGCCCATTTGCGCCAGTCCAAACGCGGGAAAGGCTGAGAGGAGAGAGCCTGCGCGAGGGGGATTTTCAAGTCAGTGTTGACGGCCTCAATGATGTTATTGAGAGTGCTGACACCGATACCTTTAGACATGTCGACGGCAATACGTGAGAAAGTATCACGCAAAACAGGATTGCTTCTGACGGCGTTAATGACGTGTTGCTTGTCAATGCCGAGAAAGTTTTTGATAGTCTGCCCTCCCGGAATGACATTGAGCATGTACTTAAGAGCGGCAAATTCAGTAGCGACAGTAACCGCGCCAGTGATACAGGCAGTAATTCTAGCGACATTCTCGTCTAAAGGCTGCCCGTTTTCGTCAGTCATTTGGAGTAACTCGTAAACGTCATTTCCGGCTTGATCCTCGGACAGCTCCCAAGCCATAGCCCCATAATACCCTGCTTTGAATCCAGCGAGAGCGAAAGGTTTAGCCATGCCGACGAAAGAACCAGCCGCGGCAAAAGGAAGAGCTACAGCACCGCCAGCAAGAAAACCTTTGCCCGCGTTTTTCCATCCCTGAGTGAGAATGCCTGAAACGCCAGCGGCTAATTTATTCCCGAAAGTCTGTATTCTCGGTTCCTGAATAAAATTCTTGCTGTTATCCTGAACGCCTTTGAACAGGTCATCGCGTGAAATCTGTCCAGTGATGAACTGAACGCCTAACGCGCCGTTGTCATTTCCCGTGAGATAATTTTTGCTACCGTTACAGAAGACTTATAAAAAGTTATTCGCTTTGACGCTTTCTTCCTCATT
>CAMGZM010000015.1 GCA_946183145.1 uncultured Fretibacterium sp. | reverse complement strand
CTGTCTGCTGTCTGCTGTCTGCTGTCTGCTGTCTGCTGTCTGCTGTCTGCTGTCTGCTGTCTCGATTATCATTTTATGCGCCTCCTAAAAATTTCAAGAGCAATACTGCTTAATTCACACGATATATTTTTTGAGAACGGGAATATGATTCAGTGCTGCGGAAATTCCGAACGAGATCACAAATACGATCACAGAAATTACAGGAATGGAAAGCAGCGGATTGAACGTCAGCGTATTAAGTCCGAGCTTATTAGTAATAAGACCTATCACAGCAACATGAACAAGGTACGCACCGAATGAATACTGCGACAATGCCCGGATTATTCGCGAAGGCCGGTTGAATTTTGCCTTGAAGAACACAAATACACTTACCGCTTCAAACATGACATTTACAGCATAGCTACTGTAAAATTTTTCGGAAGGTTTGCCAATGAACAGCGAAGCATAAAGAGTCATAAACATCGTTGCCGCAAATCCTGCAATCCCCGCAAAATATATCACGCGTTCGGCTCTCCTTGAAATCCGCGCATTGTTCAAGACATATCCCAAGAGAAAATACCCGGTGAACCCTCCTACAAACTTAAGGTGAAAATGATCTGCAAATGTCCCGGCAAATTTCCCGTACTCCTCTGAGAATACTGAAATGATGTTGACAGTTTCAGGAAAAAGAAACGCGAAGAAAAACGCAAGCACAAGAAAATATTTTGTGAGAGACTCGGACTCCGCAATTTTCTTCACAAACGGCACAATCATATACAGCCCTGCAATCAGGAACAAAAACCACATGTGAAGAAAACGCCCCTCAATAAAATCTACACCCAGTATACCCATATCAACGCAATTCAAGCACACATAGAAAAATGACCATACTACAAACGCCGTGAATATCCTGAATATGTACTTGCCGTAAATTTTCCTGACGGGTATATCCCTGCTGAGGAACAACGCGCCGCTTATCATCACGAAAACAGGAACTGCCCAGCGTACTATGCTGTCGTAAAAATTCATCGTTTCCCATTCAAACGTGTGAATATCCGTTATGTACCATTTTGACGCTGCAACATGAATCACAATCACCGCAAATGCACCAACTACCCGCAAAAAGTCAAAGTAGTAATATCTGCTCTCGTCTGTCATCTTATGCGCACCTCTGAAAAATTACATTCCGATGTTGAAGAGATTATCTATCAACTGACGCTTGAACTGATCCGTTGTTGACTCTTCTTCCGCACTCGGCGCGCCCTCTCCTACAGGAAGTTTGAAGCTCATCTTGAACTGCGTTGTCTCTTTCTGCTTCTCCTGGTCATTGTTGAGGATGTCTATCGGCAAAAAGTCTTCTATCGGTTTCGTAACCTTCAAATCTTGGAGCGCAATTTTTCCCGACGCATTAGTCAGCGTGAATGATACATTCTGATAGTCGCGGCCTTGAAAGCCCATAACCCTGCTTGCGGCATCACGCAAAACATTTCTCGCAAGACTCCCCGTCATGTACTGAAAGACTCCCTTCATCGCACCTAAAAGACGGTCAAGAATCTTCATGTCAAAACGTCCGTCAAATAGCAGCCTCATTCCCTTACCCGGGATTCCCGCTGAGCCGTTGACGGTGAAATATCTGTACAATGGCTCATCAATTCCTGCCCGCGCTCCTGTTCCGGGGTTGAGGAACAAATCCTTTCCGTTCCAGAAGAATGAACCGCTTATTTCCTCAAACGTTATTTTCTCCGTCGGCGTTATGTGTTTCAGTGCCTCGACTTTCTGAATACAGCCCGACCCAGTCTTGAATCTTCCTTCAGCAAAATTCAGCGACATTCCCATAGGCGAGCTTCCGTTCATATCTACATGGCCGTCAACAGTGCCGACTAATTCCCCTTCAGGCATAAACGGCTGTGCTAATTTCCCGAAATCAAGATGTGAGATTTCAGCATGGCCGGCCCATTCGTTTGTGGCGGTGTCAAGGTCAAACTGAGACTCGATTATCCCCCCGCTGAGTTCGGCGCGTGCTTTACGCATTTGGACTCTTCCGCTGTCCATAATATATTTCACTGGTATGTTTATGTCCGTAATTTTTATCTTGTCCATTACTGTTATTGCTCTTGACCTTGCGTTTATCGATATATTGTCGTGGGGCTTTGTGCTGCCTTTTACGCTTACTGTTGCGAATCCCTTTGCGATTCCGGCCATTTCGGGCATTTGCGACTCTATTGCGCTCTCAATGTCGAGGGGCTTTGTGTTGACCGTGTAATATATACCGTCATCCTTTATCTGTATGTCAATGTCTGACTCCGGCTTGAAGTTGTCTATTCTTGCTTTACCGTTTATGAGGAAGTGATTAGGCTCCGGGGATCTCACGCTTACGGCGATGTCGTGAATCTCGGATTTCTGGTAAAGCACCGGCCTTGTGAGCTTCAAATATGCTGTAGGCTGGTCAATCGTCCCTGTAACACCCGCTATTGCGTCAATTACTCCTTCAACGGGAGCTTTCTGCATAAAGTTCTTCAGCAACGCTTTCAAGTCAAGGTGCTTGATTGTCGTCTCAACGTCTACTCCTGTTGACATTATGTCGTTCATGTCGGGGAGAATTTTCCCGGTGCCGTTAATCTCTGAGCCGTTTACTTTCGCATTGAGCTTGACGATGTTTATACGCTTCATATCACCGTCAGCAACAATATTCGCGCTTGGTATCTTCACCATTTCGGCGGCTTTGATGTCAATATTCGCTGCGTTTACTGCCGCTGAGACTCTCGGATTGTCGGCGCGTCCCTTCACTGATACACTGCCCTTGATATTTCCCGCTGCTGGAACGTCGTTAATGTTGAGGCCGTCAAGAAGCTGGGCTATGTTTATCCCTCCCGTTGAAGCCGTAACATCTAACAGCGGGTTATTCATGTTCCTGATGTTTACCGTTCCTTTTGCGCTGAGATTTCCGCCCGGTAATGATGCTTTTGCGCCGTTGATGGTCAAGACTCCGTTCTTGAATGACACGGGTATATCAGCATTTCCGAATCTCATCTCCTGAAATCCTGCGTTTTGCGCCGAAAGTGAAGCGTTTACGGTTATCGCGTTAATGTCGGTGAATTTCCCGGAAGCATCAGCCATAAGCGAGTAACGCCCCTTTACGTCTTTCAGGTCAGGAATGAATCCAAGCTCCAGATTCTGAACGTCTGCGTTTGCTTTCAATGTCGAGTTGTTGAGGTTGACTTCTGCATTAAGACTCGCCGAGCCTTTTGGGAGTTCTGCATGAGCGTTGCTGACCGTCAAAATGTTGTTGCGGAATGTTGCGGGTATTTCAGCGTTCCCGATTCTGTAGGACGAATAGCCCGCATTCTGAGCCGTCAAGAGCGCGCTGCCCGTTATCGTCTTAGTGTTGTAGAAATTCCCGGAAGCGTCAGCAGTGAGAGAATATTTCCCCCTCAAGTCTTTGAGCCGAGGAATGAATCGCAGGTCTAAATTGTCAGCGTCAGCATTTGCCGAAAAAGTCCCGGTGTTGATGTTCGCTTCTGCCCTGACTTTTGCCGAACTTCCCGGAAATCTTATGCTTGCGTCTGAGACTCTCACGACTCCACGCGAAAATGTTACGGGTATATCTATATTTCCCTTTGTGATTTTCTCGTAGCCTGCGTTGCGTGCCGTCAAAAGTGCGTCCGCCGTTATCGTGTTTATGTCGTTGAAATTCCCCGATGATTTAGCCTTGAGAGAATACGCGCCTGATACGCCCCTCAGCATTGGGATTGTGCCCAGCGTTATGTTGTTCGCGTCAGCATTTGCCGTGAAAGTCCCTTCTGCGAGATTTGCCGCCGCGTCTGCTGTGATTCGGCCTTTGCCCATGTTCGCAGAAAAATCTTGAAGCTCCGCCGTGCTGTTCGCAACGTCATAATTCATGTCAGCATTAAGCCCGGACAAAGTTACGCCGTATGCGCTGAGTCTGTCAGATGTGATTTTGCCTGTAACGTTGAGAGCCTCAGAGATTTTCACGGTTGCTGTGATTTTGCCGGAAGTTTTGCCGATTTGCTTTGCGATTTCGGGGAATGTCCCGATTACTGACGGAAGATCCAGCCCGACAATAGACATTATGACGCTGTGAGGGAGAATATTGCCTTCAGAGTCTTCTGTTGCCTCGCCGCGCGCGAAAATTTTTCCCCCGAATGCTTTTCCGCCCATCGCGATTTTTGGCGGCTGATTGGGGATAAGTTTCACGTTTGCTGTGAGATTCTCCGCTGTCTTTATGCCCATCGCCGTAACTGAGGGGATATTTGCCGCGATTGATGCCCTTGTGCGCTGAAGAAGCATCTTCATAACGTCTTCTGTGTACTCTGTTGCAACGTCAAATTTCACATGGCCGTTTTCACCTTTAAGTTTCACGTCAGGAGCAAAGAGACTCCCTATTTCTGTGAGAGATATATTTTTGCCCTCGCCTTTTGCCGAAAATCTCATCCGCTCAATGTCGCCCGATAAGCTGAGAGAGATTCCCGCCGCCTTTGTGCTTAGTGAAGCGTCATCAAGCGTGAAAATGTTTTTGCCGTTCCACGTAAACGGAAGCCGGAAATTCAGCGGTATGTTCATTACTTCAGCGCGCGGCATTGATACGACTCCTGAAGCTGAAACTGCTCCGTCATTGTCCTTTGCGGTGATTTTCGCGTCAATCCGTCCTGATGCTTTCATGTCGGGTGATATTAGCCTCGTGAAATCACCAAGCTGTATAGCAGTCAGGAATAATTTTGCGTCAACGGGCTGTAATTTCCCGACAATTTTCCCCGTTCCTTTTGAGCCTATCCGTATATCGGAGTTCATGACTTCAAGCCGTGAGAGATTGAGACTCGCATTCGCCCTCAAGGGTAATACGTTGTCGCGTGATGATAGTTTTGCGTCAAGGAGGAATTTCCCGGACTCATTGAGAGTCAACGCGTCAAGTTTGAGATTAGCATATGGACTCCCGAAAAATATATCCTTCACGGAAATGTTTGCAGGATTGAGTCTCAGGTCAAAAGGTTCTGCGACTGGTTCGGGCTTGTTCTCTGATGACGGGGGAAAAACTGAAGCTATCATCATAACGCTGTCAAGGTCAGTGCTGACTCCGTTCACGTTGAGAGACCTGATGAAGGGGAGTCCGTCCATGCCCGCAAGCACTAAATCCCAGTCAGGACTCACGGAGAAATGATTGAGAGTGAGCAGATCTTTGTCGCCCGAAAAGAGTCTCAAGCCGTCAAGTGAATAGCCGTTACGCAGAGAGCCGTTTACGTTCTGGATTTTGAGTTTCATTGGTGAAAGAAAGAAACTCCCGGCACGTTCCGCAAGAGGGTGTACGAGCCATGAGCCTGTGTCGAACCAAAAGAGAGCGACTCCCGCCGCAACAGTTATGACGGAGATATATATCAAGTATTTTATGAGTGAGCCGATAAAACGCACGATAAAATTCACATCCTGAGAAAATTTCACTAATTATATTCTAAAAATGTGATATAAATTACTCTGTTCAAAAATTGCAATTGGGGGTAATCAAAATTTCACCTGTGAGAAAAGCATCCTCACCAAAAACAGAGGACGCAAAGAAAAAAGCATTGTCAAAAAGAGTAAAGGCCGCTTTAGAGTCAGAGCCTGAAGAGTCAGCAATATCAACCGTAATTCCAGCAGCAAAAACTAAAACCCCCGCGAGAAAAAAGAAGGCTGACAGCTCCGAATCACCGTCAAAAATTCCGTCAGCAAAAACTAAGAAGGCCGCCGCAAAATCTTCCGCAAAACCCAAAAAGGCAGGCGCAAAATCCTCATCAAAAACTTCATCGACAAACAAGACTCTAATCATCGTTGAGTCTCCGTCAAAAGCCGCTACCCTCTCGAACATGCTCGGAAAAAATTATGTCGTCAAGTCCAGCAAAGGCCACATGAAAGACCTTCCCAAAAGCAGAATGGCCATAGACATCGACAACGGTTTTACGCCTGAATACATACTCGTTAAGGGAAAAGCCGCCCTCAAGAATGAGCTTCTCAAACTAGCGTCATCCGCAAAAAATATTCTCCTTGCCTCTGACCCTGACAGAGAGGGTGAAGCTATTGCGTGGCACTTGGCCGACATTCTCGGAGTGAATTTAGCTGAGAAATGCCGCGTGAGATTCTACGAGATAACAGAAAATGCCGTGAAGCTCGCTGTTCAGAACCCGGACTATATTGACACTAACAAAGTTGACGCACAGCAGGCCAGAAGGATTCTTGACAGGCTTGTGGGATATACGTTAAGCCCTCTGCTGTGGAAGAAGATCCGTTACGGGTTATCGGCAGGGCGTGTTCAGTCTGTCGCGCTGAATCTCATCTGTGAGCGTGAGAGGGAAATTATGTCGTTTGTACCTGATCCGTATTTTGTGATTACGGCGTTTTCTGAGAATGACGGGAGGAAATACGAGCTTAAGCCCTATAAACTTGACGGAAAATCATTGCTGAAAGGTACATTGCCGCTTTTGATTGACACGGAGGAAAAAGCAAATGAGATTATTGCGGAGATAAAAGCAAATGAGATTGTTGTTACGGAGTTCAAATCAAAGAACAGCCCTCACTCAGCCCCCGCGCCGTTCAGAACAAGCACGTTGCAGCAGGAAGCATCAAGAAAACTCAGCTTTGTACCAGCTCACACGATGAGAATCGCGCAGGCATTGTACGAGGGCCTGAACATTCCCGGGCGCGGCCATATAGGACTCATAACGTATATGCGAACTGACAGCCTCAGGATTTCCGACGAGGCTATAGCGTCATGCCGTGAGTATATTTTCTCGCACTACAAGAAGGATTATCTGCCGAAAAACCCGAATGTTTACGGCTCATCAAGCAAGGCGAAAATTCAGGACGCGCACGAGGCAATACGCCCGACCGACATAACATTAACGCCCGAATCGCTGAAAGGGACTCTTACGCCTGAGCAGCACAAACTTTACTCGCTGATCTGGAGACGATTCACAGCAAGCCAGATGACCCCGGCAATAACCGCAAAATCAACCCTCAAAGCTGAAGCAGGCCGCGTAACGTTAAAGCAGGAAGGCGAGACATTAGTTTTTGACGGATGGAGCCTCTTGTGGCCTCTTGACCTTAAAGGGAGCGAACTGGAGAAAATTTCATCGGGGGAAATTCTGACTCTCAATGACATTCAGAGCGAAAAGAAGTACACGAAACCGCCCGCAAGATATTCGGAGGCCGGATTAATCAAGACGCTTGAGGAGAACGGAGTCGGACGGCCTTCAACATACGCGACAATAGCAGGAACGTTAGAGTCCCGCGGATATATCGAGAAGAACGAGGAAAAGAGATTTTACCCGACAGCACTGGGCTTGACGGTTGACGAATTTTTAGCGCAGTACTTCAACCGCAAAGACTTGTCATCAATCGTTGACGCAGGATTTACGGCTCAGATGGAAAAAGAGCTTGACGAGGTAGAAGAAGCCTCTCGGAAATGGCTCGATGTAGTGAGCGAATTTTGGGGAGAATTTTCAGCGACTCTCAATGAGGCAGAAGACGCGCCCAAAGTCCCATTGCCTGAACCTGAACCAATCGGCGAATTATGCCCGGATTGCGGCCATGACTTAGTGAAAAAACGCGGGAGATTCGGGGAGTTCATTGCGTGCTCAAATTATCCGGCGTGCAAATATACCCGTCCCATCTTGAGCAAAATCGGCGTAACATGCCCCAAATGCGGAGAAGGCGACATAGTACAGCGCAAGAGCAAAAAGGGGAGAACGTTTTACGGCTGTTCGCGTTATCCTGAATGCGATTATGTTTCGTGGAATCGTCCTGCGGGTGAAAAATGCCCGGAATGCGGAGAAGATTTATACCGAAGAGGCTCAACGATATACTGCGCTAAGTGCAAATACAAAGCAGAGGCTGAGTCGTCAGCTGAGTAACAAAATCCCCTCCCGTAAAAATTCTCAGGAGGGGTAAAAATTTATTTTCCTTCACAAAGTCCCCGATAAGGACATAAAATCATTCAGTCAATAGCTATTGCATAAATTACTTACTGCTTGCCCCCCCTCCCCCCCTTATAAGTTATCATTACAGCTAATTTTATCGTCAAGGGGGATTTTATCACATGGATGATGATGCAAAATTAGGTTGCGGATGTGTTATTGTCGTTTTGGCCATGATTGGTGCTATTGGTGCTGTTGGCGGATTATTCAAGGGTGATTTTTTGGCTATGTGGACCGGAATCGTTTTGTTGTTCCCATATCTTCTTTCAGTGTTCGGGAAGCGTCAAAAAGAAAAAGAAGATAAAGAGAAACGCGAGCGCAACGAAAAACTTGCACAAGCCGCCCTCAATGGTGATACTGAAGCTCAATATGAACTCGGACGCAATCTCGTCAACAGAGGCTACGAATCCGAGGGAGTGAGCTACCTTCAGAAAGCCGCCGACAAAGGCCATGAAGAAGCCCGCAGCTTCCTTGAGGATTACCGCGCAAAAATACAGCTTGAAGAAAAATCAAGGCGCGTTGACGACCTCGCAAGCAGACTGTAAGAGCGCAAAAAAATTCCCCTCCTGATTCTGAGTCAAGAGGGGAAAAATTATTCCTCCCAGAGTCTTTCGAGCCTGTAGAAATCTCTTCCCTTGTGGCTGAAAACATGAACAACTACGTCCCCGCCGTCGAGTAATCTCCAGTTTAAACTGTGCTCGCCCTCAATCCGACATTTTCTCCCCGAGCGCGTGAGAATCTCTTCAGCAGTCTCAGAAAGAGTCCTCATGTGAGTCTCAGAATTTCCCGTAACAAGAACGAACGAATCCGCAAGCCCGCCTTTGTCCTTGAGGTCTAACGCGATTATGTTCTCTCCGCTCTTTGCGTCTAACGCTGATGTGATTTCCTGAATGATATTGTCCATTACTTTTTTGTTGCAGCTCCTTTCACGCAAATATTATAGTTGAGACTGGCGAAATATTTTACACGCATTGCCTCTCAAAAATACAGCCTTTGCTTTCAAGTATATTCTTTATGCCTGTGAAAATATCCGCGTTCATTATTCTGTGTGAACTATGCGGGAATGCCGGCCACGTGAAAAGCTCAAGAAAATTTTTATGGTAATACGGAAAATTTTTCAGAGTCATCTTTACTGTTTCGCCGTCAGGATAATATTTCACCGCCGGAAAATTCTCATCATCAAGATAAAGCCCGAACATTTCCGACAATGTGCAGTCAGTATGTGATGAATTTCCTGCGGGAATGTAACAGCCAAGGCCGCTGACTGAAATTTTTTCGCCTGGAGCATGGCCGCGAACAAATACATATTTTCCCCCTCTTGCAGTCCTGTAAAGCGGAGCGCAGACTCTGTTCCCCTTGCGCCAAATATATCCCGCTGAGCTCATAAGCCTGTATATCTCTTCTGTGATGTTATTGATGTCCGGGAAATTCACCCTGATTTGCGGGTATATGTCCGTGAAGCTGCTGTAAATATTTCTGACTCTCTGCTTGAAGTGAAGCTCATTCGGCGGGTCTGAGTCTTCCTGAAAATCCCACAGCGATGAATATCCCGCCTGACCTGAAAGAGAGTATATTACCCTCGAGAGCCACGACAATTTTGTTTCGCCGAGTCCGCGATTTATGCCGTATTCTTTTGCTATGTCATCAATAAGGCCGTTCATCAAAGCCCCCAGAACGTTCAAGCAGCCTTCTTGTGTCTGTTGAGATATTTACAGCTTTCGATTCTCTGAGAGCATTAATTTTCCCGCAAAGATAAGCAGCAGGATAAAGAATGAAGATAAATTCTCCGTCGGAATCTGCTCCGGCCATGTCTCTTATGTCAGAAATTATTTCAGCGATTATATTCTCAGCAAGAGGACTTGCGCCCAATTCAGCAAGAAAATCTCTGTACGTGTCTTTTTCCGGCTTTCTGCGCACGAAATCACGCAATGAGTCTGACATACGCCCCGCCCTGTAATTTCCTTCCGGGAATCTTTCTGCAAATATGGCCGTAATCACGGGAAGGCAGTAATCCATTAGGCCGGGGGACTCAAGTTTCAAGTCATCGGCGAAAGGGTGAACAGCGATGCAGAATTTCTCCCTTCGCGACATCATATCAACGACTCCGGGATACCAGTCATGACGGAATATCCCATCAATGACGACTACAGGCGATTTTGACTCCCTGCACTGAATGAGTGAGTGCCGCGAAAAATCTCCCTCACAATGAAGTATTCCGGGAGTCTGAGCGCATACAGTCAGGGAAAATGCTTCTGCTATTGCGCTGCTGTCAGGGCCTGCGAGGAGAAGAGGTATTTTACGGGCAAAAGCTGAATACATGAAGAGTGAAAGATACTTTGCGCGGGAATTTCTGACTCCGGCTTTCTTCAGGCTGTCTTCAAGCGCTTCAAGACATTCATCACGGTTAGCGTAAACTTTGCATTCATTCGCTGCTCTTCCTTCTGTGAAGTTCGATTCGTCATAGGGTGCTTCATTTGCTGACGAAAGAATTGACTCCTGCTCGCTGATTATGCTCTCAATTTTCGGAATGACAGCACTTAGTCTGCCGTCTGATTCGTTCATGAAACGCTCTAACGCTGAGGCCAGTTTCTGAATATCACCATGCAAATCACTTTTCACCTGCGAGATTTTATCTTCTGACTCAGACGCTGCTTTTCTCAGTTCGGAACATTCTGCTTCAAGCGTATTTATCCTGTGAATATTCTCACCGTTAATCCGGCGCAAATACATAGCATACTCAACCGCGCCCAATTTTTCCGGCGTGCATTCCTCACCCTTGAGCCTGAAATACAAGCCGATATTACCCGAAAAAGGACTTTCAGCAAGCGTTTCAATAAATGCTGATGACTGACTCGCGCCATTGTCCTGAAGTTTTCTCTGAACGCTGGCAAAATCGGCCATTATCTTAGCAGTAAAACGATTGAACATTTCAGCCGCAAATTTTTGCTCCTTGTTCTTGACGATAAACGAAAAAGCCTGCTCATCTGTCAGCTTGTCGGGTCTGTAACCGCGCATCAGCTTGTTGAAAGATCTGGGATTGGTCGTGTAAATCTCCCTGAGTTTCTTAGCTGTGATTATCCTGCAAACCTCTAGTATTTCGTCATCATTGAGAAGCTCGATGTAATTCATGATTCATCAAAACTCGCACGCGGATACCCCTAGCTTTAGTTATGTGGAGGAAGTGCGCTGCTTCACTTTTTCCCCTTTCTTTTTTACAATACTAACACATTTCAAATGGGCGTTCTGAGTAAAATCAGGACGGATAAATAACTAACGGTCTTAGAGCCGTTCCGGGCTGGCATGTCGCCCTTGCGATTTTCGCATAAAAATTGCCAAAACATGAGGTGTGGGAGTAAGCCGTAAAAAGTAAGCGGATGAGTAGCAATGCTCTACCGGGTAGAGGCGAGTAAGCACGCCCCAGTGAATAAGGGTATTCTGAAGCGGTAACAAGCGTGTTCAGACATTAGTCCGTGTACCATACTTCTCTGAAAGCCTCCGGCTTTATCCGTGAGGTGGCTTACTCACCCATGCCAATAATATATTTTTTCAGGAGCTTGAGCGAGCGTTCCGGGATTGATCCTCTTCTTGCTGAACGTAAAATCCATTCTTTGACCTTAGGGAAGCCCGATAATTTTCCGTAAACAGAAGAGATAAAGCCCGGCAAAGGAACAAGATTTTCCCTGAACCTGCAAAGCCGCGACAGTAATTCGCCGTCAGAGTCTTCATCCTTCCTGAATGACGCGCTGAATACCTCATCAAGCCCCTGCAGGACTGAGACATGAAGCCCGTAACAAACATCAGGGAGCGTGAATTTCCCGCCGGAACGCAGTTCGTATCTGCCTGTGATTCTGCCGTCAATGCGCGTAATTACATGGCCGTCAAATTCTCCTGTTACTGTTATGGATTTCCCGCCAGGAAGCTGCGCATGTTCTCCCGGTTCTATGATTCTGTTTTCGCCGTCTCTCACTTCAACACGAGGGGGCGATGTCCTTCGCTGAAGCTCTTTCCTCCACAAGTAACTGTACTTTATGACGCGGAATGATCCTGCGTAAATCATCTGCTGATGCCGTTCATCAGGAAATATCTTCATGACATGGCCGCCGCAATAGTAATCAGGCTTTCTTGTCCCCGGATAAATTCTGACATGAATATCACGCATACCCTTAATGTGAAACACAGCGTAATCCCCGGAGTATATGAAAGCGTAAGGGATTTCAGCGTGAACAGGCCAGATCATATTTATCTCAAGCGGGGAATCCGTAAGCCTGCAGCCGAACTTCATGAAAAATTCTGCGGCGCCTCTCGAAAGTCTTTGCGCTTCAGCTTCATATATCAGCCAGCCTCCCGAATAAAGAATCTTGCGTGTAACAACATCAGCATTATGAGCTATTTTCTTGCGCGTGAGAATGTAATATTTTCTTCCGGGCTGAACATCGCCGTAAAGAGGGACTTTTATCCCCGTAATTTTGTCGAAAACGCTTCCCCTTTTGAAATCAACTCCGCTTATGCTTGAGAAACTGACGCTGCTTTCACGGTTAGGGCAGAATTTTCCCAAGTCTTCACTGACATCAACAAGATAATCATTTGACGGCTGATTTCCGACATCAAGATATGTTATTCCGCCATGAAGCCTCTTAAAGCTGTGTGCCGCAATATTGTTTGATATGACAATTTTTATTGTATGATGCTGACGGGTGTCAAAAATATCTGACGGGATATAGATGAATCCAAGCCACAATGTAAAACTGTTTTCGCTGACTACAATGTGCAACGGCAATTCACGATGCTTAGGATCTAGCGTTATGTTTGCGGAGTCTCTTGATACACGGTCAGGGCAAGACTTGTCGTCTTCATCACGGTGCTTGAAGTATGGCCGCACTTTTGATGAACCTTTTGAGAAATTAACAGCCTGCCCGCAAAGCCAACACACACACTGCGGGCGTGATTCTTTGCCTCCCGGATATTTTTTCGCAAACACCTCTGCTGTAACGTGTTCCCAGCCGTGTTCCGTCCACATGTACACGTGCGTTAATGCCGGCTCTGATGATGAGTGCAATATCAATCGCTCCTAGCTGATTCTTCCTGCGCCGTCTGTTATTCCTGTCTCGTAGAAACTTGCTTTTCTCCCTGTCAGCCTCTCATACTCTGAGCCGATATGATTCTTGAAGTCATTTACGCGTTCACCGTCAACAATGCTCACCGTGCAGCCTCCGAATCCCCCGCCCGTCATCCTTGAGCCTATAACGCCGGGAAATTCCCACGCAAGAGACGCTAATATGTCGAGTTCTGGAACTGTTACGGCGTAATTGTCGCGCAGTGATACATGTGATGCGTTCATGAGTCTCCCGAACGTGAGAAGATCTCCGGCCATGAGGGAGTCAGCTGCTCTTTTGGCGCGTTCGTTCTCGCTGACTGCATGAACAGCGCGGCGCAAATTCACGGGGTCTTTCACGGTGTACGAGAGTTCGTCAAGCTCATTCACGGTCAAATCACAGAGGCATGAGATATCGCGGACTCTCTTTATGTCGGCTAATGCTTTCTCGCACTGCTGACGGCGTAAATTGTACTCGCTTCCTACGAGGGAATGAGGTACATTTGAGTTTGTGATGATGATTTTCTTTGTGCCAAGCTGAACGGGTGCGTATGAATATTCGAGCGTTGAACAGTTCAGGAGTATTGCGTGATTCTTTTTGCCCATGCTTACGGCGAATTGATCCATGATTCCGCAGCGCATTCCGACAAAATTATTCTCCGCTTCCTGAGAGTATAACGCCGCTTTTACTCCGTCAATCCCAAACCCTAAAAGCTCGCTGAAGATTTTTGCCGTCAAAACCTCAATAGCTGCTGAAGATGAGAGTCCCGCCCCGTCAGGAAGATTGCCATAATACAGAATATCAACGCCGTGTAAAAATGAGTTGCAATGACTCCTGAGCGCGCTTACGACTCCCAAGGGATAATTCACCCATGAGCGCGGGCCGGGTAATTTCTCTGTGATTCTGTCGTACTCAATCTCAAACGGTGAGTCATAATCTCCGTCAAAATTCATTGAGTAAAGCCGCAATTTTCCGAGAGAGTTTTTCTGTGCGAGGGCGTAAATTCCGTAATCTATAGCGCAGGGGAATACGCAGCCTCCTTCATGATCTGTATGTTCGCCGATTAGGTTGACTCTTCCGGGTGAAAAGAACGGTTCTGCAACTGAGTCCGAGCCGAAAATTTTTCCGTATGCTTCGTACATTTCTTCAAGCATGTGTGATTCTCCTTTCTAATTTCTTGAAGTGTATACTAAGTTTTCATTTATTTCGTTTATTACATCATTGAGCCTGTAACTCACAGGATTAGCAAGATATTCTGCCAATGCTTTATCAGCTTCTCTTGCATCTATGATGTCCTGAACATATTCAAGCATGAATCTTTTTGCCATTTCGCCGATGGACTCTCCGATTTCTTCCGCGTAAGCCTCAAGAAATTTCTTGTCCGTCTCGTCAAGCTCAAACGAATATGTGTACATCATGATTGATTTCTTCTTCCTGATTTCTGAAAAATTACCCTCCGCCAAATTTTGACAGAGGGCAAAACGTTATCTCATCCGCAAAAAATTTTTACTTCCTGCGGTATTTCGTAAGGTCAATCGCAACCGCAACCGCTATGATTACGCCCTTGATTACCTGCTGCCACATAGGCGACACGTTGATGAACTGCAAGCCGTATTGTATTATCGTGAAGATCAGCACGCCCATGATGATTCCGCCGACTTTGCCGATACCGCCGTTAAGCGAGACACCGCCGACAACGCACGCCGCAATAGCATCAAGCTCGTAGCCATTCCCGTAATTGTTCGTAGCTCCTGCTGTCCTCGCCGCCTCAAGAACGCCCGCGATACCGTAAAGGCACGACGCAAGAATGAAGATTCCCATGATGTTGCGGAATACGTTAATTCCCGCCACAACTGCCGCCTCACGGTTTCCGCCGATAGCGTAGACGTTTTTCCCGAACACTGTCTTGTTGAGAATGAACCAGATTATGACGCAAATCACAACCGCAATCGGAATCAAAATGCTTATGCCGGGGAAGCCTCTGTATATTCCGCTGAACAGTCTCATCTGCCCTAACTGCGCGAAATCGGGTCTAATTCCTCCGATGGGCTGAGAGTTGTTCGGGGGCATGTCGAAATACAGAGAGCACGCGCCGTAAATTATGACCTGAACAGCAAGAGTCGCTATGAACGGGTGCATGTCATATTTTGCGACTAAGAATCCGTTTAACGCTCCGAATACCATGCACGCAATTATAGCGATGATTATCGGCATCCACACAGCGACTTGAGGCAGATCCGGGAAAAATCTGTTTGCGTATGTCGCTGTCTGCATCATTGAGGCCGAAATTACCGCCGCGAGTCCTACCATTCGCCCCGCTGAAAGGTCTGTGCCTGCAATTAACAGCGTGAAGCATATCCCTAATGCCATGATTAATTTTGTGGACGACTGAGTCAGAATATCAAGCGCGACTCGTATCTGCATAAATCTCGGCTGAAGTATGCAAATCACAACGACAAGCACAAGCATTGCGAGCAAAATTGCGTTGTTCGTCAGAAATTCCGCGAATGTTTTTCCCGCTAATGCTGCTTCTTCCTCTGTCTTGTCTTTTGACATGTAGCCTTTCAGCGCGGAACATACGCCGATGATGATAAGGAATATAGGCAGGTCGTAAATCTTCCTGTTAAGTCCCATCGGTTCTTTTGCGAAATACAGTATTATCCCAAGCGCGAGGAATATTAATCCCCCGATTGTCATGAGACGCTTTGAACGTGATTTTTCCGCCATTATGATTAATCCTCCTTGTTATGCTGCTGATGTGTCCTTGCGCCCGGCAAACTGAGTCGCAAGTGCCATGATTTTTTCCTGCGTGTATTCTCCCTTGTTGAGGAAGCCTGTAACGCGTCCCTCGCACATTACCATGATACGGTCTGACATTCCCATTAATTCGGGCATTTCGGACGAAATCATGATGATTGATTTCCCCTGCGCGATCTGCTCTAACATTATGTTGTAGATCTCGTACTTTGCTCCTACGTCAATTCCTCTTGTGGGTTCGTCAAGTATGAGTATGTCCGAGTTCGTGAGAAGCCAGCGTGCAATCAGAACTTTCTGCTGGTTACCGCCTGAAAGATTCTGTATTAACGTGTTGAGCGAGGGTGTTTTGACATTGAGCTTTTTGCATTCCGTATCAGCGTCAGCGCGTCTCCTTGAGTCATTCAGGACTCCGAAATGTGCATAATGTTTCTGATGTGCAATAACGGTATTTTCGAGAATGGGAAGGATTCCGAATATACCCGTTGCGCGGCGTTCCTCCGTCAACAATGCAAGCCCGCGTGATTTCGCAAAGCCCGGTGATTTGTTGACGTAAGTTTTTCCGTTGAGGGTGATTGTTCCTGACGCGATTCCCCTGAGTCCGAATAATGCCTCTACAAATTCCGTCCTCTGAGCACCTACAAGACCGCCGATGCCTAAAATTTCCTGACGGTGCAACTCAAAACTCACATTCTGGAATGACTTTCTTGCGGTGGAACAGACATTCTCAACTTTCAGCACAACTTCTTCTGACGGTTTGCCTTCTCTGACGGGGAATTGATTTGTCATCTCGCGGCCTACCATCTGTTTAATGATGAAGTCAATCGTGAGCTTCTCGCCGTTTGAGTCTGTTACCGGCCATGTTCCTACATATGTTCCGTCACGCATAACCGTAATCTCGTCTGAAATCTCTAATATCTCTTTCATCTTGTGCGAAATGTAGACGAATGCGACTCCCTGTGCGCGTAAACGGTTGATTATCTTGAAGAGGTGATCTACTTCCCTGTCAGATAATGATGATGTAGGCTCGTCAAGAATGATTATCTTTGCTTTCATGTCAACAGCGCGCGCAATTTCCATCATCTGCAAAATCGCCGCTGACTGTTCACCCGCCAACGCTAATGGATCAACATCAAGCTCTAAGTCCTCAAAGAGTGCTTTTGTCTTCTCGTACATCGCTTTGTGGTCAACGACTCCGAAATGGCCGGGGAATCTTCCGAGATAAACATTCTCCATGACCGAACGGAATCTTATCGGGTGAAGCTCCTGATGTACCATTGCGATTCCTTTGTCCATTGCCTGACGCGCTGAATGTATTTCGGCCTTCTTCCCTTCAAGGAAAATTTCTCCTCCGTCAGGCTCATATATCCCGAAAAGGCATTTCATCAGCGTAGATTTCCCCGCTCCGTTTTCACCCATGAGCGCGTGAACTGTGCCCGGACGGACATTCAGGTTTACGTTGTCGAGAGCCTTAACGCCGGGGAATGTCTTTGTGATATTCTTCATCTCAAGCAAATATTCGCTCACTTCTTCTCACCCCTTGCAATTTTCTGGTAAGGAATCCAGATATATTTACCGTCTGTAACTTCTTTGCTTACGTCCTGACCTTTTGCGAGCATTACCGCAAGTTTCACCGCCGCAGCTCCTTGGCCGTCTGCGTCATTAAGCACAGTACCGAGCATTTCGCCTCTGTCCATCGCGTCAAGTGCCGAGGCGTTTGCGTCAACACCTACAACAGGAATGTACATCTCAGCACTGCCCTTGTTGTAGTCATTCGCTTTCAGTGCCTCAACCGCTCCTAATGCCATCTCATCATTATTAGCGATTACTGCCTCTATATTCTCAGGGCCGATTGACATGATAAAAGCGTTCATTATGTTCATGGCCTGCAGTTTGTCCCAGTTTGCGATTGCTCCGGCAATTTCTACGGGCGGGATGCCTGCTTTGCTTATTGCCTCGACAGAATATCTTGACCTGAGAATCATATCCTGATGTCCGTTTTCACCGCGCAGCATAACGAACTGTAATTTTCCGTCTTTGTTCTTGTCGGCTTCTGGGTGGGACTTGAAGTATGCCGCTATGATTTCTCCTGCCTCAATCCCGGACTCTTCTGCCTTTGCCCCTACGTAATATGCTTTGCTGTACGTGCTGAGAATGCTTGCGGGAGGCTCTCTGTTGATGAATACTACGGGAATGTCCGCTGATTTTGCTTTGTCGATTATGCTTTGGGACTTCATTCGGTCAACAGGGTTAATGATCAGGACGTTTACGCCGTTTGCTATGAATTCGTCAACCTGCGAATCCTGAGTCGCCTGGTCATTCTGTGAATCTGCGAGTACTAACTCTGCTCCTTCTTTGGTGCTTTCGGATGACATTGCGTTTCTGAATCTCAGCATGAAAGCATCACTGAAGCGGTAAATACATGAGCCGATTTTCACGCCGTCAGCAAAAGAACATGAAGCAAAAGCAAGCACGAGTATCAATGCTGTAACAAAAACTTTACGCAAAAAAATCACCTCTTCCATTAAAAGAAACCCCCGCCGCAAATCAAACGGGGGCAATGATTAACACTTCTGCTTATTTCATGAACTGCTTGTAGTTTTCGACTGTAACGGGTCTGTAGGGTATCCAGATATATTTTCCGTCCGTGATCTTGTAGCCGATTGACTCCTCTGTTACGGGCTTGTCATCTGCCGCGACTACTGCAACTTTCACAGCCGCGAATCCCTGGTTGTCCGCGTCATTAAGCACTGTGCCAAGCATCTCGCCTTTGCTCATGGCCTCAAGCGCGGGTGCTGTCGCGTCAACTCCTACAACGGGTACGTACTTGCTTGCGTCGCCCATGTTGTAGCCTTCTGCCTTGAGTGCCTCGATTGCTCCGAGTGCCATATCGTCATTGTTTGCGAGTACTGCCTCGATGTTGTCGACACCTACAGCGGAGATAAAGCCCTTCATTTTGTCGGTCGCCTGAACTTTGTCCCAGTTCGCTGTGTCATTGCCGAGCTCTACAACGTCAAATCCGCCGTCCTTTATGGCTTTGAGTGAATACTCTGTGCGTAATGTTGCGTCCTGATGTCCCTGTTCGCCGCGAATCATGATGTACTGAATTTTTCCGTCGCCGTTCTTGTCAGCTTTGGGATTTGCCTTGAAGTAGTCTACGATTATCTGCCCTGACTGTGTGCCGGACTCCTCAGCTTTTGCGCCTACGTACCAGATTTTGTCATAAGCCTTCATGACTTCCTCATAGGGTTCGCGGTTCACGAAAACGATGGGGAGATTCTCAGCTTTTGCTTTCTCCATGAGGGGCTGAGCGGCTGTGCGGTCTACGGGGTTGACGATGAGAGCATTCGCGCCCTTTGAGATGTACGCGTCAACTTGATCGTTCTGCGTGGGCTGGCGGTTCTGGCTGTCAACGATTTCGAGTTCTCCGCCTTCTTTGTCCATCTGTGCGCGCATTGCGTTTCGTACGCCCGTCATGAACGTGTCATCGAACTTGTAGATACATGCTCCTACAAGTGCGTCCGTTGCGGCAAATGCTGCGAGTGCCGATACTGCGAGTACTGCTGCTGCGAGTATTACTGCGTGTTTCTTCATGGAAAATCTTACCTCCTAATATATTTTCCAGCGCGTGAAAATTTGCGCGGGATTCCTTGTGTCATCTCGTGAAGCTCACTATGTACGAGAGATTTCCCGGCCTGCCGTCTTTGCGTTTGAGTCCGTGAACATCAACGCGCCATGTTTCACCGGGACTATACCGCTTTATGTCATCGGGGCAAAATATCAGGCATTCATCATATGCTACGTTATTCGGGGCGACCTCAAAATATCCGTCATTCCCCGCATGGCCGAATCTCCACATTTTTCCGTCATCAATACGAGTCATTATCACGCTCACAGAGCCGGGGTTGCATTCGTCAAAAACATTCCGGTTTAACGTTACTGACCATGCTGTTTTTGCCTCAAACCAGCTTAACGGGTGAGGGCGCTTGCTTGAAGGCCACGTGATGAACTCGTCATCAATCGGCCACTTCAGCCAGTCAAGATATTTTGCGTATTCCGAGCGTGAAAGTTCCTGCTTCTTTATCGGGAACTCCTCAATCACATACGTTACTGAATATCCGAGCCGCGTGCTTATTCCGAATCCAACCTGCTTTAAGCGCGGATTCATTATCCATCTCCTGTGGCCTAACGCGCCGACATTATGCCCGTCTGTATCTTCCATGTACATTTTCGTTGTGTCTTTGAGCCGCAAAGCTCCGTAAACTTTTGAGCCTTTGTAGACTTTGTAGTACGCTATATTTCCGTGTGATGCCGCGTCATATCCCAGCTCGTAGAAATTTTCAGGCATGTCATGAGGCTTTTCGGGCGTGTGAGTCAGTATGTCGTTAGCGTCAAGCAATACCGCTCCCATTTGCGCGCGCCGTGTATATTCCTCGTTGAGTGTTACGTTGTTCGGGACTCCTGAAAGCCAGCGGGCATAATTGAGTTCCGCTAATGCCTCGTTCAGAATTTCGCGCCTTACTGAGCCGGCTTTGTAGGGTGAAAATTCCGGCCTCGTGAGGTAAATATTTTCGTCAGCAAAAACCGAAGGCACAATCACAACTATCATCAACAACGCCAAAATCACAGCAAGTTTTCTCCGT
The DNA here is from genome assembly GCA_946183145.1 of uncultured Fretibacterium sp. GTDB lineage: Bacteria > Synergistota > Synergistia > Synergistales > Aminobacteriaceae > JAFUXM01. The sequence continues at coordinate 38,575 of CAMGZM010000015.1, read as the reverse complement.
CTGATTACTGCGGGCATAAACAGGAGAATCACGGCATAAACTCCGAATCCCGACTCACATCCTCCGCCGCCCGAACTCTTTGAGCCGTTCTGAGTTGTTGCGGGCAAATCTTCCTCGTAGCCTGTTGAAGTGTCCGTGAATGTTACGCTGTATGATATGCTTCCTGAATTGCCGTCTGACCTGTTAAGCCCCGTGATATATACGCTCCATGTTTCACCCGATGAATAACCGCTCACACCGTCAGGGCGGAATATTATGCACTGGTCATACGCTACAGAGTCATCTGCGACGTTAAAATATCCGTCATTGCCAGACGCGCCGAAATGCCAAGTTTCACCGTCAGACTCTCGGACTAACATAACTCCCACAGAAGAAGCCGTGCATGTGTCAAATACATTCCTGTTGAGCGTAACAGACCATGCTGTATCAGCGTCAAAATACGTTAAGGGGTGTGAATGCTTTGATGCCGGCCATGTGATATATTCATCCGAAATCGGCCATTCAAGCCACTCAAGATAACGTGCGTATTCTTCCTCGCTCAAAGTGTCAGAATTGCTGTCAAACTCATCAATAACGTACGTTACTGCATATCCGTTTCGTGTGCTTATGCCGAATCCTGTTCGTGTCATGCGGGGATTCATTAGCCATCTTCTGTGGCCTACACGGGAAATGTTAGAGCTGTCAGAGTCATCCATGTACATTTTTGTGCTGTAACTGAGAGTCATATAGCTTTGAACTTCTGAGCCTGTGTACATTTTTGCGACCGCTATATTTCCGTGAGTCGTTGCGTCATAGCCCAAGCTGTAGAATGAGTCGCTCATGTCAGAAGGTTTTGACGGAGTATGAGTCAGCCTGTCAACAGCATCAAGGAGAACTGCACCGTGCTGCGCCTTCCGTGTCATCTCAGAGTCGAGAACAACATCATCGGGGACTCCTATGAGCCATCGTACATAGTTCAGCTCATCAAGCGCGTCATACAACACATCGCTTCTCACTGACCCGGCATAATACGGAGAAAATCCCGGCTCTGAGTCGTAAATGTCAGAAGCGTGAAGCAACGTTGCGGATATAAAGAGGATGAAGAGGATTGCAGAAAATTTTTTCAGCCTCAAAGATACAGCCTCCGTGAAAAATTTTGTTGTGTGAAATTGAGCATATTATAATGAATTACCCGTGAAAAATATTACGTAATTATTTCGGATTTTGCCGATTCGATTCGCGCCGTATCAAACGCATTTGCCCATAAATATTTTACGGGCTATAATGCAAGGCGTTCACTGTCATATAAAACCTTCAAGGAGGATTCATAAAATCATGGCCGTATTCAGATGCCTTGAGTGCAAAAAGGAGTTTGAGAATGACTCATCATCGCCGGACAGAAAATGCCCGCACTGCATGAGCCGTTATCTTGAAGTCGTATCGGGGGAGATTCCTCGCGGAAAATCCTGGAGCGCAAAAAGCTATTCAGCAAGGTAAAGAATCATGCCGGAAGAAATTTTCACAGTACAAGACGTAAAAGACATGGCCGAGTCATCACGCAAGAAAGATGATATGCCGCCTCCAGCTGAACCCGTAAAGAAGAATGAGACACCCGAATTTCTCGGAATAAAATCGGTGTTTACGCCTTCAAGAGGTGATATGGGCGGAGGATTCTGCGTGATATTCGAGGGTAATACGGGACGGACGGTGTTCCAGATATTCTGGCTTGCGAAACCTTACGCGAACGGGCAAATACCAGAAGTCGGAAAAGACTGGCGCAATTTCGTGAAAAGCCTTCCTTCAATGGGACCGCTTGACAAAGACTGGGCTGAAAAATTACAGGCTAAACTCAAAGAGATTCTCACGACTGACGAGAAAAAGAAACTTTACGAGAATTACACGAAAGTAAAAATACGGCAACTTGAGAGCATTGTACGACGCAGCTTTGAGGCTATAGCGCAATGTGTATTCAGCTCATCAACAGAAGCAGAACCGATAGCACGCCCAGAGCTTGAACGCGCAAAAGTCATAAAGCCTTTGCCGCCTTCACCCGCAGAACTCGAACGGATGAAGAAAGAGCAGGAAGAAAAAGAGAAGGCTGAGAAGGAAGCAAAAGAAAGAGAAGAAGCCAAGAAAGAAGGAAATTTTGAGGGTACAATAATCAAGTGCAATCCTCAAGTTGACCCCGTGAAGGGAAAAGCCTCATCAGAAGTTATGCCGGGGGATATTATCGGAGTTCAGATAGAGGGCGAGGGAACAAGCGCAGTCGTCAACAAATATCTTTCTGAGAATGACATAGAACCGTTATTCCCTGTTGACGAGATAAGAGAGACTCAGGGGAAGAAATTTATCTACGTGAAAATCAGCGATGAAATACGCGGCTACATAGCTATAACGAAAGACATCAAGATACGTGTTAAGGAACAGCCCCGGAATGATAACCAAGACAGCAAGAGAGCTTCATTCATGGGAGATATGTTCTTTTTCGGGCTGCTTGGAGTTGCGTTAGTTGCGCTTCTTTTCGTGATACGGTATTTCTTCATGTAGCCAAAAATTTCCCTCCTCTTTCCGCTTTGAGGAGGGACGAATCTATTTCCACTTCAGCAGCTTCTTAATGAACTCTTTTGCGCAGAGGGGAATAAGGCTGAGGAACAACGCCGAGGGATAACTCCAAAACGCCGGGAGCTTGTCATCTCTGTACCACGCCGAGAAACTGCACGAGCGTTTTACGTCCCGCACCCATTCGCGCAGAGATAGCCGCCCGGAATTTAGCCCTAAATTTATCACGTGGGCTATGTCGTTTCGTTCGTCCATTCCGTATAGTGATGTATCCTTTGTCGTGAGGGGGATATTCTGAATCTTCTCGGACTGCCCCGTAACTGACCAGTACCATATGAGCGGGTAAAATATTTTTGTCCCGGTGCACATGAAGACTCGTGCGCTGTTACGCCAATTAATTTCGGATAAATATATTTTTTCGCCTACCTTGAAAAATTCTATGTCTATTAATCCTGAATAACCTTCATAAGATAGTTTCTTGAGAATGTTAATGCAAAGCTCATGTATTTCAGTCTCATTCATAATTTTATCCCAGCAGCCAGTACCGCCGACAATAGGCCAAGCCCTTACAGTTTTTGAGACAAAGTAAGAAATAATTTCCCCGCAGCAGCCCGACAAGCAAAACTCGTAATCAATATCAAGAAATTTTTGTGCAAGAATCCTCTCATACCCTTTAGCTTTCAGAACGCCGAGATATTCCCGGAGGCTTTCTGTGTCATCGAACTTCCTGATGTCGCCCTTGTTGCCTTCCGCGCTGACAACCGGCTTCACTATGCACGGGAACGGAAGCCCGGTGGGTATTTCCCCGTCAGAAAGATTAATGATGAAACTTTCGGCCATGCAGAGACCGAGATTATTTTTCACGAACTCAACCTGCGAGAATTTGTCCATAAGCTGAGGGATTCTGCCCTGCTCATGATTGAAGCTGCCGAGAATGTATTTCTGCCTCAGCTCATCAAGATGATTATCAAGCTCAATGGCGGCCGCGTCGGAACACGGAATGACTACGGGCTTTTGCGTCTCGTTCTGAAATTCGCGCCTGAGAATGTCAATGACTTGTGCATTATTTTTTGCTGACCAGACTTTGCGCCAGTACTTTGAACGCCGGGCGAATCCCATGACGGAGAACATGCCTACGAAAATCCCGTAAGGCTTTATGCCGTTCACGCCGAAAACGCGGGCCATTGCGAGAATGTGATGATGATTTTTGCCGATGATGATAACTTTATTGCCGCTGTCCATAAATTTTTCGCGCGACTCCTTTCCTGCTGTCAAAAAAATTCCCCGCCCCGTTTTGTTTCGAGGAGGGGGAAATTTCCGAGCTGATTATTCCTCTTCTTCGTCTTCTTTCTTGTGAGCTGCGATAACTTTCTTTGCGATGTCGCCGGGGACTTCCTCATAGTGAGAGTACTCCATCGAGAATGATCCCTCGCCTGATGTCATTGACCGCAGATCAGTCGCGTACCTGAACATTTCCGACAAAGGCACCTGAGCTTTTACGACCTGCAATTTTCCGTGAGCCTCCATGCCCATGACACGCCCGCGCCGTGAGTTGAAATCGCCCATAACATCGCCCATAAACTGATCCGGCACTGTAACTTCAACGTCCATAACAGGCTCAAGCAGTACGGGATTCGCGTCCATAATTCCTTTGCGGAACGACAGACGAGTCGCGAGCTTGAACGACATTTCGGAGCTGTCTACATCGTGATATGAGCCGTAATACAACTCTGCACTGAAGTCAACAACAGGAAATCCCGCAAGAGGCCCTGAAGTCATGTACTCACGCAATCCCTTTTCGACCGCCGGAATGAAGTTGCGCGGGACTGCACCGCCTACTACGCTGTCAATGAACTTGAAGCCCTCGCCCCTCTCAAGCGGCCTGTAACGGATATACACATCGCCGTACTGCCCATGACCGCCGGACTGCTTTTTGTGCTTGCCCTGAGCTTCTGACATTTTGCGGATTGTCTCACGGTAAGGCACTTGAGGAGTCTTTGTGTCAAGGTCAACATTGTAGCGTTCCTTGAGCTTTGAGAGTACTATGTTGATGTGCATATCTCCCATGCCGGATAAAACATTGTCGCGTGTCTCTGCGTTTTTCTCGAACGTGAGCGAGCAGTCCTCTTCAAGTATTCGTGATATTGCAGTACCGAGTTTGTCCTCGTCTGCTCTGGTTTTTGCGATTACTGCAACGCTGTAGACGGGTTTGGGGAACTCAATCGGCGGGAATTTCGCGGAAAATCCTCCCTTTGTCGCGAGGGTATTGCCGACTTTTGCGCTCTGTAATTTCGGGATTGCTACTATGTCCCCCGCTATTACTTCCTTAACGTCTTTTCCGTCTTTGCCCGTCATGAGCTTGAATGATGATATGCGTTCGTCCTCGCCCTTGTCGACGTTGTAGATGTTGCTTCCTTCTGACGAGAGAGTACCCGAATACACGCGGATGAACGAGAGTTTTCCCACAAAAGCATCGGCCATGACCTTGAAGCATAATGCGGAAAAAGGCGCGTCAACTTTCGGCTCTGCTTTTGCTCCGTCAGCGTCAATTGCTCCGATGTCTACAGGGGACGGGAAATAGTCCGCTACGAAATCCATAAACTGAGGCACACCGATATTTGCGGTTGCTGAGAGTGCGAAAACGGGCATGATTCTTTTTGCGGCAATTGCTTTCTTGAGTGTGCGCTCAAAATCTGCCTGTGAAACTTCTTCACCCTCAAGATATTTCTCCATCAAAGCATCGTCCATCTCAACGGCGGCTTCAACAAGTGCTTCACGCGCTGAGGCTGATTCGTCAGCAAGATCTGCGGGGATTTCGCCCTCCGTGAATTTGCCTGTTCCGTCAGGTTTGTACGTGTATGATTTCCCTTTGAGAACGTCAACGATACCCGTAAATTTCTCACCTGCTCCAATCGGCAAAAACACGGGCAGAGCATTCTGTGAGAACTGAGATTTTATGTCAGCAATAACTTTCTCAAAGTCTGCGTTTTCCCTGTCCATTTTTGAGACTACGAACGAAACGGGCGCATTGTGATGCTCTGCGTACTCCCATGCTTTTGAGGTCTGGACTTCGATTCCTCCTACGCTGCTTACGAGTATTACGGCTGTATCTGCTACACGGATTGCCGCGCTCATTTCGCCGGTGAAGTCTGCATAGCCTGGAGCGTCGAGGACGTAGAATGTTTTTCCTTTGCGTTCAAGTGTGAGGAGTGATGTTGATATTGAGATGTTGCGCTTCTGTTCTTCGGACTGAAAATCGCTTACTGTGTTGCCGTTCTGGACATTGCCCATGCGGGTAATATTTCCGTTGTCGAAAAGCATTGCTTCAGCGAGTGATGTTTTTCCCGCTCCGCCGTGCGCGCATAATGCGAAGCTGCGAGTGTCTTCGGGCTTTCGTACCCCCATAGTGATAAACACCTTCCCTGATTCTGTGATGTGAATTGTGAATGAGCCTATTATATTACAATCCGCGCAAAAAAAACGGGACTCCCTCAAAAGGAATCCCGCTTTGTTTTCTCATTATCGGGGCGAGAGGATTCGAACCTCCGACCTCATGGACCCGAACCATGCGCGCTAAGCCAGACTGCGCTACGCCCCGTGAATCACAAAGTGCATTCTATCACGCTCAAATTATCCCGTCAAACTCTTGATGAACCTGAACACCCCGGCCCGGTGATAATGCTTGTGCCTTCAGATTTTGGGATGACGCTGATTCTTGCGGGGATTCGCTCGCTTATTCCTGAGATGTGGGAGATTATGCCGATCATTCTTCCGTCGCGCTTGATTTCTCCGAGTGCGTCAAGTGCCGCGTTCAGTGCATCTTCATCGAGTGAGCCGAATCCCTCATCAATAAAGAGCGAGTCTACTTGTGCCCTGCTGCCGGAAATCTGCGAGAGTCCTAACGCTAATGCGAGGCTTATGATGAATTTTTCCCCGCCCGATAAATTTGACGTTGGGCGGATTATCCCGGCTTGCTCGCTGTCTTTTACGCTGAGTTCAAGCTCTTCACTTTCCGGCGTAAGAATCAGTGTATAACGGCCGTTCATTTTCTTCAAGTAATCGTTTGCGTTGTTCACTACAAGAGCGAGTGTTACTTTTTGCGCGTAAATTCGGAATTTGTCTCCTTTTGCCGACCCTATCAGAGAGCATAGCATTTTCCAGTCTTCTGCTTCTGCTTTCATCTTGTCATATTCATTCTGAAGGGCTTTGACTTTTTCCGCGCTGTCTTTTACGTCCTGCAATTTCTGTGTCAATATGCCTTTTTCCTGATGAAGAGTATTGAGCCTCTCTTCTTCCTGGCTGTTTCGTGCTTCTATTGCCTCAAAGGATTCATGCGTGAGATTCATGGACTGTTTTGCGTCAAGCTGATTACGAATGCCCGCTAATTTCCCGTTAAGCATGGCTGATTCCTGGGCTAGTTTCTGCTGTTCCGCTCTCAATGTCTCAATTTCGCCCGAATGACTCAGCGAACGCCGCAACGATTCTTCTCCGTCAAAATTTTCACCTCTGAGTTTTTCCGAAAATGTTCCTTCGAGGCCGTCAAGCTCTTCTGCAATTGCCTGAAACTCCTTGCACTTAACGGCAAGCGATTTATTGTCAGAAACTATTACTGCTTTTATCTCGCCTATTTTCTGCTGTAAAGACTGTATGCGGTCTTCAAGAGCCTTAATTCTTGCTGACCATTGGCGTGCGTGCGTGATTATTCTGTGAGTGTCATTATCGAAAGAGATCCCCGCACGGCGTATTGCGTCAGTGAGTGCTTTATGGCATTCGTTAAGTTTTACGCGCATGGCAGGAGAATTTTCACTGCATTGCTTGTGCTTCTGTTCTGCCGCGCTGATATTTGCTGATGCTTCATTCCAGTTTGTTACGGCACTGTCAAAAAATTTCTGCGCTGAATCTGCTGCTGATTTTGCCCGTTTGAGTTCAGCTTCAAGAAGTTCTGTCTGCCTGAAAAGGTCATCAGGATTTTCACCGCCTGAATCATTATGAGCCGTTAAGGGGTGAGTCAATGAGCCGCAAAGGGGGCAGGGCATTCCGTGCTTGAGTTTTGCGCGTTCCTGCTCAAGAACTGCTGAGGCTGTTTTCGCTCTCATGCTCATAATCTGCTCAAATATTCTGCTGTAATTGTCGTTTGCGTCATTCATCCTTGCGCGGGCGGTTTTGCCTTCTGAAATTGCGCGGGCTGATACTTCCTGTGCTTTCTCAAGCTCTCGTTTTGCGTCCGATAATGCTTTGTCTGCGTCATCTCTTGCTTTTCTCTGAGTGTCATAATTGCTCACGGCTGACTCTATCCTAGCTAACACAGCTTCAGGCGACTCGGTGATATTCCCTTTGAGGCGCGACACCTCATCAATAAGCCCTGGAAGAGTCTCCGAAATTCTCGCGCATTCTGATTCTTGTGATGAAATTTTTGCTGACAGACCAGAAATCTCATTGCCTGCGTCATCCTTTGCTTTACGTTTTGCAATGAGAGTACTATATTCACCCGCTAAACTTCTTGCACGTTCTGCCAAATCTAAGATTACACGTTTAGCCTCAAAACTTTTCTCCCGCTCTATATGAAGACTCAGCTCCTCCATTATTCCGGCCATGTCATTTTTCAGGCTCATAATTTCCTTATACCACGACAATAATTTTTCGGTTGACTTGTGCTTTGATTCGGCGTGTGTGATTTCTGCCTCTTTCCGTGAGATTTCTGACTGCAAACTTTCTTCCGTCATTCCGGCATATCGTGATTTCTCTGCGGCTATATCGTCCCGCTTGTCGCAAAGTGCTTTCTGCTCTTCCTTGTTGCGGTAAAATACTCGCTCTGATATCTCGCTGTATATTCCTGTTCCTGTGATTAGCTCTAAGACTTCCGCACGCTCATTTTTCCCAGCCTTCAGGAAACTGTCAAAACCTCCCTGTTCAAGCAGAACTGACTGTACAAAGCGGTCAAAATCCATACGGGTTATATCCTTCACGATTTCTGACGCTGATTTATGAGAATCATTAAGGGTTATGCCGTCAATCGTTATTGTGTGTGATGTCTGAATTGTTCTGCCTGTACGTTTCTGTGTCCAATTGCAGACATAAATTTTCCCGTTTGTCTCAAATTTCACTTCAGCCATGCAGTTATCAGTGTGCTTTGACATTATTTCGTTATCGTTCGCGCTGACTTTTGAGAGCCTCGGAGTCCTTTTGTAGAGCGCAAGACATACAGCGTCAAATATTGTTGTCTTTCCTGCTCCTGTTGGGCCTGTTACGGCGAATATTCCGCTTGAAGTATATACGCTGTCTTCAAGATTGATATTCCATTCCCCGCGAAGTGAGTTAAGATTTCTGAGTGTTATTGCTAGTATCTTCATGATTTATTTCTCCTCCGCTCTTACTTCCTGAAGTATTTTCATGTAAAGCTCCTTCATTTTCTCTTGCTTTTCTTCCGGCGTTCCTTCTGCTTTCATGAGATGCTCAAACATTTTCAGAGGGTCTATTGCATCGAGGGTTTTACCGTCAAATTCATCCGTAGTATCATGCACTTTGTATTTTCCATCGTCTATTATGCTGAGAATTTCAACCGCTGTGTCTCTCACCATTTCCGCGAGTCTCTCCTGAAGGTTTACGGGCTGAGTATTTCCCGTGTACGTTACTTCAGCCCACACTGACTCATTAAGCGCAATAAGACTCCGTATTTCACGCTCAATTCCGGCCATGTCCCCGGAGATTCTCGTCATCTCCTGAAAAACGGGTATATCAATCTCACGTATTCCCGCAAAATTCTTCCCGTCAAAATCTACTATGCTTACGGTTTTCGTTGCGCCCAATTCACCGAATGACATCGCAAGAGGCGAACCGCTGTAACGTATATTCGCACGTCCGACTCTCTGCGGTGAATGAAGATGTCCTAACGCTGTGTACGCTATATATTCGGGGAAAATGTCTGTGCCTACATTGGGAGCTGTTCCCAGATATATCGAGCGTTCTCCCTCATCAGGCTGAGTCTTGCCGTTCTGGAGAAATATATGACCTGTCGCAATAATCGGTATGTCGTAATCCCCGCGGGTCTCAAGCGAACGTGAAAATATTTCCGCGTAATGACTCTTTATGCCCTCACGGATTCTCACGCTCTTTTCTGACGCTTCATCATTCACGGCCGGAATTACGTCATCTTCCCGCAGAAATGGTACAGCGCATACTATCATCTCAGGATTTCCCGACTCATCGTTGAGCGTAATAATCTCGTTTCTCCGCGAACGTCCCACAACATGAACATCAAGACGGCTCATTATTCCGGCGGGAGCGTCTATTAATGCGGCGGAGTCGTGGTTCCCTGATGTGATTACTGCGTGGCGGCATGATTTCCCAGCGATTTCAGCCAAAAACGAATAGTATATCTCTTGCGACTCGGCTGATGGATTGCGCGAGTCAAATATATCTCCTGAAACTATGAGCGCGTCAATGTTTTCACGGGCTATTACGTCTGCGAGCCATGCGAAAAATTTTCGGAACTCGGTTAATCTGTCGTGTTCTTTGAGCTTTTTGCCTATGTGCCAGTCTGATGTGTGAAGTATACGCAAGTGATTTTTTCTCCCCTTTTTGAGAAATATATTACAGAAATTTTTGCTTGATTCAGTACGTAAACTTCAGTATAATTCAACCATCCACGAAATATTTGCATACAAAGTAAGAAAGGGAGTCCTTGCGATGAAGAAATTTCTATACGGAAGCATTGTACGCAGAAGAAAAGAGCCTCCCGCATGTCCGTCTGATGCAGCCTACGACAATGCTATGAAGGTCTACAAGTTATTTGCTTACGTGTCAGGAGCTGTTGTTACTCTCGTCTACATTATCTCGCAGGTGTTCTAGTTCCTGAAAAATTCATTTCCGCTTGTCATTCTCGGCATTGTTTTTCGCAGTGTTGAGTCTTCAAGTTTAATTTGCCTGAACAAAACGCATATTTTATCGGCTCAGGTAAATTTTTGATACATTTACTTCACCGCTGAGTCAAATCCCTATAAATTTGTCAGCATCATGAATTAATCCCTGCATGTTAAACTTAGCGTCAAAACATATACATGGGGGTATCATCATGGTACACAGAATTTATACGGAGCGAAAAGACTCGCAAAGTCCCGAAACGTTATCGCTTCTCGCTGAAATAAGGACGATTAAAGGCTCTCAGGGCATCACAGGCTTGCGCATTCTCAACCGCTATGATGTTCAGGGCTTGAGTGACTCACAGCTTGAGGAGTGCAGAGACGCGATTTTCGCAGAGCCTTTCACGGACAATATACTGACGGCGATTCCTGACGCTGATTATGTCCTTGCTGTCGAATATCTGCCGGGGCAATATGACCAGAGGGCGGATGCGGCTGTACAGTGCGCGGGGTTATTGCTCGGTTTCAGGCCAATGATACGAACTGCGAGGATATATCTCTTTTACGGTGAAACGTCTGACTTCATGGCAGTGAAAAAGCATATCATTAACCCTGTAGAGGCAAGAGAGGCGCAAATCGGCGAGTATGAATCTCTTGAGGCTGATTATCCCGTTCCTGAGGATGTGAAAACTGTTGATGACGTTATGAGCGTTACGGGGCTTGCTATGAGCAGTGAAGACCTATTATGCGTTAAGAAATATTTTGATGACGAAGGACGTAAACCGACATTCTCAGAAGTAAAAGTGCTTGATACTTACTGGAGCGACCATTGCAGGCACACAACATTCACAACTCATATTGACGGTGCGGAAATTCTTGATGACGCTGTGAGAGACGCTTACGGGAAATATCTCGATATACGCAAAGAGCTGGGATATTCTGACTCACGGCCTGTTACGCTGATGGATATTGCCACGATAGGCGCGAAATATTTGCGGTCAAAAGGATTACTCAGCGACATTTACGACAGCGAGGAGAATAACGCGTGCACAGTGAGAATTGATGTTGACGGTGAAAAATGGCTGTTGCTCTTCAAGAATGAGACTCACAATCACCCGACAGAAATCGAGCCTTTCGGGGGTGCCGCAACATGTATAGGGGGAGCGATAAGAGACCCTCTTTCAGGCCGGGCATATGTCTATCAGGCCATGAGGATAACGGGAGCCGCAAATCCATTCACAGAAAATATTGACGGGAAATTACCACAGCGCACAATCATCACAAAAGCCGCCCAGGGTTACAGCTCATACGGCAATCAAATCGGGCTTCCGACGGGAATTGTACGGGAAATCTATCATGAGGGTTACAGGGCTAAAAGGCTCGAAATCGGCGCAGTAATCGCGGCTGTGAAGGAAGATGACGTTATCCGCGAAAATCCCGTTTCAGGCGACATAGTATTACTTCTCGGAGGCAGGACAGGCAGGGACGGTATAGGCGGCGCAACAGGGTCATCAGTCTCACATACAGCATCATCAATTGAGACATGCGGGGCTGAGGTCCAGAAAGGCAACGCACCAGAAGAGCGCAAATTACAACGGTTATTCCGAAATCCTGAGTTTACGAGGCTCATAAAACGGTGCAATGATTTCGGTGCGGGCGGAGTCAGTGTCGCAGTCGGTGAATTGGCAGACGGGCTTGACATAAATCTTGATGCTGTTCCGCTGAAATATTCAGGACTTGACGGGACTGAAATTGCAGTAAGCGAGTCTCAAGAGCGTATGGCGGTCGTGATTTCTCCCGAGAATGAAGAGCGTGTAAAGGATATTTCATTGTCAGAAGGCGTTGAAGCTACTGTTATCGCAAAGGTTAATGACTCAGGAAGAATGCGTATGACGTGGCGGGGAAAAGAAACCGTAAACATCTCAAGAGCTTTCATCAACACAAACGGAGCATCACGGCATATCACGGTGAAAGTCAGCCCCAAATCACAATCACACATTTCACCCGCAAAATTCCCGCAATGCCTCAGCGAGCTTAATACGTGTTCAGGGCGCGGATTATCTGAGAGATTTGACTCTACTGTGGGAGGAAATACGGTATTGATGCCTTTCGGGGGTAAATTCCAGAAAACTCCTGTTATGGCTATGTGCGCAAAAATCCCCGCCATGCGTGAGACTGATGTCTGCTCGCTAATGTCGTACGGATTTGACCCCTATTTGTCGGAAATTTCTCCGTTTGACGGGGGATATATCGCGGTACTTGAGGCGTTATGCAGGATTGTGGCAAGCGGCGGTGATTTGAGTCATTGCTGGCTGACATTGCAGGAATATTTCGGGAAACCTGATGACCCGTCAAAATGGGGATTACCTTTCGGGGCGTTATTGGGAGCATTGAGGGCGCAAATTGATTACGGAGTCGGCGCGATTGGCGGAAAGGACTCAATGAGCGGAACATTTACGGGTTCTGACGGAAAAAGGCTCGATGTTCCTCCGACATTGGCGGCGTTTGCGGTCTCAGTCTCAAACGTAAACCGCATAATCTCCCCTGAGTTCAAACAAGCAGGCTCAAAGGTCATAATCATGAAGCCTGAATATGACTCGCGAGGATTGCCGGTGAAAGAGTCAATGCTGAAGATTTTTGACGACATCATGACGCTCAACAGTCAGGGGAAAATTCTTGCGTGCTCGCTCGTTACGGACGGGATTATGACGGAGATTTTCAGAATGTGCTTAGGGAATAATCTGGGCTTTGAGTTCTCGTTTGTTCCTGAAGACAACCGCTGTATGTTCCTCGCAGAAGTTCTTGATGACGCGGGTTATACTGTTATCGGCCATGTGATTAATGAGGGTGAAATAATTTCTGATGGTGTGAAAATTGCGCTCAAAGATGCCGAAAAGGTGTATGATTCATGTATGGCTGAAATTTTCCCGACTTTTACGGATGAGCCTGAAGATTTGCCCAACATTACCCCAAATTTTGACAATAAAATAGCTGTATACCCGCTTAATCCCCTTAAGAGCGCGAAATTCTTGATACCAGTCTTCACAGGGACTAATTGCGAGTATGAGACAGCAAGAGCCGTTAATATGGCAGGAGGGAACGCAGAAATTTTTGTTGTGCGTTCGCTTACGCCCGAAATGATGAGAGAGTCGGCCGAAAGATTTTCTGATGCGCTGAGAGATTCACAGGCGTTAATCATTCCCGGAGGCTTCTCAAATGGTGATGAGCCTGACGGAAGCGGGAAATTCATCGCTATATTTCTGAGGAGTCCTGTTGTGAGAAGTGCTGTAGAAAATCTCATTGATGAGCGAGGCGGGTTAATCTGCGGGATATGCAACGGATTTCAGGCACTCATAAAAACAGGGTTATTGCCTCATGGGAAATTCGTAAAGCCTTCTGAGCTGTCAGCAACATTGACATTCAACAGAATCGGGCGGCATCAGTCGAGAATAATACGCTCTGTAGTAGTGAGCAATAATTCTCCGTGGATGAGCTTAACGCATAAAGGTGATGTGTATTCTATGCCAATTTCGCACGGTGAAGGAAGATTTTTGTGTGATGAGGAGGAGTTCAGGCGGTTAATGATGAACGGGCAGATTTGCGCACAGTACTGCGATTATGATGGGAAGCCGTCAATGTCAACGCAGTATAATCCCTCAGGCTCAAAATATGCTGTCGAATGTATATCATCACCAGACGGCAGAATTATCGGGCGAATGGGACATATTGAGCGCAACGGGAGAAATCTTTACAGGAATGTTGCGGGTAATTATGATGTGAGATTTTTTGAGGCGGCCTGTAAATATTTCGCAAAATCATAAAGGAGTTGTTAATTTTTGGAACGGAAAAATATTGAGCAATATCTCGGCAAACATGTTGAGATTATGCTGATGCCGGACGGGCGCAAAACTTCCGGCGTTCTCCTCAGGTGCGAGGATGAGCTTATTGCGCTTGGGAATGAGTCGGGCGAGGCTCTTTACGTTTATCCCATGATTTGGGGGATAAGTCCGCTTTCTTCCTCCGTGCCTCAGTTCCAGCCCCCTGCTTTGCCTGTCGTTACGCATCATGCTCCTGCTGTGCCTGAAACTTCACCGTTCATTAATGAGCTTGATGAATGTTATGATGATATTGACTCTAAACTTGACAGCTATATTCTCAATGCCGATTACGTGAGAAAATTCAGGACTGACAGGCAGGACAAAGTACAGTCAGCACTTGACAGCATACTCACGAAATACAGTTACGCCGTGAAAGTTCATGAAGACAGGCCGTATTCTATGAGGATGCGACAAATATTAGACGAGGCCAAAAATTTATGGCGGTCAAACAAAGACAGCATTCCAGCTTCAGAGATTTACGGGTTCATTCTCTACCTCATGGGTGAAAATGCACGGAGCGTAAAAACTTTCATGGGCATTCATGATTTCAGGGCCGCTTTCACCGCTTCAACGTCAGCAGCTTCAAGAATGTTAGCCGCCGCATGTCTCATCGTAAGCGAGCCTTTGACACCCAAAAATTTCGCCGTAATCTTAAGGCTTGAACCTCCGCAGGTTAATGCGTTGTTGAGATGGGTTGTTGACAGTATTGTGATGAATAATGATTTTCCAGACGATTACAGGGAGTTTTGCTTCAGGTGCGTATGCGCTGTCTCATGGAAATTCTTGGAGTATCAGATTAGCGCATTGCCCGACAAAGAAGCATTATTCTCACACAAAAATATTGACGCTTTAAGAAATTGGCTCGATGAATGTCCGACTGACTCAAAGATTATTGATGACGCTATGAGAATCTCCGACAAAGCTAATCTCACCGTCAGAAATGAACCGCAGATTAAGCGCATTGACTGGAAAACTCAGCGTTTTGAGGGCGATTTTGACTACTTCAACCCTAACAGAGATAAATTATACGGCTTCATAAAATGCCCCGTACTCAAAAAATATAACGTCCCGTTACGTTCTGAAGGCTCAGTGTTCGTACATCTGAATCAGGTTGAAGATAGAGTATTACGGCGCAAATTATTGACTTGCGGGAAAATGAAGCCCATGATACGCGTAACGTTCAGGCTCGGCAATAACGTAGAAGGCCCGGCCGCTTATGACGTTAAAGAAAAAACTGAGGATATGCCGACTCTTTCGGTTGACGTAATGTCGGTGCTTTCAGAAGAGGGTGAAATAGACTTTTTCAGCAGGTACAATAATCCGCCTTTCGGGAAAGTTCGCACAAAAAACAGAGACTTGTTCACCTTCAACGAGAAAAATATCACTGACCCCCTTTTAGCCGTGTTCTTAGAGGTTGAGCCGTCAGCAGAAGGCCACCCCGTAAGATTCACACGGAGCATGAATGACAGCGGTAAAATTCAGATACAGAATGTAGAGTCAGCAGTCCCATTCCCAGAAGAAAAGGTTAAAGCATGGGAAAATTCCGGCCTCGTCAAAAAAGCCTGCGAGCGACTTAACGCCTTATCACCCCAATCACAGAATGACTCAGTACCAGAAATCCCCGATGACATGAGTCCAGAAATTGAGATGCTCATTACTCGCGGCTATGTACCACTCGAAGCATATACACCAGTCGACAGCACTAAGGATAATTCAGCGCAAATTTCAGGCGAAATTATGCCCAAAAAGGCATCAGTACCCGAAACTTTCAGCGAATTACCCAAATTTTTGCAGGATAAAATTCTCAGCATTCCCACAAACGGAAAATACAGCTCGCAATATCTCACAGACTCGTATTACGCTAAAGGCCATGCACGCGAAATCAGAGCCGATTACCTCGCTATGGTAAGCCGCTTCAACAATGACGACTCATCACTCACTAACTCCGAACGCGCTGAACGTTGCTTCGTCATGGCCCGTTACGTCTACAATTTCTTCCTGTTCGCCGATGATGAAGACAAGAAAATTTATCCCGCTTCTGAAGAGGACAATATCAGAATTATGGCCTATAAAGGGCTTGAATACCTCATTTACGCTCAGTTAGACGGAGCTTCAAAGAACGAGGCTAATTATGACACCGCAAGACGTTACTGCCTGCTGAAAATTGCTGACGAGATTCAGGAAACACGCCGCATTGACAGCAATAATGCGTGGCTGAGAATTTATGTCTATTCGTATTTCGTCAACGGCCTTCACTTTCACAGCTCTTCGGGGAAATGGTCGGCGCAAAAATTCTCCCTCTCTGGATGCAGTCTCCTTGAGGTTAATGATTTCACGAAATTCTTTGACGGATTATTGACCCTCGCTTATCTCGCTGGTTCTGATGTCATACTCCCCGTGCTGAAATCACTCCTTCAGAGCCTCGAATATTCCGGGACTCTCCTGTCAAAATTAGGGCTTGACGCAAATATATTCTCACAAGAAAATTCTGACACTGTTATACGTGAAGCATTCATGAAATTAGCCGACAGTTACAGCGGACGAGATATGTTACAGGATGCGGAAGTCAAATTATCACCCGAAATTCTGAGAATCCTCAGCGTTCAGAAAATGATTGTTAGATTGATGAAGGAAGAACTCCCGCGCATTTTAGGCACATCACCCGAAAATCTTGATGAAGCACTCAAGAAAGCTAATCCCATTTTAGCGTCAGATGAATATGTGAGCTCATTGGAGAAGACAAAGCGAAAATATAATCCTGATGCGGGACTGCTTGACGTATTGCCCGTTAATGTATTGGGAGCTGTTATGCGTAATTATTGGGCTGAATGTTTCGGGAAATATTTCGGGAATAAGCCTTATGGGTCATATTGGCGGGACAAGTTTGCGAAATTGCAATGGGTGAGAGATCCTGTGTTTCATGCTCATCCTGAATACATTACGGATAAGGATATAGACGAGGCGCGGGATATATGCCGTGAGATAACAGAATCATTGTCGGCTTTGTCAGGTTAAGTGTTAGAGTTAATATAAATTTTTGTGAAAAATAAGAATTACCCCCGGTTTCATTTATGGACTGGGGGATTTTTTTTACCTTGTGAGTAAAGGCGCGTCTTACTGCGATATTTCTCGGAAAAAAAGGTGTGATTTCATTTGCTCAATTGGTACGATAATAACGATCTTCCTGACGGAGTTTTTCACGTCAAAATTACTTCCATCGAGGAAACTACCTCAAAATCTTCCGGCAATCCCATGTGGCGCATTACCCTCGCGTTCAAAGACGCACCCGTAACACGCACTATTTACCAGGTAATAGACGGCAAATTCACAAAACCAGGTGCTATGGCTTTCATCCGCAGAAGACTTCACGACATGGCCGTTTGCTTCTCCGTTACTCCCCCCGGTAATACCCCAAACGACTGGATAGGCCACACAGGGATCATTCAGGCCGGCGATACTGTTTCTGAATCTGGAGCCGTATTCTTCACTATCAAAAAATTCTTTGACCCCAAAACTGGCAAAAATCAACTCTTCAGCTACAAACAGCAGTTAGAGGCAGAAAAATTCTTCACACAGGCTGATAATGAGTTCTCGGACGAAATCAAGAATAATACTGACCCCGCTCCTAAGCCTAATGCTCAGTCCGTCAATAAACACTGGCTACCTGAAACTATCGAGGATGACTCGGGAATAATATTCTAGGTGATCAGCATGAAAAATCAGCTCATCTCAATTAACGCAGTTTCACACATAACAGGTTACAAGCCCGGGGAATTGATGTTAATGAACGCGTGCGGTGATTTCCCCTGCTCCGTAACAAAACACAAGGGGGTACTCATGTACAGCCTCGACGATATTACCGAATGGAACGAAATCAACCGTCAGAGACTTATCCCCGCAAAATATGTTGCCTGCCTCCTCAACATCTCAATCAATGAGCTTATTGCACTTGATGAAAAATGCGCTGGATTTCCCCTTCCCGTTGAACGCAACAGAAATATATCCTTCAGCAAATGGATCAACGGCGAAATTCTTGACTGGCGCAAAAAATTCTGGAAGTCGTTTTAACACACACATAACCCCGGTGCTTTCACATGGCCGGGGGGTTTTTTTATTCAGAAAGGAGATTAACAAATGGCAAAGCGTAGTATATCAGATATTCCCGGATTAATCAGAGCAAAATGGTCATGCCTCGATTACGCTCGCAATGTCCTGTGCTTACCCGTAAACAGGGACGGAGACAGATGCACATCAATAACGCCCGGGCCTCACACTCACAATAACGGATTTGTGATCCATGAGGACTGGTGGTATGACTATTCAGGGAATATATACGGTGATGTGATAGAACTGTGCGCAATCGTCAGGCATAACGGAGACAAGTCAGCGGCATTCAGGGAATTAGGAGCGGAGTTCTTCACAGACGGTTTAACGCCCTCAGTCTACAAACGCCATCAGGAATCACTTGAGCACATCATAGACCGGTGGCACAAAGCGTTACGCCCTGAAGACAGAGAATATCTCCACGCTCGCAGGATTACGGACGAGACTATAGACCGTCTCAAATTGGGCTATTGCGGGGATAAACGCTCATGGTACTATGACCGCATAATCATTCCTTACTGGAAGAACGGAAAACCTGTTTACTATGCGGGGCGCGACTGTTCAGGGTTATGGAAGACTGACAGCAAGAATCATCCCAAGTACAAAAAGATGTGGACGAAACGCAACGAGTTCAGTGAAAATTACATGTGGGGATTGCATACACACGTTCCCGATTGGTGCGACACTCCCGAAAAGCACAAGTATCTTCTCATTCTGGAAGGTCAGTTTGACGTTATGAGCTTTGAGCAGGAACACTGGCATGTATTGAGTCCTATCGGCGGTCATTTCGCAAAAAAGTTAATGCCTCTCATCAAGTCAATCTGCAAAAATTTTGAGAAGGTATTTATCTGCATGGACAATGACGGGCCCGGGGTATCATTCCAGCGGGCAATGGCGGAGTTCCTTTTCAGCAATCAAATACCGTTCGTATGCGGCCATGTTCCCAGCGAATTTAATGGTACTCCGATAAAAGACGTGTCAGACTTGTACACTGTCGGTTATCCGATTGAGCGTCTTGTTGAAGAGGCTACGGAAGGGATAATAGACCTAGCGCGGAGTTATCACGATGGCGAGGAGAAAGAGTTTCACAAATTCATAACGACAGCGGGGAGATTTGTTGACAAGGCAGAATTAACGCGTCTTGCAAAGCACTGTGTACTTGATCCCGATTACGTGAAGGAATGCCTCAAGGAAGCTAAACGCCCTCCGCTTGAAACTACTATAGCAGAGGAAGTAACAAAGCGTCATGATCTGCGTTACCTCGTTAATGACTCATTCTATGAGTATGCGCATGGTGTATGGAACGCTGAGCCTGTATTCACGGTGCAGTATTACGTACGAGAAAGGTTAGGCAGATACGCGACAGCCGCGGCCATGTCAGCAGTAACGAGGCACGTAATGACTCTGACTCACACGACTCACGAGTTCAACACACAGAACATCATAAATTTTCTTGACGGAGTGTTAGAGCTTGACACGATGGAGCTGAAGCCTCATGCGAATACATACCTGTCAACGATACAGATACCGCGTACGTATCAGCCTGAAGCAAAATGCCCAGGATGGGAGCAATTTGTGTGGGACGTAATGGACGGCAAACGCGACAAGATAACGTTATGCCAGCAGATGTGGGGGAGTCTCTTCATGAAGAATAATAAGCTGAACAAGGGATTTTTCCTGATGGGCGACGGTGCAAATGGGAAATCCGTAATGATTGAGACAATACGCTACGTGATAGACCCCCGCAATTGTTCAAACGTGGAATTATCCGACATGGCCGACAGATTTGAGCCTTTGAGACTGCGCAACAAGATGGTGAATTTTGCGACAGAGACTCGTGTTGACCTTAAGGGAGCCGAGACAGCAATCAAGAAAGTAATCTCAGGTGAAACGATAAGCGCGGCGCATAAGGGAGTAGACGCAGTCGAATTTGAGCCACACTGCAAAATCATAGCCGCATGCAACAACTTCATCAACAGCAAGGACATAACACACGGATTTGTGAGACGGTTGAAATTTATCGTGTTCCCAAAGATATATGACGATAGGACAGCGGACCCGGAATTACTGGACAAGTTGAAGGCAGAAGCTCCCGGTATATTGAACTGGATGATTGAGGGCTGGAAGATGCTTAAGGAGTCCGGGAAGTATATCGAGACGAGCGAGGAAGTTCGTACGCGTGAAGAGTTCCTGATGTTGGCGAACCCATTGGCGGCGTTTATCCGTATGAGCTTGGAGGGAATATGCGGAAAGTTTACGGCTGTTGACCTGTACAAGTCGCTATATATTCCGTGGACGAATGAGACGAACACCGGGAAAATGAGCCTGATAAATTTTACCCGTCAGCTGAAAGTATTAATGCGTCAGATGATGCCGAAAGTGAAAATCACAGTGTCAAATAAAGGTAATCTCTATGATTTCGGTGAAGGCATGATAACCGGCGATTCGGAGGGCTGGGACTAATGACCAGATACGAGCTCACGAAAGTACAGCGTAAACGTTGCCTTGAAATCTGGAATTGCCTCAAGAGTTTAGGAGTAGAAGCTGGTACTCCTGAACGTGGAAAAAAATGGTGGAATTGGCCGAACTACAAAGAATACAGGGGGCCGATATACAATGCAATAACGCACGAGGAAATAGAGCCGCGCAAGTGTGTAGGATTGACGACAGGAGGCTTCATGCTGGAGTTCTGGGAAGCGATAATGAAGGCGTTGTTTGAGCATGATTATCCTTGCACACTGAATCACGCGATACGGTATTATGTGCTAACACCCGGGCTTGATGACTGGGAAATGAGCACGGGAGAACGCAACAAGCGCATACTCTATAACCTGTACAAACATCCCGAATACGTGTAAAATAAATTAAACGACTGCCGCAAGAATAAATAGAGTGAAGAGAAGAATGATGATCCTCCCGATAACGATATGGGGGGATTTTTCTTATGCGAAAATGCAAATCAGTAATTTCTGCAAGTCTGACTATATTAGAAAATCATTGTGTATAATTACGTACCCGAAAAGTCAAAAAAAAAATATTTGAGGAGTGGAGAATATCATCACTTTTATATTTTAGGGTTTACAATCAGGTATAAATTCAGGGGACAATTAAGCGCGTGAAATTGTGTCTAAAAGTTGCGCAATTTCCTTTACTATTTCTGACCAAATGGAAGCCCCCTCTTCCGATATTCAGGGCAAAACCGTAAATTCAGAAGAGGGGGAAAAAGTCAAGTGATACACCATGAGACAATCAGCTTTCGTAAAGAGTGATGGAAATAACGCCAGAGTCATCATTTGACTGAATATCATTGACGACGTAATAGCCTGAGTCAAGATTAACGGTGTCGCCTGTTTTGAGCTGAGAGATTTTAGATGTGTCATAAAGAGAGACGACAATCACGCCTGAATCGCCCTGTGTGTAAGCCTGTTCAATTTTGTATGAAGTGCCGTCCTCAGCGGTAAAAACGCCTTTAGGAGTAGAGTTTGATCCGTCGCCTGAAGTACCGGCGTAATCAGGGGGGTAAAACTTGCTTAATGTAGAAGCGAGGATGTTAATAGCGTTGTCGTAATCGTTGAATTTTTTGTTGACGATGATTAACAGGTTCATGAGTGCATTTGCATTCTCCTGACTCTGTGATTTTATCATGTCAATATTGTCCTCGATTAATTTCTGGAGATGCTCAAAACCGGCTTTATGCTGAGTGTTGAGGGTGTGAATGTTGATAGTAGTCTGCAATGAAGCGGCCGCAAGCTCGTCAATTTGTCCCTGCAATGACGGGATAGGTTCTCCGGCCATGCCCTGAGGTCCCGGCTTTCCTCCGTAACGTATTTGACCTCTTCCGTCCCCGTGGTCTATGATGATTATTTGTTCGTCCTGGACAAAGTAAGCGCGTCCGATTGTGAGTTTTTTGGGCAATAATGCCTCAGTTGCGACTGTTTTAACGCTGAATAAAGGCCTGCTCATTCTTCATCATCTCCTGTATCTTTAGGCTTTGGACGTTTAATTTTACCCATAATATAACCTCCTTTTTTCAGTCAGTGTATGAAGCAGTAACTTGATAGATTCTGACGGGTTCAGACTGCCAGTCGTAATTGCACCGTATATATACCCCAGCAGGAGCGGCGACCCTGAATAATCTTGTATCCTCAAGAAGCGCGTAATTCTTAGGGTCAAGAGAGGCTGTATTGTGAGTTTCATCACCGTATGCAACGTAAGGAGTTTTAACAGCCCTGTGCAACAGCTTGTATGTTTTAGGATACCCTGTTCCGAGTCCTAAAGTTTGGCTGTGATAATGGCCTGATGTCCCGGAAGTCTCAATCATGAATGCGCTTACGGAAAACCCTCCTTCAGTGTCAAGCCTGTATTCGCTCATGTCGTAATCGTCAAGTGAGACCCGTGAAGTGAGAGTCATTTCGCGCCAAATTTCACGCTCGTAACCGTAATCATAGGACGCTGTAATGATACAACCTTCAGGAGCCGTAACGGTAACGCGAGCAGATTCACCGTTGATATCGTAGCCCGTGAAAAGCTGTTGATTGTCAGCAAAAATTTTAACGCTGTCGAATAAAATCCCGCCTGTATGTGAAAGCTGGAATGTTTTGCGCTCACCAGTTGAAACACCTAAATTTTCCTTTATGACATGGCCGGGAGATTTCCTGAACGCCGCATAAACTTTCATCGTAGACTCATCAAGTGCCGAATGCCTGATATTAACGCGGGCTGATTTTATGCTCATGTACCAGTCCTGAGTCAAGGAGAAAATTCTACCAGTAGCGGAAGGGACTGCGGAGCTGTTACGGTAATAGTTGATGTATAACTGCGAGATTTTAGCGGAAGAAACGCCCGGTGTAGGAGCATAGTAGACAGCCTTAACCTGAACAGCTTTAGCCTGCGAGCCACGTAACTGTTCAGGAGTGAGCCATAAGGATTCTGAATCGTCAGGCCGTATGATTTTCGCGGTTACGTCAACCGTTCCCCCTGACGCTTTAACCGTGTCAAAAAGTAGTTCCGAAATCACTGCATTATCGCCCAAATCGTAAACAGGAGAGTACTCGGTGTAATACAGGGTTTGAGACGAGACGGAGCAATCAGCAGAAATTTTGACGGAAGGGACGAAATTATCGGGGTCAGGAGATGAAACAGCGATAGCAACCCGCACGAGAGATTTTACGAACGCAGGAATGTTTGTTATGGCATTGAGCTGTGATACGGAATTTCCTGCTGATCTTAGAGTCTCAAAATCCGGCGTATCATGTGAGATGTAAAATGCAGTGCCGTCATTTGCGAGCCTGAACCAATCATCCCCCGTATTGAATGCGAAGAATATCCCCGTTCCTGAAGGCTGATTAGCGGTAATGATGAGTTTGTTGACCTTGTCAGCGTTTCTGCAATCGATGCCGTTGTCAGGTTTTGAGATGATAACGCCGTAAGAATCGTGCGACAAAGTATCAAGCGTGTAAATGAGATTGTCTTGTGCTGAAATGTTCAAGCTAAATCACCTGCCAGATAGCATAATCCTGAATACCAGTTAGTAGCCCTCGCGCCGTAAGCTAAAGCGTTTTCGTCAATGGCTAATCTTTTTGCGGCAATGAGAATGTTGAATCCGTAAGCGGTTGAAGACGGTGAATAAGGAATCATGATGCAGTTTTCGCCGTTGATGACTCTGCCGCCGTAACCAGCAGGGTGTGTAATAGTGCCTGCTTTTTCATGGCCGAGTCTCGCGCCTTCAGGAGCAGTGAATTTCCCGCCGCATGTGATAATGATGTTGCCTAATGACGGAATCATTCTGTCGGGCAAATCTGAATGCGTGAGATTATGCGTGTCGCTCCGAGCTGTAACAGTGCCGTCTTGAGCTTTAGTCCCGCCCGTAAAATTTACGTCCCCTGAGCACCTGAAAGCAATAACGTAATGTCTGGTGAGCAGGTTAGCGGAAATATCAGCCTTTGAGAAATGCGGTATCTTGTAGCAGTAAACGTTGTAATTGTTCACGGCTTCGGCCATGTCAAACTCATCATTAACAGGAGCGTCAACCGAAAAATTTTTGCCGTCAACAGAGATAATATTTCTGAAAGCGTAAAGGCCGCATAATTCATCAGGGCCGGAAGATTTCTGCAATACGAGGAACATAACTTCATCGCCCGCGTTAATTTCCTTTACAGGCTTATAGGTAGCATACGTTAATAAAGCCAGCGTGAAATTCTTGGCATTAACCGCCGTAACATGGCCGCAAGTATTGATGGCGACATTGCCCGTGTCAATAATCAATTCTCCGTCCCTGCCCGTGCCAAACCCGCCCATCTTTGTGATGTCGAGCGCAAGATTATACGGCTGAGAAGTAACGGTGAATGTAGGAATGTTATCGCGTAAAATGAACTCGTCATATAACGCATTAGCCCCGCCGATTCTTATCATCGTAAACGTAACAGACTCAACGTCAGTATTAGTGGAAATAATTTGCACGCCGTCAGCATAAACTGTAACAGTCCTGTTTGAGATAGCGAGCCTGATATGATGCCAAGAGTTTAACGAGAGGGCATTATCGGAAGTGACTGTAATATTCCAGTTGTTGGAGGAAAATTTGACATTGCGGGAAGCAGTAACCGATAAAGAGAAAATTTCATCACTTGCATTCATGGCCGCAAAAATATTCCCTGTTGTAGACGATTGAATGTTAAGCCAAATTTCCGCGCATAAAGAGTTAACCGTTCCCGTTAAGCCTCTTGAAAAAATATAATCTGAATTGCTCTGAGTGTACAAGCATCTGTAACCGAATTTCGGAGCGTTAGAGATTACGACGTCAACAGGCTGATATTTACCCGCGAAATTAGCATTACCGGCAATGTACCAAGAGTTGCCTGGTATTTCGTCTTTGAGGCCCGAATTAAGCGCGTAATAGTGAGGGAAGTCGAAATGTACGAGTGATAATATGCCCGTTGAAACTTTGCGCGTATACATGTCAATCACCTACCTAAAGTAAAATAGCCGTCAGAATTGAGAGTCGCATTTCCGTAAAACGTAAACGAGTCAATATTGCTGACGGAAGAGTCTAACGGAGCGTTGAAACTGCCTGAAGCCGATAATCCCCGCCACGTAACAGAAGGAATCCACACCGTATTATGCTGGGCTGCTGAGCCGTAAGCATTTCCCTGCTGAATATCAGCGGTTGTGCGTATGAGCCGTGTATTAGGGAGATTGTATGTATTCTTGACGCGGTCATAAAGTATCACGCGCATAATGCCGTTCTCGTATGAAATAGATTCAACCTGCACATCTTCCGATAAAGCTCCGTCGGTTAATGTGTAGATGCTTCCGGGCAATAAGCCTTCAAGCGGCAGACAGTCAATTGAGTCATCACCCGCAATAACGCTCGTAACCTGTGCTGTGTATAAGTCTATAGTGTCCGGGTTGATGAAGTCCTCGGCCATGAAGTGAGAAGTGCCGGGGAAAATCTCCTGAACGTTGAGGGCCAAATTGATTTGATTGATAGCGTCTTCAAGGCGTTCGACTCTGTTTACGATGCTGTTAATGTCGGTGAGTCCCATAATGGATTTGCGGGTGTCTTGAAGGGGTAAAGGGCGGAGTCTGCGTTCATCATTCTGTGAGTAAACGAAGAACCCCGCGGGATTCACGGAAGGTGCGAAAAGAGATTCAATCCTCGCATCAAGTGAAGTATGCGTAACGTAATTATACCCTGATTCTATTACGGCCGTAACATTTTGAGCCTGGTCAATTACGGTGATGAAACTTAGCGTAAAGTTTACGGGGTTAGTGCCGTCAAATCCCTCAAGGTAACCCGAACGATCGCCCTTGTTGCAGTACGAGTAAAGGATTTCGGCGTTATTGTCCGGGTCCCGCGCAAAGAGTCCGTATTCCTTCATGAAGAATCCCTGCGTAATATTCTTGTTCGAGATTTCAACAGTAACCTCGGCGACTCCAGTCTGGGCGGTACGCATGGCCGTAACAGGCAATGACAATTTCCGCGCAATCAAGTCTTCAAGCAAAAACGGGTCTTTATTCCCCAAATCGCCGGTGCCGACAAAAGCCCGTGTGAATGTGAGAGTTTTCCCCGTAATAGCTTTAGCGAGGAGAATGCGTCCTTTCTGAGTGAGAATCATTCCATCGCTCATAATTCTTCATCATCTCCCTTCCAGCGTAAAAGCTCAATGACATAATCAATTTTTTCATCAACACTTTTAAAGCGGGAGTCAATTTTTTCATCAAGAGATTTGACGGACGAGTCGAAATGCCTGCGTATACGGTCTTCAAACTGTAACAGCAAATCCATCATGATATTAATCTCAACTCCTGTATTGATATTCCAGTATGTGAAGCTGAGACTGCCGCAAAGAATCTGAGTATCAATGTGATTGAAATGATTAACGCCAAAAGCAAAAGTGCCAGAAAAATCAGTGATGCAGGAAGAATATATCACATTATGATGAATTTTGTCAGGCTGTAATATACGCAAAATTTGATTTCCCTGAAGCCCTGTAAAATTCGCTGTGGAAATGTTGATACGTTCCGAAAAGTTTAACGCGGTCTCAAGGTCAACCATCAAAGAGCGTGCAGATTTAGACTCATTAATGGCGCGGGTAATGAGTCGTGTGATTCTGTCTTTTCCCGCTCCTCTGTAGAAATCGCCTGTAATCTCAGCTTTGATTCTGAAAGTATACGGAGCTCCGTCAAATTCCCACCAAGGGATAAATTCTGCGTCAATGCCTATAGCCGCCAGTGCCTGAATGATAGCGGAGGGAGTTCCCTTCTTCATGTGCCAATGCAGCGAGGAAGATACAGCCGCAATCTTCATGTCATGGCCTTGCGCGAGGTCGTAAAAATCGCAATGGAACTGTAACGCTAAGTTATCGAGAACATTATCGGGTAAATTCTTGATGTTGGGGATAAGGAGCAATGATTGAGTGTCATGTGAGACTTCCTGAAGTTGAGGGTCTAAAGCGGTTATGATGCTGTGAATGTTATTGTCATGAATGAGATTAGGGGGTGAAATGTCGTTAAGTGAGACTGTGAAAATATCGTTCATGTAATCACCTTTCAAGTATAATGTAGCAAGGGAGATGAAGAGAATGACGAGCACCGACAGAGAAATATTGATAGAGATTAACGGGCGATTAATGAGGCTTGAAACGCGAGTCGGGAAAATCGAGTTGCGAATGGAACGAGTCGAGTCAGGAATTATTCAGATGGACAAAAGATTATCAGTGATAGAGGGAAAATTTGATGTAATGTTATGGGCAATAGCGTTAGGATTTGCATTGTTAAGCGTGCTTGTAACATATATGGGTATTCGTCAGCCGAAAGAAAAACCAGACGTAAAAATTCAGCCTGAAATACCCCCCTCACAGATGACATTTACATTAGACGCAGTAGAACGAATAGCGGCCATGATACGCGGTCAAGACTCCTCAACGCCTCCGAAAGATATCCCCGCATCCCCCTCAAGCACCGCCAATTCATAGCCCTTTAACGCCGTAAAGACAGGGGAATTAATCACGCATCTTTTTGCGCCCGCGTTAATGATCCTGCGGGTAAGTTCGGAGGGGTTAATATCACGGCCGAGCTTTGAGCGTTGCCACATCACAAAATCATTCACAGCACTATTCACGGATGACTGTATACTTTCCGACATGGCCGAATGAGCATCATCAATCCAGTAATCCACATCAACACGATACAATACGACTTCAGGCTTCTTGACACTCACATAATCGGTATCAGGCCTAATATCATCAGCAGACACAGTATCACGAACTTTAGCGATAACATCATCAGAGGGCAGATTACCGCCTGACATTAAGGGGTAAATATCGACATGGCCGGGGGAAGTTTCAGGAGGAACGGAGACTCTAACGTCAATAATGTCATTGTCTGCGCTCTTTGCGTAATACTCGTATGCTTTAACGGGTCCTGCGGTTGAATAATGCTCCGGGGCTATGTGAATGCGTTCGCGGAATGCCTCATCAGACTCAGCGTCATAACCGCCGTATGACTCGTGAAGACTCTCAACGGTTAATGAGAATGGGAAAACGTCAACGAGTTTGTTTAATTGTCCGGGAACAAATCCATTGCCAATAGCACCAGCAGTATCACAAATCAATTCAGTAACAGCGGTAATATTTCCGTCTGGAATAACCGTATCAATGACAGTGGAGAAAGTAATTTTGCCGTCGGAAGTAATGCGAGTGCCTTTAGGTATGATAATATCCGCGCCCGTAAGAGGCTCATCGATAAAGAAAATGGCCGTAACAGTAGCATGACCCGCGCCCCTTCTCGTAACGCCGAACAATGCTCCTATATGGTCTAAATATTCCCCTTCAGCATAAGCGATGAGATTATTTTTAGCGGCCAAGTCGATAATGTTACGCTGCTGAATGATGATGAGGATGATGGAGTCGAGGAAGAGTCTTACGGGGTCAGACTGTGAGAGGGTACGGCCTGAAGCGTTCTCGTAAGCGTTAATGATTTGGCGTGTGATAGTGTCAGGATCTTTTACGGCAAAATTTATGTCAGCGAGTCCCGGGAACAAGTCAGATTTTTTCATGATAACCCCTCCAGCTTGAATTTTATTCTGACGCACAATTTACCGTCATTATCGCCCTCAAAGTTAATATGTGTGAGTGAAATACGCGGCTCAAATTTCTTTACGGCCATGATAATATCACTCTGAATTTTAGCGAGTGCAGAATTAACCGGCAAATCAACAATCCCCCCATCAACCCCGAAATCTCTGAACATAGGCACGCTACCTTTAGGAGTTGTGATGATCGTGCGCAAGTTCTGTGTAACCTCTGAAAGCAAATCAGGCGGCGAAAAGTCAACCGTCATATTCTGTGTGATAAGCGTCTCATATGTCATTGTCGAAAAACTCCTTTAACGTTAAAGCTATATCAGCCATCAATATATTACCGTAAGCATCAACTCTCTGAAGTCCGACATTCATAGTCTCAATAACCCATAACCCCGAACCCATAACATTACCCCCCAATGTGAACGGAGCGGGATAATGTGAAGTCAAAAGCTCCTTCAGCGACTCAATGTCATTATGTACGTCATTCCCTCTGTCAGTGCTTAAGACTATACGCAAGTTGCATGATGAAGCGTCAATCCCGGTAAACTCTACAAGCTCATTGCGTGCGATAATCTTGTGTGAAGCATACGAGGCTTTGTGCGTGAAATTCATCTCCGTGAAAGTTTTGACTTCTGACTCAGAGACCGTAAATTCTACAGGGCCGATACTCCCAAGCATGAATTATCCCTCCTCAATATTTACGGATTTAGCGCGGATGTTGATTGCGTGTACTGCATCAATGTTGATTTCGTCAGCCGACATGAAAGAGAGTTTTGACGGGGACTCAAGCCTGAATCTGTCCTGCGAGAATATATCAGTAGTGCCGGGCGACTCTAATGACAGAAAATTTTTTGAGGGGCTGAAGCTCATAGACATATCCCCTGCATTAACTGTAAATCCCGCGCAGTTTATCGTAACATCTCCTGAAGCGTTTACGGTAGCTGATTGTGCGTTTACTGTTACGGCGTTCTGGGCTGATATTGTGATTTCGCCCTGAGAATTGATTTCAGCTGAATGATTCTCGCGGTCATAACTGACTCTCGTTCCGTCTGAAAACTCTATGCACTCTACATTCTCATTGCCTGTATGAGGCTTGTTAGAGTCATCGTAAATACAGCCTGTGATTATGCCTGATTCTGTGCCTTCCCCGGCCATGATGCAGGAGACATGAGTCCCCACGGTCAAATGATGCTCGAAAGTATTGCCCGCCGAACTTGATACGCATACAGGAAGCCACGCCGAGACAACGTTATTCATGGCCGGAAATATGACTCTTGCCATGTGCCTTTTTGCGTCATAAGCAGAGACGTACCCGAACCGTAAGAAACATGACGGCTCAATAACCGAGTGAATCATCTGCAAGAATTACCCCTCCTTGTGATTGTGATGATGATGATTTTGACTTGCGAGTCTTGACAGATTTTTTTGACTCGCCTCCCATTTTGAGACTAAGAGTCGTAATCCAACCTTGCGAGAAATTATGCGTAACAGTCTCACAAAAATATTTCCCGCTGAACATTCCGAAACCCGATAACGTTATGTTTACACCCGCTAAGAATTTTGCTCCCGTCATGGTGATTTGAGCGGTGATTTCGTTGCTGTTTGCTTTGATGAGGGATTCACGTGCGACTTTTTCGGCCTGCGATTGCGAGTCTACATGGGTATAGATTTCGAGTTCTTCCTCGCTGCCTTCCTCGTTCTCGTCCTCATATTCTGACTCGTAGTATTCATTTTTGACAGGATGATGATATTTCACGCGTGCTTTCCTGAAAATTTTTGCTGATTTGCTGGTGAATTTTGCGGAGATTATGCGCTTGTCATCAGCTGAAATTTCCGATGAGCTTTCACGGTCTTCATATTGAGAGAGAGAGTAGACGATTAATTTACCGTCAGAAATTTTCACATTAAGCCCGAATGACTCGCACAGCGTAACAAGAAATGTCATATCGGCCATGTGAATTTGTTCGCGCCTCTCTATCGGGAAGTCCTCAGCGTCATAAAAGAGTGTGAGACTGTTTGCAGATGCAATGTCGTTTGCGATTTGCGAAAGTGTGAAATTCTCCCATGCTTTATTGTGCTTCTCAAAGCGTGATGATCCTGCTACGTGAGATGATACGGCTTTAATCGTGAGGACATGAGGCGGGATTGAATATTCTATCTGGTCAACCTGAAACGTACCGCAAGAAAGCTCCTCATTGTCAGAAATTATTGACGGTGAAATTTTGTCTGATTTTGAGACAGTCCAGTCTTTGAGCCATAACGAGTCTTTGTCCTGAAGGGTTAATGTTATGTCATCAGCTTTAGAGCCTGAGTTGTCGGTGAATGTGAATGCTGTTAAGAACGGTGAAATATCCTGCGTAATGTCGCGGCCTTCATAGATGATTTTGATGTTTGCTATAATAAGTCATCCCCTTTCAGAAAGAGTGATAAATATGAATGAAGAATACGTAACACGCAACGAGTTCAGCGAATTTATGAAGCGCACGGAAGCAATGATAATCGCCAACCGTGAAGAGACACAAGCGAATATAGCCCGCATAGAGGCCAAAGAAGAGGCGAGCGAGGCAAGATGTCAGGCGCAAATAGCGGAAATACGCGGAGAAGTGAAAGAACTGCGCGTAACAGTTCAGGACATGAAAGAAACTGTGAAAGATATGAAATCCGACATGGCCGAAATCAAAGCCGACATAAAATCATTGCGGTATAACCTCATAGGCTGGGCGATAGGATTTGCGGCGGTAGTAATAGCGGGAATACAGGTGCTATTAGCGGTGCGGGGGGGTTAATCTTCCGGGTGAATTTCCTTGTTGCTGTTGAGATTGTCATCCGCTTTTTTCATAATGAAGTCGTGAATTTTCTGGTACGTCTCATCTAACATAGTACCTCCGCCATAACCAGCAATCCCCGCTACAATACATTGAACGTGAATATCAAACCCCATCGCAATCGTAATCTGATAGCTCAAGAGTCCCGCAAAAGCACTCGTAACTAATGCGGCAATAACCTTAGCGAGCTTTGGGGGGCCGTCATTCTTGAAGAAGTTTGTTACCCCTCCAAATACTGACATACACACAACCATTAACATCGTCTCTAATTCGCCTTCAGCCTTAAGAACGTTATCTCTCATAATCTCACCTCCTCCACGGCGGAATTTCTGTAACAGTCCCGTAAACATCATCAGGAATATTGAGCGTTAAACCTGCCGAGAATCTCACAACGTCAGCAAACTGTGAATTAAGCATGATGAAGCGTGAGACTCCTTTTTCCCCGTCAGCCATATACTTATACGCTATCATATCCCAAGTATCACCCTGAATTGTCGTATAACTACGCAAAACTCAATCTCTCCTCCCGTGATGATAATTCATTCATGGCCTCAATTACTGCCTGCTTTATTCTCTGTGCTATGCTCATGTCGTTATCGCCCTGACTGTTCAGCGTTATGTTAATCACGGGCGCAATATGTTGTGAAGTGCTGCTACTGTCAACACGGCTAATACTGCTGTCATTAATGTATCTTCCATTGTCATAAATCCTCCTTTGAGCTGAAATTTTATCCGTGAAATCTGTTACATTAGACGTAAAATTTTGCTGTGAATTTGTACCTGCAACCGAAAATTTTTGCTGTGAAATTGAGTCTGTAATCCTTGAGACTGAGTTTTGAGACTGAGAATTATTGTTGACGGGAGATGTTACGCCCAAAATATTCATGGCCGTATTCAGAACCGATAATCCTCGTGATTTGTCTCTTAACGGGATAATAGCTTCAGGGCCTCTTTCAGCAACAAGCCCGATATGAGGATGAGTCATAATGCCGCCTTTAGCGTGTTGAGGGATTTCTGCCGGTGCGTAAGTCATATTCATAACCGACACTCCATAATCAGGATCATCACGTGAGAGAGTCCCTGCTTTAGCGGCTGAGATTTTCCCCGTATCAATTGACGTAATAGCGCGCCCGGCATTTTCCGCCCATTGAGTAATCTCCTTCCAGTTGTCGACAATCAAGAGAGTCGCTGTAACAATCAGACTAAGAGTCCCTAATGCAGAACTGATACTCATACCGAATAATGATGCACCTTTTGCGGCTGATGACATGCCATTAGCGAGACCGTTTGCGCCTGCTGATAATGCGCCTAATCCGCCGGGTAATGCAGATAGGGCGGCTTTCTGAGCGTTCCACAGTGCTAATTTTGCGAATGGTAATTGAATGATTGCGCTTGCTATTGAGCCTATGCCCGATAAAGTTTTGGTGAATAATACTCCCGTCCCAAGCCATATTAACGGCTTCATTATGCGGGGATAATCCTTTATGATTTTGTTGATGCGTGAGAGTCCTTCCGATAAGAATTCGACTCCTCTGCGTACAGCTGGTGAAAATATATCGCCTATCGTTATGCGCAAACCGTCCCAAGATGATTGCAGAATGTCCAATTGCCCGGCTAATGTATTGAGATTTATATCGGCCTGATTTTTTGACCAGCCGAATGACTCTGTGTACTCGCCTGATTGTAATTTTTCCTGCTCGCCTGACGTAACAGCGGACATGAAAGCGAGCATGATTTTGTCATAATTACCGCCGAAAATGCGCGATAAATAGCCCTGCTTCTGAAGTTCGCCCATACCTTTCATTTTCTCGTCAAGCTGTTTCATTATGACGGGTAATTGAACGAGTCCGCCGGATTTCGTCATGACACTTACGCCCAATTCCCTCAAAGCGTCAGCGGCTTGTTTTGGCCTGCGTGCAAGCCGTGAGATTGATGATGCTAATGCTGTTCCTACGTCTGAGCCTTCATAGCCTTTATTCGCCAATGCTCCGATATATGATGCTAACTGTTCAAGCTGTATATTCTGCCCTGCGGCTGTAGGAGCGGCGATCCTCATTGCCTCGGAAATTGTGCGTATATCAGTGTTGCTTTTGCTTGATGTGTAGGCTAAAACATCGGCGTAACGTGGAGCGAGATTAGCGGCGAGTCCCATACCTCCGAGTCCTTTTGCGATTATTGCACTTGCTTCGTCTATGCTCATGCCTTCAGCGGCGGCCATGTTGAGAGTCCCGGTCATTGCGCTCATAGTCTGCTGGGGGGTCATACCTGCACGGATTAGATTCTCTTGTGCGCGGGCGGCTTCTACTGCTGTAAATTTCGTTGCCGCTCCTAACTCTAACGCTTGCTCCTTCATCCGTTCGAGTCCATCAAGATTTTTCCCGTCTGTGAAGCCTACTGCCTGTACTCGTGCTATTGCCGACTCGAAATCCATCGCTAATTTCACGGGAGCTTGAAGAGGTTTGACAGCGGCATAAACATTCATGAATTCGCTTTTGAGATTTCCCCATGATAATTTTGACTTCAGGGCGTTATAGCGTGTCATTGCATCCTGTGAACGTTTTATGACGGCTGATAATCTCTCATGTTCGGAAGCTAGATTTTTCGTGTTAATTCCGGCTGATTTGAGTCCGCTCTCCATGTCGGATAACTTTTGCTTCTGCCCTGATAATGACTCTTCAGCCTCTTTCACTTTGCGCGATAATTCGCCCTCTACCTGCTCAAACTGTTTCAGTTCACCTTTTGCCTTGCTGAATTGCTCCCCTAATTTCTGTACTTCCTGCTGTGCTTTGAGGTAAGCGGCGGAGTCTTTATCCTCAGTTTTTGACATGGCCGCAAGATTCTTCTCCGCTGTTTTGTACTGCTGTGATAATGACGAAACACTTTCACGCGCTCCGGCTATTACCGATTGTTGCGCCGTTAATTTCTCCCTCAATGACTCAAGTTTTGATGTTGATTTCGTGATTGCGTCCTGCTGTTTGCTGAATGCTGTAATTTTCCCGCTCGCCTGCTGTAATGCCTGAGTCTGATCCTGCAACTTCTGCAATGATTGAGCTGCTTTTGAGACTTGACCGGGGAAGCCTCCTGTCATTGCTACGTCAAGTTTAAACATGAAATCTAATACTTGTCCCATAATTCTCACCTCCTTATGCTAAAATATTTTCATCCCATAAAAAAAAGGTCTGTGATTATATTGTCCCGGATATTTTCACCTGAAAGAAGACATGCCCATTCCGTCAATAACATCATCAATGAGCTTGAAACTCTCCGCAATGATATTGACCCGTCTTTTTCCGTTCCTCCTGAGGACTTGAACCCCTCATATTTTGAGCTGGTTAATATCCTGTGTGATTTTGCGTTATTGGGTTTGGGCGTGATTTTCCTGATAATTTTTGCGGTGTGCTTATTTCTTTAGGCGTTTGATTACTTCCTTCTGCCATTCGTCTACTGCCTCGCACCATTGCCCTATCTCCTTTAACGGTATCTTCATCCAGTCAAGAATACTTGTCGACAATTCACAGCTTGCCAGGCTGATGATTAATCGTCTGTACCCTCGCGCCGTGAGACCTCCGAGTCCGTTGCGCTGAAAAAATTTATGGCTGACGTGTACACATTCATGAAGTCTTTTGCCGGCAATGTGAGTATGATCTCTGCGGGAATATGCGAGGCTTTTGCGGCAATATATGCTGTGTGAAGCGACCCCCATAATGACGCATCAGGCTTTGAGCGTTTGAGATTCTCTTCTGCCTGAATCAAATCATTTCCCGTCAGGCTGTCAAAATCAAGTTCAAGCTGTGTGAGTTCCGTGTCCCTGTAATTTACTGGGTGTGAAAGTGTAATAATCATGTGTAAAATTCCTCCTGTGCTAAAATATTTTTATCCCACAAAACAAAGGTGTGATTTCTTGATGAAAAGCATTCGTGAAAAATTAACCATCAATTCACCGTCATCATATGAAGAATGGCGGCGCAATACTAAACGCGGATTCTGGCTTCTCTTGGCCGGGATAATCTCTTCATGGGTAGCGGCTGGGCTGTTTACTGTCTGGCTCCTGAGAGGGTAGAAACATGAACGAGAAAGATTACGTTACAAAAGAACAGTGCGACCGTGAAACGGATATTGTTGCTACAGCTATCAACCACACAAACAAGCGTATTGATGACCTCAAAGACTATGTATCATGGGGAATTGCGATAATCAGTGTATCCTTCATCATGGTGCAGATAGGTATCGGCTTCCTGCTGTACATCCTCACGAAATGACGAAATCCCCCGGCCATGACAACCGGGGGTAATGCGCTACATTTTGCCTAATGCCCTGCGTGTCTGCGCAAGATAGTCCGTGCCTTTCACTCGGTAAATGAAGTTGTACTTATCGACGCATAACACTTCCGCGCCGTCAACAAACATTATCAGGTAATACACTTCATGAGTCGTTTTTGTCTCGGCTGAATCATTAACGACTAAGCGGCCTAATTCGTATTCTTTCGTTACGGCCTTCATGAAGATATTGACGGAACGTGAGACATATTCACCCCTGCCAGCGTCAAAGCTCAGATGCTCCGCGAACATGTTCAGGGTATGACCGCCCGGCTTGAGAAGCTCAATGAATTTGTCGGTGATTGCTCGCCATGTTAATTCAACCGTCATAGACTGCATATGACCGAGCCCCGGAGAGTCTATTACTCCTGCAATGCCCGCGCCGCGCACTTCACTCGTCATAAACTGCATGGCCGGAAAACTTCCCTCAGCTATTCCGTTCTGCTCTTCTCCGTCAATGTATACGTTAAAATTATTCATCTTTTCAGGTACGATATTGCTCATATTCTCACCTCCTTTCAAGTGTGTGATGCTATAATTCTTCACATTCCCTTATCTCCTAACATAAAGGTGTGATTTCTGTGAATATTCATGAAAAACTTATGAGCCGCAAGCGTAATCAATACAGTGATGATGACAACAAAAGACTGCGTAATATTATGTGGCTGTGCTTAATCGCGGCTGTTGCTATGCAGATAACCGCATGGGCTGTTACTGTTTATCTTTTCTGGAGGTAATACGGCCATGAATGAAACTGAATACGCCCGCAAAGATATTTTAGACGAACGCACCGACCATTTGACAACTGCAATAAACGATACCCGAGAAATGATTGACAATCTTCAAAAACATGTTGACCGTCAAATCTCCTTCTGGGGAATTACTATCAGCGTGATTGCGTTCCTCTTTGCGGGATTGCAATTAGGCCTTGCTATATTCCTCTACATTCTCACTATGAAGCCTTAACCCCTCACTGCGTCATAAAGTATGTCAAGATTCTCTGCGTCATACTCTAATATTCCCTCGATGCTTTCGGCTGGCACCGGGGGCGTGATATAGATATGAAATGTCAGTTTTCCCGCCGCTATACTCGTACGAGGATTCTCATCTTCACGGAACTCAATACGGCCGCCTAATATCATTTCGCGCGCTGTTAGTCCGTTCAAATAGAGGTTGAAGCTGTTGACCGTCTCACGTATGAGTCTTACGGTCATGGACTGATCTGTCTTCTGCCACATCGTATTTATGAACGTGTTGCCTATGTAATCAAACATTCTGCGTACGGAGATAAAACAGTCTTTTACGTCGGTTGACCGGGGATAAATGCTCGTACGGTTTCCCCATGTCCGCCAATCTCCCGCCCAATTCAACGCCGTAACAATCCCCTGCGAATTCAGATAATTAGCCTCGTCAAGCGTCAACATTACTTCTTCTTTTGAATCATTCTCGCATGAGTCTATCTGAAGTGATTCATTTGACGGCGATTTATACGGCACATCATTATGCGCGTTATCGGTTCGATTTGTTACTCCGCATAGATGAGTCGACAAGTGAAATTTCTTGCTCCCTAATTTCACCTTAGGCCAGCAGACTATTTGACGTTTGTCCGAATAATTATGCTGTGATTTCCACGCTGATACGTCCGTATACTTTGCGAAATTTATATCCGTCATACATATACATTTGAAGAGGCCTGATACAGCATCAGCTTTTGCACGCATAACGGCGGCTACTTCTGGATAATGCGAATATCCCGGACATAATATTATCCCCGGCACAATCCCGAATCTGTGATACACCTGACTCACTAACTCAAGCCCCGAGTATTTCCCCGTCTGTGCGTTGTAGCCTCCGATTATCCCCGATGGTGTTGCTGTTGACGCTCGTATTATCACCGCTGGACTCTGCCCGTATAACACAAACTGCGTGTATATAAATTCGCTGATCGTGTTACTGGCCCAATATTCTCCGTCTTTGTACCAGTCATCCACAAAGCCAAATGTCTCGACTGCTTCGGCGTATGTGTGCACTAATACAGGGTCATTCTCAGGGCCTTTTGATGACGTCCCCACAACTACAGGAAGCCCGCAGTATCCTTCACTTGGCGCGATTATTCCCGTCTCTATCTCGGTTATGTATATACCGTGATTCATGCACGCTTCACCTCAATTTCTTTCAGGAGCTTATACACTGACTCCCATTTAGGACTCCTCACGCTCAAGAATTTTCCCTCTGAATAGTCCTCTACTGTCGCAAATAATTCTGACAATAACGGGTATTCCTCTATCATGGCCGCTTGATATTCAGGCAGTCCGTTATCATATACCTGATTATGCTTCAGCCCTAAACTGTGTACCGTAGGTCCTGTGTATATCACTGTCAAACTCTCTGTCATATTCTCATTATCCATTCTTCAAATACCGTTACAGAAGACTTATAAAAAGTTATTCGCTTTGACGCTTTCTTCCTCATT
>CAMGZM010000014.1 GCA_946183145.1 uncultured Fretibacterium sp. | reverse complement strand
TTGAAGCAAAAAGTTTTCATGATATGGAAATTATATTATATTAAGTCATTCATCCGCATAGCTAAAGCTAGAGGCTTTCTGGCTGTTTTTTGGTAATATAATATCGTAATCACCAAAATTTTTTTGACGGAGGAGAGATTCATTTGCCCCCTGAATTTGACAATGAGCTTGAATATTTCTATGACCCTGACGAATTTCACAGGGAAGTTATTTACGCCGGAGTAAATTCGCCGGAAGCATTTTCACGCCAGCAGGCAAGAGACGCAGACAAACGAGCGATTGAGACATTCGGAATACCGAGCATATTATTGATGGAGAATGCTGCTCTTGCTGTTGTCCGGGTCGTTCAGGAGTACGCGATATTTGCGGTTGTGTGCGCTCCTGGTTCGAACGGCGGGGACGGACTCGCGATTGCCCGGCACTTGTGCATAATGGGAAAAGACGTGCGAGTCTACATTCTCGGAGATCCCAAGAAGGGAAGCCCGGACTTTCAGACAAATTTGCGAATCATGACTCGTCTTGCGCCTGAAGTTCTGCACACTGTGAACGATGAAAATTTTGCTGAATTTGAGAGCGCGTTAAAGGGCTGCGAGGCATGTATAGACTCAATTTTCGGGACTGGACTCAACCGTCCGCTTGAAGGAATCTTCCGCAGGGCTGTCGAGGCCATGAACAAATTTGCGTCTCATATCGTCGCGGTTGATATACCGTCGGGGCTTGACTGTGATACGGGCGAGGAGCTTGGCGTTTCGGTGAGGGCGGCAAGAACAGTTACGTTTCACCGAATGAAGAAGGGATTAGACATTTCCCCGGAATACGGCGGAGATGTTACAGTTTCATACATAGGCATACCAAATTAAGGAGGAAATTTTTACATGTTCAAACGTTTTGCGGCGGGAATTTTCCTGCTTACGGTTATGTGCGGAGTCTCATGGGGCGCGGAATATGACCCGTACAATTTGCATTTCTGGTACACAAGCCCGGACTATGAAGCGCAAGTTTACGGGCGTTACGGCTACGGAGATTACAATTTCTTCTATCAGCTGAGAGATGTTACGGGTGCTGCTCGTTCGGAAAAAGTTGCAGGGCCTCAATGGTTCGCGACTGTCTACGAGAATTATTATTACGGCATAAGAAGCAGAGTCTACAACATCGCCACTAATGAGACTTACACGGGGATTTACAGAAGGACAACGGGCGGTGAAATGCCTGATATTACGTTTCGGACTGTGGGAGATTTGCTTGACGGATTCAATTTCGTTTTCGCTGAAGAGCCTCAGCCATATGCGGCCGCGTGGAGAAGATATATCAACCGTGAAGTTTATGATACGTACCCTGACCCCGTAGAAAGTTTATGCTTCGTCATCACAAACGGGCAGGGAGAAATCAACATTGACTTCGGGAATCCGTATGCGCGTCATTTCCCGTTTTGGTGGGATTTCAGGACAACAGGAACGACTCAGACGACATCAAAATGGTGGCTTCAGGGTTTCGACTGGAGAAATGAAACTTATCCGACAGCAGAGCCTATAGCATATATATACAGCTCGCCGGATTTGTACGTACGCAACAGCAGCACAGGAAAATACGAGATCGGCTACAAGCTCGTTGTCTCAAATGACTATTCAGCGGACAAAACTACAGTCATCGCGACTCATGTCCAGTTACGCAACACAGCCGGAACAGTAATGTACAAAGTTTCGGGCGACCAGATATATACATCAGCCGATGCTTTAGCGTATACAGTGAGCGCGAGCCATGACAAAGTTTATGACGCTTCAAATAATCTCGTCTACACAATAGAGACTGATACAGCCGGGGATATGTTTATCTGCGAAATCAGGAACATAAACGAGTCTATAGCCTTCTCAGGATTCGAGAGCGATTACAATATCAATCTCAACCCATCAACGGAGCAGGCAATATCATCAGCCGGATCATTAAGCACGAACGTTAGAGTCAGGGGTATAACTCCATCAGAGTACGGGAGCAAATTGGGCTATATCACTTTCAGGCAGCGTGCGAGCTTTGCGCCGGGCTACACGAATTACAGGGAATATACTTCACTTCCTC
This sequence comes from uncultured Fretibacterium sp., assembly GCA_946183145.1. Classification (GTDB taxonomy): domain Bacteria; phylum Synergistota; class Synergistia; order Synergistales; family Aminobacteriaceae; genus JAFUXM01. The sequence goes on along the minus strand of CAMGZM010000014.1, from coordinate 58,300 downwards.
TTGTGATTGCGAATGTTGCGGAGGGCAATGCGTCAGTAACACCTTTGCTTTTCGACATGATAGTATCAGACAGCGCGGACAACATAGTGAACAGGATAAAATTCACGTGGGACGCACAATATGACAAGCCGGATCAGGATTTAGGAACGTTCTTCATGATCGGCTCACGTGATGTACAGTATAAACTTGAGACTCGAATCACGAACAGAACAGGAACACGCTACGAGCTTTACCGCTACGACATGACTAACACCGTGAACGGGACTCCTACATACCGCGACGGCTACAGCAACATAATGCCGGATTACTGGAAGTATGATTTGACGGCGGACATGTACGGGACATTGCCGGAAACATTTTTGCTTGACGCACACAGCCAGATTGCGCCGGGACTTGTAACAGTCTACAAGAACAATATCGGCGAGGGCTATAGGACAATCAGCACGCAGAATGACACATCCGAATCATTCAGGCTCTATGAATACGCGTCTGCGAATCCCAAAAATTTGCGTCTCAACTACAGGCGTATAGGCGGAATGACTCCGATTACGGGAGGAAATCACACACCTGAAAGCGGCGTTAATGTTCGTGAGTTCATCATGGATTTTGCTGACGTTGCGAGCAATACTAACCAGACAGCCGAGGAGTTATACGTTCTCACGGGAAAACTTCCGTCAATGATTGGGCGCGGGCCTCTGATTTCTGACACATCAAGGATAACGGCTTCAGATTACGGCGATGATGCTGACCCCGCAACAGTAACATCACTGTACATAAATTCATCAGCAATTGACGCATTCAAGATCACAAAGACAGTGCCGGAAGGGCTTGTGCGTGTTGTCTCAAAAGATACAGGCTCAGACACAACCGAGTCAGAAGACATCACAACGCCGACGCCGACCCCTGAACCGACTCCAGAAACGCCGACTTCAGGTGATACGGGTGTTATGGGAGTCAACGTCTCTGAAATCATTTACACGAGCGTTGATATACCCCTTCAGCCTGTAGCAATAAGAATGAGAGTCCCGCGTTCAAACAGCCTCATAGTGAATCACTGGAACGAAATGGACAGCGCGTCAACATCAACGGAGCTATTCAACATATTTTCGCGTTACGGAACTGTGTGGGTACGTTCAGAGGCAACAAGAGAGAGAGACGCAAATCTTTTCACGGCCATCAACAACAAGGGAAGCAATATCGGAGTAAGTGCTGCGGACTGCGTGAGGGCGTTCCTGTACAATGATGAACTGTGTCTTGACTTCATTGTGATAATGGCTGACGGCTCAAGCGTAAGAACGTCAAAAACTGCTTACGTTGAAATCTTCAAGGATGATGATGTACCGTATATACTCATAGGCGACGGAAGCGAAGACGGAAAATGGGATCTCACGTTCTACATCTCATCGCTCACAGCAGGAAATACATCAGACGGAATCGCAACCCCTGACGCAATCCAGAACGTAACACCAAACACAAACACTGACAGCAACACAACAACGCAAACGGGAACAGATCAGGGCGTAGGCGGCTCATCAGGCGGAGGAGGCTGCAACGTTTCAGCGGCAATTTCAGCGTTAATGCTTGCGGGAATCTCCCTGCTCATTAAGAAACGTTAAAGGACAAACAAAAATCCCCCTTGTCAAAAACGGCAGGGGGGACTCTTTTTCACATTTTCTCACGTATCAATCTCAATTCACAAACGCATTGTATATAGCTTTCACAGCGTCTTCAAAGTCAGGATTCAAGACTCCCACAATAATATTCAGCTCACTTGCTCCCTGATCTATCATTCGGACATTAATGCGTTCGTCAGCAAGAGCCTTGAAGATTTTTGCGGCGGTTCCTGTCTGAGACTTCATGCTTCTTCCCACAACAGCGATTAACGCAATACCCGCTTCAACCTCAACCGACTCAGGCTCAACGAACTTTGCGATTCTGCTCAATACGTCCTGTTCATGCTCGATGAATTTCGACTCCTGAACAATAACCGTAAGCGTGTCGATTCCTGATGGCAGATGCTCAAGAGGGATATTATTTTCCTCGAAACACTGAGCAACTTTCCTGTAGAAGTCTGCCTGCGAGTGCATGAGGTCTTTTGCGATTGTGATTGCGCAGAAATCTTTTCTCCCGGCGATTCCTGTTATCGTGAACTTTGAACGCCGTGCAGTGTTGCCGACAATCCACGTGCCAGAGTCTTCCGGCCTGTTTGTGTTGCGTATGTTGATGGGAATGTTCGCGCTTTTGACGGGAAAAATTGCGTCCTCGTGCATCACACTTGCGCCCATGTAGGCAAGCTCACGCAATTCACGGTAAGTTATGCTTTCGATTCTTGCGGGATTCGGGACAATGTGAGGATCTGTCATGAGGAGTCCTGATACGTCTGTCCAGTTCTCATATGTGCAAGCCCTGCAAGCCCTCGCGATGATTGAGCCGGTTATGTCGCTTCCTCCGCGTGAAAATGTTTTGACTCTCCCGTCAGGTGATGAGCCGTAAAAGCCGGGTATTACTGCGCCCTTTGAGCCTTTGAGTCTTTCTGCGAGTATGGGATAAGTTTTTGCGCCGTCAAAATTCCCGTTCTCGTCAAAAAATATCACGTCAGCAGAGTCAATAAACTCATACCCTAAAAATTCGGCCATGATTAAGCCGTTGAGATATTCACCCCTTGAAGCCGTGTAATCTTTTTCGGGGGAATCTCTCAAGCTCGACTCTATTTCCTCAAACGCTCCCGACAATGAGAGATTGAGTCCGAGTCCTGATATTATTTCGCCGTATCTCTCTTTCACCGCTGAGAATGGCACGGAGAAATCATTACCCTTTGCGGCCATGTCATAGCACTGATACAACAGGTCAGTAACTTTTGTGTCTGATGAGTTGCGTTTTCCCGGTGCTGAAGGAACAACAAAGACTCTCATCTCATCAGCCCGGATTATTTCAGCGACTTTACGGAATTGATTTGCATCAGCTAATGAGCTTCCGCCGAATTTCACAACCTTCTTCATTATTCGCCTAATACCCTGAGTTTTCGCCCTTCAGGTTTTGACGGAGCATTTACGGACTGCACCGGCTGAATGTCAGAAAATCCCGTGTGAATGTTATGCCCGATATTTTTCGCGCACTCTATTACGTCAGACACAACCGCGCTCGCTGTCGGCAATTTCCCCGCGCCCCTTCCGTAGAACATGACATCATTAACCATATTCCCGGAGATCATTATGCCGTTGAACACGTCATTTACCGCGTAAAGGGGACTCGATTTCGGCACAAGATACGGAGCGACAACAACAGAAGGCCCGTCAGCCTCATAGACTCCCAAAAGTTTTATGGCCATTCCGTTAGACTCAGCGTCTGCTATGTCCTGCTGTGTGATTGACGTTATTCCCTCACATGAAACTTGCTCGTACGAAAATTTTTTGCCTGACACCAACGAGGCAAGTATCGCGATTTTCCGCGCTGTGTCGTGTCCTTCAACATCTGCCGCAGGGTTTCTCTCTGCAAATCCTTTCTCTTGTGCTTCCTTCAGGGCTGAGTCGAAATCTTTTCCCGCTTTCATGTTCGTGAGAATGTAGTTGCATGTTCCGTTAAGGATTCCTGCTATGCGTGAGACTCTCTCATGGCCGAATGCCTCGCGTATTGTGCGCAGTAACGGTATGCCGCCTCCTACGCTGGCCTCAAAGAGATATGAGCAGTTATGTTCGCGTGCTATTGCGCTGAGTTCGACTCCGTGTGCGTCTACAAGCTCCTTGTTCGATGTGCATACGGAAATTCCGCGCTCAAGTGCTAAGTGCGTGTATGTGTACGCGGGTTCTTTTCCGCCCATTGTCTCGCAGACTACCTTAATGTCAGGGTCATTCACGATAATGTTTATGTCGTTGACGACTCCGGGAATGTCGCGAATGTCGAGAATGTATTTCACGTGAATGTTATCGCCGAGTGTCTTGCGGATTTCGTTCTGATTCTTCTCGATTACTTCAGCGACTCCGCCGCCTACTGTGCCGAGTCCCAATATTGCAACGTTAATCATGTTATTTCGCCTCAATGTATTTCATGTTCACTAACAGTTCAGCGCATTCAACTGCACCGCCTGCCGCGCCTCTGAGCGTGTTGTGAGAGAGTCCGACAAATTTCCAGTCATATATAGTGTCAGGTCTGAGCCTTCCGATTGTTACGCCCATTCCGCCGCCGTAATTCACATCAAGTGCTACCTGCGGACGGTTGTCTTCCTCCATGTACTTTATGAACTGTGCCGGGGCTGTCGGTAATTTCTCACGCTGAGGGATTCCCGCAAAGTTATTCAGAAGGTCAATGAGCTGTTCTTTGCTGTCTGGTTTCTTGCGGAATTTCACGAAAGCAGCCGCCGTATGACCGTAAAGCACGGGGATTCTTATGCACTGAGCGGAGATTGACGGCTCACTTGCCGGGACTATTGCGCCGCCCTCGATATGCCCGAAGATTCGCAGGGGTTCTTTCTCGGATTTCTCCTCTTCACCGCCGATGTAGGGGATTACGTTGCCGACCATTTCCGGCCATGTGCTGAAATTTTTTCCCGCTCCTGAGATTGCCTGATATGTCGTAACAATTGCTTCATACGGTTCAAACTCTTTCCACGCCGCAAAAGCAGGTACATAGCTCTGAAGTGAACAGTTAGGTTTTACGGCGATAAATCCGCGTGAAGTTCCGAGTCGTTTTTTCTGGAAGGGGATAATTTCTGCGTGTTCGGGATTGATTTCGGGTACTATCATCGGGACATCTGGTGTCCATCTGTGAGCGGAGTTGTTAGACACAACCGGGGTTTCTGTGCGGGCGTAATCTTCCTCAATCTTCTTTATTTCGTCTTTCGTGAGATTCACCGCGCTGAATACAAAATCTACATCATCAGCTACAGACTTCACATCATTAACATCACGAAGCACCAAGCCTTTAACGTTATCGGGGATTGGCTCATCAAGAAGCCATCTTCCTGTCATGGCCTCAGCGTAAGTTTTTCCCTTGCTGTTAGGAGAAGCGGCTATGACTTTCACGTCAAACCACGGATGATTATGCAATATCTGAATGAAACGCTGTCCAACCATCCCGGTAGCACCGAGAACACCGACGCTCAATTTTTTCTGCACGATTGATACACTTCCTTAAGTTGTCAAAAAATTTCTGCATAGTATATCATTCACGCAAAGAATGAATCCCCGCCGCATTCACATTATGCTAAAATTCCGGCCATCAATCCCAAACACAAAAGGAGTGAATCACTTATGCCCGGAAAAATTTTGCTCGCCCTCGGTGATTATGCGGACAATTACGGGACTGTTCTTCAGGCGTTCGCAACTTGCCGGAAAATTAACGACTTGGGTTATGAGACAGAAGCAATAAATTTCACGGCGTTGAAGAAATCAATACGCAGGAGAAAATTACGTTACTTCGCAGGAAAAATATTCGATGCCTCAATCGTGAAAGAAAAAGGAAGCATGGCACTCAAAAAATTTCACAAGCTCTTTCACCCCGAATACAGAAAAGGAAGCTCAACACGCGGAAAATTATTCAGCGATTTCAGGCGCGAGATGATAAAACGTTCCCGCCTGTTTGAATCGTGGGAAAATCTTTCTGACTCATGCCGCGAATATTCAGCCGTTCTTGTGGGAAGCGATCAAGTGTGGCTGCCCTCGCAAATCGCCGGGGATTTCTTCACGCTTAACTTTGTTCCCGATGAAGTAAAACGAATCTCATAAAAACGAATCTCATACGCTTCAAGTTTCGGAGTCTCTTACGTCGAGAAAGCGCAGGAGGAAAAAGCACGAAAATTTTTGTCGCGCATAAATCATCTTTCAGTCCGCGAAAAATCAGGGCAGGAAATCGTAAAGACTCTCACAGGACAAAACGCCGAATTAGTTTGCGATCCTACATTGCTTCTTACGTCTGATGAATGGGATAATGTATTAATCAACCGTAATTATACTGAACATAGGGGGGGGGGCTTACGTATTTTGTTATCTTCTCGGCGCAAACGAATGGCAGAGAAAATTTGTACGTGAGCTTGCGAAAATTTTAGGGCTGAAAGTCATCGCGCTTCCTCATCTCGACCAGTATATAGCGTTTGACGAAAAGCCATACGCAGACGAAAGACCCTACAGCGTAACGCCCGCAGATTTCGTGAATCTCATCAAGAACGCCGAATATGTTTTCACAGACTCTTTTCACGGCACAATGTTCTCGCTGATTTACGGCAAAAAGTTTCTCACATTCCGACGCTTTTCAGGAAATTCAACACTCTCAACAAACACACGAATCGAATCAATCGCTTCACACTTGGGAATCATATCAAGGTTCGTGAGTCAAAACGACAGCCCGTCAGAATCTCTTGCGCGTGAGTTCGACTCTCATTCAGTGCGGGAAAAATTGCAGGCATTCCGCGAGTCATCACTGAAATTTTTACGCGAATCATTGGAGGCTCGATCATGATAACGATAAAAGACAAGGAAAAATGCTGCGGGTGTTCCGCGTGTATGAACATCTGCCCCGTAAACGCAATCGAAATGACTCCAGACAGTCAGGGATTCCTTTATCCGTCAGCAAACACTCAGACTTGTATCAGCTGCGGAAAATGTGAGTCCGTCTGCCCAATCCTTAACCCGGAAAAAGAGTCAGCCTTTGAGCAGGAAGCGTACATCATTCAGCACAAAGACCCCGAAATCCTCAAAGACAGCACATCAGGAGGAGCATTCACGGCAATTGCTGAGTCGGTTCTTGACGAGGGCGGAGTCGTATTCGGAGCTGGTTACGGTGAAAATTTCAGGGTGATTCACAAGTTCGCGGAAAACTCCGGGGAGCTTCACTCTTTCAGGAACAGCAAATATGTTCAGAGCGACAAAGGAAAATCATTCAGCGAGGCACGGAAATTTTTGCGTGAAGGAAGGCGCGTTCTCTTCAGCGGGACTCCCTGCGAGGTTGAAGGCTTGCTGAAATTTCTGGGCAGTGAAAGCGAGGCGCCTCTGCTGGTTACGGTTGATATTGTCTGTCATGCTGTATCTTCTCCGGCTGTGTGGAATGCGTTTCTTAATATTGTTGACGCTGCGAACGCTCAAGATTTGCGATTCAGGGACAAGGACAAATACAGCTATCTTTACTCACAGTTTGCAGTTGTCAGGGAAAAATCACGCTCGGTTTATGAGGGTATAGAGACAAACATAATGATGCGTGCGTTTTTCTCGAACGTTTGCGACCGTCCGTTGTGCTATTCGTGCAAGTTCAAGAAACGCTACAGGGTCAGCGACTTCACATTGTGGGACTGCTGGGACGCTTCCGACTTCACGAAAGACAGCGGGAAATTCACGCACAACGCCGGAATAACACGCATTCTTGTTCACACGCAGAAGGGACGCGGGATTCTGCCGGAAATATTATCACGCTGCATTCACGCAAAAATCAATCCTGACGACGCAGTGAGAGTCAGTTCTCGCGAAATGTTTTACCCTGTTCCTAAAGATGAGGAGCGTTACGCAAAATTCTGGGAGTCATTCGGCCATGACCCAGAAGGGACGCTGAGAAAATTTTTCCCCCGAACATTCAAGACGAGGCTGGAGTCATTCCTGAGAAAAATTGCATTCAGGACGGGTATATATTCATTTGTCCGAAAGATGTACAAGAAAATTCTCGGAGAACGCAAACGATAATCAGTGAGTCCAATTAATGACAATGTAACAGTAATTCCGCTATAATATCGACATCCACAAAAAATTTTATGAGGAGGAAAAACCTTTGAAGCGTTTAGCATTTGTAGTACTCACTGCATTATTCACGCTGTCAATTTTCGGCGCATGTTTAGCGGCTGACGAAGCAAGCCCGGCAAGCCCCGCTGAGTCATCCGGCTGGAAATTTGACCGCAAAATCATTATCGTATGTCCCTGGGGTGAAGGAGGCGGAGCAGATTCGACTCTCCGTGCGTTAATCCCTCTTCTCAAAAAGGAACTCGGACAGGAGATCGAAGTCCAGAACGTTACGGGCAACGGCGGTGTAAACGGCGCGTCATTCACACGTGAGAGAGCTGCTGACGGCTATACGTTCATGCTTGGGACTCAGAGTCTTTTCGCGATGGACGTACAGGGAGCTATGCCCTTCAAGTTCAAGGACGAATTTGTACCAGTCGCAAGACTCGTGAACGCCATCAACATTATCGCGGCATCACGCAAGGCAATGGAGGAACGCGGCTATACGAATTTCTCGGAAATGCGCGAGTTCGTGAAGTCTCATCCGTTCAGCATAAGCGTAGGAATGCTCACAAGCGCAGGTGTTGACGGAATATCAATGCGCCAGGCTCTTGAGGGTCTCAATGTTCTTGAAGTGTCATATCCCAACGGCGCAAGCATGAATGACGCTCTCAAAGCAGGGCAGATTGACATGATGATTACCGGCACTGACGAAATAGACGAACTTATAGCAGCAGGAGACATAACACCGCTTCTTGCGCTCTCAGAAAAGAAGATGAACCTTTATCCTACCATCGAGGCCGCCGGGGAAGTCGGAGTCAAAGCGTTCTTAGGGCCTGAAAGAGGAATTTTCGCCAAGAAGGGAACACCTCAGGGCGCAATAGACGCAATGTCAAAAGCAATCGAGGAAGCAACAAAGTCTGATTCGTGGAAAGAGTTTCTCATTCTCGGAGCATATGACGAGAGACCCGGTTTCGCGCCCGCGTCAGAGTACCAGAAAATTATGGATGACGAGTACAAAACCTTCACCGACATGCTGAAGCCCGCAAAGGACTCAAAGAAAGCAGCACCCAAAGCAGCACCATCACCAAAACTTGCGGTAATCGGCTTCATTATGGTGCTCGTTCTCATCATCTGCCTCATCAAGAAGATTGTCATTCCTCCGATCGCGTTCATACTTCTTCCGACAATCGCGGCATTAGTTGCAGGATTTGACCCGCTTGTCATAAACAAGTTCGCGGCTTCCGGCATAAGCAAAATGGTTTCTACTGTGTCATTGTTCGTGTTCTCGATTTCGTTCTTCTCGCTTATGTCAGATCAGGGAGTTTTTGACCCTGTTGTGAATTTCCTCATCAAGAAAGCAGGAACAAACGTTACGGCGGTGCTTTGCGCAACGGCGGCTGTTGCTGTAATCGGACACCTTGACGGCTCAGGCGCAACAACATTCATCATCACGATAACGGCTATGCTTCCTCTGTTCAAGAAATTGAAGATGGATAACCGCGCGTTAATGATGCTTGTGTGCGTTGCAATCGGCGTTATGAACGTATGTCCTTGGGGCGGCCCGACAATCAGAGCAGCAACAGTTCTTGAGACAGACCCCAATAACTTATGGCACAGACTTCTTCCTGTTCAGGGCGCAATGCTCGTAATCACATTCGTAGTAGCGTTCCTTCAGAGCGGAATCCAGAAGAGGAGAATAAAGAAGCTCGGACTCACAGCAGATGATTCAGCAGTAGACACAACAGCAAAGGCTGACGACAAACCGAAAGTATCATCAGCTCTTCAGTGGTATAACTTCCTCGTAGTCGTTGCGGTAATCGTGATATTGATGATGGGACTGCTTAACCCTGCGTATACGTTCATGCTTGCGCTTGCGCTGACTCTCCCGTTCAACATCAAGAGCCTCAAGGAGCAGAACGGAAAACTCAAGAATTACGGCGTTGCGGCAATGTCAATGGTTGTTACGCTGTTTGCGGCAGGAATCTTCACGGGCGTATTGAGCGGTACGGGAATGCTTAACGCTATGGCCTCAGCAGTTGTTACGGTAATCCCGCCGGATCTCGGACGCTATACACACTTCATAGTTGCGTGCTTCGCAGTGCCGTTAATCATGTGCTTAGGGACTGACTCGTTCTATTTCGGGCTTCTTCCTGTTGTTGTGGGAATCGCCTCGCAGTTCGGAGTGAACCCGATGGATGTTGCGTGCGTATTGCTTGTAGCTGAGAACGTCGGAGTCATGATTTCCCCGTTAAGCCCGGCAATGTATTTAGGTCTCGGACTTCTTGAGATTGACGTGGGCGAACACATAAAGTACTCGCTTGTGTGGATATGGAGCGTAAGTATTCTCGCTATTCTCGCCTGTATCGTTCTGGGAGTTACTCCGCTGTAACAGTAGCTCACGCTGTAAACTTTTCGGAAGATTTATCCCTCTGTCATTATGGCGGGGGGATTTTTTTTGCATTTACACAAAATTGAATTTATAGCAGGTCATTTTTTGTCTATATACCGCCGTATACTTTCGTCATTGTTTGAGGGATTTGGGTTCCACAAAAATACGAAACGGAGATGCTAAACATGACAGAGAAGAAAAACAGCAGCAGCGCAGGAACTATGACAGCCGCGGCGCGTTCAGCTTATGAGGGCAAAGCCGGACTTGATGCTTTCGCAAGAGCCGGGCGCAATCCCAACCTCAAGGGCGTAGTTCATGAAGTTCTCGTTAAGGACGCTCATAACATCAACCCTGCTAACATACTCTCCGGCAAAACAGCATCCCTCACACAGTCAGCAACAGCCGTAAGAGATGACGTTATTGTTCAGCAGGCGGGAAAAATCGTATCACGTATGCAGCTTAAAGACACAGCTGGATCAATCGGCAAAACCGTAAGGCAGGTCGCAAGCGGGAAATATGCAGGCACTAACCTTGTTGGCACTACAGAAACCACAGCGGCATTCAACGAGGCTGCAAAAGCGGCGGGCGTAACCCAGAAAATGACATCATCAGGAATTTCATCATCAGACACAGCGAGGATTGCGACTCAGACGATCGGAAACAGTGCAGGAAAACTCACGCTTCATTCTGTCTCAAAAGCTGCGGGAAGTTCCGGTGCGTTAGGTGCTGCAATTTCGGGAGGGATTGAAGTCCTTTCGAGCGGCGCAAAGTTTATTGACGGTGAAATTGACGGCGGAGAATTTGCGGCGAATGTAGCACGTGAAACTGTCGGGGGAGGTATTGCGGCAGCAGCTGGCACGGCGGCGGCATCAGTTGCGAGCGCAGGAGCGGCTACAGTCCTTGCAGCAGCAAGCGCGCCTGTTTGGGCTCCCGTAGCTGTAGGAGTCGGGGCGGCTCTTGCAGTTGGTTCGGTCGTCAAAGGCATTTGGGATAGCATTTTCGATTAGCTGAACGGAGGAAAAATATCATGTCAAGAAGAAATATTTTCAGAAAAACATCAACCCTCACACGCGGAGGAGCATTTTCACAGCTTCCCCTTTCGCTCTGCCTCGACACAAGCGGCTCAATGCGCGGGCATCCCATAAACGAATTGAACGCAGGAGTCCGCATGTTTTATGACTGCGTGAAGAATGACTGCGATTCAAGGTATTCCGCTGATATTTCAATCGTAACATTTGGCTGCAATGATGTTCAGCGCATACAGGACTTCTCACACGTTGATGATGTTCCTGTGCCTCCGTCCCTCAAAGCTGAAGGCATGACTCCCATGGGCGAGGCCGTAAATTTGTCGCTCGATATGCTTGAAGACAGGAAGAATTACTACAAGAGTATCGGCGTTCCCTATTATCACCCCTGGCTCATACTGATGACTGACGGAGAACCCAACGGGGCAGCCTCTGAACTTTCGCGGGCAATATCAAGAACGCAGGATCTTGTTGCGCGTAATAAGCTCGTCATTTTCCCGTTAGCTATCGGAAATCAGGCGAATATTAACACGCTGTCTCAATTTTCACCAAAAATGCGTCCTCTTGCGCTGAAAGGTCTTAACTTCAAGGGCTTCTTTGAATGGCTCAGTGTCAGCGTACATGAAGTTACTGTGTCTAATCCGGGAGAGGCTGTTACGCTTCCGAAAGTCGACGGCACATGGGGATCAATCATAATTTAGGAGGGAGATTTTACTATGACAAATTACGAGGGAACTATAAAACGCGAAAAATTGCTGTCAAATTTCAGCTCTATGATTAAGCCCGCAAGACTCATCATGAATCTTTCACGTCAGGAACTCGCAGAAAAATCCGGCCTTCCTCTTGAGATTATTGCAGGAGTTGAGGACGGCATTCACAGATTTCACGAGGCTCATTATCTCGCATTGGCCGCTGTTTTTGACGGAGCTTCGAGTACGGAAGACAGCAGCATATACCGGGCTGTTCTGCGAATATTAACGCCTGAGGACGAATCATTGAGAATGAATGATGACGGCGGTTTTGTTCTCGTTAAACGCTGGTTTGATACCTTCAGGCAGAATGATAACAGTACGGATGATGATTTTCTTTCTGACTTGGCCGGGAATTATGAGATTTACGCTGACACTTCAGCAGTTGAGGATGAGAATTTTCCGGCTTTTGTTACACGTCTTGAGCCTTTTTTGAGGCAGAACGGCGCAAAAATATTCGTTCCTTCAGCGGCTGTTGATGAGCTTGAAGAGTACATAGAAATATCCGGGGACTCGGATGAAAATGTTGATCTTGACGAGGCACTTCACTACCTGAAAACTAAGAACGAGGAGGGAGTCATAAGTATTCGCGAATGTCCCGGAGATTTTGATGACACTGAAGAAATTTTGCAGCATGAGAGAACCGCTGTTATCACGCAGGACTCAGATCTCGCAGAAAGTTTAGCGTCAAAATATCCCAAAGTTATCGCGGCTCACATAAACGACACAGGCGACTTGATATTATGGAGGCGGTAATCATGGAGAGGCGTTGCACGTTCGCTTCATTGTCCCGTGATTTTGAGATGCCAGCAAAAGAAGTACGGCGGCTTGCTTCAGAATGCGGAATCCCAATCCGGCCGCGTGGAAGATTTTTGACCGACACCGAGCGCGACAGGCTTTATGATGCGTGGCTGGCTTTAAGCGCAAATGTTGATGACTCTGTGAACGGCAAAATGTTTCTCATTGACACATCATCGTTGCTTCACCCGGGCGCGGAGATATTCCTGAAAAATTCATCACCTGAGCTTCTCCGAACGGGGCAGAAGCTGATAATCCCCTTTGTTGTCGTAATGGAACTGAACAAGAAGGCACTGCAAAACCAGAATGAGAGCCTCGCAAAACGCGCCGGAAATATGCTCAGTGCAATTCTCAGCTACAAAGATATGGGAGTCATAGCGGTTTACGGTGATGATAATGACGGGACTTTTGCCGACAATGTTTTTCACAAGATAGCGGCCATGTTTGCCCTGCAGCGCGAGCTTGTATTTATCACTCAGGATTACGAGTTAGCGCAGGATTTATTGACGATGCTTCATATGGACTCCGTAAGGCACAGAAAAATCACCGTGTATAAACTTGACACTCAAGGGCAGTTAAATTTAGTCAGCTGGAAAGGTTAAGTGATTTTGTCATGGGAATATTCGATAACATTTTGAGCGGCTTTTTTTCGCGCAAAGATGAACCCGCCGGAGATTATACGCTTGAGAATGTAAGCTCCGATCTCAGAATATCAAGCGGAGAACTTGAGAAACTCATGAACATCAGCGGCGTTACTCCCGTAAGAAATACGCTTAATCAGGAGCAAGTCGACAAGATTTATGACAGCTATTACAGAAACCTTGCGTATGCTGGCGGAAATGATACGGCATATCCCGCGCACAAACAGACTCCCGTTAAGATTCTCCCGTCGGAAATAATCAGCGGTTACAGCAAGAATCACATTATAGGGAGCTATAAAGGCAAATGGATCACTTTTTCGGGAACTGTAAACTCAGCGGACAGGGACGGACAGAATTTTGTCGTGAGGCTTTCTTCTGATGACACAAATTTTCACGGCGTTATTGTCTGCAAGTTCGTCAACAATGCTGAAAGCAAAGTTATGTCATTAAGGCGTGGGCAGCACATAAACTTGACGGGATTTATTCATGATATTCAACTCGTTTACCAGAATGATACGATCATCATAATCAACAGCAATATCATTGACTCTTTCAGTCCGAAAAGAACCGAAAGCAGAACGCCTTTAACCGCCAAAAAAGTATCAGTGCTTCCTGTTACGACGATGCCGGATACGCTTCTGAAACGCTCAGTAATTCCGGGCATTAATGACAAAGTTTATGCTGAAAGCGGCAGGACTTACACGCTCACAAAATTTATCAGTTCGGGCGGTGAAGGGAGCGTATTTGCTACTGATGTTCCCGGCCGTGTCGCGAAAATCTACAACGATCAGTCATGCACCGCAAGAAGGCGCGAAAAAATCAGGCTCATGGTTTCAAGCAGGCTGAATTTCAAGGGGATATGCTTTCCTTTTGAGGTGTTGAACAATTCAAGCGGTGAATTTACAGGCTTCATTATGGAAGAAGCTAAAGGAAGGCCGCTAACCTGTCTGAAAATGCCTCAGAAAGATTTTCTTGACGCTTTCCCGTCATGGAAAAAAGATGATTTAGTCTGCCTCTCTATCAGTATTTTGAAGAGAATCAAATATCTTCATGATCATGATGTTCTGATGGGAGATATTAGCCTGAAAAATATAATGTTCGTTTCTCCCTATGAAGTTTACTTTATTGACACAGACAGCTATCAATACAAGTCATATCCTTGTTATGTCGGGACGGATGAATTTGTAGCACCTGAGCTTTTCGGGAGGAATCTTTCTGACGTAATGAGGACTGAAGGCAACGAGAATTTTTCTGTAGCGACTCTACTCTTCATGCTGATGATGCAGGGAAAACAGCCGTACGCGCATCAAGGCGGCTCGCAGTCTGCCGCGGACATAAAAGCAATGATTTTCCCTTACGGAACAGGCGAGAGACCCGTGCCCGGAAATGTCTGGGAGCTTCAGCCTATAGGATCATGGCGGTATATCTGGAGTCATCTCACGAACAGACTAAAGAACGCATTTATTGACACGTTCAGGAAGGACGGCCGGAACAACACCGAAAGCACAAGATTTTCTGTCAATGACTGGCTTGTTCTGATGTACGCATATCATACGGCCATGTCGAACATGATAATCAATGACGCAATGAGCGCGGAATTATTCCCAAGCCGTGAAAAGTACAGCAAAGACATCAAATACAGGAAGTGCAGATTATGCGGCGAGACTTTGCCGGAAAGCCTTTTTTACGACGCTGAAACCTGCAAGAGCTGCCATTTCGACAGCATAACGAAAGGGGCGTAAACGATGTATACATGGAAAATTTCAGGAACAGCAGTACAGGGACGCAGGCATATTGAGAATGATACGCCGTGCCAGGATAAAATTTTCTCCCTCCGCAAAAACGGTGTTACAGCAATTGCGCTCGCTGACGGCGCGGGGTCTGCTTCACTTTCTCATTACGGAGCGGAGTCGGCCGTGAAAGTAATCTGTGAAAAACTCTGCTCCGATTTTGACTCGATGATAAATAATCCTGATGCTGAGACGGTAAAGCGTGATATTCTTGACGCTGTAATCTCGGAACTTTACGCCTTATCCCGTGATATGAAGTGCGGAATTAAGGATCTCGGCTCTACTTTGCTTGCTGCTGCGTCAGATGACAGATCCATGATGTTGTTGCATTTGGGCGACGGGGTTATAGGCTGTTCGAGGCGTGGCGAGACTGTTGCAATCTCATTGCCTGACAACGGCGAGTACAAGAACACGACATTTTTCACGTCATCACATGATGCGCTTTTCAGGCTGAGAGTCTCAAAAGGAAGCGTGTCGGGTATTTCGGGAGTTGTATTGATGTCTGACGGAAGCGGGGACAGCTTTTTTCACGGCAATAAATTTGCTGGCATTCTTGAAGAGATCAAGCAGAAAAGCATAATGTATCCTGAAGAAGATATGAATGATGAGCTCCGCGGGCTTTTTGATGAAGTCGTCAAGGAAAACACGCGCGATGATTGCAGCCTTGTCATGATGTCGCGTCCTGATGAATATTTCAGGGGATACAGGGATCTTGACGAGGTGGATCAATACAGCTTCATCGGGGTGAGTACGGCTCAGGCGAAAGAGAACCGCGAGAAAATTCTCGGCATAATCGCGGGCCAGTCTGAATTATCACGAGCAAAAATAATCGAGGCCGCTAAATTGCACGGTCTCAAACGAAAACAGGTACTCGGACTCCTCCGTGAATTGAGCAAAAAAGGACTCATACGTAAAAGAAGCCTTTTGTCACGGAGCTACAGCCTTAACTTTTATTTTTGAGATTTTTTTCTGCGGTTAATGTATTCGTTCACGCGCCTGTCGATCTCTTTGCGGAGTTCGGCGGGCTTCAAGACTTCAACACAGTCAAGCGCGCGCATTATCCACAAAGTTACAGCCTCAAGCCCCTTCAGCTTTACTTCATATATCAGGCTTTCACCGTCAGGACTAAGAGTCTTTTTTTCTCCGGGGAACCATTCTGTTTCCATACATGGCCGGATAAATGATCCTGTTATGCGTAACTTTATCTCCCAGCCGTCCGAGGGAAATTCTCTGAACGGGTTATAATCGAGCTGTATATCTCTCTCAAGCTCTTTCAGTTCTTCTGCTGACGGGGGATTTTTCTGAGGTTTATTCAGCAAGTCCGCAGATTTTATCCTGTCAACCCGCAATATTCTCTGTTTTCCCGAAACTTTTCCCAGAACGTACCAAGCGTGATGCCTCATGTAAATTACGTGCGGCGAAAATTCACAGGACTCTAAATCATCCGGCCATGCTTTTGCGTACTTGTTGATTCTTATGAGCTGCCTTGTGTGAATCGCTTCAAGAATTTTCATGAATACATCGTGATCAACTTCGGCCGACATTGGAATCGCTGAAACTGTCGCTGAAGTAAGATACTCGCATTCCTCTAAAATTTCGTCGGACATCTGATTTTTCATCCTGAGCCATAATCTGTTTGACGCAATTTTTAGCGGAGGGATAAATTCAGGGATAAGCCTTACGCCTGACACTAAAGCAAGGGCTTCTTCCTTTTTGAGTGTCATGGGGAGCATTAAGTTCAAGCCGCTGTGAATTACGTATCTTCCTTTGACCCTCTTGATGATCGCCGTATCAGGGAGAACATTATCATCATCATCATCAAGATAGAAACTTGCGTTGACGGCCTCCCTGTCCCGTGTAAATTTCCGGAGAAGCGCGCTGTCTGTTGTATCTTCATCTGCAAAATCGCGGTAAACATTTCTTCTGATTTCCGGCCATGCAGCTCCCTCCCTGCCGTGTTCAGCAATGAACCTGACAAGACGCAGTAGCCTCGTCAATTTGCTGAACGCTGAATCACCTTCATGTTTCCTTGCTTTTTCCGTCATATTAACACCTTCCGTTATTCCGCTATTGTTATGCAGCCCCAGCCGCCGCTGTTCTTGACTCCTATTCCGCAGTCTAATGCTGCCTGCAATAATTCTTTCGGCCCTTCAAGCCTGAATTTTCCGCTCCAGCCTATTACGGGGAACGGTGCTTTTTCGCTGAACCGTGAAAGACGCTCGTACATATCTCCCACAGGCGTAACAGATACTCTTCCTTTTGGGATTGGTTTTCCTGGATTCATGGCCTGGAATTTCAGTATGAGATTGTTGTAGATTAGATTCTCGAACTCCTGCTCATCAGGATTGTGATACTGCGTATAAGGCTTCCCGTTCCGTTCTGTCTTTGTGTAACATGTTACGGGTGATAGAGTTTTCACGGTCATAAAATTTTTCGCTGCTGTCTGCTGTTCGGCCTCGACTTTGCTGCATAATACGCTGTTGTTTCCTATTCGCAGCACTCCCGATTTCAATATGCTTCCCGTTATCCCGTCCATAGTGTCAATAATTGGCGTTGAGATTACTATTTTTACAGGGGAAGGGAATCTTATTGCGCGATCCTCAAAGACTGGAGTTTTTTCTGAGATCGGCCAGCTCATTGCGAAAAGTTTCAAGTGTTTCCCCTTAATCAGGTAGCCTTCATCATGAAGAAATGAAGCGTGTTCAGGGGGCAGCACGTTATAGATTAATGCCTGGAACAAATGCAGGTTAGCGCGGGGAACACGGATAAAATCTCCGTCCGCTGATTTGAAGTATAAAGTTATGTGCATGGCGTTAACCCTGTGAGGCGTTCAAACTGCCATATCATATTGCCGTGCTTTGAGTCGGGTCGGAAAAATTCATCAAACGTAAGGAAAATTCTTCTGCCCTCTTCAGCCGTAAAAGGAAGATCAATTTTCCCGGTTCTGTAATCGAACAGGCAGCATTTTCCGTCAATATCTCTTGCAGTCCCCCACAAAAGATATTTGCTCGAACGTCTGTAAAAACTCCCGGCGTTTTCCATGTCAAAATCCCTGAATGCCTGATGCTCTGAGATAATCACCGTTTCAGCATTCTTTACCCATCGAAGCTCAAAATTCTCATTGAAGCATCTCATCTCGAATACATCCGGCACTTTGTCAGGACTCGAAAATCTGCAGAATTTCGGACTGTAAACGAGGCTGTAAAATTTCTCATCACCGAGCATACTGAAGGCATCATTCGCGCTTAATCCCTCAAACACTTTTTTGCAGCATATAGTTTCGGCCATCATCCTATGAAGCCCCCTCTCAGAAAATTATTCCAGCTTTCTTGAAGTTCATCATCAGGCGGGAAATTCATATATTCCGCTTCAATGTCCCGTAAAATTCTGCCAAGCCCGCGCCTTGATCCGAATCCGACAGAAATATATCCTTCCGAGAAATCACGCACTAAAAGTTTCAATAACGCAAGCTCCTGTTTCAGAGTTTCGTCGGGGATTTCGGGATATGAGTCAAGAGTTATGATTATCGGCTCCCATGTGCAAGAGCTTTTCACAGGACGGGCATTGTATAACGCTCCCTGCGAGGCTCCCCCGGTGAATCTGTCTATTGCGACGTGCTGATTTTCTGCTGTGAATCGATCTAATGTCTCTGCGTTCTCTGTGATCCAGTCCTCAAACGGCACTGGCTGATTGTTGCAGTAAACATCATCTATCATCAGGCGGCCGGCTCTGTCCTTGTCCCCGAAAATGTCATCAAGAATTTTTGACGTGTCATCTTCAAGAACAGTGCTGAGAATCTTTCTCGCGTGCGCTCTGAAAATCCCTTTAAGCGATGTACCGGGAATCACGGGTGCTAATCCTTCACCGACTCCGCTGACTAAGGACATTATTTTTGTGCTGATACCGTCAAACCCGGATTTTACCATCAAGTTTGACTCAGGCTTCCAGTTGATTTTTACGTGAAATGATTTCTCCTCGTTTAATTGGGGCATCGTGAAACTGTCGAGGCTGTTTATTGCTGACGGGCTGTTATTGAGCCACAAATCGAGGGCTGTATCATCGTTCGCGAAATCATAGAAATTTATCTCGGTGCCTGTGAGATACATTCTGCCCATTCCCCGCGCCCTGCACCCGCCGAATCGTATTTCTCCTGCTTCAAGTGCTTTTACGATAAGTGCCAGAATACCGCCGTCATTCTCGCTGATTGCGTCAAGTTCGAGGCTGAAAGGTACAGAAGTCCCCCGCGGCAAAATCGCCCGTGTGTATAAAAATCCTTCACGCCCTGAAACTGTACCAGTGTCATCATTGATTGATATTCCGTGCCTGCGTTCTTTTATTGCGCCATGTATTGGAGCGTCATTAACGTAAACCCGGCTCGCTTCACCGTCTGTTTCACCGAAAAAATGATTTTTGCAGCCGTGCCTTTCGAGCCATGAACGTATAGCACCCGCAAGACTCGTACCGGGGATGTAACATTTCCCGGCTCCGTCTGTGGCAAGCTCTATGTCAACATGTTCACCGACTCCGCTTCCTCCGACTGATAACGGTGTGGCGGCTTTCAGAGTTCCTTTGACTGATATTTTTGCGGTAATTTTTCGGCTCATTCATTCACAGCTCCTTTCTGCTCTTTTTCGTCATCAAATACGGCCTCGCAAAGGACATCGAGAAATATTGCGAGCATTTCCCCGGCGGTGTCAGGCTCAAAATGGAAATCAGAAAAAGACGGTCTCAAGCTCACAAAAATTCCGGGATTTTCGGCTAAATCTCTCAGCATTTCCTGCCAGTCTTTACTCCACGAGTTTTGATTGCTGCTCTCTGTGCTGATAAGTTCCGTCCATTTCCGAAATATGTTAATGCCTGCTGATACTGCCTCTCTTAACGCACCGAACTGGCTCGCGGTGGGACGGCTGTTCTTGTCGCATGATACGTCATCATATCCCGTGAAAGGATTTCTGCTGCTGCCGTGTATTATCTCGTAGGCTTCACGTCTTGCGATTTGCCGGAAGCGTCTGCGTACTGCATCATTCTTCAGATCGTCAAGGAAGTCCGAAAAATTTTCCCCGGCTGAAATTCCCCGGCTTGAGTCAACTGCTGTGCTTGTGATTTCGCCTCGTGATAACTTTTCGTCAGTGCCGCAAATAAAATCGGGGTTGAGCATAATCTGCCCGTATCCTTCCGCTAATCTTTCACCTAATCCGTTTTGAGTGAGTGATTCTGCTTTTTCCGCGCTCCAGTGCTCAGGGTCTGAGACTTTGAACACAAAAATGCTGCCTTCACGGAAATATATTAATGACGGTCTCGGAAGTGTCCAGACAGTTTGCCACGAATCGCGCCTCCCTGTTCTTACGCAATGCCCGCGAGTTCCTCCAAGCGGAGAAATGTTGCTGTCTCCTTTTTCCTGCCATTCATTTTGCGGAATGTCATCAAGAGTTACACCGAGTTTTTCGCCGAGTGCCTTCTTCATATCGTCAAGCCTCGTTGAATATCCGTTGTATTCATCTCTCAGAAGAATATCCGACTTCAGATATATCACTAAATATTTTCCTTGAAGAAGCCCGGATGATTCACTTTCTTTTTCAGACTGCGAAACTGTTTCGATAATCACTTTTCCATACTCGTCCTTGCTTGAGCGTCCAATCTTGTGAATGTCCCGGCTTAATGCTGAGAAAATTTTTTCCCTTCCTCCCGACTGCATTACGTCATTCAGGAGCGATTTTGCGATTTTTACTGTGCCGATGAATTTCTGCTCCGCGTCGATTGATTCATACGTGAATAATCCGCCTGTTGTTTCGTCCGGCCTCTGTGATTCATCTTCTACTGTGTTGTGAGTCCTCGTGCTTTTATGGATTCCTGCTGAGTAATAGATCATTTCACCCGGCTGAACCCTGATATAGCCGCTGCGAATGTCTTTCATCTGCTCATTTCCGGCCGCTTCAGCTACAAGACGGTTGACTAATTCTTTGCTTTCTTTTTTCTCGGCCATGCAGAGCGGAACGGGTAACGCTTCATGCCCGCAAAGTTCCGGGAGAAAGTTGCTGACTATGATTTCATTGTTCGTTACGGCTTTCTGCATTCGTTCTTTTCCGAGCGGTGAAAAAACTTTATTCACATAATACGAGAGGAGCATATATCCGGGTATTTCCGTCTCACTCTGAACTGTATTGCCGAGTGCCTTCCCTGCTATTATCAGCGGCTGTAGATTCGTCAGTCTCACTTTCAGCTTAAGCGGTGAATCGAAATCCTGAAGTGAAAAGCCTGCGTGTGATTCCTGCTCCTTAATGCCTGAGACCCAGCGCAAATTACAGAGTCCCGCACCGCGTCTTCTTTTGCCTCCGATTCTGCGTACAGCTTTCACAGCGTCATCAAGCAGCTTCATTTCATCATCAGAAAGCTCTTCCATGAAAACAACTTCAGCATAAAGCACACAACCGCGCCGAACCTTTTCGAGTGAAAACAAATGATCTTCTTGCGCGCAGCCTGTTTCATTGTAGATCTTTATTCCGGGCTGAACGTGAAATAGTGCTGACGTTAAATCATTCCGCAAAATGTAATCTCGTATTTCTCCGGGAAATTCCGCGCTGCTTATCCCGATTTTAGCCGCCCTCGCGCATGAATCTGACTCCGATTGAGCACCGAATATTTTTGACGGTAAATCTTTCACGCTTCCGCCGCGAACATCTGCTACAAATTCGGCCGCGTCCCGTAATATTCCTGTGAGAGTTTTCCCCGGCACGTAAGGCAGCCCCTGAGAATCTCTCAAGACTTGGCGGTCTGTGCTTCCGGGGATTCCGGCTCCTGTTCCTATGTGCCAGTCGGACTGGAATTCTATTCTCAGAAGTCTTGTCTTCATTCCGTCTGATTCTCCTTGTCGTCAAGAAATTTCATCATTTCAAGCGCATCAAGAAACACCGTGCTGTATTCGTCAGCGTTGATTTTTGTGTAGAGCTTCAAATCTCCCTGAACATCTTTCCACGCGTCTTTTAACCCGGGATATGATGACAGCAAGAACTGCCATTCCGACTCCTGCGTCTCTCTCATCTGCGCGAAAAGATCATCCCTGACTCCATGCGCCTGTGATGACGGAAGACTCTTCAGTGCTTCAACGGCTTTCGTGAATTTGCCGTAATCGTGGGAAATTTGCCATTCATCACTCGCAGCCTGCGCTAATGTCTGCCCTTGGGATATTACGTAAGGTTTCTGCGTCAATATTCTGTCGCCTATAGTCATTTTTCCGCGAATGTCTGAGAGTGAAGAGACCGACGAATCATAAAGAATGTGGAAATCCATTGCTATGCTGTCTGCTCCGTATTGAGTTTTTACACGTTTCGCGCTTTTCATTAACTCTTCTGCGAGGCTGTAAGACTGTGAAAAAGGGAAATGAGGTTTTGCGATTGAGATTCCCGCGCACATTCCGAGATTTTTTATTCCGCTGCTTTCAAGAATCATTTTTGTATCTTCATTCTTCTGCGTGCCGTTGCAGAAATTTATCATGAAGCGTTCAGCAAACCTCAAGCTCTCGTAACCGTCCATTACTGCGGTCAAATCATCACCGCCGACAACTATGGGAATGATTAGAGGCTCAGTATTTCCCCATATTTCCCAGACTGTTTTATTGAACGCGGCCCAGCTTATCTCGTCCAATGCTGACGAAAATTTTCGGTAGTAATTTATGTAGTCGCGTCCTGTTGCTTTTTCCCCGGCAAGTTTTTTCACGTAATCGCCCAAATTTATGAATAGCTGTCCGAGTCCGTTGCCGTCAGCATGAATCACCGCAAGCCAGTCCAAACCCTCAAGACCGTCGAGACCGTCCAGAATTTTCTCGCTCGCATTGCCGGGAAATAGTTTCTTCATTCGGCTCCCTATCTCGGAATCTTTCGAGGCTTTGCGCTGTGCTAGGCTTTTTTCCGAAATTGGCCGGCCGTCTTCCACAAATGACGCGGGCAAACCTGAATATACGCACTCAGATGTTACGGGAATCCTCTGAAAACGCGACAATGACGATCCCTCGTTTATCCTGAGCAAAGTCATTTCACGCTCTGTTTCACGAAAAACTTTCATGTACTCATCAATTCCCGCACGGACATCAAACGAGCTTTGCGAACACACCGCAAGCGCGTCAACTCCGGGGGCTTCATCAGCTATAATTCTGCTCCATTCGGTTATGAATCTCTTTGCGGACTCTCTGTCTCTTGCAAGTAACAACGCTTTTCCCGATGTTGCTATGACTGCTTCAAAGTCCGGCGAATTTTCGTCCTCAATGGGTTTTTCGTCTGTGATATTTTTGACGCTGAACTCACGCCCAGAAACTGTTTTCAAAGCGCGCTCAACGTATTTTGTTCCGACACGGTAAAGAAGCTCCGAAGCTCCTGTGATATTACGCAGCTTGTTCGATGCGAATATATACGCCTGATTTCCGCTCGTCTCAAGATTTATCAGATACATTTACAGCTCCTCTAAAGTTTTTCCCATTTCAGGCAGTGAATATCCTGTGCATTTTCCATCAGCAATTCTTTCATTTTCCGCGAACCATTGAAATCCCTCGTTGCCTTTTCTGCTTACGGGGTACATTACAGGCTCAGTAAAACCCTTCATTGAATCGATAAACGACTTTATGAAATCGAGTTTTCTCCAGCCGTAATCATTTTTCCTGCTCTGTTTTCGGTATTCTCTCCAGTTCCGCAAATCTTCCTTGTATTTCTCATCAAAATATTCTTCCGTGAAAAGTTCCGTCAACGTTTCTTTTTCGGGCAATTCATTTGTCGGTGCAGTGTTCTGGTCTCTGTCTAACGCAGAAAGCCATACTTCATGGAGCGTTTTTTTCTGGTCATCATTAAGCAGGTTATACAAATCATCACTAAAGCGCAAAACATCAGGCACTTTCACATCCTCAAAAATCACGGTGCTGTATGCCGCCGCCATTGCTTTTTGGTACGCCTTGATACATTTTTCGCGTTCAGATTCAGGGAGGCGATATTTCTGCGACGCTGTAATACTTCTGTAACGCTCTGAAAGCTGCTGACCTGTCGCTATCTCTATATCTCCGTTTATCGAGAGTCTGACGCTGCCCAATCCCAGCGGTTTACCATAACCCAATCTGAAGCAGCATTCGTTATCGATCGAAAACAGAATCAACAGCGCACCTAACTCTTCACTTGTCAGATTTTCAACGCGTATTTTGAAGCTGAATGTCTTTTGAGGAGGAATCCACCCGCTTATTGAACGGTTCTGATTTGATTTCTCACGCCTGAAACCGTTTTGCGCGAATGAGTCCCAATATTGCCCGCGCTCATCTTTCTTCAGGAAATGAAGCGTATGATGAAGATAAACTTTCCTGCCTCGTATATGCTTGCCGGGGCTGTATGATGCTCTCTCTTTCGGAATGCCGTTATTCTGAGGGCTTCCGTCATTTTTGCCGAGATAAAATCTTGCCTGCGACGGCTTAGGCTCTCCCAGTATGCTTAGTGTTAAAGGCTCATCAAAATGTTCTACGGGGTCTGAGATTCCGTCTGAAGATTCATATTTGGCTGAAGTAATTTGTATTTTCCCTTTCCATGACCCGGAGCCGCTTTGATTTATCCATCCGAAAAGACGATCTGCGGGTGATAACTGTGATATGTCATTTGCTGGTTTGAGACTCTTATCGAGACAATCCCACACTGATGCTTCATGAAGCTCGCGCGAAATTTGCACGGGGTAAAGGGCTTCTGCTTTCGTTCCGTCTGTTTTGACGTAAACAAAATCGCCGTCCCTAAGATCAAGCATAGAAGGGTCATCGATATGACTGCCGAAAATTATTTCTTCATCATTCGGATCATTTACGGGATTCTGTTCCCTTCCGTTTATGATTTCGTGCGTTCTCTGATAATCCGCGATTAAATCCTCGTAACGTTTTCTCACAGGATCGGAAATCGGAAGCTCTACAGGATTTTTGCCGCTCTCGTTGAAGAAAAATCTTTCGTCATGCTTTCGGTTGATTGTCTTGCCGGATATTACTATGTAGCCGTCCGCCCTTATTGTTTGCTCGCAGTTCGCCGAGATATTTCTGCTTATTGGCTGAAATTGTTTGCCGCCTATGCTTTTGACGCACCATAATTTGAATATTCCGCCTCTGTAACTGTAGAGTCCGAGTTCTACGTTTTCGCAGTACATTGCGTTATGAATTTCGCCGGGGATTATGCAGCGTCCTCCTCTGTAAGCCGGAAGCCACGCCGCATATAACGGGCCGTCAGCTTTATCATGGCCGATTCTTGACGTTCCTGTGAAAAGTGTTACGGTAAATTTTCCGCCTGACTCTCTGACTCTTCCCGGAACTAATGACGCGTTAGCCTGATAGCGGAATCCCAAACGCCTGGAATGCTGTTTCTCAGAAAATACCCTGTAACGGCTGTTAGTGATTATCTCGTAAGCAGAACTCAACATCCCCTTTAACGCCGTTGCGGGAATCTCGGCCATGCAGTCATAAATATAGTGGTTGCTAACTTGAGAGGGAGTTTTTGTTCGTGGGTCTGTGATGAAAAGGGGAGTTGCTGTTCTGAGTCTTACGGAAATTTCACCGCTGTATCTTTCGGGCCAGTATCTTGAAAAATTTTCTCTGCGTTCGGGCTTTGAAGGGTCATAATCTCCGGCGAATGGACTGCAAAGAACTTTATCGGATCTCGCCGGCGTTCTGACAAAATTATACGGATTATGGAAAGGCATATTTTCCTCCTCAAATATATTTCAGCAGATTCAACACTTCCTGAATATTCTCGCGCTTGAACGGGTAAATGTCATAAACTTCATGGCCGCCCGGAATGAGTTTGATTATTTCTTTGCCTAACGTCATGCACATATCCGCAGCATCTTTTGACACCGGAAGCATTCCATGAGCGACGATTGTTTGATTCCGCGCTTTCTGAAGACGTTCGAGCTTTGCCCTGTAGACGTTCTCAAATTCTGCAAGCTCCCTGTCTCCGAAAAACCCCGTCAGCAATGACACAACCGCGATTATCTCATTCCTCACCCAGCCGTTAGGGTCTACTCTGTCGCGGTAATCACTTTTCATTAAACGGTCATAATTTGCTTTGCGGGTCTGCTCATCCTCTTTGCTGATGAATGGTTTTCTCAAGTTTCTTCTGTCAAGTTTGTGATACGTCAGCAGTCTGAAGTTCATCATTCCCTCACGCAAACGCCAGAACCTTGCGAGAACGTCAACATAATTCCCGCGAGTGTAAGCGCGTTCCATGTTGAAGAACAAATCTATCAGGCTGTTCACGTCTTCACCCTCATCATTGGTTCTGACTCTGCCCCATAAACCTTTGAGAAATTCCGCCTGTCTGTTAAGCACCTCACCTATTTCAGCTATAGGCAAGATCGGCTGTTTTTCCTGAAAATCTTCCTTGTGCCTGCTGTAATAACTTGCTGCCAGCGATATTTTATCGTATGCTGAATCGTACTGCATTACATCGATGTCTTCATACGCTGTGAATAAATTTGCGATTACGTTTGAACGATCCCGACGCTTTTCCAATACGGAAACTTCAGCCAATATCCTACAATTTTCTACAACTGAGTGAAAGTAGTAACCGTCTGCATTGGCCTCTATCGATTTAAGCAGCCGAGCTTCATCCGCGAGCTTTAAGTCAGTGGGCTTGACTCTGTCTTTGCCCTGCGCGAATCCTGGAGCAATGCACGTGTAGTACTGGAATTCATAGGGCAGGCTCGGAAGGAATAATCTTGCGCTCTCGTTCATCTGCTGAGTGCCGGAAGTCAGAATGAAGATCAGCTCATACCTGTTTCTGATGCAGTCCTGCTCATCGGGGTAATTTTTCGTCAGGCTGTTGAATATCCTCCGCATGTTGTTGCGAAGACACGTGTAAAGTTTTGTCGTATCCGTTGCGTTTTCTGTCATGAGGGGCATTACGGTGCATTCTTTGACGCCGAACTTTGAGAGTATAATTTCGCGGGCTTCGTTTGCTTTGTCTTCGGTGTGATTTCCGGGCTGTGCGGCTTTCTCCTTGCTTGACGGGAAAAGATAAACTATGTCGGGTTTCAGCCATCTGCACGCTGTGAGCACGCTGCCTTCTGAAGTTGTTTCGCGGCCCTGAAATTTTTTCCAGAGCCTTTTTGCTTTTCCGTCTGAATAGGGATCGCGGCTTCCAACAAATGAAAACAGCACTTTCTTTTTCTCGTCCATTATTGCTGCCTCCTTGAAAGTTTTTCATTGAATGAAGAAATTATATCGCAGTCAGTGGACAAAAAGCGATGAAGTTATACTTAATTTGTGCTTAGTAGTTCGTGAATATTGTAAAGAAATTTCAATCCCTCACAGGAACATTGTGTAACGAAACATACAAACTCAATAATGCAGTTTGTGGGGTTCAATCCCTCATAGGAACATTGTGTAACGTGTGAGTACTTCCATATCCCGCTCATCAAAGAGTTTCAATCCCTCATAGGAACATTCGTAACCTCCCAATGGCTCTTCAACTTGTTTCCTTCTCGTTTCAATCCCTCATAGGAACATTCGTAACCCTCAGTGAGAGAGTGGAGGAGTACTACGACAAGGTTTCAATCCCTCATAGGAACATTCGTAACGGGATGAAGACCCTTGGGAGGGACGGCTTGCTGGTTTCAATCCCTCATAGGAACATTCGTAACATGGTATGAGTAAACTTAAAGGTTCGGGTATAAGGTTTCAATCCCTCATAGGAACATTCGTAACTGGGATCGCGAAGGGTGGTTAATGGAACCTTCAAGTTTCAATCCCTCATAGGAACATTCGTAACCAACTGATGAAAGTAATATTAATATGGCTGATGGTTTCAATCCCTCATAGGAACATTCGTAACGGAAGTGGGGAATTCAAAACGTTGCGAATATGGGGTTTCAATCCCTCATAGGAACATTCGTAACGAGGCAGTATTTCAGCCCAAACTTGTTGATTGTTTCAATCCCTCATAGGAACATTCGTAACCTTATCTGCCGAACTAATTAATTTTGCTGGGTAGGTTTCAATCCCTCATAGGAACATTCGTAACCCTGATGAATGCTTAGGGGAGGCCTACATCATGGTTTCAATCCCTCATAGGAACATTCGTAACGGAGTGGCAGTTCAAAGAGTAAGCAACAAATGGTTTCAATCCCTCATAGGAACATTCGTAACCGTATGCCCTGAATGCATGGGACATAGAGAGGAAGTTTCAATCCCTCATAGGAACATTCGTAACGAAGGGCGAGAGAGGAAGGAAGGAGCGCAATTGGTTTCAATCCCTCATAGGAACATTCGTAACGATAACTACATTAATCCCCTTTCCAATAGATAGTTTCAATCCCTCATAGGAACATTCGTAACGAAGGGCGAGAGAGGAAGGAAGGAGCGCAATTGGTTTCAATCCCTCATAGGAACATTCGTAACTTTGGTATTGGAATGATTGAGTTCCTTGAACGTTTCAATCCCTCATAGGAACATTCGTAACCTCCACAGAAAGCGATAGCATCGTCATCAACTTCGTTTCAATCCCTCATAGGAACATTCGTAACCCCTCGACACACCGCATAATTACTATGTCGCGGATTTTAACACGCCTGCTTGAATTACGCAAATCAATAATCAGCCAAACTCATAAACCATCATCAAAGCCACAAAACACATTTTTTCACACTTCCGCACTTGTTGCAAAAAACTCAATTTTTCAAAGCTCATTCTTTATATTGGTCAAAGTCATAAAAAATCAGCTTTGTTAATACTTACAGCGTAAGGCTTCATGTTTTTGACCATTTTCCGCACATAATTGTCAGATAATTCTGCCTGCCCGTTAAATCTCAATGTCAGATTATACCCGTATCATCAATAACTTCACTGTTCACGCCTAAGCATATCCTGTCCTGATAGTGTTTATTCGACCAAACGTAAAACAAAATTCTGTCCTCGTCCTCGCTGATAATTTTCCTGAGTTCGTTTTTCAGAGCGTTCAAACGTCCGGGAGTAATCTCGCCTTCAAATACACTGTTCTGAACCCAGAGAAGATAACGCCGCGATGTCTTGAGGACTTTGGCAACACGCTTTGAATTTACGTCATAAGCCATTATTACGAACATATTACCCCTCCTACCAGTCGAAAAGAAAAGGCACATAACGAACGCCCTCGATGATAAATCTTTGAACCTTGAAAACTTCCGAGCGAATGACACGCCGCCAGCCCATTTTTTGATTCGTACCGGGATATGTGATTGTACCGCGCAAAGATTTCTCCCAAGCCTCAGCAATAATTTTCCGGGCATCATGTGAAGCATAGACTCCCCCGTCTTTGCCGGACTCAAAATCGGAAGGCTTCAGCATTCTTTTGTTGACGAGGAAAAATATCAGACGGTCAACTAATGCAGGCTTGAATATCTCCGAGACATCAAGATTAAGGCTGATCCTCCTGTCAGAAGGCGAATGAAGAAAACTTATTCGCGGGTCTAAATGTGTGTGGTAAATCTGAGTCAGAGTCTCCGCGTAGCACATTGAGTTAATGAAACTGATCAGGGCGTTCATGATGTTGTTCGGCGGTCTGCGTATCCGTCGTATGATCTTGAAATTCTCATCAGTTATCAGCCTGTCGAAAAATTCATAGTACTTGCTTCGTGCGGTGCCTTCAATGCCCATCAGAGAATTTATGTCATATGTTCCGGGAGCCTGAGCCATGCAGAAACGCAGATATTCAGCGATGTCCTGAGAGTATATGCTCTTGTGCCGTCTCTGGTAATAGCTGATAAGGCCGATCATGTTCCTTATTCCGCCGATGACGAACGCCGCAGCGAGTTCATGACGTTTATGTTCATTCAGACAGAAGGCAGCCTGACTCAGAAAGACCTGCCCGGAGTTTTTGCTTTCAGGCGGGTAATAAGTGCCGGAGTAAGAGCCGTAATAGTCGAAAAAGTGAACGACGATTCCCTTTTCGGTTAAAAGCTCCAGAAGACTCTTGTTGATTTCAATATTTCCCATCACAAAAATTTCCTCGACTGATTCAACAGGCAGATATTGAATGTCTTTATTCTTGACCTGTATAAGAAGTGTGTTGTCTTTGCGCTTCAGTGTGGAGGAACTGAATATATACAGAGTTTTTCTCATCGTAAAGAAAGCTCCCGTTATGATTGCTTTAGCTGCTTGAGGCGGAAAGAGGCCAAAAAGTTTTGAGTTTCTTGTGAGAATGTGAGCCATTTCCGGCAGTCGTGTAAAAAGCTGTCCAGATCTGCGAGTCTGTAATGAGTTATCCATGCGGTGAAATACTGACGGATTTTTTCGGTCTCGTTGCGTTTTGCAAGCGATATGACTCTTTCTTTGAATTTGCTGATTGAGTCGGGGTGAATTTTTATCTTGTAGCCTTCAGGAGTCAGAAAAAATCCGTAACCTAAGAATTTTATTTTTTCGGCGTGAGATATGGAAGTTTTTTCACCGTTGATTTTCAAAGACAGCCCCTTTTCGATGTAAGGCGTGATGTGTTTCAATGCGTTTCTTGCTGAAATTTCATTCCGGCAGAAAATCATCATGTCGTCAGCGTAACGCACAAAAAGTTCGCCCCTTCTGGTTAATTCTCTGTCCAGTTCGTTAAGCATGATATTAGCGAGTAGGGGAGAAAGAGGCCCGCCCTGATGTATTCCCGCGCTGGTATGAATGCGCCTGCACCTGTCAACAGCATCGCAATTAATGTAGGAATTTATCAGCTTCAGGACTCTTTTATCGTGAATATCCCGGATTAAAATCTGCAAAAGTTTTTCACGGCATACAGAGTCAAAAAATTTTTCCATGTCCAGATCTGCCGCCCAGTCATGGCCGCTGTTAAGATATTGCAGAGATTTTTTCACAGCGTCCTCAATGCCTCGTTCCGGCCTGAAGCCGAAGCTGTCATCAGAAAATATATTCTCGTAAAGCGGTGCTAAAACCTGAACAACTGCACGCTGAATAAATCTGTCAATTGCTGTTGGGATTCCGAGAGTCCTCAACTTGCCGTCGGATTTAGGGATTTTCACGGTTTTTACAGGCTGGGGGGTATACGTTCCTGCAAGAATGGCGTTGATGATTCTTTCGCCGCTGCGTTCAAGAAATGCAGAAAGCTCTTTTGCTGACATGCCGTCAATGCCGCAAGCCCCGTTATTCTGGACGACTTTGGCATAAGCTGCGCCGAGATTTTCGGGTGATAATATTTCCTCAAGCATAGATGAAAACACCTCCTGAGCGAATATCCGTCTTTATGACATCAACGAAAAATTGACGGGATTAACTAGCCTAATCTCAAACTGTCCTCGTGCTGCCGATATGTAATCTTAATGAAACATTTTTGAAGCGGGGAAATTATAGCGGAATTATAGGACATTAACTGACCTTCATTTACACATTGCCAATATGCACAAAGCGTAATTTCCCTTTTGCGATTGAGGCCATGAAATAGAGAAGTTCTGTATTTGTCGGCGGCTCGTGATAATTTCTAGCGGGGAAATATCGTGTAATGTGCAACGGAATATCACGTGAAACAGCAGCAATCCATTCAACCATCTCAGCGAAAGAGTCAATGTTATCGTTAATGCCCGGCACAACGAGGTGCGTTAATTCTGTATGTATACCAGCTTGAACAAATGATTGTATATTGCTTTTGACCGTTCCCAAACTGCCGTCAAGCATTCTGTAAGCCTTATCGTTAAACGCCTTGATGTCTATGTTGACAGCTCCGTCATTGCCCATACATGAAATAATCTCAGAAGCTGCTTCAGATGACATAGCACCGTTTGTTACAAGAACGACAGCAATACCATTCTCCTTAAGCACAGGAGCGCAAGAGCAAATATATTCGGCTTGAAGTGTAGGCTCGTTGTAGGTAAAAGCAACTGAGTCAAGGTTTAAGTCTCTGACATTCCGCACAAGCTCGTATGCTGTAATTTCATGTGTTAATGGGAGCGTTTTCTCCGGGCGTGCAATCCTATAATTTTGGCAAAAGGGACAATTCATAGTACAGCCTATACTGCCCAGCGAGTAAATGAGAGTGTCAGGCTTCCAGTGATAAAGCGGCTTCTTTTCGACAGGATCAACAGCACAGGCACAGAATTTCCCCAGGTACGGAGAAATCAGCACGCCTTTTTCATTGAAGCGTACTCCGCAAGCCCCGCAATGACCATCTGCAATTTTACAGCCCCTGAAGCAAAGAAAGCAGGAGACACTGTTATCATCGTTCTTTCTCCACCACTCGGCACTAATCATATTTCCTTGTAACGCTCAACTGTAAACCGTTCCAGCTTGACACCATCAAGATCATACAAGCCAGCTTTCATGGCGGCAATTTGAACCTGCTGCTCAGAAGTATTCACGCCCTCAAGATCAGGCAGAAGAACGCCGCGCCGGTATTCTCTTGAGACAATAACGCCGTATTTCTTAGGATCAAGCTGTTCGATTCCGCTGACAGTTTCAGGCTCAGAGAGTACATCAACGGAAAAAATTACGGAATCAAGCTCATCTTTCGTCATTGGCGGGAATCTTGGATCGCGTGTTGAGGCTGATACAGCATTAGCGATAATTTCCATGTCAAGAGAAGCATATAACGGGCTTAAAGTTCCGATACAGCCCCGCAGTTCGCCGTTGTTCCTCTTGATTGACACAAAGCAGGCTCTGTGCTCTTTCCATAGTGTAGAAGCTGTTACTTCATTTCCGTTTTCGGGCAAAGAATGTCCTTCAAGCAGCCTTGTTACAGTTTCGCGTGCGAGTTTTACGGGAGCGTTATTCATGATTCCTCCATAAGGCATTGCAATAGCCGACACCAAACGGCCATTCATGCGAGAAAATATCTATACTTGAGTCTGGCATACACGAAACTAAACCCAGCATAGCCATAAGAGACCGGAGACCGCATTCCCCGGCGCGTTCAATGAGAAATTCATCAAGGCTGAAAAGCGGATCAGGTGAAGACATTTTGAGAGCTTCCTCGACAGCAGACTCAAAAATCGGAGCGTATTCAGGCTCATAACCAGCAGGGGCATCAGGTGTAAGGCGGTGTGAAAGATCTCCGCTTGCCAGCAGCGCAAAATTTTTCTTGACGGGGAACTGCGCCAGAAACTGACCCATTGCGAATGCCTGATGAGGCGCAAGACCTATCGGAGAAGAGATAATTACAGGCGGCAAATCTCCCCACGCACGTTTCATGAAATAAAGAGGCACCATGCTTCCTTGATCACGTGTTAAATCTTCAAACGCCTTCATGCGTACAGGAATGCCAGATTTTTCCAGATACGCGCAAATTTCAGAAATATCTGCTGAAATCATACTCAGCTTCACATGAGGAACTCCAAACAAAGCAAATGAACCGTGATAAACATCTGCGGAATTTATAAACAAAGCTCCTGATGAGTAAGGCTGATGAGGAGAAAGAACAAAAAGAAAATCAGGCTTTCTTATGGCCGATGTAATTTGTTCGATTCCTTGCAAGGTTTTTACAGCTTCTTTTTCCCTGCCCCTGCCTATTTCCGGCAATAAAACAGGAGGATGAGGCATAAGAGCAGACCATAGCCAAGACATATAAATTCGCCCCTTTGTTGCACAAGTCTCATTGTATGTTTATTATATAACTAAGTGCCTTGCTCGATCATATAACAGCTGCTGCGAGATAACAGAATGAAACAACGCCGCATAGTTTCACGCTTGAAGGGGTAAAAGTTTGCGGCGCAAATGCGTTTATCACTCCGCTGTTTTAGACTCTTCCCTTGCCTTTAAGCCTTAACGCTTCACCGAATGTCGCGGACTGGTCAATATCATCAACAATACGGCCATGTTCGAGAATAATTTTTCTCTGCGCCACATCTCCGACTTCAGGATCATGAGTTACAACGATAATCGTTACTCCCTCTTCATGCAAACGCCTGAAAATGTCTACAACGATTCCCTCGTTTTCCTCGTCAAGATTCCCTGTTGGTTCATCGCCTAAAAGTATTTGCGGGGAATTTATCAGCGCACGAGCTATACATACTCTTTGCTGTTCTCCGCCGGATAACTGCGCGGGAAGATGATTAGCTCTGTCAGCAAGTCCGACTTTTGCGAGGGCTTCTAGTGCTTCTTCCTCATCGGGCATACTGTGATAATACTGCGCGACCATGACATTCTCGACGGCTGTAAGATAGCTTATCAGGTGAAACTGCTGGAAGATGAGTCCGATTTTGTCCCGGCGTATTCGTGTGAGATTTGCGGCGTTCTCTTTGCTTATGTCGGTTCCGTCAAGTATCACGCTTCCTGTTGACGGTGTATCCATGCAGCCGATTATGTTGATCATTGTCGTTTTTCCTGAGCCTGAAGGCCCCATTATAGAAAGCCAGTCGCCCGCATTGACAGAAAGATTTATATCTGCGAGGGCTTTCAAGTTACCGTAAATCTTTGAGACGTTCTGAAGCTGTAAAATAGTTTTTGGCATAATCATTCTCCTTTAAGGACTATTGCGGGGTGAATGTCCATTACCCTGCGTACTGGAATTATTGAGGCTGTTACGGTGATGATGATGAATATCGCGATTGTTGCGGGGATTAACACGGGCTGAAAGTTTATCCCCCGTCCGAAAACGTTAAGGCTTACACGTAACGCGAACTCGAATCCCAAGAATACGCCCAACGCGCCGCCGATGAAGCCGAGCATTACCCCTTCACCGAGCAATTCACCCATCACGAGTCTGTTCTCAGCTCCTAACGCTTTCTTCAGCGCAATCTCGCGCCGTCTTTCCGCAATCATGGCCGTCATTGTCGTGTAAACAGAAATCATTGTGATGATGAGTACCACAACCGTAACGAGAAGTACGAGAGCCTGCAATTTTCCGAGTACTATATCCTGCGACTGAGTGAGTCTCCTCACAGCACGCGGCATTAATTCGGGGATTTCGTTTTCGATTCGCTCTGACAGCGCAGAAAGTTCTTCAGCGTCCGCAACTATGCTGCACTCTATGACATCAGCACGAAACGTATCACCTATCAATTCATCAAGCATATCAATATCAGCAAAAATGAATCCTTCTTCCGCTCCTCCTGTTGATACGATCCCTTTCACCGTAAAATTTCTGTGGAAGTTTTGACGCGCCGAGTCTCTCTTCTGATTCTCTTCTGCTGAAAGATCTTGCCTTGAGGCCTCTGCGTGATGTCCATATTTCACGCCCTGAACCATGAACGTGTCGCCTAATTTGAGTCCTAATGTCTGCGCTATCTCGTGGCCTGTCATGACCTGCGAGACATCCGCAGAATTTCCCCAGCTCCCTTCAACGTACCAAAACGGGCTGTTCTTCTCCGCTTCCGTTAAGTCAGTCCCGGCGATAATATACGGCTGTTCGTTGATTTTGACTGTCTGATAGCGGTATGGTGCCATGCCTACAATTTTTTCATCACCGATTAGCCCGCGCAATTTCTGCAAAGTCTCACGCGTAATCTTTGACTCTCCACGCGGTAACACAATGAGATTCGCGCCGTAAGATCTAAACTCGCGCCCTAATTGTTCGGGAATGTCGTAATATATTGTTACGAGGCCGGACAAAATCGTAGCTCCGATAGCAATCGCAAGCACCGCGATAATGAGTCGTGATGCCCGGCGTATCAATGAGCCTGCTACCATTCGGATATACATCTTCCGGCGGCTTCCGTGTCTATTGCGCTTCTCTGTGTTATTTGCCATGTAGAACCTCCGTAGGCTTCAAAGCCATCAAGTAACGTATTGCGGGAATGCTCCCGATTAACGTAACGAGGAACAGAATCACCGCGACGATAAGAATCACCATCCGCGCAATCTCGATGTACGATCCGAAAACAGTCTGCCCTATAATCTGTGCGAATCCGATTCCCATGAAGTAACCGACAACACCGCCAGCAATCCCCGTAATCATTACTTCAGCGAGGACTAACAGAACAATCTGCCAGTTATACGCGCCTAACGCTTTAAGGAGTCCCAATTCTTGACTCCGTTCGATTACGCTTGCTGTGATTAGGTTTGAGATTGCGAGCGCAGAGCCTATAGAGCTTAGAATCGTAATCAGTATCATCAAGAGAGTCGTTTTGTTGAGGATTGTTCCTTCTGATTCTGCAACCTGCCTCACTGGTTTTGCGACTCCATCCTCTATTACCTCCTGAATCTGATGGCATATCGCGCTTACGTATGCGGTACAGTACCACGTCTCATATTCTTCCGGTGAAAGACTCCGGGGATCTTGGGCTGCTTTTCGTGCTAAATCGTTGTCGGGAGTCGTGAGGGCTGATACTTCTA
Source organism: uncultured Fretibacterium sp. (assembly GCA_946183145.1). Classification (GTDB taxonomy): domain Bacteria; phylum Synergistota; class Synergistia; order Synergistales; family Aminobacteriaceae; genus JAFUXM01. Next base: position 21,979 of record CAMGZM010000014.1, on the reverse strand, counting down.
TGTCTGAGACTCTGCCGTTAAGGTTGAGGAGTTTTTGTGCTGACGGGAGAGTCATTAACACTTTGCTGTCATCATTCCCGCCGTCGTTGAAGATTCCTTTTACGTTGAAAGTTTTTCCGTCAATTGTTACTGTATCATTCACGTGAATATTTTTCTGCGACGCAAGCAAATTCCCAATCATCACGCTGTTATTGTCATCTTCATTCAGCCATTCGCCGCTAATCTCCCACCAAGTTCGCAATGACTTCAAGCCCGTGTGAAGTTCCTCACCTGTCGGTAATGTCGCGTGTTTTTCCGGCCATGTCCCAATGATGGAGACTTCCGAGCCGTTAAGATTCGCGCGTCCTTCAAGAATCGGCGCAAAGTCAAGAATGTTGAAGCCCCAAAATATAGACTTCAATTTGAGTACGTCATCTTCACGGAGAAATTTATCGTTGACTCCCTGTCCTTCAAGCCCGTATAGATCGCTCATCAATGCCGCGTCCTTGTGCCTGACCGTGATATTAGCTCCGTAAACTTTAAGCTCTCTGTTCACTTTGTCGCCAACGCCTAACATAACATTCATCATGGCCGTAGAAAGTGATACCCCTAACACAACGGTGAAAGCGATCATAATCATCTTGCTTTTCTGCCGTATGAGGGTCTTTGTTATCATTCGCAAAAACATTATTTGAACCTCGTTTCATGCTTCACTAATTCTTGAGTGTCAATGAAAATTTTTCCCGCTCTAACCTCGTATTCAAACGGAACAGGATTACAGCCTCCCTTGAAGCCGATTGTGTTCTTGTTCATGACGACATCACAGCGTTTGCAGACAACCTCATCACCGCGCTCGTAATATCCGGCAATCCCGCATATGTCGCAAGCGTCGAGGCCGACTCCGTAAGCAGTCCCGGCGGGTTTCTTGACGATGAGGAAGCGAACATCATAGCCATTTGGCGTAACGTACGAGAATTTATGCAGATGACCGTCTGAAACGTCCGCAAGATTCACGCTGATTATTCCGTCATTCAGTGCGTAAGGTTCGGGCTGGACTTCCTCCGGGGGCTTTGTGTCGTACCAGTGAAGAACGATTACGATAAACACGGCCATGATTCCCCACGTGCAGAGACTCCATGACCAACGCCGGCAATCTCGCAAGCGTGCTTTTTCCTTCCGCAAAAGTGCTTTGTTGGGATAAACTCTTGAGGGCTTCAGGTGAGTATAGATAACGAAAATCAACATGGCTAACGCGAGTCCTAACTGCGCGAACAAAAACGCATTGGGATTCGCGTCCCTCCAAATCATTACGTCAAACACAGAGACTCCCGCGAATGTGTCAGAAGTCCGCAGAATTTTCAGCCGCTGAAGTGAAGCCGCCGCCGCCGTAAGATATTCGAGGGCGAAAATCACAGCCGAAATTGCCGCGAAAAAATATCCCTGCCCTGCCGTGTTCAATGACTGGTGAACTTCATACGCGCTCAACGTCAGCAAGAGACATACGAATATTCCGAGCGTGAAACCTAAAGCGCGGAGTAATGCGTTTGTGCTTATGCCAGCCTCGCCGAAATACACAAATTCCCGCGTGAACTGCAACACAGGCGGAACAAGATACATCATTGATACAGCGATTAACGCCGACAAACTTAACACGCACGCAAGCCACGTGAATTTTCCCCTGAAGACTGACGCAATCACAACGAGAATCAACGAGACGACTCCGAGTCCCGAAATTGTTACGATAAGCCAGCGGTTAAACCAAATTAGCAGGAGATTCATTCCGCGAGGATCATAGAGTCTCACGCCGAAAATCACACAGCCCGCGACAAATCCGAGAATTGACGCAATGACCGTAAATTTTCTGCGTGAAAAGCTCAATATTATTCCGAGAATTATTGCGAATGATGAAAGATGATACGTAACAGCTACGAGATACTTAAGAATTTTTCATCCCTCCCATAATTAAACGGAAGCCCCGAAATTTTCAGAGCCTCCGCAAAATTTTTCCGTGATATTTTTTGTGCTTGATTACTTCTGTAACTGCTCGGCCGTATAGTCCCACTTAAATTCGACGGTGTGAGTCTTGAAGAACTCTTTTGCGCCTTCCTTAGCGGGGACTCCAGTCTCATCATCAATGTGAAGAAGGTAATCCGAAGGCGGCTCAATGATGAAACGGAGAGTATATTTGCCGACCTTGAGGCCTTTTGCGATATTCGCGCCGTAGTGCGGGCCGTCGTCAGCGTTCATCGGCATGAATGATCCTGACATTACGGGCTTCTTGCTGGACAGCGGGATAATCTCATACTTCACTGTGAGATACGCGGGCCAGATGTCCTCGCCGTTGCCGAATCCGTATGCTACAGCTGCGTCGGGCTTGAGGTGAATATCTGCTTCAAGGTGCATGTCTGACTCCTCGCGTGAGAGTCCTTTTCCTGTCGGGTACATGTCAACAGCCTGGAAATATACCGCCGCAACGTTATACGGGCCGACCTGAGTCTCACCGATGGGGATCTCCTCGAATCCTGCCTCGCCGGGCTTCATTGAGACGGGAGCCGCTACAGGAGCGGGAGCCGCAAACGCCGTGCCGCAAAATGCAAGCAACAATACTGAAAGAATAATCTTCTTCATGAATCTTTTACCTCCTGAAAATTTTTGTATAAACACCCTGCATTATTTCGCCGGGGATTTATCCTTTTTCCTGAAAATGTGAGGCAGCATAATCCACACTGCCGCGATCACGAGCATTATTTGAGGGATAAGAGTCTCCGCCCTGTCGTATATGCTCAGTATCTCAATGCTGAATCCCTTCATGGCCGGAATGACCGTTCGTCCCGTAATAACGTCCGCTTCTGTCAGCTCAACAACGCCCTTCCCCATAAACGATATGCACATGAGGAACAGCAATATACTTGTGAACATGAAGAACGCCCGCAAAGGAAGCCTCACGCTAAAATATCTGAAGCATACCCACACGATAACGAGAACGAGAACTCCCGCCGCGATTCCGTAAGCGATATACGCAGGGTTGCTCATTCCTCCAGTGAAAGCAGCCGAGTAAAAGAGGATTAATTCTGCGCCCTCCCTCATCACTGCAATGAACGCCGCAAAAATCAGAGTCCATTGTGATTTTGAGTCGATTGACTGCTGAACTTTCCCGCTTATGTAGTTTTCCCACGCTATATTGTCAGCCTTTGAGAGCATCCAGTTGCTGACGTAGAACAGAACCGCGACCGCAAGAAACATCGTCCAGCCCTCAAGCAGTTCACGAGCAACACCGCTCTGTTCACCCATGAGAGTCTCTAATGCCCACGCAAGAATCACGCTCGCAATTATTGCCGCCAATGAGCCGAGATAGACTCCCTTCAGCATGTTCTTGTTGCCTGTCTTGATGAGATATGCCACAATCGCAACGATAACGAGTATTGCTTCAAGCCCTTCACGAACGAGAAGCCCGAATGCCGTTAAGAATGTCAGCCAGTCTCTATTAACGGGTGCTTTTGGTGCTGATGATTTTTCTGTGGTTGATGATTCTATTGACGTAGAATTTTCTGCTGAAGATTTTTCGGTTGACGGTGAAATTTCTTGTGCTGTTTCTTTTGCTGACGTGAGATTTTCCGCTGTCGATTCTGTTTTTGCTGACGTGAGAATCTCCGAACGCGTAACTTTTGTGTCTGCGTAAATTGCCTCGCCTACGCTGTCAGAGTCTTCAACAGTCGCGTAACCATCAAGAACCATTGAGTCTTTATAGACTTTTATCTTTAGTGCCTCAATCTGCCGAATCAATTCGCCTTTCTCTTTTTGCTGGTTGCCTAAGAGTACGTGCTTGATGTCCCTGAATTGAGCCTCAATGTGATTGACTCTCGCCGCCGAAATCGCGTACATAACCGTGCGTTCGACTCCCTGAACTTCATAGTACTTGAAGTAAGCATCATTAACATGTTTGTATGCGTCATCGTACTTGTCATTCACAACGTCATCAATTGCCGCGTTAAATTCGAGTGCCATATCAGCCGCAACTCCGCGCCAGTCGTCATAATGCTTCTTTTTCTTGGCGGCCTCAGAAACATTTGCGTCAACAAAAATTATCAGCGTCAACAAAAACACAAGCCCCACGAAAATCGCAAAGCTCCTCTTACACTTAAGCAAGTGAGTCAGTCTCCTTTGTTACATGGAAATTATATCAGTCAAACTTTTTTGTTGATTTGCATTTTACCAGCGCATAAAATCGCGGTCAAGTTTTTTGTTACATTCTTCAAACTTTCACAGCTGCCCCTGCAATGTGCCGAAAAGCTAACTTAACGGAGTGCGTGAAAGCGTGTGAGTGAATTTTTTGTGACGAACGTAATGACTCCTCATTGCAAGAATAATTTTGCTGACATGATTCCGATAAATTTTCTCACTGTGAATGTGGAAAACAATATTGAATTGGGAGTGATGTAACTTCCTTTTGTGTAAGATGCACGGCAACGAAAAAATTATGTAACGCCGCAAGTTATATCACATGTATAATATGTGCAAGTTTTGAATCATACTTCAATGAACTTCTCAAACTCCCGTTCTGACATGCACATTCAATGACGGAATGAGGGCGGAAATAATGAAGGAAGTACAGCCGCTTGAAGAGGAAAAATATCAGTTTTGGAGGGATGTATATTGCGTGAATTAGGAGCTTCAGACAAATATTTTTACTTCACAGCTTCAGAGCCAGGCATGACAATGGACATAAGATTAAATCTCACCTTCAAAGCACCCGTGAATCATCAGGCGTTAATCATGGCCGCTGACGAGGCATTGAGATTGTTCCCGGAGTTTTCAGTTCAGACAGTGCTTAAAGACGGAAGATTATTCTACTAGGAGAATCACAATCATGTTGCGCTGCTCCCGTCAGAATATCGTTATGATTTCGCCACAAGTGATATGAACGGTTACTTGTTCTGCTTCCAGTCTGACCCGTCAGAGAAAATGAAGTAACATTCTCCCTGTATCACGGTCTCTCAGACTGGAGCGGACTCAGCAGATTCGTGAAAGCTGTGATTTGCCGTTATGCCGTTCACGTAAAGGGACTGCCTGATGATTACTTCAATGGTGTGATACGCTCAAAAGCTCCCGACAAAAGCGAATGGCAAACAGAATCCAATCTCAACCCCTACGAGTTTTACGCAAGAAAGGACGCAATTCCGTCATACAAGCCCGAAATCCCCGAAGATATATTCACGTTTCCTGAAGAGAATTACAGCGTTGATTCACCGTCAAGCAGAATCATACGAATCACACTCAGCACATCACACTTCCTCAAGGCCGCAAAGAGTCATAACACGAGCTTCGTACCTTTTCTTTTGTACATTACCTCGAACGCAATACGTGAAGCATACGGCACCGACAAGAATATTTTTCTGGTTCTTCCTGCTGACCTCCGCAGAGTCTTCAACGCCGAAACAATCGTGAATTTTTCGGAGTCGGTCTTTCTGTCGTCAAGCCTTTCGGAATATAGCGCACCAATTGAGGAGCAGTGCAAACGTTTACGCGAGATGATAACCCTTCAGAGGAAGCCGGAGAATTTCGCCGGGATTCTGTACGACAAATCGCAGAGACTTAGAGGATTTGAGGCCGCGCCTGAAGGAATAATCGCAAAGAGCCGCGAGCTTACCACGCAGACAGCAGAAATAGCAAAGTCCGTCTCAATGGGCATAACATACTTGGGAATACTTGACATGTCTGAAGGAGCAGATGACCTTTTCGAGAATATCACAATAGACTCTCCGTTCGGCGTATCTTTCCTGCAAATTACCACATACCGCGATGAGATGAGCATAGCATCAGTACAGCGTTACGACAGCGACAAGATAGCAAACTCAATTTGCCGCAAGCTGAGTTCCGCCGGAATTGACGCAAAAATTACGGACAACAGGCTTGTTACTCACAACATAATGAATCTTGAAAGGCTGAAGAGAGTGTAATATGAATTTCACAGAACAGAAATATTACGACATACTTCAGGAGAACGCAAAGAAAAATCCAGGCAAGCCCGCTGTAGTTATGGGTGAAAAGTGCCTGACTTATTCCAGCTTAATGGCAAAAATAGATCACGTGTCATCATTTCTCATTGAACACGGCGTGAATAGCGGAGATCATGTTGTGCTTTGGTCAAGCGCGTGCCCTGAATGGCTCTGCGTCTATTAGGGGATTGTACATGCGGGGGCGGTTGCTGTGTGCCTGAACTCAAATTACACGGTTGATGATGTTGCGCAGCTGGTAACGTTCACTGACAGCAAGTACGCTTTTTACGGGACGACTCACGACACAAAGGGCGAAATCTCCGAGGCAAAATCCCTCGCGCAGTCTTTCGGGCTTCCTGAGGATAAATTGTTCTCACTCTTTGAGACTGATTTTGACTCCGCGCCGTTAAAGGAGATTGACGACACAAGAAACGTACGGGATGACGCATACATCATATACACTTCAGGTACAACAGCATTCCCGAAGGCCGTACTTACGTCGCAGTATTTCATGATAAATATCGTTTTGAGAATGGCGGAAGAGTGCAAATCCGTACTTGGCGACAAGGCATGTGTTGCGCTTCATCTGTTCCATGCGTTTGGGCTTGGAGTGCCCTGCATGTATTTGGCTCTTGGCGGAACTGTCTATATCCCTGAAAAAGTCAAGGCGCAGGATATAGCCGACATAGTCCAGCGTGAAAGCATCACTGATTTATGGTCAGTCGGTGCGGTCTATCAGAGCATAATAGACAGCAAAGAGTTCACGGACAAATGCGCCCCGTTCATCAGAATGTGCGCGATTGCAGGAAGCTACACAAGCCCGGTGCAGTTTACGAGGTTTGAAGCCGCCCTGAATCATTCAACGTTTCTTAACATGTTGGGCATGACTGAAACAGCTTCCGTCTTCATTATGATTCGCCCTGAAGACAGCGTTATGGATGATGAGGGCAATGTCCGCATTATGGGACGTATCAAGGACATTATCATAAAGGGCGGTGAAAATATCACTCCCACCGAAATAGAAGCGGAAGCAGTCAACATACACGGCGTGAAAGAGTGCAGGGTTTTCGGCTTCAAGGACAGACTTTACGGCGAAAATCTTGGCGCGTGCGTAACTCTTGAGGCGGGTGCGAATTTCGACGAGAACGCAGCGAGAAAATATCTTCGAGAAAAGCTAGGCTCGTTCAAAGTCCCGGCGTATTTCTTCATCTATGACACATTCCCGCTTAACGCAACGGGGAAAGTTGACCAGAGGACTCTTCATACGGACATGTTGAAACGTCTGCGGAAAATGGAGCTTGATAACGAACTCGAAAAAGGAGTCTGCGTTCTTGAAGTCGGCATAAAGAACACGTCATACGCAATAACACCATTGGCGGCCATGATTGAGGATTACGCGCTTGAGTTCGGGTTCCGTCCCAAGAAAGCCAGCCGTATAAGACTCGACTGCGAGGAAATGCTCACTGAAAGAATCCTGAATGCCTTTGATGATGTAGGAGATATATATCTTCACTGCATATGCTTCAGGAATTTCATGCGGATTACGTTTGAGGACAGCGGGCAGTTGTACGATTTCGACAAACAGCGCAAAAAGAGCGAGAGCACAAAAATTATCTCCTTCGTTGCTGATGACATATCCATAACCAGAAAACGCGACTCGAATATGACATCATACAATCTTGATTTCATATACAGCAGTGATTTTGACGCAACAGAATTTCTTGCTTCACATGAGCGGCTTATTTAGCTCATCGCAAAACTATAAATTACAGGTGATCTTTCATGAAAAAATATGAGGTTTCAATTATTACCCCGCTGCACAACGTCGGCCTTCATATGTTCAGGATGACGATTGAGTCAATGAAGAATCAGACACTCGGCTTTGAGAATATAGAGTGGGTAGTCGTCATCCATAACTCAGCGGAAGAATACGAGCGTCAGGTTATTGAGCTTCTCGGAGGCTGTGAGAATGTGAGGGCAGAAATTCTCCACGATTCGCACCACACGCCGTCAAGTCCCAGAAACAGAGGGATTGACCTTGCTGCGGGTGAATACATCGGCTTCCTTGACGGTGATGACATGTACACGCCCGAATGCCTGAAGACAGCATTGCGCCACATCAAGAGGACAGGGGCGGACTTTTGCGCATTCCGCCGTGAAGTTGAGCTTGAGAGTGAAGCGTCATTGATCCTGAATGAGACAGTGTTATGGAATCAGACACGCGAGGAGATTGTCGTGAACAAAGACACATGGGACGGCAAAAAGATTTTCTGCGGCATGTTCGGAATGGTTACGCACAAGCTGTACAGCGCGGACTTCATCAGGAAAAATAATCTGCGTTTTGACCCGTCAATAGAGTTTGCGGAAGATTGCGCGTTCAGTGTTAACGCATTCGGCAAAGCGGGGAATATATGTCTTCTGCCTCAGCTCATAGGATATGTGTATTTCGTGAACAGCTCTTCAGCCATGCAGTCAAGCAAGAACGATGAACAGCTTCTGAGATACGCGCAGGGCTTCAAGAAAATTTGTGATACTATTTTTCATTACGGCTTTTATGCTGATGATACGATTGCACATCTCTTGATGTTCGAAGGCGGATTTATGCTCAAAAAGGGAAATGTTGCAGAAGATATACGCAGGAAAATCTTTGAGCTTCTGACTCCTTACGCAAAAATCATAAAGCCTCTTGAGCCGTCAAAATTATATCCTCCAAGACAGATTGATGACCTCAACAACATGACAAAATATTTCCTGTCTGATGAGAACACAGAGAGTTTTTCAGCCGGGGGACTTCTCTACAATGACAATCGTACAGTGCCGGAAACTGTTCAAGAGTTCCAGATACGTGCGCTGTATAACATTCTGGAAAACGGCGGGAAATCAGATTACGGACTGCGCTACAACTTCTCCGAAATAGGAACAATTAACGGTTACCGTTCGCGCCTTCCGCTGACGAATTACGACACGTACCAGCCTATGATTGACTTAGCCCGGCGAATTGACGAGTCATTTATCTTCACTGACGAGGATATTACCGCCTATACTCTGTCTTATGGCCGTATCGGAGTCCCTAAGAGGCTTCCCGTAACGCAAAAGCACATTGCGCCGTACCTGCGTGAGATGGAAAGAATGTTAGCGGGCAAAAAAGTTTTCATCATGGCCGAGAGCCTGTTTTACCGCAATCCGATTCGGAATCTCGATACGAAATACACAAGCACATTAACGGGGCTTCTCCTCTCTGAGTTCTGCAATGAGAATGTACGCGCAAGCCTTTCACAGAAGAAAGCCGATATTACTTCACCCGCTGAGATTTTATTCCCTGATGAGCTTATGTATCTTGAGTACCCCCGCTTGTTCTTTGCGCTCCGTGAAAAGGACATCACAACTATCTACGCTCCTGACGCATATATATTCCTCAGCAGCATTCAGAGACTCGCTAAAGACTGGGAAAAACTCTGCAATGACATTGAGGCCGGACGCATAAGCGAGCTGAAACGATTCCCCGATGACAGACGCAAAAAGCTCAACAGCCGCATAGCCCCCGAACCCGAAAGAGCAAAGGAACTCCGTGAAATTTTCACGCGCTGCAAGGACGGAAATATATTGCCTCTCGTAAAAGATATATGGCCTTCACTCGCTGAAGTTATAGCTGACGGCACAGGGAGCTACACTATTTACGCTGACATCATCCGGGACAACATGAAGAACGTTAAGTACAGGAATAATTTTCTTGCAGACGGTGAAGCCTTCATTGCGCGGGCTGTACCTAATACTGACATGTACGAGATTGATCTCTCAGCGAATTTCTACGAGTTTATGCCGCTGAACGAGTCGAAAACTATCCTCGCTCATGAGCTTTTGCCGGGAGGAGAATACCGCGTAATAGTGTCGGGATTTTCCGGGCTTTACAGGTACTGCACAAATATTCTCGTGCGCTGTGAGGAAGTCCGCAATAATTCTGTAACCGTAACAGGACTTTGCCCAAGAGACTATGACATTCAAGCGATGGATGGCATAACGGAAGAAAACGTTTACCGCGCTGTTCAAACGTTTGTCAGGAAAACGGGTATTCTCATATCGGATTACGTGTTCATACATGACGATTAAGAAGGAAGCTATAGCCTTGTGCTTGAGCCGATGAACTGGGGAAATAATTTCAGCATGGCCGCGGGAATGTCTCATGTTCTCAGGGATGAGTCAGCAAAAGAATGCACCAAAATTTTGGGTACATCGAGGACAGTCAGAATACTCTTCAACGAACCCGGAACTCATGCGCTTTACGCCGAAATGATACAGTACCGCCGCAAAGTTCTTCAGGATGCCGTGAGTCCGTGCCACATGGCTGACAGTACTGCGGAGGGTAAATTCTTCCTGAAACTTTCTGTGTGAAAAGTTCACCACACGTTTTCAGATGTGTGCGTCAAAATTCAGCTTGGCCATAATTAAGAAGCTGGCCTTTTGACGCATCTTTCATCATCCGTTTTTTCAGTGCGCCATGTGTAATTACTGAAGACTCTTTCGCACTGCTGTTCTACAGGCAGATAGCCGGCCTCTTTGGGATAAAAGCTGTAATACATGTTGTTTCTTACTGCGTCAATGAGCGAGTCTCTTCGGTGCCATACTCAGCTTCAGCTTCAACAATGCCGTCTAAAAGCACCGCGTATTCTTCCCCCGTCATAATCCCTGTGTATTTTCCGAAAATCCATGCTGTCTCAATGTCTTTTGTGCTGTCGTCAAAATACTGTGTCATAATCCACCGCTCGCCATTAAGGTTAGTCCATTCGCCTGCGTACATCGGAAAATCTGCGGGGCTGTTTTCATTAAGCTGGGCTATAATTCTGGCCTGCATGTTAGGCTGTGAGCGCATATTGACGTTTGCGCCGCCCGCATTCTTGATCTCAACAACTCCGCCGGATTTCAGGAAATCAGGATTGCAGAAGAAGCTGCCCTTGTTCCTGATATAGTCAGGCACTTTCTTTAACGCGAGCAAGTCATTAAGATATTTCGCGCTCTCATAATCTTTTGCTGATGTTACATTCTGCTTTATGCTTTTCTCAGTCGCGGCTTTGAGTCTTCTGAAGGCTTTTGAGCGTTTCATTTTTGAGTCGTCTGGAAATTCTTCCGCATAGTGCATTGCTATTCTGCCTTCGATATTGCTTATATTAGGGTCAGCTTTTTCATCAAGAAGCCAGTCGACCATTTCGGGATTATCATAAAGCACAGCCAAAGTAAGCGGAACGGATGACGCAATGAAAACTCTTACATCTCCGTCATAAACATCATCAAGAATATTGTCGAAAGGCTTTTCTGAAGTCCATGATGAACGCGGTTTGATCATATTCCTTTTTCTGTCGGTTTCATTATGCCCGTTGACGTTCGCGCCGTATTTTATGAGAAGCTCTGCTATGCTTTTTGATGATGGATTATTGTCTGAGCACGCTAAAATTTGCAGCATATTTCCTGAATCCGAATACGCATTAGGATCTGCCCCGGCTTTAAGAAGCTCTCTTGCGGCCTCAGTGTTTCCATGCACCACAGCGCAGTACAAAGGAGTCCCGACCAGCATAGTGCCGGCGGTAGCCACAGCATTGACATCAAGCCCCTGCGATATGAGGAACTTTATACTTTCGGGATTCCTGTTGAGTGAGGCGGCCCGGTGAAGGGGAGTTTCGCCGCTCTCAAAAATCGATTCCTCTGTATCAGCTCCATGTGTATCAAGCATATTCCATTCAACATTGAAAATTGCGCCATGCTTTACGGCTTCTTTAAGCTGTTTGGGACTTCCGTATGCGGCCAGTTTGAAGACATCAATATTTCCTGCGTCGAACTGAATAATATCATGCTCAAAGTTACGCCCGTTCAGGAAATAATATACCGCGCCTGCTCCCGCAAAAAGCACAGCAGCAAACAGAACAGCCGCAAGAAATATCCCTGATTTTGACCGGCTGGGCTGCTCCTTCGGCATATCATTAGCAGCGTTAATGTCATCGTCATTGTCAATATCATCAAGCACAGGCATATCAAGTGTCATAATTTCGTCAAGTAGTTTCTGAGCGTCTTTGTTCCCCTGATTGGCTGAAAGTTTAAGCCAGAGAGTTGCGTTGTCAAGATTCTTTTCGACTCCTGCTCCCTTATAGTAAAGCATTCCTAAATAGTATTGGGACTTCTGCTCGCCCTGCTGCGCCGATTTAGCTAACCATTGCGCGGCCTGTTTGTAATTTTTCGGAACACCTTTTCCGTTAATCAGGAGGAGAGCTAAATAGAGCTGTGCTTTTTGATGCCCCTGCTTTGCGGCCATGAGATACCATTTTGCGGCTTCAGTGTAATTTTTCTCAACGCCTTTTCCGTCATTGTACAGTACTGCGAGCTGATACTGTGATTTAGCATTGCCATTTTGCGCGGAGACCAATAAATTTTGGGCGAGTTTCTGATAGTCTTTGCTGTCTGCCATGCGAGATTATTCTTCCTTTTTCTTTTGCGTTTGTGGTTATAGCAATAGCCCTGTGGTAAACTACCCCACGCCTAAAGGCAAGGGCTTTAGGTGAAGATTGGTATACGGCCTCACGTCTGGACTCGCATACTACCGCTCCAGAATACCCTTATTCGCCGGGGCTGGCTTACACAGCCTCTATCCTGTAGAGCCATTAAGCTCACCAGTTTACTTTTTCTTAGTATGTTTAATGCTCCGTTCACATCCGCGTTGAAAACATACCCCGCTGATGTCCTGTACTGCCCGCGTGTTATTCTCGTCCCGCTGAATTTATAGCTTTGGGGGTTATCCGCGTTGTACGTTGGCAATTCATCATTATCAAAGAAACTTGCTTTTGACGTGTAACTTTCTTCTTGCTCAACATAATTTATGCCGTAAAGCTCGCAAAGATATGCTAACTTTTCGCGTAATTGTCCATGCGGGATTTGCACAAAGTTTTGATTATTCTGCGTCCCTATATGGATTTCGCGCTTCCAGTCAGGATTGTAACCTACTACGATATTTCCTATTCGGTGATTGATACAGTACGTGATAATTTTTCGGGCAGCTACACTCATCGCGTAATTAATACGGGCATTGCGTTTCCTCAGATTGCGATATTGACGCGCTGTTAAGCCTTTGTGTTTCTGCTTGTCCTTGATACTCTGAAGCCTCGCGTTTTCTTTGTTGTACAAGCGATTGTATGATTTGATTTGTTTTCCATCGATAATAAACGATGCCCCTTCGCTTGTTACGCACACTGCTAAGTTATCAAGTCCTAAGTCAACACCTAAGAATTTTTCTGCGTCAACATCTGCTTTCATTTCTGGTTGTTCGTAAATATATTCAATCTCAAAGAAACGTGCATTATTTCGCGGGTGAATACGTACTTGCTGAATATTTTTGCCTGCTATGTTAGGCGGAATGTTAAAACGTAATTCGCCATATTCCTTTTTGAAATCCCTCGACATAGGTAGCGTAAAATAACCGTCCTTAATCTTTATTCGCGGGATTATCAGAGAGAACCAGCCGTCTTTTTTCAGGTAATGCGGAAGTTTTATCATGCGGAATTGATACGAGCCGGATTTAGCTTTATTCACCAGCGCAAAAAAGGACTTGAAACAGCGGTCAACAACTTTCAAAGTCTGCTGGGCTATTTCAGTGCCTAAAGCCTGATAGTTTTCACTTTCCTTGCAGACATAGTAATTATTCTCATAACGCAGATATTTGCGTTCGGAAAAGTAATACTGTCTGACACTGTACATAGCCTCGTTAAACAAATTTTTGGATAGTCTGCAAAGAGTACGCAAGGTTTTGTATTCACGAACTGAGAGATTTTTGAGCTGATTTTTTTACAGTTAAGTACAAGATTTTCACCTCACTTTCTGTAAAAAAGTATATCATATCTCGCTAAAAATTTAAGATATTAGCGAAAAACTAAAAAAGAAATTACACGCTTCCTCCCCATAGCTAAAGCTAGAGGTATCCGTGCGGTGTTTTGATGCTTCTGTGTGCTGTTCTGAAGTAATAAAGGATTATAGCACCCGCTGATTGTCCATGTGTTTTATGTTCTCTTGCTGTCTATTGAACGAACAGTAAAAATAAATATAATGAAACAAAAATATGAATCATGGGAGGTTTGTTGATGTATGAGCGTCAGGAAAGAATTGCAAGCATCATAAAGCAAAGGAAACCATTGGCCGTTAAAATAAGCTCAGTAAGAGAAAGTTTAATGCAGGCGGCGACAAAATTCGACAGGTTCAGGATGTTATCACTTGAAACAGCTTCAGGCAGTGAGGAACTCAACAATACATTCAACGGGCTGTTAAGAGCTATGGAAAATTCAGACGGAATAATATCCGAATGCAATTCACTAAGCGCAGATTTGTCGAAAATCCAGACTAGATTATCGCGCGACACTCTGAATATCGCAGTGATAGGGCGTGCGAGGCAGGGAAAAAGCCGGCTCCTTCAGACGATAACCGGACTAAGCACTGAAGAGATACCAGACGGAAATTTAGCGTTCTGCACAGGAGTCAGAAGCGACATAATTAACGAACCGTCAGCATCAGAAGCATATGCGCAAGTGAGTTTTCTTAGTGAGAAAAGATTTATCAGCGACAACATAGCACCTTACTTTCAGGAATTACAGAGATACAAGCCCGATTTATTCACTCCCGTAACAATTCTTGAATTCAGCTCGATGACTCTCCCATCGCCGGAAAGTTTTCAGGCAAGCCCGGAAGATTCCACACAGATGAAACTACATCTCGTTCACCTTCATGACCTGCAGAATCATTTGCCGCAGTATCAGGATTTCTTGGGACGGCCTCCGATGACCATAAAGCGCGGCGAAATACGCGAATACGTAGCACAGGATAACGAGAAGGGCGAGCGTGTTTACTTCAAGCACATGGCCGTGGACAAAGTAGAGATATTCTGCAAGTTCCCGAATGCTGACGTTGGGGCGTTAAGGCTGATAGACCTTCCCGGGCTCGGCGATACAAGGATCGGGGACGTTGAACGTGTAGTTAGTGCGCTAAGCGATCAGGTTGACCTTGTATTCTTCCTGTCGAAACCGTCAAACGCCGGGGCAGGATGGCAGGACAACGAGGTGCATTTATACAGCCAGGCAAGAAGGGCATTAGGGGAAAAACTTCCGATTGAACGCTGGTCATTCTGGGTATTCAACCACGACTCAAGGCCGGGAGCTGAGAATATGCCGCAGTGTGAAGCCCTCAGAGCCTCAATGTCAAACGCACAAATAGGAGTCGCCGACACAGTTATAGCTGACTGCACAAATCAGGATGAAGTTTCCTCGCTGCTTATCGACACCGCGCTTGACTTCCTCGAAAAGCACATAGAAGCCAATGACCGCGAATATGCCGGAAATGTTCAGGCCATGATTGACGCTGTAACCGGGAAAATGACAAGCCTTCTTCAGGGATTGCAGAAATATGTGAAGGAAGACAGCAATAATCTCGGAGACAGCCGCAGATTTAATATTCTCTTCGGCAAACTGTGGAGAGATTTGAAGAGCGGACTCAATAACAGCGTGGGCAGAGATTCGGAACTCAGAAAAAGACGTGATGAACCCTGCGCTGAGTTCAAAAAAAGAATCGAAAATATACTCTCATCAGAAGAACGCAGCGACCATTCAGAAAGACTCCGGGAATATATCAGGCTTGAAACACAGATAGAGGGCGGCGGATTGACAGCATACGAAGGAGCAATGCACAGGCTGAGAACTTCATTAAGCCATAAAATGCAGGAAAATCTTGATGACATTCTTGACAGCGTATTAAACCAGATGAAGGACTCAATCTGCATGATACTTGCGGAACAGGGCAGGCTGAAAAATTGCTTTGAAGTTTCAGATCATACAATGCTGGCTAAAATCAGGGAATTCATAACAGAATCAGGATTTGCGAATGACGTTCCAACGCTTATGGAAGGCTTCACGCTTCTTGATACGTGGAAGATAAATTACCGCAGCTTCATTCAGCACAGGCTTAGAAGTTCGCTTACACGGCTTGACCCTCTTGACCGCGACTCAATGGAGTACGGAATACCTGACATTAACGATGAGGACGACGAAATAAACCTTCTTGAGACTCTCTACAAGGAGAGTATTTCCGCGCTCCGCAAAACATTTTCAGAAATATACCCTGAACCCAACAAAGCAGCGTTTGCCATAGCAGAGGAGTTCAAAGACCTTATGATTCGCTCAGACGGCACGGAAGACTCACCGCTTGAAGTTCAGTGGCGGGAATTCTACATGGCGTTAAGCGGAAGGGTATGGCCGGAGGAATACGGAGCTTCACAGAGACTCAGCGAGGCACGCACACGCTTGCGGACATCATTAAATTCGGCGTTGCAGGCTTGTGAAGCAGGGGATTTTGATTTTGCGCGCTGATGTATATCGGGGATAAATTAAAGCAATGGGGCGACAGTTTCGGGGAAACAATAAATGCCAGTCTGAATAGTGCAATCTCACAGTTCAGTGAAAGGAAATTCAACATAATTATGCTCGGCGCGTCAGGCTCAGGAAAAACAACGCTGAAACAATGTATGATGAATGAGCTTGAAAACGTATTGGGAAAAAATTACGTTCCTTCCGGGGCTGATAGTTTTGCGCTTAAAACTGACAGAAGCAAAATCACGGTTGAATTTTATGATTATCCCGGCTCAATGCTCAACGCAAAAGATGACAAAGACATAAGCACTCTGCAAAGTTCCGCGAATGAAAGCACAGTGTTTATCATCACATTATCATCGCCATATTTCATGGAGTCTGAAGGTCAGTTCACGGGCAAGATAAACGCCAGGAAGATTCAGCAGGTAATAAAATCCTCAATGCCTAAAGATAATGCGGGAAGGTTCTATATATTCGTGCCTCTTCAGTGTGAGAAATACACCCAGTATACAGAAGATGAAGCGAAAAGGCTGAACGCGGGAGTCGTGTCAGTGTTCAGCGAAATAATAGAATCTCTCAGCGTCCATAATTCTATGGGAAAAAGATTCTCTGCGGCTGTTGTTCCTGTTGAGACAATCGGAAATGTGAGATTTGATCATTTTGACTTCTCGCCGTGGGGCTCAGTAATCAGGAATGTATATGTCAGGGACAGGGAATCAGAATCAGCGCAAAGGAACGCGGATCAACTGCTGAAACTTTCACTGCTTTTTATCCTGAATGAATTTATGCAGGGCAGCGGAATCATAGAAAATGCGCTTGTCAGCAGCTATATGAAAGAATTATTTTCAGACATCAGGCACGAAACAGATTTATACAGATTTGATATTCTCTTCGGGCTTGATTACATAACAGGTGCGTAAATCGTAAGGAGGAAAAATTTTATGGCAGACAGCAACCGGTTAATATTCACCATGCTCGGCCCACGCGGGTCAGGAAAAACATCAATGCTTGCGTGCATGAACAGATTATTTGAAGACCTTTTGCCGGGTTCATTTTATCCGACTGACAGAAAGACATATGCAGATCTTGAGGACGCTTACGAGATTCTCGAAACAGAAGCCAACAGCAGCAAGAGACAGTACAACGTGAAAGTTCTTGCGGGCGACAGTGAAATAAAGCGTTTTGATTTCACGATAAAGGGCAAGAAAGATTCTATACCAGTTACGTTTTATGATTTTCCCGGCGGTTTTATAAGCAGGAACGCCAACGAGGAAGATTATAACGAAGTCGTGAATATCGTGAAGAAATCCGCGGCTGTAATCGTGGCAATAGATACGCCATACATCATGGAGAATGACGGGGAATATATCAAGTATGCGGCAATTCGGGACATTGAGCAGATGCTGAAGAAGGGACTTGAGGATGACAAGCAGGAAAAACTGATTTTGCTTGTGCCGATAAAGTGCGAGAAATACACAGAGACATGGGACAGTCGGCAGGCTCTCAAAGTGGCGGTGAAACATGCGTTTAAGAGTACTCTGTTAATGGCCGAGTCAGAACAGTACAAAGGAAGAGTCGCAATAGCAATGCTTCCGATACACACAATCGGCAGCGTAAAATTCAGCAGGTTCAATTTTTTAGACGGGGACAAAATCGAGCAGGTTTTCATGAAGAAAGCCGGGCAGAGATTCAAGCCTGAACACACAGATCAGCCGTTAAGATATGCTCTTAGTTTCCTTCTTGAGCAGTTCAAGAGAAAAAGGGAAGACAGCAGCTGGTGGGATCAGTTTTTTGACTGGCTGATGAATCTGTTTACATCCGACAATCTCCCCGAAATAAGTGCCTATGTCCGCAAAGGGATAAAGACGACAGATGACAGATTCGAGATAATCTGCGGCCGTAAACTTTTGGGGCTTTGAGAATGGACAGCAGCATAAGATTCCGTTTCGTTACGTCAACTTTCTGGGAGGATTACCGCGTTTATTATGACGGCGGGCGCAGGACTCTCAGCGAAAAATCAGGTTTCAGGCCGTTACGCCAAGTCGGACGGATTGACTCAAAGGAAGGCCCTTCAGCTTCTCTTTTTGAGGACGGAGAATATATATACCTCATAGCCTCGTCAATGGACAGGGGCAAAAATGACAGCAGGGGGCGGCCCTTGAAGTTCTCTTTCTGCAAGATATTCGGGCGTGATGAAAAGGCTGCGGCATGGGCGGCTTTTATGCGCGTTGTTCTCGAATGGGAGAATGCAGAAAAGGCAATGCAGGAAGATATAGAAGATATTGATACTCCTGAAGGCGAGAGCGTGAGATTCAATGAGGAAAACTTCACAGCCTGGCTTCAGGAAAAAAAGAATGACAGCGTGAAATTTCTGCATGATTATGACGCTGATCAATGGCTGCCCGATGAGCTGGAAAAAAATCCCGTATGGCCTTATGACGGCTATATCCTGAAATGGACTATGTACGGTGAAAGACTCGATACAGGCGGCAGGGATATTCAGAATCTCATTGTGCTTGCTGAAAAGGGAACTGTAAGCGATATTCTTCCGTCTGAAAATGATAATGACGAAGAGTCTGCGCGAAAAATAAACTGGACGGCGATACTTCTTATCGGTCTCACAATCGCGATAATAGGAGGCTTAATCATAATAGGGCCTGAAGAAGCTGTGAAGTACATAAAGAATCTTCTCTCAGTTCCAGCGGAAAATCCTTCCGTCAGCACTAAAAGTATCTCAGGAATTTTAGCGGACAAGCTCAGGGAGTACGGGAATGACATCAAGCCTTATGACAGAGTTACGATTGAGAATACTATTAATGACTACAGGCACGGAAAAATCCCTTTTGACAGTCTTGCAGGTGAAATTGTGAGGGAGCTTGAAGAAAATTCTGATGCCCGATTGAAAGAAGGAAGCCTCGTAATTATCGCTGAGGCTTTGAGCAAATTGCAGTCCGCACATATTAATGTATCAGTAAGTGAGCAGAAAATATCACAGCGCAATATTCACTCAATCAGAAAAAAACTAAGCACTATGCTTGAGGCTGCAAAATCTCCCAAGCTCGACAAGATAAGAGGATGCTGGGTTATAGGTTCACGCAGTAATGTAGAGGCATTGAAGCGGAAAATTGACAGTTTGTATGTGTAGGTGTGTGCATTATGCGGCGTATTAGGTGCTTGCAATACTCAGCGGCGTTATCGTAAAATCAAAAGAGGAAAATATATTGTAGGAGGAGATAATTATGAATCTCTCTAAAAAAGTGTGCAGTCTCTTTATTGCTGTGCTTGTGATCGTAAGTTTCACTGTATGCACTTCAGCGGCAGAGTCTGAAAAAACGTTTGCTGACCTCGTAGTCTGCGGAAAAATTTTCACGTCCGAAGGCGGCACGATTGCGGAAGCGTTTGCTGTGAAGGATGGAAAGTACATCTACGTAGGCGACAAGAAAGGAGTCGAGTCTTTCATCGAGAAGGGCAAAACTGAGGTTATCGATTACACGGGAAAAGGTCTCGTAATGCCTGGCTGCGGAAACGGACACGCGCATTATCTCTCAGCATATGCTGTACAGTCATTCGGGACAATGATAGCCTTTGAAGATACTGTAGAGAAGTTTCTAAATGAGATTGTCCCCGCAACAGCCAAGAAAGCAAAAGAAACAGGAGCTAAAGCTGTTTACGGAATGGGCTGGGAGTTTCAGACATTCAAGCACAATATGCCGACACGTCAGCAGTTAGACGCAATTTGCA
Organism: uncultured Fretibacterium sp.; assembly: GCA_946183145.1. Lineage (GTDB taxonomy): Bacteria > Synergistota > Synergistia > Synergistales > Aminobacteriaceae > JAFUXM01. The sequence goes on along the minus strand of CAMGZM010000014.1, from coordinate 1,878 downwards.
GCGATATTCCTATGTACTTTGCTGACGAGGAGAATCACAAGAGTCTCGTGAACACAATTGCACTTGTCAACGCGGGCATAATGAGCGCAGACGGTACTGTACTCAAAAAGGGCAATGACATACGCGGCGGCGAGATTGCTATGGGTTCGGACGGAACGCCTACAGGTTTTCTTTCGGAGCAGGCATCAACTTACGTGCGTTCATTCCTTGACAATGAAGCTCTCTTTTCTGTTGACATGGCGAAATCAAGCCTCGAAAAAATTCAGGAGCTTATTTTGTCGGAAGGTTACACAATGTATCTTGATGGTTACTCGTCATACTTCTTCAATGATACTTACTATCAGGCAGCCCATCAGATGGACGAGGCCGGAAAACTGAAATTCGTTTTGGGCTTCAGCTACGAGATTGACAGCTGGATGAATCTTGATGCAGTTCTTGAGAAAGCTATAGCCGCAAAAAAATTCGCTTCCCTGCACGTAAAACTGAACTGGATTAAGCTCTTCATGGACGGAACTGTAGAAAGCGGAACGGGATTCATTGAGCCTGAATATCCTGACGGGCATCAGGGAATCGTCAACTGGACAGAGGAAGAGATTACCGACATAACGCGAAAAGCCAACGCGAACGGATTAATCATGCACATTCACGCGCTCGGCAACAAGGGAGTCAACCGAGTCGTCAATGCGTATATTAACGGCGGAAAACCTGAAATGCGCAACACGATCGTACACATTCGCAACGTAATCGAACCTGACTATAAGCGAATGGCCGACAACAACATTTACGTTACATCGGGAATGCTCTGGCATCACAACACCAATGCAACAGCTGAGGAACTGAAAACTATTCTTCCTTCAAACATGGCCGACAAAGGTTATCCCATGAAATCATTTTTCGATTACGGAATCCCCGTATCATTTCACACGGACTACCCTGCATTAAGCAACAGCCCTGATGATCCTTTCGGCGTTATGGAGATAGCTTTGACTGGTGTATATCACGCCGAGAACGGTAATCCTTGGTGGCCTGAAGAACTCGTAACACGCGAACAGGCATTAACGGCCATGACTATAGGCTGTGCAAAGCAGATGTTCATTGAGGACGAAAGAGGAAGCGTCAAAGCCGGAAAATATGCAGATTTCCTTCTCGTTGACAAAGATATTTTGACTTGCCCTGTAAAAGAGATTCACACCGCAAAACCTGAAGCAACATATTTCGAGGGAAAAAGAGTCTTTGCCCGGTAGATCATAAAATTGTGAAAGGAAGAAATATGAAAGAATTTGAGAAGAGTCATCCGTACTTCTGGCTGATTCTGGGATTGTTGCTGACGATTTTTTCTTACGGCATTTTCAACACCGGGATTTGCGCCTGGATATTTGCCATACCGCTTATCAGATTCATCAACAACCGCACAAAATGGTCATCAATTATCTTAATGCTTGTGGGAATGATTGTTGCAGCAAACATAACATTCTTCCGGCTCGTTGAGGACGATTTCAACATTCAGAATTAAGTTTTCTGCACATTCAACGGAATACGGATTTGGTTTCCGTTCTTTGTGTACTTCCTTTGCCGTTATTTTGGAGCGAAAAGAGTCATTTCCTACTATGTTTTTCCGGCAGCAGTGGCGACAGCGGAGTTTTTCATCGATAACCCGTTTGTTTCTGTGATGACTTCTCTGTCTTTGTCTCAGTTCTGGAACTTGGGACTCATGCAGGTTGCGAGCGTTACGGGTGTAGTTGGCGTTTCGTTTATCGTTACACTATTTGCTTCAGTCGTGAATTACTAAAAGGCAGCCAGAAAGCCCCTCGCTTTAGCTATGGGGATGAATGACTTAATATAATATAATTTCCATATCATGAAAACTTTTTGCTTCAA
>CAMGZM010000013.1 GCA_946183145.1 uncultured Fretibacterium sp. | reverse complement strand
TGACATAGGCGGGAGTCTTTACGCAAAAATTCTCAGCAATGACGGCGGGAAAATTACAGTCTGTTTCACGTCAAAGCCTGAAAATTTTTCTGAATGGATTAAATCTCTGTATTAAGTCATAAGAAAACGGCCTCCCCGATTTTGTGAGAGACCGTTAATTTTTTGCTGAAATTTTGCTGATGTTCGTTTACTCTGACCAGTCAGCACCCTTGAAGGCTTCCGCAAACGGATTGTACTCTAATGCTTCTCCGTCATCCTCATAGCCTGATGTGTCTTTCACTGTGCGAGTGCGTGCTCTCTTTCTTCCTGCGCGGTCTGAACGTTCGGGCTTTCCTTCGGGCTTTCCGGGTTCACGCTCTTCACGTGCGGGAGCGGGTTCGGGTTCGGGTTCAGGCTCTAACGCGCTGAGGGACAATCTCATTCTTCTCTGCTCAGGACTCACTTCAAGGACTCTTGCTGTAACTTCCTGCCCAACTTCAAGAACGTCTGAAGGCTTTTCGACTCTCTTCCTGCTGAGCTGCGAAATGTGGATGAGTGCTTCAACGTCTTTCTCAACCTCAACGAACGCGCCGAAATCAGCAAGACGCACAACTTTCACCGTTATATCCTGACCCTTGAGATATTTCTTGTCGAGTTCGTGCCACGGGTCATTAAGCTGTTTGTAGCCGAGGCTGATTCTTCTCTTCTCAAGGTCAACATCAAGCACAAGAACTTCAAGCTCCTGGCCTCTCTTGAGAACATCGCGGGGCTTCTTGATTCTCGCCCAGGCAATATCGCCGACATGAACGAGTCCCTCAATGCCCGGTTCAAGCTCAACAAACGCGCCGAAATCCGTCAAGTTCGTTACAGTACCCTTCATGACATCGCCTGCGTGAATCCTCTCGCTTACTGTGTCCCAAGGATCTCCGGCTACCTGCTTTATGCTGAGGGAAATTCTGTCTTTCTCGCGGTCAATTCCGATAACCTTAACCGTAACTTTGTCGCCCTTCTTGAACATGTCCTTGATCTTGAAGGAACGCTTCCACGTAATTTCCGTGAGGTGTACAAGCCCGTCCATTTCGCCGAGATTCACGAAAACGCCGAAATCCGTCAGGCTCGAAACTTCACCCGATACAATATCGCCCTCGTGAACACGCTCGTAGAATTTTGCTTTGCGCTCGTTCTCTGCCTCTTCAAGAAGGACTCTGCGTGAGAATACAAGCCTGTGCTTTCTTCTGTCGTGGTCAAGTACTTTCACCGTGAGAGTCTGTCCGACGAAATTCTGAGGATTCGCGCCTCTTCCCGCTAATGTGAGCTGTGATACGGGTATGAATCCCTCAAGCCCCATTGCGTTCACCATGAGGCCGCCTTTAACCCTGCTTACGCCCTTAACGTCAATAACGGGATTTTCCTTCAGTGCTGCCTCTAACGCGTCCCATCTCTTGTTGAACTCGATATGCCAGCGTGAAAGCAATAACTGCGCGTCATCTCCGTCCCTCACGCTTACGATCTCAACCTGAATCGAATCGCCGGGCTTGGGTTCTGTGCCTTCGTCCTCAATGAGTGAGTGATTCGTGTATTCCCTCATGGGCAAAAATCCCTCGCACTTGAAGCCTACATCAACAAGAAATCCGCTCTCTGTCTTGCTGATTACTGTGCCTGTACGTGTCTCGCCGCGCTTGAGGTGAACGTTGTCGCCGTACTGGTCAAGTGCTTCCTGCATTGTTTCAGGCTCATGGGACTCTGCCTGAGCTGTTTCGGGCTGAGCTGCTGACTCTGTTACTGCCTGCGCTGTTTCTGCTGCTTCTGTTGCCTGTGTTGCTTCCTGCATAACTTCCTGCTGATTCTCCATCAATGAATCAATACCCCCTGTGCTTCCTGCTTTGCCGCAATAATATTTTTGATTTTATCGATAAGCCATTCAGGTGTACTTGCACCCGCAGCAATACCAACCATAATTTTATCGTTAAACCATTCTGAATTTTGTTCTGTCTCTTCTTCATCTTCAACCCACAAAACATTAACGCCCTCAGATTCGAGAATGTCGCGCAATTTTCCCGTGTTCGCGCTGGATTTCCCGCCGATGAGTACAACACCGTCAACATGATTATTCCTCACAAGCTCGCGTACTGCTTCCTGACGCTGTGCCGTAGCCTTGCAGATAGTGTTGCAGACTCTAAGCTCCGATGATTTTCCCACGAGAATCCCGGCTATTCGTTCGAGTCTTTCCTCGCGCTGTGTTGTCTGTGAGATTAGTGCTGTTTTCGCGTGATACTGTACGTTGTCCGCTTCTTTTTCGTCAGCAATTACTTCTGAGTTCCTCACGTCCTCAACATGGCCGGTTATGCCCTTGATTTCGGGGTGATTCTTGTCGCCGAGCAAAACAACGTAATACCCCTCGCGTGATAACATTGCGGCTTTCTCCTGAGCTTTTCTCACGAAAGGGCATGTCATATCCTCAACGTGAATATTTCTGCGTTTGAGCCTCTCTATGACTTCAAGCGGTTCACCGTGCGCGCGGATTAACACTTTTGCGCCGTCAGGAATTTCCGAATCATTCTCAGCGACTCGCAAGCCCAATGACTCAAGCCGTGAGACTTCCTGCGGGTTATGTATTGGGAGTCCTATCGTCCAGACTTCACTATGTGATTTCAGCGACTCAGATATTGCATCTACCGCGCGTTTCACACCGAAACAAAATCCGGCATGTTCGGCCATGATTATCATGATGCCGCCTCTTTGTGTATGTGATTGTTTATCGTCTCTATGATTTCTTCCTCGTGGCTGGACTCTGACATGTCAAACCAGATTGCAGGCTCGAATTTCTTGAACCATGTCTGCTGCCTTCTGCAAAATGCCTTTGTCCGTGATATAGATATTTCCAGTGCCTCGTCAAGTTTTATTTTTCCCCTGTGATAGTCTATAAGCTCTTTGTACGCGAGTCCTTTCAGGGGCGTATACCTGTCATCAAATCCGTTTTTCATGAGCCATTCTACTTCTTCCGGCAATCCTGATGAATATTCCTGCTCTAACCTGATTTCAATACGCCTGAATAATTCCTCACGTGAACGAGACAACCCTATGTACAGAACATTGAACCCGTAATCCTTCTTCGCGCCCTCGCTGTAAACCTGTGAAGGAGTCCGCCCAGTAAGCTCGTAAATCTCAAGCGCGCGCGTTACTCTCTGCACATCATTCTTGTGAAGCCTCTGTGCTGTCTGCGGGTCAACTTCTGCGAGCCTCATATGCAGCAACTCCGCTCCCTGTGAATTTGCGAGTGCCTCATATTTTCCGCGAATCTCTGAGTCATACGGCAGATCCTCATTCAGTGCCGCGTGAAACAACGCGTTGTAGTAGAACGGAGTCCCCCCGACAAAAATAGGAATCTTCTTGCGCGCGTATATTCTTGCTACTGCCTGTGATGATTTTTCCGCAAAGTCTGAGACCGTAAATTTCTCGTCAGGGTCTGCAATGTCGATAAGATGATGGGGAATTTCACGCCGCAATGAGGCCGAAACTTTATCAGTGCCAACGTCCATGTACCTGTAAACCTGGCGCGAGTCCACGGAAATAATTTCTGCGTTTAATTTTTCTGCTGCGGTTAAACTGAGTGCTGTTTTTCCTACAGCTGTAGCTCCGATTAAAGCAACCGCTGGCTGCCTGTTCATGAAAATCGCAAGACCTCGTTAATACTGCGTGATTAAATAAAGCGTGCGTGAATTATAACACAATCTTGAAAAATGCAATCACACGCAGCAAAAAAAATTGCCGGCGTATAATATAAAAATTCATCCCAAAAATTTGCGTACAGGAAGGCAAAACGATATGAAGAGAAATTATCCTCCTCTTGAAATTGCAGCACCGTTAATGTTCGCGCTGATCTTCATACTTGCGCTGATATATTCGGCGTTTGAACCTCACGTTGAAGATGTTGACTCGTCATTCGTGAAAGAACATTCAGGCAAGCCCGGCTACATTCTCGTTGACGCCCGCCCGGAAGAATCATACAACGGAAAATCACCGCGCCCCGGAGTCCCCGGAGGACATATCCCCGGAGCGATAAATTTCCCGCTTGAGAATCTCACTATGAGGACTCAAATTGCCGCCGCACTTTTGGCGCGTGAAGGAATAACGAAGGACAAGACAATCATAATTTACTGCAACACGGGAGTATTATCGGGGAGAATGGCGGATCAGCTCATAAGACGGTTCAATTTCTCGTCAGAAAAGATAAAGAATTACCGGGGCAGTACAGTCGAATGGGTAAAAGATCCTCACAATATACTTTTGCCGCCGGAACATGAGACAGGATTTCTCACTGATGTAAATTCTGAATCATTCAGGGGAAAATAATTTTGTGGAAGTGCGATAATAATTGCAGGAGATGAATTAATTGACAGTACCAATATTAGACTTGTCGCGCTCATTCGGTGAAATAAAACCGGAAGTATTTGCGGCAATGGAGAGAATATTTGACTCACAGAGCTTCATACTTGGGAATGAAGTGAAAACTTTTGAGGCTCATTGCGATTCGTATCTTGATGTCCCTGAAGGTTCATGCGTAGGGTGTGCTTCAGGAACTGACTCGCTTTTGCTCGCGCTGATGTCGTGCGATGTTCACGCGGGCGATGAGGTGATTACGACTCCTTTCACGTTCTTTGCGACTTCCGGGACAATTGCGAGGCTCGGAGCTGTACCCGTTTTTGCTGACGTTGACCCTAACACGTACAACATAGACATCAATCAGGCCATGACGAAAATCACGGACAAGACGAAAATATTTTTGCCCGTTCACCTTTTCGGGCAGATGGCATCGATTGAGGGCGTAATCTCAGAATTGCACGAACGCAATATACTCACGGTTGAGGATACAGCGCAGGCATTCGGGGCGACTCGTTTTGCTGACGGAAAAATTCTGCGTGCCGGGACTGTTGGCGATGTGGGATGTTACTCGTTCTTCCCGACAAAGAATCTCGGCGGATGCGGCGACGGCGGAATGGTCGTAACACGCGACTCGAACCGTGCAGAAAGACTCCGGCGTTTGCGTGTTCACGGCTCAGGAACGACATACTATCATGACGAGATAGGAATCAATTCACGGCTTGACGCTATACAGGCCGCAATTCTCGACATAAAGCTATCACGGCTTGAAGCATGGAACGAGGAACGAAGGAAGATTGCGGAGTACTACAAGTTATTGTTCAAGGCGAATGACCTTCACGAATTTGTGTCAGCACCCGTTGAGCTTTCGGGGAATTATCACATCTATCATCAGTATGTTGTGCGCGTCAAGTCAAAACGTGATGAGCTTATGCAGTATTTGAACGCTGAGGGATTCGCAGTGAGGGTATATTATCCGCTGCCTTTGCACCTTCAGCCGTGCTTCAAGTATTTGGGCTATAAGGCCGGGGATTTCCCTGTGAGTGAAACTTTGTCGCGTGAAGTTCTTGCGCTTCCTGTCTTCCCGGGACTCAAAGCTGACGAACAAGAGTCATTAGTTACGGCCATGAGAAAATTTTTCAGGAAGTAAAAGCGAATTTACCGCGTGAAAATGAATCCTCCCCCGTAAGTTTTGAGGGAGGATTTTTGTTACTCTGCGTGAAGTGTGAAGAGTGAAATTTCTGACGGGTCAAATAATCTCATCGGGAATCCGTCCCATTGTGATGTACCGGGACTCACGTATAACTTCATGCCGTCAATGTCGTACCATCCACGTACAAATCCGCCGTTTAACTTTCGTGTTATCTGGTAAACTACGGGAATCTGCCCGCCGTGCGTGTGTCCTGAAACTTGAAGCGAGACTCCTAATTTTGCGTTGTTGTTCGCGAATTTCGGCTGATGATCCATCAATATCACCGGGACATTTGCCGGGACATTCTCAAGTGCGCGTTCTGTGTCGTGATTTCTGCTCGTAGGGTCAAGGCTTCCTGCTATAACGAGCTTTGAGTCTCCTGATGAGATTACAGCGTGTTCATTGTGCAGAAACTTTATGCCGAAGCCTGTGAGAGTCTCAAGCCATCCATGCAAGTCATAATAGTATTCGTGATTTCCCGTAACAGCAAAGACACCGAATTTTGCGCGCAAGTCTTTCAGCGGTTCGAGGTCATATTTTCGGTCTTTGACTCTTCCGTCAACAAAATCACCGGGAATCAATATAACGTCCGGGCTTAATGCGTTCACGCTTTCAACAACGCTTTCAACAAATGGCCGCCTGTTTACTGAGCCTACATGAATATCAACGATCATTGCGACTCTGAGTCCGTCAAAACTTTTCGCGAGGCCGGGAATTTTCACGTCATGCGCAACGACTTCGGGAACTCTCGTACCCTGATACACTCCGTAAACTGTAGAGATTGCCGCGATGATTAAGACTGCAAGTGATGCAAAGTGAGCGGGAAATTTCGCATGAAGGAACAAACGCCAGAATACCTGCACAATATCTTTCATGATGAGGAGAATTGCCGCAACAATCATGAAGCTGAACATTGCCGAAAGAATCAGCGCAATATTTCTCGTTAATTCTGGAATCGTGAAGCCTGACGGAGTCATTCTCATGAGCAACATTTTAGCAGGGCCGGAAATAATCAGCAGTATGAGAAGAATTTTGAGCGGCCATGAAAAACGCAGGGGAAAAATCATGCTGAGAATGTCATATAAACATATCAGGCAAGGGACTAACATAAAGGGATTGAACATAAATTTTTGCTCCTGTGATTGGGAAAATTTTTGCGCGAATTATACAAGCTCAATTAACGTTTAAGCAAATAAAAATCCCTGCCCGGAATTTTCAGGATTAACACTCCTATCTAGCTTCCGGCTTAATCTAAGACTAAAAATTTATGATAAACTTATATTATGACAAACTTATGTTCTCCCATTCGGTAACCCCATTCATGGCCTGTTACGAGGGAACTTATCTCAATGAGCAACCACATTAATTCCTTTTTATTAATGCTCACTATGTCTATTATGCTCTCGCCATATTTCGTTGTAATACCCAGCTTGTCATTGAGCCAGTGAGAAATAACTCGTATGCCTTCAATGTCTTCATAGTTGAAGAACTCTTGCTGGTTTCCTGCCGTATAGTGCATACCATAAGACGTAAACACAAAACCTTCATCGCACGCATCTGACAGTGTAATGTCGATAACCGCAAGAACATCATCACCAGTTTCCCAACATCCCAAATGCCACGTCGCAAGATAAAGTATCTTTTCAGGAATATCAGGCGCAAGATACGCTGATTCCCATGAGCTGGCTACTTTATCAATCCTTGAACGTATAATCTTCAGGATTTCCGAACGCTTAGACAAGTTTAATCCCTCCATATGACAGAAATCACCCTGTCAATTCTATATTAACAGAGTGATTCCAATCCAGTGCATTTGAAACTTGAAGCAGAAATTTTGTTACGCAGATTTTTCCATCACTGTAACTTTTTCGCCGACATTGATACATTTCGCCGGGCAGACTTTCGCACATATTCCGCACTTCACGCACTTGTCCTGATTGATGACCGCCAAATCATTCACGATGTCGATCGCTTCTTTCGGGCATTTCTTAGCGCAAAGAGTACAGCCTATACACCCCGCACTGCACACGCTCTTAACCGCCGGGCCTTTCCAGTGAGAATTGCACGCGACAATCACATCAGCCGTCGCAGGAACAAGCGTAATGACTCCTTTCGGGCAATGCTCAACGCACGCACCGCAGCCGACACATTTCGACACGTCAACTTTCGGCAGACCGTCAGAACCCATTGACAGCGCACCAAACTGGCACACACTTACGCACGTACCGAGTCCAATGCACCCGAACGGGCAGGAATTTGGCGAGCCTCCCGGAATCACTGACGCGCTTTTGCAGTCATTGATACCCTCATATATCAGCTGGCGCGGTGAAGCCTCACATGTTCCCTTGCACTTCACGAACGCACGCAAAGGTACACTTGCTCCAGCCTCGACTCCCATTATTGACGCGATAATCTCAGAAACTTTTGCACCTCCCACGCTGCATTTGTTGACAGGCGCGCCGTCATTCACGACTCCTGACGCGTAGCCATCACAGCCAGGGTAACCGCAGCCGCCGCAGTTCGCACCAGGAAGAGCCGCACGGATTTTCCCGATTCGTTCGTCCTGATGAACGCGGAATACTATTGAAGCAATAGCGAGCAATACGCCGAATATGCCGCCCATGATTCCCATTAACGCAAGAGGAGTTATCATTGTGTGCATTATGTCCATTTATCCCGCCCCCTTACTTTATGATTCCTGTGAAGCCCATGAAGGCAATCGACATTAACCCCGCTGTGATTAACGCCATAGGAAGTCCCTGAAGGCTGTCCGGGATTCCCTCGTTGTCCTCGATTCGTTCACGTATTCCGGCCATGAGAGAAATTGCGAGAAGGAAACCCAACGATGAGCCGAGAGCATTAACCAGAGCCGCCGCGAGTCCGTAACCCTCATTCATATTCAGGACTGCAACGCCGAGAACAGCGCAGTTTGTTGTGATTAACGGCAGGAAGATTCCCAATGACTTATAGAGAGTCGGATTCAGTTTCTTCAGCGCAAGCTCAACGAACTGAACTAACGCCGCAATTACGAGAATGAACGAAAGCGTGTAAAGGTACTCAAGATGCAGCGGCACAAGAAGATAGTTGTACGTTATCCATGTCATCAATGACGCAAGCATTATGACGAAGACGACAGCCGCTCCCATTCCCTGAGCAGTCTTGAGCTTTGAGCTTACTCCCATGAAAGGACAGCACCCAAGAAAGCGCGACAACAAAATATTATGCACAAAGATTGAGCTTATGAAGAGCAAAAATAATTCTGTGAGTGTCATTTACGATTTCGCCTCCTCGCATGAATCTGCGTCCTTCTTGCAGAATTTCGCCATCACGCAAGAGCCGCATCCCATCGGCCTGGCTTCAGCAGGAGTCGCGGCGAGTCCCTTCATCTTTGCAGCACGCGCCTGAATCGCCCTGAATGCGCCCATGCAGCAGCCAAGAACGATAAATCCCCCCGGCGCAAGCACAATCAGCAATGCAGGCTCAAAGCTCACAACAGGATTTCCGAGAAGAGTCCCGGCTCCAAAAACTTCACGGATTGCACCCAAGAACATTAGCGCGATCGTGAAGCCGAGTCCCATTCCTATACCGTCAAGCGCGGAAGCAAATACGCCGTTCTTTGACGCAAAAGCCTCAGCACGTGCGAGAATGATACAGTTGACGACAATTAACGGAATGAATATGCCTAATGACTTGTTCAGCTCCGGCGCAAATCCCTTCATCATGAACTCGATAACCGTAACGAAACCCGCAATTACCACGATAAAAATCGGTATACGGACTTCATCCGGGACAATTTTGCGCAAAAGTGAGATGACTATATTTGACGCTACAAGAACAAACGTTGCGGCGATTCCCATTCCGAGTCCGTTTGCGACGCTCGTTGTTACTGCGAGTGTAGGACATAATCCGATGCACTGAACGAACGTAGGATTTTCCGCTAAGATTCCGTTTGTGATGATTCTGAATTTTCCCCCGCTCAATTCTATTCAGCCCCTTTCAGATTCTTCTGCCAGTAATCGACAGCACCATTCACGCCGCTGATTACCGCGTTTGATGTTATTGTCGCTCCTGATATTGCTGATATTTCGTCAGGATTTGACGCTCCGCCCTTAACGACTTTGAGCGGGAACGATGATTTGTCCGCAAACTGCCCGTAAAATTCCGGCTCTGTAGATTTTGCGCCGAGTCCGGGAGTCTCTGAATGACTCAAAATGTTGATGGCCTTCACTGTTCCGTCTTTCGTGATTCCGACAACGAATCCGATCTGGCCGCCGTAACCTTTTGAGCTTACCGAGACGCACCAGCCTACAACGCCAGACTCATCGCTTGCCTTTACGACTCCTGTAACGAAATCGTCGGGCTTGAATTCTGAGTCCTCGAAAGTTTTTCCGGCGGGCATTATGATTTTGTACGCTTCATTCCTCGCTGCTATTTCCGCCTGAAGTATTGCGCGGCTCGTAACGTTCTCGACAAGTCCGAGTATTATTCCTGTTACTGCTGTTACCGCGAAAAGAGTCCCCCCTAAGTGAAGGGCTTTCCTCCATGCGTCCTTGAAAGATACTGTATCATTCACTGTTGCTTCTGACATTATGATTTGCCCCCCATCCTCTTGAAGAAATTGCTTTTTGGCGCGCCCAGTGTGCGAGGCTCTGTATACTTGTCGATTAACGGCACTGCAATATTCATGATGAGAATTGAGAATGATACGCCCTCAGGATAGCCGCCCCATGTCCTGATTAACGCCGTAAGCAAACCGCACCCGAACGCGTAAATGTACTGCCCTTTCTCCGTCATTGGTGATGTAGTGTAGTCAGTCGCCATGAAGATAGCACCGAGCAACAAACCGCCCGTCAAAATCTCGTGAACCGGGAACATTCCCCCGCCGTGGTTGAATAGCGCGGATAATATTGCTGTCGTGAGAATGTATGTTAATGGGATTCGCGCAGAGATTACGCCCTCCCAAACGAGATAAGCCCCGCCGAGTATGAGAAGTATTGCGCTTGTCTCACCTATACAGCCGCCCATGTCGCCGACAATGAGATTCCACCATGAGAGATTTGCAGGCATTGTTCCGGCCTTCATCGCAGCAAGAGGAGTCGCGCCGGAAATCCCGTTTACCGTCCATGTAGTCATAGCTGTCGGCCATGATATGAGCATCATTGCGCGCGCGGCTAAAGCAGGGTTGACGATGTTGCAGCCTATTCCGCCGTAAAACTGCTTCACGATGAGAATCGCAAAAACACTTCCGCAAATTGCCATCCAGATCGGAATCGTTGGAGGAAGGTTATACGCCAATAATAACCCGGTAACAACTGCTGAAAGATCCCCGGTTGTGTCCTTCCTGTGCATGATGAATTTCTGCCAGCACCATTCGCACAAAGCACACGCCGCAACACACGCGATAATCACGAGAAGCGAACGGAAGCCGAGCAAATATACTCCCATAATCCCAGCGGGCACGAGCGAATATATGACCATGCCCATAATTTTTTGTGTGCTGAAATCGGAGTGAATATGCGGTGATGATGATACTACTAGTTTTTCTGACATGACTATTTCGCCTCCTGTTTCGCTTTTGCCTGAGCCGCTTTTCTCCGCGCAAGATTAACCGCCGCTTTACCCTCTTTGCACGTCTGAGTCAAATGCCTTGATGCCGGGCATGAATACGAACAGCATCCGCACTCTATACAGTTCATGCCGTTATACGCCTCGAATGACTCATAGTCGCGCTTCCTCACAAGCTGGTCTAAATATGTCGGGTTCAAGTGCATGGGGCAAGCCTCAATACATTTTCCGCAGCGAATGCACGCAGACTCTTCAGCGATATAGGCGAGATTTTTCGTGAGGGCTAAAATTCCTGACGTGCCTTTTACGACAGGGACATCAACAGAACGCATTGCGAGTCCCATCATCGGGCCGCCCGCAAGAATCTTCACAGGCTCATCCTTGAATCCCCCGCAGAAATTCACAAGCTCACGCACAGAAATCCCAAGCGGAACTTGCACATTTTTCGGTTCACATACAGCATCACCTGTTACGGAGATTACGCGCTCTGTTACGGGTTCGCCTTCCTCAATGGCCTTGCAGATGTGCCAAGCCGTCCGGGTGTTGAGGATTATACAGCCGACATCAGCGGGCAAAGCAGGGACTAACGGAATCTCCTGGCCTGTTACTGACCATATGAGCATTTTCTCCGCGCCTTGTGGGTATTTCACTGTGTGAGGCATGATTTTTATACGCGGGTTCTTGTTGTGAGCTGTCATTGTTGAAATCGCTTCGGGCTTGTTGTTCTCAATCGCAATTACTCCGCTTGCCTCCGGGAAAATCTCAAGCGCATAACCGAGTCCACGTATAACCTCGTCAGGACTCTCAATCATTAAACGGTTGTCGCATGAAAGATACGGTTCACATTCAGCGGCGTTTACGATAAGCCATTTGATTACGCGGTCTTTCGGGGGCGATAACTTTACGTGAGTCGGGAAACATGCTCCGCCCATACCGACAATACCGGCAGAACGTATCAGCTTCACATACTCTGAAGGCTGCGGCTTGTGTCCTAACTCATCAAGAAGCGAGGGTGCTTTCTCGTATTTCCCATCGCTCTCAATGACAATGCACGGGTCAACGCTTCCGGGAATAGTCATGCGCGGGCCGACTTCCTTCACCGTTCCCGAAACTGATGAGAAAATCGGAGCAGATACGAACGCTTCCGTGTCAGCAATTTTCTGCCCTGCAAGAACTCTGTCGCCCTTTTTGACGAGAGGCGAACACGGCGCGCCAATATGCTGGGACAACGGATAAATGAACTCACGCGAATCATTCGGCCGTAAAATTTCTATGGCTTTGTTCTCCGTGAGTGCTTTGCCTTCAGGAGGATGTACTCCCCCTAAGAATGTAGGCAGGTTCATTGTGGAATAAACACTCCCCTCAATAATTTTATGGAATGAAAGTATTATAGCGTAACAGTAAAAAAATTTTTGCGTTTGTCTCTTTGCGAACGTGATTTGATTCTTGAGTGTGAAGGAAATTCGAGTCGTTTGTGAAAAAATTGCTGAATGAATTTGCGGGAAAAAATAGTTTGCGTTATGATGCTCAATGCAATTCCGAAAAATTTTAACAGGAGGTACGATAAACATGATTAAGCGTTGCAAGTTTATTGTTGCGCTGGCGTTGTGTCTATGTGTTTTTGCGTATGACACGGTGAATATTTTCGGTGATTGGGGCGGAAGGTCAATTGCGTGGGCGACGGATCCGACTTTCAGCTCAAATGCTTTAGTGCTTTCGGGTCAGCTCGGACTGTATTTCTACATGAAGGATTTCGATACTAATACTGCTGGCACAATGAATTTCGATATCGCTAACACTGAAGCAGACCCAAGTATTGACTACAAGACAGATATGATCATAAAAGAAAACAGCGGCGAGCAAATAGAAACTCAAAAAGCAAAAGACGATAATGATCAAGATATTACGCTTCACGGATTCCGATGCGATGTAAACGCGATTCAGATGGCCGATGAAATTATCGCTACATACAAATACACAAAAGCCTCAACAGAAACAACCGTAACAAACAGCTCCACAATTGACAGCGTAGAAGACTACCTTAACAAACTCTTGAAATATGATACTTACGGTACGCATGTTAATCTTGTGGCACTCGTGAATGCGATAAAGGATTACGGGTATTACGCACAAAAAACGCTCGCAGATACCAACTCCAAGTCCTTAGGTCACAAAGAAATGACACCAAACAATAATAGTCTTGGTACAACCACAAGTTTGACTAAATCTCACAAAATCAAAATCTACACAGATGATAATAAGACAGCGGAGGCCAATACGGAGATTTATAAGGGCGTAAGTTTCACGCTTGACCTCGACTCAAAGACTGCTCTTCGTGTATATCTTCCGAAAGAGTCATCCCTCAGAAGTGCGACTAGTGATATAACTGTAAAGGCTGGTTCTATAACTGTAGAGGCTGGCTCTGCTAATAGCATTACTAACGATGACGTTTATAAAGTTGCGGATAACGTAACAACTCCTGATTCCGACTCTGAATTTCAGATTGTGTTCTCCAATATTTCAGCGCACCAGCTCGGCGACACATTCACAATCCCCGTAACGATAAACAACACGTCATACACTATCGTGATTTCACCAATGTCATATGTTTACGCTGTAACGCTACTGACATATGAAGAAGACATGAAGACAAGCATGGGACTTGATGACAATAACGAACTTACGCGCTTCAAGCAGGCTGTCGTTGCACTCTACAATTACTACGAGAAAACACTCGCTTACAGGAAAGCTCCAACAGCAACGAACTAATCAGCGCACGAATTAAGGAGGAAATATACTCATGCAGAAGAAAGAATACAGCAAGGCGCGCAAATACGAATCACCCAAAGCAGAAATCATCCGTTTCGACAGCGAGGACATAATCACAGCCACAACCGGCGGACACGAAACAAGACTCCCGTTCATCACCGGAAGCAATCCGCTCTACTAGACTCAGCACGAAACAAACGGCCTCCCCGATCGGGATCAAGAAGCCGTGAAGGGAGGTTTCATTTCGTACTGGAATGTGTTACGATGCACGGACAATCCCAGAAAATTTTACAGGAGGTAACAGAATCATGTTTAAGCGTTGCAGGTTTATTGCGCTTATGGTTTGCGCGTACGTTTTTTCGTGCAGCATTGTTGGTACGGCGTGCGCTGATGTTGAGTTCAAGGTTTATGCGAAGCAGCTCATTCTTGACGGGAGTCTCAATATGGCCTTCTATGTTGCGCTTGATAACCCTGACGCAAGTACAACGGGAACGACTTTCAGCATTAACGGCGTAGTAACAAATAACTGGACATTCAACAAGAATGAGTGCCTCACAGGTTATATCAAGGACGGAAAATTTACGGAAGGCAATGCACCAAGCGGGGAAACAGGGGCGGCAGCGGTTACACTTTACGCGTTTCTCGTTGAATTAACCTCTGTGCAGATGAATGACCCGATAATCGGAACGATAAAAGTCGGCGACAAAACAGGAACAGTTGATAGCTGCACCGTGTAAGAGTACCTCAACATACTTGATGGTACTACATCTAATGGTACGTCATACAGCACAGAGACTGTAGCTCTTGCGAAGGCACTCAAGGATTACGGACATTACGCGCTGACTACACTTAATGAGACAAACGCGGATTGCAAAAGTGCTAATCATGCGACAATAACCCAATCAGATAATACGCTTGATGATAGTACAAACGCTACGAATGCTGTTAAAGATTACGGTATCACCAAAACTTACGCAGACAATAACAATACTGACGCAAGTACCGCTCTCAAAGATTTAGGGTTCACGCTCGACCTTATGTCAAAAACGAGTCTTGTCGTGAATCTTCCTGAAGGCGCATCGATTACAGATAACGTAAACATTACCCGGACAGGCGCGTGGAAGTCGGAAGAGTCAAACGGGGGTACTACGTGGACATGGAACGAGACAGAACAAGCCACACTCGGGGACGGCAACGGGGGCAACGGGTACATACACGACCAAACAGAGAATACTATAACGTTCGCGGACATTTCAGCGCATGAGCTGTTCTACAAGTACACGATTCCCGTAACACTCTCAGGCACAAATTACACGGTTACAGTTTCGCCGATGTCCTACGTGAAGGGTATGCTTGATTTCGTCGCTACTGTTAATGTTGAAAATTTGACATTAACGGATGACATGAAAAAAACGCTATTTACTGAAGAGGAGATTAAAGCTACCACGAATAGCGTTGTAACTGTAGATAATGCGAAAACGCGGGCGACTCACCTAAAGAACGCAGTAATCGCACTCTACAATTACTACGCAGAAACATGCAAGTACAAGGGACTGACAGAATAACTCATAGAGAGGAGAACACAAAATGACACACGACACAAAGAAAATCTACAGCGCACCCGAAGCAGAAATCATACGTTTTGACTCAGAGGACGTAATCACAGCAAGCGGCGGCGACAGCGGCGACACATCAGGACACGCAACAAGACTCCCCATAGTCAACTAGAATCACCAGTGCAGAAATCAACCGGCCTCCCTAATGTGATATATTACCCGTGAAAGGAGGCTTTTATTTTGCCCGTATCATCATTAAGGCTTAAAGGCTTCAAGAGTTTCGGCACTCAATGCGATTTCACATTCTCAAAAAATTTCACAGCCATCGTAGGCCCTAACGGTTCAGGAAAAAGCAACATCCTTGACGCTCTGAAATGGATTCTCGGCGAAGGTTCAGCATCAGGACTCAGAATCACACGACAGAGCGACTTGCTTTTTCAGGGCAGCAGCTCATCTCCCCCGGCAATCTCAGCAGAAGTCTCACTCAGACTCACAAACGATAATGACCGCGCTAATCTCAGACGAATCTTCACGAAAGACGGCTCATCACTCTTTCTTGACAGCAGAAGAATATTATTGCAGGAACTCGCAAGCGTAAAGCAGAGATTCAATCTTGAAGGCGAGGGATTCGCGCTAATCGGGCAGGGCGAAATCTCACAGACAATACATCAACGCCCAAAAGAAAGACGCAGGCAGCTCGACTCACTTTTCGGGATCGAACGTTACCGGGAAAAACGCGATGACACATTGAGGCGGCTCGATGACGCACAGTCGGAAGCACTCAGGATTCAGACTCTCATTGACGAGCTTGACGCACGGAGGCAGGAAATCTCATCAGACGTTGAATTAGCCGTGAACGCTCAGGGAATAATCGACAGCTTAGAGATATTGCGGCATGATTATTATTTCGTGAGGCGTTACGCATGTGAAAAGGAGCTTGAAGACTCTGAATTACAGCGTCATATTCTGCTTTCGAGGCTTGAGAGTTTAGAGAGATGGCAAAAATTATGGGAGTCAGGACTCAGACATTACGAGGGAAAATTACAGGCCAGTCCGAAAAATCACGACCAGACATCACGGCTTGAGAGTCTAAATTCGCAGAAAGATTCGATTCAGCGCAAAGCATTTCAGCTCTCAACACAAGTGCAGGGCATAAAGTCCCGCCGCAAAACTCTCACAGATGAGCTTGACACACTCAGAATACAGCAGGAAGCATTATCGCAGGAACGTGAACGGACTCACAGCGAGCACGAAAATTTACGGCTTGAGCTTGACGCAAAGCAGAAGGAATTTTCACGGCAGGAGGAAATCTTCAGGCAGTCGCAGAAAGAATCACAGAGAATTACCACACGGCGCAAAAAGATTCTTGATGAGATTGCAGAGTTGAAGCTCAGAAAATCACGCGGCGAGTCAGAAATTACAGCGTCAGAATCACAGCATGAGTCATTGTCTCAGGAAATCGAATCGCTGAAGGCAGAAAACGAATCACATCAGCAGAATTTATCCCTCCTCACAGAACGAAAAAGCAAACTTGAAGACACCTACACGCAACTGACATTTTCACTTCAGCAGAAGGCATCACAGATTCAGGCGTTAAGGCGCGAATTGTCCCACACAGAATCACAGATGAGTCATATCATGACAGGAAATTATCCCGAACCAGTGCGAATAATTTTGCAGGCAGCAGAGAAGAATCTCATCCGCTCAAATCCCGTAATCGCCGCTGACGTTTTCACATGCTCATCGCCTGATGTCGCGGAGGCTGTAGAGGCGTTCTTAGGAGGCCGGCAGTATTGGCTTCTCGTCCACACAATGGAGGAAGCTCAAGAGGGTATCACGTTCCTGAAAACTCACATGGCCGGGCGCGCAACGTATTTAGCTCTCGAAAGATGCCGTGAAAGGAGTCGTGATTATCGGCTTGCTTTTTCTGACGGCGTTATAGGCTGGGCGGCTGACCTCGTGAATGTCGCTGATGAATGGAGGCTCGCAATCTCTCACATGATGGGCGATTTGCTGATTGTTCGTGATTACAGGACGGGCGCGGAAATCGTCAGGGCTGGCGCAAAGTTCCCAATTGCTACGGCTGAAGGTGATATTTTTGCGACAGGAGGGACAATAACGGGCGGTGCTTCACGGAACAAATCAGGGGCTGTAACTTCACGCCAGAAAGCGGACGAACTGGGCCGGAAAATCTCAGAATTAACCGGAAAACTTGAGGAGCTTTCAGAGTCAGAACACAGAATCAGAATCAGCGCAGAGGAGTCAGAGTCAGAGCTTCAAGATGTGATTTCTGAGATTAACACGGAGTCGCGGGTCATAAAGTCCGTCAGCAAAAACTTGGAGCGCGTAAAATCTGAACATTCCGAGTCCGAATCTCGTTCGCAGAAATTAGCGCGTGAGATTCATGACATGGCCGGGAAAATTGAGTCCCTTGAGGCTGAATTGTCGGGTCTTCCTGATGTTGTGAGTGAGGATTCTGACTCTCTTCTTTCACCGTTACGCAATGAGATTCGCTTGCTGTCTGAGAGGCTTAATGTTACGCGGACTCTTTATGAGCGTGTAGACTCTGAGCACGCAAAAATTTCGGCGGGAATCGCCAGGGCTGAGTCAGAAATTTCTTCAGGGATTGAAACCGAGAGAATCAACCGCACGGAGCTTTTCACGTTGTCGCAGGACAAAAAGAGAATTTACCGCGAGGAATTAACGTTGCGCCGTGAAATAGCAAAGCATAACAGCGAGTTCGCCGGGGCAATGATGAGAGTCGAAATGTTACGGAAAAAATTTGCGCGTTCGTCTGAAAACGTTTCGGCCATGAAGGGAAATATCTCGCAGGCTGACGCAAAAATCTCACACATCGAGTCGGAATGCTCGCAGCTCATTGACCTTTGGGAGGAAAAATATCCTTACGACAGGAACGAGGCACGCGACACAGAAGGAGGCCGCGAACTGACATCATTACTCCGCAAACTTGAACGCGAGCTTAAATCGTTAGGCGCGTACAATCTCGGCTCAATCTCAGAAGACCAGTCATTAGCAGAAAGAATAGATTTCTTGACGGATCAGCTTGACGACGTGAAGACATCAGCGGATGAACTCAAAGCATTAATTGACGACACAGACTCACAGGTTGAACACTCATTCACCGACTCAATGACCCGGATCGACTCGCGCTTCAATGAGTTGTTCGTGAGATTATTCGGCGGGGGCGAGGCAAGATTGATTTTGCAGGACGGCGACTCAGTCTGGGACAAAGGAGTCGAAATCTTTGCGCGTCCTCCTGGGAAAAAGTTGCAGAGTATCTCTCAGCTTTCGGGCGGCGAACAGTCATTGACATCAATAGCACTGATTTTCGCGACACTTGAGGCGGCTGGAAGCTCTTTAGCGGTACTTGATGAGGTTGACGCGGCGTTAGATGAATACAATCTCATACGTTTTTCGGAGCTTGCGCGGGAATATTCGCAAACGATTCAGATTATCGCGATGACTCACAGGCGTGCGACTATGGAACGTGCTGATCTGATTTACGGCGTAACTATGATTGAGGCGGGACTCTCTGCTGTTGTCGGCATTGACCCGGAAAATTATGTGTGAGACAACTTTTGATGATGTTCTTTTCGGAAGCGTGAAAATGATTCAGCCCCTTAACGGCCCGCGTGTGAACATGGATACGGTTTTGCTTTCTGCGTGGGTGAAAATACGTTCGGGAATGCGCGAGATCTTAGAGGCAGGATGCGCAACGGGTGCAATATCTCTCATACTCGCACAGCGTTACAGGACTGTTCATGTTACGGGAGTCGATATTCAGCCGGAACTGATTCGGATTGCGGGACTCAATGCGGATAACAATAATCTTTCTGACAAGGTGAAATTCATTGCGGGTGATATTCGCGACAAAAGTTTACTGCCTTCAGGGAGATTTGACGCTGTTGTGATGAATCCGCCGTATTCCTCGCTCATGGCCGGACGTGAAAGCCCTGATGATTCGCGCACAAAAGCACGTCTTGAAGTCTCCTGCACTCCTGATGACGTAGCAGATTTCTCACGGAGAGTCCTCAAAAGCAGAGGGAGACTCTTCACGATATTCACAAGTTTGCGGCTTGACTCTTTCCTGTCAGCAATGAGAAATCACAGAATGATTCCGAAAAGATTGCGCCCTGTTTACCCTAAGATGAATTATAATTCCGGCGTATTTTTATCCGAATGCGTTAAAGACGGCGGCGAGGGTATGAATATTCTTCCTCCGCTTTTCGTTAGGGATGAGAGTAACAATTACACCCCCGAAATTTTGAGAGCTTACGAGATTGACGGGCATTTGTAGAAATGAGGAGATAACTTTATGTACGAGGTTTTAGCGTCAGGCGCATTGTTATTCATTTTCAGGAAATTAGCTGAAGCAGGAGTCCCGAAAAAGCTGCTGAAATTTCTCTTTCTTGCGTTTGTATTGTGGATTGTTCTTGCGTTCACAGCGGGATTTGATTTCCATTACGCAGAGTATGACATATTCCCGATTCACTTTGACGAGATAATACAGGCTCTGAACAAAACGATATTTATCATCTTGCTTTACTGGTTCGGAATGACTTTTCTTGTTGACCTTTTTACGCGCTTCAAAGGTTTCACGAAAAAGAAGGCTTTATGCGCGTTCGTTCTCACACTCTGCATTACAGGTTACAGCATGTGGGAAGCGTATAACGTTCAGCCCCGTTACGTAACAATCCCGACCCGCAAACTTCCTGAAGGCATCGACAAATTGAGAGTCGTATTTCTTGTTGACGTTCACATAGGAGGACTCGCAACGTTCTCGCACATTGAGAGAGTCATGAATATTGTGGAAGAAGCAAAGCCGGATATATTGCTTTTGGGCGGAGATGTTATTGACGGCGATATGTCGTACAGGCCGCGAGAAATGGCAATGTTGAAAGAGGCCGCGAAAAATACGCGTTACGGAGCGTTTGCGGTCAACGGGAATCACGAACACTATTTGATTCTTGATGAAGATGTTGAAGGGATAATACGTGAATGCGGATATGATTTGCTGATTGATGAACGCCGTGAAGTCGCAGGAATAACATTAATCGGAATGGAAGATATAAAGTATGGATGGCTGAAAATTTTTGAGAAGCCCGAAGACAAAGACAGCTTCATTCTCGTACTGAAGCACAGACCCGGACTCCCTGTTGACGCAGAAGGAAGATTTGACTTGATGCTTTCGGGACATACACACGGCGGGCAGTTCTGGCCTTTAGGATACTTCAAGAGCATGGCACTAAACAGCACACAGGGACTCACAAAGAAAGCTGGCGGATATGTCTACGTCAGCAACGGTTCAGGCTTCAACCAGGCCATGATGAGATTGTTCGTTCCTCCTGAAGTTACAGTGATTGATATTGTCCGTGAAGATTAATGCCTCTGACTCTCGTCCCGACTCCAATCGGAAATCTTGAGGATATAACTTTGCGAGCTCTTCGTGTTCTCCGTGAGGCCGACATTATAGCCTGCGAGGACACGAGGACTTCATCAATACTTCTCACGCATTACGGCATTCACAAGCCGCTGACATCATTTCACATTCACAACGAGAACGAAAAATTGCCGTTTCTCCTCTCAAAACTCCGTGAAGGACTCAAAGTCGCGGTGATTTCTGACGCAGGGACTCCGGGAATTTCTGATCCCGGATGGATATTGTTGCGCCGTGCTGTTGATGAGGGATTGAGCGTTGATGTTCTGCCCGGTCCGAATGCCGTAATTCCTGCCGTGCTTTTGTCGGGAATGAGTCCACAGCCGTTCATGTTCATAGGATTCCCGCCGGAAAAACACGGGGAACGAATGAGACTCTTTGAGGCCGTCAAGAATTTCCCCGCAACATTATGCTTCTACATCTCACCTCACAAAGCCGTGAAAGATATTGCCGACATGATTCAGGTTTTCGGCGACAGGGACTCGGCGTTGGTCCGTGAAATCAGCAAAGTGTATCAGGAATCAATACGTGGGACTCTCAGCGTGATTCTTGAGCGTGTTACTGAGGGCGTGAAGGGTGAATTAGTGCTTGTGATTTCGGGCTGTGAAGACTCCGTTAATGCCTCGTGGAAGGAAGAAGCACTCTCAATGATTCATGACGGAATGAGCGTAAAAGACACCGTGAAAATCATCGGGAGTAAATACGGAGTCTCACCTAACGAGGCAAAAAGATTCATTCTCTCCCAGCGTTAAAACTTTTTGAGATAATCCGCAAACGTCAAGCCCGCGCTGTTCTTCATGGCCGTATCAGCTCCTGCATCAAGCAAAATCTTCAAGTTCTGTGATTTGATTCGCAGCTTCCCTTCAAGAATTGCGTGATAAATGTGAAATTTTGCCGCGAGAATCAATGCTGTATTTCCCGCGCTGTTCTGTGCGTTAATGTCTGCTCCTGCGTCAATCAGTGAGTACAGAATTTCCGGCCTTATGTTTTTTGCCGCCGCTAACATTAATGCGGTCGTTCCGTCTTTGTCCCTTGCGTTTACGTCTGAGCCTGCCTCAATGAATATGCGTATGATTTCTGGGTCAGAGCTTGTCTCAGCAGCATACATGAGAGCCGTTAAGCCTTCAGAGTCTCTTATAGTTCGGATATTTTTCCCGGACTTTGTGAGTCTCTCTGTGATGATTCTTGCTGGCTCTGCGCTGTCGTTTTCAGCCGCGTAAAATATTGCCGTCCTTCTGTTATTGTCCCTCGTGTTAATCTCTGCTCCTGCGTCAAGAATGGCCGTAATTATTCCGGGCGCGTTATGTTTTGCCGAAATCATGAGGGCTGTAACTCCGTCATCGTCCCTCGCGTTAATGTCAGCTCCTGCATCAACCAAAGTGTGAAGCATGACGGGAGACTCACAGCTCGCAGCGCAATACATCAGGGCGGTTTGTCCGTAATTGTCGCGCAAATTTACGTCAGCACCTTCACGGAGCATTAATTCTGTCAGCCATAATCTTTTCTCATGGCATGAAGCCCACATCAATACGCTTTGGCCGTAAATATCTCTTGCGTTAATGTTCGCTCCTTTCCTCAACGCTGAAATTATTTCCTGCGAGTCCGCGTAACGGCATAAGACCGTGAAAATGTCATCATCAATCTCATTCATTGAGAGTATTGCGGATTTGAGGATTGAGAGTCGTTTGTCTCTTTCTGACTGGAGTAGCATAATTTGACCGCCTGTTTTCGTAACACCTTCCGCCCAGTCTAAAGCTGTCATACGGTAAATGCTTCTTGCATGAATGTCCGCTCCCGCTTCAAGAAGTGCTGTGATGATTCTTGAGTCATTGTTGTGATGCGCCGCTTTCATTAATGCTGTGATACACTCTATATCTTTAGCGTTGGGATTAGCTCCTTCATTCAAAGCTGTAACAACTTCTTCAAGAGTCCCAGACGCGCAGAGGGATAAAAATTTTTTGTCATCAATCGCCATTTGAATGCCTCCGTTTTGAATCGCTGAGTTAATTTTAAGATGTCATAATACGTGATTTTTTCTTTGCGTGTGAGTAAAATATACCGCGTAAAAACTAAAGGAAGGAAAAATAAATTTTGGATCAGGAAAAAAGATACTCGGTGAAAATTGGAGAAGAAGAGCTTGTGTTCAGGACAGGACACATGGCAAAGCAGGCTAACGGAGCAGTAATAGCTTCTCACGGTGAAACGGTCATGCTTTCAACCGCCTGCATGTCAGACACAGCACGGACAGGAATAGACTTTTTCCCGCTTGTTGTTGACTACGAGGAGAGATATTACGCGGCAGGAAAAGTCCCGGGAGGATTCATCAAGCGCGAAGGAAAACCGGCGGACTCCGCTATATTAGGCTCAAGAGTCGCTGACAGGGCAATACGTTCGCTTTTCTCGGACGACATGCGCAACGAGGTTCAGATCGTCAATACAGTTCTCGCTATGGATCAGGTATACCCCCCGAACATTCTCGGAATCAACGCAGCGAGCGCGGCATTATCGATCTCAGGGATCCCTTGGGGCGGCCCTGTAGGAGCTGTGAGAATCGGACTCATCGGCGGGAATCTCGTAGTCAACCCCACAGAAAAGCAGATGCTTAACTCAATGCTTAATCTGATTGTAGCCGGCCATGATGACGGAATCACAATGGTAGAGTCGGGATCGTATGAAGTCTCAGAAGAGTTATTAGTAGATGCGTTAGAACTCGCGCACAATGAGATAAAGAAGATAATAGCTTTGTTCCGTCAGATGAAGGAAGAAATCGGAAAACCTCAGCTTGAAATCGAACTCCCCGAAAAATTACCCGAAATAGAAGACTGGATACGCGAAAATTTAGACAGCGAAATAGACTCAGCCGTAAGAATCCACGAAAAGAAACCGCGCGAAAAGAAAATCAATTCGGTAAAAGACTCAGCAAATGAACATTTCAGCGAACTCATCAAAGAAGACCCCTCGAAAGAAGAATACATAAGCGCGTACGTAGACAGCAGAGTGAAAACCATAATGCGCGGGATAATCATCAATGAACATATACGCGTTGACGGCAGGAAAATGGATCAGATCCGCCCGATAACATGCGAGGTTGACATACTCCCGAAAGTACACGGCTCTGCACTCTTCACACGCGGCGAGACTCAATCACTCGCAACAACGACACTCGGCATGATCGGAGAAGATGACCAGATTCAGGACGGCATAAAGCTCAATGAACCCGCAAAAAGATTCCTTCTGCACTACAACTTCCCGCCGTATTCTGTCGGTGAAGTGAGAGCGATACGAGGACCGGGGCGGCGCGAAATAGGACACGGCGCATTAGCTGAGAGGGCGTTATTGCCAGTAATCCCCCCTGAAGAGGAATTTCCGTACGTTATCCGAGTCGTCTCAGACATCTTAGAGTCAAACGGCTCAAGCTCACAGGCAAGTATTTGCGGCGGAAGTCTCTCAATGATGCACGCGGGAGTCCCAATCCGCTGTCATGTCGCGGGAATCGCAATGGGACTCATCAAGGAAGGCGACAAGGTTCAAATCCTCACAGACATACAGGGCTTAGAGGATCATTATGGTGATATGGACTTCAAAGTAGCAGGTACTCGCGCAGGTGTTACGGCGTTGCAGATGGACAACAAAGCCGGGGGAATCACACGCGAGATTCTGGAGAAAGCATTAGGGCAGGCACGGCGCGCAAGATTCCAGATACTTGAGGAGATGGAGTCAGTAATCCCGGTGCCTAACAAGATTTCACCGAATGCACCGCGTATAATTTCGTTCGAGATTGACCCCGACAAGATACGCGATGTTATCGGCGCGGGCGGAAAAGTCGTACGCAGCATAACACAGCGCACGGGCGTAAAGATGAACATTGAGGATGACGGAGTAATCACGATTTCAGGGCCTACAATGGCACAGGTTGAGGACGCTCACGCAATCGTAATGGCGTTGACCCGTGAGCTTGCTGTAGGCGAGGTGTATTACGGGACTGTTACGCGGATGGTGAATTTCGGCGTGTTCGTTGAATGTCTGCCGGGCAAAGAAGGACTGCTGCACATCAGCGAGGTAAGCACAGCGAGAGTCCCAAGAATAGAGGACATCTTCAAGCCGGGGGACAGAGTCCTTGTCATGGTGAAGGAGATTGACGATCAGGGACGCGCGAATCTCACGAGACGCAGAATCATGGCCGATGAGAACAAAATCAGGACAGCCGGACTCGCATATGCCCTCCCCGATGAACGTGAACGCGATAATCTCATCACAACTCTTGCATCACGTGAAAGGGGTTACGGGAGCTTCTCAATGCGCGACAGGGTAGGCGGTGCATCCTCAGCGGCAAAATATTTAGAGCGCGGGTACTCCTCAAACCGTGCCACAAGAAACGATTATGACCGGGAGTCAAGAGGTAGGCGCGATCGTGGCAGGAGGGATTATTGATGCCTGATGAAATTGTTGTGAAGATAAAGCGCGAGGCTAATACGATTGCGATTCCTGAATACGCGACTCCGGGTTCTTCCGGCGTTGATTTATGCTCTATGAAGTACTGCATGATCAAGCCCGGCGAAATGGCGTTAATCTCAACGGGAATTTACCTAGAAATCCCAGAAGGCTACGAGGGACAAATCAGACCCAGAAGCGGACTCGCAATGAACAGCCGCATAATCATTCCCAACAGCCCCGGAACAATCGACTCAGATTATCGCGGGGAAATTCGAGTCTTGCTGCTGAACATGGGGGAAGATCCCTTCACATTGAGATTCGGCGACAGAATCGCGCAGCTTGTGTTTGTGCCTGTTGCGCGGGCTAAATTTGAGGAAGTCAAAGAATTATCGATGACAAAACGCGGTGCCGGGGGTTTCGGCAGCACAGGAACGAGATAAACGAGATAAAATTTTTCCCTCGTCATTAAACAGCGGGGGAATTTTTTTTTTGCGCTATAATTCCGCGTGAGGTGATATTTTCATGAAGAAATTTTTTGTTTTACTTTCACTTTTCGCACTTATCTGCACTCCTTCATTCGCAAAAGTCCCGGACAAGGACATAATCATTCTGTACACAAATGATGTACATTGCGGAGTCGATGAGAATATCGGCTATGCTGGTTTCGCGTTCTGTGCTGACGAGGCGAGAAAGGAGACACCGTATGTTACTCTCGTTGACGCTGGAGACTGGGCGCAGGGCGGTACAATCGGCGCAATCTCGCAGGGGCGTTACATCCTCGAAATCATGAACGCTGTCGGATATGACATCGCAGTACCGGGAAATCATGAGTTCGATTACAACTGGAGTCAGTTCGAGAACTTCGCAAAGAATCTCAAGTGCGGCTTCATTTCCTGCAACATAAGAGACTTGCGCACGGGTGAATTAGTCTTCAAGCCCTACAAGATTCTGACATACGGTGATGTGAAAGTCGCTTTTGTCGGAGTTACTACCCCTGAGTCAATTACTTCATCAACCCCCTATTACTTCATGGACGATGACGGGAAATTCATTTACGATTTTGACGGCGAGCATACCGGGCTGAAGCTCATAGCCTCAATACAGAAAGCTGTTGACTCTGCAAGGGCTGAAGGTGCTGACTACGTTATTGTTGTCGGACATCTGGGCGAATATGAGGACGTTGTAGAAGCGTGGAGTACTCCGTTCATCGCGCCGCGCACAAAGGGAATAGATGTGTTTATTGACGGGCATTCACACGAAATCACACCCGCGCTTGTCCTCAAGAACGCAGAAAGCAAAGACGTAATAATTACTCAGACAGGAACGAAATTAAACAATGTCGGGAAGCTCACAATCAGCAAAGAAGGAAAAATCACAACCGAGCTGATAAACAAAGTTGACGGGAAAGACGCGAAAATCACCGCGATCATCAACGAGAAAAAAGCTATCATTAACAGCGCATTGGGTGAACGTCTGAGTCATACGAGCTTTGATCTTCTTGCAAAGGACGAAAAAGGAGACTGGCTTGTGAGAAACGGCGAGACGAATCTCTGCAACCTCGTAACAGATGCTTTCCTCGATTCAGCAAAGAAGACAAAGACAGGCAAGGCGGATATAGCTGTCAATAACGCAGGAGGAATCCGAACGGACATCAAAGCAGGCGAGATAACGTACAGTGATGTACTTGGCGTTCTTCCGTTCAACAACACCGTTTGCATTTGCGAAGTGCCGGGGCAGAGCATTCTTGACGAACTCGAATTAGGCGCGAAATCTTTTCCCAGCAACAACGGCGGATTGCTTCACGTTTCGGGAATGACGTACACTGTAGACTCATCAATTCCGACTCCGATTATTGTTGACGATAAGAATATGCTCGTTGCGATTTCGGGCGACAGAAGAGTCAGGGACGTGAAAGTGAACGGCGAACCGCTTGACCCTGCGAAAACGTACAAAGTCGTATCAACAAGCTACGTACTCTACATGAAGGGCGACGGGCATATGTTCAAGGGCGCAAAAGTTATTGAGCCTGACTACATAGCGTATGACATGACGCTGGCAAACTACGTGAAACAGTTTGAGACTCTCCCGGAGAAATACAGAAACGCAGAAGGAAGAATCAAATTCGTGAAGTGAAAATTTTTTCCCCCTTGCTGAAAATGTGAGGGGGATTTTTCTTACACAAGAGGCTTTATGAAGTCAATCCATTTCAGCGCGCCTTCACCATTTAAGTGCAGCCCGTCAAATGTATATCGCAATGGCAGCTCGCCATTCTCCGAAAAAATTTCATAGAGATCAACAAGCGTGCAGTTAATTTCAGCGGCAAATCTCCGTATCTCGTCATTCACAGTTTCTATCTTCATGTTGTGCCTGTAACCCATGAATTTCGAGTTAACCGGGATAAGAGTCTGAAGATATATTATGCTTTCGTTTGAGCCTCCATGAATCTTTCTGACGATTTCGCGAATGTTGCCGGCAATTTCCCGCTCGCTAATTCCCATAGCAATATCATTAGTGCCAATCAGGAGAAAAATTTTTGCGGGCTTATGCCTTATCACCTCATCGAGACGGTTAATGACTCCTATTGTCGTGTCGCCTGCAATGCCTCTGTTTATGACGTTCACGCCGGGCAGAAGCTCATTGAGACTCAGCCAGTCCGTCAAGCTGTCTCCGAGAAATATCACGCAGCCTTCATTGACAGGGGCATTCATGAACATGCTGTGCTTCACTCTGTAATAATCATCCATGATTGCAACTCCTTCAAATTTTGATGAGTGAATTTTACACGAGGAAGAATAAACTTTTGTTCACTCTGAAACTTTATGATTGACAGAAAATTTCATGCGCCGTTATAATACGCGTCAACAAAAATCCCAACAACGGAGAAAAATTTTGTCATGAAGAAAATATTTATTGACGGCAGCGCGGGAACAACAGGACTCAAAATTTACGAGCGGCTTATTTCCCGCAAAGACATTCAGCTAATCACACTCACAGAGGAAACACGCAAGGACATCAACGCCCGCCGTGATGCTCTCAACATGGCCGATATAGCTTTCTTGTGCCTTCCTGATGACGCGGCGCGGGAGTCAGTCTCACTCGTCAGCAATGAGTCAACAGCAGTCATTGACACGTCAACAGCGCACAGAGTGAGTCCCGGATGGGTTTACGGACTGCCGGAGCTTTCATCACAGCGCGAAAAGATTTCAGCCTCAAAACGAATCGCGAATCCCGGATGCCACGCAACAGGATTCATTGCGCTTGTTGCTCCGTTAGTGCAGGCGGGAATCATCGCGAAAAATGAGCCTCTCACGTGCTTTTCACTCACGGGGTATTCAGGCGGGGGTAAAAAGATGATCGCGCAGTATGAGGACGTCAAACGCGACTCGCTTCTTGACGCGCCGAGGCAGTACGGGCTGAGTCAGAGTCATAAGCATTTGCCGGAAATGACGAAAATCACGGGGCTTGATGTTCCGCCGGTATTCTGTCCTGTTGTCGCTCCGTTTTTCGCGGGAATGGAGGTTACAGTTTCATTGCATGGGAAAAATATTCAGGCCGTGAAAGAGTGCTACAAAGATTATTATCATGACGGAGTGATTCATTTCGCGGAAAATTCAGATGAGGGCGGATTCATTTCTGCGGGGAAATTTTCCGGGCGCGATGATATGGAGATTTCTGTTTACGGGAATGATGAGCGTATTATTCTCGTCTCAAGATTCGACAATCTCGGAAAAGGTGCGTCAGGCGCGGCGATTCAGAACATGAATATACTTCTCGGCATAAATGAGTCAGAAGGGCTTAACGTTTAAGGAGGAATCATCATGAAGGCAACAGAACGCGCAGAGATTCTTGTGCAGGCACTTCCCTACATACGCAAATACGCGGGAAAAATCGTAGTCATAAAATACGGCGGCAACGCAATGACATCTGAAAGCCTAAAACAGCAGGTGATGGAAGATATTGTGTTGTTGCGGCTCGTCGGCGTGAATGTCGTACTCGTTCACGGAGGAGGCCCGGAGATAAATTCATTGATGGACAGACTCGGAAAGAAGCCCGAATTTGTTGACGGATTGAGAGTTACGGATCAGGAAACTATTGACATTGTGCAGATGGTTCTTGCCGGGAAAATCAACAAGTCTCTTGTCGGACTCCTTGAGACAAAAGGCGGAAGGGCTGTAGGACTTTCGGGAATCGATGACAGACTCATTCAGGCGAAATTCAAGGACGAACGTTTAGGGCTTGTCGGCGAAATCACAAAAATCAATCCCGAATGCGTTTATGACCTTCTCGCGAAAAACTATATCCCGGTAATCTCAACAATTGCCAGCGGTGAGAACGGTGAAATCTTCAACATCAACGGCGACACGGCAGCGGCATATATCGCGGGGGCATTGCACGCAGAGAGGCTCATAATGATGACGGACATTGCCGGAATTTTGCGCGACCCTAAAGACCCGTCAACCCTCATCAGCGAAATCACAGTTTCAGAGGCGCAGGAGCTTAAAGCGTCAGGGGTAATAACAGGCGGAATGATTCCTAAGGCTGACTGCTGCATAAAGGCAATCAAAGAAGGCGTGAATAAAGTTATAATTATGGACGGCAGAGTCCCTCACTCAATCCTGATAGAGCTTCTTACGGATGAGGGAGCCGGCACAATGTTTTTGGCTTAGGAGGAATTATCCACATGAATATTCAGGAGACAGACCGCGAATATGTAGCGTCAACTTACGACCGTTACCCAGTAACAATAACCGCCGGAAAAGGCTCAATAGTTACGGACATTGACGGAAAAGACTATATTGACCTCACGTCAGGGATCGGCGTAACGTCATTCGGAGTCTGCGATGATATATGGTACAAGGCAGTATGCGAACAGGCCGCAAAAGTTCAGCACATGTCAAACCTGTTTTACACCGAACCCTGCGCGAAACTTGCGGAAATGCTCTGCGAACGTACGGGAATGAGCAAAGTATTCTTCTCAAACTCAGGCGCAGAAGCTAACGAGTGTGCGGTTAAAGTAGCAAGAAAATACATAGCTGACACAAAAGGCCCGGACTATAACACAATCATAACCCTGAAGAATAGTTTTCACGGACGAACGATCGCAATGTTATCGGCAACCGGGCAGGATAAATTTCACGAGTTATTCAGGCCGCTGACACCGGGATTTGTTCACGCTGAGGCAAATAATCTTGAGTACATGAAGGTGCTTGCAGACGCTCACAAGACAGCCGCAATAATGATTGAGTGTGTTCAGGGTGAAGGCGGAGTCATTGCGCTTGATGAAGAATACGTGAAGGGAGTCGCCGAACTCGCAAAGGAGAAAGAAATTCTGCTGATTGTTGACGAGGTTCAGACGGGCAACGGCAGGACGGGGCATCTCTACAGCTACATGAACTATGACATAATCCCCGATATAGTATCAACGGCGAAAGGACTTGCGGGCGGTCTTCCTCTGGGAGCGACAATGTTAGGCGGGAAGGTGAAAGACACTCTGAAGCCCGGGGATCACGGCTCAACATTCGGCGGGAATCCTGTAGCGTGCGCTGGAGCTGTGAGCATTCTCGAACGTATTGACGACTCACTCATGGCCGGAGTCAGGGAGAAGAGCAAATATCTTTTTGAGACGTTCAAG
Source organism: uncultured Fretibacterium sp. (assembly GCA_946183145.1). Classification (GTDB taxonomy): domain Bacteria; phylum Synergistota; class Synergistia; order Synergistales; family Aminobacteriaceae; genus JAFUXM01. The sequence goes on along the minus strand of CAMGZM010000013.1, from coordinate 30,327 downwards.
GGCGCGGCTGGCATTGAGTCGGTTACGGGAATGGGCTTGATGATGGGACTGAAGACGACGAAACCCGCGAAAGACATCGTGAAGGCGTGCATTGCTGAAGGTGTATTGTGCTTGACGGCAAAAGACAAAGTGAGACTGCTGCCTGCGCTGAATATTCCTGATGAATTATTGCGCAAGGCCGCTGAAGTCATCAAGAAGTGCTGCGCGTAAGAAAAACGAAATCCCCCAGCCGTGAATGAGCCGGGGGAATTTTTTTGCGCTTAATGCGTGAATGAGTTAGTAGACTACGGGCATAAGTGTTGAGTGTCCGCTTGTGCCTTCCTCGCCGCTTGCTGTGATTACGTCTTCTGAGTCAAAACGTACGATTTCTGCTTCGGGTGTGCTGTAGATTTTCTTTGTGTCTTTCGTCATTTTGTGTTCTCCTCTCTATGAGTTCTGGGGGTTGTATTGTGTTTCTGCATAGTAGTAGTTATAGAGTGCCTTAACCGCATTTTGCAGATTCGTAACGAAGTCGTTGAAATCGTTATCGTTCAGGCTTAACAGATTTGTTGATGAGGCTTTCAGTGCTGTTTTCTGTGCATCCGTCAGATTAAGCACGGAATGAACGTAAGATAATCCGTAAGCTGTAACCGTCTTGTTTGAGTCTGATGTGGTGATTGTGTATTTCGTTGTGAGTTCCTTTGCTGTGAGGTTCGGAATTGCTACAACAACTTTTCCGCCTGTCTTGTAGTCTTCACCGTCAACTGAGTAATCCGTATTTAGTGTGAGCGCGTTTGTCTCGTCGCCTTTCTTGACCTCGTTAACCGTTGTTCCTGAAGGAAGATACACAAGGAGCGTAATATTTGAGTCGAGCTGTAACGCACTTCCGACTTCAGCACCATCGCCGAGCGTGCTGGTGAGTTTATACGATTCAACGGTAGTTGTTGTTACATTGGTAATTGTTGTGTTTGACGTGGGTATTGTGATGTGGCCTTCCTTGCCTTCGTTTATTGCTGTTGCTACTGTAACAAAACCGTGAAGCGTCGCAAGAGGTTTCTGCACATAATGCCCGTAATCCTTGATGGCTTTTGCGAGATCCGTTGCGCTGCCATTCAGAGCGATAACCGCATCGAGGTAATCTGCTACGGTGTAAGTAATTGATGACGGGCTTCCTGAATCTCCGGGCGTAAACGTAGCTTGAATACTATCGGCCATCTGTATTGATGTTACGTCGCACGCAAATCCGTAATGTGTTACTGCTGTGCCGCTTGACTGTGTTGCACTGAATGTGTGATTAGTCGAATCGTAGTAATCAGTGTACGTAACACTTGCATCGTATTTCGCTGTTTGCTTAGTGCTGCTATTCCCTACATAAAACTCCATTATGCTGTTATCGCTCAAACCAGATGTAGTACTTGCGGGTTCCATGTAGAAATACATTCTGAGGCTGCCTTCTGTAAGCTCAAGCTGCTTTGCGTAAAATTTTGCATCGCTGGTAATTGTGGGATTGCCGCCGTAAAGGAGCTTTTTTGTGTCGCTCAGTGTGTACTGCCTCGTTGAGATGAATCCGGGAACTCCCGTAATATTCAGCGTTGAGAGCGTGAGACCTGAAGCATCAAGTGCCGTGAGTGCCGTGCATCCTGAAACATCAAGTGCCGTGAGTTGCGTGAAAAGCTCAATACCTTTCATATTCGTGATAGCCGCAACAGCTTTTTTGTCGTTTCATCAGTAGCTTTTGAAAAATCAGTTCCCCCGGCATTCGATAGACCGTCAGAAGTGAAACTAAGCCCTGTAATGCTTGTTACGTCTATTGTTACTGTATCTGTAGTTGTTCCCGTAGCTGCCTTCAACGCCGCAAGAAATGTAGTTGAGCAATTGTCAGATGTGAACTCTTGAGCCTCAGCGCATTACCAGCAATGCCAAACGAAAAAACGCACAAGCACAACAACAGCGCAACAAACTTGTAACGCTTAAACATGTTACATTACCTCCTGTAAAGATTTTTATGGAACTATGTTGGGCATCATAGCACACTCAAATTTATTATTTCAAGAATTTATTTTTACCAGAGCAAAACAAAATCCCCCCGGCCAAAAAACGAGGGGATAATTTTTTTCCCCTGTTCTTACTTCCCTAACATTCTCAGAATTGATGAGCCTGTCATTACAAGCGCGAACAAGTAACTAATCAGCATGAAGAACTGCAGCATTCTCGGCTGAGGAAGATTATTCTGCTTGTTGATGTCCTTCCTGAAGATTAACCGCGTAACAAAAAATCCTCCGAACGGTGTCGCAATTGCCGTTGAAATATTTGCGATTAATATTAACTGCGTGGGACTCCCGTTGTACATGAAGCATATCGCTGTCGTTATCACTATGCATACGAGGCTTCCCCATTTGATGAAGTTCGACTCAAGCCGCGTAGGTTTGTCGATTCCAGCCGCAAGCAATACCATTCCTCTTTGAGTGTTTCCGAGCAATGAAGAGAACGCCGCCGCAAGCAATGCAACTCCCATTATGATTGGTGCTGCGCTTCCCAAAAACGGAACAAGAAGCTGCCCTAACTGTGCCGGAGTCTTTATGCCCTGCCCTGTAGGATGAAGGACGATCGCGCCGACAAGGAATATCGCGCCGGAAATCAGCACGACTGCTACAATATGTGCGATTGCGTCCGCGAACATGATACCGTTGAAGAGGTCTTCCTGCTTCCATTTCTTTTCGAGGCCGAGATATGTCCCGTAAATGCCCGCAGTTATCGCCGCGTTTGTGCTAACATATGCAAGTGAAGTAGCAAGGCTCCCTGGCGCAACTGTCCAGTGAGTTATGGCGTGTCCGAACTCTCCCCAGTCCGGGCCGCCTGTTGCAACAAGCGTAGCAAAGAAGCATATAATCATGCCCACAATGCAAAGCGTTATTATCTTCTCAACTTTCGAGTAAACGCCCTTCGCAAAGTAACACGCAAGAGTGATCACAATCATGAAGATTGAGCCGATTTTCCAGTTGATTCCCGTTATGAGGTTAAGACCTGTGCCTGAGCCTGTGATATTCCCCATCGTGAAGAAGAAGCATGACAGGAATGTCGCAATCCCCGTAATCATGGCCGCAGGTGTTCCGTAATAATGCCTTATCGCGTGTATTGTCGGCATTCCCGTAAGCATTGAGATACGGTAGCACGTGAGCATGAATGTTATCCCCATGATTATTATCGGGATAATCAGCCATATCATAGTGTAGCCGTAATTTGCTCCCATCATGGCCGATGTCGTGATGTTTCCAGGCCCTATTACAACGCCCGCGAGAATTATTCCCGGCCCGATTCGTTTCAAGATTTCGAGGAATGACGCGCGCTTTATTTTTGAAACGTCCATTTATTTTTTCCTCCTTCTTACAAGAGAAGCGGCCTCAGAGAATTTTTTTGTGAATCTCTTTGACCGCTCCGAAATTTTTATCCTTTGCGTGAAAATTTTATGCTACGCGAACTTGCTCATGTCGACTTTGCCGAGTCCGCTGAGTTTGATTCCCTCTGCAACCCAGTCTTTCTCTTCCTGGTCTAACGGGAGTACGGGCTTCCTCATGAGTGCGCTCTTGAAGATTCCGCGCTGTGCGAGTGTCTCTTTGAGTCTTGCGTGTGCTTCTCCTGAAGGCTGGCCGCCGCCGTAAATGGCCTGTGAGATCGGGTAAATCTTGTTCGACCACTCCTGAGCCTCTTTGAGTGTGTGCTTTTCGGGGTGCGAGAAGACTTCCCACGCGCCTGTGATGAGTTCGGGTACGCAGCCTGCGAAACCGATTAACGCGCCGTCCATGCCTGTAAACCATGTTACGCAGAGTGTCTCATCGTGGCATGTGATGAGGGAAATATCCGGGCAGTGCTTGCGGAGTTCGCGAACGTCATGCTCATAGATAGCCGTAACTCTTGTGCCGACCTTGATGCACTTTACGTGAGGAATCTCTTTGCACATCTTGATGAGAGTCTCGACGGGGTAGAATGCTTTGCTTGTCGCCGGGTAAAGGTGAATGATGATGTCGATGTCCGCGCCCTCTGCAACGTCCTTGATGTACTCAAACGGTGCGTTGGGATTCATTCCGAAGCGGAGCCACATATGCGGGGGCATAAGGAGGATACCATCTACGCCGGCTTCTTTTGCCTCGCGTGCCATCTCGATTGATTCCTGTGTGTTCTCGCAGTTTACGCCGGAGATGATTGTCATCTTGTCGCCGCATTCCTCAGCGCAGATTTCCGTTACGTGCTTGCGCTCTACTCTGGTGAGGCCGGTGATTTCAGAAAGTGCTTCTCTTGCATATAACAGTCTTAGCATTCATAAGCATTTAGGCGGTAAAGCTCCTCGAAAATCCTGCAAACTATATTGATGCCTTGCATGATTTAATATACCTGTTTACAACATAAAAGGAAGGGACTAAATATCATGGACAACGGATATATTGTGATGCTCATTTTCACTATACTGGGATTTTGCCTGCCTGAAGTTTTCGGACAATTTACAGGCACAGGCAAAAAGAACCGCAATTTCAGAAATGGTTAAAAGATACAATTAGAGATGAAGAAATTTACAGAAGGCGCAAAAAAGTTACATTGCAGGATGTTGCATATTTGGCGAATTGCGATCCTGCTACAGTATCGAGGGCAACAAACGACTTCATTAAAGTTCACCCTGACACACGCGACAGAATCATGGCCGCAATACATGAACTTGGTTATGAGCCGTTAATGACCAAGAAAGGCATTCAAAGGAGATTACATCATGCAATCGGCGTTATTGTGCCTAATACGAATGTCAATGAATTTGCCGACATTATAGGAAGTATAGACAGCAAAGCACGTGAATGCGGATATTGTATTAGACTGGCTTATACTGACGATGATTCAGAAATTGAGCGTGAACGCCTTGAACTTTTCCGCTATATGACAGATGGACTCATTATCGCGGCGACAGGAAAGAATATGAGCCTCATACACGACATACACAATCAGGGAATCGCTGTCGTGCAGATCATCAGGAAGCAGGATGACTCACTCAGCAGCATTGTGAGCGATTACGAGGGAGGAAGCTATGACGCTGTTCACTATCTCTACAGCAAAGGCTGCCGTAATATCGGACTCATCAACGGCCCCTCAAACAGCCGTCCCATTCTCAAGCCATACAGGACTCGCTACGACGGCTACAAGCGCGCAATCTCAGAATTGGGCTTGAAGGAAATCTGCGAATGCACCAGCGGAATAATCAACGGCTACGAATCCGGGACTCAGTGCATAGAGAAAATGATTGACGAAAATCCCGGACTCGACGCGATAATGACGGCTGTAGATATTTACGGAATGGCCGCCCTGAGAATAACACGACAGCGCGGAATAAATGTCCCGGAACAAATACGCATAGTGAGTCTCACAGGCTGTTACGTCGGGAATCTTCTTGAGAAGTCTCTGACATCGTTTGAGCTTCCGGCCGTTGAAATCGGAGCAAACGCCGCAAGAATGGTTATCGAGGAAATAGAGTCGCCCGTCGGAAAGAAAACAAGCATTCAGCATTTGACATTCGCCGCCTCGCTCTCAGAACGTGAAAGCTCATAAATAGCACGCAGAATTTATTGTTTCAAGAGGCCGTATATTTTTCTGAATGCGTTTGTCCTGTGTGAGATTTGATTCTTTGCATGGCCGGATAATTCCGCAAACGTCAATTCATATCCTTCCGGCAAAAATACAGGGTCATAGCCGAATCCATCATAACCACTCGGAGAATCCACAATTTTCCCCCGGCATTCTCCCTCAGTGATCAGCGTGAATTTCTCCGGGACGCAAAGACACAATGACGCAACGAATCTCGCGCCCCTGTCAGCTTTTCCCTCAAGCTGTCCCAGAAGCCACGAAACTTTATCGGAGTCATTACCCGCAACGACACGCGCAGAATAGAGTCCCGGCGCACCGTCAAGAGCGTCAAGTTCAAGCCCTGAGTCATCAGCGAGGCACGGAAGCCCCGAACGTTCAGCCCATGCGCGAGCCTTCAGCATTGCGTTTTCAGCGTAAGTTTTCCCGGTCTCCTCAACAATCATCCGTGAAATTTCCGGCGCAAAAATTATTTCGTCAGCAAAATTTTCACCCGCTGTATCTCGTATGATTTCGCAAAACTCGCGGTATTTTCCCCTGTTGCCTGTCGCTATGATTAGTTTCGTGAACTTCATGATTTCTTGGGGAGTTTCCAGACTGATGAGAGGTCTACTGTTCCTCCTGACTGAGGAGTCTTTGAGTCGATGAGGAATCTTACTTGTGAGAGGGGCGAAAAATTCTCCTCCATTGTTCGGACGATTCCCGTTATGAGTAGGAGTGATTTCTGTTTTCCCATAGCGTTAAGAGCCGAAGCAAACTGCCCCGGCATGTCCAGAAATGCGGTGTCGTTGACTCTGAACACGTGAAGCAGTTTTATCCTGTCAGCGTGAGGTACGTTGCTCATCAAAATTATCTCGTTCACGGCATCCCGTATATTGTCCTCGCGTGTGAGCGCAAGAAAATTCTTCCTCGTTTCGGCTAATGCGTCATCCTGAATGTGATAGATATTCAGTGATATTTGCTGTACGTTTGCGCCGTTCATGATTGCGTTTCTTGCGGCCTGCGTGCGTTCTGATTCCTCGAAATTCGACAGGTCTTCTTGATTCTCGATTCTGTTTTCGGGCTTAAGGAATAATTTTGTGTTGAGGAAATCCACAACCCATGACGTTCCGAGATAACCAAGAACAAAGCACAGCAGCATAACACCCAATATCGATAATATTCTCAGCAATAACGGTGTAGGCTTCTTTGCGTCTGCGTCAATTGCTGACGGTCTGGGCCTCTTCATCTGCTGATGACGTTTGCGGGCTTCTGCTTCAGCCATTGCTATTTGGGCCTGCCTGCGTCTGTTTGGTACTGGCCTTCCTGATGAGTCATTATGTCTTAAAGGCGGCATGATATTTTCACCATTCCTTTTACCTGATGTAGTTTATGATTCCTTCAGCCATTGCATTTGCGATTCTCTGCTGGTAAGCCTGAGTCGTAAGTAGCTGGGACTCGTTCGCGTTCGTTACGAAGCCGATCTCAAGCAATACTGCCGGCATTCCCGCGCCGCGCAACACGAAGAAAGGAGCCTGAGCGACTCTCCTCATTGGGAGTCCGTTTCTCACGCCTGCATTGTAGAGCATGGCCGCAAAGTCTGTGCTTTCGGAGATCTTGTTGTTCTGCTGCATGTCGCCCAAAATTTTCAGGAGCATTTGCGTTCTTCTGTCAACATTTTCTGAGTCCATTCCTTTGCCTTCAACGTATTCGCGGTTCTCAGCTTTTGCGAGTTCCATTGCGTCTTTGTCCGTAGGAAGTGCCATAATGTATATCTCAAAGCCTGACATAGATTTTCTTCTGGGCAGCGCGTTCACGTGGACGCTCACAAACAAATCCGCCTCAACGTTATTCGCAATGTCTGTGCGTTCCTGAAGTTTGAGATAGACATCTGTAGCCCTCGTCATTATTGCGTTGTAGCCTCTTTCCGTCAAAACTTTGTGGAGTTCGAGTCCTACAGCGAGGTTAATATCTTTTTCGCGGACTCCGTTGTCCATAGCTCCGGGATCTTTTCCGCCGTGCCCGGGGTCAATTACGATCGTTTTCTTGAGCTTTTCGGCTCTGAGTCTCTCTGCTGCTTTCGGGCTTGTTGGAATCGTTATGGAGCTTGGCGGGGTCATTGTCGCGGGAGTCCTTGCGGTTTCGGGCTGGTTTCCTGTGATGATTATCCTGTCAGGCTCGCTTTGAGTCTGCGTTTGAGTCGGGGATTGCGCCGGAGTCTTTGCTGTCTGAGTCTCCGTAACCTGTCCGGGAAGCTGTATATTTACGTCTGCGATTTTCGGCTGAGTTTCTGCTATGTTCTCGTCCTCAGGGTAAAAGAAATCGAACACTATACGGCGCGGATTATTGAGCACAAGTTTTTCTGCCTTAATGATTCCTTCAGGCGTGAAAATCAATTCTGCTCCGTTAATGCTGGTCTTGATTTCGGCCTTGATATTTTCTGCGAACGGTGAAGCGATGCTCTTTGTGTTTTCGAGGCTTGAAGCGAAAAGCGCGTGAAGTTTCCCTTTGTCCATGTAGACTTGAGGGTCTGAATCTTCATCGGCCATGACAACGGCGCGGATCTTTTTGTGAGTTCCCTCCTGCGCTGTCCATCTTATGCCCTGAATCGTTCCGCTGTAATTTTCGGCTTTATCCGTTTTCGAGTCATCCGGGCTGAATGTCTCCATGCGGGGCTGTTTCTTGCCTGATGATTTCTTTGCTGAAGCTGTGATTACGGGCTGTGCTTCCTCCGCTGAAGCTGTGATTTCCGTCTGCTGAGTCTGTGAAGGCTGTGAAGTTTCCTGACGCTGAGTCCGTGATGCCCGCTGACTCCGAGTCCGTTTTGTCCGTGAAATTTCCTGAGTCTGACTCTGTGATGCCTGTGATATTTCCTGACTCTGAGTCTGAGTCTGTGATTGCCGTGATGTTGGTTGACTCTGAGTCTCTGATGCCCGTAAAGTTTCCTGACTCTGACTCTGAGTCTGTGATGCCTGTGATATTTCCTGAGTCTGAGTCTGTCTTTGTGCCTGCTGATTCTGACTCTGAGTCTGATTTTGCGGCAACCGTGTTGTTTGCTGTGAATATGGATTTGTCGTTACTGTCCTGTTGATTACCTCGTTGAGATCCGTTTTCGGGGGCAAGCCCCGCCCTGACGGGAACGGCTGTGATTTGCCTGCTGTCTGCTTGCTGTCTGAGTCTGAGTCTCCGAAATCGCCGAAATCATTTGCGGGTTTTCCTGCGATCTTTGCGAAACGCAAGCGGTTATTGACTCCTCTTCCTGAAAATTTCTGAAACAATGTCGCCGCGCTCTGTGTGTCAATCCAAAATTTTCCGTCATTCACAAACGGCGCAGAATGAAGCGGGATAATCACAAAACCGTACCACCCTGCAGCAGCTCCGAGTGAGATTCGAATCTGTGCATTTCCCCGCGACAACGTAAGCTCGTCATCATTTCTGTGTGCTGAGAATCCGAATATTTTTCCGACATCCTCAACAGGAACGCAGAGAAACGAATCTTTCTCCACAGAAGGAACTGACGAAACACTTTGCTGGCCCCTGTAAAGCATAGCATCAGCAAACGCAAAGGCACAAAAATAGAGGCTCAGCAGAGAAGCAAGCGCAAACGTAAAAATCTTACGCATAACAATTACTCGCTGTCCTCTAAAATCTGGTCAAGCTCAAAGAGGTTAGATACGTCAAGAAGCAATATCAGTCTGTCATCAGCCGGCTTTGCTACCCATAACACATAACGTCTGTCAATCGCTGATGATAATTTTGTCGCTACTTCAAGCTGTGAGTCGTAAATCGTCAAAACTTCCCTTACAGAGTTTACTATCATTCCGAAAGTTACCTCATTGACGGCGATAACGACTATACGCGCCTCATCAGTGAGAGGATGACCGGCCATGCCTATTTTCATGTGCATGTCAAAAACAGGTACGATTGTCCCCCGCAAGTTAATCACTCCGCGAATATATGCGGGTGCGTTCGGGACTCTGGTGATGAATGACGGAACGCGAACAATCTCGCGCACCATGTTCACATCAACGCCGAAATTCTCCTGCCCAAGTTTGAACACTAGATTGATATGCTCCTCGCCAAGCGACTCCATGTCTATATCTCTGAAGTCCTGACTTGCTTCCTTTTTTGCCGGGGTTGTATTCTGAACGTCTGCCATAAAGTTTACTGCCTCGATTCCTGTGATGGGATAATCCCCGCCCCGATTCTTTTTGCGTCAGGGCAGGGAAAAATTTTTGTGAATTGTTATGCTTCTTCTTCAGCCGCCATTACAGCGAGCTTGATTGCGCCCATTATGCCCTGGTTGCCGTTGAGAGCCGCCGGGGTAATATAGGCGTTCATATTTCGGAGTTCCTTTGTGTCAATGTAGTTGTTGATGTACTCCGTAACGTATTTCCTTATCATCGGGAAAAGCTGAGTCTGAGTCATTACGCCGCCGCCGAGAATGATTTTCTGCGGGCTGAGCACCATTGTAATATCCGTGAGTGCCTGAGCGATATATTTTGCTTCAAGCTCCCAGACTTCGGGCATTTCTGCGAGTTCCTTCCCGGGTTTGCCCCATCTGTCCTGAATTGCCGGGCCGCTCGCCATTCCCTCAAAGCACGCTCCGTGTGAAGGGCAATGACCTTTGTATTCATCGCCGTCAACCTTCACCATAAAGAGATGTCCCGCTTCAGGGTGCAGCATTCCGTGAATGAGTTTTCCGCCTGACATCGCGCCCATTCCGATTCCTGTTCCGATCGTGAAATATACCGCGTCCGTGAGTCCCTGAGCGCAGCCCCATGTAGCCTCGCCGAGTAATGAGCCGTTCACGTCCGTATCAATGCTGACGGGGATATTCAGAGCGTCTTTGAGAGTCTTTACGATGGGATAATTGCGCCACGGAATTTTGGGGGTATTGAGGATATTTCCGTAAGTTTTCGATTTCGGCCTGACGTCAACAGGCCCGAAGCACGCAATACCAAGAGCCTTTATTCTGTCATCTTCAGGGAGTTCGGGCGAAATTTTTGCCGTGAAGTACTCGATGATTTTCGGCATTGTCTCATCAGGTGTCGTTGTGGGAATTGACTCCTGATCTAATATCTGTCCGTTCTCGTTGCCGACAGCGCATATCATTTTCGTTCCGCCGGCCTCTAATGCTCCGTATAACATTAACTGAACAACCTCCCAAAAAATCCCTTCTGCTTAGGTGCCTGAACAGGTTCGTGTTTCTCCTCTGCTTTCGGGGATTCAGTCTTGTAATTCGACAGGTCAACATTCCGCACATTTCCGCGCAAAGGAAGAATGCTTTTCGGGTTGACTGAAAGCTCATCGACTCCCCATTTCAGGAAATCTTCTGTCAGTGTCGGATCAGCTCCCAGTTCACCGCAGATTCCTACCCATGTGTTATGGCGGTGTCCTGCCTCTATCGTTTCACGTATGAGCCTCAATACAGCGGGGTGATGTGTGTTCGCAAAAGGCTCAAGGCTCGCGCTCTGCCTGTCAATAGCGCATGTGTACTGCGTCAAGTCATTCGTTCCGAGCGAGAAGAAGTCAACCTCTTCTGCTAACTCATCAGCGCACAATGCCGCCGCAGGAGTCTCAATCATTATGCCGATCTCGTATTTTCCGACTGCAACGCCCTCCGACTCAAGCTCCTTTTTGCACTCGTTGAGAATCTCTTTGCATTTCACGACTTCCCACTTGCTGATTATCATCGGGAACATTATTCCAAGATTGCCGAATGCTGAAGCCCGGAGCAACGCCCTTAACTGACGCTTGAAGAAATCCGTCCGGGTCAGGCAGATTCGTACAGCCCTGAAACCTAACGCGGGGTTTTCTTCCTTTTCGAGGTTCATATAGTCGATCGTCTTATCCGCGCCAATGTCGCACGTTCTTATGATTACCATTCGGGGCGCGAGTCCCTCTAACACCTGCTTGTACGCTTTGAACTGCTCTTCCTCTGTCGGATCTGTCTTGCTGTTGAGATATACGAACTCCGAGCGGAACAAGCCGACTCCCTCTGCGTCATTCTCGATTACTGCCTTGACATCTTTCGGGCCGCCGATGTTGGCATAAAGTTTCACCTTCCGGCCGTCTTTCGTTACGCTTGGCTGTCCTTTGAGCTTCTGCAGCTCTGCTTCTTTGCGTTTGTCCTCAGCCTGTTTTGCTGAAAGCTCGTCAATGATTTTCTGATCCGGCTCAATGTATATGCACGAGTTATAGCCGTCGAGAATCGCAAATTTCCCGTCCCAGTCGTCCGCAATGTCATGGCACTGAATCAATGTCGGCCAGTTCATGGAGCGGGCTAAAATTGCCGTGTGGCTGTTTGAGCTTCCGAGTCTCGTAACGAGTCCGAGAAGTAATGACTTGTCGAGCTTCACTGTTTCTGACGGGGCTAAATCTTCTGCTACGAGGATTGCGGGTTCTGTTCCCTGAAGGCTTGAAGTGTCCGCGCCGAATAACACATCAAGCATTGAGTTCTTGAGGTCAACAACATCTGCGCTTCTTGCACGGAAATATTCATCCTCCATATTCAGGAACATCTGTTCAGCGGCCTCGCACCCTTTGCTTACGGCGTATTCTGCTGTATGTCCCTCGCTGAGAATTTCCTTGCAAGCCTCATCGATTACATCATCATCATCAAGCATTGCTGCATGAGCGTCGAATATTCCGGCGGTCTCTTCATGGCCTGCTGCTTTCTCCTTCTCGCAAAGCGCGGACTGATCCTCCTGTACTTTTGCGCGGGCGGCGTTGTAGCGGTCAAGTTCGGCCTTCATATCGCTGACAAGCTCTTCGCTAATTTCGTAGACGGGGGCTTTGTAGAGTTTTATTTTGCCGATTGCTATTCCGTTTACGATTTTCGTACCCTTGAAGGTTTCCATTGTGCTAGAAGTTCTCCTTCATGAATTTCTCCAGAGCGGCGGCGCAGGCTTCTTCGTCTTCACCTTCCACGCGGACAAGCACTTCATCTCCCTGCTTGATTCCCATTCCCATGAGCTTCATGAGGGCGGTTGCTTTCGCTGACTTCTCGCCTTTGATGAATGTCGCTGTGCTCTTGAAGTTCTTTGCTTCCTTGACGAGGAGTCCGGCGGGGCGTGCGTGGATGCCTACAGGGTCGGTGATGACATACGTAAATTCTTTCATGATTATGTGCTTCCTTTCCTGTGTAATGTGTATATTGCCATTTTGTAACGGGGTATTGTTATGCCTGATTATAATACAAGTTTCAAATAACGTGAAACTAAAGCGCGGTCAAAAAATTTTCATGCCCAATTGCAAATCGAGTCCGCAAAAATTTTCACATCGATTGCGAATCAGAGTCAGCAGGATTATCACATCAATTGCGAATCGAGTCCGTGAAGATGAAACACTCAGCGTAAAACCGAGTCCGTAAAAATTTCAGGCTTGACGCAAAACAAGAGGACGTGTAAAATTTCTCGTTGTTCGAGCCGGGCCCATAGCTCAAGTGGTCAGAGCCACCGGCTCATAACCGGAAGGTTCCTGGTTCGAGTCCAGGTGGGCCCATTGAAGAGATGATGAAAGACTCCTTGATGAAAACGTCAGGGAGTTTTTGTTATGTGCGGGCAAAAAGGATAAAAAAATTCCCCCGGAGATTTTCACACTGCCGGGAGATTCTCACGCTGCCGACTCTCTATATTCTTCCGTAAAGTTTGCAGGCCGCCTTTATCCTGTCAGCGAGTCCGTCCGGGATTGCGTCATTCCTCATTCGCCACGCCCAATTACCAGAAGGCGTTGAAGGAATGTTGATTCTTGCGTCAGCTCCGAGCCTCAAATAGTCCTGCATGGGAATTATCGCGGTGTCAGCAACAGAACTCACTGCGAGCCGCGTAACTTCCGACGCGAAAATGAATCCGTCCATAACTCCGCGCCCTATGTATGACGCAAAATTGTTGATTTCGTCCTCTGATGCGTCATTCTCGAACCATCCCCGCGAAGTGTTGTTATCATGAGTGCCAGTGTAGACGACAGAGTCCCGCGTGTGATTGTGAGGGGCATACGGATTATCCCAAGGATTTCCGAACGCGAAATGAAGAACGAGCATTCCGGGAAGATTGTAATTCTTTCTGACCTCTTCAACGTCCGGCGTAATGATTCCGAGATTTTCCGCCCAGAATGGCATTGACGGGAATTTTTCCTTGAGAGCCGCAAAGAATTTCTCATACGGTACATCAACCCATTCTCCATTTTTGGCGGTCTCCTCGCCGTAAGGAACTGCCCAGTACGCCACAAGCCCGCGGAAATGGTCAATGCGAATCTTGTCGAACATCGCAAGAAGATTCTTCAGCCTGTGAATCCACCACGCAAAGCCGTCTTTCTCCATAACGTCCCACTTGTAGCAGGGATTTCCCCATAATTGCCCGGTCTCGCTGAAGTAATCCGGCGGGACTCCTGCGACTGTTACAGGGTTCAAATCCTCGTCAATGTCAAACTGTGAGGGATTCTGCCAAACGTCCGCGCAGTCAAGCGTAACATACAACGGCATATCCCCGACAATCTGAATATCAAGCTCATTCAAGTATTCGTGAAGTGCTTTAACCTGACGGAAGAAGATGTACTGATAAAATTCCTGTCGTGAAATTTCAGCGGAGTATTCAGCCTTGAACCTGCGAATCGCTTCGGGGCCTCTATGCTTGAGATCTTCCGGCCAATCGTACCAGGCTGCCCCGCCGTTCACCTGCTTTATCACGCTGAACAGCGCAAAATCTTCAAGCCATTCTGTTGACGCTGAGAACGCTTTGAAGTCTGAAGTATTCCCCTTCATGTAACGTTTATGAGCCGCGTTAAGAACTTCTGTCTTGAAGGCTCTTGCTGACTCGTAGTCGACTCTCTCAGGATTTTTCGCGAAATCATATTTTGCTGACATCTTCTCTAACTCGTCAGGCGTAATCATTCCCTCATCGGCTAAAATTTCCGGGCTGACAAGGAGATAATTCCCCGCAAACGCGCTTGTAGGACTGTAGGGAGAATTTCCGCACCCGGGGTCTATTGTTGTCATCGGGAGAACCTGCCATATCTTTTGGCCCGCGTCATGAAGGAAGTCCGCGAATTTAACAGCCTCAGGGCCGAAATCACCTATGCCGAATTTTGACGGAAGAGACGTAACCGGCAGTAATATTCCTGCACTCCTCATAATAATTTTTCCTCCTAAAGTTATATCGCGCCGGAGTCGTAAACAGCACACCCCGCGCAGAATGTCATAGCCGTATCAATCGCAGAAATTTCTTCCGGCCTCACCAAAAACGGATCCTGCTCAAGTATCACTATGTCCGCGTCATTCCCAACAGCCAATTCACCGCGCCTTGACTCGACTCCTCCGTTCCATGAAGCCGACCATGTATATACGCTCAATGCCTCAGCAACGCTCAAGCCTTTAGACACAAGAGAGCTTATGATTCTCACGGGCGGCACGAGATTTTCACCGCTTCCGGCTGAGATTACGAGTCCGTTCTGGAATGCCTCGTGAACAAAATCGTTCTCATTTCCGGCGAGGGCGATTCCTCCTAGTCCAAGAAGGCGCATTCTGTCGATCATATTTCCGGCGATGTTCCTGACTGCATGACGTGAATTTTTGCGGGATCTCTTTATGACTCTCTCCAACGCGTTAAGGCATGATTTGCTGTTGTCGCTGATTACCTGACAGCCTGAGAGATGAGCGGAGTAAATCATATTTTTCTGCTCCTGCTGGTCTAAATTTCCGTCTACGATTATCCCGCCTAATTTGCAGAACGGGAGTCCGTCGCCTGTCCTGAGTCCTTCTGACAAAAATTCATTCAGCGTTGAAACGTCATTGAAACCGAAATTACAACGCATTCTGAATGTCAGCAGGTTATAAGCGTCCGTGAAAAATATATCCCATAATCTTTTTGCGTTCTTGCTGACCCCGTGAAAGTCTGACCATATTTCTGTTACTCCGAGCGCGTTTGCTTTGGGCGCGTAAGTCTTCACGAGGTGAATTATGTCCTCTTCGCTTAATGGCGGCAAATGCTGTGTGAACTCGTCAAGCTCTACATTGTCCTGCGGCATGTTAAATTCATTCATGGCCGGAGTGTTGAGAACCGCATGACTCCTCTTAGCGTCAATAACAGCGCAGGGAAGTGCGGAAATCACCGAGTCCAGATCGTCGCGTGAAATCACAATCTCATCAGGAAGATTCACGGCTATGTACCATTCGCGCAAAGGCTTGGGAGTGGCATGTGAGTATGTTGTGAGAAGCTCTGACATTTCGCGGACTGAATGAACACCTGCAAGGCTGAGTCGCTCCTGAGATTCCGCCCACGCAAGAAAATCAAGGCTCGTATCACAGAAGCCGGGCAGAACTGTCCTCCCGTGAAGGTCGATAATTTTCCCGTTGAGGCCGGTGCTGTCATCGTCAACAGAAACTATACGGCCATGTTCAAAAGTGATGTTTGACGCTGTGCCTGACTGTGTATGAATCCTGCCGTTAATGAGTGAAATTTTTTCGTCTTGGGTATGCTCCATCGTGTAAGCAATTCCCCCTTTAATGAATATGATAAAGCCCGCCTAATGTTTCAAGGCAGGCCGTGTAATTCTAGTACAATCCGCTGTGATTCCGTCCGATTCCGAAAATCTGAAGCGATGTCTCCATAAGCTCGTTCTGCTGCTTTACGAGCCATGAGCCTAACGCCATCTGAACTTTTGCTTGGCTCATTCCCATTGAGGCTTCTGCTATGCTCATAGGGTCTGCACCGCTTTCGAGTACTTTCGTGCTTGCGGCGTTCGCAGTGTTGAGTCCCTGCTGCATCATTGCGAGTCCGTTCTGTCCGAGCGTGTCAAAACTCTTCAGGTTGATCATGATAATTTGCGCCTCCTTTGCGTGAATGTGATATTAACTAGTATACTACGAGTGAATAAATTTTCAGGCAAAAGGATTTTCCCCATATACTTAATATCGCATCGGCATTTTTGACTCTCCGACTCTGAATGTGAACCGGGATTTTTGTCCATGCAACTGTGATTGAGAATTGACTCGCGCAGGATAATTTGCCTGTATAATTTTCGGGTACAAATTTTTGACAAAGGAGTCTGAGACTTAATGATGAAATTTTCCGTTATGATTCTCGCGATTACGTGTGTGATTCTTGCGACTGTGATTCCTTCCTTCTGTGCTGAAGATGAGAGCGGCTTCTGGATCTCTGAGATTGACGAGTCGACATTTGCGCGCATGAAAGGAAAATCCTACAAAGACAACTGCCCGATTCCGCTTGAGGATTTGCGGTACCTTCATGTCCTCCACAAAGATTTGAAGGGCGTAACACACGGCGGTGAATTAGTCTGCAACAAGTATATAGCTGATGATGTACTTGAAATTTTCCGGGCGTTGTTCCTCGCTGATTATCCGATTGAAAGAGTGAGGCTTGTTGATGAATATGATGCAAGCGATGAAATGTCAATGCGTGATAACAATTCGTCAAGTTTCAACTTCAGGTTCATAACGCACACGACAAGAATCTCAAAGCACGGATTAGGATTGGCAGTAGACATAAACACGCTGTATAATCCTTACATCAAGAAAACAGCAGACGGAAAAATCATTCTCGAACCGGCAACAGCAGGAGAATATACAGACAGGAGCAAGAAATTCCCTTACAAGATAGAGAAGGGCGATTTGTGCTACAAGCTGTTCACCGAGCGCGGATTTGAATGGGGCGGAGAATGGAAGACCGTAAAAGACTATCAGCACTTTGAAGTTTCAGATGAAGTAGCACGGAAACTTTACCCGGATTACAGATAAAAGGAGGCTTTCAGAAATGGAGACAAGAGTCGCAGTAATGAGCATAATTGTAGAGAACACAGCATCAATTGAGGCTCTCAACAATACGCTTCACGAGTACAGGCAGCACATAATCGGCAGAATGGGACTCCCCTATCACCAGAAGAACATCAACCTCATAAGCATAGCCCTTGACGCGCCGCAAGACGTAATTTCGGCGTTGTCCGGGAAAATCGGAAACCTTGACGGCGTGAGCGTAACGATAGCATTCTCAAAGTGAGGGAATTAATACGCAGGCTGTCAGAGACTCATTCACTGACGCTTGAAGAGTACGAACGTTTAATCACGGGGCGCGATGAAGAGTCAGCAAAGATTCTCCGCGCTCTTTCTGTCAGAGTCCGGCGTGATTTTTACGGCAATGACATCTACATACGCGGGCTTATTGAGGTAAGCAACATTTGCCGCAACGATTGCTACTACTGCGGAATACGGCGGGGAAATTCACGCTGCGAGCGTTACAGGCTGAGTCATGACGAAATTTTAGCGTGCGCTGATGAGGGCTATCGACTCGGATTCCGCACATTCGTATTGCAGGGAGGCGAGGACTTATACTTCAATGATGAGAGGCTCGGCGGAATTATTCGCGGAATAAAGTCAAAATATCCCGACTGCGCTGTAACTCTCTCACTTGGTGAAAGGAGTCGTGAAAGCTACAAATTTTTGCGTTCGTGCGGTGCTGATAGATATTTGCTGCGTCATGAGACAGCGGACAGCGGGCATTACGCGAAACTTCACCCGGCTGAAATGTCGTACGATAACCGCATGAAATGTTTGCGTGATTTGCGTGAACTGGGCTATCAAGTCGGCTGCGGATTCATGGTTGGGAGTCCGTTCCAGACATCACGGAATCTTGCTGAGGATCTGAAGTTTATTGAGGAGTTCAGGCCGGAAATGTGCGGGATTGGGCCGTTCATACCGCATAAAGATACGCCGTTCGGAAATTATCACGCGGGGATTGTTGAGCTGACATGCTATCTATTGTCGGTGATACGGCTGATTCATCCTGCTGTGCTTCTGCCATCGACAACGGCACTCGGAACTATTGACCCTTTAGGACGCGAGAAGGGCATAATGTCAGGTGCTAATGTGTTGATGCCGAATTTGTCGCCCGTCAGTGTGCGGAAAAAGTACGAGCTTTACGACAACAAAATATGCACTGGCGAGGAGTCAGCACAATGCCGGGAATGCCTCAGCAGGAGAATGCGTAAAATCGGGTATGAGATTGTAACTTGCAGGGGAGATTTCAAGCGTTAATGCTATAATTAAGAAGTACCCGGGATGACGCGGGTAATGTGCAAAATGGTCATCGGTCAGGGCTGGCACCCATAACCGAAAAAATGACCTCCAAGAGTTACGAGCGCATTATTTCTTGAACGAATTGATGAGAGCGGTTACGGCCTTTACCAGCTCCGTGAGAGCCTTTATCAGGTCTGTAAAGTTTCTCATCTCATCACCCCCGATACTGCCGGGGAGAATTGCCCTTCGACAACCCCCGGCGGTAAGTTTCCGGGGTCATCCTAATCCCAAAATTGCAGGACTGCTTATATTTTATCAAACTATTTATCTTTCACTTCATAATTTCTTCATGCCGCTGTGTTTCACTATGCTATAATGCGGTTTCACAGAAAACATCAAAAATTTGTACAGAGGTGATTTAAGTTTATGCTGAAGTTTTTTACACGCATAAGAATATTGTTATGGGTTTTAGCCCTTGTAGGAGTCGGGTATCTCGTAAGCTCGCAGGTTAATGCGAAACTCGCGCAGGCCGCCGCTAATTTGCGTTCGCTTGAGACTCAGACAGAAACAGTTTACCCCGTAGAGACCGAGACAGTGAAGACATCAGACTGGGAGACATGGAGAAGCTATTACGGTCAGGCAAAAAGCGCGCACACTCAGAACGTAACGACATACGAGCGCGAAATAGTGAGAACGGTGAATGTTGACGTAGGAAGCCCCGTAAAGGCCGGGCAGACTCTCATCACGCTTCAGGTAGCGGCAAGAGGAGCGCAGGTTCAGTCCGGGCAGACAGCATACGACGAGGCATTATTGAACTATAACAGGCTCAAGCAGCTCAACGCAAAGGGCGGAATCTCAAAGTCAGAAGTTGACGCGGCATATTCGAGAGTGAAGGCAGCAGAAGCATCACTGAAGACAACGCAGTCATCATTACAGCGCACAACCCTCAAAGCGAGCATTAACGGAATCGTAGCGGCAAGAAACGTAGAGCCGGGAGAAATCGCAGAAGCAGGAGCAATATTATTGTCGATTGTTGACCCCCGCGAAATGGAAGCCGATTTAATGGTGTCAAAGAAAGACATAACGAGAATCAACAAAAGCACGCCTGTTGAAATACGTGTAGACGGAAAAACACATCAAGGATTTGTGAAGCGTATCAGCCCTGAAGCGCAGTCAGGTTCGGGACTTTACCCCGTAACAGTAGGACTTCCGGCGAACTCAGGAATATTGCCGGGGACATACGTAGAAGGAAGATTCAGAGTCGACACACAGCAGAGTGTTGTTGTTATCCCGTCAAATGTTGTAGTCTACAGAGGAACAAGCCAGTCCGTTTATGTTGCTGACGGGAACAAAGCGAAACTCACGCAGATAACGACAGGAGAAGGCCGCGAAGGAAGAGTCATAGTTACGTCAGGACTCAAAGTAGGCGATGCGTTAATCACGAGCGGGAACAGAGTGCTTTATGACGGTGTAGGAATTGTACGTAATGTAGGCATTGCGGGGAAAAATAATCAGGACGATTCAAACGAGGGATAAATTTTCATGAGAGGATTCATAAAGTTTTGTATCACGCACCCGGTCTTTACCGGGTGTTCTGTTGTTATCTGGATATTGCTCGGTATATCAAGTTATTTCACGTTAGGCGTTACACTTTATCCCGATGTTGAATTACCGTTTGTGCTTGTGCGTACCACATATCAGGGAGCAGGCCCGAACGAAATCGAGCAGCTAATCAGCAAACCCCTTGAAGACGCATTAGCCGACCTCGAAAACTTGAAGTCAATCACAACATACTCAATTGAAGGAATCTCAATGGTAGCTGTTGAGATGGAAGCAGGAACAAACCCGGACTTAGCACTCGTTGACGTGAACAACAAGGTGAAAGCCAAAATCCCGGACTTGCCAGATGACGCAGACGAACCAGTTTCAAGCAAATTCGACATATCAGCACAGCCCTTCCTTATCGTATCATTCACATCATCAATGCCCGAAAAGACCGCAAAGAAGCTCATTGAGGACAGAATACAGCCCGTAATGGCACGTGTTGAGGGAGTCGGACGAGTTGACGTTACAGGCGGAAGAGACAGAGAGATTCACATCAATCTTGATCCGGCCGCGCTTAGTGATTACGGTATAAACTATATGCAGGTCTGCAACGTTGTGGCCGCGAACAACCAGACTACACCGTCAGGCTACGTGACTCAGAAGAAAGATGAAGTGTCATTGCGACTCATGGGCGAGTTCAACGAGGTAGAACAGCTTGAAGATATACTCATACCGACACCAATCGGCGAACCCGTGAGACTCTCAATGCTTGGTGAAGTTGTTGACGGTGAAGAGGATCAAAGGAGCATGGCGCGCGCTGATGGTCATCCAGTCGTCCAGCTCAGAATTAGCCCGCGCTCAAATGCTGACGTTGTAGAGGCAGGACGGCAGATTAAGCGTCTCATGACCCGCACAATGAGAGATTATCCCGATTTCACGTATGAATACACTTATGATGATACGAGCTTCGTAGAGTCTGCGGTCAAAAACATCATCCGTGATACTGCTATCGGAATCGCTTTGACTGCGCTTGTGATTTATTTGTTTCTTGGGAGATTCGGAGCGACGTTTATTGTTGCGTTCTCAATGCCTGTTGCGTTTGCGGCTACGTTCGTTCCTCTTCAGGTTCACGGGTACACGCTGAATCTTATGAGCACATTAGGACTCGCGCTCTCAATGGGTACTCTTGTCATGAACGCAATACTAATCATACAGAATATATACCGATTCCGTGATATGGGTTACGGGGCGTTTGAGGCTGCTGAAGAAGGCACTGTAGAAATCTCAATGTCCGTTCTTGCGGGAGTCTTGACGAACTTGGGAGTGTTTATGCCCGTCGCGTTAATGTCAACAATCGCGGGGCAGTTCCTCAAGCCTTACGCCGTAACAATCGTGTATGCTACATGCTTTTCACTCTGGGTAACGATGGCCGTAACTCCATGCCTTGCCGCCCGTATCAAGAAGACCGGCCATGACAGCGAGCTTCCGTTAATCGGGAAAATTCTCACAGGCTGGTGGAACTGGATATTTGACGGCTTCAGGGATATGTTCTTCATCATTCTTCATGCGGCCATGAGATTCCCATTTTTGACGGTAGTATTCACTGTGCTTGCTACGTGGGGTTCTCTCAAGCTCGGCGCGTTCATCGGCACAGAATTTACACCTTCAACGGATGACGGAACAGTAAGAATCACATTGACGCTCGATAACAACTCATCGATTCACAGGACTGCGGATATGATTTACACGGTCGAGAAATACATTGACTCCATTCCCGAACGGAAATACATCAGGAACGTAGTATCAACCGTAGCAGGCTCAATGCGTTCAAACTCAATCAGCGAGGCTCAAATAGCACTTTACATGAATGATGACCCTGACAGGCCGTCAACACAAGCGCTTGCGGACAAGATTCGCCCGTACCTTTTAGAGCTTCCCGGAGTCGAAATCTCAATAGCCGCTACACGTTCAGGATTCGGAAACCCGATAGAGATTCAGATAAAGGGCCAGGATTTGAATCAGCTTTACACGATTGCAGAGGAGATACGCGCAAAGGGCAGAGTCATTCCGGGCATACGAGACCTCAAAATAGAGATGGAAATGGGAAAACCGGAACTCCGAATCACGCCAATACGCTGGAGGCTCGCTCCTTTAGGGATAAACATTGCAGACCTTGCAAGCATAGTGAGAGGGTATCTTATCGGAAGGGACTCCGGGAAATTCCGTCAGGGCGGCTACGAGTATGACATAAAAGCAAGAATTTCACGGTCATTAGCGAGCGATATTTTTACGGCTCATGAGCTGCCTATAATGACATCATACGGGCTTGTTCCGCTTGATGAACTTGCTGATATTTCGTGGAGCGACGGCCCTACAGAGATTCGCAGAGTCGAACGTGAAAGGGCTGTTGTTGTTACGGGGCGAGTCCGCTACATAACATCAGGCGAGGGAAATGCGAGAATGCGCGATGTCGTAAACGCTATGAAACTTCCTGAAGGAGTATCGATAAATTTCGGCGGTGAACAGGAAGACATGGCCGAAAATTTCACCGAATTATTGCGGACTCTGATTATCGCAATCGTTGTAACATATCTCGTTGTCGCGGCAATATTGGAGTCGTGGACGTACAGCATCGTAATCCTCGCGACTGTCCCGATGGCGGCAATCGGAGTCGTTCCTGCAATGCTTCTCTCAGAAGTCAACATCTCAATATTCGCCATAATCGGAATGATAATGCTTGTCGGAATGGTCGTGAACAACGCAATTGTTGTTGTCGATTACGCAGAAGTTTTGCGGCTGAAAGGCACTCACCCTTACGAAGCTGTAGAGGAAGCATGTCATGTTAGATTCAAGTCGCTGTTAATGGCTGTCGTTACGTCAATAGTTTCATTAATCCCGTTATTGTCGACCGGGCGAGGCTCAGAGATGAAGAGGCCGATAGCAGTTGTTGCGATTGGAGGACTCATAGCGGGCGGAATGCTGGCGATGCTGTCGATACCAGCGGCGTATAAATTAGTGTGGCGCGTTCGTTTCTTGTGGGCAAAAATAAGAGGACGCGAATACGGCGAAAAAGACGAAGAAGAATATGATGACGATGATTCTGACGAGTAAGACGGAATCATGACGGCCATCACAGAATCACAATCCCAATCACAAAAACTTTCACCAGAAAAAATAGGGAGGCTGGCACTTGAAGCGATGCTGCTTGAGGTGTCAGCGACTCCCAAACCCGGACTTGTTGACCGCAATAACTCAGGAGCGCATAAGGACATGGATTTTTTCACGTTCATGAAGAGCGCGGCGAGTCTCGCAAAAAGTTTCACCGAATTTTCACAGGAAGGATTCACGGGAGGTGCGAATAAGATTCCTCCTGCTGAAGTTTTCCCGGCTGTTCGTGAGATTGGAGTCATTGCGGAAAAAAGAATGTTCACGGCGACCGGGGGAATCAACACTCACAAGGGGGAAATATTCTCGCTCGGTCTTCTGAGTGCGTGCGCGGGATATTCGGCGGGTTCAAGGCGTGAAGTTACTGCTGACGATGTCATGACTCTTGCGGGGGAAATGTGCGCGGGAATCTGTGAGAGAGATTTTGCCGGAGTCCGCGAAAAGAATCCGGCCATGCTGACGAAAGGCGAGCGGGTATATCTGACTCACGGCATAACGGGCATAAGGGGAGAAGCTGAAGCGGGGTATCCTTCCGTGAGAATTGCGGGGCTTCCTGCGCTGAGGGAATATATTTCGCGGGGAATGAATCTCAATGACGCGATGTCGTTCACTCTGATTCACATTATGGCACATGCTCATGACACGAACATAATATCACGGCATGACGTGAAGACAGCAGACGAGGTTATGACACTCGCAAGGGGAATGATTGAGTCGGGATTCGGGCTTGATGATATTCGGAGGCTTGACGGTGAATTTATATCACGCTGGATAAGTCCGGGCGGCGCGGGGGATTTATTAGCTGTAACGTACTTCATGTATACTCTTCAGAATTGAATCTGCAACATTAGTGTGATAGCCTCAAATATAAATCTCACAAAGGACGTGCGTATTCATCTCCTTTCTTTTTAGTTTTTTCGCCAATATCTTAAATTTTTAGCGAAATATAGTATAATTCTTTAAAGAAAGTGAGGTGAAAATCTTGTACTTAACTGTAAAAAAATCAACTTAAAAATCTCTCAGTTCGTGAATATACAACCTTGCGTACTCTTTGCAGACTATCTAAAAACTTGTTTAATGAAGCTCTATACAGTGTCAGGCAGTATTACTTTGCCGAGCGTAAATATCTGCGTTATGAGAATAATTACCATGTCTGCAAGGACAGTGAAAACTATCAGGCTTTAGGCACTGAGATAGCACAGCAGACTTTGAAAGTTGTTGACCGCTGTTTCAAATCCTTTTTTGCTCTGATAAACAAAGCTAAATCAGGCTCGTATCAATTCAGCATGATAAATCTTCCGCATTACCTGAAAAAAGACGGCTGGTTCTCACTGATAATCCCGCGAATAAAGATTAAGGACGGTTATTTTACGCTCCCTATGTCAAGGGATTTCAAGAAGGAACACGGCGAATTAAAATTTATAATCCCGTCTAACATAGCAGACAAAGAAATTCAGCAGGTACGCATTCACCCGCGAGATAATGCCCGTTTCTTTGAGATTGAATATATTTACGAACAGCCAGAAATGAAAGCAGATGTTGACGCAGAAAAATTCTTAGTTGTTGACTTGGGACTTGATAACTTGGCAACGTGTGTAACAAGCGAGGGGGCATCGTTTATCATCGATGGGAAACAAATCAAATCATATAATCGCTTGTATAACAAAGAAAACGCGAGGCTTCAGAGTATCAAGGACAAGCATAAAATCAAAGGCTTTACGGAACGTCAATATAGCAATCTGAGAAAACGCAATGCCCGTATTAATTACGCGATGAGTATAGCTGCCCGAAAAATTATTACGTACTGTATCAATCACCGAATAGGGAATATCGTAGTAGGTTACAATCCCAACTGGAAGCGCGAAATCCATATAGGAACGCAGAATAATCAGAACTTTGTGCAAATCCCGCACGGACAATTACGCGAAAAATTAGCATATCTTTGCGAGCTTTACGGCATAAATTATGTAGAGCAGGAAGAAAGTTACACGTCAAAAGCGAGTTTCTTTGATGATGACGAATTGCCGACTTACAACGCGGATAACCCACAAAAATATCAATTCAGCGGAACGAGAATAACACGCGGGCAGTACAGGACATCAGCGGGGTATATCTTCAACGCGGACGTAAACGGAGCATTAAACATACTGAGAAAAAGTAAACTGGTGAACCTTAGTATTCTACAGGATAGAGGCTGTGTAAGCCAGCCCCGGCGAAAAGTTTGCTACGCACAAGGGTATTCTGGAGCGGTAATAAGCGAGTCAAGACGTCAGGCCGTGTACCAATCTTCACCGAAAGCCCCCGCCTTTAGGCATGGGGATGTTTACGAAACACAAAGTACGACTCACTGTTATCGACAAGAAACTTTACCCCGATTTGCAGGGAAAATACTGCGCTGACCCTCAGTCCGGCGAATGTCCCTGCTACAATGTCGGCGATGAGTTCGAGTTTTACCGGGATGATGAACGCGATGACTTCTGGCACATGGGCATTAACACTCTCACAAAGACAAACGCTGATCCCTCGACAGTTGCAGGCGGGCCGGAAAAACCTCACTGTTCTGAGGCATGGGACGCAATTTCGCGCTATATATACACGGGTTTGCAGGGCGGCTCAATAATGCGCGGATGGATGAAGGACGAGAACACTATGATTACTTGCTGCAATGACGGAACAAGGCCGGTAATCTTCAAGATTGAGCGAATCGATTACGAGTAACATTACCACAAACATAAACTGAACGGTTGAGACTCTCAGGAAAAAATATCAGGTTTGCTTTTGGAACTCCCGGAAAAAAATTGCAGATGTAACTTTGAGTCTTTCGGAATAAATCAGCAAGTCAGAATCAATATGCTATAATTTCTCACATCTCGCATGAATCAGGCTTTAACGTGAAATAATACGGCCTTAATTCAGCGTAAGGAGGAAAAAATTTTCATGTTCGCAGTAATCGAGACAGGCGGAAAACAGTACCGCGTAAATGCCGGGGACAAGTTCAGAGTCGAGAAGCTCCCCGGAGAAACAAGCACAGAGATAATTTTCGACAAAGTTCTTGCAGTCGGCGGAGATGACACAGAGGCACGCTTCGGAAATCCCTACATCACAGGCGCAAGGGTTACGGCTGAGATCGTCAAGCAGGGACGCGGCGACAAGGTGTTAGTCTTCAAGTACAAGAGCAAGAAGAATATCCGCAAAATGCGCGGTCATCGTCAGTACTTCACGGAAGTCATCATCAGGAACATAGAAGCATAACGGAGGAAGAATTATGGCACACAAGAAAGGTCAGGGCAGCTCAACCAACGGACGCGACAGCCAGCCGAAATACAGGGGCATAAAGGTTTACGCAGGGCAGGAAGTAACAGCAGGAAGCATATTAGTACGTCAGTGCGGGACAAAAGTTCACCCCGGAAAGCACGTAGGACTCGGAAGGGATTTCACGCTCTTTGCGTTAGTGCCGGGAAAAGTGAACTATCACAAGAAGCTCGGACGAAAATTCGTATCGGTTGAGCCTTCACAGGCATAACACAGGAAATCACGCAAGCCCCTGAAATATGGGGCAATTTTTTTATCATCACAATGAAATTCACAGACACAGCAGAAATTTACGTAAAGGCCGGGCGCGGGGGAAACGGCGCATTAAGTTTCAGGCGTGAAAAGTTTGTCCCTAAGGGAGGCCCTGACGGCGGCGACGGGGGCAAGGGCGGAGATGTCATCATTGAGGCTGTAGGAGGAGTCGTAACGCTCGCTGATTTCGAGTACGACAGGCGTTTTCAGGCAGGCCACGCAGGGCACGGAAGCGGCGCAATGAAGACAGGCTCAAACGGCGAGGACTTAATCATTCACGTACCATGCGGGACTCTCATTCGTGAGTCAGGCGATGACAGAATACTTGCTGACCTAACAGAACCCGGGCAAAGATTCATAGCTGCTCACGGAGGCAAGGGAGGCCGGGGAAATTCCCATTTCGCAACATCATCAAGGCGCGCCCCGAAATTCGCGGAAAAAGGCGACCCGGGCGAGGAAAAATCTTTGTCGCTTGAGCTGAAACTTATTGCCGACGTAGGACTCGCAGGTTTTCCCAACGCAGGAAAATCAAGCATACTTTCAGCCATAAGCGGGGCAAAACCCAAAGTAGCAGGATACCCATTCACGACACTTACGCCGAATCTAGGAGTACTTGCGGTTGATGATGCAAAAGTCGTGATTGCTGATTTGCCCGGACTAATTGAGGGAGCGCACGAGGGAAAAGGACTCGGACTTCAGTTTTTGCGCCACGTGGAACGGACTCGAATCCTTCTTCACGTTATCGATCTTTCACAGCCTGATCCGGTAGCGACATTCAGAGCGTTGATGAATGAATTTCGCGAATACGGCGCGGGACTCGACAAACGTCCCTGTATCATCATAGGCAACAAAACAGATATTCCCGGAACTGACGAAAATTCACAGCTTTTGCAGAAGGAAGCCGAAAATTTATCCGCTCCCTACATGGCCGTTAGCGCGTTATTCGGGACAAACATCAACGAGCTTATACGTGCAATCGCTGACCTTGTGAGACGGACTCCCGTAACGACTCCAGAAATTGACGCTCCCGGAATAATCGAGCTTCCCATGAGGAAATCAACAGGGAAATCATCACGCGAGCCAGTGAAAATAATCCGGCAGTCTGATGGGTCATTCAGGGTTGAACATGCAAACTTTGAGAAGTCAGTAGCAAGAATCAATTTTGAGCATGAAGACGCTTTGCAGAAATTCGCGGGGCTGTTAAAGGCTCTCAGCGTTGAAGAGGCATTAGAGGCAGCAGGAGCGAGAGAGGGCGACAAGGTTTATATTGGCGATGTCGAATTTGATTTTGAGCCTGATACGGTAGCATAAGCAATGAAGACGGGCATAATGGGAGGAACTTTTGACCCTATACACTACGGTCATTTGCTCGCGGCTGAGGAAGCGCGCATAAATCTCGGAATTGACCGCCTGATCTTTGTGCCTACAGGAGACCCGCCCCACAAGCACGAACGCAGAATTACCCCCGCTGAAGACCGTTACGCGATGACTCTTCTTGCTACAGCTGGAGTCCTGGAATATTCGGTATCACGAATTGAGATTGACAGGCAGGAAGAGACTCACACCGTTGATACATTGCGTGCGTTTCTTGAGACTGGGATAAAGCCGGAAGATTTGTACTTCATCACGGGGCTTGATGCTATGCTGTCTATAACATCATGGTACGAGTACGAGAAAATCCCGGAATTATGCACGCTTGTTACGGCCCGGCGGCCCGGTTACCCTGTGAGCGGAATTGAATCGCTCCCGGAGTTTATACGCTCAAAGCTGAAATACATCGAGATTCCACAGTTCGCAGTCTCAAGCACAGAGATTAGAGAGAGAGTAAAATACGGAAAAGGTATAAGATTTCTTGTTCCTCATCTTGTCGAAATATATATAGAATCTAATAACCTGTACAAAAATTTTTGAGAGGTGAGTTAATGAAAGTGTTAAAAATTTTGGGAATGATTTTCCTTGTAACGGCCTCTGCTGTGGGAGGAGCAGCACTGCGATTAATGGAAGTCCTTAATGACCCTAACCCGCTTCCTATTCCGAAAAAAATACAGGCAAAAACAGAGCTTCCCAAGCAGATTACCCAGACTGAAAGCGCGTCTGTTACGGCAGAGTTAGCAGTAGGCGAGGAGCAGAAAGCCGAAAGCACATCACGAAGCACCGTCAATGTGTTGATTGTCGGACTCGATAACGTAGAAGGAGGCTCACGCACTGACGCAATAGCACTCGCAATATTTGACGCGGCGAATAAGGCATTACGCATAGCATCAATCCCAAGAGACTCCCGCGTATATATCCCCGGACGGAGCTGGGACAAAATCAATCACGCCTATGTTTACGGGGGTATAAATCTCTTGCGTGAGACTCTCGTGAATCTTACGGGAATGCCTGTAGATTATTTCGTCAAGATAAATTATCGGAGCTTCCCGCGAATCGTCGACATTCTCGGAGGCGTTGATATTTACGTAGAAAAGAGGCTGCATTACAACGACTATTCGGGAAAATTATTCATCAACATTCCTGCGGGTATGCAGCACATGAACGGCAAAACGGCTTTGGGCTATGTGAGATTCAGGCATGATCCTTTAGGCGATATTGGGCGCGTGAGAAGGCAGCAGAAATTTATTGACACGATGATGAAGAAGATAAAGACTCCCTCAATTTTGCCGAGAATACCCGCGATTGTTACGGAGCTTTACGACTCTATTGACACTGATTTAGCACCTCTTGAGGCGTTGAAGCTCGTTCAGTTCGCGAACTCATTATCACCCGACAGAATCAAAATGTTCATGGCACCCGGGCGCACTGGCTCAAGCAAGAATATCAGCTATTGGATTCTCGACAACAACGCGTTCTCGTTGCAGCTTGCGGCGAAATTGCCACCGTCAGAAAATGCTACTGTTGAAGGCGCAGAGGATGTAGATCTTGACTTCAGCCCTGAACCCGTAAACATGTCAGGCTTTGACAGCGAGAAAATTGCGGAATTGCGCGACCAGATTATGAGCATAAGAATCCTTAACGGCGACGGCGAAAAGGGAATCGGCAAAAGAGCGGCTCAGATCTTCCAGCGAATCGGAATAGAAGTACCGTATACAGGAAACGCACGGCACTACGATTACAGGTCATCGAGCATAATTTACCCGCCCAGTGAAGACGAATCCGTGAGGCAGGGAGCATTAGCACTCGCAGAATTATGCGGCATAAAGAACGAAAGACTCGTACAGCCCGACAAGAGA
Source organism: uncultured Fretibacterium sp. (assembly GCA_946183145.1). Classification (GTDB taxonomy): domain Bacteria; phylum Synergistota; class Synergistia; order Synergistales; family Aminobacteriaceae; genus JAFUXM01. The sequence continues at coordinate 216 of CAMGZM010000013.1, read as the reverse complement.
GCAGCATCAATAACACTCATACTCGGCCATGACAAAGAGGAATTATTCAGGCGGCTCGAACCGCTGAACTCATAAGAATATTCTGCCCCGTGAAGCTTTTTGCGGGGTATTTTTTTTTGTGCTAGAATAACCAAAATTCCCGCGAAAGGAGACAATACGCATAAATGATTCACATAAGCAACATTCGTACAGAATCTGCTGACGGATGGATAAAAC
>CAMGZM010000012.1 GCA_946183145.1 uncultured Fretibacterium sp. | reverse complement strand
CTGGCACATGGTCTAAACGTCTGAGCCTCGAATGTTTACGCCTCAGAGTACCCTTGTGCGTAGCAAATATTTCGCCGGGGCTGGTTTACCGCAGGGACGGAGTACACAGCCTCTAAACCGTAGAACATGAAAGTTCACCGGGTTACATTGTAAAGCACAGTGTGTGCAATCGTTTTTACAGAACGGCTAACTGTTTTGCCTTAAGTCGCTTAAGATTTTCCAGACAGAGCGGTTAGTCCGTCCAACCTCCAAACCTTAACTCATTAAAGGCTGGAGAAATTATATCAAACAAAGGAAGTGCGTTTTGATGAAGAAGATACTTTGCGTGTTAATGGTAGTAATTTTCCCGGCGGTCTCATTCGGGGGATCTTTGTGGGATGACCGCGCTAACTGGTTTGCGGACGCGAGGCCGGGCAGAGTCGGCGACATTGTTACGGTTCTTGTTGACGAGCAGACAGATGCAAGCGACGAGTCAAACATGGACATCAAGAAATCCTCAACACTAAGCGTAACAGAAGGCACCGGAATATTGAGCTTCATACGCGGGCTTGCATTAGGCACGGACAACTCAACAAAAGGAGACGGAAGCATAGAGCGCACTCACTCAGCAACAACGACTCTCGCATGTCTCGTTACAGAAGTTTTGCCGAATGGGAATCTCGTAATCGAAGGCACAAGAGACGTAAGAACGAGCGACGAAATTTTGCAGTTAATGCTAGTCGGAGTGATTCGCCCTCAGGATGTCAACAGCGACAACCAGATTAACAGCCGTCTCATAGCAAACGCTGAAATCTCCGTTAAAGGACGCGGAGTAATCTCACGGACTCAGAAGCCCGGAGTCATAACTCAGATTTTGCAGACAGTATTCTAGGAGGAACTCGGCCATGAAGAAATATATTTTTGCGGCGTTGATTGTGATTCTGATTCATGGCGTTTCATTCGGAGCGGTGAATCTTCAGGACTTGGATTTTTCCCGCGTCAATCCCAATGTGAGAATCAAAGACATTACAGAAGTCGAGGGCGCAAGAGGGAATCAGCTCACAGGAGTCGGACTCGTTACGGGCTTGAATGGTACGGGCGATAATTCACAGATGGCTGTGCAAATGATGCGGAACATGATGCGTAATTTCGGCGTAACTCTTGAGGCTCGCTCGGTCAGAACCCGTAATCTTGCTGTTGTTGCATTGACGGCGAATCTTCCTCCTTACGTGAGGCCGGGGCAAACTATAGACGTAAACGTGAACACGATGGGAAATGCGTCAAACCTTCAGGGAGGAGTCCTCGTTCAGTCCCCGTTAAGAGCTGCTGACGGTCAAGTCTACGCTGTAGCGCAAGGGCCTGTGATTGTCGGCGGAAGTTCTGCACAGGGCGCGGCTGCCTCACGTACTCAGAACGTACCTACAGCAGGAAGAATCCCCGGCGGCGCAATCGTTGAGCGTGAAGTCCCCGCAGATTACTCGATGGGCGGCCAGGTTGCATTATTGTTACGTCAGCCGGATCACACTACAGCACAGAGAATCGCGGACGCAATAAACCGGGTTTACGGCGTTGTAGCGTATGCTGTTGACGCAGGAAGAGTCGAAATCAATTTGCCCGGCCAGTATGTTCAGGCCCCGAATGCTTTTCTCGCTAACATGGGAGGGATTGAGATCGAGCCTGATATACCCGCAAGAGTCGCCGTGAATGAACGCAACGGCACTGTAGTTATGGGAGGCAACGTGAAAATTTCCGCTGTCGGAGTCGCTCATGGGAATCTCGTTGTTACTGTCGGTGAAAGTCCGCAGGTAGTACAGCCTGAGACTCTCGGCGGAGGTGTTACGGCTGTTGTTCCCCGCACAGATATTACGGCTGACGAGGAAGGCGGAAGCATGATAGCTATGCCCGCAACTACTACAGTTAGGGATATGGTGAGAGTCCTTAACTCATTGGGAGCAAGGCCGCGCGACATAATAGAGATACTTCAGGCCATAAGCAAGGCAGGAGCTTTGCACGGTGAACTTGTTGTGATGTGATGAATCATGAAAATATATTACGATTATCAGATTATGCTCGCTCAGAAATTCGGGGGAATATCGCGCTACATTTACGAGATTTCCTCAAGGCTTCCGGCTCTTGGTGCTGACGTGAATTTGTCCTGCGTTCACAATCATAATTATTACTTTGCGGAAAGATTCGGCATTCACAAAATGACTCAGATAAGCCGGGGAATCTTTCATTGCGTCAACAAGGCAAAAAGATTCTTTGACATCAGGCGCGGAAATTATGACATAATTCACCCGACATATTATTACGCTTCAAAGCCTTCACGCGGAAAATTTATTGTTACAGTTCACGATATGACGCACGAAATTTACGAGGGAATTTACCCCATCAGCGGAAGAGTCATAAACGCAAAACGGAAAATTATCCCTCAGGCTGACAGAATCATATCAGTATCAGAAAACACAAAGCGCGACATACTGAAATATTTTCCCGGAATCGATCCCGCAATCATATCCGTAATCTATCACGGCTCATCAATAAATCCCGTCATAAATTCTGATGCGTTATTGCCGTATGACTATGTGCTTTTTGTCGGGATGCGGTCAATGTACAAAAACTTTTCGCGCTTCACTGAGGCCATGAGGGGAATAATGAGTCATGACAAAGACATTCACGTATTATGCGCTGGCGGAGGGGATTTCACGGCGGAGGAAATATCATCATTCGGAGAATTTTCCGGGAGATTTCATCAGGCCGGACTCAGCAATGACGATTTGTCGCGGGCGTATCATGGCGCATTGTGCTTCGTATTTCCGTCAGAATATGAGGGATTCGGCATTCCGATTCTTGAGGCGTTTGCGTGTGAATGCCCTGTTGTTTGCGCGAATGCAAGCTCACTCCCTGAAGTCGCATGTGAATCAGCAGAATATTTTGACCCTCTCGACATTAACGACATGGCCGGGAAAATTGAGGCTGTGATTCATGATGAGTCTTTGCGTGAAAATCTCAAGTCCCGCGGGCGTGAAAGGCTGAAATTTTTTGACTGGGACAAGGCAGCGCGTGAGACTCTTGAATGCTACAATCTCGCGCTGAAAGGAGAATGACAGATGATTAACGGTATACCGACATCAAAAATTGTGCGCACTGACATTGACCCCGAAATTCACAAGACGCAGGAAGCATTGAAGCTCAAAGAATCATGCCAGCAGTTTGAAGCTATATTGTGGGCAAAACTCTGGAAGGATATGCAGAAGTCAGCAAGAGAAATCAGCGGAAGCGACAAAGGAAGACCCTATCAGCAGATGGAAGAATTAACTCTAGAAATGGCAACCGATGATTTGATTACGAGTTCGGGCGGCGCGGGTTTGTGGAAAATGCTTTATGACTCTATGATTGGGAAATTGGCGGCGGATCATGAAGCAGAAGCAAGAAAGAAAGCAGATGAAGAAGCAGCAGCTTATGAGGCCGGGAATTTTTCAGAGAATGAGCAGAATGATTCGGGAATTGATTTTCAGGCGTGAGATTAATTTTCAGCGATAAAAATTTTTTCCCCTCGTCAGCAAACGGCGGGGGGATTTTTATTATCTTGGTGATAGAATAAATGTCAGCAAAAATTTTCCCATTCAACAATCTAAATATGCAAAGGAGATATTCATATGCTCAAAGAAGATATGCGTACGATTCTTGACGGCGCAATAAAAGCAGTGTTGCCGGAAAACGCAGTGAAAGAAGCTCTGAACAATCCCGCATTCACATCACGAAAAGGAAAAGGCCGGCTCATTGTCGCGTCAATCGGAAAAGCAGCCTGGAGAATGGCAAAAGCAGCAAGCGATATTTTAGGCTCAGGCATAACGGGCGCGGTCGTAACGAAATACGATCACTCAATGGGAGAAATTCCCGGGCTTGAGATTTTTGAGGCAGGTCATCCAGTCCCCGACATGAACACCATCAACGGCACAAAAGCACTCCTCGAACACGTGAAAGGACTCAAGGCTGAAGATACAGTATTGTTTCTCGTCAGCGGGGGAGGCTCTGCACTGTTTGAGTTTCCTGCTGAGGGCGTTACGCTTGAGGACATGCAGAACGTAACGAGTCAATTGCTTTCATGCGGCGCGGACATCGTAGAGATAAACACTATACGCAAGCACTTATCCAGCGTCAAAGGCGGAAGATTCGCGGAATTATGCGCTCCTGCTCATGTGTTCATGGTCGTATTGTCTGATGTTTTGGGCGACAGACTCGACAGCATAGCTTCAGGCCCGGCAGCCTCGGACATGTCAACATGCGCTGAAGCATTAGCCATCGTGAAGAAATACAATCTCAAGCTCAAGCCCGGACTCCTCGAAAGACTTTCACACGAGACTCCCAAGAAGCTCGGCAATGTTACAGCCACGATAACCGGAAGCGTTACGGAATTGTGCAGGGCAGTCGCAAATCTCGCAAAGGATAAAGGCTATTCACCCGTAATTCTCACAACAACATTAACATGTGAGGCTCGCGAGGCAGGTTCATTCATGGCCGGAATTGCGCGGGAAGTTCTCACGTCAGGAAACCCGGCAAAATCTCCGTGCGCTTTGATTGCTGGCGGTGAAACAGTAGTGCATCTCACGGGCAAAGGCATGGGAGGACGTAATCAGGAGTTAGCGTTGTCGGCGGCTGAAGGAATTTCGGGGATTGACGGCGTTGTTGTCGCGTCGCTCGGTTCTGACGGCACGGACGGCCCTACTGACGCGGCAGGCGGAATCGTTGACGGAAAAACAGCGGCTCTCCTCAAGGAAAAAGGCATCAGCATTCCCGAAGTCTTAAGGAACAATGATGCCTATAACGCGCTGAAAGAGGCTGACGCATTACTCATGACAGGCCCGACAGGTACAAACGTTAATGATGTAAGCGTTGTGCTTATCGGCTAAACTTTCGCGGCCATCGCAGCACCGATTAACCCTGCCTTGTAGCCTAATGTGCATGACACTATACGGGGCAGGGCGAGTCCCTTGTAGATTTCGCGCTGAACTTTTGAGCGCAACGGAGCAAGCAATCTTTCACCCTGTTTTCCGATTCCTCCGCCGATTCCTATTACTTCAGGCTGAAGGCCGTTGACGAGATTCGCAAGCCCGCACGCTAAATACTCCGTGTATGTGTCGATGACTTTCACAGCGTCTTCATCACCTTCCTGCGCCGCGTCAAAAACCGTATGCCCGCTCACAGTCCCTTCAACGTCAGCAATTTTCGCCATGATTCCGCCGGGATTCTCCGTGATTGCTTCCTTCGTCATGTTGATTAGCCCCGTCGCCGAGCAATAAGCCTCAAAGCACCCAGAACGCCCGCAAGTGCATTTTCTCCCGCCGTGATGTATTACCATGTGGCCGAACTCACAGCCCCGCACTATTTTCCCGTCAACAACATAGCCAGATCCGACACCAGTCCCAAGCGTGATAATCATTGCGCTCTTCGCTCCCTCTGCACAGCCCGCTACAACTTCACCCAATGCAGCAGCGTCCGCATCATTCTCAAGAACCGCCGGGATTCCTAATGCTTCAGTCATGGCCGGGCCAATCGCAAAATTATTCCAGTTCAAATTGTTGTTGTAGAGTACAAATCCGTTTTTGCTGTCGATTAGTCCGGGCGATCCCATTCCTACAGCTGAGGGCGTAACTTTTGCTTTTGTGATTGACTCCTTCACCGAATAAATTATGTCCTGCAACACAACTTCCTGTGGTCTTTCTGCTCCTGTGGGAACGCTGTCCTCGCTGATGATATTCCCGGCCTCGTCAACAATTCCCGTCTTTATGTTCGTTCCGCCGATGTCAATTCCCGCGTAAAATTTCATTCTGATTCCTCCTTTTGCGTGTAATAATATCCCATGAAAGGAGTCTTTTCCATGAAGAGAAAAATTATTGTCGCTCTCGTTTTGATTCTCGCCGGGTTAATGTCGCTTTGTCTCCGTGAGCCTGAAGAGTTTACCCGCAACACTATGGCAATGAACACTGTTATACGGATGACGATTTACGGCCATGATGATTCGCCGCTTGATGACGCTTTGAGATTGCTTGATGAAATTGACAAAAGTTTATCGATGTACAATCCCTCATCAGATATATCACTCATCAACATTAACGCGGGCATAAAGGAAGTTACGCCGAGTCCTTACGCGCTCGAATCAGTTTCGGACGCAATGAGGCTTTACGGAATCACAAAGGGAGTCTTCAATCCGCTTATCGGCCCCGTAACAAGGCTGTGGAAGATTAATAGCGCGGGCGGAAAAATCCCGTCAAAAGAAAGCCTTGATCACGCCGTAAAACTATCTGACATCCGCAATATTTCTGTGTCAAATGACAAAATATTTTTGCGTGAAAAAGGATGTATCATTGATTTGGGAGGAATAGCGAAAGGCTATGCGTCAGGGAAAATTTCCCAGCTGTTGAAGGACAAAGGAGTCAAATCAGCATTAATAGACTTGGGCGGAAATGTTCACGCTGTAGGAGGAAAAATTGACGGCTCATCGTGGCGAATCGGCATAAGGAATCCTCTTGCGCCTTCAGGGACTCCCGCGCTAGTTGCTGACGTTAAGGACTGCGCTGTGATTACGTCAGGGAACTACGAACGCTACAAGACTATTGACGGAAAAAAGTACTCGCACTTCTTTGACCCGATTACAGGACAGAGCGTGAACAGTGATTTGCTGTCGGTTACGGTGATTTCTGAGAACGGCTCACTTGCTGACGGACTCGCAACAGCATTCATGATTACGGGAGTCAATAAGGCTCTGGAAATTCTGCATGACATGAGCAACCCGCCCGGCGTTATCTTCATAACTCAGGAAAGAATCATAGCAACATCAAACTTACGCAGTATCATCACTAAATCTTTAATCCCTGTAACTTTTGCAGAAGTGAAGTAAATTCTTCCATGTCGTTTTCATTCGCCGTATTCGATGAAAATTTTTTCTCAAGCTCACGTATACGGCGTTCAATTCTCAGCTTCTCAAGCCCTGAGCAAATATGCTGCCATTTTTCGCCCTGAGGTATTTTCATCCCGTCAATGACTGTTTCACCACGCGCAATTATCCCCATAAGATTCGTGTCGCCTGTTGTACGCCACATGCTGAAAACGTCCTGAGGATTCCCGGACATCATAGCTTCCGCCGCAATCTGTGCTTCATGGTTCGTGATCAGGCCGTAAATTTCTCCGGGCTTAATCGTCAACCGGCACTCCCTGTAACGCGCAAGCATGGCACAAAACGCGCATTCTAATTCGTTGTCGATAATTAGCGGTTCACTTTTCGGATTGATTTCTGGGACATGAGGATTCGACTCGCGGCTGAAGATTCGTTTTCTCAGTTCTTCAGGAGGGATTCGGAACGCCTGACTCAGAGTCGCAATATACTGTGATGATTCGTCAGGGTTAATCTTCCTCACGCCCTCCCACAAATCATTTACAGCTTTTTTCCTCCGCAAAGGGTCTTCAAGCTCAGACTTAAGGGCCTCAACGTGATACGGGATTAGCGGCAGTGAATCCCTCAGGGCATCGCCGAATCTCTCAGGAGGATTAGCGCGTAAAAAGTCGTCAGGGTCCTGGACTTCAGGAAGCCTCACGATATGAACATCGAGTCCGTTTTCCGCAAGAATATACATTCCTCGTAAAGCAGCTTTTATCCCCGCTGAGTCTCCGTCGTAGCATATATAGCACCTGTCAGCAAAACGCTTGAGGAGTCCGGCCTGTTCCGCCGTTAATGATGTGCCTAATGACGCGACACTCTCACGGAATCCGCACTTGTGAAGCCTCAATGCGTCCATATATCCCTCGCACAAAATGCTGTAACCCTTTTCGCGAATGTGTGATGATGCAACATTCAGAAGGTACAAATTGTTGCGCTTGTGGTAAATCTCTGTTTCAGGACTGTTGATGTATTTCGCGTTTGTGTCGCTGACTATCGCCCGTCCTCCGAAAGCTATAACCCTCCCCGAAATATCCCGCACAGGGAAAATCACACGTCCCCGGAATCTGTCGTAAAATCCCTTTTTGCCCTCGATGATTAGTCCCGCGTCAAGCAGCTCACGAGTCCCGACTCCTTTCTGAGTCATCGCCTGAATGAGTCCGTCCCAAGAGTCAGGCGCATAACCAAGCCCGAATGACTCAGCTTCTGACTCGCTAATGTCTCTGCGCTCAATGTATGCCTTACCGCCCGGAAGTTTCGCGAAATTCTTGCGGTAATACTCATCGGCCATGCTCATAACGTCATAGAGAGTCCTTGCGCGTTTCTTCTCGTAATGTCCGTAACTCTCGATGTTAATCCCTGCTCTTGACGCTAAAAGCTCTAATGCTTCCGGGAATGTGAGGCCGTTCTTCTTCATGACGAAAGAAAATATGTCGCCCGCTTCATGGCACGAGAAACAGTAATAAGTCTGCGAGTCCTCGTAGACATGGAACGAGGGAGTCTTCTCATCGTGAAAAGGACACAATCCCGACCAGCCTCGCCGTGTTTTTCGCAGCGTTGTGAACTGCCCGATTATGTCCGAAATATCGAGAGATGATTTTATGTCTTCAACTAGTCTGCTGTTATTCATAGTTATATTATAATTGTGTGAAAAATCCATTTAGGACGGTGTTACACCTTGCGTAAAATTATTTGTGCTTCCCTGCTTGTGTTAATGCTTGCGGGGATTTCATTCGCTGATCCTGTTGACGATCTTCTTGCGTATTATGTCGGCAAGTTCGGAATCGAGAAGGGTGAAATTATTGTTGATGCTCTTCCTGATGAGACGGGACATTTCAGCGACATCTACATGAATTTGACCGGGCTAATGATTGAGGGCTTCAGGGTCAACGGAATCACAGTAAGAATGAGGGACGTGCAATTCAACGAGCCTTCAAACTGGAAAGACGGAAATGTAGAATGCAAAACAGCAATCAGCATTCAGTCAATCGCAAACATCAACGAGAATGACGTGAACAAAGCGATAAAAGACAGGACATTCGGCGATGATGAAAGCCAATGGCACGACATGTCTATGAAGATAACACCTTCAGGGCTTTCGGGACGCGGCTATTACAGGTTCGGATTTCTTGACATACTGATAGAGGCAACAAGCAATTTCAAGATCGTGAAGGGAAAAGAAATCTGGCTGAAAGATCCGCAAGTCAAAATCAACAAGATGGATCTTCCCGATTACGTAACAAAGAAAGCACTTTCAGACATACAGCCTATACTTGACCTCAACAGATTCCCGCTTCCTATGACGCTTCACAAAGTCGAGCTTCAAGACGGAGCAGCGGTTCTTTCAACACGGACTCTCCCTCAGCCTTTAGAGGACGGCCTGAAGTATTCATACACGAAATAGCTATATCATGAACAGAACAGACAGGAACAGATACATCTGCGTTGCGGTTACAGCACTGATACAGGGGATATTTCTGGGAATATACGCACTCGTAACGTCAGGGCTTCCCGCGCTCGCACAGCTGAAGATAAGTTTTCCGCGATTCCTCTCGTTTATGCCTCTGACTGTGATATTCCTTGTGCCGTTCGTATTCTGGCTCTCACAGGAGCATTGGGGGCGGCGACTCTGGAATCTTCTTGGGGGATTAACGGCGGTGCTTTTGGCGTTGTGGGCATATCGTTTGTGGTCATACGGAGAAGCGGACGTTGTTCCGTCGCAGAAATCAGACCTTGTGCGAATCTCAATGGCCGTATTTCTCATCATTCCTTACTTCCAGTGCCGTATAGCTTCATGGAGCTGGAAGATTCCGTACAGTGAGATATTCTTTCAGCTTTGCAGAAATTTGTTCCTTCTGTTTCAGGCTTCAATAGTTATTGCGGTTTTCTGGGGACTTCTTATCACAGCCGGGCTTCTGTTCGACATTGTGGGACTTCATTTAGTGCCGCTCATAATCATAACGCCCGTTTGCGCTGTGCCTCTTACGTCAATAATCATAGCCGTATCAATCTCAGTTGCGATAAAGCACCCGGGAATCGATTCGCTTGGCCGCTGGTTACTGTCTGTGCTTGCGTGGCTGCTGCCGTTCTTCTCGCTGTTGTCGCTTGCGTTTCTTGCGTGCCTCTTCTGGGAAGGAACATCGAGCCTCAATGCGTTATGGAACACGGGACAGGCTTCAACGTTAATGCTGATGCTTCAGGCGGGGACGATAATTCTTGCTAATGCGGCATGGCTTGACGGATCAAAATCGGCATTCAGGACTCGCAGCATTGATATACTTGCTCAAGTCTCGCTGCTGTGTCTTCCTGTCTACACTGTCTTGTGCCTTTACTCGCTTAACCTGAGAATCTCACAGTACGGACTCACAACTGACAGAGTGCAGGCTGGATTTCTCGCAATCACGACGGGGATATGGGGAGTCGCTTACGCCGGTACAGTAATCGCGCGCAACTGGCCTGTGTCAATCGGGCGCGTTAATATCGCGTGCGTTCTCTTCATGGCCGCAATTGTCCTTCTCATGAACTCGCCTGTTCTTGACCCTCTGAGGCTTTCTGCTGACGATCAGATTTCACGCCTCAAAGCAGGAAAAGTAGCCCCGGAAGATTTTGACTATGCTTATCTCTCATCATTAGGGCGTTACGGAAAAAACAGCATTGACGATCTCAACTCGCAGAAGAATCCCGGGAAAATTCAGACGGAAATTCATCATGACAATATGATTTTCACGTTTACGCCGACAAGGGTAATCATTCAGAGTCAGGACAAATCATTAATCGGGATAATTTACGGATATTTCCCGCCGTCTGAAAGCCATTCCGTGAAGACAGTTCCGACTCTCCCGGATTACGAGATTGACGGAGATCTTTACCGCCCCGAATATTTGCGGTGATTATCGCGTGAACATGTCAGGGTACAGCGGAATCCATGAGCGCGACTGTATGAGTCCCGCGTCAAGATACACTGCGAGCATTGAACGCCCCGGATAACCTGATGACGATAATTCTTCAGGCAGAGGAATCTGAATCTGCAAATGAGTCCTCTGCACCGGCAAATCAAGCGTATCACCAAGAGCATAAAGAGTCTTCCCGCCCGTGAATGAACTTGCGCGCACTAAACCCAATGACGGAACTTCGCGGGCGTAAATATCAAGCTCTAACCCGTTAAGCATACAGAATTTCAGAAGCATCAGCATATCTTCTTCCGTAAAATTTATCGATGAGTCAACAATAACGTTTGTGAGAGTCTCACGGTGAAGAAGCCACACTGACGACAATACAGACGAGACATCACGCCCGGAATTAATCTGCGACGGCCTAACGTTTAACGGAAAAACAGTGCCGCGCGGAACAGGAGCGTGAAACAGTACTGCGTCAAAATTTCGCGGTCTCTGCCATATGACATTACAGCGCATGTTACGATCATTCCACACTGACTGAGCGATAATTCTTGCGTTGTTCGCATAGTGCATGAACGGCGACATCAAAACAGCGTCAATGATGAAACTTTCACGGTTAGCAGTGTCGGAAGCTATTGACGGGTTATATATGCTGAGGAAGCCGGGGACATCATCGCGGTCGGGCATCATTATGGACTTGTAGATTCTTGACGCGCTCATGTCGAACCAGCTAATATCGCCCTCAGGAGTCTTGAAGAATGACCACGCGTTTTTTATGCCTTCACGCCAGGCGGCCGCGTATCTGTTTGCGTAAGTACGAGTCCCGAAATCAATAATGAAGTCGTAAATATTTCCCTCGTCCGTGAGAACGTATAACTCTCCTGTTCCTGACCAGACTAAATCACGGGGCTTGCTTATTCCGCGAATGTCAAAATATTCATGGCTTATTACGTTTACGAGATATATACGGTCATTCATTCTGTCAGCAACTGCTAACCAGTCAGCATAACTTTCAAGCGCAACAGGCTCAAAGAGAAAATCACCGTCCCTTAACGGAGGCCGCCAATATCTGACTCGTATATCACCTCTTGCTGTGCTGTAGAAGGCAATATTTCTCTCTGCGGGGTCTGAGACGGCAAAAAGATTCTCCGCAATCATTTCCGCGTCAGTAACAACAACTGAAGGAAGAGTCACGGCGTAATCTGCTGAAACATTTTCCTCGTTAAGGCTTGAAGAGTTAAGCGTGTACATTTCGCCGTCAGCGTTGAAGATTCTGAATGTCCCGTCACCCATAGGAATCGAAATCACCGGTGAAGGCACGTTTGCAGAACGCAGACTCCCCGGTATGCCCATGAAGTTCCTGTATTGCTGACGAATGTATAACTTGTCGCCGAACTGATCGGGAATGCAGATAGTATTTCCCAGCGAGCGGACTTTTCCGAGTCCCTTAATGCTGAAAGGCCGGGTATATCCTGTGTTCCATTCGGATTGTACGTTTGACTCTGAATATCGCCATGACACAGGAATCGGAGCAGTGCCGAGAACGGAGCGCAATACCCTGTCTTGTTCGTCAAAATTCCTGCGTATTCTCGGTGCTGAGACATCAAGCGGGCGGACTTCAAGATAGCCGTTTAACGCCGTCATTGATTCGTCAGTATAGCCCATGCGGTTAAGGTTTAACGCCGACAAAAGATAATAGTCAACCATGTATGTATTCTCGCGTATTGCCTGGTCTAAATATACTTGCGCGTCCCTGTAATCCCGCCTCATGAAGTGAATGTACGCATTGTTGAAGAATCTTTCAGCCTCGTCAAGATTCGCGCGCGGAACTTCTGCGGAATATGAGACACCAGCGAGCAATGAGAAAATCAGAGCCGTGAAAATTTTTCGCATTTCATAAAATCTCCTTACGTATAACGGGTAATTAGGAGTATTATAGCTTTATCCATATGAAAGGAAGTAATCATAATGAGCGTTGAAAGCATACAGAACACAGCGCAGGTATCAGGGCAGTACATGATACGCGCAAAACGTGAAGCGCAGTCAGCGAGTCAGGCTCAAGAATCACAGCAGGCGCTTCAGAATCAGAATGTGCAGAATGAATCACAAGCTGCAGAAGCTGACACTTACGACAAAGACAACCCCGCAGGAATTAAGGCAGAAGGAGTCTACAGCGTATCACATGACGAGTCCGGGAATCTTAGAGTCGATTACACGCCGAAATCTGAAAGCACCGGGAAATCACAGGCCGGAACAGAATCAGAGTCCCCGAAATCAAACGCCGCTCCCCAGCCGTCAAGCGCAAATTCATCATCAGAAACTTCAAGCACAAGCAGTGATGACGAACTTGAAGAATTACAGCGTCAGAAGAACGAAATTCAGCAGCAGTTGAACCGCGAGCAGGACGAAAACGTTAAAGCACAGTTACGGACTCAGCTTCAGAATATCGAGGCTCAAATTATCCAGTTGAGATTAAGTTAGGAGCGATGAATTATGCGTAAAATTATTACTGCGTTGCTTGTTGTTATGGTCACGGCCGGATGTGCTTTTTCCGAGCCTTTGAAACTTCCCGCGCACGACAAAGCGTCTGATATGACTCTCGTTGACGCATTGACATTCAGGAGGTCAGACAGGAATTTTGCTGAAGGAGATTTCACGCCTCAGGAACTCGCAAATCTCTTATGGGCAGCAGGAGGAGTCAACCGCCCTGACGGAAAATTAGTTTACCCCGTCGCAATGGGAAAACAGGACACAACGATATACGTATTCACACATGAGGGAGTCTTCAAGTATGACCCGAAAGAAAATACACTTGAGCTTGTTGCGGAAGGAGATCACAGAGCCGAAACGGGAAAACAGGATTTCGTAGCAAAAGCGGCCGTAAATCTCGCGTATGTTCATGATGTTTCACTTTGGGAGGACATGAAAGCCCCCGCAGAGCTTGTACAAAGATGGGGTTTTGCTCATACAGGGGCGATAATGCAGAATGTTTATCTTTACTGCGCGGCTATGGGATGGAATTGCGTTGTGCGAGGCTCATTTGACGCTGAAAATCTCGCAAAGCTCATGAAACTTTCACCCTCACAGAATATCACGCTGATTCAGACTGTCGGAAAACGTCCGCAAAACTAATCGCCGTAAATCTGCCTCACGATTCTGAATATCACTGAAGCGAGTTTTTGGGAGTCATGCCTGAGAACCCGCTTTTCTTTTGCGCTGTCATACACAGACATAATATCAGCCTCAACATATTCACAGCCCATTTTGTTGATCATGATTTTCTGCTGTGCGTCAAGATAGAGGGGACTCGCTCCTTCTTCCGCGTAACGTTCAACAATATCTTCAGGGATTGCCGCAGAGTTTGTGATGACGTAATCAGGGCATTTCCCTAAAGCCGCGCTTACCCATTCGACATGCTGAACTATGCTGAAGCCCTGAGTTTCTTCCGGCTGTGTCATCAAGTTGCAGATGTATATACTTGGCACGCTTGAGTCCCTCAGCTTGTCGGCAAAATCTTTCATGAGTATATTCGGTATAACGCTCGTGAAAAGACTCCCAGGCCCTAAGAGAATCACATCAGCGTCATCAACCGCGCTCAAAACGTCCGGCAATGGCTTTGCGTCATGAGGCTCTAACCATATCTCCGACAAATTACGGCCATGTTCGGAAATGCTCAATTCCCCTTTCACGGTGAGTCCGTCGTGAGTTTTTCCCATTAACGTAATGCCCTCAGTTGTTACAGGAAGAACGCGCCCGCGAATCGATAACAGGTGATTCATTTTCTCAACCGCTTTGCTGAAATCCCCGCTCATTTCCGTAACCGCGAGAAGCAAAAGATTCCCCAAGCTATGCCCCTTCAATTCTCCTCTGTCAAACCTGAAATCAAGTATGCGTTTGAGTTCCGAGTCATTTTCCGCAAGAGCCGCGATACAGTTGCGAACATCACCGGGCGGAAGCATTCCCCATTCATTTCGGATTCTTCCTGATGAGCCGCCTTCATCCGTAACAGCAACTACAGCCGTGATATTACGCGTGAAAGATTTTATTCCCCGCAAGAGCGTTGAGAGTCCTGTTCCGCCTCCTACAGCGACGATATACGGCCCTTCGGAGAGTCTGCGGTTGATTGCGCGTTCGATAACCGGCCTTCCTGATGGGAATTTTAGCCGCCCGAACATGAATAGAATTATGAGAGTCGTTATGACTCCGAGTATGAATAGTGTCATTTCGCGCCGTGCCCTTTGTCCCTGTGAATTACGCTTACTCCCTCGTACTTTGAGGCGCAGTATTCTCCGAGCCATTCAGCGACAGCAACAGAACGATGACGGCCGCCAGTACAGCCGATTGCAACATGAAGCTGCCCTCTAACATTGCTCAGGAATTGAGGAATCGCAAAGTCAAGAAATTTCTTCACAAGCTCCAAAAATTTTTCGGTCTCGTCAAACTGAAGCAGGTAATCTTTGACCGCCTTGTCTTTTCCCGTTAAGTCTTTCAGCGAGTCAACGTAATACGGATTCGGAAGGCAGCGAACATCAAACACGTAGCTAGCATCTTGCGGAACTCCGTACTTGTATCCGAATGATGAAATTATGATTGAGACTCCTCCGTCATTCCCGAAAAATTCACGCACGAGCCTTTCACGGTGCTGATGAAGATCCATCATTGACGTATCAATCACTATGTCTGCTTTGTCGAGGACGGGCGCAAGCATTTCACGTTCTGCGCGTATACTTTCACGCATTGAGAGTCCTTTGCCCAGAGGATGAACGCGGCGAGTCCTTTCGTAACGACGCAACAATTCTTCATCGGACGCTGTGAGGAACAAAACTTTTACCGTGCCTTGCCAAGCGTCTGAAACTTCATCAATGACTTTCACAAAATCGCCGTTCACATTGCGTACATCAACCGTAACAACTACACCGCGCGCGTCAGATTTCTCAAGCAATGCGAAAAGCTGAGGCAATAATTTCGGCGGAAGATTGTCGATCGTAATGAAGCCGAAATCCTCAAGCACTTTCAGGGTCATCGTCTTTCCTGCTCCGCTCATGCCCGTAACGATAATAAATTGTTTCAACGTGATTCCCCCTTGAGCCGTCATTGTACACTAAATTTTCACTGTGCTATAATTCGGCAATCATTTCATTTCACAAAGGAGTAGCCAGTTCATGAAGAAGGGAACATTTCAGCCCCACAAATTACCCAGAAAACGCAAGATAGGATTTCTCGCCCGCAGTGAAACACCGTCAGGGCGCAAAATTCTCCGCAACAGAAGGCGCAAAGGACGCAAATTCCTCACACGTGCTTAAAGTCTCAAGGCTGAGAAAAGGCCGTGAGTTTGATGAGATATTCCGCACTGGAACACGCATAAACGGTGAACTGGTGCGGATATTGTATTTGCGGGACAATGACGGGGGAATAAAATTCGGCTGCGCTGTCGGAAAACGCCAGGGAAAAGCGCACATACGAACGAGGGGACGCAGGATAATGCGCGAGGCTTTCAGGCAAATATCAGGCCGCATAATCTCAGGAATGAAGATAGTGCTGACGCTTCAGACAAAAGGACTGTCATCGAAATCAACCGACATTCAGCGCGAGCTAGAGTCCCTTATGGCACGCAGGAAACTAATCACATCATGAAGCACATCGCAGTAACATTAATCCGCATTTACCAGAATCTAATCTCACCATATTTAGGGAACAACTGCCGCTTTTATCCGTCATGCTCAAACTATGCAATAAGTGTTTACGAGGAATGGGGATTTTTGCGCGGGACTCTGCTGACGGTGAAAAGGATTCTCAAGTGCGGGTTCTGGAATCCGGGGGGCGTTGACCTTCCGCCGAAAAAATTACGAGAGGTGAAACAGTAAAACATGTGGGCACAAGCAAAAGCGTTGCTGCTGGGATTGCTTGAGACAATTCACGGCGGCATAACATCAATCGGAATAGGTACAAATTTCGCGTGGGGACTCGCGATAATCGTCCTGACTCTTCTCGTCCGTCTCTTAATGCACCCATTGACCGCAAAGCAGATGAAGAGCATGGAGAAAATGCAGAAATTACAGCCGCAGCTTAAAGTTTTGCAGGAGAAATACGCGGACGACAAAGACAGGCTCAACCAAGAGACAATGAATCTCTACAAAGACAACCAGGTCAACCCCGCGAGCGGCTGCCTTCCGTTAATAATACAGCTTCCGATATTCATACTTCTTTACGGCGTGTTATATGACCTCACAAAGACAGAGGCATTCACGAACGTAACATTTCTCGGCGTGAACTTGGGCGGGAGTGTTCTTACGACGGTTTCGGAGGCCCTGAATCTTGTTGATGAGTCCGGCGTGAGGATTCCTGATGAGCAGCTCGGGTTTATCATGGTATTTCTCTCATCATTCACGAATCTGAGTCTTCTCTTCTCGCATATAGGGACATGGATCTTCAACTTCATACTGCTGATACTTATCGCCTATCTGACATGGCTTCAGCAGCACTTGACGAGCGCGGGAAATTCGCAGATGGCCATGATGAACTGGTTTATGCCACTGTTCCTGACGTTTATATGTTTCGGGCTTCCGGGAGGAGTCTTGCTGTATTGGGGCGTATCGTCATTGATGGGAATAATTCATCAGCTGAAAGTCTCAAAGAAGACGAGCGCGGAAATGAGCCAGAAGCCAACGCTGTATAAGGAGAAACCAAAGACAAAATGATTCAGGAAAGAAAAATAACGCTTGAAGTTTCTGACATACAGGAGGCACTTAACGAGGCATCGCGTCAATGGAAGCTGCCTGTTGAGGATTTGCACGCGGAAATTACCGGAAGCGAGCGAGAGGGGTTCTTGGGACTTTTCGGGACAAAGAAAATCCGCGTTGAGGTTACAGCAAACGCCCGGCCCGACATTATGGAGCGTGGAAGAGAGTTTGTTGACGAAATTTTGAGGCTGATGGATTTTGACGCACATTCGGTTATGTCTGAGACTGAAAGAAATATGCTTGACATTCAGGGCGAGGACTCAGCGGATTACGTTGTAGGGCGTTACGGTGATGCGTTGAAGGGTATGGAGTACATAGTGAATCTTGCGCTGAGAGACCCGAAGAGCGAACCGAGACTCAAAATCGACTCATGCGGTTACCGTGCGAGAAGGACAAAGAGCCTTGAGAGACTCGCGGAAGCTACAGCACGTCAGGCGGTGAAGTATGGCCGTCCCGTGAGATTAGATCCTATGGCATCGTGGGAACGCTGGGTAATTCACACGACGCTGAAGAATCGCAATGACGTTACGACCGAGTCAGTCGGCGAATCTCCCTCGCGTAAAGTCGTAATCATTCCGAAATTTGAGCCGGAAGAAGTCAGGATGCCCGGCCCCGCGACAATGAGAATACGCGCTCAGAGGGAATTAACCGAGAAAATGAACGCAAGAAACCCAATTCCGAGCCGTTATCCCAGAAGACGAAACAGAAACCGCCGCGATAATCCCGGGACTCAGGAACAAGATTAACGGACGAAATTAATACCTTCAGCCTAAAAACTGAGGGTATTTTTTTTGTGCTATATTTTCAGCAGGGAAGGTGATACCGTGAAATACAAAATCAACATAAGCGTTAATATCCGTGATTATTCCGTTTCATTATCGTGGGAAGAAGATTTCCCAAGGGAGTATGTGAAAGATTACTTCAACCCGTCGAACAATATCCGCAATATTCTGCTTTATCCGCCTGAAGCTGATTTGCTGCTTGATGAAGGTGATTCGCCCCTCACAGAAGACGAACGCGCAGAAATTGAAGAAGAATTAGAGCGCAGGACAGAAGATTTTGAGTTTGATGTGATTTTCCCTGACAGCCTAAGAATTTGGACGGAAGATTTGACCGCAGAATATACCCGCCTGACTCAGGACATGGCCGCCGGAAAATTATCCGGATATGAAGCGCGTTATCACGAAATACAATCGATGAACGACAAAGAAGAATCCGTACGCAAGCTGTATTCTCTCGTTGAAGAAATGAAATCATAATTGCCGCTTGAAATTAAGAGTCTCAGAATCGAACCGCTCATTTGATTTTGAGACTCTAATTCTTAAGCCGTCAAAAACAAAATGCACCCGCAATCTTAAAACGCAAAAGACAAACCGCGCCCGCAATCCTCAAAATGTCAGAAATAAACCGCCCTCAGAATCTTTACGGACTCAAAACGCAATCTCATTCACAAAAATTTTACAGCTACCTTTACAGCTACAAAAATTCCCATTAACCTTTGACAACGAGAAGCATTGCAGAAAATTTTTTCACAACAACAACACCGTAACAAAAATATGACTCACATAAAATTTTCAGCACAAAAAAAAAAGAGACCTGCCGTTAAAAGCAAGTCTCCAAATTTTTATGGGTGATAGAAGAATCGAACTTCTGACCTCTTCCGTGTCAAGGAAGCGTTCTACCTCTGAACTAACCACCCGTAAAGGCAAAACGAAAGGTATAATACCAAATTTCGCGCCAATGTCAAATCAACGCCATTCACAAATTAAAGTCTCAGACTCGCAGGCCGATATATAACGTGTGAGGGCAGGGAAGCCGATAACACTGCAAAGGAATGCAGCACGAAACAAAAAATTGAGAGACGGGGAAAAATTCCCGTTTGCAGGAGGCTTATAACGATGAGGATATATCACAACATACCCGCGCTCACGGCGTATAACTCGCTGAACAGCACCAACAGCGCGATGGAGAAGTCCATACAGAAACTTTCAACAGGACTCCGCATAAATTCAGCCGCAGATGACGCAGCAGGATTCGCAATCTCCGAGAAAATGCGCGCACAGATTTCCGGCCTTGAAGTAGCAATCAGAAACACACAGGACGCTACATCAATGCTTCAGGTTGCGGAAGGCGCGTTAGGCGAGACGAACTCAATGCTTCAGAGAATGCGCGAGCTTGCGGTTCAGGCCAGCAACGACACACTTACAGCACAGGACAGAAGCTATATACAGCTGGAAATAGATCAGCTTGAAGACCAGATAGACAGAATAGCGAAGACGACACAGTTCAACAAAAAGAGGCTTCTTGACGGCTCCTCGGCGGGTATAACCTCATCGAGCAATCAGAGCGTGAAAGTATACGTGCGCGGTTCACTGAGGGAGATTGACCAGTTCGGGCAGAAGAAATCCTTTGAGGGCAACTACAAAATCACGGTGAACGTTGATCCGAGCCAGACAGGAACGGGTCAGGTGCAGAAGTCAGCCGTTATGACGATCAAGCACCCGAATGTAATCACGGATATGGTTGTGGACAAGGGCATTCAGAATGTTACGGTTGACAACCTTCCGGCGGCGGATTACACGGTTACTAAGGCAGCAGCAGCAGCGGGAGCACCTGTATTGACAGGATTCTACAATGCAGGCTTAGAGGATATATTAACGACTCCTGCTATTGCGTTCACAGGTGATAACAGCCAGACAGCAAACGCAAATGTTCTCTTTGAAGTCGTGTCGAAAGCAGCGGACAACACGAGCGTAACACTACGCGCAACTTCAAACGTACTTGGCACTGACGGCAATGTGTCAAATTATCTTGAGGACGAAATCATAGTAACCAGCGGAGGAACAGATGTAGGAGAAAAACTCGGTTTAGGCACAGGCAAGGATAAAGCGTGTACAATTACGCTTGATACTACTCAGATTGACAACATCGAAGTCGGCACAAAGTTCGTCTACAATTTCACCGCAACCGGCACTATAGGCGTAGCAGTCTCAGGAACGCAGGACGAGAACTGGCCAAGCAAATGGGGTACTGATCCGGCTACTGTTACATGCGCTACAGATGGAACCTATACGGGCGGAAGTGCTGTAACATTCGGCCTTGACCCAAACAATGCCCTTGACAGCAAAGAAATCCATTTCCGCAATTTTTATCTCAACGGTGAAAACGGTACTGTGTATGACGGTGATATTATCCTCACGACAACTGACAGTTTCACGACAGACGCAGCTGCCGCAGCAAACGGCGACAAACTAGCTTCATTCACAGCAGCGTATATCGGCAAGACAGCGACTCTTGACACAAAACTCCGCGACCTCAATATTTTCTGGAACTCGTCCGGCGTGTTCATGCTTGAGAATCCTCAGACTATCACAATCAACCAGGGCGACGGCAAGAGCGCAACTGTAACAGTTTACGGGACTGACACAATCCGCGAGCTTCAGGAGAAATTCAACTACGCAATCGGCACGGAATTAGGCCAGGCGAAATATGTTGACGGCTCAGGCGCAAGCAAATTCTGCACGTTCGTTGAGAAGGGCAATGAGGACTCACAGGGACTCGAAACAGTACCCGGCACGTTCATGTTCAGGTCAATTCTTCCAGGACTCGGCGGTGAGCTTACGTTTAGCGGAGATGAGGACCTCATTAACACATTCGCGCTCAACACCGTGAAAGAAGGCACAACGGCGGCATTCAGGGCATCGATATATGACGCTCACACGGGAATCGCCATTCAGGGCGCAACGAACGTAAAAGTGTCGGACAACAAATTAATCGGAGTCCTTCACCCGAATGTAGACATCGAATTTGACGCAACCGCAAACATCAAAGCAAAATGGAGCGAGGCCGAAAAGAATTTCATCCTTGAGCCTGACGACACACAGTATGAGGCAATAATTCACCTTGTTGACAGCTCAACGGTATTCCAGATCGGAGCGAACGAGGGAGAAGACATCGCAATAGACATCGGCAACATGTCAGCAGGATCACTCGGCGTAACAAACATCAACGTTACGACACGCGAGTCAGCATCGAAAGCAATCGGGCAGATTGACGCGGCAATCAACAAAGTATCATCGCAGCGCGCGAAAATCGGTGCATACCAGAACGCACTCGACTACACAAGCGAGAACCTGACAACGACAATGACGAACCTGACAGCGGCGGAGTCCAGAATCAGAGACGCAGATATGGCGCAGGAAATGATGAACTTCGTGAAACTTCAGATTCTCAACCAGAGCGGTACGAGTATGCTTGCTCAGGCGAACCAGCTCCCGCAGTCAGTAATGAGCCTGTTACAGGGCTAAATCAGACAGCGGCAGAAATTTTCTCACATATAAAACTCCAACCCTTAAAAGCCCGGTGCAAAACGCCGGGTTTTTTCTTGCTTTTCTTGCGCTTGAATTGTTGTATAATATCCGCATTCACACACAAAGAATTAACAGGAGGAAATTTTTATTATGGCTGTAAGAGTTGCTATTAACGGCTTCGGCAGAATCGGCAGACTCGCTTTCCGCCAGATGTTTGACGCAGAAGGCTATGAAGTCGTCGCCATCAATGACCTTGTGAAACCCAAAATGCTCGCTCACCTTCTCAAGTTCGACACGACACACGGACGTTACCCCCACAAAGTAGACTTTGACGATGACAAAGGCACAATCACAGTAGACGGCAAGACCATCACAATTTACGCAATGCCCAAAGCAGAGGAGCTTCCTTGGGGAGATCTGAAAGTTGACGTAGTGTTAGAGTGCTCCGGGTTCTATGCGTCAAAAGCAAAGGCTGAAGCCCACATCAAAGCAGGCGCGCGCAAAGTAGTTATCTCCGCCCCCGCAGGCAACGACCTTCCGACAATCGTATACAACGTAAACCACAAGACACTCAAAGCATCAGACACAATCATTTCAGCGGCATCATGCACAACAAACTGCCTCGCACCGATGGCAAAAGCCCTCAATGATCTTGCGCCTATCGTTTCAGGATTCATGACGACAGTACACGCTTACACAGGCGACCAGATGATTCTTGACGGCCCTCACCGCAAAGGCGACTTGCGCAGGGCAAGAGCGGCGGCGTGCAACATCGTACCGAACTCAACAGGCGCGGCAAAAGCTATCGGACTCGTAATTCCTGAATTAGCCGGGAAACTTGACGGAGCAGCGCAGAGAGTCCCGACACCGACAGGCTCAACAACAATCCTTGACGCGGTTGTAAAAGGCACATGGACAAAAGAGCAGGTCAACGAGCAGATGAAGAAGGAAGAAACAGAGTCATTCGAGTACAACACAGACGAGATCGTTTCATCCGACATTATTGACAGCACAGCAGGATCAATTTTTGACGCGACACAGACAAAGTGCAAGCCCGTAGGCGATGACATGACGCTTGTTCAGGTAGTTTCATGGTACGACAACGAGAACAGCTACACATGCCAGATGGTTCGCACAATCAAGTACTTCTCAGAGCTTAAGTAAATCACATTCACGTAATTTCTCTAGCTCCTCCCAATAAAACGGGGGGAGTCTTTTTGTATTATGCTATAATTGCCTAAATCCATATAAACAGACAAGGAGAATATTTTATGCTGAAGAACGGCAGACTGTTCCGCATGGTTTTGTGCCTGGCTGTTGCTTTGTCTTTTGCGGCCTCGTCATATGCTGATGATACGGGTATTCCAGGACGCGCAAGGCTGGGTATAATGAGGTTTGACAGCAAGACTTACGACGTACCCGACAAGCTGGCCGCGTCAATATCCGACATTTTCGGGCGTTTCCTGTACAAGTCAAAAGGGCTTATGCTTGTTGAGCGTGAAAGGCTTGATGACGTAGCCAATGAGCTTAAGCTGGGAATGTACGCGCTTCTTGACGATGAGACAGCCGCAAAAATCGGCAAGCTCGCAGGGTGTGAATATATCCTGATGGGGTCAATAACGGAGCTTTCACGGGCTGCATCCGGGGCGGCAGTTCCGATATTCGGACTCCCTATTTCTGTAGGGACGGCAAAGCAGAAAGTGAAAGCCACGCTTGATGTGAGAGTCGTAAAAGTAGAGACGGGCGAGGTAGTTTTCGCTGAAGCGGCAGAGGCTCTTGCAGAAAAGTCTGACACGGGGCTTACGGCATACGGTTTTGGTGTCGAAAATTCCGATTTCGGCGGGATCGAGGGAACAGCCATAACAAAAGCCGCGATGGATCTTGCGCCTAAAATCGAGAAAGAGCTTACAGGGCGCGACACTCTAACGAAAATTTTTGAGGCCGAAAACAGTCAAAAAGGCAAAAAGAGCCGGGGCAAAACATCAGGCAAATCATCATCATCAACACGCACAAGAAAGAAGAAAGCTGACAAGGAGCCGGAAATCTCCGAAACAACTTCAGAGCCGGAAGAATCAGCCCAGACTATAGGCGCGTCATCATCAGAAACTTCACCAGAATCACAGAACGCTGACGACTTCGAGAAAATGATTCATTCACGCTCACGCAGGAAAAAGAAATAAGAATAATATTCCTCCTCCCATTAAAGCGGGGGGAGTTTTTTTTTGCGCTATAATATTTTCATCCTTCACAAAAAGAACAGGAGATGAATATTTCTCACATGAAAATGCTTCTCGCTCTCATGACCTTTCTTTCGGCTGTAGTTTTATGCTCCGTCCTCAATGTCGCAAGCAATGTATTTATCCCGCTCGTAATCGCCTGGTTCATTCTCCAGATGTTAAGACCCGTCATAAAGCTCGGAAATGTTTTGCGCTTCAATGCGTGGTCAAATGTCATTCTCGTTTTCGCGATTCTTACGGGAGTCGGGCTTTTAGGATTCAAGTTCGTTGCGTCTCAGGTTGTCGAGTTCGCTCACGTTTACACGGAATATTCAGAGAAGCTCATAGAATGGTCAGCGGGACTCATGCAGACATTGAGCGTTCCTCCTGAAACTGTGAAAAATTTTGACTGGTTCACAATCTTACGCGCAAACGCAAGCAATATTTCATCCGTGATTATCGCCCTGTCAAGCAAATTCGTAATGACTCTCGTGTTCTTGATGTTCATGATGATAGAAGCACCGTTTCTTGATGACAAAATCAACAAGGCATTCGGGAAGAATTCTGAGCGTGTGAGAAAAATTCTGTCAACAATTTCTGAACAGGTCAGCCAGTATCTTGGGACTCTGACTCTCATCAGCTTTGCTACGGGCGTATGTGCGTGGCTTGTTCTTACGACTCTCGGCGTGAGACTCGCGGCGGGATGGGGAGTACTAACATTCCTGCTTAACTTTATTCCGACTGTAGGATCAATTATCGCTACGATTCCTCCTGTTGTCATGGCCATAATACAATTCTCGCCGGGGCTTTTCCGGCCTCTTATGGTTCTTGTGTCGTTGACGGCGATTCAGCTCCTCATAGGCAACGTGATTACGCCTAAAGTTATGGGCGACAAGTTAGGCGTTAGTCCCGTTATGATTCTCCTGTCATTATTGCTCTGGGGAATGATCTGGGGAATACCCGGCGCATTACTTTCGACTCCCATCATATCAATCATCAAAATCGTATGCGAGAATATACCCATCATGCACCCTATAGCGGTTCTAATCGGGAGTGCTGAGTCTGTGAGAAAACTTGACATGAAAGCACCTGAAACAGTAAGCGATGTTGTAGAGACTGTGAAAAAGAAAATCGCTGAGACCGCAAAGAAAGTGAGACTTCAGCGCAGAAAAAAGGACGGGAAAAAATAAATCTTGACGAAAGCGGGATAAATCACTAAAATTATTGCTCGTTTGCAGGGCGGTATAGCCAAGTGGTAAGGCAGAGGACTGCAAATCCTTTACCCCCAGTTCGAATCTGGGTGCCGCCTCCATAAACTTATCTCAGAAAATCCCATTTCACAATCACAATATGCCTTTCTTCATGTCAATCTATGGCTATAATATCGTCATTCAAGAATATGAAGAAGGGAAAAATTTTCGTGAACAGCCAGAAACATTTTGTTCTTCATTCTCAGTGGCCGCCGTCAGGAGATCAGCCGCAAGCTATAGACTCTCTCACAAAAAGCATCATGGCCGGGAATCGTTTCCAGACTCTGAAGGGCGTTACAGGCAGCGGAAAAACATTCACAGTCGCAAACGTAATCGCAAACCTTGACAGGCCCGCATTAATTCTCGCGCACAACAAGACACTTGCGGCACAGCTTTACAGCGAGTTCAAAGCATTTTTCCCGGAAAACGCCGTAAGATATTTCGTGAGCTATTATGACTACTACCAGCCTGAAGCATATATCCCGCAGACAGACACATACATAGAGAAAGACGCTTCTGTGAATGACCGCATAGAACGATTACGCCTCTCAGCGACAAAGGCATTAATTGAGCGTCATGATCTCATTGTCGTGGCTAGTGTCTCATGTATTTACGGACTCGGAATGAGAGAGACTTACGAGAACGCAATAATCTCATTTCACGTTGGCGATAAACTTGACGAACGGGAATTTTTAGCGCGCCTTGTGGGAAATTATTACGAGCGTACGGATTTTACGCCGGAGCCGGGGAAATTCAGAGTCAGGGGTGATACTGTAGAGATATTTCCGGCATATGAAGATGAGACCTGCATACGAGCGACATTTTTTGACGACGAAATAGAACGCATTGACATCACGCACCCTTTGACCGGCCATGTGATAGAGACCGTGAAGGAGGCAAGCATATTCCCCGCGCAGCATTATGTTACTCAGGAAGACTCAATCTCAAACGCAGCTCCGAAAATCCAGGAGGAATTATCGCGCATAGTCGCCGAATTTACAGCAAAGGGGAAATTTGTCGAGGCTCAGAGAATCAAGATGAGGACTCTTTATGATTTAGAGATGTTGACGGAAGCGGGTTACTGTTCGGGGATTGAGAATTACTCCGTGTATCTTGACGGAAGGACTCACGGTCAGCCGCCGGGGACATTGATTGACTTTTTCCCGGAAGATTTCCTGCTGATAGTTGACGAGTCGCACATAACATTACCGCAGGTTCACGGAATGTACAACGGCGACAAAGCCCGCAAGAATGTACTTGTCGAGAATGGATTTCGGCTTCCTTCGTGCATGGATAACAGGCCGCTTCAATGGAATGAATTTGAGTCGCGGATAAAGCAGGCAGTATTTGTGTCAGCGACTCCGGGGGATTACGAGATAAATTCATCAAGCGTTATTGCCGAGCAGATAATACGCCCGACGGGGATTCCTGATCCTGAAGTTGATGTGCTTCCCGCTGAGAATCAAATTGATGATGTGATTGACAAGCTGCGTGAGAATGTGAAGAGGGGCGAGCGTTCTCTCGTATTGACGCTCACAAAGAAATCTTCAGAGGATTTAGCCGACTTCCTGAAGGAATTGCAGTTCCGCGTGAAGTATATTCATTCGGAGCTGAATACTTTTGAGCGTGCTGAATTGATACGTGATTTGCGCGCCGGGAAAATTGATGTCCTTGTCGGGATAAATCTTCTGCGCGAGGGAATGGACTTGCCGGAAGTAACTTTTGTTGCGATTCTTGACGCTGACCGTGAAGGCTATCTGCGTTCGTACCGTTCATTGATTCAGATAATGGGACGTGCTGCGAGGAACGTAAACAGCAGGGTGATACTTTACGCGGATGTTATGACCGACAGCATTGCGCAGGCAGTGAACGAGACAAAGAGGAGGCGTGCGCGTCAGGTTTCGTACAACGAGGAGAACAACATTACGCCCGTAAGCATAACGAAAAGCGTTAAGGACTTGCTGCCGTCTGAACTTTCTGCGGCGTATGGTGATGTGAGTCATTCGGGGAATCGTGAAGGGACTCGCAGAACGAAATCGCCGGGGAAAATGAGCGTGTCAGAGCTTGAGCGGGCAATGTGGGACGCTGTGGACAAGCTGGACTTTGAGCGTGCTGCGGTATTGCGGGATCTTATTGCGGAAAAGGAACGTGAGAACAAGAAAGCGTGAGAAAGAGTGAGAGTCCCTCAATAGGCGATGGGGGACTCTCGTTTTGTATTGTGTTGTTTGGTTATAGGTTTGTCGTGATTCGTGTGTGGTTAGCGGACGCGGTAATAAACATTTACTTTGCCACTAGCGGCGACATATGGATTTGTAGTTGGAGCATCTGTAGTTCCGCCTGTTTCCGCAGCTGTTGCTTTGAGTCCTTCCGCCTCTGCTTTGTTCGCGAGTATTTTGGCTACCTTAGATTCACCATCAGGCAGTGTATAGTCTAGCCACCACTGACCATCAGAAATTGTGATGAAAAATTTTCCGATAGTATTTGCAGCATCCGCAATCATAGTTGTACTCTTTACGTAAGGCGCAAGACCTTCCTTTATTTTGCTTACATCCGATACTGTATCAGCCGTTGATCTGTCGTCTGCATAGTACATGTTCATTGCCGCGCTGATAATCTTGAACTCCTCAATTATCTTGTTTGCGTTCGCTATGTTGTTTGCCTCCGAACCGCCTACTACACCCATTGCCGAGAGAATACCAATGATGCCGATAACAATCAGTAATTCTACGAGCGTGAATCCTTTGTGCATTTTCTTCATGTGAATCTTTCCTCCTAATTCTTTTTGCTTCTCTCATCTGTCGCCTATTAACAGATGAATCCCCTTGCAGACTGGTTACTGCAAACCCTGAGCGCGTGTTACTTTGTGAAACGGGAAAAATTTTTTGCACACAACTAATTCACACCCTCGTTGCCTTGTGATATAATGACACTACAACAAGGTGATATGCTATGCACTAATTGTGTGCACGTTTTAAGCAAACAAATTATAGCATAAAGCCTTGTTTTTTTGTGCCTTTCCATAAAGAATTTTTCAGCACATACACATGTATAATTTCACGCAAAGGGGGAATCATCTTGCTTGCAAAACTCTATATACAGTTCCTGAAATTCGGGGCGTTCACATTCGGAGGAGGCTGGAGCATAGTAGCTCAGATGAAAGAGATTTACGTCAACCGCGACAAGATTATCACAGACGAGGAATTACTCGACATAACCAGCATAGGCCGTTCACTTCCCGGAACAATGATCGGAAATATCGCAATGTTTTTCGGCCATCGCATGGCGGGATTCTGGGGCGGAGTCGCGTGCATGTTCGGAATGATTACGGTTCCGATGATAGTCTTGATTCTGATTACGAGCTTCTATACGGCGTTCCAGAGTAATTTGTGGGTAGCGTCTGCAATGCGCGGAGTACGTACAGCAGTTGCGCCCGTGATACTTTCTGCGTTGATGGGAATGGTTAAGAGCGCGTTCAAATTTCCGCCGTGCTATGTGATTGCGCTTGTGATGTTCGGGCTGTATTTCTTCCTGAGAATGAGTCCTGTATGGCTCGTGATTATCGGCGCGGTGTTGGGGTTAATGATGTGCGAATTTTACGAGAGGAGGAGTCATTGATGCTTCTGCTTGAATTATTCTGGAGCTTCGTGAAAATCGGCTTTACGAGTTTCGGCGGTCTGTCAATGATTCCGTTAATATCGGCTGAAATGATTTCTCACGGATGGATGACGGCTCATGAAGTCTCAGACATTGTAGCGATTGCTGAGATGACTCCCGGCCCGCTCGGTCTGAACTGCGCGACATTTGCGGGAATGAGGGCGGCGGGGATTCTCGGCGCGTTCGTGGCGAACATGGGAGCATTGAGTCCGACATACACATTATGCGCGGCTGCTGCGGTATTTTTCGACAAGTTTCGGGACAACAAGAGGCTCGGCGAAATCATGACGGGCGTGCGTCCTGCGTGCGTGGGAATGGTTGCGGGAGTTGTGGTTGACTTGGTGCTTGTGAATTATGCTGAGGCCGGGAATATTCATGTGCCTTCTGTGATTTTGGGAGCTGTAGATTTGATTCTCCTGCTGAAGTTTCACGTCTCAATCCCTAAAGTGTTAATGCTGAGTGCTATTGCGGGCGTGATAATGTTCGGTGTGATTGGGTTGTAATCTCTGTGAAATTGTCAGACAATTAGATGCGCGTAATGGTCAGGCTTTTTCCGCGTCATAAATTCTGTCAGTGCAAGGGATTAATTTTCGGGAAATTTTGCGGTCTGACCAAAGCCATTTTTGAGGTGTGAAAAATTGAGTTTTTGCTGAGATGTGCGGAAGGAGGAGAAAAATACGCTCTCAGTATTTGCGAGAATTTGCGAGTTTGGAGAATGCTACATTGCGTAATTCCTGCAAACGTGTTAAAATTCGCGACATAGTAATCATGCGGTGTATCGAGGGGTTACGAATGTTCCTATAAGGGATTGAAACCAAACGGAATAGTTTGTATATAATTTCCATTTAGGTTACGAATGTTCCTATAAGGGATTGAAACTCTGAAGATAGCCGGAAAGTGTATTTATAATGGCCGGTTACGAATGTTCCTATAAGGGATTGAAACCTTCTTAGGTTTTACTTCCTCTTCTTCCTCTTCGTTACGAATGTTCCTATAAGGGATTGAAACGAGATCAGCATAGTCTTTAAATCCAACCATTGCCTCGTTACGAATGTTCCTATAAGGGATTGAAACTGTTTTTCTTACCAAGCAGAGCACTAGCGATAAAGTTACGAATGTTCCTATAAGGGATTGAAACCGTTCAGCATGGGGAATGTGCCCTCGTATAAGGTTACGAATGTTCCTATAAGGGCTGATGCTCCCGAATGAATCCGGGGGCTTTTTCTTCCTTCTCACAGCGACATTTGCCCGGCTTTTTCCCTAAGTGCTATCATTCGCGGCGAGGTGGTTTAACGTGAACAAAGAAAATTTGCGGAAAATTATTTCTCTCCGTCATGAACTCCATCAATACCCCGAAATTTCAGGCCGTGAGTCAGAAACAAAACGACGGCTCATGAACTTCATCGAGAATAATACCCGGCTTGCTGTTGTTGACTGCGGGAAATGGTTTTACGCCGCACGCTACGTTGAAGGCACAAAGGCAATCGCATTCCGCGCAGATATGGACGCTCTTCCGATGGACGAATCTATATCGCTCCCATATGCCTCGCAAAATCCGGGAGCCTCGCACAAATGCGGCCATGACGGACACGCCGCGGCACTTTGCGGACTCGCTCTTGAGCTTGAAGCATTGCCCGTGAAAAGATCCGTCTATCTCATCTTCCAGCACTCAGAGGAAAACGGACGAGGGGCGCGCGAATGTTCAGCAATTCTCCGTGAAAGAAACATCAGCAGAATTTACGCTTTCCACAACTGGAGCGGTTACCCTGAAGGAAGCATAGTGATACGCGAGGGAGTCTGTCAATTCGCTTCAGCAGGTCTCACGGTAAAATTCGAGGGCAAAACTTCACACGCAAGCGAGCCGGAAAAAGGCATCAATCCTTCTCACGCAATCGCAGAATTAATTTTGCAGACAGAAAGACTCACGCAAAAATTCTCAGAGCGAAAAGTTTTGTGTACCATCATCAATATCAAGCTCGGTGATAAAAATTTCGGGATCTCTCCTGCCCTCGGCGAAATATCTATGACACTCCGGGCGGAAAATGACTCAGACATGCGGGCGTTCTGCAATTCAGTTTTAGAGTCAGCAGAAAATTCAGCGCGTGAAAATTCGCTCACAATGACCCGGACAATAAGCGATTACTTCACAGACACTGCGAGCGATTCCGAATGCGTAAGAACCGTGAGAGACTCGGCGGAATCATTAGGGCTTCACGTTGTCGACATGGCCGGAGCTTTGAGAGCCTCTGAGGATTTCGGGATTTACACGAAGATGATACCGGGCGCGATATTCTACATCGGGAACGGTGAGACTTACCCCGCAATTCACACGGCTGATTATGACTTCAACGATAATATTCTGGGAGTCGCTGTTGACATGTTTGCGGAGATTCTGAGACGGTCATAAAGATTTTCGCGTGATAAAATTACGTTTATGGGCAGTCCAGACGGCCGCCGAATCATTCGGAGGAAAGTCCGGGCTTCACAGGGCAGGATACCGGGTAACGCCCGGCCGGAGCAATCCGAGGGAAAGCGCAGCAGAAAATACACAGCCATCAACACGGCAACGGTGAAAAGGCGATGGGTAAAAGCCCGCCAGTCATGGAGCAATTCATGAGCTTTGCAAGCCCTATCCGAAGCAAGATCTAATAGCGAAGGTTAAAGGTTGCCCGCCTGCTTCAGGGTACGATCGCTTGAGGAGTTCCGCGAGGAATGTCCCAGATAAATGGCCGTCATATACAGAACCCGGCTTACGGACTGCCCGCCATTTCACGAAAGGCATAATCACACTTTGGACGCAAAATTTTATGACTGGCAGATTCGCGCGTATCATCACATCAAAGACTACAGCGCAGTGTTATCGGCACCCACAGGAGCGGGAAAAACTCTTGTCGCATACTTGTGGGCGGGACTCTTGACTCTTGACGGAAAAATCACGGGCAATCCCGAAACAGGACGCATAATTTTCACCGCGCCGATTAAAGCATTAAGCAACGAAAGATATTTAGACCTCCGCAAAATGGGACTCGATGTCGGACTCGAAACAGGAGACTTCAAGCGCAACGAGGGAGCTAACATAATCTGCTGCACTCAGGAAATTTACACGATGAAATACGCGCGCATTCCCAACCAGAAATTAATCATTGACGAGTTTCACTACATATTCACGGACTCAAGCCGCGCAAGAATGTACATTGACGGCATACGTGAAACAGACCCGAGCACGAAAATTCTAGTCATGTCGGCAACACTCGGAGGCATCAAGAGCGTGGGAAAATATCTCAGCGACATATGCGCCCGCGATTTCGTGATACATCAGGCACGCAAGAGAGTCACGGAATTAATTTTCACGCCGGAAAAACCCGCAGAGCTTCACAGCATTCATGACGCGCTTGTGTTTCTCTTCTCGCAAAGGGGAGTCGTAGATATAGCCGATCAGATTTCACGCAGAAAATCTCGAATCCCTCCCGAAAACGTAAAACGCCTTAATGAGATCGCAAAAATTCTCGAAGTCAAGAAAACTATTCCCAGCCTGCTGAAAGGAGTCGGAATATATCACGGGAGTATGCTGCCTAAAGAGAAATTGCTTGTTGAGTCTGCGTTCCGTGAAAGACTGCTTGATGTCGTCTGCGGAACTAACGCGCTTGCATTGGGCGTGAATCTTCCGGCGGAGTCTGTGATATTCGCTCAGCTCGTGAACTACTACAACTATTTGCCGATAACGCACAACGAGTTCATACAGATGGCGGGGCGCGCTGGCCGTAAAGGACTCTTTGATCCGGGCTATGTTACGTGGCTGAAAGATTCCGAGTACGAATGCGGACGCTTCAAGACCGGGAAAATATTTCGTCAGCTCATGGAACAATCACCCGAACCCGCCGTAATACGACTCTCACCTTCATACGGTAGATTGTTGCGCCGTCAGGTTCTTATTGAGGACGAAGCAGAATACATTGCTGAATATTCGCTCCCGTCGCTGAAAGTTGATACTGTTCTTCACGAGCTTAAAGCGGGAATGCGCAAGATAGAGTTTCTCGCAAAACGTATCGCAAAGGGAAGCAGGCGCACGAAATTCATGAAGATACTTGCGGAAATATGGTATGACGAGATGGAGATTGACGAGAATTTAGAGATGGCGCGGTTGTTCCTCGATGAAGGGAATCCCAGCGCGGTAATGGCGGCTAAATTGCTTGTGCAGTACGAGCGAAATTACCTGCAGGCACTCTTGAAGGTGAAACGGTTTGCGAATCAGCTTCCGGCTTCGCGGCGATTCCGATTGATGGATGAGCTGAACAAAACGGTGAACACGATAGACCCGACGATTTACGGATTTGAGGAGGCAATAACGGAGATTGAATCGGGAAGGTAACGAGAGCAGGAGAGAATAGCAGAGAGTAAGAGAAGAGTCCCCTATAGGCGCGGGGACTCGATTTATATTGTGTTGTTTGGTTATAGGTTTGTCGATTGTTCGTGTGAGACTAGCGTACCTTGTAATAGACTGATGCACCTGTAGATTTATAGGGATTGGCAGCTCCACCAGTAGCAGTTTCAGCAGCTGTTGCGTAGAGTCCCGCATCTGTTGCCTTGTTCTCTAGTATTTTGGCCAGTTTTGAGCCAACCTGATCGTCCGCTAATTTGTATATCAGCCACCATTCACTCTTAGTAGCCTGGATACGGTATTTTCCTTCAACATCTGATGTGCCGTCTTCCACAGAGTCCGTGTTTTTCATGTAGGCCGCAATACCCTTCTTAATTCTTACAGGGTATGTCTCTGCTGATGTACCCGCCTCAGAATCTGCTTCAGCAAGTTTTGCTTCAAATCCTGATCTGTTATCAGCGTAGTACATGTTCATTGCTGCTCCGATAATTTTGAACTCCTCAATTATTTTGTTGGCATTAGCGATGTTGTTAGCTTCTGAACCGCCGATCATGCCCATTGCACCGAGTATTCCCATTATCCCGATAACTATCAACAGCTCGACCAGTGTGAATCCTTTGCGTGCTTTCTTCATTACAATTTTTCCTCCTGTGATTTTTCCTTCTTTCATCCGCCGCCTATTACGAATGAATCCCCTTGCAGACTGGTTACTGCAAACCTCTTTACGCTTGTTGCTTGTTGCTTGTTCCAAAACGGGAAATTTTTTGCACACAACTAATTCACATAATCCCTTGCCTTTGTGATATAATGATAATAGACAAAGAATATGCTGACACACTTAATTGTGTGCTATTTGGTCGCAAACAAATTATAGCATAAACTTTGTCTTTTTGTTATGGACTCACATAATTTTTTCACACGCAACAAAAAAGCCCGACTCCCTCTTCAGGAATCAGGCTGCAAACTTTTTCTCACTCACGCAATTTTCTCACGCAAGATATTTCTTCAGCACGTCCCTTATTACACCAAACCCGCAAATCTCATCGCGGAATATCGACTCTATCTTCTCACCTATTCCCGCCTCGTAGAGATTCACGCCGAATATATGCGCGTTGCTCAGAATCGGTTTCAGCTTTTCGCCAACTGACTCAGGCTTCCCGATCTCAACTCCTGAAAGTGCCTGCGTCATCTCGTCATTCATTGGGTCGGGTGAAAGCTCGTACTTTTTCCCGCTGTCATCAACCGCAAGAATGTATCTCAGCCATCCCGCAATCGCCAGCGGAATCCCCTTGAGATTCTTTGCAGTGCCGTCACGTGAAACATATTCCTTCACAGTTTCGCCGAATCTTATTCCGAGTCCCTGCGATATGTCCGTAGCAATTCTCGCGCTCGTGTCGCCCAAATACGGATTCGGAAAACGCACATTTATGCACTCATCAAGGAATTTTGACGGGGATATGATTTTCGGGTCTTCAACAACGGGCAATCCCTCCGCATATCCGACAGTGTGAGCGAGTTTCGACAGTTCAGCATCATGCATAGCATCAGCAAAAAGAGTATAGCCGAGCATTATCGCATACGTGCATAACGCCGAGTGAATCGGATTCAAGCACGCTGTAACCTTCATTCGTTCGGACAAATTTACGGTCTTGCGGTCGGCCATGTATACCCCGAAATTCGACGCTTCAAGCTCAGGCCGCCCATTAGGGAATGAGTCCTCAATCACCAAATATCCGGGTGCTTCTGCGTTCACGAAAGGAGCAATGTACGTGCGCTTTGATGTTACTACGATATTCATATCATCAACGCCGAGTCCAGTCAGCATTTTGGCGACATCTTCTGACGGGCGCGGGGTAATCTTGTCGATCATCGTCCACGGGAATGAAACGCGCTTTTCATCCTCAGCGTAAGCAACAAATTCTGACGGAACAAAGCCATTATCATGCCATTTCTTTGCGGTCTCAATGACACTTTCACGCAATCTTCTTCCGTTCTGTGAAACATTGTCCATTGACACAAGCGCGAGGGGGAATGCTCCTGCCTTGAAACGCTCGTACAGCATGGCCGTGATGATTGCCATTGCTCCTTTTGGATTCGCCGGGCCGTTAGTCATGTCGGCTTCAACAAACGGGAAATATTTTCCGTCTGAGCCGTGAAGGGCGTAACCTTTCTCCGTAATCGTGAATGATACAAGCTGAAGAGTCTTTGCGGTGAAAATTTCTGTGAGTCTCGCTCGGTCTTGGGGAGCTTTTACGGCTTCTGTTAATGAGGCAAGTACGCGCTTGTCAGTCTTTCCGTCCTCGTGAAGTGTTACGGCTAATGCGAGGTTGTCGAAAGGGTGATATATCTTGTCAACAACATCGTAATCAAACGACTCGGCGCATATTATCCCTGTGTCCATTTTCCCGCAGCGTATGAGATTGTCCGCAATTCCTCCGACAAAGATACGGAAGATATTACCGATTCCGAAATGAATCCAGCGGGGATTTTTGCGGGTATTCTCGGCGATCTTCTGAGGGTCATACGTGGGCAGATCTATTCCGGCGTTTTCCCATGACGCAGAATCTTTCAGCCCGTCATAAGTCAGGCGCATTATGAATCAATCCTTTCTTTATGTGTGAAAGTTTTTTGGGGTGCTTAAAGTTTAACATACAGGATTGATTTTGAGTCGGCGTTCAAAATTTTGTGCAAAAAAAATTCCCCCGCCGTTAAATGACGAGGGAAAATTTCACGTTCTATAAATATTTGCTGATGAGGTAAACGGGGGTGCAGCTCCAAGCGTGGCAGTAACTGTTCACGATCGGGCTTCCATACGGCGAATAATCCGGCTTGTCAGGGTCAAACGCTTCCCAGAATGTATCAGCACCAAGAGAGAGCATTTTTCCCCAGTAATCTTTTACGAGCTTCACGGCTTCTTCTTTGAGTCCTCCCTCGAAGAATGCCTCCGCTATGCAGTGATACATATACGGAGTCGCAATGTCTTTCACGGGGAACAATTCACGAATCATCGTCCGCAGAATTTCGCGGTTCTCGTCATCACTCATCACATGAGCCAGAATCATCCACACTTGAGATGCAATGTTGTATTCACAGTTGCCGGCAACAAACAATTTCCGGGAAGAGTCATAAAGTTTTTCGCGGGCGTATTTCGTCATGAGTCCGAGTTTTTCCCGGTAAGTGTCAATGTCAGAATCCCCGGCGATTTCAGCGAGTGAAATAAACTGCTTGAGGACGTAAATTGTTTCGGCCTGCCCTGCTGCATCTTTACTGAAATCATTAGACCAGTCAACAAAAACAGGATAATTATCATCCGTTATGAGTCTGCCGTCAGCGTCAAACATCTTCAGCGTCAAATCCATCTGCTTTTTGCAGACCGGGTATAACTCCCTCACAAGCTCCGTGTCTTTGTGCGCGTTGTTGAGGTCGTAAAGCGTTGAGATGAAGAAGAGCGAGTACTCATAAAGGAACGTGTCATCAGGGATATTTTCAGGGCGTGTGAAGACGTTTGCGGAAATTTTGCCGTCCTCTTTGGTCATTCCTGCGAACAAGTACAGGCATCTTTTCACGAGATCTATATTTCCGAACGCCGCATAATTCGCCAGTGCCTGAAGCCGCAAATCTCCGAGCCATAAACGGCGGTCGCGCTTCGGGCCGTCCTCGAAAACATCCTGCATACATTCAGCAAGCGTTGTGATTCCCGCGTCATAAATCCGGCTCAAAATTTCGTCATCAATCACGGGTTTCTTCAGGCGTGAATAGTCAGCTGATGACTCAGAAACTGCTTCAGGGTTCGTGAAAACTGCCTGCCATTTCGGGGACGTGTCGACAACCTTAATTTCAACGTACCTGAAACTGTAACGCCTCTTAAGCTCCAATTTTGCGGGCAATTCATCGAGGTGTATGAACTCTTCCTGAATCCAGCTGCGTGAAAGCCAGCCTTCATAGTCGGAACTTTCTGCTTGAAGCTCCGTGGGCATTTCCGCAAACTTCAGCCGAATGTATAATGGAGCGTCCTGCGGTGATCCTGTCTTTGTGATGTTCACGCTGAACTTTCCGACAATGTGCCGCCCGAAATCGATAATGATTCTGTCGTCCCTCTTGAGGCCGTATTCAGAAAGCCGGGAAATTTCACGCTCTGAATCTTTCACGCCGACTCCGTTAAGTTTCGTGTCATCCTTCACAAGCTCAACGAGTCGCAAAGGCTTTACGGCGGTTTTGTGAATCACCGGGCGGAAGCTCTCAGCTTTGGCTAAAAGTTTCTCGTCATGGATAAATTTTATGTCGCTGTTGACCTGAAACGTGAAGGCCATGTGTTATTTTCCCCTTCTCTTTGCGAGGTCTGCTTGAATCTGCGGGAACTGCTCATCAAGTTTGTAGAATGACATTGTGATTATTGAGCATACAAGCAGTATCATCGGTATGTACAAATACATTGCCTTTATCGCAAGAAGCGCGTCTGCTGTCTGAGTCTCCGCTTCAGCGTTGTACATTCCCCAAGCGAGGAGCATACCGCCGACTCCGCCCGCTAATGCCTGAGCTACTTTGCCTAAGAATCCGTTTACTGATGACAGAAGCCCCGCCGCCTGTACACCTGTCTTCCATTCGCCGTAGTCTACAGGGTCAGCCTGCATTGAGAAATATATACTCTCTTTCACGCCATAACCCGCCGCCGAAATGAACGCGCCCACAACAATGATGCTTGTGTTCAGATCGCCAAGCCATATTATAACGAGTCCCAAAAGCTGAAGACCCGCCGAAGCAATGTAGAGATTTCTTTTGCCGAGTCTCTTTGCGAGGAATGGCACAGTGAGATTCGCGACCATCGGAACCATCGTCATTATCGTAGCAACAAGGGAAGTAAGATACGTGCTGCCAACGTAATACTTGTAGTAGTAGATTAGTGCCGCCGACTGAATGAAGAATCCCGTCCACATGAACATGATATTGAGCGCAAAAAGTTTCCACGGAGTATTTACAGCGAGTGAGCCGACAGCCTCCTTAAGTGATACGCTCTTTTCACTGTCCTGCAAATTATTCTCACGCACAAGCGCAAACGTCAGGAAGAAGCAAAGAGTCCCAATCACGCCGAAAACGCCCATAACGACTCTAAAGCCGAGAACCTCATCGCCCTGGCCGATATAGTGAACCATTGAGAGGGCTGTTGCTGATACGATTGTTGCGCCCAAAAACGCGAGGAATTTACGCCACGTTGCAAGGACTGTGCGCTCGTTCATGTCGTCAGTCATGGCCGGAAGTATTGACGCTAACGGAATATTCACGACAGTGTACCTGAGCCTCCCCATACCTAAAAACAGGAGGTTATTAAGAAGTTTGATTTTAAGTTTCCACCTGAATTAACAGGCATCCTTATTCTTAAAGGCGTGGCCAGTCCGCCCCTACTGTATAACCTCCGAAGAGATACAACATTACTTTGTTTTACTTCCTGCACCTTTTCTCATAGAACCCGTCATAGTTCACATTTGTGCTACGCTGCGGCGAGAGGAAAGTGTTTCCCCGTACTTCAATTTGATGGTGTTGCTACATTTTTGTTAATGCGGAACGACTAACCGTAAAAAGTATTATACTATATTGTCGCTTATATCCCCATAGCTGAAGCAAGGGGTTTTGCCGTAGGACGCAGTACGGCAAGTTTCGATAAATTTGCGCGCTGTAATTTGTTTTTGACGGCTGATTGATTGATTTTTCTTGCAAGGGGTGATTGCTTCATGATTGATAGTCTTCTGCTGAATCTTAATGATGACGAATTATTTTACCGCTCATATTTCGAGGCCACGAAAAATTCCGGGACTCTGAAAAAGTTTCTGCGTTCTATGAATGTTGACGAGGCTCGGCGCAGGCATCTCATTATCCCGGAGCTGTTGCCCGAAAATATTTCTTACCAGATGAATGACGACGAATATTTTTCCCCCGATGACCCGCGAAATGTTTTCATCAGCCCGCATAACCGTTACACGCCCGCATTCACACACAGGCATGTATTTTTTGAGATCGCGTACGTTTATTCCGGCCATTGCACACAGAACATCAGCACAAAGCGCGTGAAATTTTCTGAGGGTGATTTCATCTTCATAGCACCGGGGATTTATCACACAATGGAAGTTTTTGATGACCAGTCAATAATCTTCAACATTCTCATACGCAAAGGAACATTTCATCAGATGTTTTTGCCGCTCGCAAAAGGGAAGGACATTCAGAGCAGATTTTTCCGGGAAGGACTCTACAATTCGCACAAGATAGAATATCTCTCATACCACACGGGCGGAAGCATGAAGGAATTTATGCGGAAGATTTACGCTGAGCATCTCACGAATGATGAATATTCCGACCAGATTCAAATCGGAATGCTAATCACAATGACGGCTGAAATTATGCGGGGCTTTCATGACACAATGAGCTGCTCATACTCTCAGGACGATATACAGAATGATGAAGGCTTCGCGGTATTGGGATATATTCAGGAGCGTAACGGAATGTTGAATCTTGCGGATATTGCCGGGCATTTCGGTTTCTCTGAGTCTCACTGCTCAAGGCTCATAAAGAATACTACGGGAATGAGCTTCAGCGACTGGAAGAAACTTCTGCGAGTCCGCCGCGCCGAGAACATGCTCATGAACACAAATATGACCATCAGTGAAATATCATCATCGTTAGCTACGAGAATACAGAGACATTCATACGGCTTTTCAGGAAAGTGCTGCACATTACGCCGGGAAAATACCGCGAGCAGAT
This sequence comes from uncultured Fretibacterium sp., assembly GCA_946183145.1. Taxonomy (GTDB): domain Bacteria; phylum Synergistota; class Synergistia; order Synergistales; family Aminobacteriaceae; genus JAFUXM01. Next base: position 36,817 of record CAMGZM010000012.1, on the reverse strand, counting down.
GAGCGCGGAATAATCACGACGAAGCCCGGCAAATTTCGCAGTTAGGCGCGAATCCGTCATTACCCATTTCGCTTAACGCCCATTGAGCCGCCGACGTAAGCATAGGGAGAGCATTTTTCCCGCGTTCAGTGAGTGAATATTCGACTCGCGGCGGAACTTCATTGTATTGAGTCCGTGAGACAAGCCCGGAAGATTCTAATTCCTTCAATGACTGTGAAAGCATCATGTTTGTGATGTCGCCTAAGCTACGTTTTATCGCGCTGTAACGTTTCGGGGACATGTCCGACAATATGCAGATGATTGGCAGCTTCCATTTTCCCCCGAAAGTATGAGCTAAATATTTCAGCGGGCAAATATTTTCCATGAGTCAAAATCTCCTAATATAATTTTTGTACATGGTATCAAATTTCTGTGTTCTTGTGAAAATCGTACCATCAAATATAATAATCTCATCCCAAAAAATTCTATGAGGAGGGTAAAATTCTCATGCAGATAAAAGCAGTGAAACTTTTCGAGGGCGGAGAGTTCAGCGAGGAGCTTTTGTTCGGCGGAGAAAACAAAGCTGACGGCCGCAAAGATGTCATGTATCCCGGAAGCCTTCAGAATTTCGTGATTGATACGGGCGATGAAGTGATACTTGTTGACACGGGATTCGCGCCTGGGACTCCGTTCAAGGGCTACAGCGTGATTAATGACTATATCCCCGCGCTTGAAGCAGCAGGATACAAGCCGGAGCAGGTCAGCAAGATTCTTGTTACGCACAAGCACCCCGATCACACAGGAATGTTGTCGGCCTTCCCGAACGCGAAAATCTACATCGGCCCGGAGGACGCAGACGCATTGAAGCTCGACGGCCCGAACGTAATCCGCGCAACGTATTCTGACGGAGCATATCACAATTTCCCGGAATCACAGAAGATCGCAGACGGAATATATTTCATCAAGGCAAGAGGACACACGAAAGGCAACAGCATAATCATAGCTGAGTCTGACGGAGTATATTACATGCTTCACGGCGATGTAACGTATGTTGACGCGGCACTTCACGCAAACAAGCTCTCTGTTGTGTTCGAGGATTTAGCGGCGGCGCGTGAGACATTAGACCGTGTGCGCGAGTTCGTGAAGAATCATCCGACAATCTATCTTTCAACGCATACCCCTGAAGGCGTAACGAACCTTGAGGGAAAAATTATAATGAAGCTGTAAATCACAATGGAATTTGAGAAAGTATTAACGCGCAGAGTCTCGGCAAGAAAATACACCGGGAGAATGCCGAGCGATGAAGAAATACAGAAAGTAATTGACGCAGCACTTCTCGCACCTATTGTACGCTGGCACAAATTGCACCTTTCTGTAGTAACTAGCCTTGACGCTATGAGCATTGCGGAGATTGCGGCTGATGAAATTTTCGGACGGCCTGACTCACCCGTGAAAATGCCCCGGCCATATCTCTACAACGCGCCCGTGTGGATAATCTTATCGGGCAAAAAGTACGACGAGTCCGAGAATCCGCAGGCCAAACTGATGAATGATAATCTCTTCTGGAATGTCGGCTCAATCATCGAGAACATGGAGCTACAAGCAACGGCGTTAGGGCTTGCGAGCTGCGGAATAAACACGACAGTTGTAGCAATGAGAGACCGCCCGGACGTGAAGAAGGCTGTCGGAATCCCTGAGGGCTACGATGCTTTAGCGTCCGTGATTCTGGGCTATGCTGACGCGGAATATCCCGAAAGAAAAGTGAAGCCGGAATTAATCCCCATGTCTTTCGTGAAGTGAGGAGTCATTGATGGACAGGAACAAGCCTTACGAGGCGTTTAACATTTTCGACAGGGACTGGGGACTCGCAACCGCAGGAACGCTTGAAGATTTTGACGGCTGTACTATCGGCTGGGGATCAATGGGTGAAATCTGGGGATTGCCGAATCAGTCCCGCCCAATCATCACAGTGTACGTTAATCCGCTGAGAATGACAGCTGACTACATGCTGGACAACGAATATTTTTCCGTCTCATTTTTCCCGAAAGAATACAGGAAGGATCTTGCGATTCTCGGCTCAAAGTCGAAGCGTGAAACCGATAAATTTGCGCTGACATCATTAACTCCGCAGGAACATGGCAACACGATAATTTTTGCGGAGGCTGATTTGACGTTCATTTGCCGTAAATTGTACTGGGAGCAGTTCAACGAGTCTCACATGGCCGATGACGTGAGAGAATTTTACGGGAAGCACGGCCAGCCCCCTCACTATGAATTCATCGGTGAAGTGAAAGAAGTGATAGACAGGCGATGAAGCGATTACACGTCATATACTTCAGTCCGAGCGGATCAACAGAAAAAGTTGTGAAAGCTGTTGCGTCTGAATTTCCCGGAATGCCCGTAGAGACGATAAATCTTTTGACATCAGCGAGCCGCAAGAAGAGTTACACATTCGGCCATGATGATATTGTGATTTTCGGGATGATGACGGCGGGAAAACTCTTCACATTGTCGGATGAGATTTTCGCGTGCCTTCATGCTGACGGGACTCCGTTTGTCGGAATAATCACATTCGGGAACGGCTATTACGGAATCGCGTTGAACGAAATGTTATCGCGGGCAAAAGCTCAAGGCTTCAAGGCTGCGGCATTGGGCGCGTTCGTGTCGCGTCATTCTATGGACACTGCGATTGCTGAAGGAAGGCCGGACTCTGACGACATGAAGAAGATTCACGAGTTCGGGAAAAATGCTTGCGCGAAAATTCTCGGCGGAGATTATGAGCTTCACACATTGCCCGTAACAAACTGGTCATCCTGGGACATGGGCAACAAAGTCATAGCTTACAGGGAGGAACACCCCGATGAAGCATACGCGCTCCCGTCTTCGTGCAAGGCAAAAGAGATCACAGACGCTTGCATAAAGTGCGGGACTTGTGTGCGTAACTGCCCTGTTGACGCAATAGACATTGACGCGAAAACTTTTGACACGGAAAAATGTATAGGCTGCTGGGGCTGTATAAACCGCTGCCCTAAACACGCAATAATATCAACAAGCAAAGAAGTTGCGGAAATAATGCGTTCATTCGGCGAGGCTTCGACAAAGAGACTTGAGCCGGAAATTTTCATCTAGCAATCAGCAAAAAGAGTGAGAGTCCCTCAAACACCCGAAGGCAGGCGATGGGGGACTCTCTATTTGTATTGTGTTGTTTGATTATAGGTTAGCTTTGTTCGTGTGGGATTAGCGTACTCTCAGGAAAATTGATTTGCCGTCCTTTTCGTAAATATTCGGGATAGGATCATCACCATCGTTTTCTCCCGGTACTTCATCATTATCTACAGCCGTTTTTCTGAAGCCTTCCTGAACCGCTTTGTTTGCAAGAATATTTGACAGTTTTGTGTTGGCTTCGTCCAGCGTATAACACAGCCACCACTGATTGCCGCTTACCGAAATGTTGTATCTTCCCGCTTGAGCCGCACTAGCTTCCACAGCAGTAACTAGGCTTGCGTCTTTCATGTAGGCTGCGAGTCCTGTCTTGATTGTGCCGGGCAGTTTGTCAGCGGTATAATCTCCCGTACCTTTCGCAATTGCAACGTTGTTATCTGCGTAGTACATCTCCATTGCAGCACCGATAATGTGAAAATTCTCAACTATCTTCTGAGCTTCGGCTATGTTATTGGCCTCTTTTCCTGACACAATCCCCATTGAGCCGAGCAACGCTATTATTGCGATCACTATCAACAGTTCTACGAGTGTGAATCCCTTGCGCGTATTTTTCATGATTTTTTTCCTCCTCTTGAATCTTTCCTCTTACTGCTGAATCCTTGATACTTCCGCGTTTCTACCGTTTGCGCTCCTACAACCAAACCACGCAATGAAAATTTTTTGCACACAACTATTTAACGCTCGCTCCGTCGTATGATATAATTTACATGGAGACAAGTGTTTTTATGTGTGGTTTTCACTTGACAATGAAATTATAGCATAAAACCTTGTCTTTTTCTTTATGCTTTCATAAAATTTTCATCCCTTCACAAAAACAATTCGCGTTTCAACGCTGTTGTATAATTCCTTCATTATTCACATAAATTATTATCGGAGGTACTCAATCTTTCATGCCGTATAATTTTGCCGACATCGAATCAAAATGGCAGGAACGCTGGAATGAGTCTCACTGCTTCGAATCACACACAGACCCTTCACGCGAAAAATTTTTCTGCCTCGAAATGTTCCCTTACCCTTCCGGCGCGCTGCACATGGGACATATCCGAAACTACTCAATCGGAGACCTTTTAGCCCGCTTTCACCGCAAGAACGGAAAAAACGTACTCTACACAATCGGCTTCGACTCTTTCGGAATGCCCGCAGAAAACGCCGCAATAAAATACAAGACTAAGCCCCACGATTGGACGCTCTCAAATATCGCATACATGACTCAACAACTCCGGCGCATGGGCTATAGTTACGACTGGCGGCGCGAAGCTATTACCTGCCTTCCCGATTATTATCGCTGGAATCAATGGATATTCTTGCAGATGTACAAGCGCGGAATCGTTTACCAGAAAGAAGCCCCGGTGAACTGGTGCGAGACTTGCGGGACTGTCCTCGCGAATGAGCAAGTTGTTGACGGAGGCTGCTGGCGCTGCGGTAATCCCGTCCACAAAAAAAATCTCAAGCAGTGGTTCATCAAAATCACCGATTACGCTCAAGAGTTGCTTGATGACATAGAGAAAGAACTCGCAGAAGGATGGCCGAGACGAGTCCGAATCATGCAAACGAACTGGATCGGACGTTCAGAGGGTGCTAGGCTGTCGTTCAAGATTCCTGAGCTTGATTACGAGCTTGAAGCGTTCACAACGAGATTCGATACGATTTACGGCGTTACGTTCATCGCGCTGGCTCCCGAACATGAATTAGTCCGCAAAATGATGGCCGCAATGACTCCTGAAGAGTCGCAAAAACTCGCGGATTTCGTGAAGCTCACGGCCTCGCAGTCATCAATAGAACGTTCAGACGCGGGCGCGGAAAAACTCGGCTTCAAGACTCCTTTTTACGGCATTAACCCCGTCAACGGCAAAAAGATTCCCATATGGGTCGCAAACTATATCTTGATTGATTACGGAACAGGCGCGATTATGGGAGTCCCTGCTCACGATCAGAGGGACTTTGATTTTTGCAGGAAGTACGACATACCTATTATCCCCGTCATAAATCCTGAAGACGGAACAAAGTTAGACGGCGCGACAATGGCACATGCTTTTGAGGAGGACGGAATAGCGTGCAACTCCGGGAAATTCGACGGCATGAAGACCGCTGACGCAATCCCGGCCATGATTGATTGGGGCGAAAAGGAAGGAATCTGCAAACGTGAGGTAAACTTCAAGCTGCGAGACTGGTTAATCTCACGCCAAAGATATTGGGGGACTCCGATTCCTTTCGTTTACTGCGAGAAATGCGGAGTCGTTCCCGTCCCTGAGGATCAATTGCCCGTGAGACTCCCTGAAGACGTAGAAGTGAAAGATGTCGGACGTTCCCCGCTTCTTGACATGCCGGACTTCCTCAATACTACATGCCCTCATTGCGGAGGCCCTGCAAGGCGCGAGGCTGATACGATGGATACATTTTTCTGCTCGTCGTGGTACTTTGACCGCTATTGTTCGCCCGGCTGTGATGATTCCCCGTTCAGAAAATCCGATGTCGATTACTGGATGCCCGTTGACCAGTATATAGGCGGAATTGAGCATGCATGTCTGCACCTGATATACGCGAGATTCTTCGCAAAATTCCTCAGCGATATAGGACTCACGGAAGCAAGAGAGCCTTTCACACGCTTGTTGACTCAAGGAATGGTGATAAAAGACGGCGCGAAAATGTCGAAATCACTCGGAAATACCGTAGACCCGACCGAGATGGTGAAGAAATACGGAGCAGACACAATACGTCTCTTCATACTTTTTGCAGCACCGCCCAATAACGATTTGGAGTGGTCAGACAGAAACGTAGAAGGCGCGCACAGATTCTTGAACCGAGTCTGGCGTTACGTAGAGGATAACGCAGAGAATCTCAAGCAACACGGAGAAATTATCCCGATGTCAGAAATCAAAGCTCCGGGATTCCGGGACTTGAAGCGGAAAATTCACACGACAATAAAGAGCGTTACGGATGACATAGCGAATGAAAAGCAGTTCAACACGGCCATAGCCAGACTCATGGAACTCACGAACGCTATATACTCCGTCAATGATGACTCGCCGCAAGCATGGGACGTAAAGAGAGAAGCTGTTGACGCGCTGTTAAACTGTTTGTCGCCTTTCTGCCCTCACATCACAGAAGAGTTATGGCAGATGTTAGGACATGAAAATATGCTTTGCCTTGAGACATGGCCGGAAGCAGACGAGTCCGCGATGATACAAGACAGTGTTACGGTTGTCGTGCAAATCAATGGGAAAATGCGCGGGAAATTCGAGCGTCCTGCGGGAATGAGCAAAGATGATCTCACGAAAAGCATAATGTCAGAAGAGTTCATAACCGGGAAAATTTCGGGAAAAGAGATCGTGAAAATTATCGCAGTCCCGGACAAACTCGTGAATATCGTAGTGAAAGGATAAAGATTAGGCGTTAATAGAGTCTCCTGCTCTTAACCGGGCGGGAGATTTTTTTGTGCAATGCTATAATTCACTGTACAAATTATCCATTCAAAAATTTATAAGGGGGGCTTCTCCGTGTTACGCACCGTAAAGAAAAAAGGCTTTACGCTCATTGAGCTGTTAATCGTAATTGTTGTGATTGGAGTCCTCGCGGCCATGTTAATGATGGCATCTTCCGAAATGGAATCGACAGCAAAAGCCGCTAAGATTATCAATGACTTGCGTGTGCTTCGTACTGCATTTCAGCACTGGTATTTTGACAACTCGGGGAATATACAGGAAGCGGCTTCTAATGCCTCGGACAAAGGTTATCATCTCGTGATAGACGGAAAAGAGATAAGATTTCATGATGCACTGAAATCAGATAATTACGGCGTGAAGCGTTATCTCGGCAACTCTCACTTTAACCTCAATAACGGCAAATCAGATGACTGGCAGAACATGTACGCGACAGTAGGGGGGTACTCAGTGTATTTGGGTTTCACTAATACAGTAGGCTATGTTGTGTACAGGATTTCGGACAAAAGCGACAATAGCGACTATTCGCGGCTAAGAGACAAGCTCAAGAGCAGGGCAAAGTCAGCAGGACTTGTTTACTATAATTACAGCGGGAAAAAAGAAACATCCTACAACAGAGAAAATTTTGTGTGCATGAGAGCTTTTATTTTGGACGACAAAAACCTGAAAACTAAGTAAGCAGACACGCATAGCATTATGCCTCACTTGATCGCAATCGAATATTCAGAAGCCCAAAGAAGGCAGCTAAAATCAGAAATTGACCGACTCAGCAAAGCGGGTTACCCGTTGTCGGCCAAATATGACGCTGAAACTTTCGGGACATGGGAGAAACTTTTTGAGACCGCAATATCTCCGGGACTCTTTGCTGAACGTGAAGCGGTTGTTGTCGAGAACGCAGAAATTTTTGACTCATTCCCCGAAAAATTATCGTCTCTAGTTGAAGATGACAAAGCCGACATCATGATAATTCTCGTGTTCAACTCAGACACAAAGAATCTCAAGCCCATAGCAAAATCAATCACATTCATAAAGCCTGAAGCCCAAATTCCTCCCTGGAAACGTCAGGCCTGGCTGATCTCTCTCGCAAAAGAGCAGGGATTCAGAATCTCATATGACGCTGCGAATCTTCTCGCGGAAAGCATAGAGTCTCAGGAAGAATTACGCGGTGAGATTCTCAAGCTCGGAATTTATGCGGACGGACGCGAAATCACACTAGAGGACGCTGAAAATTTATCGTTCGATGAGGGAGGCCGCGCAATGTTAATGCTTCTTGACGGACTTTGCGCAAACAAGCTGAATGATGTCGCAAAAGCATTGACTCACCTCCGCGATGAGTTTATGCTCCCTGTTCTTACGGCTGTAACAAACAGACTCCGACCCGCGTTAATCATCTCATTGTTTCAGGGGAAATACACTGATCCGGCGTTGAAGGCAGCAGGATTTGACCCGGCCAAAAAGAATTACGCGATCAACAAAGCAAAATCCGCGCTGAAATTTTACGGTGCTGAACGGATAAAAACATTCATGGCCGAAGCTGTAAGGCTGTCATATCTTGAGAAAACTTCAAGGGCTGAAGGCTGGCAGGGATTCGAGACTGCAATATGGAGTCTCATGGCAAAAATTTAGACAGGAGGAGTCATCATGAAAAAGTTATGCGCTGTAATAATCGCTATGATTCTTTGCGCGCCTAATATCGGAGAATGCGCCGGAATCCTTCACACGCTCAAATCAGGGGACATCATCGGGATTCTTGCCCCCGGAACTTACGCCCAAAGCTCAGACCTTTACGGGGGAATTGAAGTTCTGCGTTCTCACGGTTACCGCGTAAAAGTCGCTCCGTCATCAACAGCAATTTATGGGCATTTTGCCGGGACTGACAGAAGACGCGCCGAGGACATCAACAACATGTTCCGTGATGATTCTGTGAAGGCTGTACTCTGCTTGAAGGGCGGATACGGTTCAGCGAGGACTCTCGGCATGCTCGACTACAAGATGATAGCAAAGCACCCGAAACCCTTTATCGGATTCAGCGACGTAACAGCACTTCATATCGCCCTCGCAAAGAAAGCGAACATACCGACAATTCACGGAGCTATGCTTGTCTCATTCACGACTGAAAGATTCATGTCTGATTACACAACGCAGAATTTCTTTTCAGGACTCACTAATCCGAATCCAATCGGTGAAATACCAATGCCGGAAGGATATAAACTTGAGACAGTAACCCCCGGCCATGCTGAAGGCGTAATCATAGGCGGAAATCTCACTGTATTGACATCGCTTGTCGGGACTCCGTATGAGCTTGACGGGAAGGGCGCAATCTTGTTCCTTGAGGAAGTCGGCGAATTGCCTTACAGGATTGACAGAATGCTTAATCAGCTTTACCAGAACGGATTGTTACGGAGAGTCAGCGGTATTATTCTCGGTGATTTCATTGGGTGTGAAGATGAAGATGCTGACGGTGTAAATGATTTCACGCTTGATGACGTTCTGAAGCATTACGCAAGAATATCACGAAAGCCCGTAATCAAAGGAGTACCCGCCGGGCATGGAAAGTATAATATGTTTCTTCCTTTCGGGGTACATTCTGTTATGAATGCGAATGATGACGGCTCAGCAAGTTTAGTGATTGACAGTTCGCCGTTCATTAAAACACCGCGCGGATACCACTAGCTTTAGCTATAGGGAGGAAGCGCGTAATCTCCTTTCATTTTAATTTTTTCGCCAATATCTTAAATTTTTAGCGAAATATTGTATCTTTCTTTACAGAAAGTGAGGTGAAAACTATGTACTTAACTGTCAAAAATCAGCTTAAAAATCTCTCTGTGCGTGAATATACAACCTTGCGTACTCTTTGCAGGCTTTCCAAAAACTTGTTTAATGAAGCCCTGTATAGTGTCAGGCAGTATTACTTTTCCGAGCGTAAATATCTTCGTTACGAGAATAATTACCATGTATGCAAGGATAGCGAAAACTATCAGGCTTTGGGCACTGAAATAGCACAGCAAACTTTGAAAGTCGTTGACCGCTGCTTTAAGTCCTTTTTTGCGCTGGTCAGCAAGGCTAAATTCGGTTCGTACCAGTTCAGCATGATAAATCTTCCGCATTACCTGAAAAAAGACGGCTGGTTCTCACTAATAATCCCGCGAATAAAGATTAAGGACGGTTATTTTTCGCTCCCTATGTCGAGGGATTTCAAGAAGGAACACGGCGAATTATGCTTTAACATTCCGCCCAACATAGCAGACAAAGAAATTCAGCAGGTACGCATTCACCCGCGAAATAATGCACGTTTCTTTGAGATTGAATATATTTACGAACAGCCGGAAGTTAAAGCAGATGTTGACGCAGAAAAATTCTTAGGTGTTGACTTGGGGCTTGATAATCTAGCGACATGCGTAACAAGCGAGGGGTCATCGTTTATTATCGATGGAAAACAAATCAAATCTTACAACCGCTTGTATAACAAAGAAAACGCCCGTCTTCAGAGCATCAAGGACAAGCAGAAACACAAAGGCTTTACGGCTCGTCAATATCGCAATCTGAGGAAACGCAATGCCCGTATCAATCACGCAATGAGTACAGTCGCCAGAAAAATTGTCATGTACTGCATAAATCACCGAATAGGAAATATTGTAGTAGGTTACAATCCCGACTGGAAACGAGAAATCCATACAGGGACGCAGAACAATCAAAATTTTGTGCAAATCCCGCATGGACAATTACGAGAAAAATTAGCGTATCTTTGCGAGCTTTACGGGATAAATTACGTGGAGCAGGAAGAAAGTTACACGTCAAAAGCAAGTTTCTTTGATGATGACGAATTGCCGACCTACAACGCGGATAACCCGCAGAGCTATAAATTCAGCGGAACAAGGATAACACGCGGGCAGTACAGGACATCAGCGGGCTATGTGTTCAACGCGGACGTAAACGGAGCATTAAACATACTGAGAAAAAGTAAACTGGTGAGCTTAACGGCTCTACAGGATAGAGGCTGTGTAAGCCAGCCCCGGCGAATAAGGGTATTCTGGAGCGGTAATAAGTGTGTCCAGACATTAGGCCATGTACCAAACTTCACCAAAAGCCCCTGCCTTTAGGCGTGGGGTAGCTTACGAAGTAGTGAATCAGGGTATAATATACATATCCAGTTTTACGGAGGTGAATCGCAATGCAGGTTACTTCAATGTTATCTGCCGGGTATCTTGAGCCTATGCAGAACATATCACGCGTCCAGAAATTAACGGATTACGAGAGAGATACAGACCAGTCAAAACAGCAGAAAGAGCAGGAAATTTTAGCCGAAGAGCAAGCACTGAAAGCCAAGCTCGGAGACTCAGCGCAAGTTCACACTGTCTATCACTATACAATGGGTACTGACGGAAAACGCTACATCACAGGCGCGTCCGTAACCATGAAGGGAAGCGAGGAAGATTTGAACCGTGTGAGCGGAGGACTCGCTGCAGAGGACATGCAGAGCCGACAGAAGGCAATCACAGACTCCCTCAAGAAAGACGCTGAGAAAACAGAGAAGAACCAGACAATAATCCAGCAGGAGTCCGAAAAGCGCAGGGCTGAAGAGAAGAAAGACAAAGCAGAGGACGAGAAAGACTCCCAGATTCGCGAGCTTAAGCAGATTCAGCAGGAAGTAATAGCACACGAGGCAGCGCATCAGGCTGCGGCGGGCGAATTAGGCGGAGGAGTCAGCTACACTTACACGCAAGGCCCCGACGGCCAGAAATACATCACGGGCGGAGAAGTCCCTATCAGGCTCAAAGAAGGCGCGACACCTGAAGAGACTTTGCGGAACATGCAGAAGGTGCAGGCGGCGGCTAATGCTCCGGCAGATCCTTCCGGGCAGGATATGCAGGTTGCGGCAAAAGCGGCGGCACTCGCGGCAAAAGCTAGAAGCGAAATCTCTCAGGAAACTTCATCCGAACACACCGAGACCGTAGCAAAAGGAACACCGGTATTTGAGTCCGCAAAAAGTGAGAACGTCCAGCAAGACCCGCAGAAAAACGGCGTTATGTCAGTACTTGCTGCCGTGAAAGAACTACAGATCATGAACATGATTCCGGCGGCGTAAAATTATGACGACAATCAATATTTGAATCCTCCTGTAGAAGTCTTGCGGGAGGATTTTTTGTACACTAAAAGGAGATTAACACATGAATGTTTTTGAACGTATGCTTAACACCCAGGCACTTATGTTTATATACGTAATGACGGGTGTTATCATGGCCAAAACTGGAATCCTCAAGCATGAAGCCCGCTCAAGTTTCATACATTTGCTGCTTGATATTACACTTCCCTGCATGATTCTAAACTCGTTCAACATTGAGACAAACATAGACCAGATTATAGCCGCAGGAGAAATTATGCTTATCTCTTCAGCTTGCGTATTAATCTCGTGGATTACGGCAAAAATTTTCTGGCGCAACCAGTCTCATGACCGCAAAGCCGTTCTTGAGTTCGCGACTCTCTTCTCAAACGCCGGGAACGCGGGTATGCCTATTGTAGCTTCAGTTTTTGGGACTGAGGGAGTCTTTTACGCCTCGTTTTATCTTCTGCCTGTTCGTATATTGATATGGACTGTGGGACTCGCGCTCTTTGTAGACAGCAAAAACACGCGGGAACGCATGATAATTCTTGCGAAAACTCCGAGCGTTGTTGTTGTCTTTGTCGGAATCGCGCTGATGTTTCTTCCGTTCAAACTGCCCTCTGTTTTGTCAACAGCAATAAAGAATATTGGGGACATGACCGGGCCTTTGTCGATGATGTTAATCGGGGCGGCATTGGGCGAGTCGAATCTCCGTTCAGCTTTTGACACTGACGCATTAATTCTGACGGGAGTCCGGCTCGCTGTTCAGCCGTTAATCTTCCTGTTCCTGTTCAGGTCAATGGGAGTTCAGGCTATATTGTGGCAGGTTGCAGTAACTTTGACGGCCATGCCCGCGGCGGCAAACACGGAAATTTTTGCGGAAATGTACGGCAAAGATTATCTTTTCGCGGCTAAATGCGTAGTTGTATCAACAGTAACATCACTTTTCAGCGTTCCGATTCTTGCTCTCCTCTTCTAGGTACTGGGGCGGGACAAATTTCACCTGCCATACCCCGTTTGCTGAGATGTAGAATTTATGTCCGTCCCTGAACATTTCCCCGGCTTTTACCCTGAAGACAAACGGCTTTCCTTTTCGCATTCCTGTTTTCATGGCCGTGTTGTAGTCTTTTGACAAGTGTACGTACAAGCGCGTCATAGGCTTTAATCCTTCGGCGCTGATGACTGGCACTGTGTCTTTTGATGTTCCGTGATAAAGTTTTTCGGGCGGCTCACGTTCTTCAAGGTCAGCGTCAACTTCAACCGAATGACCCTGATTAGCGCGGATAAATTCTCCGTCGTCGCTGAAAGAATATCGGCCTTTCCTGTCAGTCGCAACAATTTCCCTCAGTATGTCGATGTCAATCGGGCGTGTTTTTCTGACTCCTTCTATGAGTTCGCTGACTTTTGCCCAGCCGTGAGAGTCTAAAGTTATCCCGATGATTTCCGGCTCATGTCTCAAAATTTTTGCTATAAATCTGCTGAGTGATGAAAATTTTTCACGCGCCATAAAAAAATCCCTCCCGTAAACATTATACAGAAGGGAAAAAATTAATTCTGCGATTCTGATTCGGCCATGAGATTTTTACGCGCAAACCCTCAGAAAATTTCTATGCTCTTGCGACTCTCGCTTTCTTGAGCCAGTCTTTTCCGTCAATGAATCTTGAGACAATGAACGACACAACATAATCTCCCGCCGCGTTAATCATCGTAGCAGGAGGGTCAACAAGATTCCCAATCGCAACAAGAATCGGGAACGCAAGCTCCATGTGATTCGGGAAAAACAGCGCGCATATAATGTACTCGCCTATGTAGCCCCCGCCCGGGACTCCGCTCATTCCCACAGCAGAGAAGACAGCGACAAGAATTATCATCGGCAGATCCGAGACCGTAAGAGGCTGGCCCAATACGCCCATAACGAACGCAATCTTCAGAACACACGAGAAACACGAGCCGTCCATGTGCATTGTTGCGCCGAGGGGTAAAACTATGTCGCTAACGTCGCGTGAAATTCCTGTGTCAGCGGCGGCCTCCATGTTTGTGGGAATCGTTGCGACGCTTGAGCATGTTCCCAGTGAAACAACAGCAGGCTTTGTGATGTGCCGGAACATTTCCCGGACTCCCTCAGACCCTGCGCCAATCCACGCCATAATAGGGAACGCAGTAAACACGTAGATGAAGCACACGGGGTAATACAGCAATAACGCACGGGCGTAATCCTCCGAGATCTGCGGGCCGTAAGTCGCTACCAAGTCAGCGAAAATCGCGAAGAACGCTATCGGAGCATAGTACGTAACAATATTCACGAACTTCAGCATTACCGCCGTGAGACTCTCAAGGAATGCGCGAACGGGTTCTCCTGCTTTGCCGCTCATATGTGCCGCGAAGCCGAAAAGAAGCGAGAACACTATCAACGGGAGCATTGCACGCCGCGTTAAGAGTCCTACAAAGTCCTCAACGGTGAAGAAGTTGACGATCATTTGAGTCATTGTCGCGTGATTTCCGATTTCCTCGTGTGCTATGTGAGTCCATGCTGATGTTACGGGCGGGAAAATCAGCACGAGTCCGAAATATATCAATGCCGCGATTGCCCCGGTGATTACGAACGTGATTACGGTTACCCACATTATTCGGCCTGAGCGCGCGAGGTCTCTTGTTCCTGCGATTGCCCCGGCGATTGACGCGAATACCATCGGGACGACAATGCAGAACATCATGCGGATGAATATAGTTCCGAGAAACGCAATGTTAGATGAGAATGACGGATATAAATAGCCTGTAATCGCTCCGAGAATCATTGCGAAAATCAGAACTGTGAGGAAAAAATAATTTCTTGCTACAGAATGCGCTTTCATTATTCTGCCTCCTGTGAAAGTTTTTGTGTGATGAGAATATTATATCTAAGGGGTAAAAAAAAAGCCTCCCATATAAATCGGGAAGCCGTCATATTGTCCAGTCGCTTAGGCGCAAACCTTCAATGCGTGAAAACTCTTCTGTGTTGTTTGTTACGAGTATTGCCCTGCGTGATAAAGCTGTTGCTGCTATGAGAAAATCATTCGGCCCGATTACAAGCCCTTTGCGTTCTAAGTCTGCTTTAATTCTGCCGTAAGTCCTTGCTGCTGACTCGTCAAACGGTACAATCTCAAAGTCTGATATGAAGTCTTCTGTTTCCTGCAAAGTTTTTTCTGAAATCTTGCTTTTGTATGCTCCGTGCATTAGTTCGGCGACAACTACGGAAGGGATTCTTATATCAGGCTCGTGAATTATGAATTTGTACCCTAATGTTTCTGTCTTTTTGCTTCCGCGCATACATGAAATGCAAATATTTGTGTCGATGAAGTACAGCATCTTTACACCTCAATGAATGTTGACACAGGGACTTCGGGATAACGCCTGAACGCAGGATCTTTTATCCTTCCGAAATGAGATAATATTCTCTTCATTCGCGGGCTGTCTGTGCTGTTTATGAGTCGTTCGCGCACAGCGTCAAAGTCAATGCTTTCATCAACGGGGCATGAAGTATCTGTTGAGATTACAGCGTCAGGATAACGCCTGAATGTCGGGTCATCAATTTTTCCGCAGTGAGATAATATTCTCTCTATACGGGCTTTTTTCTCTTCTTCCGTCATAAGACTCTCATCCCATTTCTTGCGCCTTTCAAACTCTGCGTCAGTCATGATTGATTTCTCCTTTCATTGGGATATTGACATTATATCATTGTACAAAAAATCCCCCCTGCCTTTCACAAGGGGGACGCTTAACTCATCAATTACCCGCAGAGACAAAATACCCTCATCAGCATATGATCAAACATCATGTGTATATCTTCCGTAATCTGCATGTCGTCAATGTGGCAGTGCATACGGAAATCACAAATCTTGTCGAGTTTCCCGCCGTCGTAACCAGTAATCCCGATGACAGGGACTCCGATTCTCTTCGCGACCTCTGCGGCCTTGATTATGTTTCGTGAGTTCCCGCTTCCTGATATGGCTATGAGCAAATCGCCGGGCTTTAGTTTTCTCTCAAGCTGGAACGAAAATATATCATCGTAGCTTAAATCGTTTGAGATTGCTGTTATTGTTGGAACGTTATCGGCGAGGCATTCAACACGGAAGAAATTTCCCGCTGAGTCTGGCTTCTCGTTCGCGCCCTTCCCGAAATCGACAACCATATGACTCGCAGTTGCCGCGCTTCCTCCGTTGCCGATTGTGTAGATTGTGCCGCCATGACTCCGGCAGTCCGTGATAGCGTTTGCCGCCGCGTTAAGCTCATCGATATTGAGGCTCTGAAGTATGCGTATCTCCGTGTCAATATATTCCTTCATGTGAGTCCTGTAATCCGTCATGCTAGTATCTCCTGTGATTTTCCCAGTTCCATGCGTCGCGCAGAATTTCGTGAATACCGCTGTGTGATGCCTCCCAGTGAAGTATACTTTTCGCCTTCTCTCTTGCAGCAACAAGCACAGCCGGATCACCCTCGCGCCTTCCTGAAATTTCGTACGGGACATCAAGCCCGCTGACCTCGCGCAGTGCCTTCACCATTTCGAGAACCGTAAAGCCCTCGCTGCTTCCCAGGTTGAACGCCTCAGATTTTCCGCCGTCCGCAAGATAATGCAGGCCGAGAATATGAGCCTCTGCAATGTCGTCAACATGAATGAAATCACGTATGCAGCTTCCGTCCCTAGTGTCGTAGTCATCGCCGAAAACCTGAAACGCTTTCTTCTTCATAGCCGCTTTCATCATAACGGGGATTAAGTGAGTCTCCGGGTTATGAGCCTCGCCTATGAGTCCGTCCTTTGACGCTCCCGCAGCGCAGAAATATCTGAACGCACAGAATTTGAGTCCGTATGCCCTCTCGTAATCCTGCAAAAGTTTTTCGCCGATTAATTTCGTTGTTCCGTAGGGGTTGATGGGCTTCTGAGGGTGAGACTCGTCCATAGGCGTATATTGCGGTTCTCCGAATGTTGACGCTGACGAGCTGAATATTATGTTTTTCACACCGTGTTCAACGCATGAGTCTAAAAGTGTCTGCATGTTCGTTACGTTGTTGCGGTAATATCTTGCGGGACGTATCACTGAGTCCGGCACTGAAGCGAACGCCGCGAAATGTACAACAGCATCAAACTTTTCACCGCTCAAAATTCCGTCAACAAAATTCTTGTCGCCAAAATTCCCCTCTACAAATCTCCCTGAAATTACAGCCTCTTTATGACCGTCTGACAAGTCATCAATTATTACCGTGTCGATTCCTTTCTGAGCTAAAAGCCTGTTTGTGTGGCTTCCTATGTAGCCAGCTCCGCCCGTGATTAATACCTTCATGTTAATTCCTTCCTTCAAGAATTTTCACCGCTGAGTCTAGTATGTTGTTTGCTGTGATGTGCTTCATTCCGTCATCAACGCTTGAAGATTCACCGCCGATTAGTATCGTGTTGACTCCGTAATTTATCCCGGCTTCCTCGTCAGATTTCGAGTCTCCGATCATCCATGATTGAGTCTTGTCGACCGTAACGCCCTCTGAATCTTCCAGCCATTTTTGAGCCTGAAGCAATAACCCCGGCTTAGGCTTCCGGCAGTCGCAATCATCATCGTAACCGTGAGGGCAGATAAATATTCCGTCAACAAAGCAGCCATTACGCGCAAAATCTTCCGTCATTCGTTCGTGAAGAGCGTCAATTTGTTCACGGCTTGCGAGTCCTCGTGATATACATCTCTGGTTTGTCGCAATAAATATCTTGTAGCCGTTATCATGAAACAGTCTCAACGCCTCATAGACTCCCGGCAATATCACGAAATCCGGCCATGACGTAATATATTCGTGAGGTTTTGCGGGTTTGTTGATTACGCCGTCGCGGTCAAGAAATATTACGGGTATACTTTTCATCAGCTTGAGAAGATTACTCTGCTTCCGTTCTTCGTGAACCTGAAATCCATTCGCCTTAACCCTAATGCTTCCTCAACATTAGGCTGAAACCATTCGTCGCAGTAAAACAGAAGGAATCCCCCTCCGCCCGCACCGAGCAATTTACCGCCGATTGCGCCCGCGTCTAATGCTTTGTCGTAATACTCTGAGATTTTCGGGTCAGTTATGTGTGTGGCAAGATTCTTTTTGTACTGCCATCCCTCATGAAGCATAAGCCCGAAATCCTCAGTAAAACCGTCATTAATCAGCCTGTCGCGCATTGAGTCGGCCTGTGATTTCATGAGTCCCATAATCATAACTTTGTCGGAAATGTTTGCTTTCTGCTCGCTGAGAATGTTATCGGCGTTGCGAGTTATCCCCGTGTAAAAGAACATGAGCTTTCTTGACATTCTGCGTTTGTCGGATTCGTTGAGCACGATTTGAGTCCGTGTTACAGTTCCGTCCGGGTTGAACGCAAAATGATTCATTCCGCCGAATGCCGCCGCGTATTGATCCTGCTTCCCTATCGGATGCCCTAAAATATCGATTTCGATCTGGCAAGCTCTTTCTGCCATTTCTGATGGTGATAATATTTTCCCTGCATACGTGTAAAGAGCATTGAGCAGCCCTACAGTGAATGTGCTTGATGAACCGAGTCCCGTTCCTGCCGGTATGTCAGCTATTGATGTGATTTCGATGCCGCCGCTTATCCCGGCCATCTTGAGAGCCACGCGGGCGATTTCGTGATTGAGTTCGTCTACAGTGTCAACGATTTCTGTTTTCGAGTAGCTGATACGAATCTTGTTGTCGAATTTGGGATTTACCGTGATGTATATGTACTTGTTGATTGCTGACGAGACTACCGCGCCGCCGCCGTGATTTGCGTAATAGTCGGCCATGTCAGTGCCGCCGCCTGTGAAACTGACTCGCAGGGGTGTTTTTGTGATGATCATTGTGTTAATGTCTCCATTCGTTTTGTGCTTTTGCGTAATTTTCCGGCGTTCCTATGTCAATAAGATAGCTTGTGATTTCATGGCCGTACATTTTTCCGGTGAGGAGGGGCAAAACGTCATTCCCGAAATCGAGCGGAGTTTTTTCCGTGAATATGTCAAAAATTTTCCTGTTCGCGATATATATTCCTGCATTCGCCAAATTGCTTTTGGGATTCTTGGGTTTCTCCGTGAACTCTGTGATTCTCATGTTCTCATCGAGGGCAGCAATTCCGCACTGCTCCGGGTGATTTGCCCTGAAGAGTGCCATTGAGAGAATGCCGCCGCCGGGCACGCAGATATTCTTGTGGAAGTCCTGAAACGCTGTGAGATTCGTATCAGTGAGATTATCAGCGTAAGCAATCATGAAATCTTCTTCACCGTCAACAAAATCACGGTTGTTTCTGACCATTCCGCCCGATCCTGTCAATTCGGGTTCATATGCCTCGTGAAAAGTTACGCCGCTTTGTGATGAATTGTATTCGCGTATAAACTCTGCTACAGGTTCGCGCAAGTAGTGAGTGTTAATCATGACTTCGTGAATGCCGTGAATGTTGAAGAGTTCAGCCCACCATTGCAGAAGAGGTTTATTGTGTACAGGCACAAGACATTTCGGCACAGTTAATGTTAATGGCCGTAATCTTGTTCCGAGTCCTGCCGCGAGGAGAAATGCTTTCATTTTCTGCCGTCCTTCCTGATTAATGGGAGGTATTATACTTTGATTTAGCACGCAGTAAAAGCAGAAGCGCATTCGTTTTCCGTTACATCGCGCCGCCGCCGTTCACAATAACCGTAAATGTGAGCGCAAGTATCTTCATGTCAAGAATGAATGACTGATTACGGATGTAGTACAGCTCAAGCTCCTGGCGTTTTCCGCTGTCATAATTCGCGCTGCTTCTTCCGTGTGTCTGCCAGTAACCTGTAACACCCGGCTTGACCGACAATATTTCATCAAGAAGTTTCTTGTCATAAAGATGTACTTCATCAACAGCAAGCAGCCTCGGACCTACGAGACTCATATCGCCTTTGATGACGTTCCAGAGCTGCGGAAATTCATCGAGGCTTAATCTCCGCAGAATTTTCCCGACTCCTGTTATGCGGGGATCATTCATCACCTTTATGTTTCTGTGATACTCTTCAACTTGTGAGGGAGTGAGATATTTTTCGAGGTTATCCGCGTCATTGAACATTGTGCGGAATTTGTACATGAAGTAACAGCCGTTTTTGCTGACACATTTACGGGCGTGAATCACGGGGCCGGGACTCGTCAGCCAAACGCAGAGACCAACAATCACAAGAACAGGGAACAGAACCGCAAGCACAATGATTGAGACAGCGACATCAATAACGCGCTTCGAGAAATGATACAGTGTCTTCCTCATTAATGCGCTCCCATAACCCTGCGAACTGAACGCCGTATGCTGACATTCACAGCCATGAAAAGCGCGAGAGTCAGAAGAGACGCGAAAAGAGGCACGTATTCTTTTGACGTGAACGCAAAAAGCACAGTGAAAAATGTCATGAGTGTTACGGCTCTTGTCAGCAAAAATTTTTCGGCCATGAATGAAGCCCGCAGAACCTTCAGCCCGTAAAGCCCCCCGAAAACAAGACAAAGTATCACAATCCCCGTCATGAATACGCGAACCCTTAATGTGATGCTCTCACGGCAGAGTAAAAGCGCGAATGACAGAATTATCTGATGAATTGCGGAATCGATTATTGCCTCAATGATATACGACGCAAAGACAGCAAGAAGAAACATCCCGCGTGACTCAGGAAAAAAGGACATCAGTTATGCCCCCCTGAATCTACATTTGAATGAAGGATAAAAATTTTCTCTGTGTGAAAGTAAAGATGAAGCCCGTAAAAAGCAAAAAAAATTAGTTAGTGAGGTGAGGTGAGGTGAGGTGAGGTGAGGTGAGGTGAGGTGAATTATACCAAGCCTTAATCACTGATGTCAAGTCCTTTCATGTGAGATTAATTATAATTTGTGAATATATGAGACATTATATCAATACTACAAGTAAAAAAGAATCCCTCCTGCATTCACAAGAGGGACTCAATCATTCAGCTATTCGAGGAAAAACACCTGCTCTAATTTCGGCTGTGCTCCCGTAACAGGATCCATCTCCATCGTCATAACGTCCTTCATGTATTCATTCCAGCGGTCAACAACTTCACTTTCAGCCTGAGTCTTTGCGGCGAAATCGACTCCCTTCTCGCACTCATAGTACCCGAAAAGTTCATTGCCTACGTTCCAGATCGTATAGTTGCGAATCCCGGCGGACTTCAGCAATTCTTTCATCTCCGGCCAAATGTTGTCGTGCCGTCTGCGATATTCCGCGAGCATTCCCGGCTTTACTGTTGCTTTCCATGCGTAACGCTCCATGATTTTATCTCCTTCCTCTTGAGTAACGTCTCTTTGTTGTGTCCCATGCTCCCCAGATTAACACCCAGAACGAAATCACCATCATCACGCCGAAATGAGTCGACAATGACCAGGCGAGCGCGGATTGATTCGAGTCTCCTTTTCGCGTCATGGCCTTTTCGCTGTAAGTTAATGCCGCAAGAATGAAGATGACCGAGATTATCACGTCAGCAATTAGCGAGTCACCGAGAAACAAAACGGAGAACATTACGCCTTCAAGCACGGAGTAAATGACGAGAATCACAATCAATGATGAAAGATTCATGTACCAGATTCGTTTACGGATGATGAAAGCCGTAACAGCTCCCGCTAAAATAATTATCAGCCAGATTCCGAGAGCCTTCCCCCCGGCCATGTCAGCAAGAAAATCAAATCCCTTATCCGCCATCAAGTAAGCAGTGAGAATCATAACGGCCAATGAGAGACTCATATACGCGCAAAATTTCGTGAAAACCTGAGAATTAATCTTCATGGGAAAAAGTAACAAAATACCCCGCGAATTTTCTCACGGGGCAAGTGTGTTAATCTCTGTTACAGAATGTTAATCCAAGCGTCAACGGTTTCTTTGTTGAACGTGTTGAGCTTGTTGAGGAAGCTGATTGTCCCTCCGTCGGCTGCCTTCTCAATCGTGAGCGTTCCGACCTCGCCAGCGTTGAAGGTCTCGCCCTCTTTGCCGGAAATCTGCCCTTTCACGAACGCAACAGCCGCGTATGAAGCCGCATAACCGAGCTGTGTAGGATTCCACAAGAATGTCTCATCAGCGATTCCCTTGTCGATAAACTCCTTCATGTCAGAAGCAAGCGTAAGCCCTGTAACTTTCACGTTGCGTTTTGCGTCCATAATGCACTTGCTGACGGCGGGCGCGCCTACTGTTGTGGGTACGATTATTCCTTTGAGGTTCGGATATTTTTCGAGGAGTGCTTGAGTCTCGTTGAAAGATTTTGTGTACTCATCATCACCATATACAACCCCTACGAAATCAATTTTCGCATATTTCGGATCTCCGCTCTTTAATGCTTCCTGCATGAATGAAATCCACAAATTTTGATTCGGAGCTGTAGCCATTGCCGAGAGGATTGCGATTTGTCCCTCGCCGCCGATTGATTTCACCATTGAGTCAAGCTGAGTGAGTGCGATAACTTTTGCGCTTGCGGGTTCAACGTCAAGGTCTCTTCCTTCAGGGTCTACGGGAGCGTCCCACGTTATGACCTTGATTCCTGCCTCGCGAGCTTCGTTGCAGACATCAACGAGTGAGGCCGGGTCATTCGCTGACACGCAGAGAACATCAACGCCCTGTGCTATGTAGTTCTCGATGATTCGGATCTGTCCGTCTGAGCTTCCGTCGTCCGGGCCGTCGTGCATGAATGTGAATCCGAGCTCGTCCGCTGCCTTCTGGAAACCTGCGACTCCCGCCTGGAAGTAAGGATTTCCCGACTGCTTATACACTACGCCGATTGTGATTCCCTTTGCGGGTTTGTCCGCTGAGAATGCGACTCCCGTAAACGCCAACGATAACACTAATACTAACGCTAATACTTTTTTCATGAAATGTTGCCTCCTTTTATGATTATGAGTGCCGAGCTTCTGCCCTGCGCCTCGCTACTCTTCTTGCGTTCTGCCAGTCCTCAATGAGATTAGGCACTAACACGCTGAGAATCAGTATCACGCCGACAGAGAGATTCACCGCGCTGTCAGCAAACCCGAAAAGCGTACCGAGTCCGAATTTCACGACTCCGAAAATCACGAGCGATATTGCCGCGCCGATTACGCTTCCTTTTCCGCCATCTGTCGAGAAGCCTCCCAGAACTGCCGCGGCGATTGCGTACATGTGATAGCCGTCCATTATGTCAGCCTTGACGCTTGATGACGAATTTCCCACAAAGAATATGCCTGTTACCGCGCTCATTAGTCCCGCGATGACGAAGCACCAGAATTTTATTTTGTCGGTCTGTACTCCTGAGTAGTAAGTTGCTGAACGATTCGTGCCGATTGCGAAAATTTTGCGCCCGTTGCCCGTCATGTGAAGCCACACGAAAAATATCACCGCAAACACTAAGAATACAGGCAATGACACCGGGACTTTTACGCCCGCAACATCAATAAGTTTGTTGAGAGCTGACAATGAACGGAATGTAGGATCTTTGAACGTGAGAGTATCTCCGCCGATTATCAGATAGCTGAAGCCCCGGAAGAATAACTGCGTTGCAAGCGTTATTATCATCGAGAACAGCTCTTTGAATCTTGTGCATAAGAATCCGTTTAACGCACCGCATATACACCCGACAGCAAGACATGCCATTAATGAGAGTGTTAATGCAACAGGCCCGGACATACCGCCGAGAACTGCAAGATTGTTATACGTTACGCCCAATGTAACAACACTTAGAGTCCCTATTGCGCCTACAGAAATGTCAATATCTCCCATCGCAAGAATCAACATCATTCCGAGTGTCATAAAGCTGTAAAGGAAATACGGCCTCATTGAGCGCACGACATTTGCGAAATAGAAAACGGGACGGCGTGAAATTCCCGCGGCAACTCTTCCTGCGTCAACGTAATAGAACACAGCGCACACTACAGCAAGAAGTATCACAAGGAAAAATTCCCAGCTCGTGAAAAAATCTTTTATCTTCTTCATGGCTATATATTCCTCCCTGCTAAATCTTGTTTTGCTGAAATCCTCTGAAGTATCACGTTGAGGAGAATCGCGAACAGCAACAGAATGCCTTTGATGAACTCCGTAATCATTGAGTTGCCGATGCCCATCTGAGGAATCGCGCTGTCAATGAACGCAACCATAAGCGCGCCGATAACAACGCCCGTGATTTTCCCGTAACCGCCCGTAACGCTCACTCCTCCGAGAACGCACGCGGCAATCGTGAACATCTCATCGCCCGTCGCTGATCCTTTCTCGATAGCAGCATAGAACGCGAGCCACATTATTCCGGCGAGTCCTGCTGAAGCTCCGCATATTGTGTGAGCAAGGACTCGAATCTTGTTGAGGTGTACTCCGCGCATTTGTGCAGCCTCAGCGTTTGAGCCGACAGCGTAAAGATTTCGGCCTGTGCGTGTGTAGTTGAGGAATATTGCAGTCCCAATCACAACGAGTACAGCAAGCCATACGAGGAACGGAAGCCCTAAAAATTCATGATTGATGAGGCTGTCTTTGAATGACTGTGTGAGCTGAGTCGGGTTGACTTTGTTCATGCCTAAAAGCCAGTTCATTGGGATTAATGCCCGGACAATGTAGCTTGTGCCTAATGTAACAATTAACGCGATGACTCTTCCGTAGCTCATAAGGACTCCGTTCACCGCACCGATAGCCGCGCCGATTGCAATCCCAAGCACGAACATCAATAACGTGTTCTGAATCACTCCGAGTCCCATCAGTTTGCCCGCGACAGCCCCGGCGAACGCAAGCACAGCCGTTGTAGAAATGTCGATTGACCCGACAAGAAGCACGCAGAGCATTCCGCAGCACATCACCATGTTTATTGAGCCGTTCTTGAGGACGTTGAGCCATGAATTTGCGAGATAACCCGGCACTCTCACATTCACCGCGAACAATAACAGCGCAAGCACTCCGAGAAGGGGAAGCTCTCTGTGCTCAATCAGGAATGAATACACCGATTTGTGTTTAGCCATTATGACTCCTCCTCCCTTATGACGCTTTTGACTGAGGCATGGCCGCATTCAAGATTATTTCTTGCGTGAGGCTCTTTGTGTCGGTGAACTCGGCTGTGATTTTCCCCTCGCTCATGACATATATACGGTCTGACATGTTGATGACTTCAGGCAATTCGGAGCTAATCATGAGGATTCCGAGTCCCTGAGAGGCAAGATCGCTCATAATTTCGTAGATAGCGGCTTTGCTTCCAACGTCGACTCCTTTTGTCGGCTCGTCAAGAATTATCATTTTCGGGTTCGCTGCCAACTGTTTCGCAACGACAACCTTCTGCTGATTGCCTCCCGATAATGCGCCCGTTAATGTGTCAGTGTCTGGAGCTTTTATCGCAAGCAAATCTTTCATTCCGTCTGAAAGCTGGCGTTCTTTTTTGGGACTGACAAAGATTCCGTTCTGGCATTCTTTCGCCATTACAGGGAGAGAGATATTATGATTGATTGACCACTGCAACAAGAGTCCGTCTTTCTGCCTGTCTTCAGGAAGGTAGCCTAATCCTTTTTCCATCATCTGAGTCGGCGTATGTCCGTGAATTTCCTCGCCCATGAAAAATATTTTGCCTGAGTCGGGCTGATGGACTCCGAAAACTGACTCCATTACCTCAGTGCGTCCTGCACCAACGAGTCCCGTTAAGCCGACAATTTCCCCGGCCTTCACAGTAATATTCACATCGCGGAAAAATCCTGTGCGACTCAGATTCTCAAGCCGTAAAAGCTCCTCGCCTGTTTCGGTTTCTTTTTTCGGGTACAACTGGTTGATGTCTCGCCCGACCATCTGATGAATGAGGAATGACTGCTCGACCTCGTGAAGATTCCACGTGCCTATGTACTGAGCATCGCGGAAAACCGTAACACGTTCTGCGAGTCCGTACATGTCCTCGAATCTGTGGGAGATTAATATTATCCCGGTGCCGTTATCGCGCAACCGTAACGCTATCTTGTAGAGTGCTTCTGCCTCGCGCTGTGATAACGCCGCTGTAGGTTCGTCCATGATGAGAATTTTTGCGTTCATTGAGAGGGCTTTTGCGATTTCTACAAGCTGCTGCTGAGCTACTGACAATGAGCCGACAGAAGCGGTAGGGCTGAAATCCGCGTCAACAGCTTCAAGAAGTTTCTTTGCCTCGCGGTTCATTTTGCCCCAATCAATGAAAGGCCCGATCTTGTACTCATGGCCGGCAAAAATATTCTCTGCGACGCTCAAATCCGGGTAACTTGCGGCGTGCTGATAGATTGCGGCGATTCCGCGTTCTTGTGCGATGATTGGGTCAGACATTACGACTTTTTCCCCGTTAAGGATGATTTCTCCTCCGTCAGGCTGGTGCGCTCCCGTTATAACTTTTATAAACGTGGATTTTCCTGCACCGTTTTCACCTGCGAGGGCGTGAATTTCTCCTGCTTTCAAGTTGAAGTGAACGTTATCGAGTGCCTTAACGCCGGGAAATATTTTCGTTATTCCGTTAAGCTCTAAGATATATTCCGACAAGTAACGATTCCTCCTTTCAGCAAAAAATCCGGGAGGCCGTCAACTTTCAGCCCCGCCGGAAATTTTCACGTTACATCATGCTTCTGTAGAGTGCTTTAATCTCTTCAACGTTCGTGTCTCTCGGATTGCCCGGACAGCAAGCGTCAGCAAATGCCGAGTTGCTGAGGAACTGCACGTCCTCTTCTTTGAGAATGCCTTTGAGGTCTGCGGGGATTCCAACGTCAGCAGAAAGTTTTTTCACTGCGTCTATTGTTGCTTTGCAGGCTTCCTCGTCTGTCATGTCGCCGATTCCCTCAACGCCCATAGCTTTGCCGATTGCGCGGTAACGTAATCCCGCAGCGGGTGCGTTGTATTCGAGTCCGTAAGGGAGAATGATTGCGCAGGCGACTCCGTGCGGTGTGTCGTAAAGTGCTGAGAGTCCGTGCGCCATGCTGTGAACGATTCCGAGTCCTACGTTTGAGAATCCCATTCCGGCGATGTACTGCCCTAACGCCATACCCTCGCGGCCTTCAGGAGTTCCTGCGACAGCTCCGCGTAAACTGTGCGAGATAAGCTCAATTGCTTTCAGATGGAACATGTCGGAAATCTCGCAATGCCCCTTTGTGATATAGCCCTCGATGGCGTGAGTCAATGCGTCCATACCTGTAGAAGCTGTGAGTCCTTTCGGCATTGATGACATCATATCGGGGTCAACAACTGCTATTTCGGGAATGTCATTCGTATCAACGCAGACAAATTTACGTTTTTTCTCAACGTCCGTTATTACGTAGTTGATAGTAACTTCTGCTGCTGTACCTGCTGTTGTCGGTACTGCGATTGTGAATACGGCATGAGCTTTTGTCGGTGCGACTCCTTCAAGGCTTCTTACGTCAGCAAATTCGGGGTTGTTGATGATGATTCCGACGGCTTTCGCTGTGTCCATTGCAGAGCCTCCGCCGATTGCTACGATTGAGTCGGCGTTTGCTTTCTTGAAGGCTGCGACTCCGTTCTGAACGTTCTCGATTGTCGGATTGGGTTTGATGTCGCTGTAAACCTCGTAAGCTATTCCGGCTTTGTCGAGGAGGTCTGTTACTTTCTTGCTGACTCCGAACTTCACGAGGCTTGCGTCCGTGCACACAAAGACTTTCTTTTTTCCGCGCGCTTTGAGGTCTGCGGGAATGTTCTCGATTGCTCCTTTTCCGTGATACGATATGTTGTTGAGTACTATACGGCTTGCCATTATGATTTTTTCCTCCTTAAGTGTTTATGACAAATACCCTTCACGGGCTTTTACGCTGAATCTTCCCTCTAACAGGTGCATTTGCTCATCTGTGATCGTGTTGACTAACGGAAGGTGAGCTATCTTCATGTAAATCTCCGCTGCCTTCTCTGCTGTCTCAATGAGTCCGAACGCCTCATCAAGATCAACACCCGCTCCGTAAAGACCATGCTGCGCCCACACAACGAGTCTTGCTGTCTTCATCTTCTCCGCTGTAGCCTCGCCGATCTCATTCGTTCCGCAAAGCATCCACGGCAATACGTTCACGCCGTCCGGGAAAACTACAATACATTCCGTGCACATCTGCCAGAGAGTCCGCGTAAATGCTTTCTCATCAAGCGTGTGTACGTACGTCATCGCAAGAAGGTTTGTCGGGTGGCAGTGCATTATGACTCTGTTCGAGGGGTTGACGGTGAGTCTTGTCGCGTGGCTCATCATGTGCGCGGGAAATTCGCTCGTAAATTTTCCCCCGTCAGTGAAGCCCCATAACAGTTGCGCGTTTTCTCCTCCGTCAGAAATTTTCACGAGTCCCAAATTCACAGCGGGTTCATACTGTACATTCTTGAAATATTTTCCCGTCCCTGTAACAAGAAAGTACTTGCCTTCAAGCGAGGGAGCGCGGAATCCTGTCGGGATTGTCCGCAATACTCTCTTCACATCTCCGTATTCCGCCACTTCTGACTCGTCAAGCATGAGGGATATATTGCCGCCGTTGCGCTCGTCCCAGCCGTGATTGTACATGTTCGTGCATGTCCGAATCATTTCGACAAGAAACGGTGCTGTCATTATGTCTTTCATGGCCGTTTACCCTCTCTTGCTCAAAACGTCAGCTTCATACTTTTCGACTTTCGGGAACCATTCACCGTCAAGAGGCTTCTTGCAGACTCCGCAGTATTCATCCCAAACATCACCAAAGGGCATAGTCTTCAATTCTTCCTGACACACAAGAAGTTTGCTGAACTCGCCTTTGTCCTGCATGGCCTTCAATGCGTCAACGGGCTGTAACAGTGCGAACAGTAAAGCCTTCTGAGCGTTTCTGTAGCCCATAGTCCACGCCGCAATACGGTTAATTGACGCGTCAAAGTAATCAAGCGCAATATGCACACGGCCTTCAAGACCTCCGCACCTCACTATTTCGCGGGCAATCTCTTTCATCTCATCGTCAAACAGTACAACGTGATCCGAGTCCCATCTCACCGGGCGCGTAACGTGCAACGCTATCTCCGTGAAAAACGCAAGAAGCGCAGGTATCTTGTCGCTGACGACTTCTGTGGGGTGATAATGTCCGTTATCCATGAGGGGAATACATTTGCCCATGTTCAACGCGGCGTAACTCAACGCAAATTCCGCGCTTCCTACAGTGTAAGCCTCGACTCCGATTCCGAAAACTTTGCTCTCAACACACGGTTTCACTTTGCTGAAGTCGTAAGGCTCACTCAATATTGCGTCAATCGCTTCACGGTATCTTTTTCGCGGGCCGATTCTGTCTGCGGGAATGTCCTTGAAGCCGTCGCCCGTCCAGATGTTCATTACGCAGGTTTGTCCGAGTTCCTCAGCTAAGTATGTGCTGATTCGTATGCTTGCTTTGCCGTGATTTATCCAGAATTTTCGCGTGTCATCATTCGGTGATGAGAGAGTCAGCGGATCACATTTCGGGTGTGAAAAGAATGTCGGGTTGAAGTCGCAGCCGAGTCCGCGTTCCTTGCAGAATGCCGCCCATCTCGCAAAATGTTTCGGCTCTAATTTGTCGCGGTCTACCCAGTCAGCACCGTCAAAAATCGCGTAGCTTGCATGAAGATTCATTTTCGGCGTACCGGGTATGAGGCTCATTACCTCGTCAAGGTCTGACATTAATTCGTCAGGTGTTCTTGCGCGTCCGGGATAATTCCCCGTCGTCTGTATACCGCCTGTGAGTGGCTTGCTTGGGTCAGTGTCGAATCCGCGTACATCATCACCCTGCCAGCAGTGAAGCGAAACAGGTACGGCCTTAAGTTTTGAGATTGCCGCGTCAGTGTCAACACCTAACGCTGAATACTTTTTCTTTGCCTCAGAATAGCTCATATTACTTTACCGCCTCCATTTGTATTTTGAGATTGCCCAGTGCTGTAGCCTCTATCGGAAGGGCAATAACTTTCTTTCCTGTTGCGATTTCGGTTAAGCGGTTGAGATATGAATTTTTCGCGCCGCCTCCGACAATGTATATACTGTGATATTTCCTGCCTGTGATGTTTTCGAGTTCGTTCACTGTGTCGCGGTATGTGTTTGCTAACGAACGGTAAGCGCACCTGAAATACCCTGCAATATTCGCGGGCTTGTGAGAGAGGTTGGAGTCAAAAGCGTCCTTCATGCTTGAGGGAGAAAGAAATTCATTGTCATTTGCGTCAATAGTTTCATCAAACGAATCCGCTTCAGCCTCTTTCACAATTTCGCCGAAATCTTTTCCCGGGCATAACTCATCACGCAGACGATTTACAAGCCACATTCCCATTATGTTGCGGAGATAACGAATGTAACCGACTCCGCCCTCGTTCGTGAAATTTGACGAGAGACTGTTAATTGATGTTATAGCGTGAGGCATTTTGACACCGAGAAGACTCCACGTTCCTGAAGAGATATATATCTCGCTGCCCTCCATCGGTATACCTTCAACCGCGCTTGCTGTGTCATGAGTCGCGCATAATACACACTGAATCCCTTTGTACGTTCCGAGTTTTGTGCCGGGGTCTTGCAGGAACTTGAAGAGATGAGACGGGAGTCCGAGACGCGAAATTATTTCGGGGTCAAACTGGCGTGTTTTTGCGTTGACCATTCCGCCGGTCGTGGCGTTTGTGTACTCGTGAGATTTGACTCCGCACAATTTGTACAGCAGGTATTCAGGCATCAACAGGAAATCCGTAACACCTTCAAGCCTTCCTGCTAATTTGTCCGCGTAAAGCTGGTAGATCGTGTTGAACGTCTGAAGCTGAATGCCTGTCTTCGCGTAAAGCTCCTCAAACGGAATCAGCTTGTGTACTTCCTCGATAGGCTCAATCGTCCTCAAATCACGGTATGCGTAACAGGGCAAAACTTCCGAGTCTCCCTTCATGAGAACGTAATCGACTCCCCATGTGTCAATCGAGAGGCTCACAATGTCGGGTGAAAATTTGAGTGCCTCATCAATTCCGCGCTTAACGTTTGAGACGAGCGACTCAATATCCCACGTCAAATGACCGCCGGACTCTTTTACGCCGTTCGGGAATCTGTAGACTTCTTTCGTGAGAATTTTACCGCCTTCATTCCAGCCGATAAGATGACGGCCTGATGACGCGCCTATATCAACAGCGAGATAATATTTCATGCTTTAATGACTCCTCGCAGTAATATTTTTGTTGTGTGAAATTTTTTCTGAGTGTGCTAATTATGCGTTAAGAGGCCGCGAAATTCAAAGAGTATTTACACGCAAAAAGTATCTTTATTTGCCGTCCCTGTAATGTTTGGGACTCTTCCCGTAATACTCGGTGAAAATTCTGTGAAAATGTGTCATGTTCTCATAGCCGACAAGATACGCAATATCATCGACTCTTTCGTCCGTGTTCAGAAGAAACCATGCAGCCTGTGAGAGTCTTTTTTCCTGCAACAGCCCGGTGAAATTCCGCCCTGTCTTTTTGCGTATGAGACGTGAAAGCGTTGTGTTGTTGTAGTGCAAAATTCCGGCAATCTCGTTAAGACTCCCGCTCCTGTAATTTTCCTCAATGTAGCGCAAAACTTTCATGATTACATTCTCAGACTCGTATGAAAACTCTAATGTGTCAGTGCATTCAAGAAGCTCAACAAACAACAAGCCCATTGTGAGTTGATAAATTCCGCGCTTGTTTGAAGGCTGTTTGATGAGAATCCACAATAAATTTTCGACGAGGTTTTGAACAGGAAGAACATCCGAGACTCTGAAGTACAAATATCCCGCTCCACTCTCGCCTGTAATGCAGCTGAGAATGAATCTTCTTAGGGGAGTCTCTTCATTGCCCAAGAAGGATAATACACCGTGAAAGAAATCGGGCTTTACAATGAAATTTACGGCGATGTCATTTTTCCCGGCGGGTTCGATCTCCTGTCGCGCATTCTGACTCATCATCAGCAATTCTCCCTGCTTGAGCGTGATATGAGTCCCGTTGATCGTGTGATGTGTTTCTCCTCTGCACATATAGACGAACTCAACATAATCGTGAGTGTGTTCCGGGAAATGTATGAAGCGCGTATGAGGTCGTATCATGATATTTTTTCCGCGTGGGAGCAACTTGTCGCCGCTGATAATGTCTCTGTTTCCGGCCATGTAAATATTGCGGTCAATTTTTTTCCTTCCCGCTAAAATTTCGCGCTCTTCATTCGTTATGACACTGAGATACTGCACAATCTTTTCATTCATGGCCATATGATAGCAAACTTGCGGGGGCTTTGCGTTATGATATACTGCAAAGAATTTTTTGACGACTGGAGATGCTTAATATTTGAACACTCAGGGAATGAACATTCAGGAAGTCAGCGTATTCATAATTTATTTGGCATTCATGCTCGCAATCGGTGTATGGTTCTTCTTCAGGGACAAGCACCCGACAGAGAAGGGATATTTCTTAGGCGACAGGAAGATGGGCCCTTGGGTCGCGGCGTTGTCAGCAGGAGCTTCCGACATGAGCGCGTGGGTACTCATGGGACTGCCGACATCAATATACGCATTGGGACTCGGACAAGTCTGGATAGCTGTCGGACTTGCTGCAGGCTATTCGTTGAGCTGGATATATGAAGCCCCCCGCCTACGCACATTCTCAATCGAGGCGAACGACTCAATCACCGTCCCTCAATACCTCACGAACCGTTTTATGTCGGAGTCGAAAGCACTGCAAATTATTTCGGCGGCGGTTTTCCTCGTAGCCTATACGATATACGCGGCATCAAGCATAAAGGCATGCGGGACTCTCTTCAACACCGTAACAGGACTCGACACGACAACAGCAATGTACCTCGCTGCAATAATCGTAATCAGCTATACATTCTTGGGAGGATTCAGCGCGGTATCATGGACGGATTTCTTTCAGGGAATGTTAGTGCTTTGCGCGATGTTCATCGTACCCATAGCGGCGGCAACAATGCTTGAGGCTGGAGCGTCAGCAAAAATTGACACGCCTAATTACTGGAATGTATTTTCATCATGGCAGGATATAGTATCAGGACTCGGCTGGGGACTGGGCTATTTCGGAATGCCTCACATTATCATCCGCTTCATGTCGATAAACTCACAGAAGGAACTGCGAAAGTCAGCGAAAATCGGAATCACATGGACAGTCTTAATACTGATATTCGCCGGGCTTGTTGGTGTAATCGGGCGCATGTTCATAGGATTTGACGAGGCTGTGAACAGTAACTCTCTTGTGTTTGTCGTGATGACGCGGAGAATTTTCCCGGCTGTGATTTCGGGCGTGCTTTTGTCGGCTGTACTTGCGGCGGCGATGAGTACTGCTGACAGTCAGTTGTTGGCGGCGGCTTCTGCGTTTGCGTCTGACGTTTACCGCCCTGTGATTCGCGGGGACAAAGCCGGAAACCGTGAAATGCTCTGGGCCGGGCGAATTGTCGTGCTTGCGATCGCTGTTGTTGCGCTGTACATAGCTGCACGGCCTGACGCGGGTTCTATCATGTCGCTTGTGTCTAACGCATGGGGCGTATTCGGTGCTGCTTTCGGCCCTGCGATAATGCTTAGTCTGTACTGGAAGAGATTCACATTTGCGGGCGCGGCGTGCGGAATTTTCACGGGAGCAGTCGTTGATATTCTGTGGCTGACGTACATGGCCGATACTGGAGTCTACGAGATAATACCGGGCTTCTTTGCGGGATTGATCGTTGCGGTTCTTGTTACGATGATTACGCCGAAACCGTCAGCAGATGTTGAAGCACTCTTTTACAGGGCTTTGAACAAGTCAGCGGAATAATTATCAGGGAAAAAGGGAAAAAAATTGCCTCTCCTTTTTGCGGGGGAGGCTTTTTTGTTACGCGATTGTGATTCCGTTTACGCTCCAAATCTGAATGTCGTCATATTTCACGTAGATATTTCCCGGCTGAATGCCTAAAACTTTTGAGAATGCCTCAGTAATTCCGATTGTGAGTCCGTTATACCCGTAATTAGATTCATTCCCGTAAATGCTGACCTCGATATACGCCGCTGACTCTGTGTCATTTCCCCGCAGCCATATCCGGCAATTTCCCTCAAAAATTATCATGAGATACTTTTCACTTTTTCCCGGAACTGACTCGATTGCACGCCCTAATAGTGATTTTATTTCCCGCTCCTGCTGAAAAGTTACAGGCACATTAACTTTTGCTTTGATGAACGGCATTATTCACACTCCCTCACGAACTCTAACACGCGCTTTGCTGTCTCCTTCTCTTTACGCTGGTATGTATGCCCGGTGCCTTCAATGAATATCAGCTTGTTGTTCTTTGCTTCCGGCATATGATTATTTATGTTCGTGAGAAATCCGGCCGGATTCCCGTAAGTGAATCTATCATATGTCCCAATCAACAGCCCTCCCGTGTGAGTGATATTTGAGACCTGCGAGAAATCTTTATCCGCCTCAACGTGAACATTATCGAGAAGCCCGGAAAATATCCAGTCATGCGCCGTATACGCAATGCAGGGAACCCATCCCATCAACTGAAACGGAAGCATATCATTCCCGCGCCCTGCCTCGCACATTTCACGCACAATATTTTTTTCACGCTCCGTAATATCATTCATCAGCCACTCAACATTAGCCGGACTCAGCAGCAGGAAGCGTGATACTTTGTCCGTGTCATGATGCCGTGAGAGATAATATATGACCTTGTTCGCTCCTAACGAATGACCCGCAAGAATAATTTTCCCGTAGCCTTCATCATGCGCGAGATTCAAATACGCGTCTATATCCTCGTCCGTGTATGAGAATCTCTCGTTGAATGAGCCTATAATTTCGGGCTGATGTGTCTTTGCGTTGAAAGTTTCTATGCGGTTGAACGCGTCATTAGTCTGTGCGTAAATGAAATCGATCCCCGCTCCGTTAAGAGTCTCCCCGAAATCGTAATAGAAAGGATTGGAGTAAAAATTTCCGTGAATGCCCGTAACCGCAATCATAACAGTATCGGCTTTAACGTCATCATTTCGGAACAAGACTCCGTTAAGGACGCTGCTCCGCTGTGCAGCGACATCAAGACGGTACGCGCTCATCTGTATATGCACCTGTGAGCGTGTGAGCTGTAGCAGGCATTGCAGGAAACGCAGAGGGACTCGGAGCTTTTGCCGGATAAAAATTTTGCGGGCAGGTCAGGCTCTCTCAGAAGGGGGCGCGATAATGACAGCAGTTCGATTTTTGTCGTGTCAAGAATCCTCTGCATGACTCGAATACTCCGCAATCCTCCCACGAGCATAACAGGAACATTGACATTCTCCGCGAGATTCGCCGCAAAGTCGAGGAAGTACGCCTCATTGACTCCCGCCCTGATTCCTTCTGCTGAAGTTCCGTTGCCGCTGACCTCAATAGAGTCGATGCCGTTATCCGCAAGTATCCTGCAAATTTCGAGGCTCTCAGACTCATTAAGCCCGCCGCGAATGAAGTCGCTTGAGTTGATTTTGATTGTTACGTGTAAGCCGGGACATTC
Source organism: uncultured Fretibacterium sp. (assembly GCA_946183145.1). Classification (GTDB taxonomy): domain Bacteria; phylum Synergistota; class Synergistia; order Synergistales; family Aminobacteriaceae; genus JAFUXM01. Next base: position 1,682 of record CAMGZM010000012.1, on the reverse strand, counting down.
TGATTTTATGCCGTCAAGAATTTCTGTGAGAATCCGCGAACGGTTTGCAGTATTTCCGCCGTAAGAGTCATTTCTGTGGTTGACTCTCGGACTGATAAACCGGCTCAGGAAAAAGAAATGCGCCGCATGAATCTGTACTCCGTCAAAATTTGCTGCCTCTGCTCTTTTTGCTGACTGTATGAACATGCCGATTACCTGCTGTATTTCGTCCTCTGTCATATTGTCGGGTTCTGTCTGCTGTGTGAGTCCGTTCGGCAATTTTCGGTAAAATGCTCCTAACGCAAGCTGAATTATCACCGGGCAGTCCTCAGCGTGTATTATGTCCGTGAGCTTTCTGTACTGCGGTATTAATTCATCACGTGAGAGTCTCATTGCGCCGTGAATGTAATAGTCATCCTGTGAAACGTCCGTGAATCCTACGATTATTGCGCCGACTCCGCCCTTTGCTATCTCGCTGTAAATCCCGTAAGCCTCATCACTGATTGAGCCGTCAAAATCCGCTATGCCTTCCCATGTCGCTGAACGTATGAGTCTGTTCTTCATTCTGAGATTGTGAAGGTTTACTGCCTCAAAAATTTTTCTTCCCATTGATTAATGACTCCTGTTTGTGAAATTTTCAGCGCGACATTATAATTACCAGCAAAAAAATATGAAGTATGAAGAATTTTCTTTGTCAGTATAAAATTTATAGCATTGTGAGTGTTGTTGAATGGATATGAATCTTCCTGCCGATGAGAATATTTACGTTACGGAATGCCCGATACTTTTTGCGATGAAGATAATCGGCCAGAAATGGAAGCTGCCGATTCTGTGGTACATCTCGGACGCGGAGAATCAGACATTGCGCTACAAGGAGCTTGAACGGAAAGTGATCGGGATAACAGCAACAATGCTGACGAAATGCCTGCGTGAGCTTGAAGCCGACAAACTGATTCGCCGCAAGCAGTACGAGACAATTCCGCCGACAGTGGAATACAGCCTCACAGATCGGGGAAGGTCTTTGATCCCTGCGCTTGAGTCAGTATATCGATGGGGTGAAGAACAGATGCGGGCAAAAGAATAACCCCCCGGAAATTTCTCCGAGGGGCTTTTGTGATTTCGTGAGTTATGCGTTCATTGCCTTCATTCGGCGCGACATGAGTTCTTTGCGTCTTGCTGCTGTATTTCTGTGCATTACGCCTTTCACAACTGCTTTGTCGATTACGCTCTGAGCTGTGTTGAAGGTCTTTGCGGCCTCATCTGCGTTTCCTGATTCTACGGCCTCAAGCACTCTCTTTACGGCGGTCTTGCACCTTGATGTCCAGTACTTATTATACAGTCTGTTGCGCTCTGCTATTCTTACGCGCCTTTCAGCAGATTTCTTGTTCGGCATTAATTTCTCTCCCTGAATGTTTGTGTGATGATGCCGGAGGGGAGACTCGAACTCCCACAGAGTCGCCCCCGGCGGATTTTGAGTCCGCTGCGTCTACCATTCCGCCACTCCGGCTTTCAATGATACCACATAAAATACACTCCGATTAATGTTTTGTCAAACCATGAAATTTTCCGCGCTATTCATCAGGAATGATAACGTCTCCTCCGCCGGAATCATCTCCGCCTCCGAAATCACCGCCGCCGCCGTTGTCAGGTTCAGGCTCAGGTTCAGGCTCAGGTTCAGGCTCAGGTTCAGGCTCAGGTTCAGG
>CAMGZM010000011.1 GCA_946183145.1 uncultured Fretibacterium sp. | reverse complement strand
CAATCGTAACAGGGCGCGAAAAGATTTAGCCCGCGCCTACCGAAAGATGGACAATGCCTCCGGCACGCTCCGCAGCCAGCGCAAGGATTTTCATTTTAAGACGGCCAGAAAGTTATGTGAAGAATATGCAGTAATATGTCTTGAGACGCTGAACATGAAGGGAATGGCGCGCAGATGGGGGCGGAAAGTGCACAGCTTAGGGTTCTATAACTTCGTAGAAATCTTGAAGTATGAAGCAAAGAAGTTAAGAACACAAATAATATTCGTGGACAAGTATTTTCCCTCAAGCCAGCTTTGCAGTGTATGCGGATATAAGAACAAGGCAGTAAAGGACTTGAAGATAAGAGAATGGGAATGTCCAAACTGCCACACTATACACGACCGGGATAAGAATGCGGCAAAGAATATATTAATGGCTGGGACATACTTGCGTGCGCTTACGCAGCCAGCCAATGGAGGAGAACCCGTGCCTTACGGCGTGCAAGCACAAGACGCTCTTCGGAGTGCAAAGTTTGTTGATACCAGAATCGCCTGCCTTGAGGCGTGGGGAGTATGTCAAATGGCCAATGCAATGAACGTTCACACAGACATTATTTATCTTGATATACCCAAGCAGGGCAGACAAACAGTATACGGTGCTACAGGCAACTGGTTTCCGTGGGCTTGCGCGGTGTATTCATTGCTTGCGGTACTTAGTGCTTTTGTCGTAAAATCTAAAGCGGAAAATACGTTATAGGAGGAGATAATCATGAATCTCTCTAAAAAAGCGTTCAGTCTCTTTCTGGCTGTGCTTGCGGCTGTAAGTTTAGCTGTTTGCGCCTCAGCAGAAGAGTCCAACAAAACGCCCGCCGATCTCGTTGTATACGGCAAAATTTTCACGTCTGAAGGCAATCAGATTGTTGAAGCGTTTGCGGTGAAAGACGGAAAATATATATACGTCGGCGACAAGAAGGGAGTCGCATCCTTTATCGATAAGGATAAGACAGAAGTTGTTGATTACACCGGCAAAGGACTCGTAATGCCCGGATGCGGCAACGGCCATGCTCATTATATGCTTGGTTATGCTTTGAATACAATCGGCACGACTGTAGGATATGAGGATGACTCGAAAAAGTTTATGACAGAGATACTTCCCGCCGCCGTCAATAAAGCAAAAGACTCAGGAGCAAAGGCTATTTTCGGTCAGGGCTGGAGTCTTATGCACTTTGGGAATCATATACCTACACGGCAGGAATTAGACGCGGTATGCAGTGATATTCCCATGTATTTTTTGGACGATGAATGCCACAAGGCTTTGACTAACACATTAATGCTTGTTCATGCGGGAATAATGAGCGCGGACGGTACAGCACTCAAGACAGAAATACGGGGCGGCGAGATTCAGACAGACGCAAACGGAATCCCTACAGGCTTTTTGTCGGAACAGGCTCAAACTTACGTTCGTTCCTTCTTGGACGACATTTATACGCTCGACATGGCCACAGCTAACCTTGCTGATATTGAGCGTCATATGTTGTCATCAGGCTACACGATGTACACAGAGGGCTGGGGAAATTATTTCGTCAACACAAATTACTACAAGGCAGCTCAGAAGCTCGACGAGGCCGGAAAACTTCATTTCGTTTTGGGACTGCCATACGAGTTTGAAAGCTGGATGAATATTGACGAGGGATTAGCAAGAGCAGTTGACGCAAAGAAATTCGCCTCAAAACACGTAATGCCTAGATGGATAAAGCTCCTCATGGATGGTACTGTAGAAACAGGCACAGGATTTGTAGAGCCGTTATATCCCGACGGCCATCAAGGTATACCAAACTGGACAGAGGAAGAAATCACAGAGATCACGCGCAAGGCTAACGAAAACGGTCTGACAATGCACATACACGCATTAGGCAACAAGGCCGTGAATTGTGTCGTAAGTGCTTACGTAAACGGCGGAAAAGATGATATGCGTAATACTCTCGTTCATGTCCGCAACGTAAACCCGGAAGATTACAAGCGCATGAAGGACAATAACATTTATGTTACATCGGGCGTTACTTGGCATCATGGCCCCGCCGGAATGGCTGAATATCTCCGTGAACATAAAGAGACTCCCATAGGACAGGAGGACAAATCTTATCCCTTCAAGTCATTCTTCGACAACGGAATCCCCGTATCAATACATTCAGATTACCCGGCATTGAGCGGAAGCCCTGATGACCCGTTCGGAATCATGGAGATTGCTGTTACAGGCGTTCTTCATTCCGAGAATGGGACTCCCTGGTGGCCTGAAGAGCTCGTAACACGTGAGCAGGCATTAAACGCAATGACAATCGGCTGTGCCCGGCAGATGTTTATCGAGGATGAGCGGGGAAGCATTAAGCCCGGAAAGTATGCGGACTTCCTTCTTCTGAACAAAGACGTATTGACTTGCCCGGCAAATGAGATTCATTCCGCCCGGCCCAAGGCGACATATTTCGAGGGGGAAAAGGTTTTCACAGCTCAGGAAACACTTGAAGAGGCTAAAGAGGAACTCAGAGCGCAATACGGCGAGAACAAGAAGATTACGGACGGAAATTATGACAAATCGCTTGCTGTGAAGTGTGTGAACGGTACGTTTGTCGGCAAAAAGAATGACGGAGTCATAGCGTACAAAGGTATTCCTTTTGTCGGTCAACAGCCTGTAGGAAATCTGCGCTGGAAAGCTCCTGTTGATGTTATCCCTGATGATGGCGTTTACGAGGCGTATTACAACGGGAAAACTCCTGTACAGGGTGAAGATCTATATGAAGGAGCTTCCCTTTACGTTCAGGGTGAAGACTGCCTGTATCTTAACGTGTGGAAAGCTGATGAAGCCTCTGCAGAAAAGAAGCCTGTAATGGTATGGATACACGGCGGAGCTTATGAGATGGGCGGAACGGCTGACCCTATGTATGAGCTGCATAACTTCGTCAAGGAGAATCCCGACATAATCGCTGTAAGTATCGCGTACAGAGTCGGAGTGTTCGGTTTCTTCCATTTGTCCCACCTTCCTGACGGCAAGGACTACCCCGACGCGCAGAATCTCGGACTCATGGATCAGATTATGGCGTTGAAATGGGTACACGATAACATTGCGAGCTTCGGCGGAGACCCTGACAACGTTACAATTTTCGGCGAATCAGCGGGCGGCGGCAGTGTCAGCCAGCTTCCGTTAATCAAAGGCTCACACAAGTATTTCAAGAGAGTCATTGCTCAGAGCGGCGGAATCGTTTTCACGAGGTCAACAGAACAGGCTATCGAGTGTACGAATGAATTGATGGAGATTCTTGGCTGCAAAACTGTAGCAGATCTCCAGAAGGTAGATGTCCGAAAGTTTGTGAAGGAAGCAGCTGTACTCGGATTGCGCGTATTGCCGGAACGGGACGGAATTTATTTCCCCCTAGATCCATATGAAGCGTATGCAAACGGAGCGGCAAAGGATATAGACATTATGCAGGGCTGCAACAAAGACGAGCTGAATTACTTTATGGTAGGCATCGGAGGAGTAAAGCCTTTCATGGAGTTCTACAGTAAACGCTGGGCTAAAAGTATCACACAGCTTACAGACGAGGAGAAATCACTTGTTGATAGCTTCTGCAAGGACATCAAGGGAGATGTTTACGAACCGCTTTGCAGACTGTACGATCAAATCTGGTTTATCGCGCCTCTGTTCAGAATGTCGGAGAACCAAGCCAAAGCCGGAGGTAAATCCTACACTTATTTATTCACGGTTGAATCCTCTGTGCCTCTTATGAAGAGCGGACATGCTGTAGAGCTTGCATCAGTACTCAATAATCCGGAAAGCAACTTAGAGACGGGAAGAGCATTCGATGAGAAATTCTCTAAGACAATGCGCAAGATGTGGATACAGTTCGCAAAAACCGGTAACCCTTCACTAAGCGCAGACATCTCACCCGACGGAAAAGCTCACGAATGGCCATTGTACGACTTGAAGAACAAGGAAATAATGATCTTTGACGAGTTCAACATTCACCCGGAAAAGGAATCCGAGAGGAAAATTCTTGACTGGGAGAGATGCTATTTCCTCACAAAGTATTATTGCCTGTAACAAGTTGCGGTATAATCGCACTGAATTTTTCACAGAAAGGAATACAGAAATGAAGAAGAACGTTTTTGTATTGGCAGTAATCGGCGTAATAGTTTCTGCTCTGACGGCCTTCAGCAGTTCGGCTCAAGCGGCTGACAAAACACTGGACGAGATCAAAGCGGAAATGAGAGCTTTGTACGGCGAAAACAAGCCCATCACAGACGGCAATTATGACAAGTCCCTCGCAGTCAAGTGTATCAATGGTACATTTGTCGGCAAAAAAAGAGATGGTGTCATAGCCTACAAGGGTATTCCGTTCGTCGGCAAACAGCCTGTAGGTGAATATCGCTGGAAAGCTCCCGTTGATTTTGTTCCTGATGACGGCGTGTATGAGGCATATTACAACGGGAAAAGCCCGTGCCAGCCGTACGACAGGTCGCAAGTTGCTTCATTTTATGTTAGTGGTGAAGACTGTCTCTATCTTAACGTCTGGAGAGCTGATAACGGCGGAACAAAGAAGCCTGTAATGGTCTGGATACACGGCGGAGCTTTCGAATTCGGCGGAACAGTAGAACCTCGTGAAGAGGGTACTAATTTCGTCAGAGAAAATCCTGATGTTATCTTAGTCTCCATTGAGTACAGGCTCGGAGTGTTCGGTTTCTGGCACCTGTCTCACCTTTCTGACGGCAAAGACTACCCGGACGCACAGAATTTGGGCCTCATGGATCAGATGATGGCTCTCAAATGGATTCATGAGAACATCGCTAACTTTGGCGGCGATCCCGATAACGTTACGATCTGGGGAGAATCTGCCGGCGGAGACAGCGTAACCACTATTCCGCTGATTGAAGGCTCACATAAGTATTTTAAGCGTGTCATAGCTCAGAGCGGCACGCCAGTCCTGTCAAGAACTCCAGAACAGGCCATCGATGACACGAATAAAGTTATGGCGATGCTCGGCTGCAAGACAGTAGCTGATCTTCAGAAGGTTGACGTTGAGAAGCTGCTTCTAGCAGTAGAGATGCTCGGAGATATGCACATAGGGCCGGAAAAAGACGGAAAGTATTTGCCGCTTGATCCCTATGAGGCTTATGCGAAGGGTGCTGCAAAGGATATAGAGTTCCTTCAGGGCTGCAACAAAGACGAGTCGAACTACTTTATGTTTATTGCCGAAGAAGCAGGATACTCTTTCGTTGAGATGCAAGGCAAACGATGGGCGGAGAATAGAAATCAGCTGACGGACGAGGAGAAAGCGCTCGTAGATAGCTACTATAATGACATCAAAGGAGAGAGCTACGAACCGCTTTGCAAGCTGTACAATCAAATCTGGTTTTTTGCCCCGCTGTTCAGGGTTTTGGAGAATCAGGCTCAGGCCGGAGGAAAGTCGTACGCTTATTACTTCACAGTTGAATCTTCCGTGCCACTGATAAAGAGCGGCCATGCTATAGAGATTTCGACAATCTTCAATCGTCCGGAAGAGACTTACGTATCCGGAAGAGCATTCGATGAGACATTCTCAAAAACTATGCGCAAGATGTGGGTGCAGTTCGCGAAAACTGGCAATCCGTCTCTCAGCGCAGAGATTTCCCCGGATGGCAAGGCTCATGAGTGGCCTCTTTACGACTCGAAGAACAAGAGCATTATGGTCTTAGACGAGTTCAATATTCATCCGTCAAAGGAGTCTGAACTGAAGCTCGTTGATTGGGACAGATGCTATTTCCTGACAAAGTATTATTGCCTGTAGTGTAGAGTAAAGATTCCCCCCCTGCTCATAATGTAAGGGGGGAATTAAATTTTCAGGAGGCAGAAATATGAAGAGTTCCACAAAAATACTCAATCTCTTTCTTATTGCGCTGATGGTTTTTAGCTTCATCGGCAATAGTTCAGCAAACGAGGCTGACGAAAAACTTAATGAGCTTAAAGCAGAAGTGAGAGCCAGATACGGCGAGAACAACCCCATCACAGACGGCAATTATGACAAGTCGCTTGCAGTCAAGTGCATTAACGGTACTTTTGTCGGCACGAAGACAGGCAACGTCATAGCATACAAGGGCATTCCGTTTGTCGGTGAACAGCCTGTAGACAAAAACAGGTTCAAGAAGCCTGTTCCGTTCGTGAAGGATGAGGGCATATACGAGGCATACCATTTCAGCAAGGGCAGCCTTCAGCCGGAAACAGACGATGATGCTGGTGCTTTTGCTGTACTCGGCGAAGATTGCCTGTATCTTAATGTGTGGAAGAATGCAGCTGATGTTTCTGAGAAAAAGCCGGTTATGGTCTGGATACATGGCGGAGGTTTCACGCAGGGCAGCACGATTAATCCATTATATGACGGCTTCAATTTCGTGAAAGATAACGGCGATGTCATTCTGGTAACTATAGCTTACCGTCTGGGAGGATTGGGATTTATTCACCTCTCGCATTTGCCCGACGGAAAAGATTATCCCGATGCGCAGAATCTTGGCATTATGGATCAGGTTATGGCGTTGAAGTGGGTTCATGAAAACATTGCGGCTTTTGGCGGTGATCCCGATAACGTAACAATATTCGGAGAATCTGCGGGCGGTGCAAGTGTCTCACTGCTTCCGCTCATACCTGAGGCAAGAGGCTACTTCCACCGCGTTATTGCTCAAAGCGGATCGCCTGCGTTCACACACTCTACAGAGGAGGCTATAGCAGTAACCAATGAGCTGCTTGAGGCTCTGGACTGCAAAACTGTAGCCGATCTCCTCGCTCTTCCGCCGGAAAAAATTGCCGATGTAGCAGGGGATTTGCTGTCGCTCCGGGACTGGCCTGAAAGGGACGGCAAGCTCATACCTGTAGATCCCTATGACGCATACCTCAAAGGAGAAGCCAAAAATATCGATCTTCTTGAGGGCTGTACAAAGGACGAAATGGGACAATTTGCCTACTTTATGGGCAAAGAAGAGTTCACTGAATACTACAACTCCCGCTACGAGAAGAGATTTAAGACAATGACTCCTGAAGATGTAGCAAAAGCAAAAGAATTTATGGACAATACATTAGGGAATAAGTTCCGCAAGGTCTTCAAGTTCGGAGATCAGGTGCTTTTTATTGCTCATGCGTTCCGTATGTCTGAAAACCATACCGCTGCAGGAGGCAGAACTTATCATTACTATTTCAGGGTTGAGACTCCCAGAACGTATTTTCTTTCCGGCCATGCTGCAGAACTCTCTGTTGTGTTCAATAATCCTCAGGACACATTCTTTTCGGGAAGGGCTTATGATGACACGTTCAATCGTACAATGCAGCGTATGTGGGTGAATTTCGCCAAGAAAGGCGATCCTTCACTGACAGCGGAAGAATCCCCCACGGGGAAGGCAATACAGTGGGATATGTATAACTCCGAAACAAAGCCGATAATGGTGTTTGATGAGTTCAATATTCATCAGGGCATTGAAGGAGATTACGGCATTGTTGACTGGGAGAGAACATATCCGCTGACAAAGTATTTTATATTCTAAGAACGAAGGAAAAATAATTATGAAGAAAGTCATTAGTATCTCATTGGCCGCACTGATGGTGTTAAGTCTCGTAACTTACGGCAGCACTTCAGCAAAGGCAGAGGAAACACTAAGCGAACTGAAAGCAAGCATAATGTCTCAGTACGGTGAAAACAAAAGAATCACAGACGGGAATTATGACAAGTCGCTTGCGGTTAAGTGCGTCAATGGTACATTTGTCGGCAAGAAGGATAACGGAGTCATAGCGTATAAGGGGATTCCGTTTGTGGGCAAACAGCCTGTAGGTGAATATCGCTGGAAAGCTCCTGTTGATTTCGTTCCTGATGATGGAGTCTACGAGGCGTATTACAACGGGAAAAGCCCCTATCAGGAGGAGGCAATCTCAGAAGGCGGTTCTCTTTATGTTCAGGGAGAAGACTGCCTGTATCTTAATGTCTGGAAAGCTGATGAATCATCTGCAGAGAAGAAACCAGTCATGGTGTGGATACACGGCGGCGGTTATGAATTGGGCGGGACTGTCGATCCAACGTATGAATGCGGTAATTTAGTCAGGGAAAATCCCGACATCATAGCCGTTTCAATTGCGTACAGAGTCGGCATATTCGGCTTCTTCCATTTGTCCCACCTTCCTGACGGAAAAGACTATCCTGACGCGCAGAACTTGGCAATCATGGATCATATGATGGCGTTAAAGTGGATTCATGAGAATATTGCGGCATTCGGCGGAGATCCCGATAACGTTACACTTTTCGGTGAGTCAGCAGGCGGTGAAAGCGTAACAGTGCTTCCGCTGATTGAAGGCTCTCATAAGTATTTCAAGCGTGTCATAGCTCAGAGCGGTTCACCAGTCCTCTCAAGGTCAATTGAACAATGCATCGAAACAACAAATGAAGTGATGAAGATTCTCGGCTGCAAAACCGTCGCAGATCTTCAGAAAGTTGACGCTAAGAAGATGGTCTCAGCAATGGCCTCGCTCGGAGGAATGTGCGTAGGCCCGGAAAGAGATGGAAAATACTTGACGCTTACACCTTATGAGGATTACGCAAAGGGAGCTGCTAAGGATATAGAAATTCTTCAGGGCGTAAACAAGGACGAGCTGAACTACTTCATGGTAGAAGCCGGAGGAGTAGAGCCTTTCACCAAATGGATAAACAATCGCATAGCAAAGAATTTCACCATGCTGACGGATGAGGAAAAAGCACTTGTAGAAAGTTTCTGCAATGACATCAAGGGAGATATTTACGAGCCGCTTTGCAGACTGTACGATCAAATATGGTTTATTGCGCCTATGTTCAGACTGTCAGAGAATCAGACAAAGGCCGGCGGAAAATCGTACAGTTATTACTTCACGGTTGAATCCTCCATACCATTGATGAAGAGCGGACATGCTGTAGAGCTTTCGACAGTATTCAATCACCCGGAGGATACCCAGTTCATCGGAAGAGCATTTGATGAGACATTCTCAAAGGTCATGCGTAAAATGTGGGTTCAGTTCGCGAAGACTGGCAACCCCTCACTAAGCGCAGAAATTTCACCTGACGGCAAAGCGTACGAGTGGCCGCTGTACGACTTGAAGGACAAAAGAATTATGATCTTTGACGAGTTCAACATTCACCCGGAAAAAGAGTCAGAGAGAAAAATTCTTGACTGGAAGAGATGTTATTTCCTCACAAAGTATTTCTGCATTTGACACTTTCAGCTGCTTAAACATAAAATGAAACACAAATTATTGCATAGGAGGATTCATAGTTAGTATGATGCAATACAAATCAAAATCCCAATCCCGCGCCTATGTCGTCATGTCAGCATTGCTTCTCGTCCTCGTGCTGTCTGTTACGGCGTGCGCAGCTCCCTTCACAGCTCCGAAAAAGCTCGCTGATTACCTCTACTACATGGAATACACCGACTACGTGCCAGACCTGACTACGGGCGAAAATGTCAAAATGGGTTTCGCTTGTTCAGCAGTACGCAACGGAAATTTTTACGGCCGCAATTTGGATCTCGATTATGCTGATGTCCCGGAATTTGTCATCAAAGTTGCCGCAAAAGAAGGACGTTACGCAAGCATAGGAATGGCCGCAATCCTCACGCTGAAATCAAATGCTGTTGACAAAGTTTCGGAAGCTGAATTGCTCGCAATGCCGAATCTTACTTTTGACGGTATCAATGAAAACGGTGTGGCTATGAACTGCAATGTTGCCCCCGCAATCGATCTTGATTTCGCTACATCGCTGTCAACAAATTACGGAAAACCGCGCATTCATGCTGTCTCTGTAGTACGCTACGTTCTTGATCACGCAAAATCCGCCGCTCATGGCGTGGAGCTGTTGAAGAACATGGACATTTATGGCGGTTATGGCACATGGTGGAATCTTCACTGGATGCTTTCAGACGAGAAGGAGACATACATCATCGAGTGCATTGACGGTGAACTTGTTGCGAGAAACGACACGGATAACATCATGACAAATTTCTACGTCAACTATGCGCCGAAAACTCTTTACGCAGAACATGTAGCGCAGACAGGCCAGAAAGTAGCGGGAAAAGTCTACGAGGGCTTCCCGATTCTTACGCCTCATGCCTGCGGAGTCGAACGTTACGCAATACTGAAGGAACATTACGACGAGGGCGGGAAATCCGCTGAAGGAATGTCCCACTTGATGGAGTGCGTGAAATATACTCAGGCTTACGAGGCCGATACAAATCCTTTCTGGTACACAGAGTATACAGAAGGAAATCTGACAATCGCACACTCTCCGATGGATTTCAAGGCGGCTATTCAGTACGGCTTTGACACATACAAGCTGCACGACAGGAACATTCAGCCCAATAACTTCTGGCAGACTTGGCACACATCGGTTTATGACCTTGCGAACAAGACATTACGCCTGAACATTCAAGAGGATTACTCAAAGCATTACGACTTCAAATTAGACTAACGAATTTCATTCAATGCCTCCTCCAAGACTGAGGGGGTATTTTTTTTGCATTTTACAAGCGCACAATCTATAATCACATCAATCTTTTCACAGAAAGGAAATACAGAAATTGAAGAAAGTTTTTGCATTGGCTGTGATTGCTGTCATGGCCTTCACGCTCACGGCTTGCGCGGAGAATGCTCCCGACTATTCACAGAAGAAAAACTGGTACAAGTTCCCGGAAATCACAAAGGACGCTGATACGTTCTACATTAACTCAACGTCCTACGTCTTTGACAGCTTGAAGGAAGAGTCACCCGAATATGCTCCGCTCGACAATGAAGAAATGTTAGCGCGGTATCCGGAAGAATATTTAGTTCACGCAACTGTGTTCGAGGAATGCACAAATATATTCATGCCGTATTACCGTCAGGCGGGAATGATAGTCATGAAAAAATCCTGGCTTGAGACTGGCGATATTGACGCAGCAATTTCGAGTCTACCCTACAGCGACATAACAGCCGCGCTTGATTACTACTTCACTAACTGCAACAACGGAAGGCCGTTCATCATCGCAGGACACAGCCAAGGGTCAGCACTCGTACGACTCGTTCTCAAAAAATATTTTGCTGAACATCCCGATTACTACAAACGAATGATCGCCGCTTACGTCATAGGATACTCAGTAACAAGAGATGACCTGAAAAATTTCCCGCATTTGAAGTTTGCGACAGGTGAGACTGACACGGGAGTTATCATCAGCTGGAACACAGAAGGCTCAATGAACGTAAAGCAAAACGCCTCGAATATTGTAGTACTTCCGGGGGCAATCAGCATTAACCCATTGAACTGGAAGCTCGATGAGACTTACGCACCAGCAAGCGAAAATTTAGGCTCGCTCATTGTGAACGAAAAGGGAGAACACGTAATCGCTGACATAGGAGCAGACGCGCAAATAAATCTTGCACGCGGTGTTGTGGTAACGAACGCAAAAGCCGACCCAATGCCGGAAGAAGCCGCAAGAATCACACTGGAATATTTCGGGCCGGACGTAAGACACGATAACGATTACACGTACTACTACAGCAACATCAAAGCCAACGTCGCAAAACGAGTCGCAGCTTACAAGGCCAGCAAGTAGCACAATCAATACGACAATCACATTAAGCCGTCTGATTTTCCATCACGAGTCAGGCGGCATTATTTTTTACGGTAATCCTTTTCATCACATCACAGACTCTAATTCACAGTTACTAAAATTTTTTGACTGACCTATAACGTACTGTATAATTTTTGCTGAAGAAAAATTTTTTGTGTCGGAGGTATCAATTTCATGCACAAAATTAGCGTGAAAATTTCATTGTTGATTTTTGCATTGTCGGCAGTTCTTCAGCCCGGAGGGATTTCACAGGCCGCACAGACAATAGGCGGACAGGCAATCGGGAACGTTGACGATATTGTGAAGCAAGTGAACGGCGGAGAACTCTCAATCCCCAAGAAGGGACTAATCACCATAAGGGGCGGAGATTTTCAGGACAACACATACGCAGACGTTTACGCCTCAATTTTCGGTGCGGACGGTACAGCCTCAAGCGCGCGGAAGATTTTCACGACATACCCGGATTCAACAACGCCCGCCGTCAGCAAGTATGAATTGAAGCCTAAATGGGTTTTCGATAGAAATAACACGTTCCGTGATTATCTGTATCAAGGCGAGCCTAAGTTTTTCCGCCCTGCTGTGTCCCGCAGACTCTACAACGGCAAAAGAGCTTTGATGTTCCACAACATAGCCCCTAACGGCAGCCTCAAGTATTACTTCAAAACGTTATCCAACACACGAGACGCAAATACGACAGGCATAACACCTGAAAAGCTCGTTAATCTGGTAAGCATTTCGGATTTTGGCACATATACACCGCAGAAGTTTTCAAATGCCGACATCCATATCTGCGAGGTATACGGAACAGGAGTTATGTCCGTCAAGGGATATGGCCGAGAAATTTTCATCGCTGCTTCAGGTGTCTCAAGGGCAAACAAGATAAGGTATCGTAGTTTCTTAAATATGCGCCGGGATTATTATTATTCTGACGACCTCAACAATGAAGTACGGCTCGAATTTTTCGCCATCAGTGCTGATAAGAACGGCACAATGACTCAGGAGCCTTTGACCGCGCTGACACATGAGACACCTTTCAGGGGAAAACCGTATATTGTCTCAACAGCAGTCGGGGATTTTGACGGCGACAAATACGACAACGAATTAGCCGTGATGATTCACTCTAGGGAGGAAATCAGACTTTTTGTTTACAGACTGACTTACTCGGACGGAAAATTGACGCTGAGATCTCTGGGCGATGCGAGCGGAATGCAGGTTTACTCCTCTAACTTGTGGAGCGGTTCTTTGGAGGAACAGCGTGTTGCAGACATGGCCGCAGGAGATTTTGACGGGGACGGCAGGAAGGAAATCGCAGTACTCTACAAAAGGCCGTGGAGAGCTACTGCCCTCAAGAACGATAAAGGCTGGCGCGAAGGCCCTATGGTCGGTGATGTGAACTGCAAAGTCTATCAGTGGAACGCCGCAAACGGTAATTTTGACAGCGCAGAAACCGCTAAAGACTACCACAGCGAGAGGCTTCAAGATGCTTGGTATGATGACCTTCCCGAAGCATGGGTTTCAGGTTTTGTCGGACTGCGGGCAACAGCTGCTGACCTCGACGGCGATGGCAAGGACGAAATTGCAACACTTCTTCTCGGATATGTTCACCATAAGAAATGGGACGCAAAAATTAAGGCATATAAATTAAGATGGGATGATTTTTACGCTTATCCTCACCTTGCTGTGTGGACATTCAGCAGGGGATCAATAAAGCCCGTTCATGATGACGCGCACGTTAAGGGCGGAGGACAGAGCGGTGAAAACAACTATAATTACGGCACACTGTATAACCTTGCTCAGGACAAAACAGCAAAACTTCTCGGAGATCAGCCCTTCTTAGAGTACAGATACATATGGTATGACTCAGTTCACACAGGAGACAACAAAAACGAGGGGACAAATCCCGACAGCGTAACATATATGTATGCTCCCCGTATGCTGTCGATAGCGGCAGGGCCTTTCACGGGCAAAATCGGAACATTCAAGACTGTTGATGATATTGCGATTGCGTGGAGGGACAGAGACGGAAATGACTGCGTAACAATCTTCAAGTCGAAATTGAACGCCAGCAAACAATTTGACGGTTTCGAGGACGGAAAATTAGCGGTGAAGGATAAAGCGGCTTCAAGTTCCGCCGGGCAGGAAACATTCCGGGGACTCGTTGCTGCTGATATTGCAAGTGAGGGAGTCGAACTCGACAAGCCCGTTCATATCCGCAAGAAGTCCGCAAGAAGCTATGTAGCTGTCCTCAACGCAATACCGTATCACGTTGACACAGTGAGCGCGGACGGCTCGGCACTTTCAGCACAGCCCGTAAATTTCACGTTCAGCGACGGCGGCGACGGTGCTATGAAGGTCTCATACGGAAAATCAACAGTTGACTCCACGACAAACACCGTGAAGCAGGATTTGAGTCAGTCAGTTGAGACAATGCTCGCGATTGACCCGAAAGCAGACGGAAAAATCTGGGAAAAAGTACAGGGCATAGCAATGCTCACATCATCAGCGAGTGATATTGCGACAGGAATTGCGACGGGCGGAATGACTCCTAAAGACCAGTTTGAGCAGGGAATCCCCGAAAGCCCGTTAGGATGGCTGAATGACGCAGTGCAGTTCTTCACGGACAAGATAGAATCGGTTGACCAGCGCACAAACTCGGAAACGAAAACGACAACAATCGACAAGAACATAATCGCAACAACACATGACGCAATACTTTTCACGGATACGCCGCGGCATTTATGGCGTTATCCTGTGATGACAAAGCCGCTTCCTATGTGGATGACTTTAGGCTCAAGAATCGACTCAGTAACAGAAACTCCCAAAAATCTTAACGGTGAAAAACAGCTCTTTGTTACGTTCACGATGAGCGAAAATTCACAGCTCAACACGTCGAACTCTGCAAGTGATACGCTTTATCAGCCGCTTCACGAGGAAGGAAATTTCTTCTCATATCCTCCGCAGATCGGAGATGTTGAAGGCTATAACGATGCCGGACTCCTCGCGGGCGTAAACACATGGGCATTCAGCAGCGGAACGACAGACCTCACGACAATGAAATTCGAGCAGGCTACAAGCAACATGCAGCACACCGAAAAGAAAGTTACACCCAGCACATTCACTGTTGTAACTTCAGGAATTGACAGGCTCATTAACGGGGACAAAGCCTCGCCCGTGAATCTTCCTGACACTGACAACCCCAAGACCTTCACGAAAGAATACAGCAAATCCGAGGGAATCAGCTTCAACTTGCAGGGGAGATCGGATCTTTTCTCACAGCACGCAGCAGGTCATACGGTCAAGATACAGCCATTTGTCGCAAAAGAAGGAGCCATGACTCTTGGCACTGCTGTAGAACTCACAAGCACGAATTACGATAAATTGTGGGACACTAACAGCATATATCAGAAGAAACCCGATCCCGCTCTGCTCCTTCCGATGAAGTTCAACAAGAATGGCAATGACTTTACAGCCAACATAAACGAGAAATCAGCGACAAGAATCAGGGGAATAAGATTCTACGTTCCTGATTTTGCGTTCTTGTCTGACAACAGGCTTGTGAACGGGCTGAAATATGAGATTCGTGTTCCTCTGTACAATGCGAGTTTCGTAGACACAGGAAATTTCACCGTCCGTCTTTCGTATACGGAGGATAATTCAATGACAGCTGCAAAGACCGCAATCGGCACAACAGCATTAAGCCTCGGAAAATGGATGAACGACAAGAACAACAACAAGGGAACGGCCGTATTTGAATGGACACCGAATCTCACGGCAAACAAGCAGTATTATTTCTACGTTGAGATTGACCCCGGCCATAATCTCGATGAAGTTCACGAGGAACGCTGCAGCGCAGAAGGCATAATCAGCGATTACGGTGGGAACAACACGGGATTTTACCCGTTCTACGTCTATAACGCGGATGATTCCAGCATAGCAGGCAACGGAGCTGTTACAGCAAGCAGCACGGGAATATTCAGCGCGGCGGCTGATGAACCGCAGATTTCTACGCTGTATTTCACGGACGGCAATAACAACACGATAAACGACATGGCCGCGTACATAAATTCGCACAGAGATGATTCTTTCGTAACAGTAACGGCTAACTTCAGTTACTCCGGGCCGTCAAATCCCTATGCCTTGTTTGGCGGGTACTTGCTGACACCTTCAGGAAAGCAGAAGATTCCGAATGCAGGTCTCAATACAATTGTTGATTTGAATGGCCTCGCAAGCAGTGATATAGCTGATGTGTTCATGCTTAGCGATATTGCGCTGTTCAACGGAAATAATCAGGTTACATTCACTTTCTCGCCGTCGGAACTGTCAGCTTCAGAAGAAGAGATAACAGCGGCGGCAAGTTCGGCGGCGTTCGGGATAATCTCTCTGACTGATGAGGAAATACAAGCTGTTGATGAATTTTACGCGGGTGAAGATCCTTCATTCACTCTTGATGCGATTCCCTCTGATATTGTTTCAAGCTCAACGGGAGAAATTTACACCCTGAGCGCGGATGAGTCTGTCTTCTGGAAGATTTCAGGCGTAAAACTCAATGGGACAATCTCAACATCAGATGACATGAATTATCTTGACATTACCCTTGAGACTGTCAGCGAGGACGAATCAGCTCCGGACGATTATGGCAAAGCAATATATATCACAGTAAGCTCAATCGCAGGTTACACGCCAAAAGGCGAATACGGGATAACCGTTCAGAACTCCGATTACGGCGACGAATGGACAGACGCGGGAGTCCTGAAATTCGACACAGAAAACAGCCCAAGCATCATAGATGACAACGACAGCACAACAGGCAACGGCGGCAACAGCGACATAACTATACTTTCGTCAAAAAGCGGATGCAATGCCGGGTTTGACTGGGTAACAATTGCGTTATTGATTGGCGGTATTATGGCCTTCAGAAGAAAAAGCTAATCTGCTGAAAAATGATAAAGCCTCCTCTTTAAGGGGAGGTTTTTTTGTGAATTTCTTGCGCGTTATGATGAACTACCTCCCCTTACGGTTTTGGAGGCTTCCTAATTCAACGAGGCTGCATTATGATTTTCATCAGCGTGTCTTATGCCCTCTCTAAAGGCGTAACTTCCCTACGTCCCATAGGTACAAGTTTCATTTTTACTTCACGTTGTCGGAATTTCTCTTATTCCAGTTATTCAACGCATAGAATTATAGCACTCTTCACTTGGAGAAGCGGGAGTCTTCTTGCAGGGTATGGTAAAATCGCAGATAATTTAGCAGTTTACAGTCAGAAAGAGGAATTTTTTTGTCATGGATATTGCACGCGCCAGCATAAAGCGTACTGTCGTTGTACTTTTCATTTGCCTTCTGATTTCTATCGGCGGAATATCTGCTTATTTCAGCATCGGCAAGCTTGAAGACCCGGCCTTCACAATCAAAACAGCAGTCGTAACAATCCTATATCCCGGCTCAACAGTTTACGAGGCAGAAGAGGAAGCCGCCAGCAGAATGGAAGACGCAATTCAGGCAATGGGGGAAATCAAGAAGATTCGTACCCGCTGTTCTCCCGGTTCAGCAACAATTTACGTTGACATCAAAGACGAATACACAACCGCCGATCTTCCGCAAGTCTGGAACATTCTCCGTCAGAAAGTCAATGATGCTCTCGTCAATCTCCCTTCAGGCTGCACAGTCATAATCAATAACGATTTCGGGGACGTTTTCGGACAGTATTACGCGCTAACGGGCGACGGCTACACGATGAGGGAATTATACGATTACGCGGACTTCCTCAAGAAAGAGCTTGTGTTAGTCCCTGAGGTCGCAAAAGTCAGCATCATCGGTGAACAGACTGAAGCCGTTTACGTTGAATTTTCATCAGCCCGGCTTCGTTCATTGGGAATATCATCATCAACAATCTTTGACATACTCAATCAGCAAAACTCACTCTCGGTTATGGGAAAAACTTTTTACGGTGAACAGTACGTAACAATAAATCCTACAGGCGGAGTGCTTAACGTTGAGGATTTTGGCGAGACTGTTATCGGCGGCGGTGAAGGTCATCTCATAAGGCTGAAGGAAGTTGCAGAAATTCGCCGTGATTACGTCAATCCGCAAACTATGATGATGTATTTCAACGGCCAGCCAGCTTTAGCACTCGGAATATCTACGGTTGCGGGCGGGAATGTCGTAACTATGGGTGAGGCTGTAGAAAAACGGCTTGAGGAGCTAGAAGAGGACTGCCCGATAGGTATGGAGCTTGCACAGATCTATATGCAGTCAGACGGCGTTGTGAAGTCCGTAAACGATTTCGTAATCAACCTCATTGAATCGCTCGTTATCGTTGTCGGAGTCCTTCTTGTCTTTATGGGAATGAGAAGCGGATTAATCATTGGTATCGTGCTTCTGTTGACGGTTGCGGCGACTCTCGTTGTGATGAATCAGCAGGGGATTTTCCTTCAGCAGGTCTCACTTGCGGCCATGATTATCGCGTTAGGCTCATTAGTCGACAATGCTATAGTTGTAACAGAAGGAATGCTAGTCGGAGTCCAGAACGGGCAATCCGCAGAAGATGCAGCCTCAAGCACTGTATCGGGGTCAATGTGGGCGATGTTCGGCGGGACTGTTATCGCTGTGCTTGCGTTCGCGCCAATCGGATTATCACCTGACAGCACGGGCGAATTTTGCCGGAGTCTTCTTCAGGTTGTCGGAATATCTATGATGCTGAGCTGGCTTTTTGCGATTACTGCGACTCCCGTCATCGGAAATCTCATGCTTAAGCCCCCGAAACAGTCAGGAGGAGACCCGTACGGCAGCTTTTTGTTCCGTGCTTACAGGGCATTTCTTGAGTTCTGCCTTCATTACAGAATGATGACAATCGTTGTTGTCGTAATCATGTTCGCGTTCTCTGCTGTTGTTCTGATTACGTCCATCGAAAAGGTATTTTTCCCGTCGTCAACAGCAATGTATTTCGTTGCGGATTTGTGGCAGCGCGAGGGAACGTCAATAAACGTTCAAAGGGACATGACAGAGAAACTTTCCGAACGCCTGAGAAAACGCCCTGACATAAAGAACGTTACGAGTACAATCGGAGGCGGAAATTTGCGCTTCATGCTGACATATTCCCCGCCTGATGGTGATAACTCATTCTCGGAGCTTCTTGTAGAAGTGAAACCCGGCGGAGATCCGAAAGCAATTCTTCAAGAGACTCAGCGGATTATTGATGAGGAAATGCCCGGCGTAATAGGAGTGTGCAAACTCTTCTCAAAAGGTGCGAGCATGGCCCCTGTAATCGAGGCAAGATTTTACGGTGATGATCCCCTCGTTTTACGAAGCCTCGCAGAAAAAGCACGCGAAATCATGGAGCAAGACCCTATACACAACTGCGTAAGACTCGACTGGTACGACCGCGTTACGGTTTTCCGCCCTCAGATTCGCAAAGACAGAATGCAGAGCTTAGGACTTACACGCCCGATGATAAACAATGCGATTCTCACAGGCACAACAGGCGTAACTGTCGGTGCATTCAGGGACAAAAACAAATCACTTCCGATTCTTTTCAGCCTAATTCCTGAAGAGCGCAACAAGATCGAAAATTTGAACTCATTGCCCGTGTGGTCGCCGTCAGCAAAAAGGGCTGTAACTTTAGGCTCGGTGATTTCTGACCTTGAAGTGTCATATGAAGATGAAGTGATAATGCGGAGAAACAGAAGGAGAGTCCTCTCAGTCGTAAGTGATGTAACACTAGGCAGCAACGTTTCAGAGATGCAGGAGAGAATACGAGCGAAAGTTGAGGCTATACCGCTCCCGTTCGGTTACAGGTTTGAATGGGGAGGAGAGGACGAAAGCCAGAAAGACGCAATGAACGGAATGTCAAAATTATTCATGCCGTGCTTGATACTCATGTTCACGATAATGGTGTTCCTGTTCAACGGATTCCGCCAGCCGTTTATCATTTTCGGATCTATACCGTTAATCGTAATCGGAGTCGTTATCGGTCTCGTCATGGCACACAAGCCGCTTGATTTCCTCTCAATCGTGGGAATATTGAGCCTTGTGGGAATGCTCGCTAAAAACTCTATCGTCCTTCTTGATCAGGTTGCGAGTGATTTCGCTTCAGGAAAAGACCGCTATCTTGCAATCGTTGAAACAGGCGTAAGCAGATTGAGGCCCGTATCAATGTCAGCAGTTACAACAGTGCTCGGAATGATTCCGCTGATTTGGGACAGCATGTTCGGCCCTATGGCTGTAACGATTATGGGAGGTCTTACGGTCAGCACGATTCTTACGATGGTGTTCATACCTGTCATGACTGCTGTTGCGTATAACGTTCCCAACCCCGGCGAATATGGCAGCGATTACAGCGACGATGAAGAGTAAAAATTTTTTGCAGGAAAGGTGATAAACATGAAACGAATCATTGAGATAATAATTCTTGTAGGGCTTGTGTTCGGTGCGTATAAAGGACTTGAGTTAATGCGCGGACAAGAAGAGGAAATTCCGCAGAAAGAAGTGATACGCCCCGTGAAAACTGTAACTCTCAGGAGCAACGGCAAGGGCGGATTGTGGCAGTATTACGGAACATTGCAGGGAGGAAGGCGCGTAGATTTGTCGTTCAGGGTATCCGGGCCGATAAGAAGCATACGCGTCGACAAAGGTGCTTCCGTGAAGAAAGGCCAGCTTCTTGCAACGTTAGACCCGCGAGACTATCAGACACAGTTAAAACAGGCAGAAAGCAATCAAGCTCAGGCACAGGCGCAATACGAGAACGCAGCGGCAAACTTCAAGCGTTATGAGAATCTCTACAGGCAGAAAGTCATAGCACGATCCCAGTATGACACGTACAAGACCCAACTGAATGTAGCTGAGTCCTCGCTGAATGTCGCAAAAGCTACAACAACAGCAGTACGTGACTCACTGAAAGATACCGAACTCCGAGCGCCTTTTGACGGGGTAATAGTTGACAGAATGGTAGAAAGTTTCCAGGACGTTACAGCAAAGCAGACCATTTTCATATTGCAGGATATTTCTATGCTTGAGATAGTCTTCAACGTCCCTGACACTGATGTGATTTGGGCATCAAAAGCTGCAACAGCACCCGATTCAATCCGCGCGAAATTTGACGCGATTCCTGAGAGGACTTTTCCCCTGACGATGAAAGAATTTGTTTTGCAGGCTGACAGAAACACTAACACTTTTCCCGTAACAGCCGTAATGCCTCAGCAGAGAGATGTTGCACTGTTGCCAGGAATGACAGCGATTGTAGAAGTTGAAATTTTAGACTCGGAGGGCGGAGAAAGAGTCTTCACAGTTCCGCAGACTGCTGTAGTTTCCAGCGGCGACAAAACATATGTATGGCAGTGTGAGAACAACGCGGTTAAACGTGTAAGCGTAAAGCAGAACAGCCCGCATAACAACGGCTTCATTGACATATCAAGCGAACAGCTAAAAGACGGGAATAAAATTGTCGTTGCCGGGACTCACCTTTTGCATGAAGGGCAGAAAGTGAGAATGTAAAACGAAAATTTGTCCCTCTCCTGAAAATTTCGGGGGAGGGATTTTTTTTATGGCCGCGACAATCAAATAACGCCGTATACAACCAAACGGGAGTCGATTGCACACAGCGTATTATGATGTTATTTCGCGTTTACTCGTCAAAGAATGAAAGCCCGTCAAGTTTCCTGATGAACTGCCTGATGTATTCCGCTCCTGTTTGAGGCCATGAGAAGCCTAAACGGTAAAGTGCTTGTGTTGTGAAGCTCATATCTATATCGTTCCAGCTGAGATCCTGAATGCCGCTCTTGTTTGAGTATGCGACTAACGGAGAAACCGCGCTGTTCTTTCTGCTGTCGGACAATGCCGCGTCAAGTGCCTTCTGCAATTCGTCATCTTCAACTGCGCGAATCTCATAGCCGACCCCGTGTCCGCGAATCTCCGTGAAAACGTCCTGCATTAACGCCCTGTGCGGGTTAATCGGCATGAAGCATATACACTCTTTCGGAGTCTGTGCGAGGGCTATAACGCTTTTTGCGAGGGAGTCAATCGGCGAGAACTCAATCTCTTCCGCAAGCACGCCGAAATTCACCACTCCGAGAATCTTATAGGCTCTAAGGGAGTTCATGATATTGTTCGTCCTGAAGTTGACCTGAAATTTTCCGTCCGACAAACGCGGCGCAAGGTCTCCGACTCTGAATACTTTTGCGCTGAGTCCGTGCGTCAGAATTTCCTCGTAAATAAATCTCTCGGCCATGAATTTCGAGTGTATATACTGATTATGACTCACAGTCTGACCAGCAAAAAACACATGCTCATCAAAGCGGTAACCTTCAAGGGGGAGTCCGTTTTTCCTTCCGCCGATAATGCTTCCTGTTGAGATGTGTACGAGACGTGAATTATTTTCCTCGCACCATGCCGCAAGATTCTTCACCGAATCAACGTTAGTGCGTTCGATCTCGTTTCCTTTTGCGAAATGCTTTACGGATGCCGCGCAGTTTATCACGGTCATGCTTGAGTCCGGCGAAAAATCTCTCAGCGAGTCCGGGTCTGTTGCGTCGCCTTCAATGACATTGATGCGTGAAGCAAAATATTCCGCGTGGTCATGGCCGAAGTAATACTCAAGAAGATTCTTCAGACGCTTTTCACCGCTGCTTCCTTCTTTGGGTCTTACGAGGCAGAAAACTTTTGACTCTGTTGACGTAATAATCTCTTCAAGCACATGAATCCCAAGATACCCCGTAGCACCCGTTAAAAGGACATCGCCCAGTTTCTGACGTTCTCCGCTCTTGAATGCCTCCATTGTGTTTTTCGCGAGAAGTGCATGAATCGCTGAATAGTCGTAGCCTTCTGAGTCGATTTCCGTAATTTTTCCGGCTGATGTGTCAATGTTGGCTGTGATTTCTTGCGTCTGACTTTCTGAACCCGTAACAAACTCAGCGAGGAGTCTCGGCGTTGTGTACTTGAAAACGTCATTGTAGACGATACTATATCCCTTTTTGCCCGCGGCGATGACAACCTTCATAGCGATAACGGAGCTTCCGCCAAGCTCAAAGAAATCATCTTCCGCGCTGACTCTCTCAATCCCCAGAATCTCGCCGAATATCCCGCAGAAATCCTCCTCAGTTTTTCCGGCTGGCGCAACATATTCACGCCTCTGTAATTCCGGCTTGGGTAATGCTTTCCTGTCAACTTTCTGATTCACAGTCAGCGGCACTTTCTCAATCTGCATTATCACAGCAGGAACCATATACGCGGGCTTCTGACTCTTTATGTATTCGCGCAACTTTTCTGTGTCGATTGCATTATCACTCACGACAAAAGCAGCAAGATACTTCCCGCCTGATTCGTAATCGTAAGCCTGAACAGTAGCATCTTTAACGCCGCCGAAATTCCTAATCACTGACTCGATTTCTTTCGTCTCAATCCTGAAGCCGCGAATCTTCACTTGTCCGTCCTTGCGCCCGACAAACTCAACATTTCCGTCCTGACGATAACGCACAATATCCCCCGTGTGATACATTCTGAACTTGGTGAACGGGCAATCCTCGTAAGCCTCCGCTGTTTTGTCCGGGCGGTTAAGATAACCTCTGCTGACTTGCGGCCCTGAGAGGCAGTATTCACCCGCCGCACCTGCTGGGAGTCTGTGTCCTGTCTTGTCGAGAATGTAGCCGTGAATTGTCGGGAATGGTTTTCCGATTGGGATATTCTTCTCCCATTTGCGAATCGGGAATATACTCACGCCGTAACAGTTTTCCGTAGGGCCGTAGCCGTTTGCGATTGTGTAACTCAAGCCGGAAGGGTCAACAGCAGGTAATTTTTCCCCCGCGATTAAGAGGAGTCGCAAAGTTTTGCAGTGCGGGTAATTCTGCATGAACTGAACGCCGACTTGAGTCGTGAGCAATAACGCTGTAATTCCCGACTCGTCAAAATATTCTGCGAGTGAGTCAAGATTCATCCGTATATACTCGGGAATGATATAGACCGTTCCGCCGTTAATGAGCGTGCAAAAGACATCGGCCATGTTCACGTCAAAACCAAATGACGCATAATCGGCGATTCGGTCATCCTCCCTGTAGAAGCCTGCTGACTTTATCCCGTGAGCGAGCGCGGCAACATTACGGTGTTCAATCTGACAGCCTTTCGGAGTTCCTGTTGACCCTGATGTGTAGAGCATGACGAACAAATTTTCAGGGGACGGACTCTGCGGTATGTCGTTCGAGTCATTCATGCTGTACAACTCGCTGACCGTAAGAACATCGCCCTGATATTCATTCACGAGCGGGCGCAAAGAGTCATCCGCAATTAGGAGTCTCGCGCCGGAGTCTTTCACCATGAAATTGAGTCTCTCCTGCGGGTATGAAGGATCTAACGGTTCATACGCACATCCGGCTTTCACAACAGCAAGAGGGAGAATGAAGACGTTTTCATTTCGTGGGAGAATGATTGAGATTACTTCCTCAGATAATTTCTCTTTGCCTGTGATGGCTTTCATTCTGCTGTAGATTTTCGCCGCGAGTCTGTCTGTGAGTTCGTCAAGCTCCCTGTATGTGTACTGCTTATCCCTGAATACCGCCGCAACTTTGCCGGGGTTGTTCTTTGCGTTCCTCCTGAAGGCTGATACGGGCGTGGCGGCCATGTCGTAATTCAGATCCCATTCAGGATTGTACGAGTCGAGAATTTCCCATTGACGCGAGTCCGTTATGCTGATATCAGAAATTTTTTCCTGAGTCAGAATCCCTTTCACAACGTTTTCGTAACACTCTGCGAGTCCCTGCATAATTTCACGGCTGTATAGCGCGGTGTCGTAGCTTATCTTGATTTCGGCTTCGTCCTCTGTTCCTGTGATGAAGACTGCGACAGGGATTTTTGCTTTGTCCGATGTAAGCTCTTCTGCGGTTAATGCTCCGTATTTCGTCCTGTACTCGCTTAGGACTCCTATCTGGTATGCGTATGAGATGCTCGGATGAAAATCAAACTTTTTTGCAGCGCGCGCGAACGGGTAATTTTCATGGAGAAGTGTATCGTTGAAATTTTTTGCCGAACGTTTGATGAAGTCCGCAACATTTTCGGAATTGTTGACAGTTTCAACAAGAGGCAGTGAATTAACGAACATTCCCAGAGTGCCGGCAATCTTTATGTTACTGCGTCCGTTTGAGATCGTCATGATTGAGACAGTATCATCACACACGAAACGCGAGAACGTAATATATCCAGCAGCAAGGTAAATTTCAGCGGGTGTTGCGCTGTGCTTGAGGGCAAATTCTTTCACGGCTTTTATGTCTGTCTTGACGCTTACGGAGTCCTCCGAATGCTTGAGATTTTCCCCGTAAACGTCCGGGATAATCTGAGTCGCTTCATCTGAGAGTGCCATTCTCCCGGCAAAAAATTCGTCTGCTCCCTCCGTCATTCTCTCATCGGCGGCGTAATCATAGTAGCTGTACTCTTCATGCTCTATTTCATGGCCGTCAAGTTTCTCGCACAACTGCTGAAGGAATATATCAACAGACGCACCGTCAGTAACAAGATGGTGCATATCCATCAGTAAATATAGCCCGTCAGACTTCACAATCTCAAAACGCACGAGCGGCCCTTCTGAGAGGCTGAACGGACGCACAAAGCCTTCTTTGCGGTAAGACTCGTAATCCTCAGGAGTCATTTCTTTTTCGGGAATGTCGAGCGTGAAATCGGGAATTTGCTCCTGTATTATCTCGTTTCTGTCATTGGCCGTGAATCTGCAAAGTATATACGGATGCGCTTCAACAACTCCCCGAACCGCCTCTTTGAGCTGTTCTGCCGTAACACCTTCAGGAATCTTCACGGAAAAAGGCGTGTTGTAGACTGTTGATGACGGGTCAATCATGCAGTCCGCGTAAACTCCCTGCTGTTCAAACGTGAGTCCGCATGAATTTTTTGACAGCTTATGTGATTCTGTTGGCTCTGATTTTTCCGCGTTGGACTCAGCCGCAAAAACTTTCCGCAAAATTTCGTTCTCTATACTCTGTATGCTTCCTTCTGAGACGAGTTTTCTCACCTGTAACTGAACGCCATATTTCTTGTAGATCTGAGTCGCAAGCCGTATGCTTGATATTGACGTGAGTCCGAAATTACCGAGATTGTCCGTTATGCTGAAAGAGTCCGTGCCTGTTATCCCTGCTATTATGTCCTTTATGTCTTTCTCCAGCACATTCAACGGTGCTGAAATTGACTCGGATTCTTTTTGCGTGTTTGTGATTTCGGGCTTGGGAAGTGCTTTGCGGTTGACTTTCTGGTTCTGGTTGAGGGGGATTGCGTCAATCTGCATTGTTACGGCGGGAATCATATACGGCGGTTTGTCCTGGCCTATAAATTCATTCAGCGCATTAACATCAATTTTCCCGTCACTGACGACATAAGCCGCAAGATATTTTTCCCCGCTGTCTGAGTCGAAAGCCTGAACTGTTACATCTTTCACGCCCGGAAATTTCCTGATTACTGACTCAACTTCTGTAAGCTCAATACGGAAGCCGCGTATTTTCACCTGAGAGTCTTTTCTGCCTATGTAGTCAACAAGAATTTTACCGCCGTCATAAACATTGCGGACTATATCACCCGTCCTGTAAACTCTCGTGTAGCCTTCCTCGTTCGTGAAAGGATTTTTGATGAAACTTTCTGCGTTTTTATCCGGCCTGTTGAAGTAACCGCGCCCGACCTGATGACCTGAAATCCAAAGCTCACCGGGCATATACGGAGGAAGTTTGCGCCCGTTCTTGTCGACAATGTACAGCTTCAAGTTATCGAGAGCCGAGCCGATCGGAATGCGCCTGTAAAGTTTCTTGACAGGGAATGTAGCTGTAAAGATTGTGCATTCTGTAGGGCCGTAACCATTGAGCAAAGTGAAGCTCTTATTCTCCGGGAAAATTGGAGCAAGCCTCTCACCGCCGACAGATAAATATTTCAGCGATTGCCCCGTGTAAAATTCCGCGAACTGTCTGCCTACCTGAGTCGTCATGAAGCAGTGTGTTATTCCCTCAGCGTCAAAATATTTCTGTATAGCCGCGAAATCAAGCCTTATTTCCTCGTCAAGTATGTGGACAGCCGCGCCCGATGTAAGTGCGGGATATAAGTCCATCATGCAAGCGTCGAATCCGTAACTCGCATAAGCCGCTACTCTGGATTTTTCCGTGAGGTTATTCGTGTTCTTGTACCACGCTGTGAAGCAGGCTAGATTTCCGTGTTCAAGCATTACGCCTTTGGGGACTCCTGTTGAGCCTGAAGTGTAAAGCATGATGAAAAGATTTGACGGTTTAGGAGTCTCCGTGAGTTTCTGCGCGTGAGGCAATGCGGGTATTTCATCAGTGTAAAGTATTTCTCCGTGATAATTCGGCACGCAGTCTTTGATGAGATTCCTGTCTGCAATCAACAGCTTTGCGGAAGCGTCCGTAATCATAAATTCGAGCCGTTCAGGAGGGTACGAAGGATCTAACGGCTGATAGGCGGCGCAAGTCTTGAGGACTCCAAGCGAGGCAATCACCATATACTCACAGCGCGGAATCAGTATCGACACAACATCTTCCGAACCTATTCCGCGTCCCTTGAGATATGCCGCGACTCTCTCGGTGATCTCGTCAACCTCTTTGTACGTGTAACGCTTATCCTTGTACGCAACCGCTATATTGTCCGGGAATTTCTCTGCTGCTTTTCGGAACTGGGTTACAATGTCTGACTTGTCATAATCGGTTTCGTTTTCGTTTGCTTTGTCCATCAGAGTCAGTGAAGAATCGTCAGCAAAATTTACCTCACTGAGATTTTTGCGCTCTGTGAACTCCGATAAAACTTTGTCGTAAACTCCAGCTAATGCCCTGATGAAATCTTCTGTGTATTGTGATTTCCGCCATGAAATTACGTAACGCAATTTGCCGCCGCTGTCAGGAAAAACCTCAAATGAAACCGCCGACTCTGCCTCATTAATCGATTCAGCGTTTGAGACTGAGCCATGATACGCAAAAAGCATTTCCGCTGATATTCCTAGTTCGCTTCTGATTTCTGAGAAGGAATATACATTATGATTCATACTGTTGCGGAGCTGTTTATCTGTCGCACTCAAGTAACCGCGTATATCTGAGTCCGTTACTCTGCAAAGCACAGGGATTAATGCGCCGTCAGAATCATTCATGACGTTTTGAACCGCGAACAATGCGCCGTCCTCACCGCTGAATCCCGAAAGAACATAGCCGTATGCCCCCGTGAAGAATGCGTTTTCAGTTATGCCGCTCTCAGAACAGAAACGTGAAATCCTGCCCCAATCAGCATTACGGGACTCAATCTCAAGAAATCCCGTGCCGTTAATGTTATCGTCCTGAACATCTGAATCAGGAACGCTCACAAAATCACAATCACTGAAAATTTCTGCGTAATATTTTCTGTCCTCTTCATAGCTTTTTTCTCCCGGTAAAATTGACACATCAGAGATATTTGCGCTTGGATTCTCCTGTATTAGCCTTAATGTTTCGCGGATATTCTCCGTAAAGCGGGCTATTAATCCGTCGTCAAAAAGCTCTGAGGAATATTGCACGTAAAGTTTCATGCCTGAGTCTGTTCTGTCAATCGTAATAGTGATGTCATCTCTGAGTCTTTGAAGGGCGTAAAGAAACTCAACGCTGATTTTTCCGTCATCAAGTTTTCCGGGAATGTGCCTGTAGTTTACTGAGACATCAAAAACCGGGCTTCTTGATTCGTCCCTGACTCCTGAAAATTCTTTGACGATTTCAGCAAAAGGCAATGACGCATCACACGAGGCTGATTTGATGAGTCCCGCGACATCACGGACGTATTCACTGACTTCACGATCTGCATTCGGTTTCAGTCGCAAAGGTGCGAGATTCACGAACATTCCGATAACATTCGCGTATTCTTGCGGCCTTCTGTTGACGGAGAAAGCTATAACAATATCTTCACTCCTGCAATATTTCCCGACTGCTATCGATATTGCCGAGAACATAAGCCCGAAAACTGTTGCGCCCAAATCATGAGCTGTTTTTGTGAGAGATGATATTTCCTGCTCCGTGAATGTGTATGATTTTACGCTGTCATTCTGAGGATGTATTTTCGGCCTCGTTCCTTTTACGGGCATGTCATTAACTGGCACTCCGTCAGAAAACATTTCACGGTAAAATTTGCGGCCATGTTCATATTTTTCTGCACTTTCAGCCCTCGCAATGTCCGTAACATCAAGCTGTGATTCCGGCAGAGTCTCATGTTTCAGCAAAGAGAAAAGCTCATTTATCAGTATGTTGCAGCTTGTTGCGTCAAAAGCGATATGATGAACTGAGAAATGAAGAATTATTGACTCATCCGGGAGTTTGTAGCCTGTTACGTGAACGGGAACTGATGAGAGTGAAAATGCTTCATTGTTCGCGCTGATTATGTTTTCGACTTCAGTGCGTGAAGATGATTCTTTCCAGATGATTTTGGGTATTTCATCCGAAAGAACTCGAACGGGGACTCCGTTATCCTCAGAATAATATGATCTTAACGCTTCATGACGTGTGAAAATTTCCGACATGGCCGAATTGATTTCATTTTCTCCGGCTCCTTTTATGACGAGTCCAAAATCAAGCGTGTATTCTGTTGATGAAGGGTTTAATTTCTGCTCCAGATACATGCCGGTTTCGGGAGGGGTAAGAGGATAATACAATTTGAATCCACTTCCTTAATATATAGGGGGATAAATTGCCAGAAATTATAGCATGATAAAAGCCGTGCCGATAATTTCCCTTCAAAAACTACTCAATTGATTAATCCGCCCTCGAACGCGCTATAATGGCCGGAAAATTCCAAGAGGGGGAAAAACTTTTCATGAATTACCGCAAATTAGGCGCAACAGGACTCAGAGTCAGCGAAATCGCATTAGGCTGTGAAGGAATGACTGAGGACAATTACGCAATGTGCGCGAAACTTTTTGATGTCGCAGAGGAGTCCGGCATAAACTATTTTGATTTGTACTCGCCTGATCCTGAATTGCGCTCATCAATCGGCCATGCGTTAAAGGGACGGCGTGAGAAATTCATAATTCAGTCTCATATCTGCTCAGTGTGGAAGGAAGGACAGTATTTGCGGACTCGAAATCTTGACGAGACGAAAGCAGCCTTTGAGGACTCGTTGAAGCGTCTTGACGTTGATTTTGTTGACGTTGGGATGATTCATTACTGCGATGCTTTAAGCGACTGGGACGAAATTTTACGCAACGGAATCCTCGATTATGCCCGTGAACTTAAAGCCGCCGGAAAAATTCATCACATCGGACTCAGCTCGCATAATCCGCAGGTCGCACAAAAGGCAGTTGAGTCGGGAGCGGTTGAAGTGTTAATGTTCAGCGTGAACCCATGCTATGATTTGCAGCCTGCAAGCGAGGACGTAGAAGACTTATGGAGGGATGAGAATTACGCGAATCACCTCACGAACATGAATCCCGAACGTCAGAAATTATACGAGACATGCCAGAGACTCGGAGTCGGAATCACAGTCATGAAATGTTTCGGGGGCGGGGACTTGTTGAGCGCGGAAATGTCCCCGGCTGGAGCTGCGCTGACCGTCAATCAGTGCATATCTTACGCGCTGAGCCGTCCTGCTGTTGCGTGTGTATTGGCGGGGGCGCATTCGGTTGAACAGCTGCGGGAGTCAGTCGCGTATGAGTCAGCGTCAGAGAGTGAGAGGGATTACGCGGCAGCTTTTGCGTCATTCCCTAAAATCAGCTGGGAGGGTCATTGCATGTATTGTTCGCACTGCCAGCCCTGCCCCGTGAAAATCGATATTGCTTCCGTAACAAAATTTTTGAATCTCGCACAGGCGGGGGGAAGCAAAGATATTCCCGAAACAGTGAGAGAACATTACAGGGTGTTAGAACATCACGCGGGCGAATGCGTAAAGTGCGGTGCGTGTGAAAAGCGTTGTCCTTTCGGCGTTAAGATTAGGGAGAATATGAGCGAGGCGCAGAAAGTTTTCGGAATGTAGAAAC
The DNA here is from genome assembly GCA_946183145.1 of uncultured Fretibacterium sp. GTDB lineage: Bacteria > Synergistota > Synergistia > Synergistales > Aminobacteriaceae > JAFUXM01. The sequence continues at coordinate 59,471 of CAMGZM010000011.1, read as the reverse complement.
AATAACGCCCCCGGCATAAAAGCTGAGGGCAAATTTTTTGTTAAGCGTTGTATTTTTTCCTCAATGCCTCAATGAGAATTTTCACCTGTTCTTCACTAAGGTACGGTCTCTTGTCTGTCCTTGCAAAATAGAAGCCCTGATCAAGCAAAGTTTTTATCTCATAAGGATACAGGCTCTGATTATAGCCGTCTGAACCTGAGACATTCTGCGGAACAATCATTTTTACTTCATGATAACGCCCGTCATCGGCATCTTCTGCACCGTGAAGTTATCTTGCTTCACGTGATGTAATTTCACCTATAGCAATAACTCCCCTGCCCTTTGAGTAGAAGAGCGCGTAATCACCTTTCGAGAAACTGTCAACAGCCCATTTGACACCGCCGTATGCTTCTATATGACCTCTTTCAAGCATACATTTTTCATTGTCATCAGACCAGCTCAAATTTGTATCGAACAGTATGCCCTTTTTTGCGCGGGGATTCATGTGATAATCATACGGCTTGGCGAAAAACTCGAAGTAAATCTCATCTCCTATCCTGTAAAAACGGTAAGGTAGAAAATCAATGTCAATGCCCTGGTTTTTCCAGTAATCGACAGCATTCATCAAATCTCTGTCTGCGGAATTTCCCACAATGACAAGTTTCTGTCTGCGGTTGAAAGACTCATCGCTTAATGGTGCAGGAAGCTCGAACGCATCAGCATGAGCCTTTTTGAGTTCAGCGTTGCTGTCATTGATATACGTTCTGTACATGCTGTTCAACTGGTCATAATCTCTTTTGCCGAAAAGCTCGGCATATCTCATAATCTGCTCAACAGCTCCCCTTCCTGCATTGCCGCGTTTCAGCTCGAAAATCACAAGACCGCCCTGTGTGTCAAGAGCGCAAATATCTGGTTCTTCCTGCATTGCCCTTTCCTGAAAGATCGGCATGAATGACTGACCGCCTTCCGCGTACAAATCTTCAAGATAAGCAGCAAGAAGATTCTCTAAATCCTTTTCGCGGCCCTGAAGCTCTGAATAATCGCAGTAAGGCACAGGCATAATTCGCCCCTCATTGTAACGATATAACATACAATGCTCCTCCTATACTTGCTTCGTGAATGTCAGTTTTGATTACATTGATGTGAAATCGTTTATATCAGATATTCCTGCATCAGCAAGCATACGGGCAAATTCCATTCCGTTAATAAGCCGTACAGAATTTTCCTGCGCGAGTGATATTGCGTCTTTCGAAAATTCTCCTGCTGTTGAGAGAACCCACATAATATTTGTCTCGCCTTCAGCAAAATTTATTGTCTGGAGTTCTTTGTATTTCTTTATCTGCTGAACTGCCCAATCTCCTGTCGTGCCGTCATGCTTCTTAACCTGAATGTATATGTTGACTCCAAGCGGTGAAAATTCTGCTGCTACATCGGCATCTGCATAATTATATTCATCAGGATTCCCCTTAGGTTTTGACGGCTTGTATACTTTTGCGGCTCCGGCTTTCTTCATGTACCAGCGCACAAGTTTTTCGGTGTCTATAGGGTTTGCATTGTCATTTATTGCCGTGAGAATGATATTTGCTGCCTTATCCGCAATTACATCATAAAGGTTTACAGGTTCTTTGCGTTCTGCCACGCTGAGAATTTCTGACTCTAAGTCGTTTATGTCCGCATTAGTCTGTCGTATCTTCATTCGGGACTGAAGCGCGGAATTTGCGTAGCTTCGCTGAATATCCTATTTTACAACAGGTTCAATCTCAACGTAGAAGCCGAGATCTATTTCTTTTCCGTTGGTGTAAAGTCCTTTTTCCCCGCTGTCATTTTTCAGTACTGCAGGCAGACTTTCAAGCGCAGAAGCAGGAAGCTCCGTAACAGGCTTAGGGCTGCTCTTCACACGCACAATTCTGAAATATCCCCAGTAAAGCGGAACAATAACCACATCACCGGGCCTGAACTGCGAGAACATCGAGAGCGAGCGCGTAGCACCTCTATACATTAAGTCCCAGCCTTCAGACTCGTGGTATCTATTCATAGCTTCATGGACTGTATCACGATCTGCATTTTCAGTTACGCTTTTTACAGTTTCATCAGACCACAGCATATACTGCCATCCCACTGTCAAATATCCATTGTCTAACAGCGGCTTTGATATGCTCCATTCGTGGGATATTCTGTGAAGAAAATAGCTCATGTATCTTTCTCCTTTCATGTATTTTTCAAGTATTATTAATCTATCACAGCTTATTCAATATTTCCTCCGCGAAACTTCTCACAATCTCTTTCAGCTCATCAGGCTCAATCACAATAACATGCGGTGCGCCTGACATAACCCACCTCGCGAACTCATAGAGATTCGGAACTTCCGCCGAAAGTATCACGCCTCCTTCTTCACACTCTTCAACCTTCTGCGACGGATGCCACTTCATCTCGCGGAACGTCTGCGCTAAAGGCTCTGTGATTCTCACCTTCACGTGAATCTTCTCATCTCCCGGAATCACATGCCACGCCGACAATGTATAGTCCTCCGTAAATCCTCCGTCTTCAGGCTTCACATACTCTTCATCAGAAATTGACGCGCTAATTATCCTGCTGATTCGGTGAATGCTGAGATTGTCATACTTGTGATTGTATGAAGCCATGTACCACGCATTGCCCCTGAAGTAAAAATCATACGGCGATAACGTCCAGTGCTTAGGCATTTTTCCGGGTGATGAGTAAAGAATGTTCACGGTCTTTTGCGAGCGTTTAGCCTCAACGAGAGTCCCGAAAATTTTTGCGTCAACTTCTGCAACTGGAATCGCATTGAGAGTCGAACGCGTTATCTCTGAGCCGAGAGAAAGAATTTCAGCGGGCATATATTTTCCGAGCTTCCCGAAAAGCGAATGTGCAGAGTCTTTCAGGTGAGGCAGGAAATGCCCGGCCATGTCAAGCCCTGCACTTAATGCTGTAATTTCGCCCTCAGTGATTCGCAGGTTCACGTGAAATATTCCGGCACTCTCCATAACGTATAACTTCTCGTGAATGTCATACCGTATGTCAGCTCCGTATATCCCCCGCAAATAGTACAAATCATTCTGTAGCGTCCTGTTGCTGTGATATTCGCCCGCCGAAAATATTTCGTCATGAGTCGCCTTCACTCTTGACTGCAAGAACGCCATAACACGCGATAATCTGTCATGACGTACTGAGGTCATATCTTTCGGCATCTTCTACTCCGGCGGAAATTCGAGAAAATCCTTTATCTTTCCGGCACAAACTTCAACGAATGACTCAAACTTTATCGGGTCGCAAAGCTCGAATGTAGCTTCATTTGGATTCTTGCCGTATAAGTTCGGCGATTCTTTGCCCGTGCAGCAAAACTCCCAGTACAAAAAGTTATTGTCATTTGAGCCTGAGCTGAACTTTTTCCCGCGGGACTCTTCAAGTTTTTTCACGAACGCTTCAAACCCTGCTTTGTTGTCCCCTGTAACATAATACGATACCCATGAATCATATGCGCCGCTGCCGAGACACACCACAACACCCGGTATTTTGTCATATTCATAGTGAACAGCATGCTCACGCGGAAGGTCATTGCCCTGCTCATCTTTGAATGTTCCGTGCGTGATGTTCCACGATTCCAGCTTCTCATTGACAGCCTCAAGAAATCTTTTCCTCATATCCTCGACAACTTCATAGACAAATCCGCTCTGAAGCTCAAATGCTGCTCTGAGATTCTCAGGCGAACTCAAAATTAACTCTTTGACTTCCATGTTAGTCTCCTTTACACGGCCTGTGAAATTTTCTATCGTCATCAGAAACTGGCGTATGATTTCGCGGACAGAAACAGCGTACTCAATCTCCTTAAAGTTAAGGCATGAAGACAGCCATTCGTGAATATCCTTCCCGAACGATACACATATTTCTTTGCCGCAAGCACTTTCCGATGATGGTTTTCTTCCGTATGGCGTAAGGTATATTATTTTCGCGTTATTCTCATCAGCACAGCGGTGTTTTGCCTCTTCGTAATAATCAATGCACTGACGGTTCAAATCTTTTGCGGTGATCTTAACCTCTATTGCGATAAAATAATTCACTGTCTCTATCACAATATCTATATACCTGCCCTGAGAAGTATAGTATTCACGGTACACTTTAGCCCCCGCAAGTTCAGTGTCAGGAATATTCAGCCCAAGAACATTTTTGACGAACGGTCTCAAGAAAAGTATTCCCTGACAATGTGAACCTGAAGGAGAAAGCAACTCTTTCAGAACCTTGCAGATAAAAAATTCCCTTTCCCCGATGTTCAGAATACTGAAGATGTTAAACTTCTCACCCGTAACCCTGTAAATCACTTCACGAGCTTTTGACAGTTCAGCGACATTATCCAGCAATTTTTTCATTCGCGAGCTTGATTCACTCATAACATATCACCCTCCTAATCACTTTCCATATCACTTTCCATACCTTTCACTGACCGTGAGAACATACCCGCATGAGGGGCAGTAAGAAGTTCTGCGCTCTAAAATCCTTCCGCATTTCGGGCAGGGCTTCTCGTTTCTCGTTTCGGGTTCAGGATTATTCACTGCGTTTTGCCCCGGCAATTTCGCGCCCAATGAGAGAAGAACTTTCACCGCGTCAACATTTCCCGCGTCAACAGCAAGAGTCATCAAGCCGTTGTGAATATCAGCTCCAAATTCAGCGAGGACTCGAATCACGTTTGAGTCCCGTGCGTTGTAGTCTGACGTAACAGCGAGCATTGCGGCATTCTGATTGTGAATGTTGCGGGCGTTAATGTCTGCTCTGTTCTTGATGAGGAATTTTACGGCCTCTGAGTCGTTGAAGACAGCAGCGTACATCAGCGGAGTATATCCGAGCCACGTTGAATAGTTGATATTTCCGCCGTGATTGATTGCGTCCTCAATGTCATTCACATTCCCCCGGCAGGCCGACAATAACATCATCACATCCCGGAATTTTGCCCATTTTCCGGCGTTGTCTGTTCCTGACTCTATCATCTCCCAAAGATGACTCAGCATATGACAGCTCAGCGGCTCTCCGTAATATTCCTCCCATCCGTCATAATGCTGTGTGTTGCTGACGGTGGTTATGTCTGAGAGGTTATGCTTCCTGAAAATTTCGGCCATGAATTTTGCCTGCTGAAAGTTGTCGAGCATGAGAATTTTTCCCCTGTGTGAAAGACATTCGCCGATCCACGTATCACTCAAAGCGTGAATATCCGCGCCGTTAGCGAGCAATACATTCATCATTTCTCCGGGCTGATAGTAGATTTCACAACTCCCGGCAATTTCCTTCAGCGCGTCAGTCATGTTATATTTCTCGGAGGCAATAACTTTCTTCAGGGCTTCAGGCGAATGACAGAGGCTTAACGGATTCATTTCGTCAATCTTTTTTCGCGGCTTCCACTCTTCATTGATGACGTACGTTAATTCGGTGCTTTCAGGGAGGACAAGAGGCCATGTGATTCCGGCTTCATGAAGGATTCTGAGAATCTCCGCTCCGTTATCGAGTCTGCGTTTTATCTCTGTGTTCTGTGCTGAAGGTTTGCTCACTGATTCGGGGAAATCGTTAATCCTGAATGCGAGTTTTGCTGACATTCTGAGAAATTCTGACGGAGATTCGCCGCAATCGGGTACAATTTTTTCAGGGGATATTCGCTCAATGATTCCCCTTACGGTTTCGGTGTCATATTCCGCAATCGAATCACAAAAAAGCCTGAGCGCGTGAGGTTTGTTTGCGGGGTCAGTCAGAAGACTCTTCCAGTTGCGGCTGAAATCTTCATATTTTTTACCGTATTCATTATCGATTCGGGACTGAGATTCGGACGGGCTGAAATTTGCTCCGGCATTAATCATCATGGGCAGGACTTCACGCAGAAATATCTGTTTTTCTTCCGGCTCTGAGAAAACAGAAACGGACGACGCAAACATAATATCAAGAACGGATAATCTTCCTCCATTACCGTCAGTAAATTCTGCGTTCACATTCGCCCCTGCGTTAAGGAACGTGCGTACTATATCAGGGTGTGAATATATCCATGTCGCAGCCTGCGTTAAAGGTGTTGTGCCGTCATCGGCTGTGGCGTTAATGTCTGCTCCGTTTGCGAGAAGGTATTTCAGGATTTCGTGCGCTGTGTCTGCGTCATTGCTGCAATTAATCATCATAATCATAAGCGGTGTATATCCCTTCTTGCGCCGTGCGTTAACGTCAGCTCCTGCTTCAGCGAGAAGTTTCACGCACTCATATGAACATTCAGCCGCCGCATAAAACATAAAGTTAGCTCCCTTTTCATCACGTGAATTTACGTTCCAGCCGTAATTGATGAAAGCCTGAAGGATTTTCGGATTCCTCAGCGACGGAGCGAGAGCCTTTACGCAGTGTTCACCGAGGGAAATACCAGACTCCAAAAGTATATCAGTCATGCCGGTATTGCGCGCTTTAATGTCGTTCATGAGGCAGTCAGCTAATACATCTCCGGGAAATATTCCGTCAGTCTCAAGCTCTTTAGGGTGATGGCCTTTGCTGATGAATTTTCTGACAAGCTCAGGTGTTCCGAATCTCAGACAGGCCGCAAAGAATGATTTTTCCGTGCCGAGCCTTGTTCTTGTGCGCTCGTCAAGTCCGTTCTCAATCATGGCCGTGATGTTCTCTGCGCTTTCATTCGCAAAGAGTTCGCGCCAGCTCGTATAACCAGCGTCATACATGAGCGCAAAAATTTTTGCCGTGATTTTTCCGTCCGCAATGAGTATGTTTGGGAAACAAGTGCTGACATCATCACCGCAAAATTCTTTGAGTATGTCGTCTATTATGCGAACTTCATCGAAACCCTTTTCTGACGGAGGCAATGACATTTTCACAAAGGCTGTTTTTGCGCCGTGAATATCCCCGCACATTTCGGCGGCTTTGCGTAATGCGCTCTCCATGTCATCGCCGCTCCCTGTGCCGTAATGCACCGTTCCCGCGTTCCTGAACATGTCTCTCATTGTCGGAATGTCGAAAATATCGCCGTCCCTGTCTAAAATTTCTTCTGCGATTCCCCGTGAAGTCTCTGACTCATCATGTGAGAATATTACAGCGTCAGCAACATCGGCAAATCTCTTCACGTCATGATTTCCCGCCGGGATTCCGATTGTTACGGCTCCTGATTCACGCGCTGATTCTGCGATTGTGATTGCGTCATTGAGAGTCGATTCTGTTATGCCCGTTATGATGATGAAATCTGACTCCTTAACATCATACAGCCTTTCACCTTTCGACAGGTCAATAATTTTCACCGCTGACATATTTACGGCCTCACTTTGTCATTCATGGCCGCGAAAACTGACACTCTAACATTCCCGCTCATATTCTCATCAATCACATGTCCCCAGATTATTTGCGCGTCCGGGTCTGCATTGCCCTCGATAACGTGTGCTGCTTCTGTCATTTCGCTTAAAGGAAATTCCGCACCTGATATTATGCTGAGTAGGAATCCTTTTGCGTTCGTTATGTCCCCGCACATTTCGGAGGCTTTGAGGGCTGCGACTCCCGCAGATTTAGCCGTACCTGCACCGTAATATACCGTTCCTGCGTCCCTGAAAATCTCTTTTACGTCCTCAATATCGAGATTAACGAACCCGAATTTTGTGATGATGTCTGAAATTGCTTCCGTGATTATCCGTGAAGAGTCCTCAAAATTTCCCCGCGAAATTATTACCGCGTCTGCAAGTTCTGAAAGCCTTTTCATGTTTTTGTTCAGCGGATTGATATTGCCTGCTATGATTCCGACAGTTACATTTTCAGATGATGTTGATGACTCTGCGGCTCTGATTGCTGAGTTGATATTTGCTTCCGTTATACCCGTTATGAGAATGATATTTTTATCCATGAGACTCAAGTTTGGATTCGATTCATTCGCGGCCATGTCTATAATTGCTAAGTCATCCATTGCGCTTTATCCTCCTGAATTTTTACGGCAATGATACGGCGCAAACATGCAAGTTTAAGGTGCAGTAAAAATTTTCGCGATATAAACCGAAACTCAAAACGGAGCTATAACTTTTCAGCAGGAGGCAGAAATTTATCATGATGATAGGGAACACAGCTAACACCATCAGCATGACATACAACGCCCTTAACGCCACGAACAAGGCAATCGAGAAAACTTCCCGGGCTTTGTCCACAGGCCTTAAAGCGGCGATGGCTGTTGATGATGCGGCGGGTTTCGCGATGGGGCTGGCAATGTCGGCACAAGTTGCGGGAGTCGACCGGGCAATACGAAATTCACAGGACGGTATATCAATGCTCCAGACGGCAGAAGGAGGACTGAGTCAAATGAACTCGGTTCTTCAGAGAATGAGGGAGCTTTCTATTCAGGCGGCGAATGATTCTCTCACGGCTCAGGACAGAAGCTATCTTCAGGCGGAAATTGACGAACTCCGAAAAGGAATCGACAGCGCGGCGGCAAGCACTACATTCAACGGAAAAAGACTCCTTGACGGAAGCTCGACAGCTCAATGGACTTCCGACAAAGCATCAACAAAGCTGCAAGTTACAGGAGCAATCACAGCAACGGACAATTACGGGCAAAAGAAACTCACAGAAGGAAACTACAGAATAGAAGTCCGCGCAAAAGCCGGGCAGGGCCAAGTTCAGAAAACCAACATAATAGAGCTTGAAGTCCTTGAAGAAGAGATCAAAGAAGCAGAAGTTTCCGGCACAAACGAAACAAAACTTGTCGCCGAGAAAAAATTACACCCCGCGACTCTTGAGAAAATAAAATCCTTCACGAACGCAAGCGGAGTATCATACTTCACAGAGCCTCAGACTATACGAATAACGCAGGGCGACGGAAAAACCGCAAGCATTGTAGTTTACGGAGGAGATACAGTTTACGATGTCCGGCGGAAAATCAACGACGCAATAGCCGACGATCTCGGACAATCTCAATATGTCGACAACAGGGACAATTTCTGCACAATTTCAGACGGAACACCGTCAACTTCCGAATCAGCCTCAACGGAAAATCCTCAGCTCACTAACTATAATGACCTCGAAGAAGTTACGTATGAGCGCGACAATGACGGAAAATTGATTCTTGATGATGACGGGAATCCCAAGCCGATAAAGACTCCTGTCCACGCAAAAATGGGATCGTTCGTAATCCGCAGCGCAGTAGCCGGAAAAGCCGGGGAACTCACATTCAGCTCCGACAATGAGGACTTGATTCACAAGCTCGGTCTCAACACGATTCAGAACGCTGAAGAAAATACATTCACGGCATCAGTTTATGACGCTCACACGGGAAAAGCACTCGTGAAGAATGCGCCTACAGACGGAAATGTGATAACGGGAGCGATTCACCCGAACGCAAATATAGAGTTTGACAGGATGGCGAACGTAAAAGTTTCGTGGGCTGAAAACTCAAAACGCTACGTAATGAGCAGTGAAGACAGTGTATATGAGACAACACTTCACGTGCAGGACAGAAGCACGGCATTCCAGATAGGACAGGGACGGGGCGAGGACATATACATAAACATTGCCGACATGAGAAGCGCATCACTAGGCATTGACGCAGTAGATGTTACGACAAGGGAGAACGCCTCAAGATCAATCAGCATACTTGACGCGGCAATTCACAAAGTCAGCGTACAGCGTTCAAAGCTCGGAACGTATCAGAATGAGCTTGAGTACAACACAAACAGCCTCACAAATACGAGTCTTCACTTACAGGAATCAGAGAGCAGACTCAAAGATGCGGACATGGCACTTGAGTATATGGACTTCGTGAAGCTGCAAATTCTCAGCAACGCGGGGAACTCTATGCTTTCACAGGCAAATCAAAGCGCACAGTCAGTAATGAGGGCGTTAAATCTTTAGTGAAAAGTGAAAAGTGAATTGCGGTTAGCGTTGAAAGGAGTCAGCACTAGCCGCTTATTGTTTTTACAGAGAGCCTTCAAGCATCCATTCAGCAAGCTCTAAAGCGTAATACGTGATAATAATATCCGCCCCGGCCCTCGCAAGGCATATCGCAGACTCGCAAGCGATATTCTTCTCATTGAGCCAGCCGTTAGCGCACGCGGCTTTCATCATTGAGTATTCACCGCTCACACAGTAAGACGCGACCGGGATATTCACGGAAGATTTTACGGTCTTCAGCACATCAAGATACGGCAGTCCCGGCTTCACTATGATGATGTCTGAGCCTTCTTGAGCGTCAAGCAATGCTTCTTTCACGGCCTCGCGAACGTTGCGGGGATTCATCTGGTACGTTTTGCGATTTCCGAATGACGGAGCAGAACCGGCAGCCTCACGGAACGGCCCGTAAAACGCGCTCGCATACTTCACGGCGTAAGACATAATCAGCGTGTCAGTCATTCCCGCGTCATCAAGAGCTTCACGAATCGCCTGCGTATGTCCGTCCATCATGTCGGAAGGCGCAACAATATCCGCTCCCTCCTGAGCCTGTGAGACAGCAACACGCGACAAAATTTCAAGGGTTGAGTCATTGTCGACATTATGACCCTTGAGGAGTCCGCAATGACCGTGTGATGTATATTCGCACAAACACACATCGCCGATTAGAGTCAATTCGGGAAATTCTTTCTTCGCGGTACGTATTGCCGTCTGAATTACGCCGTCTTCACGCCAGGCAGAAGAGCCTGTTTCATCTTTGTGTTCAGGGATTCCGAAAAGCAGAACGCCTCCGATTTTCGCATTAACAGCGCGTTCAAGTATTGCGGGCAGCTTGTCGGGGCTGTAACGTTTCTGGCCGGGCATCGCGGGAATGTCCTCAATGATATTCTTGCCTTCACGGACAAACACAGGGTAAACCAGCATTGAGGGCGACAAACGAGTCTCGCTGGTCATGTCGCGTATTGCCTGAGAGACTCGCAGCCTTCTGGGACGTATGATCATTTCATGGCCTCCAGTCCGTCAGAAAGATACATGCAAGGTTCATACTTCAGAATCTCACGCGCATATTCTATTGATGCTGACGAGTGAAGAATATCACCCTCACGTGGAGGCTCATATACTGCTTTCACTTCATGGCCGGGGGAAAATACCGCGTAAATTTCCGCAAGCAATTCATTTAACGTTGTCTCAACTCCGCAGCCTATGTTGAAGACTTTGCCGCTTGAGTCAGGATTCATTGCCGCGAGAACATTAGCCTTCACGACATTCTGAACAGCGCAGAAATCTCTTGACTGCTTGCCGTCGCCATATATCACGGGAATATTTCCGGCCTTTACAGCGTCAATCCATTTCGGAATCACAGCAGCGTATGCGCCTTTAGGATCCTGCCTCACTCCGAACACATTGAAGTAACGCAGGCCTGTGCATTCGAGTCCGTAAACCCTCGTGTAAAATTCAGCGCACATTTCGTTAATGTATTTCGTCAGGGCATAAGGGGATAAAGGTTTTCCGGTTGACGTTTCAACGTTTGGTATTGTATCGTCATCACCGTAAACCGCGCTTGACGTGGCATATACTACTTTTCGGACTCCGTTAATCCTCGCGGCCTCAAGAATATTCACGAAACCTGAAGCGTTATCAGCAAAACATTTCGCGGGGTCTCTCATTGAAGCCGGAACTGACACGAACGCCGCATGATGAAGAACGTAATCGATGCCGTTCATGACTCGATTGCAGATTTCGGAGTCATTGATGCTTCCTTCTGTAAACGAAAAATTTTCCGGGTGTCCTGACGCTTTCACGGCCATGTCGATATTATGGCGGTAACCTGTGCTGAAGTTGTCGAGTCCCGTAACTTTCTGCCCGATTGAGAGCAATGCTTCTGTGAGGTGCGAGCCGATAAAGCCTCCTGCTCCTGTAACAAGCCAGTGATATTGGCCGTCAACATGAGGCAAAATTTCGGGGTAATTCATCATTTCTCGATCGCCGCGATTCTGAGTCTCCGTGTTCCTCTGGGTATCTTCACGATAACTTCATCGCCTACAACATGGCCGCTCACTGCCTGGCCTACGGGACTCTTCTGTGAGATTCTCTGAATGCCTGACGCTGAAAACGCCGCGCCGGATAATTCCTCTGAGCCTACAATTTCGTACGTGTAAAGTTTCCCGGCGTTGTCGATGTCTTTGATTGTTACTTTGAGCCCGACTCCTGCCTTTGTCGTGTCAAGTTTGTCTTCATCGATTACTGTTACTTTGCTGAGTGTCTCTTCAAGATCGTGTATCCTGTCCTCAAGTTTTGCCTGCTCCTCTTTTGCGGCTGCGTATTCTGCGTTCTCGCTCAAATCTCCGAATGCTCGCGCTTCCTCTAACTGTTTTGCGACTTCAAGCCTTCTCACTGTGCGCATGTGAGTCAATTCTTCTGACAGTCTTTCGTAACCGCTTCTTGTCATTTCGTGAACATCATTTTTTTTCACGGGCATGATTTATCACCTTCACATTAGATTTTCATATTGTTTGCTAAAATACAGCGGCATTATTTTACACGAAAGGCGGCAATTACTAATGGCACAATACGACAGCTGTACACCTTACGCCGCAGGAGTCGAAGCGGTTAATGCACTCTTCCGCAAAGTTTATCAGTATATGGCACTCGGATTAGTTCTCACGTCGATAACAGCATGGCTCATAGCATCAAGCCCGACAATGTTAAGAATGTTTGAGAGTTCACTTACTCCGTTAATCATTGTTGCAATCGTAGAAATTGGATTCGTTTTTTACATCAGCTCGACAATCGCAAAATATTCAGCGTCAACATCACTCTTGCTTTTCGTAATCTACAGCATACTCAACGGCATAACATGTTCGGTGTTTCTTCTGTTTTCCACAGAGGAGAGTGTATATACAGAGTTTTTGCCGACGGCGGGAATGTTCGTGACAATGAGCGTGTATGCTATGTACACTAAGCGCGACATTACGACACGGGGAAGTTTCTTGCTTATGGGACTCTGAGAACTGATTATCGCGATGGTGATTAATATGTTCGTAGGGTCATCGGCAACTGTAACTGTGATAAGCGTGATAGGCATAATAATATTCACGGTCTTGACGGCGTATGATGCCGCGAAAATAAAATCGCTTGCTGAAGATTCAGACATGAATAATGATGAGGCTGCCGGGGAAGTTGCGGTTACGGGTGCGCTTGGGCTGTATCTGGATTTCATCAACCTGTTCTTGTACCTGCTGTTCCTGTACTTAATACGCTTGTTCTGGAAGAAAAAGGACTAGAGAATATGAGAAATCCCCCCTGTGAAAATTTCGAGGGGATTTTTGTTGCGTTTTTGCGATGCGCCGCGTTTCAAAAATCACTGACTCCCATTTTTCTCATCTCCTTTTTTTGTTGGCATAATTTTTCACATTCACATTAAAATTTCATATTTCTTGCTAAAATACAGCCGTATTATTTCACACGAAAGGGAGATTATATTATGGCACAATACGACGGCTATACACCTTACGCGGTTGGAGTCGGAAGCGTTGAATCGGTCAATACACTTTTCCGAAAAGTCTATCAGTATATGGCGTTAGGACTCATTCTCACGTCATTAACAGCGTGGCTCACAGTCGCAACCCCATCAATGATACGATTCTTCTACGGCTCACGCGCTCCGTTAATCATTGCGGCAATCGCGGAGTTAGGACTCGTGTTTTACCTTAGCGCGACAATCGCAAAACATGACGCTACAACATCACTCTTGCTATTCGGACTCTACAGCATACTTAACGGGATAACGATTTCAGTTGTGCTTCTGGTTTACACGCAGGAAAGCGTATACACGGCGTTTTTGTCGACGGCGGGAATGTTCGGGGCAATGAGCGTGTATGCTATGTACACGAAGCGTGATATTACGTCATGGGGAAGTTTCCTGCACATGGGACTCTGGGGGCTGATTATCGCGATGGTGATTAACATGTTCGTAGGCTCAACAGCGACTGAAACTGTGATAAGCGTTATGGGCGTAATAATCTTCATGGGATTGACTGCTTACGACACCGCGAAAATAAAATCTATCGCTGAAAGTTCCGGCATTAATGACGATGAGTCAGTCGGAAAAGTTGCGGTAATCGGCGCGCTTGCGTTGTATCTTGACTTCATAAACCTGTTCTTGTACCTGATAAAAATTTTCGGGAAGAGAAGAGACTAAAGAGAATACGAGAAATCCCCCCGGTGAAAGTGCCGAGGGGAATTTTTTTTGCGTTTTTTGCGCTGATGATTCATGTGTTAGTCGTCTGAGTCCGACCTGCCGCGTAAACCGTTTCTCCACATGTCGGCTTTGTCTCGAAGCTCGCGCCTTTTCTCATCACTGAGCCTTGGATCTCTCGAATATTTGTCGAACGTACTGGCAATCGGTCCACTTGCGCGGGATAAAAAGTCATTGAGCAATCCCATTTTCTTCACCCCCTTTCTTGTATAATTGCACTAATCTTAATCACACACGCAAAGAAAATCGAATGCATTTGATTCACACAAAAGGGAGCATATATTCATGGCCGTTTTCAAACTCTCACGCTAGCAAATGAACAGGCTGAAATTTCGTTTTGAGCAATTCCGTAATGCAAGGCTTCAAGTTCACAGGCTCATGAAGGAATACATTGACGACTACAAAAACTTTCAGGGCGACTCTTCAGACCGCCAGGAATATTTAGAGGAAAAATATATCATGCTCGCACCGTCTCACAGCCACATAAAATTTGACGGTGAAGAGATTGTTCTATGGTCGCCTGATGATATAGCACTCTTGACCGGGCGGAGGCAGTCAACAATATCACGTGTGATTAAGAGAATGGAACGGACTCCGGGATGGTGTTCGAGGCTTGCGGCTCTCAGCGTTGACTCAAAGTCCGCGAACAACAACGACGTTAAAATTTATCGCAACGGGATATTTGACCTGATATTTGACAAGTACGAGGAAGAATATTTAGCACGTTACACACGCCCGCGAAGGGGAAATTCGCCGGACTCAAAAGAAGTTCTGCGTTTCTGGAATTACCTCAAGGACTCAAAATTCCGTGATAATTATGACTCCGAAATTCTGAGAGTCGCAAAGAGTGAATGTGATGATACAGATATTCCGCCGATGTCATACGGGGATATTGCCATGTTAATTTTCAGGAAGGTATTAACGCCGAAAACGGGAATGATTTTCTCCGTGATATTCGCCGTAACTCTTGCGGCTGCGAGAAAATTTCCGGGAATGATTCCGATATTCGCGGGACTCTTTTCTGCTGTGATTCCTGTTTGCGCTGTGATGATTCGGACTCATCAGTTCAGAATCGGACTCGTGTCAGACATCGGGGCTGCTGCGTTATTGTGCGCTGTATTCTGGGTAATCGCTTCATTCTCGGACGGAGTAATCTACACTCCCGCAGGAAATGCCGTAGAGCTTCACGAACATGAACGGAGCATTGAGCTTTACGCTGACATGTGGAAGAAGGGCAAACGTATATTTTTCCGTGTGATTTCTGACAAGTATGAAGGCATCAAAGAAGTATTCTTCAGAGTGAATGATGATGAGTACAAATCAACGGGCTTCAATGAGTATCATTATCCTGTACTGATGATTGAGCCTGAGACACAGCACGGTGATATTAGCATTGATGTGAAGTATATTGACGCTCGCAATAAAGAATACGGGCCGTATAAATTTGTGTTTAATGCTGACGATGAGAGGGAGAAACTAAAACGCAAAGCAGAAAATGACAGACAGGAGCTCAAGCGCGAAAAGAAAGAAAGCAAAAGGAAAAGCAAAAAGTAAACCGTGAAGGGAAAATTTCTGTGATAAAATAGGGGCGGCGGTGAGGGAGCTAGCATGACCCCTAACGCCATGAAACAAACACCCACGCTTAACGGGTGAACCAGTCTATGAGAAGCAGGACTGTTTTCACGATCCAGAATACGGCAGCGGCGATTTTGTCAATCCGGTCAAGGAACGAACGCCGCTGTTTTTTTCTGGCTTTGCGCGTAACCTTTTCAGGCATCGCGTTCACCTCAATTCCACAGGGCGGCTCCCCGTTTTGACGATGAGCCCTGTACCTCATCCGGGACTCCCTCGTGAAAATTATTATACCAGAGAAAAAATCATGTCATAATCTGCTACAATCTCACTAATCAATCTCACTCAGGAGGGATAATTCATGCAGAAAATTTTTCTGTCAGCATTCATTCTCATTCTCACATTCACGTTCACACAATCACAAGCGCAGGAGTTACGCGGAAATTACGACATAATCATAGCGGGAGCAGGCACGGGAGGAATCAGCGCGGCAATTCAGGCGGCCTCAATGGGTGCTGAAGTCCTCGTTGTCGAGCCGTCATCAATGCTTGGAGGGCAGGCAATAGCGGCAGGAGTCGCGAACATGGACGACCTTTCAGCGCAGAGGAGCGGAATATATGCCGATTTCATTTCGCGTGTCGAGGAATATTACTCAGCGCGGGGAAAATCCATCGGAACAAGCTACTGGGATCCGAGAAATTTAGCCTTTGAGCCTCACATAGGACTGCGAATCCTTCAGGAAATGGCACGAGGCGAGGAAGCCCCCGATATTCTTTATGAGTCAGAAATTATTGCTGTCGGAAAAGAAGAGGTTATCTCCGTCAATGGCGAGAACGTAAGCGAGGCTCCCAGAATCAACAGCGTCATCATTAAGACTCCCGGAGGCTTGAAGAATATTACCTGCAAGATTCTCATTGACGCAACAGAATACGGAGATATTTTGCCTCTCGCAGGAGCTGACTACAGAGCAGGAAACTCAATCACACCGAACATCAACAACAACGCTATGATTCAGGACATCACATGGACAGCCGTTATCAGGAAATACCCCGGCGGAGTTCCTGAGCATTTGCGCCCGAAAAACCCCCTGCCCGGTTACGACATGGCCCGGATAAATTACGCGAATTATGTCGCTAAGGACGGCTTCACCTTCAAGGGACAATACCCCGTGAAACTCCCGGTAGATTTCATCACTCACAATGTTTACAGAGGACTGCCGGACTCATTCACGCCCGGAAATTTTGATGCAACACAAGAAAATTGGCCGTCAATCTCTAAATGCTCGGTCAACTGGGCAAATGATTTCCCCGGTCAAAACAAGCTCGGCGAGAAATACGGACTCCCGGTCTCATACTTGGAGGACAGGAATTTACGCGCAAGGCTCGAACGCGACGCACTCATAAAGACTCTTCACTTCATTTACTACATGCAGAATGAATTAGGCGAGTCATGGTCAGTTGATGAGAATGAATACGGAGAATTGCAAGAGGCCGCAAAAGATCTCCCGGACGAATGGAAAATCATTGCGCGCCATTTGCCCCCTGTGCCTTACGTGCGAGAATCACGAAGGGGAGTCGGAAATCACACGCTGATTTCGCAGGAACTCTTCAACAACTCATTGAGCTACAAAGACGGGCGCGGAAATCATGAATTTCAAGACGCAATCGCAATCGGCTGCTATCATCTCGATTTGCATCACACGGACATTGAGTCGGATATGGAGTCGGACATTGGCGAGAAACAAGCATACATTGAACAGCACAGGCCGCACGGAAATTTTCAGGTGCCAATGAACATTTTGATTCCCAGAAATGTTGACGGGCTAATTCTCGCGGAGAAAAATTTATCCATGTCGAGACTCGTTGCGGGAGCTTTGCGCCTTCAGCCGATCACAATGATGACGGGGCAGGCAGCCGGAGCTTTGGCGGCAATTTCTGTATCACGGAACATTCAGCCGAGATTCGTAAAGGCTGTACACGTTCAGGAAGCACTTATTGATTCGGGCGTTAATCTCTCGCTGTGCAGTTACTCAGATGTTCCGGCGGGAAATAAATACTACAAGGCCGTACAGATTGCGAACCTGTATAAACTTCTTGAGCCGGAAAAATATCCCGATACAGTGTCGTATGATGTCGGCTATGATGTAACATTCGCGCTCGACAATCCCGAACTCGTTAAGGAAATCGCAGAGGGAAAAGACAAAGGACTCTTCAAGCCCGATGACATTCTCAGCAACAAAGACAGGGAGACTCTCATAGCCCGCGTGAAAGAATTAACAGGCAGAGAATTTTTGCTTGCTGAAGGGAATATTACGAGGGGTGAGGCAGTGAGTCTTGCGGTTGAAGAACTGAAGAAAAATTAGCGCGCTGATTATTCGCTTAACGTTCCAGAATTTGAAGCAGTAATGCAAGGGAGGCCGAACGGAAAAAGGGAAGCCTCCTTTTTTTGTAAATATTCTTTTCACTTATGCTTTTTATACTTAACTGTGTAGGTTAGAAAATGATTCTTTTCCTGATATGATTTGCTAATCCAAAAAAATTTTTTCAGGAGGCTTGATTTTCATGAAAAAGATATTTTGCGCGTGTATCTTTCTTCTGTCATTCTTCATTTCTGCATCATGTTTTGCTGATGAGCTGTCATTAACCGTAACTGATTCGCCTGAAGTCTTCCGTGCGTATATCGGCAATGACAACAGCGTAATGCTTGACCTGCGTCCCGAAGCAGCATATCAGGGCTGGAAACTTGACGGCGCATTAAGGGGCGGACATGTTGCGGGGGCTGTGGATTTCCCGCTTTCATGGCTCAGTCTGATTGATGACACAAAACTTGATGAGATTCTCACGCAAAAAGGCGTAACATCAGGAAAAACCGTTGTTCTCTACGGTGTCGGGAAAATTGACGGTGAAAGCAAAAAACTTCTCGCGGGACTTGAGCGCAAAGGGATAAAGCGTGCTGTTCTGTTCAACGCTCCGGCTTCCTCGTGGACTGCTGACGAGTCTATCCCCATGTACAGCTACCCTAAATATTATCTTTACGTTTATCCCGGATGGCTGAAATCATTAATGGACATCGGAAAAGCTGATAATTATGACGGGAGAAAATTCAAGGTGTTTGAAGCAAGCTGGGGTGATGAGAAAACTTCATACGCAAACGGACATATTCCCGGCTCAATACACATCAACACAGATGACTTTGAAGAGGCTCCGTTATGGAACAGGCTTTCGGATGAACGTTTGAAAACTGTAATGGAAGAATACGGCATCACGAAAGATACTCTTGTCATTCTCTACAGCACAACGGCAAACATGGCGGCGGCGAGAATAGCATGGATTCTCATGTATTGCGGCGTTGAAGATGTCAGGCTTCTTGACGGAGGGTTTAACGCATGGAAAAACGCAGGACTCCCAATATCAGCCGAAAGCACGCCAAAAGAAGCGGTCAAAGATTTCGGCGCGAATGTTCCCACACGCAAAAACCTGATAATTGACACGCAGGAAGCAAAAGCTGTTATTGCAGACAAAAACGGAAGGTTAGTCAGTATACGCTCATGGGCTGAACAGCTCGGTGAAACTTCCGGCTATGCGTGGCTCGAAAGAAAAGGACGTATTTCCGGCGATGTTTGGGGGCATTGCGGGCCTGATTCGCAGACGCTTCCAGATTTTGAGAATGTTGACGGCACTATGAGGAACTACATCGAAATCACGCGAATCTGGGACGAATGGGGAATACACCCGGAGAATAATATCGCGACTTTCTGCGGAACGGGCTGGCGCGCTGCTGAAGTCAATTTTGATTTCTACGTTCTCGGATGGCCTAACATTTCACTTTATGACGGCGGCTGGTGCGAATGGTCAAATGATCCGTCAAACCCCGTGCAGTTCGGTGAACAGAAGCCTCAATACAAGTAGAACATGAAACGTATCAGCTTTATTTTCCTGATTTTGTCGCATTTGTTCTCGTGTATTGCTTTGCCCGTATGCTGTGTTCTTGAGTATTACGCGTGGATGAAAATGGGCATGTACCGCTATATTGTACTCAAAAATACTTGGTGGATGAAAAATGTTTTTACCACTGAAACTCTTCCGTTCATTCTTATAGGTGCGGTGATTGTCATATTGGCTATAACATTGCGGTGTGTGCCGATGAAAAGCTATTGTTTCATTTACGGGATATTGCTTGCCTGCCTGAGTGCTTACTTGTTCAGAGGAGATTATTTCTTTTCTTTGAGGGCTGCTCCGTGGTTCGGAATATCTTTGATTTCATCTGAAGTATTTTTCCTGTTAAGCGCAGTTGCAAGGAAGAAAAGTTCTTAAAATTAACCCTGCCCCGATTCGGTAATATTTTGGCTCGGAGGCAGGAATTTTTTTGCGTATTATCCATCATGAAATTACTTCAACATTATCACCGCTCTTTGCTTCACCGTCTTCAAGAACTTGTGCAAAGATTCCTTCACGAGGCATAACACAATCCCCCGCCGCTTTGCGAATCGCACAATCGTTATGGCACTCTTTGCCGATCTGCGTAACTTCACATAACGCCGTACCGATTCGAATTTTCGTACCAACCGCCAAATCATGAAGCGTTATCCCCTGAGTCAAAATATTCTCAGCGAATGCACCTGCAGGAAATTTCATCCCCGTAACCTTTTCGAGTCTCTCTACGCTTTCAACCGCAAGAAGACTCACCTGCCTGTGCCATTTCCCCGCGTGAGCATCTCCGACAATCCCATAATCTTTTTTGAGCGTGATACTTTTTACCGCGTGTTTCTGCTCGCCTTTATGTTCACTTATGCAGACGGCTAAAATTTTTGGCACGATGACTCCGCAGTCCTCACTTTTTCCCGCAAGCATATCCGTTCCATGATGAATCGCAGCTTTCACGGCGTTGAAACATTCACGCGCTGCCTTCTCGCTCCCGGGCAAATTGATGATGAGGGACTCGCCCCGTATACCCGCAACTGCTCGCGACAAGCATCCCATAGGCGTAATCTTCATGCTTTCGGCTCTCATTGCTTCAGGTATTCCGGGAGTCTCACGCTCAATCACGGATAACGTTGCTTCAGGCGTAACATCACGAGGAGAAAATCCCGTCCCCCCAGTCGTAAGTATCAGTGTGATTCTCATCTCGTCAGAACATTTCAGAAGCTCCGACTTTATCGCGTCAATCTCATCGGGAATAATTTTCGTGTAAACTACATTCCAGTTGTCAGACTCAAGAATCTTTACGAGTGAAGGCCCGCTTGTGTCGACTCTTTCACCCTTTGACCCTTTATCGCTTATCGTTATTACTGCTGCACGCTTCATAATCTCCGTGAATACCTCCGCTCTTTGTGAGTAATTTTATGTCCGTTATCGTCATGTCTTTTTGCACAGCCTTGCACATGTCGTACACCGTCAATAATGCAACACTTACCGCCGTTAATGCTTCCATCTCCACGCCCGTTCGACCTGAGCATGAAATTTCAGCCGTAACATTCACCGTCAAATTCTCCTCGTCAAGTGTGAACGATATATCCGCGCCGTTAAGGTTCAACGTGTGGCACATGGGAATAATGTCAGGAGTCCTTTTCGCGCCCATTATCCCCGCTACCTGCGCGACTGTCAGAACATCGCCCTTCTTCATTCCGCCCGTCTGAATCAGCCTGAATGTTTCCGCGTTTACGTGAATGCGCCCGAATGCTGTTGCTTTGCGGTGTGTTATGTCTTTGCCGCCTACGTTTACCATTTTTGCGCGACCGCTGTCGTTGAAGTGAGTGAAATCCATGAATATATCAGCCTCCGATTCTGTTCATTGTGCGTAAAGATTCTGTGATGTGATTCGCGTTAAGGTTGTGGCGTTTTGGTTTCGACATTACAGCGTTAATGATTAGGGATTTGATTTCGTCCTTCGTCTTGTGCCTGATGAAAATTTCTGTCTTTGAATGCAAACACGGCTTAATATATCCGTCAGCAGTCAGCCGAATACGATTGCACGAATCGCAGAATGACTCACTAATCGGACTGATGAATCCTATACGGCCCCTTGCGTTTTTGAGACTGTAGATTTTCGCAACTCCGTCTGACTCTAAAGGCTCAATGTCAGGGAGCATGTCAAGAATTTTCTGCGAGGAAATGAATCCGTCAGCAAAATTTTCAACCATCGGCATCAACTCAATGAAGCGAATATCTATATCATTATAGCGAGTCATCCCGGCCATGTCGGAAATTTCATCATCATTGAAGCCCATAATCAGCACAGTGTTAATTTTGACTCTGAAGCCTGTTTGTATTGCCGACTCAATTCCCCGCAAAACGTCCGCTATATTCCCGCCGCGTGTAATGTACGAATACTTTTCGGGACTCAGTGTGTCAAGGCTGATATTGACTCGTTCGACTCCTGAGTCTTTGAGGTTCTGTGCGAATTTCGGCAGTAATATTCCGTTTGTCGTTATGCAGATTTCGTTAATGCCGGGGATTTCGTGAGTCCTTCTGCAAATTGAGATGATATTTTTCTTCACTAACGGTTCTCCGCCGGTAAAACGTATTTTTCTTATGCCAAGCTCAGACGCAGCTTCAATCACCGCTATAATTTCTTCCTCGCTCATAATGTCGTCATGATTTTTCTTGATGACACCTTCAGCGGGCATACAGTAACGGCACCGCAAATTACACAGGTCAGTAACAGACACCCGCATATACGTTATGTCGCGCCCGTAAGAATCTCTCATGCTAATACCTTCCGAACGTGCAATTAGGGAAATGGCATTCCGCGCAGAGCTGGCAGAGTCCGCCGTCCCCTAAACGAACTAAATCATCATGTGTGAATTTCAGCCCCGTGAAAATCTGAGACAGCAATACATCAAATACTGTTACAGGCATCATTATAGCCGCGCCGGGGACTCCGATTATCGCCGTGTCATTGAGGTATGCTAACATCGTCATGTTGCCGGGCTGTGAGGGGACTCCGTAAGAAATAATTTCCGCGCCTGTACGGGCAATTGCGGAGGGCGTAAGGTCGTCAGGGTCTACAGACATTCCGCCGGACATGATGATAATATCCGCGTTCTGAGTCATGAATGAGGTTATTGCATCGTTCAGCATTCCGGGATCATCATCGCAGAGAGTTACGCCCAAAATTTCGCACGGATAATTTTCGAGCTTTCTGCGCGCTACGGCCTCGAACTTGTCGCGAATGAGTCCGTGATAGATCTCTGAGCCTGTTATGATTATTCCGGCCTTCATTGGCTTGTAGGGATGGAGGGACATTAATTTTTTCCCCTCGCAAAGTCTTTCGGCCATGATAATATTTGACTCATGAGTAACAAGCGGAATGATTCGCATTGACGCAAGACGAGAGTTTTTGCTGACGGGGTAATGATTCGGCAATGTCGATATTGTTACGTCATCAACAGAATTAACCGCCCTCAATAATTCCGTGTCAACTGTGAACAATCCGCAAGTGTCAGCCGTCATTACTATTTTTCCCTCAGAAGGCCCGGTGAAGTGAGTTGCTTCCGTCCTGCAAATTTCCGCGAGTCTCATTGCTGCGTCATCCTCGTGAATTTCTCCGCCTTGCGTCTCCCAAATGAACACGTGCTTTTTTCCGAGCCGTAACAATTCGGGAATATCGTCCTGCGTGATGACATGGCCGCGTTTGAATGCCGCGCCTTTGAAGCCGTCCCGCATGGCCGTAACATCGTGGCACAATTTGAGTCCCAATGCGTTTTCAGTCTTAACTTTCCTCATATCAGAAATCCTTTCAGCTTTTCGCCCGCCTGAAGTTTTCCGCTTCCAGCAGGAATAACCGCCATTACGTTGCAGCCTGACATAGAGCGCAAAATACCGTTGCCCTGCTCTGAAGGAACGCGCATAAATATTTTTCCGTCAGCAAATTCCAGAGTCCCGCGAATTATTCGGGTAATAGGACTCTTTTTGCTGAATGAATCTGCGAGTGTTATATCAATTTCGGAAGGCATAAAATCTTTGAGGCCGGATAATTTTTTGAGCGCAGGAAGTGCAACCGCATAATAATTCGTGAGGGCTGAAGCAGGATTCCCGGAAAAGCAGCAAATTAGCTTGTCATTCTTCACGGCATATATACATTTTCCGCCCGGCTTGAGTTCGACATCACGCACGATAATTTCAGCGCGTAAAATCTTCAACGCTTCCGGCATTCTGTCATAATCTCCAGCAGAGACTCCCCCCGTAACAACAACGGCATCACACAATGAGAGAGACTCCGACATCATTCGAGCTATTTCGTTCTCATCATCACACGCAACGCCGACAAATTTCGGGATAAATCCTGCGAGCGTTAATGCAGTGCTGAATGTGTAGCAGCTTGTGTTGTAGATTTTCCCGTCTGTTAATGGCGAATGTATGTCAGCGATTTCATTTCCCGTTGAGATTATGCCGATTACGGGCTTGCGGTATGCGCTGATTTCTGCGATTCCCTGCGATGCTATGAGTCCTGCCCTGCCCGCGTCAATAATTTCTCCGTTCCTCACTAAAACATTTCCGGCTTTAACGTCCTCGCCTGCCCTGATGATGTTTTCACCGTGAGCAAATTTCCGGCTGATTGTTACCTCGCTGTCAGTAAATTCTGTGTCCTCATATTTCGTTACAGCGTCAGCACCTTCAGGGATCATTGCGCCCGTCAAAATCTTTGCGGACTCGCCATGCTTCAGCGGCATATGTGATACGTCTCCTGCGCGAATCTCCTGCATGACTCTCAACGTTGAGGGAACATCATCTGCCATGAATGCGAATCCGTCATAGGGTGAACGGTCAAATGAAGGCACATTGATTTTTGCGGTGATGTCTTCTGCTGAAATTCTCCCGGCACATTTCGACAAAGGGATTTTTTCTGGTGATACAGGGATAACATTTTCAGCGACAATATTTCTTGCTTCTTCGTAAGTCAACAACTATCACTCCTTCAGCATCAATAAATTTTCGGGCGGAAATGAAATTCTCACGGTCTCAGACTCAATTTCACGCCACAAAGTTTTATCCGCTTCCCAAAATATAGAGCCTGCGTTTTCGTTTGCGAGCAGCATTACTGTGAATGAAAAAGGATTCTCGATGACCTTAATGACTCTGCATGTGAACGAGTTAATACCATCTCCGTAAATGATTCTGTGAGATCTTATGCCGACATATTCCGAGTCGCCGTGATAATCCGTGCATTGAAGCTCTATGTTCCAGTCGGAAGCGTAAATTTTCCCGTCATGAATCTTTTGCGAACGTGATATATTTTTGCAGCCTGTGAGGATTGCGGCGTGTTTCGTTTTGGGACTGCTGAAAACTTCATCCATTGCGCCGGAAATTTCGACATGCCCGCCGTGAATGACCGCTATTTTTCCGCAGAGCCTGTACGACTCCTCCATGCTGTGCGAGACAAGAATCACAGTCCCGTGAAATTCCCTGAAGACTTCTGACAATTCGCGCTCAGTCTGAAAACGCAAATGGCTGTCCAACGCTGAGAACGGCTCATCAAGCATCAAGATTTTGGGACGGGACAAGAGAGTCCGGGCTAATGCTGTTCGCTGCTTCTGTCCTCCTGAAATTTGAGACGGCAATAAATTTCTCACACTCTCAAGACAGAAACGCCGTATTAATTCTTCAGCCTCAATTTTTGACTCGCGGTTTCTTCCTGCGACTCTGATATTTTCCTCGACTGTCATATTTGGGAACAGCGCATAATCCTGAAACATCAAGCCCGTTTTGCGTTTTTGAGGAGGAAGATTTACCCCCTTCACGCTGTCAAAAACAGTAACGCCGTCAATGATAATTTTTCCCTCGTCAGGCTTAACGATTCCGGCAATACATGAGAGCGTTAAACTTTTTCCCGAACCTGACGCGCCCAATATCGCAATACTCTCATCTCCTACATCAAGCGAGACATCAAGACTGAATCCCGGAAATTTCTTGCGTATGTCAAGACAAAGGCTCATGATTTCCCCCGCTCAATAACATTCAGAGCAATCAATACAGCGAATGATATTGCGATGTTGACGAGTACCCACTTCAGCGCAAGCTCATCATTTCCAGTTCGCCAGAGATGATATACAGTCGTTGAGATTGTCGCTGTCTTCCCGGGAATATATCCGGCTATCATGCTCGTAGCTCCGTATTCACCTAACGCGCGCGCGAACGACAGAACAGCACCCGCCGTAATTCCCTTCTTGCAGCATGGGACAACGATACGCCGGAACGTGAACGCCTCAGACAGTCCGAGAATTTTCGCAGAATGAATGATATTTTTGCTGACTGACTCGAATGCTCCTCGCGATGTCCTGTACATTAACGGGAACGACACAACGACAGACGCGAATACAGCCGAGTACCACGACATAGACAGCCTCACGCCGAAATGAGCCATAACCCACGCGCCAATGAGTCGCCTCGGCCCTAAGAGTCTCAGCAGGAAATATCCCGTAACAGTCGGAGGAAGTACAAGAGGAAGAGTCAGAATCACATCAACGACTCCGCGAATCATGGCCGGAAGTTTTGACACGTGCCACGCCGCAATTATCCCCGTGAAGAACACAATCATGCACGAGGCAAGCGCAACCCGTAACGAGTTATACAGCGGGTAAAAGTCCATGATTTATTTTGCCAGTGTGAATCCGAATGACTCAAAAATTTTCCGGGCTTCCGAATCTTGAAGGTACTTGAGGAATTTTCCGGCCTCATCTTTGTGTGATGACCGTGAAATTACAGCGGCGGGATAAATCACGGGAGTCTTTAGCGTCATTGCAGGAGGGAAGGCAATAACTTTCAGGCCGTGAGTCATTGCGTCTGTCGTGTAAATTATTCCGCAGTCCGCAGCACCTTCACGAATCTGCATTGCGACTTCTGTAACATTCCCCGCAAAAGAGATTTTCCCCGCGTGATTCAGTTTGTCCCACAGTCCCATAGCCGTCAAAATTTCCTGCGCGTACATTCCTGCGGGAACGTCAGAATTTCCCAGTGCGATTAGAGTCAATTTGTCCGTGCCTAAGTCAGCGAATGATTCTATTTTTGCCGGATTGATTTCTGTTGCGGCCAATACGATTTTGTTCTCAAGAAGATTCACTCTTGCTGACGGATCTATGAGTCTCTCACTTTCCAGCGCGTTCATTTGCTTTTGCGCCGCTGAAATGAATATGTCGCACTCTGCCCCCTCCTCAATTTGAGTCTTGAGAGTGCCGGATGAGTCAAAGTTGCATGTGATTTGTGTATCAGGATTGTGAGTCGTGTACAGCGTTGTGATTCTTTCTATTGCTGACTGAAGCGAGGCCGCCGCAAAAATTGTGAGTGATTCGGAAAATGCCGCCTGTGAAGACGTAAGCAACAATAAAGCCGCGATTAATGACGCAAATTTTTTCATGATATTTTCTCCTTCTCTTAATGGAAAGCATAACCGTTTCCCGTTATACTCTGAGGCCGTTAATGACCGTCGGCCCTAAAGCCATAGAATTATCCTTAGGCTAAAGGACTCGGATTATCGTTGAGCCAGAATCTATAATCTTCCGGCGTGTTAATGTTCCGTAAAAACTCCCGCCCCCTTTCGTTAATGTCAACATAATGAGCGTCAATACGACTCAGAAATTTTTTCACGCTGAGATTTCCCGCCCTCAATGACTCCTCAATCATTCCCGCGCATGACACGCTGTATATTCCCGTCAGCGGCTGAATATTCCCATCAATCACAGGCACAACGCACGAATCATTTTCACGCAGCTGTGAGAAAAGACCGTCAACGAATCCCGAATCAATATCAGGAACATCACAAGGAGTCGTGAAAACGTATTGAGTCTCAGACATCATCAGAGCCGTATAGATTCCTCCGAGAGGCCCGCAACCTTTCACAATATCCGGCCATGTCAGCAAATCGTACCCGCTGATTTGAGTCTCATCTCTCACCGATAACGCGATGACTCCGAATCCTTCAAGCTGAGAGATTATGCGGTCAAGAAATAATTTGTGCTTGGGAGTTCTCATTCTCGACGAGAGTCCCCCGCATAAAATTACGGCTGTTGATTCGCGCTTAGTCATTTTTCCGCCGATAACGCAACGCAATCTCCGCGCCGATTATGCCGATCTCATAAAGCACAAGAAGAGGCACCGCCATTAATATTTGTGAGACGACATCAGGAGGAGTCAGAATTGCAGAAACGATAAAGATTATCAGCACGCAGAACTTGCGCTTTGACCTCAGCGACTCAGGACGAACGAGTCCGATTAACGACAATAACGACAAAAGCACAGGAACTTGAAACGCAAGACCGAACAATACAATGAACGTCCACACGAACGACATATAATTATTCAGCGTGAACATAGGCTTTACTCCGCTGATGTTCAATCCCGTCAAGAATCTCAACGCCCCCGGAATCACCGCGAAATATGCGAAAAGAGTCCCAAGAATGAATAACCCTGCTCCGATTATGAGTCCCATGAACAAATATCTCCGCTCGTTGTCCCTCAGTCCCGGCCACAAGAACGCGCACATCTGGTACAGTATCACAGGCGATGACGTGAATAACCCCGCAAAAAACGCCGTCTTCAATCCTTCCATGAACAACTCAGCAGGACTCACCGTGATTAACTGCAATCCCTCAGCGTGAATAAGCAACAGCGAGAATATATCCTCCTGAAAGAAGTAGCAGACTCCAAACGCAACGCACAAAGCAAGAACGCTCCGTATGATTCTCGTTCGGAGTTCGGACAAATGACCCGTGATTGTCATCATGCCTCCTTCAGGATTCTTTCTCATCGTTTACGCCTGCGCTTTGTCGGATTTTTCCTGCGAGTCTGTTTTCTCGGTATTGCTTGAAGGATCCCGGGCATATCCGCGAAATTCTGCGATTGCTTTTCCGAATGCTTTTCCGATTTCTGGCAGCTTGTTAGGCCCGAAAATTATCAGCGCGATTATCATTATTACGATTAATTCAGACATTCCAAGCCCGAACATTTCACATCACCCCTGTAATTTTTTCCCTGAGCATGAAGCGCATAATTCCTGCTCAGGCTCATTCACTGTAAACCATTTCCCGCAATGACGGCAGCGGACTCTCTGAAATTCTGCTTTGACTGTTGACTCTATCGGCCATGAAAATTTTTCGCGCAACGTTATCGCTTTCACGGGGCATTTTCTCACGCACAGCATACAGCCCGAACATGATACGGCATTGAACGTTAATTCCGCTTTTACCTCTGACTTTTTGTGACTCCACGCTCCCGAAGGGCATAACGCCCCGCACATTCCGCACGAATCGCAGGATTCAGACACGGAGAAATCATAGAACACTCCCGGCGAAATTTCAGCATGTGAGTCTTTGAGTCTGTCAGAAAGAAATTCACGCGCAAGAAAGATATTATTCTTGTTATGAAAAATTACGTCCTCAAGAATATTATTGCCCTTGCTTTTTCCCCTCGCAAAAATAATCGCAAGCATATCACGCCGCGAATATTCTCCCTCAAAATTTTCATCACGTATAATTTTCACATCATGACTCACATTCAGAGAGTCGAGAAACGTGAAGGCAGTCTCAAAATTTTTCTCTGAAACTTTTTCTGACAGTTCGCAATTTTTGCAGGGCATCACGAAATTGATTCCCCGGTTCACGATTACTATTGCCGAAATTAAAGCGGGACTCAGAGATTTAACGCAGAAATTTCCGCCAGCCTTCAAACATTTCACGGTGTCATTCGCTGTTAAGTCTCTGAAAATTTTGTAGTCTCTCAGTCTTAATGCTTCAGACGGACAAACAGACGCGCATAACCCGCAGGCCGTGCATTTTTTCCCGTCAACAAACGGAAGCCCCGCAGAAATTTTGAGAGCGTCAAAAACGCAAATACTCCCGCAAAGTCCGCAAGGCTCAAAACGATTCCGGCGGTTAAGGCACATTGACTCATTCAGGAACGGTAAATTGTCCGGGAAAAGTATCTGCGATAATCCGCCGAGCAACATTTATGCTCTCATTCCCTTTTTGGGCTTGTAGTAGAGATTCGGCTCTGTCTTTTCGGGTGAAACGTCATCATTGACCGCCCGGACGAGTCCCGACTCTTTTCGTAATTCGTCAACATCAGCGAGAGTCAAACATCTGCTTGTGCATGAAGCGACACACACAGGAAGCTCACCGCGTTTCAGCATGTCAATACAGCCGTTGCACTTTGCGGCCTTCTTTGTGTCCTCGCGAATCTGAACAGCTCCGTAAGGGCAGGACTTAACGCAAGCTCCGCATCCTATGCAGACATCTTCCTTCACGTATACCATTCCGGTGTCGTCGTCTTTCGTCATCGCACTTGTGGGACATGCCGCAACACACGCAGGCTTCGAGCAGTGCCGGCACATTTTCAGCGTGAACCAAACGTAAACATCCGGGAATTTCCTGCGCTCCCTCTCCTCAATCGCGTTGAAGTTCACACCAACGGGCAAATCATTTTTGTCCTTGCATGAGACAACACACGCACGGCATTCTAGACACTTGTTCATATCGTGGCGAAAACCTTTCTGGCTCATAGTTTTATTCCCCCTCTCACGTTAGAATATTATTCTCTGAGGCCACAAAGCATCGGGCAGTGACGGCTTGTCATATTTCGCAACTTCTGCAATGCTCACGAACGACTCAATGTCCGGCCCTGAAGGGAATGTGCCTGTCAAAACGTTAGGGCATCCTCCGATGTCATAGCCGTCTTCATTGAGCTGTACCCATGAACCCTCGCCGAGCATTACGACTCCGGGCATGACTCTTTCTGTGATGTGAAGCCTGCGTACTACAGTCCCGTGATCGTTGAAGATTTTTACGGTATCATCTTCCTTGAGTCCGCGTGAATTTGCGTCAACAGGATTCATCAGCAACGGAATCGGGAAAGCCTCACGAAGCCACAAAGAATTACTCACATTACCGTGCGCGCCTCTTGGGACGTGGACACTGCAAACCTGAAGCGGGTATTTCCCCTTTATGCCTTTCTCAAAGTCCGAGAATGTAGCCTCGTAGCCTTCTGTTGACGGCTCATAGATTGCTATCGGGTGTCCCTCGTTCCAGCCTGCTTTTGTTACCATTTCGGCCAGTTCACCGCAATAGATCTGAATTTTTCCGTCGCGGGTCTTGAGAGGATTTTTCTCCGGGTCATTGCGGAATGATTTGTTGTTGATGTAGTAGAAAGCATCATCCATTTTTCTGGGTACTTGATAGCTTCCTGACTCGCGTAATTCGCTGAGTGTGATTCGTCCCTGCTGCGGTTCTCCTTCAACGCCCATCGCTTTAATGTCATCGGCGGTAATCGTCAGAAGAGTCTCCATCCCGGAATTATCCGGCTTTGCGACTTTTGCCCCCGCTAACATGTTGAAGTTCTGCTGTTTAAGTGAAACGGGTTCGACTTCTTTCGGGTCAAGCCCTAATCTTTTGCCCAGCTCCAACGCTATCCAGCCGTCATCTTTTGCCTCAAATAACGGGTCAATAACTTTCTGCGTCCATATTATGACCTCACGCGCTCCGCCTAATACCATTCCATTACGTTCCCAAGGGGTTGTGATTGGGAGTACGACATCGGAAAACATTGCGTTGCTGTTGAGCAGAAATTGATGAGTAACAATGAAGTCAACTTTTTTGTGAGCCTCGATGCTTTCCATTGTGTTGGCTGTCTGCGAGACAATGTTACTGTGAGCATGATATATCACGTGAACGTCTAAATCTTTCTTGTCGCCTTGTCCCGCCGTATATTTGCCTGTGAGTATTGCCCGCCAATGTTCATTAGCGCACATTCTCTCACTGTTGGGAATGGGATTCTTGACTGCCTTAACGCCTGTTGAGCCGGGAGCCACAAGAGCAGGGCCGCCTTCCGTTGAACGTTCCTGACAACTGCACGAGAATGCACCGCCCGCGATTCCGACATTGCCTGTCATGGCTGCAAGTGTAGTTTGTGCGAGGCAGACGTGAGTCGCTTTGTCAGCGCGCGCAGAGTTCCAAGCAAAAAGAGCTGTTACGGGCTTTGTGAGTCCGACTTCACGCGCAAGACGGTAAATCGTATCGACAGGAGTCCCGCAAATTTTCGATGCCCATTCGGGAGTCTTAGGCAGTCCGTCAAGATTCCCCAAAACGTAATCTTTGAAGTTGAGCTTTGGATCTGCTCCTTCCGGCATATGCTCAGAGTCAAATCCTACTGTGCAGCGGTTGAGGAAGTCCCAATCAATCATAGGCTTTTCGGGGCTGTCTTCTTTCAGCATAACGTAGGCCATTGCCAGAATTAACGGTGTATCGGTCGCGGGTCTTATCGGGATATACTCATCGGCGATAACTGAAGCTGTTGTTGTGTACATGGGATCTATCGCGATAATTTTTGCTCCGGCTTCCTTTGCGCGAATCAAGTTGTTCATTGCTGACGGGTAACTGTTCCACGCCGGATTACTTCCCCATAACAGTATCAGCTTTGCTTTCACAAGGTCGAGTCTGTCGTTCTGGTTGTGAAATTTTCTGTCGTAACCGAAAATCGGCCTCATTGCCTGCCGCCATGCACCGCGAGAACGGCTGCCGTATTTCGACATGTAACCGCCGTAAAGTCCCAATACTCTGAAGATTTCGCCGCCCTGATTGTTGAAGTTCTCATCCATCAAGAATATTGACTTAGGGCCGTACTTCTCTTTTGACTCGCGAATTTCTGACGCAACAATGTCTAACGCTTCGTCCCATGAGATTCTCTCCCATGTGTCTTTACCGCGTAATGATTTGTCGCCGCCTCCGTGTGTCCAGTGAGTCCGCTTCATCGGGTACTTCAGCCTGTCAGGCCCGGCAACTTGCTGACGCTGTGCGTGTCCTCTCGCGCACGCTCTCAACTGCGGGTAATCGATTGAGTCCGGGTGAGTGTCATCGGTCTTAAGACGTACGATTTTTCCCCCGCTAACGAGTGCTTTGATGTGGCAGCGTCCTCCGCAGTTATGCCAGCACGGTGCATTTTTCCATTCGCCTTTCTCCTGTGAAATTTCTTGTGCCTCAGCGGGCGTTATCTTCTTGAGTTCGTTCTCATAGCCCGTTAAAGCAGTAAGAGCCGAAACAGCCGCGCTCCATTTGAGGAATGCACGCCGTCCCAGCTTGAATTTTGAGATCGTGTCAATTAATCCCATATGCAAAATGACTCCTTTCGTGAAAATTTTTGTATGTCAGCCAAGAATTTCACCGAGAAGATTCATATCCTCAAGCACAAAGCCTTTGAGAATAATTCCCGCTCCCCTGTAAAATTCTGTGAGCGCGTATTTCTGTATGTCCCGCGAAAATTCCGAGACCCATTGCGACAAATGAACGTCAAGAAACTTCCTGCTGTCTTTCAGTGCGTCTTCATTCCCCGCAAGCCGCAACATAAAATCAAGCTCGAACCCTATATGATCGTCTGCCTCATGAGGATAATTTTTCGGGATAAAGTTATATTTGAGATACTCCTTGCGAACCTCGAACGCTGTATCCTGATAAAGCAAATGCTCGTTGCTCCTGTAAACCGACTCCCACGGCGGAGCAGGAAGCGCGTAAGGCCCTACGAATAACTGCGTGAAATCCCAGCGGACTTCCGATGTCATTTCGTCGTCATTGTCTTTCTTGTCTGCGAAAAATTTTGTGATGAAGTTTATTCCCGTGTCGATGAGATTCCCTTCTTCGCGGAATGGGAAACTGTCAAAAATTTCATTGTCCCTCATTGCCTGAAGAAGCGATTTTGACGGCTCAACGTAAAATATTTTTTTCAGAACGTCATAGCCGTACTGCCTCATCTCCATAATGATTTTGAGATCTTCTGTGTTAAGTTTTTCCCCCATGATTAATTTCACCCTCAGAATATTAATGACCCATTAACCGCCGGGACTCTGAACGCAAAATTTCAGGGAAAAAGTGTAAGAGGCTACAATTTCTCACGCCGGCGATAACATAATGCAGCACGTGCAAAGTTACAGGCTGTTCATGTTACTGTCAGACGCAATGAAATTCCCCTCCTCAATTTGTGATAAGTGAATGATGAAATTCTAAGCGTGTATCAATTCAGGCGCAATAATCCAATGTCAGTAATCAGCCATTCAGCAAACGCGCAGTAATCGTTAATCCCGAAAACAGGAACATCACACTCAAACGGGACATCACTAATCACTGCAATATATTCACCGTCAGGAAGCTCATAATCCCCGCGCCGGATCCCGATTCGCTTCAAGCCTTCATGACTCTTGAATCCCTCAGAGATAATCACATCGACATCATGAATACGGGTCAATATATCCTCAAGCGTCGTAAATCTGTTCTCCATTATTGCCGAGTGAGTCCCGGAAGTTATCGCTACGATCTCCGCGCCTGCCTTCGTGAATCTGAATGTGTCTTTGCCTTCACGGTCAACCGAAAAATCATGCGCGTCATGTTTCACGACAGCGACTCTTAATCTGCGCTTCCTCAATTCAGGAATGAGTCCCTCAATGAATGTTGTTTTGCCTGAACCTGACCAACCGCAGACCGCGTAAACTGGTATATTCTGAATAATGAAAACCTCCTATTGTTTTTCGCGCTGAACATGAATTAGAATAACACAATCATAAAACATTTCAGGAGGAAAAATTTTCATGCCGTCAAAATTAACATGAGCAGAAAAATTTTATGCACGTGTTGCAAACTGCCATGTTGATACGGTTATTGTGATTCCTTCTTCACTTTCCGATTAACTTTCAGGCAGTAACAAACATAAAGGCAAAAATCTGGGGGGTAAAAATTCGCCCTCAAGATGAATTTATACAAGGAGTGATTTTTTCCATGCGTAAAATTTTATCCGTACTCCTCGTTTCAGCGGTTGTGTTTTCGTTCGCTTCCGTATCATTCGCAGAGTACAAAGGCACAGTAACATTTGACGTGAATCTCAAGGACGCGGCAAAAGCTGAGAAGGCTGAACTCTGGCTCCCTTATCCGATGTCAGACGCTAATCAGACAATCACATTTGTTGACGTGAAGAGCAACGGCGCGAAAATCGGAGTCGAGAATGATCCCAAAGCCGGAGCTGTTTACCTTCATGCAGTGTGGACAAAGCCCGCTGAAGTTCCTAGCCTCACAATGTCATTCAGAGTCGATTCGCATTACACGAAGAACACCGACATCAAGGAGACAAAAGACGCATTCCCGCCCGAAGTCAGGAAATATCTTGAGGCGACTCCCTCGCTGCCAATCGATAAAGGTTTCTGCGCTGAAGCAAGCATGGAGTTCCTGAAGAAAGAAACAGTGCTTGAGAAAGCAAAGGGGATTTACCGCTGGGTACTGGAAAACACGTTCAGGGATGAGAGCGTGAAAGAGGGCTGCGGACTCGGCCTTCCGATTCGCACAATCTCAGAGAAGAGCGGTGGCGGAAAATGCGCGGACATTAGCTCGGTGTTTGTTGCGCTTGCGAGGGCTTCAGGGATTCCGACAAGAGATGTTTACGGCTTGAGAGTCGACCCGGCGAAATCCGGCGAAATCACCGGGAACTATCATTGCTGGACAGAGTTTTACGTTCCCGGAACAGGCTGGGTAATGGCCGATCCTGCTGATGTCCGCAAGAAAATGCTGAATGAGAACATCGAGAAAGTTGACGACGCTAAAAAGTGGTCTGATTTCTTCTGGGCAGGCGATGAGCTTTTCAGAATCGCTCTCAACCGCGACACAAGAGAAACAGTATTAAGCGAATCAACAGCAAAGACTCCGTTGACGTACTTCATGTATCCTTATGCGGAGATTGACGGAAAAGCAATTGACTGGTTCAGCCCGAAAACGTTTGAGTTCAAAGTCAAATTAGATCTCGACTAACCTGCAAAATTTTGCCCTGCCTGTAAAAAGACGGGGCATTATTTTTTTACCGCGATGAAAAATCTTTCTGCAAAAATTTTAATCCTCTCAGCACTCGTTATCGCTGTCGTTTCATATTTCATTTTCCCGTCATACAAGAACTTTATCGATATGACTCTCTCTGCGTTTGCGTCGGGTGATTTCGGGGTCATGCGTGAATTTATTGCTGACTACGGAGCATATGCCGCGGCGGTTTCGTTCTTACTGATGATATTCCAGTCGGTGGCGGCTCCTCTTCCTGCGTTCATCATAACTCTTGCGAATGCGAATCTTTTCGGCTGGGTGAAGGGGGCTGTTCTCTCATGGTCAAGCGCGATGGCCGGTGCTGCTCTGTGCTTCTGGATTTCGCGCGTTCTCGGACGTAATGCAGCGGAGAAACTCACGAGCCGTGCAGGGCTTCAGTCAGTCGACAAATTTTTTGAGCGTTACGGGACTCACAGCATACTCATAGCGAGATTGCTCCCGTTCATATCGTTCGACCTTGTGAGCTATGCGGCGGGCTTAACGTCAATGCGTTTCCTGCCCTTCTTCATCGCAACAGGAGTCGGACAATTGCCCGCAACAATCGTAT
This sequence comes from uncultured Fretibacterium sp., assembly GCA_946183145.1. Lineage (GTDB taxonomy): Bacteria > Synergistota > Synergistia > Synergistales > Aminobacteriaceae > JAFUXM01. The sequence continues at coordinate 23,387 of CAMGZM010000011.1, read as the reverse complement.
ATTCATATGTCGGCGGAATGCTCACGGGCGGAGCGCAAATGCTGATGACGGGATTATTATTCCTCTTTGCGCTGTCTGCTGTCGTTGTGATGATGAGGCAGATTTACAGGGAGAAGCACAAAAATTGACTCGCCGTGTAAAACTTTCAGTGTTTGTGATTTTGCTGACGGTGATAATCTTGCTGGCTAATCATTTCGGATTGTCCGCGAAATTCATTGAGGCCGCGAAAAATTTTCGTTCGCTTTCTGACGATTACCCATTAACGGCCATGATGATATACATTCTCGCTACATCATTCTGCTGTGTAGTGCTTGCTATGCCCGGTGCGTTCTTTGCGGTTATCGCCGGGATTCTCTTTGAGCCTTTCACGGGAACAATATTATGTGTGATTGCGGCGACTCTCGGTGCTGTTCTTGCGTTTTTGGCGGGAAGATATTTCCTGCGCGACTCTGTTCGTCCGATGATTGAGAAAAATTCCCTGCTGAAAAAATTTCTGATTGATGACGTTCAACACAGCGGCGTGATTCTGTTAATGGTTACGAGGCTTGTGCCGTTGTTCCCGTATAACCTTCAGAATTTCGCTTACGGACTCACCGACATAAAGTTATTGCCGTATACTGTTTACACGTTCGTATTCATTGCTCCAGGTTCTGCGGTGTTCACATTGGGCGCAGCGGGAATCGGGGACTCTGAGCGGAGAAATCTTTACTTGCTCATTGCCGTATCAGCTGCAATAATCGTAACAATTGCAGGAGTAATTCTGCACAAAAAATTCATTAGGAGGTAACAATATCATGAAAAAATTTCTGCTTGTCATGGCCGTATTGTGTGCGTTAGTGTCAGCGTCATTTGCTGAAGAGTCGCTCATCGTCGACAAAGAGAAGGGAGAAATCATAATCCCCGCTGAGGTCAACGGAAAATATCTCGTAAGCCCGACAAAGCACGCACTCTCATACTACAAAGGGGGCAACGGCGAAAAGTCAATCATGCGCGCATTAGTCAGCGAGATAGATTACTACAACGCATTGACCGAACTCGGAGCAGTCCCCGGCAACAACATCAAGCCCGAAGACATGAAAGCCCGCAACAGCTCAGAGGGTAAATCAACAGAAGGCTCAAAGCTCACAGTATTCTTGACGTGGGAAGGCTCAAACGGTGAAATCCCTCTTGATGACGCTGTAATAACTACTGTCGCAAATGGTGAAGTGAGACCTATAGACCTGAGATTTACGGGTAATCTTGATTTCGCTATGAGGAGTCATCCGGGCTGCTTCATATGCCTTGACTCATGCGCCGCAGGAATAAGCACTAATGCCGCGTGGCCTACAGGAGCGATGAACAATAAAGAGGTCAGCTTCAAGGGGAACGTAAAAATTCTCCCGCCTGACGGAACAAAAGTAAACGTAATCGTAAGGCTCGTGAAATAATGATTGCTATCCTCTACAACTCCGTAACGTTAAGCATGTTAATCAGCGTGTGCTTGTTCCAAAATGAATGGCTCGAAATGCGCGTTAATATCGGCTGGGTATTCTTCGGTTTATCCGGCCTCCTCTTTTTGCTGCAGCTCGTAATTCATCCGCTGAGAAAATTTTGCGCGACGTTCACGGCTTCAGCATTAAGCCTCGTGATTTCGTGTTCGGGAATATTATTGCTTCTTGATTCTGAGAGCGTGAGAATCATTCCTGCGTCAATAATCCGTGAAGGGCTGATGATTAACAGAGTCCCTTTTGCTGCAATCAACACGGCCATGATTGCATTTGCGGTTATCGGCTTGCTGTTGATACTTTTACGGAGGGATAGAAAGTGAGCATCAGAAAATTCTTGTTCCGTTCGGCAATTAATGCTGATATGTTTCTGGCTGCCTCATCAATTCTTCAACAGTCATCGGGAAATTGTGATACAGTATTTTTCCCCGGATGCAGTCTCACGGGCTATAACCCTGAATACGTTTTTGCGGTTCGTGATTACGTCATCGGGAATTTAGGCTCATGCGGAATAATCACAGCCTGCTGCGCTAAACCGTTAAAGCTCATGGGAGAGACAAAACTATTCACGAAACGAATCGACAGCGTAAGGCGAAAACTTGACGCGATGAACGCACGAACAATCATTACAGCGTGCCAGACATGCAATAACATTCTCAGGCAATACGACAAAGACAGGGAAATATTATCGCTGTGGCCATTAATCGCAAAGCACGGACTCCCCGAAAGATTGCGCGGGAAATTCTCAGGACTCGACGCAAGCATTCAGGACTCATGCACGAGTCTCCCGGAAATTTCTGAAAGCGTCAGGAAGATTCTTGCGTTTCTCGGCGTTAATGTGATTGAGTTCCCGCTGAAGAAATGCTGCGGAGGCATTCAGACTCTCACGACATGCGACTCACGTTATGGCAGAAAGTGCAAGATTGAGCGCGCTGACGAATCACCCTGCGACACAATAATATCGTACTGCGCCGCTTGCAGGTCAGCAATGAGCCTCGGCGGTCATAACAGCATTCACATACTTGATCTGATATTCGGGGACGGTGAATCGTCAGCAAAAAATTCAAACCTATACAACAGATACATCACAGCAAGGAGAGTTAGACATGATACCGTTTGAAGATATGATAAACAATCCCGCGCTGAAATTCACGGCTGAAAAGCTGCGTGTCCTTCAGGTCAACATAGGAAGCCTCTGCAATCTTTCCTGCACTCACTGCCACATTAACGCCGGGCCGGGACGAAAAGAGATCATGACACGCGAGACAATGACTCATATTCTGCGAATCCTCCCGAACTTTGAGACTCTCGACATCACCGGGGGCGCGCCGGAAATGAATCCTGATTTCCGCTTTCTTGTTGACGAGGCCGCAAAACTCGCGCATGTCATCGTGAGAAGCAATCTTGTTATCATGACGCAGAAAGGTTACGAGGATATACCCGCTTTTCTCGCTGACAGAAACATAGAGATTGCCGCGTCCCTTCCCTGCTACACTGAGGAAAATTGCGACTCAATGAGAGGAAAAGGAACATTCAACGCCGCAATATCTGTGCTCAAGACTCTTAACGCATTGGGTTACGGCCATGATGAGAAACACATTCTTGATTTGGTCTACAATCCTAACGGTGATTTTCTCCCTCCGAATCAAAGCGAGCTTGAAGCGGAATACAAATCGCGCTTGATGTCAGAGCACGGAATCACATTCACCCGCCTTTTTACCATCACAAATAACCCGATTGGGCGTTTTGGCGACTCTCTCAGGAAATCGGGAAGTTACGACAGTTACATGACTCTCCTTATTGACTCGTTCAACCCTTCAGCCGTTGAAAACATGATGTGCCGTTTTCAGTTGTCAGTAGCTTGGGACGGAAGATTATACGACTGCGATTTCAACCAGCCATTAGGACTCACGATTGACGGCCCGCAAAATATCGCAGACCTTCACGAGATTCAGAAGAGGCGAATCAGATTCGGCAATCACTGTTACGCCTGCACAGCCGGAAGCGGATCAAGCTGCGGAGGAACGACCGTATAAATGATCTCGGTGATTGTCCCGGTGCTTAACGAGGCAGAAAGAATCGGGACTCTTGTTGACGCGCTGACGAGTCTTGACGGTGAAAAGGAGATAATAATCTCTGACGGAGGAAGCACGGACGGTACACGCGAAAAACTTTCAGCATTACGAAATATCACAGTTATCAATTCACCATCAGGACGCGCAAGACAGATGAACGCCGGAGCAAAAGTATCATCAGGAAATATTTTGTGGTTCGTTCACGCTGACTCTATTGTCTCACCTTCAAGCCTTCACGACATTGAACGCGCAATTTCTGACGGCGCGGCAGGGGGATTTTTCCGGCTGAAATTTTATGACGCTGATGATAGATTCATGAAGTTTATCGAGAGGACTTCACACACGCGGGCGAAAAATTTTTGTCTCATTTTTGGGGATCAAGGGTTATTCATCAGGCGTGATGTTTTTGACGGACTCGGAGGATTCGCGGATGTTTCATTGATGGAGGACTGGGAAATTTCGCGGCGGCTCAGAACTTTTCACAGGCTCGGACAAATTCACGCGCTTGATACAGTTATCGGGACATCAGCAAGACGCTACACGCAGAACGGGCGACTCAAAACGTGGTTAAAGATGAATATCGTGAAGGCTCTGTACATTCTTGGCGTGAACACTGAAAGATTGAGGCGGATTTATGACAATGGGAAATGATACGGCACTGATAATATTTTCGCGGCTCCCAATCGGCCATGAGACAAAGACGAGACTCGCGCCAATCCTCAATGAGACTCAGCGGTCAGAATTGCACCTTGCTATGTGGCGTGATATTTTCTCTGAGGCGTTGAAGCTCATCTACACAAACATATATTTATGCTGGACAGGAAGCGGGGACATTGCAGACTATCAGAAATATATTCCGTCTTCATTCATTCTCATGAAACAAGAGGGTAATAATCTCGGTGAAAGAATGAAGAATGCTTTGCGTGATATTTTTGCTGACGGATATAAACGGGCTGTGATTATCGGTGCTGATATTCCTTCTGTGAGGGCTGAAAATATTTTGCGGGCTTTTGACTCGCTGAATGACTCTGACGCTGTAATCGGCCTATCATCTGACGGAGGTTACTGGCTAATAGGGATGAGAAAATATATTCCTGAAGTGTTCAGTCTTTCATCATGGGGAAATTCAAGCGTCCTCAATGAAACTGTAAAAACCTTAAGCAGGCAGGGCGTATCATACTGTAAAGCAGAAACTCTTGACGACATTGACACGCCTGAAGATATAAACGACTTCATGAGCGTTGAAGGAAACGAACGCACTCACACATACAAGTACATAACAAAAAGCCTCCCACACAAAAAGCGCGGGAGGTCATATTGATTTTCCGTGTTTAGCCCATTGTGTCCCAGCTCTGGCCTTCTTCGAGCTGATCGCTTCCGGTCAGGTACAATTCTTTGGGGACTCCTGCGACAACGATTCCCGATTTCGGGTCAACGTAGTAATTCTTCGCGTCAAGGTCAGGGTCTTCACCTATCACAGTGCCGTCGGGGATAATGTTATGGCCGTCAATGATTGCGCGTTTGATTCTGCAATTTCTGCCGATAACAACATCATGGCCGATGATACTCTCTTCAACAACGCTTCCCGCCTGTACGAGGCTGTTGCGCGCCAAAACCGAATTTGACACGTCCGCGCCGAAAATCCTGCTTCCCTCTGAGAGCATGACTCTGTTGATGTTGCAGGGGTGTCCGCTGTCAGGATAGCAGTATGAAGGGGGATCACCGTAAGACACTGTGCGTATTGGCCACATGGGATTGTAGAATGACATTTCCGACTCGTGCCCGATAAGCTCCATGTGCGCTTTCCAGTAAGCATAGAGAGTCCCTACATCGCGCCAGTAAGGTTTATCCGTCCTCCACTGGTGTATGAGTTCAGTCTCTGCTGTCGGGTGAGGAAGTACGTTTGTTGAGAAGTCGTAAGCGCATACCTTCATTCCGTGTTCTACAAGGTCGGGGATAATGTCCTTGCCGAAGTCATGACTCGTTTCTTCCTTCATTGCGTCATCGTCAAGAGCCTCTTCAAGAACTTTGCGGTCAAAAACGTAATTTCCCATTGAGACATACGAGAATCCCGGGCGGCTCGGAATCTCCGGCGGGTTTTTCGGCTTCTCCATGAACTCGATGATTCGCCCGTTCTTGTCCGTCTTAATGCAACCGAAAGCGGTAGCCTCTTCAACAGGTACGACATTAGCCGCGATTGTTACATCTGCGTGCTGTGCGTCATGGTATGCGAGCATCTGCTCAACGTCCATCTTGTAGATGTGATCCGCCGCGAATATGCAGACTTTATCGGCTCTGTAGCGCGTAATCATGTGCTTGGCCTGATAAACTGCGTCCGCTGTTCCCTGGAACCAATGTTCACCGCTCCACATCTGCGCGGGAATTGTCGTAACAAAGAAATCCCTTCCGCGCATAGCTCCTCCGAACTGCCAGCCCCGCTCTATATGCTCGTTAAGCGACTGGCTTTTGAACTGCGTGAGAACGTAGACTGAATAGATTCCGCTGTTGATGAGGTTGGAGAGTGCAAAATCAATGATACGGTACTTTGCGGCGAAATATACGGCGGGTTTAGCGCGGTAACTCGTCAGGGGCATCAAGCGTTCGCCTTTTCCCCCGGCAAGCACTATACCTAACACTCTTCCGTGTTTGCCTGTGTACATGAAAATTTCATCTCCCTTTCTATATAACAACGCCCCCGGCAAAAATCACAAGGGGCATGATTCACAACTACTGCATTAAATCTTCGTACATATCCTTGTAGAGTCCGGCTGACTTGTCCCACGTGAAATCCTCGCGCATTCCTTCAAGCATGATTTTCTTCCACGCGTTTTTGTCAGTGTTGTAACGGTCAACTGCACGTCGCAACGCCCACATCATTCCTTCAGCGTCGCATGTCTGGAACGTGAATCCGTTTCCGCCTTCTGGCCTGTCAACATCAAACACTGTATCACGGAGTCCGCCGACCTCGCGCACTACAGGAACAGTGCCGTATCTCATGGAAATCATCTGCGAGAGTCCGCAAGGCTCAAACACTGACGGCATGAGGAATATATCACCGCCCGCGTACATGAGGTGCGACAAAGGCTCATCATATCCCTTGAAGAGTTTTATGCTCTGCGGGTATGCTTCAGAAGCCTGAATTATTCCGTTCTCTATCCAGTCATTTCCCGAACCGAGAATGAGTAATTTTGCTCCCGTCTCCGCAATCTGGCCCGCCGCGTTAAACACCATGTCAAAACCTTTCTGTTCAACGAGACGACTCACGCAGACAATCACGGGTGCTTCAGTGTTGGGATCAAGCCCGGCTCGTGATAATAATTCTCTCTTGCAGGCTGCTTTTCCCTTGAGGTCTTTCATGGTGAATTTCGCGGGAATCTCTTTGTCTCCTGCGGGATCCCAGAATTTTACGTCAAGGCCGTTGAGGATTCCGCGCAGTTTGCTCCTTTGCTGATAGAGTATTCCTGACAGTTCGCGGGTTGACTCGTAAGTCTGAATCTCGTTGGCGTATGTCGGTGATACTGTGCTTACTGCTGAGGCTGCTACGATTCCGCCCTTCAGGAGGTTGACCTGCCCGTAAAATTCCATTGTTGACGAGCTGAAGCTCCACGGCTCAAGCCCGGATGCCTCAAGGAACGGTGAAGGCTCAAATATTCCCTGATACGCTACGTTGTGGAGGGTCATTATGGATTTCTGCCCCGTCTGCCGGTAGTGCCTGTGCCACGCAAGCGCGCAGGGGAGGAATGCTGATGTCCAGTCGTGGCAGTGGTATATATCCGGCTCCCAGTCTATAGCGTCCTTAAGCTCAAGTGCCTGCATACAGAATACCGCAAACGGTGAGGCCGTCCAGAAGTTTAGCTGTGAAGGGTACATATCCCCGGTGTAATCCTCTGCCTTGAGGAAATATGTCGGTACGCCTTTCACTTCTGCTTTTACGACTTCGGCCTTGTGAATCCGCCAGTCATACGCCGCGTAAACTTTCGTCTTTACCGTTGTAGTTTTGAGGCCCGCAGCCGCCGCCTTCTCAAGTACTCCCGGCCATGCTGGTGTAACGACTCTTACGTCAACCCCCGCCTGCCTGAGTGCTTTCGGAAGAGAACCCGCAACATCGCCGAGTCCGCCAACTTTCGAGAACGGCGCAAGCTCTGTTGTTACGAACAATACTTTTACAGCACTACCGCTTTTCGTCATTGCTGTTTACTGCATTCCTTTCACTGCAAAAATTTTCTACATGCCCCGGAAGTCTATCGAGTAGGCTTTTGACGCGTATTCGTGTACTACCCTGTGCGTGTTGAAGAAGCTCGCGTCAAGGGCTATTGTGTGTCTCATCATGTCAACCCATTTGTCATGGTTATCGTAGTATGTCGGGATGACTTTCTTCTCTAACTTGTCGTAAAGATCATCAGCGTCTTTGCTTTCATCGTAATGCTGAGAATTTGCCGCTTTTGCTTCCGCCGCTGAAGGTTCCGGGCCGATTGACCAGCCTGTAACATCTTCAATCCAGCCTTCAATCCACCAGCCGTCAAGAACGCTGAAATTCATTATTCCGTTCATAGCGCATTTCATTCCGGAAGTGCCGCTTGCCTCTCTTGGGCGTATAGGGTTGTTCAGCCAGACATCAACGCCCTGTGTAAGAAGCGAGGCTATTTCCATGTTGTAATTGTCAATGAATACGATTGTTATGCTGTCTTTGAGAGTCTGCGAGGCTTTTCGGATTCTCTGCAATAATTGTTTTCCGCCGTCATCTTTCGGGTGTGATTTCCCTGCGAAAACGAACTGTACTTTGTTTTTCCCGGCGATTCTCTTGAGCCTTTCGATGTCCGTCAAAAGAAGATCCGCCCTCTTGTATGTCGCTGCCCTTCTCGCAAAACCGAGCGTTAATACATTCGGGTCAAGCTGTATTCCGTTCGTCTCCATTATCCGCGCAAAGAGTCTCAGCTTTGAAGCCTGATGTGCTGACCAGATTTCCTCTTTCGGGATTGTCAGTGCCTGTACGAGCCTTCCCGGGTCAAGCTCCCAGCCGGGTATGTGCTTGTTGTAGAGCTTCCGCATTCCTGAGCTTACCCACGTTGTAGGATGTACTCCGTTAGTGATCCAGTCTACCGTCTCCATGTGGAACATCGCGTTGCTGACTTCCGCATGTTTCTTCGCGACTCCGTTGACGTACCTGCTGTAGCGCAATCCTAAGTCTGTCATTGATACGCCGGGTTTGTCGGGAATCATCTTGTGTATCGTTGCTTTTGCGTCATCGGGAAATACCTGGTCAATCTCGCCAAACGTAAAATAGTCATGGCCTGCCGGAACCGGTGTATGTGTCGTGAAAACTACCTGCTCGCGAATCCTGTCAGGGTCATAATAACCAAGCTCGCGCATAAGCTCAAGCGTCAGGAATCCCGCGTGGCCCTCGTTAAGATGGAACGTATCAATATTCATGTAGCCTAATGCACGGAGCATCCTCAAGCCGCCTACACCAAGTATAAACTCCTGGCATAATCTGTAGTGATTGTCTCCGCCGTAAAGATACCAGCATAATTTTCTGTCATCGGGGTGATTGCCGTCAAAATCTGTGTCAAGGAAATATATCGGAAGAGGGTAACCCGTCGCGCCTATGCACTCGTATACCCAAACTCCGACTTGTATCTCTCGTCCTCTAATTGTTACTGATACTTTGTTGGGAAGAAGCGTTAATTCTTTCGACGGATCCCATACTACGGGCTTTTCGATCTGCCAGTCTTCGCCGTTGAACTCCTGTGTGAAATAACCTTTGCGATATAAGAGCGTTACACCTGCCATAGGAACGCCCAAATCAGCCGCGCTCTTCAGTATGTCTCCCGCTAATACTCCTAAGCCCCCTGAATATGTCGGTATCGACTCTTTAAGGCCGACTTCCATCGAGAAGTAAGCTACAGGCCGGAAGGCGGGATCGTTTTCCATCAGCGTCCTTAGTGAGTTGCCCAAGTCGCTGCGGTGAAGTCTCTGAATCATTTTGTGTTTGACGACTCCTTTCTGAAATAATACTAAGCAGACGAGCAAAATAAATTTTCCAGCCACCTGCAAGAATATATTAAATTGAATGGATTTATTTTCGTGAATTATCTCATAAAACAAGATTTTTTGCGACAAACCATATTTACGCAAGCATGTATGTTATACTTCACATAAAATTTTTCAGGAGGAGGAATCGCCATGAGCAACAAAAAATTTATGGCCTTTATCGTTTCAACAACACTGCTTTTTGTGTGCGCGTTCGGTACGCTGAATTTCGGAGGCGAGGGGAGGGGGTACAGTTTCAATAGAAGACAGAAGCGGAACTGAAGAGAGGAATAACGACTCACTTCCGCAAAACGACTCGCCCTCACAAGATGAAACAGAGACATCACGATACCTCGAACAAAATATCAGCAGCGACACCGAACCCGAATCACTCGACAAAGGAAGCACATCAATAATCACAAAACGCTACCTTCTTGCACTCACCGACGAAAACGCCCCGGCATTTCAGGAAGCATTCGCAAGAGGCGCAATCTTCACACTTACCCGCCCGACACAAACACATATCGACAAGCTCCGGGAAATTCTCAGCCTTGAGCCTGAACAAGTAATCCCGGAAGACGCGCAAGACCCTCACGCGGAAATCTACGCAATCACTTCACGCACAAGCGGCGGGGGAATGTCCACATATGAATATATCGCGGACTCCTCAGCAAACGTAATCACGGAAATAATTTCTGACGATGAGCAGGAAACAATTTCTGATGACGAGGGGCAGGAAGTCAGCGGCGATTCAGAAGTGCCCGCATCATTTTTCACGCCGGCGGAATCAGATGACACTTTAACGACAAGCGGGGACATCACAAGCGATGATGTTGCAAAACGCAGGGCAGAAAACTTTCTCGAATGGACTAAGAGTATTGATGATATTTACGAGGAGAATCTAGAGTCAGCGGAACAAATTAAGGCTCAAATCTCAGCATCAGCAGGAGTTGACCTGACAGAATACGGTCTCACAGTGAACAGCACAGCGCGTGAAGCATCAAATTACTATATGATAATGACACCGAGATTAGACCTCACGACGCTTCACTCGTTCAATAACGGTTATGACTATTACTGCCTGAAAATCGGCAGGAGTTTCAAGCCTCGCTACCAAGACACAGGCGTGGATCAAGTCGGCTATGCTACCGGCTACAACATTCAAGCGTGGCTCGAAAGCGGAAGGAACAACGGAATAGAGCTTCTCTCCACATGGCCGACAACACCTAACAAAGAGAGGACAATAACAACGCAGTACCTTCTGAATCTCGGCGGTGAAGTCGGAGCAAACACGAAAAGTGAAGGAGAAGGGAAGCTCTCGGCCGGAGTGTCGTGGGGAAAAGCTACAACAACGACAGAGTCGGATTATGACATTCTGGATAAAAGCGAGTACGGCATAGCGGAATGGGATTACCAGTTCCCCACCGTAAATTTCTGGAACAATCCTTCAGTAGCTGCAAGAAGCACGCTTAGGCCGAATCTCAAAGCAGTGTGGCGAGTATCTCCGTCATATTGGCGGTACAAAGGCAAAAACAAGCTCAGTCTGAATTATCACTATAAAGGCACTGCAGGCTACAAAATGCTGGCAGTTACCATCCCGAACTATTCAACTCTCGAAAGCGGCAGGATGGCTTCATCGGTTGCGCTTGATACTCCCCCACATGTCGCGGCAGATCCTCTCACGCTGCGTTTCGGTTCATCACAGCAGGATAAAACTTTCACTCTTACGGCGGATGAAAACTGGAGGTTTTCTGTTGCTGAATGGGACTCTGACAGGAACAGGGACAACTTCAATCAGTACTGGGTATCGCTTGAGAATGTCGGAATGAGAAACAACGAAGCGACAAACGGGAAAAAAGAAATTATTGTGCGCGTCATGAGGAACAGAACAAGAAGAGCGCGCGAAGCTCATATATACATCACAGGCAGGCAGACAGGTTCACAGCTCAGAATCAGAATCATTCAGGACGCATAAGAGAACACAAAAAAAGAGTCCCTCACATTTTCAGCGGGGGACTCCGTTCTTATTCCGGCGTTATCGTTTTCCTGTCATGATTTCGGCTATATCTTCCATGCCTATCAAGCTGTTGATTCTTATGCCTGTTGTTATTCCGGCTTTGTCCGCGATGTTTGCGAGTCGTTCGCGTGATGCAGGGTGAATGCTGAAACTGTTAGGCTTGCTAACGTAACTTTTGTCGTGAAGTTTCGTCAGTGCGTCATAGAGTCCGCGGGGGCTGTAACGTGCTTTCCGCAATAATGCCGTGCTGTAATCGTCTGCTTGAGTCTCCTGCCTTTGTCCGAATGAAGTCGCTGAAGCATGATAATTCGTGTGAATCTCGCTGTTGATTCCGATAACGCTGCGTGTTCTCATGGCTGAGACGTTGTTAGCGTAATGTCCTAATCGTATATGCCCTAATTCATGCGCGAGTACTCCGGCGATTTCGTCCTCCGTGTCAAGAATTTTCATCAATCCTCTTGTTACGTGAACGGTGTAAGTCCCGGCATCGTCAAATTTTACCCACGCATTTGGGTCTTTGTCCTTCTCAAAATTTATTGGTATTCGTGAAAAGTTATCGGCTTTCGTGATTCGTTTCCAGGCTTTATTGACTGTTACCTTGCTTATTTCGGCGTGTGATGATGTGCAGATTGTGAGAAGAAATATTACGGCAAAAATTTTTGTTACGGATCTCATTTTGACACCTTCCTAACGTGAATTACTTAGTCAATGATAACGCATATTACACAGGAACGCAAAGCAGTATCATTTTCCCATAAGAATATCGGAATGAGCCGCAAAAAAAATGACCCCCGGAATCACTCCGAGAGCCTGCGAGTTTTGATTTACTTCTCCTTGATTGTGTCGAGCATTTTCGTGAAATCACTGGGCGCTGCTTGTACGTTCGTCATCACGAGGAGTACAAAATGTCCTTCTTCAACCGTAAGCATAGCATGTGATTCAGCTCCGGCCTTTGTCGTCATGTCCCACGAATAATCGCCGTCTTTGTCCGCTTCGGGGGTGCTGACTGTCGTATACGTTCCTGACTTCTTGAACTCTGCTACAAATGCTTCTGCTAATTGTGCCTTTGTCATTCCGCCTGCGTCTTCCATTGAGATCGTGAGCTGCGCCGTGTTGTCATTCTTCGTGATTACCGCTGTGCCCTGCTGACTTGATGCTGTCCAGCCTTCCGCAACGTCAACCGTGAACTTCCCGAAATCCTGAACTCCCGCGAATGCCGCCGATGAAAGTACGAGTGCCAATACTGCCGCTAATGCTAATGAACGTTTCATAGTGATTCGTTCCTCCTGTAAATGTATTAATACCATTAGGGAAAAATCCCCGTAAACTACCCCGTAAACTACCCAATGCCTAAAGGCGGGGGCTTTCGGTGAAGTTTGGTACACGGCCTAATGTCTGGACACGCTTATTACCGCTCCAGAATACCCTTATTCGCCGGGGCTGGTTTACACAGCCTCTATCCTGTAGAACCGTTAAGTTCACCAGTTTACTTTTTCGTAGTATGTTTAATGCTCCGTTTATGTCCGCGTTGAATACATAGCCCACTGATGTCCTGTACTGTCCGCGTGTTATTCTTGTCCCGCTGAATGTATATTTTTGTGGGTTGTCGGCGTTATACGTTGGCAATTCGTCATTGTCAAAGAAACTTGCTTTTGATGTGTAACTTTCTTCCTGCTCAACATAATTTATTCCGTAAAGCTCGCAAAGATACGATAATTTTTCGCGTAATTTGCCATGCGGAATTTGCACAAAGTTTTGATTATTCTGCGTTCCTATATGGATTTCGCGTTTCCAGTCAGGATTGTAACCTACGATGATATTTCCTATTCGGTGATTTATACAGTACGTGATAATTCTTCTTGCGGCTATGCTCATTGCGTGATTGATACGGGCATTCCGTTTCCTGAGATTGCTATATTGTCTTTGCGTAAAGCCTTTGATTTTCTGCTTGTCCTTGATACTCTGAAGCCTTGCGTTTTCTTTGTTGTACAGGCGATTGTATGATTTGATTTGTTTTCCATCGATAATAAACGATGCCCCTTCGCTTGTTACACACGCTGCTAAATTATCAAGCCCTAAGTCAATGCCTAAGAATTTATCTGCGTCAACGTCAGCTTTCATTTCAGGCTGTTCATAGATATACTCAATCTCAAAAAATCGGGCTTTATTTCGCGGGTGAATACGTACCTGCTGAATTTCTTTGTCTGCTATGTTAGACGGGATTATAAATTTTAATTCGCCGTGTTCCTTCTTGAAATTCCTTGACATTGGGAGCGTAAAATAACCATTTTTAATCTTTATGCGCGGAATTATCAGAGAGAACCAGCCTTCTTTATCCAAGTAATGCGGAAGTTTTATCATGCTAAACTGGTACGAATCGGATTTAGCCTTGTTTATCAGTGCGAAAAAAGACTTAAAACAACGGTCAACAACTTTCAAAGTTTGCTGTGCTATTTCAGTTCCTAAAGCCTGATAGTTTTCACTTTCCTTGCAGACATAGTAGTTATTCTCATAACGCAGGTATTGACGTTCAGTAAAGAAATACTGCCTGATACTGTAGAGAGCTTCGTTATATAAATTCTTTGACAATCTGCAAAGAGTTCTTAAAGTTCTGTATTCACGAACTGAGAGATTTTTAAGTTGATTTTTGACAGTTAAGTACATAGTTTTCACCTCGCTTTCTTAAGAAATTATATCATATATCGCTAAAAACTTAATATATTAGCGAAATATAAAAAAGGAGTTAGCGCGCTTCCTACACATATCTAAAGCTAGGGGTATCCGCACGGGGTTTTGATGAAGACGATGTGAAACTTTTCAGGCTCAAAAATTTTCAGGAGTGATAATCCGTCAGCAAAACATGAAACACTCTGAGGGGCTTTGTGATTCACAGTGAACCATCTGAGAATAGAACGCTGCAATTTCTCGCTGTCATTACGTCTGTCATCAACTGCTGTAATGTTGAAGCCTGTCATGATTGCGCCTCCTTACTGTGCAGAAATTATTTCACCGTTTAAGGGCAATAACAATAGGTTGAAGATGACGTTTGCGAAAAATAAATGACATTCACGAAAAATTGTAATTATGACGGATTACGGCCGAAAAATTTTCTGGTAGATTCCCAAAATCCTAAAATCAACAGGAGGCAACAATATAAAAAATGGATATGGCGTATTTGCTATGGGTACAGGATTTGCGCAACAGCATCGAGGCAGCATTAGACAGCAAAGTTGTCAGTGTATTCTTTGAGGAATTATCGTTCTTTGCGCTAACGTGGCTGATCTTCATTCCTGTTCTCGTTTACTGGACAATCAACAAGAGAAACGGACTCTTCCTTCTCGTCTCAATGGGAATAAGCTGGTTCTTCAACGGCTTCGTGAAAATGACGGCTTGCGCTTATCGTCCATGGATCAGAGACGCAAGAATAATCCCGGCGGGCGACGCGATAAAGACAGCGGGCGGATATTCATTCCCGAGCGGACATACTATGTGGAGCTCACCTGTTTACGGAGGACTCGCAGTTCTCACGAAAAAACGCGCTCCGTGGTTCGCGACTCTCTGCGTGATTCTGTTATTGCTCACGGCATTTTCACGGAACTATCTCGGCGTACATACTCCTCAGGATGTCGTTGTAGGCGTAACATTGGGACTCTGCGCTGTCTGGCTTTCGTCAAAAATTCTCGCTCATCCCGACAAAGAAAACATGATTATGGTTATTGGCCTTGTGCTTTGCGTTGCTGATTTGCTGTATATCATGTACAAGCCTTACCCGGTGGACTACAAAGCGGACGGCTCATTGCTTGTTGACCCTGTAGCGATGATGAACGATCCTTTTCACGGAATCGGCATGATGGCAGCTCTGATTATCGGGCGTTACCTTGAGCGCGAATATGTCAAGTTTGAAGCGACAGGACTCGGCGTTAAGGGAATAATTCTCGCTGTTATCGGCTTCATTCCGTATTACTTCCTCGTGTTTAACTTCGTGAAGACTTACACATTCATCATGAATCCGCTTGTTGATTTGCTCACAAAGAGATGGGCTTATATGGTGATCGGATTCCTGACAATGTTCTGGGCTATATTCGTATGGCCTTGCGTAATAAGACTCACACAGGGCAAAAAGTAAATGGACATTGAGATTCTGCTCTGGCTTCAGAATTTCCGCGAATCAACCGGCGATATATTAACCCCGTTCGTAAACTGGCTTTCACATGCGGCTATAACGTGGCTGCTTTTTGTGCCGTTCATTGTGTACTGGTGCATAAGCAAGAAGGCGGGACTCTTCATGATAATCTCCGTATGCCTCAGCAGATTCCTCAACGGTATCATGAAAGTTACAGCGTGTGCTTACCGTCCGTTTGTGCGAGATCCCCGGATAATTCCTGCAGGTCATAAGCCGTCTAGCTACTCATTTCCCAGCGGCCATATAATGTGGACAGCTCCTATTATGGGAAGCCTTATCGCATTAACTCACAAGAAGTCAAAAATTTTCGCATGGCTCTGCGGTATCGTGATAATTCTTGTGGCGTTCTCACGGATGTACTTGGGAGTCCATACTCCGCAGGATGTAATTTGCGGGACAATCGCTGGGCTTTTCGCGGTGTGGCTTGCGTCATTCATGATGAAACGTCCTGAGCGTGAAAACTCGTTCCTCATGGCCGGATTGATTCTCTGCGTTCTCGGAGTGATATACACAGTCTTCAAGCCTTACCCGATGGATTATGTTGACGGTAAATTACTCGTTGATCCTGAAAGAATGATGCTTGATACGTTCTATGCTGTGGGACTTATGGCGGGATTCATTTTCGGGCGTTTCATCGAGCGGAAGTATATCGGCTTCAGCGTAACAGGTCTTAACGTCAAGGGCATAATTCTAGCGATTATCGGTCTTGTTCCTGTTTACTTTATCGCGTGGACATTCGCCGGGGATTACAAGTTTCTTTATGATTTTCTCGGCTCAATTTTCGGTGTTAAGGGCGGGCGTTTCGTTATGGGAGTCATTCTCATGTTCTGGACTGTAGCAATTTGGCCGTTTGTGATTAAGCTGACAGAGGGCAAAAAGTAGATGGACATCGAATATTTGTTGTGGCTTCAGAATCTCCGGGAATCTTGCGGGGAAATTCTGACTCCGTTCATGGTATGGGTGTCGGATGATTTCGCTGAAGGCGTTTTGCTGATAGTTCCCTTCATTGTGTACTGGTGCATGAGCAAGCGCGGGGGAATGTTCCTTCTTTTGTCGATGAGCATAAGCCAGTTTCTTGCGAACGTCGTAAAGATGACATTCTGCGTTTACCGTCCGTTTATCCGTGATACGAGGCTCATACCTTACGGGCACAGGCCATCAGGGTATTCATTTCCCAGCGGACATACTATGACGGCGGCTCCGATATTGGGAGGTCTTGCGGCGTTGTCGCGTGAAAAGTATATGCACCCTTCGCGCATAAATATATTTCTCACGTGGCTTTTATGTCCCGTGATGATTCTTGCTGTGATGTTCTCGCGCAATTATCTCGGTGCGCATACCCCGCAGGACGTAATTGCAGGTCTGATTCTGAGCGTGATTGTTCTTTATGCTGTGAATGTGATGATGTCTCACCCTGAGCATGAGAATACGTTTGCGATTCTCGGAATCCTTGCGGTAATCGTCGGCGTTGCGTATGTGAGTCTAAAGTCATACCCTGAGGATTACGGCCTTGACGGAAAACTCTTAGTGAACGCGGCAAAAAAGATTGACGGCGTATATTTTTACGGCGGGAGTCTCGCTGGCGTGATTGCCGGGCGGCTTATCGAGAGAAAATATATCAGGTTCACTCCTGCGGGATTAGGCGTGAAGGGGATAATTCTTGCGGCTGTCGGTTACGGAATATACACGTTCATACATTCGATGGAGAAATACAGCGTGAAATTCCTTGCTCCTTTCATCACAGAATGGGGCGGAGATTTCGTTCATGATTTTGTGATGATGATATTCGTTGCTGCGTTATGGCCGTTCGTCATCAAAAAAGTTTGCGGAAAATGACCTGTGAAATTTGCAGGCGTTAATATAAAGGAGGCGTTTAACGTGAAGAAAGTATTATGCGCTGTTATGCTCGTGATTGTGGCACTGTCAGGAGTCGCATTTGCACACGGCCATGAAGAACGCTACGTGAGAGAGGAAGCCGCAAGAAGAAACATGAAGCTGATTTCACGCGCAGAGGCGGAACAAATAGCGGCAGAAAGAATCAACGAGCGCGGAGTCCGTTTCAAGGATGCAGATCTCGACGATGAAGATGATTATTACAGGGGCAGGGATGATTTCCGGCCTGTGTGGAGTCTTGAAGCAGTTGCGAACGGCCAGGAATATGACATTGATGTTGACGCTGTTACGGGCGAAATACTGAAATTCAAACTGGACGACTAAGAATCACGAAGCCTCCCAAAATTGCGGGGGGCTTTTTTCTTCACATGCTCATGAAATCGCGCCTTACTTTTCGGAATCTTCTCCGTGAAATCATTAACTCTTTTCCATCGTCAAAAATAATTCTGCCGTCAGCAATCATTCTCACATTCTCAAGATTAATGATATATGCTGACCCTAATTCAGTAAAATTACTCTTGCAGGGGGGGGGCAATAAATTTTTCATGCCGTGCGCCGTAATCCTCACAGAAATATTTTCAGACCGCGTAATTATTGCCTGATATTTTCCGCGAGTCTCACAGTAAAGAATCTCGCTTAACGGAATTTTTCGGAGGGTTCTTTTGTGCTTGACGATGATAAATTCTCTTGCGTGAAAAATGCTGCCGAGAGTGTGAAATATTTTGTCCTTTGTAGCAGGCTTTACGATATACTGACGCGCACACAACTCCCATGCGTCGAGTGCGAATCCTTTTGACGCTGTAATGAATACGACATCGCCGGAAAATTTGCCTTCCCTGAGTCTTTTCACCGCTTCTATTCCTGAAATGCCCGGAAGATTTATATCCGTCAGAATTACATCAGGCTTGTAGTTTTCAGATGTGATTGACCGTATAAGGCTCTCTGCGTCATGAAATAGTTTCACCTTCAAATCCTCATGTGAATCGTTCTCGTAGTCGTCAAGAATATTTTGAATCTCGGCTGCGTCTGAGGCGGAGTCCTCGCAGAGTGCGATATCATACATAACAAACACCGTCTTTTCATGAAAATGAAATATGCCGGAAATAATACCACACATGCCCCGCACGATCGCAAAGCATAATTCTTAATGTAAACTTTCTTCAAGGAGTACGGCGGGCCTTTATTGGTGCAGCACTCATTGAAGAACACGCATTCGCCCTTCACTTTGCATTGCCGGCCGTATTTCCCGTTTCAATGACAGGAGGATTCATTTGCGTTATGGAAGAGATTGCGTGGTGTTTCGCTGGTTCGTGGATGATTGTTGTAGCTGGTTATTTTCTGTGCTGTTTTTTGTGGAAGGTGAAAGATTTTCTGACTGACATATTCAGGAACAATGACGCGGAATAAAAAAAGCCTCCCACGTTTTAATGAGAGGCTGCCTTCTCAGCGTGATAAATTTTCAGCGAGCTTCATAGCAAGTTCAACCGTCAAATCTGAGTTATAATGCTCATGTTCTCCCCATCGCCCCAAACCGTAAACATTATTTCCCCTGCACCATTCAAGAAGCGTCTTCATGATTGCGGGCTTGTCGATCGTGTTCAACGGGTAAGCATATTTGTTGACGTACGAAAAATTACCGTTTGGCGGCTCGATTCGGTCTGTGTTTGTCTCAGTCCAGACTCCTTTGCTGCCTAAAAGAACGTTATGACGCAGAAAGATTCTATGATAACTCAGGCTCAAATCGGGGTAATAAATCCATTGCGCGCTCGTATCCATGTTATGAGGGACATATCTCACTTCAACGCTTGTATGTTTGAGATGCTTTATTGAGGCTCTGAGATTTTCCGGCATTCCGTGAAGAGTCTGAAATTCGCGCCAAGGGATTGTGTTGATGATAATATCACCGTGAAATTCGCGGCCTTCATTCGTGCTGACGGTGTGAGAAGTGAAATCTATTCCCGAAACATGACAGCCGTAAATGATTCTTCCGTCAAGAAATTCTGCCATTCTCCGCCACATTTCACCGTAACCATATTCAGCAGGGTAATAAAATTCCGCGTGCCCGGGCTGTTTTGCGTGTGCTTTGTGTTCAAGACAGGATCTCAATGTATCCTCGAAGCTGACATCAGGTAATTTGTTGAGCCAGTAAGTTCCGAGATTCTCCAGCTCATTGCCGAACATCTTCGTGTTGTAGGGGAGCATATAGTCATCAGCGATTTTGTCTCCGAGCTTCCAGCGAATCCAGTCCGTGAATTTTTCCGGCTGCGTCTGACCCGTAACACAACCTGCATGAGCAATCGAGGCAAGATATTCTACCTGCCTGTCAATGTCCGACTGCCATATATTAGCCTCAAGAGGATGGGAAATATACTGCCCGTTAATGTGTATCGTTGTGTCGCGGACAAAGTGATTCCATTCTTCGCGGGGCATGAACGCAAAGAGGAACTTCACGACTTCCGGCCGTCTCACGTCGAGAATATGCCCGCCGCCTATGTCGAGTTCTGAGCCGTCAACCATAACAGAACGGCACAATCCGCCCGCTTCATGTTCTGCTTCAAGCACGAGAAAATCATGAATGCCTTTCTGCAAGAGTCGCACAGCGAAAGTGAGTCCTGCCGGGCCTGCTCCGAGTATTAAGAATCTCATTGCTTGTCTCCGTTGTCTATGAAATAAACTTGCGCGTAATATTCCGGCAAATCTTTGCTGAATTTCTGCTTGAACCATGCGTATTTATCTCGGCCTATTTCTTTTACGGTACAGTTTTTGCTGTTCTCTAACTCTGCAAGGAAGCTCAGATATTCGGCGTAATGTCTTCCGTATCTGCTGCCTGGATTATGAGTCTGTACGGCGATTATTTTTCCCTTCCATTTGCGGACATCATCAATCAAGCTGTCTGAGGCTGTAGATGTTGCGTTGCTGTAAATCTTCTTTGCGTGGTAATCCAAGACTCCGAAATCTGATATAAACATGGCTTTGCGCTCAGGGTCAAAAGTATCCGCATAACTTATGATTGCTTCATATGGCATGTCGTATGTAGCCTTTGAAGTGTTTGTGTGAGTTACAACGTTGTATATCCCTGTTGCTGTGCCTGCCGCGTATAACAAAAGGACAAACATTTTCAGTAGCCTGCTCTTTATTTCACTGTAAACATTCGTAAGGAACATTCCCGTTTCAGGTGAAAGCACTGAGAAATTTCTTGCTCCTGAAGACGTGCTGTTGCCAGGACATGTAATCATTAAAGCCGCATATGTGATGACTAGGAAACTATTGCCCCTGTGCTTCAAGATTTTCACGGCATATTTCAGAAAAGCTATGAGCATAATTATGTTGGCAAGTATAAACGCAATGCCTTCCGGGGATACAGGAACAATAGCCTGCCCGCAAAGATAATTCTGCGCCGCTCCTACGCTGAATTTTGGAGGGAATGTAAATCCTTTGCCATTGATATAATGAACCGTCAGAAGTATATACGCCTGATAAGACACAAGGCACAATGACAATGCGCCGAAACCCACAACATATTTCCATTCAGAGCGCAGAAATTCCTTCCGGCCATGAAGCATAAACAGGAAAGAGATAATAATTATCACGGACGAAATATAATTCACGTGGAACATGACAAGGCACGTGAGAAAATATATTGCCCAAAGCCATGAGCCTTTCAGCGTTTTACTTCCGGCATTCATAACAAGCAGAGTCATAGCGCATACCATAGGCGTGAAGTATGTGTACCACCTCACACTAGTACACCACAAAAGCAAAGTGGGATTAAGGCATAACAATATATATGACAAGACCAGAGCGGATTTTTCCGTTATGTTCCTGCTGACTACGTACCAGAAAAGCCACAGGCACAAGGCGCAGAACACACCGCTTGCAGCTTTTACGGCAGGCCAGCTCCCTAACGCTTTAAGCATTATGTAATTTATGACATACATTCCG
This sequence comes from uncultured Fretibacterium sp., assembly GCA_946183145.1. Classification (GTDB taxonomy): domain Bacteria; phylum Synergistota; class Synergistia; order Synergistales; family Aminobacteriaceae; genus JAFUXM01. Next base: position 1,763 of record CAMGZM010000011.1, on the reverse strand, counting down.
TAAGGGTGAATATCTGTGCCGTTAATGAATTTTATTAAATCTCCGAGCGATTCGGCGCGTTCGACATGATTAAAGTTGAACATTTCATCGTCATATCCCCAAGACTGGAACGCGACAACAGCAAACAGCGCAATGACAGCCGCAAGACTCAACGCATAAAGAATTTTACGCCTCATTGTGATTTTCTCCTTTGTCCACAAGAATTTTTCCCGCACTCATGAACCTGTTATGCCACGCTGTGCGGAAATACTTGAAATTCGCAAAAAATCCATTGACCGACTCACCCTCTGTGCGTGCTTTCCATTTCGCAGGAACTTCCACGAACTTAACGCCGAGTCTCAGAGGCTTCAACGCTGTCTCAAGAAAGAACGGGTGCTTCAGCTCTTCCCATCTGATACTCTTCATGAGCTTTGACGGGAAAATTCTGTAGCCGAATGTCATATCGCTTAACCTTGAGAAATAGAACAGTGCTATACTTTTCTCGAAAATATAATTGCAGATGAGCTTGATTTTGCTGTAGCCCGAAAAACTTCCGCCTTTTTTCCAGCGCGATGCCGTTATGATTCTGTCAGGAAATTTTTTCGACTGCTCTATAAATTCGCGTATAAGACTCGGATCTGTCTCAAGATCTGCCGACATCATGACAAGGTGAGAACCCCGCGCGAGTTTTATACCGTCACGCACCGCTCCTCCTGCAAAAGGCAAAGTCTGCCCGTGAATGTATATATTTATCCGGCCTGAATATTTCGTGATTAATTCGTTTGCTATCTTTATCGTTTCGGGCGTTGTCTTCTGAGGGGATATTATGATTATGATTTCGGCTATGTCTTCCGGCCTGCAAGTCTGCGCGATAATATCAACTGTCTGTGAAAGTGAGTACGTCTCATCCATTGAGGGAATGAGAACAGAGACATTCTTAAAATCCTCGCTCATATCCTCGACTCCCAGTCAGAAAAAACAGCAGTAACATCATGGCTCTGACTCCGTCACTCACGTCTATATAGTCGCGACATGTCTCAAGATTGCCGACGTGAATCTCAGGCTTCAATTTCCCGGCCTTAATCAGCGCGATCTGCCGTGCGAAATTCTGTATCGCTGTCGCCGGGGGATGTCCTGTTCCTACGTGGATAAACATTCGTGGAAGGTATACTTTCATTCCGTAATTCAGCGCGTACTGACGGCCTAACTGTTCCGCGCCCGCTTTCGAGATTCCGTAGGGCGTATGAGGCTTCAACAACCTGTCTTCCTTCAACGGGCAGTCTTCCGGGGTAATATTTCCGTATTCAGCAGATGAACACGCAAGAAGTATTTTTGCATCGGGAGCAAAATTTTTCGCGCACCAAAGAACATTCAGCGTACCGATGTAATTCGTCATGTGAGTTATGTATTCCGACCGCCACGACTCGCCGTTGAAAGCCTGAGCCGCCATGTGAATCACTATATCGGGCTTTATGTCGCTGAAGACTGATGAGAGCGCATCACGTTCGAGAATATCACAGCGGATAATTGACTCGTCCTGAATCGCCTGCATACGGCTTGAGGCTGAGTAACGCGCAATACCATATACATCATGACCCTGTTCACGAAACATTTTCATGAAGTGAGAGCCAACCATGCCAGTGCCGCCGCTAACTAGGACTCTCATGATGACAGCCCCCGGTTAAAGTGGATATATTCTCTTCTTGATGGGAAAAATGGACAGACTAAACTACTGCGAACTGCGAACTGCGAACTGCGAACTGCGAACTGCGAACTGCGAACTG
>CAMGZM010000010.1 GCA_946183145.1 uncultured Fretibacterium sp. | reverse complement strand
TTACCTAGTTTTGAGCCAGTAATTTGGCTTGCTGTAAAAGATGAAGATGCGCATATGCTCGCAAGTGATGTATATGATGCGTTTGTGTTAATTCCTCTCTACATTGCAATGTACTACAAGCAGGATCTTCACATTCATGGCCCTGTCTCGAAGAAACTCTACAAGAACGTAACGAATAACCTTTGGCGAATACTCTGCGATTTCAGCGATGATTTATCCCGCGTAAATTTTACTGTTGACGGCTTCAAGATTGCTGACGGAAACCCGAATATTATCGGCACGGGGCTGTCATGCGGAGTTGATTCTCTCTCTACGGTTTATGACAGGTACGTGAAGGAAGATGATCTTGATTACAGAGTCAACGCACTTTTTTTCATGGATACAGGCTGGAACGGAGATTTTTTGCAGAAGCAATCTATGGATTTGTGCCTCGAAAGATACAATGCAAACAAAAAGGCTGCCGATGAATTAGGGCTTCCTCTTCATCTGGTGATCTCAAACTTTCATGCGTTCACATATAAATTGTATTACGGCGTTTCAATGCAGATGGGATATTTTGCTAATTATTCGTGCGTTATGGGACTTCAGAGAGGTATAAATAAATACTACACTTCAAACTGTTTCAGCTACAATCAGACGCTTAAGTTCGGACTGAAGCGTAAGGGAGCAGATTTTTCAGAGTTTTCCGAACCGTATTCAGTTCCCCTTATACAGACGGAACAGCTTGAACTTGTTACAGACGGCTGCCAGTACGAGAGGACTCAGAAAATAGAAAGGCTTTCGGAGTGGGAGATTGCACAGAAATATATGAGTCCTTGTTCGTGCAGGTCATATGACTCAGATGTCCGCCACGCTGTGAACTGCTCTTCATGCCGCAAGTGCATGCAGGTAATGATGACTCTTGATGCGATAGGGAAGCTGGACAAGTTCACAGGAATATTTGACGTAAACGAATACAGAAAACATTTACGCTACGAAAAAGCCAATGCCGTCTACAATCACTTCATGGGAATACCTGAAGGCAATGAACCGGATATTTATGTTTTCCTGAAAAAACACGGCGTAAAATTACCGTCATTTCCTGTTGCTTTCATTTATCTTATACCTACCTTCACCAAGAAGTTACTGCGGAAAATTATCGGCGAAAAATCATATGCGGCACTAAAAAGAATCGTGAAGCGCAATCACTCGTCATAACCTGAGCGTGTCAGTCTCATCTTCACAAGCTCACGAATCAATACAGCGCATGACAGAATTACGCTGCTACCATCAGGCGAGACTCCGCGCAGACGCAAATTTTTGTCCATATTCAGAACAGCATTAACGCCCTCAGCTGTGAGCATTCCGCCCGCACTGAGGATTTCTTTTGCTTCCTTCTGAACACGCATTAACTCACCGATTCCGCCGTTCGCAGAAATATTTGTGTCTTGCAGTTCCGCCATTATCGTTATTAGAGTATGAGTCATCATTTCGCGAGTGTTCAATTGTCCCTGAGTCGCTTCAAGTTTTCGGAGAGTCTCAAGAGCTTTCATGATGTTAATATATCCGTGCTCTGATTCGCCCCGGCAGCCTTCAATCCCGTATGTGATGTAAGACCTTTCACCCGCCGTCAAGATTTTCCCGCTTGCGTTTTCGGTTAATGGCCATAATTCGCGCTCTGTGATTCCCTGTGCGAATGCTGAGGCCGTGAGAGTTAGCGCGCTGGGAGTGAGAATGCGTTTCTGCGCTAAGAGTCTTCCTGCTGCGGCGCAAATGAGTCCCATCAGCAATATATGACCCTTCATTGAGAGTTTTCCGCGAGATGCGAGAAGTGAGTCGTTGCTTCCGATTTTGCCGGGTGATTTGAGGATCGTGAACGCGTCAGAAGGACTCAGAGTCTCCGTGTCTGCTCCTGCTGATGCGAGATTGATGAAACACTGAAACAATGACATTGCCGAGTCGACAAGTGCGGGAAATTCTGTTCCGTCTAACGCGTTATTGTCGATTGGGGTAATCAGTCCGGGCTTGGGATATACTGATGCTGTGAGTATGATTGATTTCACGGCTGATTTCGCTGTGTTGAAAATGTATACTTCATTCATGATGATATGTCCTCCCTGTGATAAACGGTGATAATTGTACACTCTGCTATAATCATAAAAATTATGGAAGGAGATGTAACTTCATGGCAACGTCAAGCATATTCAAAGATTTCACGATAGAAGGCTCCGTAGAAGTAGGAAATTTCGTAAAGATGCTCGATTCTGAGCCTATGCCCCGGCCAAAAGCAAGCGTAAAGCACATTACCGACCCTGAAGAAGCACTGAGAATACTTAAGCAGGGTGTAGAATACATGAAGCAGCTGAAAGAAAAAGAAAGGACATCCGAATAATTATGAAACTTGAAGACCGCTTTTACGGGGTAAACATACGCAGTTACATTGAAAGCAAAGATGAAAGCGCGGCGAAAAAGATATTGCAGGATTCTATTTCATCGTTCACATGCCCCAAGAATCCTGACATTGAATATTTCCTCAAGCATAACGCAATAGAGTTCACGAAAAAACAGCAGTCTGTAACTTACTTTGTGCTGTCCAGAGAAATGCCCGGCTTGCTTATGGGATATTTTGCGCTGACTGTAAAGCCCTTCAGAGTCGGCGTGAAAGATATTCCGAGCAATACATGGAGGCGGAAAATTGAGCGTGTCGCAAGATTCAGCGAAGAAACACAGACGTATTCAGCGGCGGGCTATCTTATTGCACAACTCGGCAAAAATTTTTCTTACGGACTTAACGAAAAAATCACGGGCAAAGAACTTCTCGATATTGCTCTTGATACTGTCTATGATATTCAGGACATGGCCGGCGGAATGATAGCCTTCCTTGACGCAGAGAACAATAACAGCCTCATAGACTTTTACACAAAAAGCGGATTTCACCTCATAAGCGACCCAAATTCACCGCGTGAAGAGTTAATACAGTTTTACCGCATGATTTAACCCGCAATTTTTTCCTTGACGTAAACCACGCTTCAGCGTTTATTTTTGCCTCATTCCACAAATTTTTACAGGAGGCTATAAGCATGAAGCACGTAACATTACTTCTCACAGCAATATTCATTTTCACATTCGCGTCATCATCATTCGCAGCTCCCGCAGTGTATTTCACCAAAGACATATCACCCGCCGGATTAATGGCCATCTACAACAAGCTAGGCCGTGAGGCAGAAGGGCGAGTCGCAGTGAAACTCAGCACAGGCGAAGCGGGAAACACGCATTACCTTTCACCCGCATTAATCGAGGGACTCGTGAAGAAAGTCAACGGCACAATCATCGAGGGCAATACAGCTTACGGAGGATCACGCTCAAGAACAGCACTTCACAGGCAGGTTGCGGAAGATCACGGCTTCACGAAAATCGCAAAGGTTGATATTCTTGACGAGGAAGGCGAAATTGATTTGCCCGTAAAAGGCGGAAAGCACCTCACAAGAGATGTCGTAGGCTCGCACTTCAAGAACTATGATTTTGTCCTCGTATTGACACACTTCAAGGGCCATGCGATGGGCGGTTTCGGCGGCGCAATCAAGAATATCTCAATCGGAATCGCCTCGCCTCGCGGAAAAGTCATAATTCACACCGCAGGCACAAAAGAATCCGGCTCAATCTGGTACGACAAGCAGGATGACTTCTTAGAGTCAATGGCTGAAGCGGCTAAAGCAATCTCCGACAGCCTCGGCAACGGCAAGCGCATTATGTATATCAGCGTCATGAATCATCTCAGCGTTGACTGTGATTGTGATGGGAATCCCGCAGCTCCTGACATGCACGACATCGGTATATTAGGCTCTCTTGACCCTGTTGCGCTCGATCAGGCATGTGTTGATCTCGTCTACAAAGCCCCGGACGGAGCATCACTCATTAAGCGCATGGAATCACGCCACGGCATTCACACGGTTGAACACGCCGCTGAAATCGGACTCGGCTCGCGTGAATACGACTTTGTGAGCATTGATTAACATTTTACGCAGGGAGTCGATTTATCTCTGGTACTATTTCACACTCCAGCTTGAGCAGATATATTTCTATTGGCTTTTGGGAATGGCTATAGGATCGTTTGTATCTGTTTTCTGCAAGGAGAAAATTCACTCCCTTTTCGCGTCATTAAGCAACAAGAAATTAAGCCTTTTCGGGATTGTTCCGGCGTGCATACTGGGCATTGCCTCGCCGCTTTGCATGTACGGCACAATTCCGATTGCGGCCTCGTTCAGTCATCAGGGAATGCGCGAGGACTGGCTTGCGTCCTTCATGATGGCTTCAATCCTTCTCAACCCTCAGTTAATCGTGTACTCTTCAGCATTAGGCGCGACGGCTTTAACCGTTCGTGTGATTTCGTGCTTTATGTGCGGAATTTTCGCGGGGCTTGCTGTGAATCTTTACGGGAAATTCACGGGTGAAAAGTTCTTCAGCTTCTCAGGATTCTACGAGACAACGAACCGTGATACAGATCCCAATATATTTATGCGCTACGTGAAAAATTTTTGGCGCAACGTGAAAGCTACAGGCGGATGGTTTTTAGCGGGGATAATTCTTACGGCGTTATTCATGCGCTACGTTCCGGCGGAGTCGTTCGCAAAACTTTTCGGGCGAAAAAACGGTTTCGGCGTACTCATGGCCGCAACAATCGGAGTGCCTTTATACGCGTGCGGAGGAGGTACAATCCCGTTATTGCAGATGTGGCTTGCTGACGGTATGAGCATGGCGAGCGCAAGTGCATTCATGATTACGGGGCCTGCGACAAAGATAACGAACTTGGGCGCGCTGAAAATCGTTTTGCCTTCATGGAAATTCGCGGGCTATATCGCGTTCGTGATTCTCTATTCTCTGATTAACGGGTTAATTGTTGACTTGATTGTGTGAAAAGAAATTCCCGGCCTTTTTGCTTGAGACCGGGATAAATTTTTCGTGTTAAACTTTGTCGGACATTCCGTTATCCCTGAGGAATTTTACGGCTTTCCTGACTTCCTGAGACGCTCCCCGCCTCGTGATGAAAAGCGCGTCAGGCGTATCAACAACAACAATATCATCAACCATATTCAGCACCGCAAGTTTTTCCCGCGAATGCACAAAACAGTTACGGCCGTCAAGAATCACAGCATTACCCGCCGTTACGTTATTGTGTTCATCGCACGGCATTACATCATCATGAAGAGCGTCCCATGATCCCACGTCAGACCATCCAGAACCGGCAAGAGGAACGACAGCGACTCTTTCAGCCTTCTCCATCACGGCATAATCGAACGAGATATTTTTGACGGACGCAAAATTTTCCCGCAGATTTCCTTTCATGGCCGCCGCGTATAATTCCGGGTCAGAATGCTCTAACTCACGGTACAAACTTTTAGGCGTAAAGATGAATATTCCGCCGTTCCAGAAATATTTGCCGTCAGAAAGATATTTTTCCGCCGTAACTGCGTCAGGTTTCTCAACAAACTTTTCTGCCTCATAATATCCGTCAGAAATCTCATCTCCCATGCGGATATACCCGAATCCCGTATCAGGTCTCACGGGAGCGATTCCCAATGTCGCAATATACCCCGCTTCAGCAGCTTTGACTCCCGCCTTCAATGAGTCCGTGAATGCCTTTGTGTTACGGATATACGCATCACTGGGAAGGACGATCATAACATCATCTTCAGACGCGCCATGACGCAATAAATCTTCAGCGGCAAGCAATATAGCCGGAGCTGTTCCCCTCGCGCAAGGCTCCTCGATGATGAAATTTTCCGGGAGATTCTCAGCACCGAAAATCCCGCCCGCCTGAGTCATCACTAAGTCGTGCCATTTCGCCCCGGATATTACGCGCAGAGTCTCAAGAGGAATCATGTTGACCATTCGCAGAAGTGTAGACTGCAATAATGTTTTGTCGCCGTAAAGACTGATGAACTGTTTGGGGAAATTCCCGCGCGACAAAGGCCACAGACGAGTCCCGCTTCCTCCGCTTAATATTAACCCGTAAATTTTTCTCATGATTAATTCACCTGCTGTACATTTCCATTCTTTAACATTTTCGTTATGCTTGTTGATAATAACGGTATAGGGTCTACGAACTGCCCGCCAAGTATAAGGCTGTAATGCAGATGAGGCCCTGTAACGCGTCCTGTTGCGCCAGATTTCGCTACGATTTGCCCCTTCGTTACTTTGTCGCCCTTCTTCACGAGTATATTGCTGAGGTGAAAGAACGCTGTTATGACTCCGTTTCCTGAATCGATATAGAGGCTTCCTCCTGCGTAATAATGATTTCCCGCGAGAACTATTGTTCCTGCAAACGGTGCGCGTACGCTTGTCCCTGTTACGGCTCTCAGGTCTGCACCGTTATGGCCGGCTCTCGGCTGACCGTTGTAGATTCTCTGCTTACCGTAATTGCTCGTGAGGGTTATTGACGCTAACGGGGGCTGAGGAGGAGTCGTCCATTTTCGCGGGGTTGTCATTGTGCGTAATGCTGTGCCGATTAGTTTCGACTCTTTCTGGATTCTCGGAAGCTCTTTTTTCGGAGGGTTGACCATTTTCGGACTCACTCTTAATTCTTCTTTCGGGTATTCTCTTGCTCGCAGGTAAATATTTCCTGAAGCCTTGTACTTTTTCCCGCCCTGTATGAACTCGAAAAATATCTTGTAGCTTCCCGGCTTGACTCTGCGAACGTCTGAACCTAAGAGTCCGTATGAGATTTTTCCCGCTCCGCCCGCCTCAATGTTAAGCGATATGCTTCTGTCCATCCACGTAACAACGGGCTGTGTGTACTCCGCTGTAGATGTTATTGACACCGCGAACGCCTGCCCTATGTCCCAGCTTGTCGGAAAATTTACCCAAGATGCCGCGTGAGATAATTTTGGCGTAATCAGCAAGATTAACATTATGACCGTAAATTTCAGTCTTTGCATAAAATATTCTCCTTATGTGGGGATTTCGTCATTCTGTAAATATATCATAAATTTTCACGGGCTGTATTTACTCCTGATTCAGACGGTCAATTAATGCCGTGATAATTCCCGCCATCTTCAGCGCAGACTTGCTCACAACCTCTAAGACTTCCTGCCCTGTGAGCGTGTGATCGGGGTCAACCCCTGCGGCCATGTTAGCGGCGCATGACAAACCCGCGACTCTCATACCCATAGCATTAGCGGTGATTACTTCCGGGACTGTGGACATTCCGACGAGATCCGCGCCCAAGATTCGCAGCATATTCACTTCTGCGGGAGTCTCAAACGAAGGTCCGTGCATTGCGGCGTAAATTCCCTGCTTCAGCCCGAGTCCGTCAAAAATTTTCAGCATTCCGGGATCATAAGCGTGAGTCATGTCGGGGAATCTCTCGTTCCAGTCGTCATTGTTGCGTCCTGTGAGGGGATTCGCGCCCATCAGGTTAATGTGATCTCTTATCGCTACGATTTCGCCGGGAGTGTACGAGGTGTTTATTGCTCCTGATGCGTTTGTCGCTATGTATTCTTTCACGCCGAGCATACCGATTATGCGCGTGGGAAATGTTACGGCCTTCATGTCGTAGCCCTCGTAGAAATGTACGCGGCCTTGAAGGAAAATTACGGGTCTTCCGTGAATCGTTCCTGCGATGATTCGCCCTGAATGACCGGGGGCGGTAGAGCCGGGCCAGTTCGGAATCATATGGGCGTAAAGCGTAATTGCTCCTTCTACCATGTCGGCAACGTCAGCGAGTCCAGAGCCTGCGACGATTGCTGTTTTCGGCGTGAATGGGATTATCCGCTTCATGTAGTTTAACGTTTCGAGCGCGTCATGATAATCATAGTTAGGCATAAAAATTTTCTCCTGAATGTTTAAGATAATGGAATCATAACAGAGAGAAATGAAATTTGTTGTGATGTGAAAAGTTTTGCAAGTATATTTTACGTTCGGGGATAAAAAAAACCGCAGCCATATTTCAGACTGCGGCCAAGTGATTTGGTTAAGGGGTTATGCTTCGGAAGTTATTGCGACTTTCTTGTGAGCTTTGTCCTGACTCTTCTCTGCGATTTCGACGGTTAGGACTCCGTTCTTGAAGGTTGCTTTTGCGGTTTCGGGATCAGCTTCAACGGGGAATGAGATTACGCGCTCAATTTTTCCGTAACGCCTCTCACTGCGGAAATAACTTTTGTCCTTTGCGCCTTCTGTTGATTCGGATTTCTTTTCTGCTGAAAGTGTGAGTCTGTCGCCGTAAACATGTAACTCTACGTCATCGGGATTAATTCCAGGTAATTCTGCCTCTGCGTAGATTTTACCGTCCTTGCGGTAAAGGTCAGTTTTTGCGCCGAACTCCGTGAAGCCTTCTGTGAAAAATGGCTCATTGAATCCCCTCATGAACGTATCAATCATGCTTTCAGGATCCATCATTCTCATCATTGGGTATCTTGCCATAGTAACATCTCTCCTTTTGTATTTTCCTGTGAAGGTCTTTTGTTAGCTTCTCCCTCACAGCACGGAGAATTATATTACTGACTTTCTTTAACTATATCGGGGAAATTTATTATTGTTGACTAATAACTTTTACTGACTTTTGACGAAATGTAACCTACAAAATTTTCGGGCTGTGTGTCTTCTTTCTGTTCTGTGTTATCAATATTGTAGCCGTCAAGCGATTTCCCGTCCTTTATGAGTGCTTCAAGCTCTTCAACTGTCGAAAGCTGCGCCGACCCCGGCAGGGCGGGGCTTGTCCACGAATTTGCCCAAGTCATCACAGATTCGATCATAACGGGATTGCCATTCGCGTAATTAACAAATCTTGCGTCATCGACTCCCTCATGAATCGGACTCGCCGCAAGTTTCCCGGCAATATCCCCGAACATTTCATCAATACGCGAGAACATGAAGCCCATTCCGTTTGTGGGTGTGATGAGTTTCGGCTCTGAATGCGCGTATTCGGGCAGTCCTAATCTTGCTCCCTGAAATTCAACAATGCCCAGCACACTGTCAAACTTATTCTGACGCGCATACTCGTCCAAATCCTTGACCTTCACGCCGCTGTCTAAATCCTCACCGTTATAGCTCATTATGAACGAGCTGAATTTTTCGCGCATGTCCTTCACACGTGTCAACTGCTCTTCAACACGTTCGATTCCTTTTTTGGCGGTAACACTGCTCATCAAGTTTATCGTGTCAGAACCGTTGATTTTGTCCTTTACCGTCGATACTTCAGAGCCGTCAATGAAACGCGTCATTTTTTCGCCTGTTACCCAGTAACCCGAAATTTCTTCGCCCGTTTCCTCATCGTATTTAATCCCGTATGCCTCCGCAACATTCCATTCTTCACCGCGCATTAATCTGTCTCTTGCGCGTTCAAGAACTTTCGTGCCGTCTGGGCTTTCGTTCGTGAGGTTAGTATAAGGCTTGTCCACTTTCTGGCCCGAAATCTGAGCGAGTCCCTCATTCATTTTCAGCGATGCACCCGCAAGAGATTCGCGGAGTTCCTCGTACTCAATCTGCATATTGATTCGGTCAAGGGCGGTAAGGTCAGTATTTGAGGCTTTCTTCACGAGTTCGTGCATTTTTTCGAGGGTGCTTTCGACTTTCGACAGCGATTTGCTTATCAGTTCGGCAACGTCCTGAACCTGTGAGCTTTCGCCTGTAAGACGGTTTGATTTGTGCGTCCTGTTCATTGCGATTCGTTTGCCAAGCTCAGAGATTGAGACGGAGTCCTGAAGGTCATTCGGAGTCGGGATTGTGATTGATGTGTGATGAGTGCGCTGTAAATTGGGCATTTGCGCGGTGTAACTTGTGAGACCGTTAATCTGCATGTGGGAATCCTCCTTTGTCTTATGCCTTTATCGAAACTTGCCGTAAAACTCTTTGCTTTAGCTATCGGGATATAAGCCGCAATGTAGTATAATATTTTTTACGGTTAGTCGTTCCGCGTTATCAAAAATGTAGCAACACCATCAAATGCAATACGGGGAAACATTTTCCTCTCGCCGCAGCGTAGCACAAATGTGAACTATGACGGGTTCTATGAGAAAATGTGTAAGAAAAAAATCAAAGTAATGTTGTGTCTTTTCGGAGGCTATACAGTCCCTTACGGGGCGTTGCTAGGGGCGGACTGGCCACGCCTTTAAGAATAAGGATGCTTGTTAATTCAGGTGGAAACTTAAAATCAAACTTCTTAAGAATCCTGCATGGGGAGGCTCAGAGCGCGGGAAAAAAAATCAACAGTTCTCACATATCAACATGGCCGATAACCTTCAGCGGGTGCAGACTGAGTACATCATCGCCGTATTGCACATCAATTTTTCCGTCCTGATTTACCACAAACTGCCTGCCGTTATTGCCTTCTACAATGTCGCCGACCCCGGAAGGGCGGGGCTTGTCCCTGTGTTCGCACCAGTTTTCACCGTCCGGGTCGCAAAACTTTTTGCACCAGTTATCATTCTGGAACGGCCTCCAGTAACTGTCGTATTCTTCTCTGTCCATTAGGGGATAACCTTTGCATTCAGGATTGAAATACAGCTCCATAGTTTTGTCATGCGCCGTGAACGTGAAAAATCCGGGCTGGACTCCTGCTGCTTCAAGGTACTTTGCCTGTTTTGAGGCCGGAATATCTCTCCATGCGTGCCAATACAATCCTGACCAGAAATTCGCAATCATCAAAAAACCGTGTGGATACCCTTTGCTATAGCTATGTGGAGGAAACGCGCTAACGTACTTTACTTTTACCCTTTTGTTTCTTAAAATGTGCAATACATTAATAAATGGGCGTTCTGTAAAAGGAACGGATAAATACTCAACAGTCTTAGAGCTGTTTTCAGGCTGGCATGTAGCCTTTGCGATGTTCGCATAAAAATTGCTGAGAAAAAACAATGTAAGCGGGTGAGCCTTTAAGGTTCTACCGTATAGAGGCTGAAGTAAACCAGCCCCGGCGAATAAGGGTATTCTGGAGCGGTAGTATGCGTGTCCAGACATTAGGCCGAGTACCAAACTTCACCGAAAGCCCCTGCCTTTAGGTGTGGGGATGTTTACGAAGTCTGCTGTTGAAGATTTCAGCAGGGTTAATGTGATGATACTTTGCGTTCTGTATCTGTATGTACAGGCTCATCAGTCCTGCGTAACGGTTCGTATGTATCATCATGCGTTCTCCGTTTTTCCGCGAGGGTAATCCTTCAGGTATTCCAGCAGAGGCTCGGCGGCTTTTGCGAGTGCTTGATTTGCCGGGTTAGTGCTGTCTCTGTTGCGCCTGTGTTATATGTCCTCTGTGAAGAGAAGATACTGCCCATCATTACGGCGGATTTGACTCCGTTTTCGGCTGTTATCCCCAAAATGTTCTTTGTGATGACAGTCCCGGCAGAGGGTAATTAAATCCTCCATAAGCTCATTGCCTAAATGTTCATATGTCAGATGATGAACTTGCAGCAATTCATGCGCCCCGCATTTCTGGCATGTGAAATTATCCATGCGCTTCCGGCGTTCTCGTGTTGCTTTCCATTCCGGCGATTTCTGATACAGTTCATATTGTCTGCGTCTCACAGGATCAGCATCTATTCTGTACAGCCCCTGAAAAACTTTCTCTTTCTGGTGCGCAACCTTCTCCACTGTCCACTATGCCGGCTGTGATTTCCAGTGAAACACAGGCTCTTTTACTTTGTACATTTCCCACTGCTTAAGAGTGCCCGCAGGTACAACTCATTTGCAGAAATTATCATCCTTCCTGTACATGAAGAGAAGATACGCTCCTTCAACACGCCCGCTTCTGATTTCTGAGGCAAGCCATCCCGTTACAGCTTTTCTTATTGCGCCGCGCTTTGTGCGAAATTCATATGCCTCTGCGATTTCGCCCAAGTCATAATATATTTCCATCAAGCTATCTCAATGCTTCCTCAAAGACCCGTCTCACATTCTCGCAGCATTCCTCGTACTTTTCGCCCGGCCTCGCCTCTGACACTTTCACGCCGTCAACAAAGAACGTCGGCACACGGTAGTAATCATACTGCGCTGAAATTTCCGGGTGCTGATTCTCTTCTACCCATTCGATTTTTACGGATGAATATTCCGCATTGCCTTCTGTTAATTCCTTCACAGCTTCGCGGGCCTGTCTGCAATACGGGCAGCCCTCGAGGTAAAACGCTATAACTTTTTTTGCGCTCATTAGGTTGTAATCCCCTTTCATTTTTTCACATAGTATATAATAATTTTCACACAAAATTTTCACAGATTGAGAGGCTGTTTCACGTGCATAAGTCTATAGAGGCTATGTCTTCATTCATGCTAATGATTGACATTCAGGAGAAATTACTCCCGGCCATGTACAATAAAGATCAAGTACTCGAAAATTCTCGCAAGCTCCTGACATCAGCCCGCGAACTTTCATTGCCCGTAATGATCTCAGAGCAATACCCCAAGGGAATCGGCTCAACTGTCCCAGAACTCAAAGCATTAACCCCGGATGACTCGCCCGTTATCGAGAAGGTAGAATTTTCCTGCGCCGCTAATCCCGGATTCGGTGATGCGTTCCTCAACTTGCGGTTCAATTCAGGCACAAAAGACACCGTGATATTGTTCGGGATTGAGACTCATATCTGCGTAATCTCGACAGCGTTAGACCTTCAGGAGAAATACAACCTTAATGTAGTTGTCGCGGCTGACTCATGCGGGAGCCGTTCACGCGATAATCATTCACTCGCTCTTGAGGCTATGAGGTCGTCGGGCTGCTTTGTAGTGCCAACTGAGACGGTGATATATCAGCTTTTGGGGAAGGCAGGTACTCCGCAGTTCAAAGCCCTTTTGCCCCTGTTCAAGTAATTCATGCGACTCAAACCCGCAACACTTTTCGGGCTTCTTCTGTTCTACATATTCTTCAGGGGTATAGGCACTCACGGATTAATTGATCCTGTCGAGGGCATTAACGCTTCTGTTGCTGTTCACATGGCCGCAGGAGGAAATTATTTCGTCCCAAAAATCGGAGAGTCTTTAGCGTCAGGAAGGTCTGTAGGATTCTGGTGGCTCTCTGTGATTGCGATAAAGTTAATCGGATGGAGCGAGTTTGCGGTGAGATTTTTCCCGGCTCTTTCGGGACTCTTAATGGTATTGTCATCAGCAAAAGCCGCGCGCCCGTATTCTGATGACCCAATGCGAAAATCATGGCTCGCCGCTTCAGTCTGTGCGGGAATGACTCTCTGCTTCATCGTTTCGCAGTTCGACTCGCCTCATTCGCTTTACGCCGCTTTGATGGGTATAGCTTTGTCGGGGATTGTGCGTTCGAGCGAGGAAAAACGAAATTTGCGGACGGCACATCTTGCTATATCGTTCGCGTTTATTGCTTACGGTTTCGAGGGGTTGTATTTGCCGTTGCTGGCGGTGCTGATATATTGCGTTCTCTCTGAGGACTGGGAATTGATGCGGGATTTCTTCACATGGCCGGGCGGAATCATAATCACGCTGCTGTTATCGGGCTTGTATTTTGTCGCGCTCGTAATCACTAATCCTGAAATCGTACACTTCATGCGCTGCCAGAATTACACGTACAATTTCGGCGGGATTGCGGGAATATCGATGCTGCTTTTTGTGTCGTTCGTGCCTTTTCACGGATTCATTCTGCGTTCAGTGTACGAGGTTTTTCCGCGTGAATTTCCTGCACAAAAATCCTGCGAGTTCTTCATGTTCGTGTGGGCGTGCGTCTTTGCGGTGTCGTCTCTGCTGACTGGTGATATTTTGTCGCTCGGCGCGTGCGTTCCTGCTTTGGCGGCGTTATTAGGGCGGAAGATTGACTCGTGGCTTCGTCAGAGGAGCTTTCACTCTATGCGTTATGCTGTGATGTTCAACACGCTGATTATTTTTCCCGTGCTTTTCTGCTTTATGCCGTTCGCGCTGCACAATTTCCCCGCGCTTGAAGCCTCTATGATGTCGCTTGTTCCGTGGGGAATAACGGAGGGGCTTTTTCTCTTTGCGTCATGGTACTACACAAAGACCCGTCAGCCTGTGAAATGGGCGCGTAATGTATCTGCTTCAGCCTTGATATGTCTCATGCCTCTTGCAGGAGTATTCAGCCTTTCAGCGGGGCTTTACTCATCACACGACGCGGGTATGAAGCTGCGGAATCTCGTCAAAAAGAACGACATAATTTTACAGTATGGGATAAATCATCCGTCAATATATTTCTACACTCTGCGAAACTCACGGATAATCAGCGCGGACTTGACACCGGGGGTCGCAGAACGGAAATTTTCAGCACCTGAGTCGGCGATAAATACATTATGGGGAACTCAATACCGCGTATTTCTCCTCATGCCATCAGAACTTAAACCAGAAACGCCCCTCCCTCAGAATGTATTTCACATAACAGAAGGAGAAGGGCTTTTACTCTTGAGCAATCAATAGAAGGAAGGTAAATCATTTTGCGTAAAATTCTCACTGCGTTAATACTCTGCGTTTTCATGTGCGCTTCATGCTCGGCGGACGTAAACCCTGACCCCGAAATTCACAGGGTAATCGGCGGACTCTATTCTCTCGTCTCAGCAATGGCCATGAACGGGCAGTCAGCACCGAATCTCCGTATATTACGCGGATATTTCGATGAGACTCCAAACAACTGGCTTGACACAATACGAGTTGAGCGCGTCAATAATACTTTATGGGCTGGAATCTCTGTCGGAAAATACTCAACGGCCCGGAAATATCTCCGTCTGCATTCTCCCGAACTCGGAATAACCGAAAAGCCCGCAGGTGATTCATGGATGGGCGGTGAATTTGCATGGCTCAAAGCAGGGGAAATCAGCGGCGTGAAGTTAATCCCGTCCAAGCTCATGGCCGCAAAAGGTTCAGGAGATGACTCAGAGACAATTTTCTTCAGCGCAGACGGTAATACTTGGTGGCAGTCTTACCCGGCACTGACGGAGAAATCATCACAGGAAATATTGAGGCTTTGCGGAACAGAAGCGCAGAATCTCCACAAGCCCGCAGGAAACAAACGCAGCATTTATGACGAGGTGAGGCCGTCAGAAGTCTACAAGCCTGCGGATATGCACACAGGAAGAAAGCACGATTTCGGTGAAAGTTATGATATTGATATGGGTGATGTGATATTCAACCCTATTCCACACACACACTATGATAACTGGAAGGAGTAATAAGCAATGTCGGTATTAATTTGCGGCGGAGCTGGCTATGTCGGCTCGCATAACGTAAGGGCATTCGCTGAACACGGCGATGATGTTATTGTCGCGGACAACCTTGAAACAGGACACAGGGAATCAATCCCGGAAGGCATAAAATTTTACGAGGGCGATATACGGAACGCAGAATTTCTTGATACAGTTTTCACGGAGAACAAAATCGAGGCGGTAATACATTTCTGCGCGTATTCCCTTGTCGGTGAAAGCGTCGAGAAACCGTTAAAGTACTTCAACAACAACGTAGGCGGAATGATTACGCTGCTTGAGGCAATGCAGAAACATAACGTAATGAGGATAATATTCTCGTCAACAGCGGCGACTTACGGAGAACCCAAGAGAATCCCGATTCTTGAGACAGACCCGACAGAACCGACAAATCCCTACGGCGAGAGCAAAAGAATCATGGAGAAAATGATGAACTGGGTATCACGGCGTTATGACATCCGCTATGTATCACTGAGATATTTCAACGTTGCGGGCGCGTGGCATGACGGCACAATAGGAGAAGCGCATAACCCGGAGACTCACTTGATACCGATAATACTTCAGGTGCCATTAGGGAAGAGGGAGCATGTTACGATTTACGGCGATGATTACCCCACGAAAGACGGAACATGTATACGCGACTATATTCACGTTGAGGACTTAGCGAGGGCGCATATACTCGCGCTTGAATATTTGCGTTCGGGCGGCGAGAGCAATATCTTCAACCTCGGAAGCGGGGACGGCTATTCAGTCATGGAGATGATAACAGCGGCGCGAAAAGTTACAGGCCATGAGATTCCCGCGCAAATCGGCGCAAGGAGGGCAGGAGATCCCGCGAAACTCGTAGCAGACAGCACGAAAGCGCATGACATTCTTCACTGGAAGCCGGAAATTACGCGCATGGAGGATATTATTGCGTCGGCGTGGAAGTGGCACAAGTCCCACCCTAATGGCTACTCAGAATAGCACTACAGTATGGGGCGGAGTCCTGGATTCATGTCCGGGACTCTTGTGCTGTGTCATCAACCTGAAGGGGAAACTTCTTCACGCGACTCACGGCTACAAGGCTGTAGCTGCGAGATTATTCGGTCACAAATGCGAGGAGGGCAGGACTTACCCCCCGTTAATCACAGATATAGACATCGGCATTCATGAAGCATTAACGGCGGCTTGTCTTGGTGATACGAACGCGATAGAAATCTCAGAGAACGGAAAAATCTGGGAGCTTACTGCCTCGCCCCTGAGACTTGACGCGCAGGGTATAGCCGGAGTCGTTCTGCGTATTGCCTCAGAGATTCCCCGGACTCCTGCTCCTATGCTGCCTCCAGTGATTCACAGCAACCCCGAAATCCTTAACTCAGTGCCATTCCGAGCAGGAATTGTGGATCACAACGGGGTATTCATGGCCGTCAACAAATTTCTTGCCTCATGCGTGAGAGCTGATCTTGTAGGACGCAACATCATTGAGCTTGTCTCGCCTGAAGTAAATTCCGAGATAACTCACATTCTGCTCAAGCGTTCAGGTTCTGCCGAATGCACAATGCCGGATATTTCTGCCGCTGAAAACTTTTCCCCGTTTGACCTTATGCCGTATATTGATGAGGAACTTAACGAGCTTCCCCAAGACGCTGAAATAGATTCTCAGAGGCGCATAATCATTCATGCTTCCCCTGTCGAATGGAACGGGACTCAGTGCGTAATGCTCACGTTCGAGGATGTTACAGAGATTCGCCGGACTCAGGAGCAGTTGAGGCGGTTATTGACGGCTGATATATCTTCAGGGATTCTCAACAGGCGCGGGATTGAGCATATGATTCGCAGGAAGTTAAGCGAGACGATTCAGAGCGGTGAACATTTGAGCCTGATTATGATGAGGATCGACAATTACAGGATAATTCACGACACACGCGGGTACATGGCCGGAGGGAGAATAATACGCTCATTCGTCCGTTCAATGCACAAACAGATTTCGGAGCGTTCCGGGAGTATGCTGGGACGCTGGAGCAATGACGAGTTCACGATTCTTGCGAGATGTTCGGGGGCTGCTGCTGTCGTAATGGCCAATGAAATCCGCGCAAAGTCGAAAGATGTCGTGATAAGCGCGGGAGCTGCTGACTTGTCAGACGGGGGATATATGAGCGTGAGTGAATTTGTCGGTGCAGCATATGACGCAATGACTGAAGCCGTGAACAGCGGAGGGAATATCACGGTTCTTGCGAGGAATCTATGAGGGCGTTGAAGCGTTACGGGCAGAATTTCCTTGTCGACAAGAATATTCTTGCCTGCATAATTCGCCGTGCTGATTTGTCGCCTGATGATGTGATTCTTGAGATTGGCCCGGGGCATGGCGTTTTGACTCGCGCTTTGCTTGCTGAGAATGTGCGCTGTGTTCACTGTGTCGAGATTGACGAGCGGATGAGGCCGGAGCTTGAAGAAATTTCTGATGATGACCCGCGTTTGATTCTTCATTGGGCTGACGCTGTGAAGTTTGACTATTCATCATTGAGTCCCTTCCCGAAAAAAGTAATCGCTAATATTCCCTACAACATTACGACCCCGCTTTTGTGGGAGCTGCTGAAATTTGCGGCTGAAGGAATGAATTATCACCTCTATATGCTGCAGAAAGAGTCGGCCATGAGGATTATTGCGCGTGAGGACACGAAAGAACGTTATCCCCTAGGCGTTACGGTTCAGGCGATGGGACATGCCGCGATTGTGCGTAATGTTCCGCGTGAATGTTTCAGGCCAGTTCCCAATGTCGACTCGGTAATCGCTGAAATTGTGCTTGAGAGAAATTACGGGCTTGCGAATGACTCATTATGGAGTGAGATTTTGCACAGGGGATTTTCACACAGGCGGAAGACTCTCGCGAACAACCTGAAGAATTTTGCTGACGTTCTGAATTACGGCGCAATGAGGGCTGAAGATTTGACGTGTGAACAGTGGCTTGAGATTTACAGGGCGCAAAAAAATTCCTCCGCGTCTCTTTAGCGTCAACGGAGGAATCATTTCCGGGAAAATTATTTTTTCGGGTCAGGGATAATTTCTATTTCGTCATCAGGCAGGAAAATTCCATCCTCGTCAAGAATCAATGCTTTGTCGTCATCGGGTTTCTGTACTTCAGTGAGTGATTCGTCAAAAATATTATCGTCGTCAAGCTCATCTGTGAGAGTCAATTCTTCACCGCCAACATTCTCGATCTCTTCAAACTCCATTGGCTCGCCGTCCTGAAGTACATCATCAGTATCATCATCAGTTTCTGACTCAAGCTGTGATATTGCGGGCATCAATTCATCCGTGAAAATTTCCGGCTCTGATTCTTCAGCGATAACTGCGGGCGATTCTTCCTCTGTAACAATTTCGGTTTCTTCTGTGGTTTCTGGCGTGATTTCCTCTGTAACGGTTTCAGACTCTTCTGTGATAATTGCGGGCGACTCTTCTTCCTCCGTAACAGATTCAGACTCTTCTGTGATTTCCGGCGTAACTTCTTCCGTAATGGTTTCAGATTCTTCTGTGATAATTTCCGGCTGTGTTTCTTCAGCGATAATCGCGGGTGATTCTTCCTCCGTAACAATTTCAGACTCTTCTGCAATTTCCGGCGTAACTTCTTCCGTAATGGTTTCAGATTCTTCCGTAATGATTTCCGGCTCTGATTTCTCGTCTAACATTTCTTCCATTTCCCGGAAAGTTTCTGCGATTTCGGCTTTCTGTTCGGGCTGTATTTCGGGAATCAGGTTGAAATCTTCTGACGGTGATTCATCTTCTGACGCTTCATTTACGGGAGCTGTTACGGTTTCGGAGGCTGTTACGTTTGCGGGAGACTCAATTTTCGCGAGGCTTTCATCAACAGGAGAAATTGTTACAGTCTCATCTGCGGGGAGGTCTTCGAACTCTTTACCGTTCTGAACAACGGGGATAAATACGGCGATGATTTTCGCACTTGTTCCTTTTGACGCGTCATTTATTGCCTTCATCACCTCATTGTAGAGCCAGGAATGCCGGCCTTCTTTGTTAGGGATGACTTCTACTGCTTCAGGCTCATTAGATTCAGCGTCGGGCATAATTTCGGACTCGGCTTCATGAGATTCTTCGGGGATAACGGGTTCAGAATTTCCGCCTAAAAATCTGTCTGCTGAAAATTTCACGCTTTCTTCATCAGGCTTTGAGGGAGTAAATTCGGGCTTGCTTGATGATTCGGATTCAGTTTTCTTTGCGGGCTTAGTTTTTCCGCCCAAAAATCTGCTCTCGTCAAATCTTCCGCTTCCTGAATCGGGCTGAACGGCGAGTCTCTGTCTTACGGACTCCGCTATTTTGTCGGGAGTTCGGAGTTCGGGTTCTCCGTTTTCCCTGCGCCATTCTGTTTCGTGGCGGTCTATTACGGAGTGTATATTCTCCAGTCCCCTAAATATCCGCATCGTCTGACTCTTCCTCTTTTCTGTCTGTCCACACTTCATTGATGTCTGTTATGCCATTCCTGAGCTTGTCAACAGCTTTCTCTATCTTGTCATAGAGGCGTTCAAAGGGCTGCCGTGAGCGTGCTGTGAGTCCTGTTGACCATACGCGGCCGGAAGTTATGTTGAAGGGGATGTGCTTGTGTATTGGGAGATCTTCTGCGACGGGGTAATCACGTTCGGAGATGAGCTGATTTGCGATTTTCGTCATCACTGAGCTGTCATAGCCGACTTTCACGAGCGGCAATTGTGCTGTAACTTTGTCGGATCTCTCTGCTGTCCTGTACATTATTCCGAGATTCGAGAGCGAGAAGAAATCCGGCCTCACAGGAACAATAACTATATCTGCGAAATCTATTGCGTGCTTCTCTTCATCGTTGATTGTGGGGGGGCAGTCGATCACTATCCATTCTTCGGGGGCTTCTGCGTCTGAGTCTTCGAGGGTAGTTTTCAGGCGCAGTGATGAGCGAAAGTAGTTCTTCATGAAGCCGAGTGCGTCAGAGAAATTCCGCGAGGGGTCAAGGTCTATTGCGAGGACTCTGTTGTGCCTCACAAGGGCTATTTCCGCGAGTATTACCGCTATTGTTGTTTTGCCGACTCCGCCTTTGCGGTTGAGTACTGCCGCTGCAATTTTCGACATTTATCCATCACCTGTATGTGTAAAGTTTATTTTGCCTTTGACATTATAATAATTGAAATCATCACAACTGCAACCCCGATAAGATTTGCCGTCCCGATTCCCTCATTATATATTATCGTCCCTATCAGCACAGCCGTTACAGGTTCAACAGAAGCTATAACAGGAACTTTTGACGTGTCATGTATCACCTTCAGGGCGTTATAATACACCACATATGCAAGCGCGGTAGGTATTAATCCGTAAAGAAATCCCAAGCCCAGAATTTTCACGTCATCAAACGCAAGTGATATATCCGGCCTCATGAAGAGCGCAAGAAATATCCACGCTGAAAGATAGCTGTACATGCTCACGGTGAGCGAGTCAGTTCTTTCACCCGCAAGCCGTCCGATTACCGCCGCCATTCCGTAGCAGAAACCAGAGCCGAGTCCCACGAGAATCCCGGCCATGTTGATACTTTCAGCCGAGAGATTTCCGCCCGTAACAGTGAGAATACAGCCGATGATGTTCACAGAGAGCGCAAAAATTTTCAGCGCAGAGAATTTTTCACGGAAGATTACCGCCGACGCTATTGCCGTGAAAACTGGAGCCGTATACATCAATACGCTTGCGATTCCCATTCCGTTAATGCTGATTGATGATGTGTAGAAGACGTTGAAGAGTCCGTTGCAGAGGAGTCCCAATAACACGCACCAGAATAAAGCGGTCTTGTCATGAAGAATGATTTTGCGGCCATGCTTCACGATTGAGACAGCAAGAATTATCACGAACGCAAAGAACATACGCAGGAATCCAATTAACGAGCCGTCAGCACCAAGAGACGAAAGCCCTTTCACGAAGACTCCAATCGTCCCCCAGAGAATCCCCGCTAGTAACAGCTGAATCATCTTAACGGTTACCAGATTTCTTGAAGCTCTTGACTGTCTGAATAAACTTCATGACTTTGCGGAAATCTTTTGTCCTGTGAGACTCGACTCCTGAGTTCGCGCTTAATGCGTAAGGCTGAGGGTCAAGCAATAACGCCTGCTGAATGTTGTCGGGATTGAGTCCGCCTGAAAGAAAGAATTTACGTCTCATTCGCCCCAGCATTGACCAGTCGAAAGTTTTACCATCGCCCGCGCTGCCTCCGTCAAGCATGACATAATCAGCTGTGGAATACAACGCTTTTTCCGCGTCAATTGGATTCACGACCTTGTAGACCTTCATTATCGGGCATCGTACGTACTCACGCAATGCCGCAATGTATTCGCCGGTTTCATCCCCGTGTAACTGCACCATACTTAGCCCGGCGGTCTCAACGCACATAGCTACGCCGTGAAGTGATTCGTTGTTGAAGACTCCCACAGACTTAATGCCGGGTTTGAGTTTTGAGCGGAGAAAACTTGCGTGTTCAGGGGAAATGAAATGCCGACTCTTTCGCGCAAAGACAAAGCCGACAAAATCCGGGACTAACTCATTCATTATTGCAATCTCGGACTCGTGGCATATACCGCAGATTTTTACTTTCACCATTTCTATTAGCCTCGTGATTCTTCTTTGGGTGAACTACCACCCCTTGCGGATTGGTGGCTTCCTAATTCAACGAGGTCAGCGTTGCAACATTTCTGTCTCCGTCTTACGTCCTCTCCAAAGGCGTTAATTCCCTGCGTCCCACAGGTATTTTTCTTACTAAGCAATATCATGTTACGTGCCGCATGTACATCTCGGTCTTCTCTATACCTGCATTCACACTCATATATTCGGTCGGCTAGTGTCATATCCTTTTTCAATTTTCCGCATAATGGGCAATATTTCGTGGCTGGCTCTCTTGAGGACAGTACTGTTACTCGCTCATTATGTATTAGTTTCGCTTTCACGAGTCCTGACACTGAATGCTGAATCGTTTTTCCGAAAAGTCCCTTGTGCCATCCTGAAAGATTTTCATCCTGCATATATACATGCTCATGCTCTAATAGCTCATGCACGATTTTATTCGCAATGTCTTTTTTACGGCTCGTTAATCTATGATATGCTATTCGCAACAACTTTCGGGCTTTGTATTGATTGCTTGAACCCTTCTTGCGTCTAGCTATTAATCGCTGGCATTTCTTTATTCGTTCACTTTCTTCAATCAGCACTTTGTATTTCCTTCCGTCCGATGTCGTTATTGTTGTCTTGATTCCCATATCTATTCCGATTTCAGGCTTATATTTCCTCGTCTCACCTCCCTTATTGCAATATGTTGTTACTGCCAAATAATAACCGTCAGGGAGATTTAACAGTTTCGCGTTGGCTAATTCTATCCCGTGGATATTCCAGAATTGATTAGCTCCCCTAATTCGTATACGTTCCCTGAAGCCCTGAAGCCCTATATGCCATTCATCATAGAACCTATATGTTAATCTGTGCTGCTGAAGGTTGATTGACACATAATCCGACTTGTAGCGCAAACTCCCGACTGTATGATTATGTTTCTTCAATGAGGCAAGACCTTTAAGGCTGTGCTTTATACCCTGAATTATAGACTGCTTCATCTGCGAGCCTAAGTATTCGAGTTCGTGTGTTACCGGCAGTTTGTCTTTATCCAGCCCGTATACTGTATGAATTGTTGTATCGTAATCGTTTATATCATGGTCATTATCATTCATGAAGGTTAATGCATCATTGTAGAGCCATTTAGCTTCAACAAAAAGCATTTTCATGTGAACTCTTTGCGCTTGGGTAAAGTGAGAGATGTCAATTTTCACACGGTACACGCGACATATCTGGCCTTTGCGTTTTTCACGGGTCAGCCTGCCTTGTTCGCGTATACGGTTATTCTTGACTAGTCTCTCTTCTTCTGTCATGAGGCTATTATATATCCTATTGGTGCAATTCATCTCACGCTTATAGAAGCGGGAGTCTTCTTGCGGTTGATGATAAAAGCAGAGCCGTAAACTTCAAGCCCTGCTCAAATTATATCAGGCTGAAAATCTCTCAGTCCGTTATTCCTTCACAAGCTGCACTTCAGGTTCACGGGGAATACTGAACAGCGGTATGAATCTGTCAAGTCCCGTAACCGTCAAAATCAGCATTGAAACTACAGCAATCCACGCAAGATAGTTATGCGTGATTACATTCATGATTGTTACAGTACCTTCTGCGGCAGGGTAGACAGCATAGACTATACCAATGAAGTACGCCATGAAGACATGCCACGGGATTAACTGCGAACCGTAAACCGCCATAGCGTCGGCAAAAGTCGCATTCCTGAGCGCAAGTTTGTACATTGCTTCGGGACTGCCCTTCACGTTTTTCTCCGTAAGATCCTTGATGATTGGCGAGATAGTAGCAATCTCCGCAAAATCGTTAGCGAGAGCGAAATTCCCTATCAGGCACAAAATACCGTTCGCAAACATGAGCTGTCTTACGTTCCGCGCAAACTTTACGACTAATCCGGCAGCCGCCCCGAAT
The DNA here is from genome assembly GCA_946183145.1 of uncultured Fretibacterium sp. Lineage (GTDB taxonomy): Bacteria > Synergistota > Synergistia > Synergistales > Aminobacteriaceae > JAFUXM01. The sequence goes on along the minus strand of CAMGZM010000010.1, from coordinate 81,770 downwards.
GCGTCCATACTGCTCATCACACCGCCAAACGCCACAATCCACAGCACCATAACAATAACCCAGTTTCCCGCGTCAGAGAAGCTCGACTGAACCATAGAGATGAACTTCATAACATCCGTAACAGTCCCAGCGAAAAGCCCGCAGAAAAGTGATCCGAATATCCCCGCGCAAAGACATATCAGAGTATGCACGCCAGCCCCCGCAAGTATCAGAACCGCCGCGAGAGGAAGCACCATGTACCACGACAGCCCGCCCGCCTGCACCTGTCTTAGGAGCGTAACTGCAGCAGGCCTCTTCTCCGTCAATGCCGCCCACACTGAGTCAGGTATCGCAGAGATTACTTCAGCAGGATTCCCGGCCGTGTCAGGAAGTTCCATCATCACAGCCGCCGCATAGAAAGCAGCCGCGCCCAGTCCCAGGCAAAGCAGAGACCACACGCCTTGATGACGGACTCTGTCGGTGATCTGAACGCCCTGAAGAGTCGAGCTTACTACCGTTGTGTCTGAAATGAGTCCGATGTTGTCGCCGAAACATGACCCGCCCGCAATCGCCGAAATTGTGAGTACTAGACTCCCTCCGACAATGTGATTAAGCCATAAGAATATCGGAGCGCAAGCCGCGAATGTACCCCATGATGTTCCTGTTGCTACAGAGAGTACTGCGGTTACGATCAGGCCAATTACTGCTATGAGCTTTGCTGTTACACCTAGTGAGAGAGCTATTGTGATAATTTCTGCGGCTACTCCCGTTTCCATGAAGCATGTCGCTACCGCATAAGCCATCTGCAATATCAGGAAAACAAGAACGACTCCCTTCATGTTCTGTACAGCTGAGTCAATGACGGCTGATAATTTTACGCGGGCAAATATGAGTGCGATTGCTGTTGCGTAGAGCATGGCCAGAGGCGTGGCGATAAGTATATCGAGTCCGGGGCCTACAGCTGAGTTCATAAGCACACCCAAAACGACAACGGGACTCAGTTTCAATAACGAAATCATAAAAATACTTCCTCAGGAATTAATCCTTGACGAGCTGTACTTCAGGTTCAGAAGGAATGCGGAAAAGAGGAATGAATCTGTCAAGCCCTGTTACCGTAAGAATCAGCATAGAGAGTACAGCAATCCACGCTAAATAGTTGTGAAGGATAATATCAATGATTGTTACGGTGCCTTCTGCAACAGGATAAACTGCGTAAACGATTCCGACAAAGAAAGCAAGATATACATGCCACGGGATTAACTGAGAGCCGAATACGCCCATCGCGTCAGCAAACGTTGCATTTCTCAGCGCAAGTTTGTACATTGATTTTTCGTCGCCCTTGACGTGCCTGTCGGTCAAGTCTTTGATGATGGGGGATATTGTTACGATCTGCGCCATTTCGTCAGCAAGAGCGGCATTTCCAACGAGGCATAATAACCCGTTCGCAAACATTAATTGTCTTACACTGTGAACGCACTTCATGACGAGAGCAGCAATCGCGCCGAAAGCATCCATTCTCCGCATTACTCCGCCGAATGCGCCAATCCATAACATCATGACGATAACCCAGCTTCCAGCGTCAGCAAAACTTGACTGCACCATCTCAAGAAACTTCATGACATCCGTAACAGTCCCGGCAATATACCCGCAAATGAGCGAGCCTAAAATCCCGGAGCCGAGGCAAATCAGAGTGTTTACGCCCATTCCCGCAAGAACGAGTACAGCGACTAACGGGAGAATCATATACCATGAAAGCCCGCCCGCCTGAACTTGTTTCAGCAGTGTTACGGCCGCCGCTCTCTTCTCAGCTAATGCGTCCCATACAGTTTGGGGTATCTGCGCTATTGCCTCGTTCGCGTTTCCTACAGTGTCAGGAAGTCCCATGCTTGTAGCCGAAAAGTAGAACGCCGCGACTCCGCACATTAAGCACAGGAACGACCATACGCCCTGATGTCTTACCCTGTCAGTGATCTGCACGCCCTGAAGGCTTGAGCTTACGACCGTTGTATCTGAGATTAGCCCGATGTTGTCGCCGAAGCACGAGCCGCCAGCAATGGCCGAAATCGTGAGAACTAAACTTCCTCCGACAATGTGATTAAGCCACAAGAATATCGGAGCGCACGCCGCGAATGTTCCCCATGATGTTCCCGTCGCGATTGAAAGTATCGCCGTAACTATGAGAGCTACAGCCGGGATTAATTTCGCGGTTATTCCGAGATTCAGCGCGATTGTAATTATCTCAGCCGCGACTCCTGTCTCCATGAAGCACGTTGCTACAGCGTAAGCCATCTGAAGAATCAGAAAGACGATGAGAATATGTTTGAGATTCTCTATTGCCGCGTCCATCAAGTCATTGAAACGGACGTGAGCGAAAATCATTCCGATTGCGATTGCGTAGACCATTGAGAGAGGAGCAGCCAGAAGAATATCAAGCCCAAGCCTCATTAGTATACCAAGTACAAGGACGGGGCTTAACTTAATCAGAGCTAACATAAACTATCACTCCTGAAAAGTTAGATTGAATTTTGCGAATTATTGTAGCAGATATTGAGTCCGTCAAAAAGATTCATGAATCATTTTTCACGCGCAAAAAAAACAGCCCCCCGAAATTGAGAGGCTGCCTGAAAATTTCTATGAGCTTGAAGAACTGCTGCTTGACGCTGTTCCGTTGAGCTGATTCAGAATCGCCGCTATTGAGCTTGCCTGCTGTGTGAGCCGTGAGAGCTGAGTCTCTGTGTTGCCGTATCTGCTTCTGAGGCTTTCCTCCATTCGGTCGAGTCTTTCCTGGTAAGTTTCGAGATATTCATTGATGCTGTCAATCTGAGTCTGAATGTTCTCGATTTCGCGCGTCAATGTCCCGGAAGTTTCACCGCTTGCGGAGCTGTTGAGCATTGATTTTGTCCACGTGTCGAACTGTGTGATGAACTTCATCATCAACGCTTGAACCTCGTCGGGGTTGTCCTCAAGTGCCGTCATAAATTCGTCCGCGTCAAAAACAAGTTCGCCGCTCTTGCCGTAATCGTCTGATGTCGTTTCGATTCCGATCTGGTACAAGCCCTTGTACGTGTAATTCATCTTCAGGGCATTCATGGCCGCAGAGCCTGACATTGTTACTTCATCGCTTGACGTGGAATTTATCACAAGCATATCATTCTCAACGCTCGCACGAAGAAGAGGAGACTGCAATTTGTTCCCGTTCTCGTCATAATATATGTCATTCATCGGGCCGCCTTTTGTGTCATCGTTAATCTTGGCTAAAATCGTCTGCAATGTGTCAGAAGGATCTATATTCACGTCAACATACTTTGTGCCGATTCTGAGCCGTAATGTTGATGCTGACCTCAGGCCGTTATGAGCCATTGTGCCATAAATCTCCGCGCTGCTTTTTCTCTGCGTGAATGAGAATGTGAAATTCTGCGAGACAAGACTCCTCATCTGACTCTTTGTGTTGCGCAGGAGTGAATTTCCGTGAAGGAGTCCCCATCTCATTCGGAAGTCGTCAGAGTCAACCGTTGCTTTTGTGTCCTCGTCAAGCTGGCTTTCAGTCATTCGCGTGTTAATCCACGACATCAAATCATTGTACGTGTCAACGAAAGTCTGAATCGACTCTACAGCTTTTTCCGCGTCATGCGCAATATCAAGCGACACTTCCCCGGTGCCTTTGAGGTGCATTGTTACGCCCTTGATTAACTCGTTGTTATAATCCGCGCCGATGTCGTTCGATGCCCTGTACACTGTTTCGCCGTCAACAACTAATTCTGCGTCCTGCGCCTCTGTAACGTCATCATTAAGTCCGAGAAGGTCTGCAGCTTCACCCGTTATCGTGAATGTGTTTGCGTCATACTCATATTCTACGGTCAACTCATCGCCTATAGATGGGAGTCCGCTTCTTGAAGTGAGAGTCGGTGTTACCCAGTTGAATGTGTAATTTCCGTTGCCTCTGTCTGAAATGTCGATTGAGTACTGAGCTTTTATTGCCGCGTGTCCGTCAGTGTTTGCTACTGGTATCTTGTTGCCGTCATCATCAAGAACATAATTTCCGTCCGAGTCCTTTTCGTAATCTGGTTCAGCGTCGAGAGGCATTCCTAAGCCATCGCCGTATTGCACAGTGAGAGAGCCGTTTGCTGTCGTCATCCAGTAATCGGCCATGTTGAGCGTGCTGCTTCCGCTGCGTGATGCGGTGTAGCTTGTTGTGTTGCCGGAAGAGTCAGTGTGATTGATTGTGTACTGCGTTCCGGGATTCGGATAAAACCATTCTGTTCCGCCCGAACGGTCATTGAGCCAGTAAACTTGCGCGTGTCCGTCAGAGTCATCCATAAAGATAAAGTCTTCGTTCTCGTAGAAAGTTTTGCTTCCCTGCGTGATGGTGTTAGTTCCGCCGTCAAAATCTGATGATGAATAGTAGTTCAGGCTGCCGAGATTCAGCGTCAAATCATCGCTTCCGGCCGCTCGTGTTCCTGTGTATGATGATGTTGTGCCGTCAGAATTTGTTACTGAGACTGTGAAAGTTGTTGCGCTTGTTTTGTCCTGCGTGAACCATGAAGAACCCTCGTTCCAATTTATTACGGGGTTAAGGAGTCCGTCATTGCTCTGTGAGATCGTGAAGTCCCCGTTAGCGAGCGAATATGTGTTAGTGCCGTCAGTTATGGTTATGTCTGAGGCATTAGCGAATGAGAAATATAATCCTGTCTGAACGTTTGAAGCGTCGGGATCAATCGTATCTTTTGCGCTACGCTGTACTCCTGCTGTAGTAATTACTTCTCCTGCGTCGCCGCGTCCCGCGTAAGTGAGCGTGAAATCTCCTGAAGGCGTATTGCCCAGCCAGTTAATGACTACGCTGTGTTCTCCCTTAGTGCTGTCGGTGTTCATGCCCTGCGTTATCGTGTAGTCGGTGCCGTATTCGTATGAGTCTCCGTTATCATCAGTGAGCGTGAAATTATCCGCAAATTTCGTGTCAATGTCGGCTGTTGTTGATGAGCTTGTGAGGGATAAATCTTTGAGTATCTGCTCATAGCTTAATGATGTGCCTTTGTAATTTCCTGAGCCTGAGTCAACAGTGATTGAGACTTCCTGAGATGATGAACCGTTGTAAGTCCCTTTTGCCGTCAATGCGCTGAATGACTCGTATATGAGCGTGTATGTTGAGCCATCTGCGGGGCGCGTTGCACTTGATACGGGTTTGAAGGTGATTGCGCCGTCAACTATGGTAAATTCATTGTCTGCGAGGTCTTCAGGGTCTGCGGCTGAATATGTGTATGTTGTCCCGTTGTTTCCTGTGATGGTGATCCCCGCATAATTTCCGCTTGCCTCGCTGATCAGTGATGAGAGTGATGAAGCGTCTGTGCTTGCCGCGCTGTGAATGAGGCTGAGTCTGTAATCATCACCGGGGCGGTTCTTCTGTGTGCCAGAGAGGTCTACACTGCCGTATGTCGCGGAGTCTGAAGCAACATGATTCTTGTAGGCTGTAACTTCTGCCCTGCTGTAGAACGATATTAGTGTGTGAGTGTTTGGGTTGCTGACATCCTCAGACTTTCTGAGAATATAATCCCTGCCGTAAACATAATCGTCTGACACTGAATAGCTTCCGTCGCTGTTCATTAGTGAGAACTCAAACTTGTAATCCTGCGTTGATGAAGGATCGTACACATCAATTATCCTTACAGTCTTTGAGCCTGCGGTAAGATCAGCGACCTCGAAGCCGTAATTCATGAGCGTGTCAATTTTGGGGAAAGCTCCGTTGCTTGACAGTACATCGTAATTGCTCTTTGTCGTATCCGGGGTAATATCAGCCTGAGCTACAGTGTATGTTGCAGTGAATGAACTCGGCGCGCTGCTGGTCTTCTCAAGCCATGTGATTTTTCCCGCCGAGTCTATCGTGTACTCCGTGCCGGGCGTGTAAGTATTGCCGTCTGAGTCTGTGATTGTGATTACGCTTGAGTCGTTGTAGTCGGCAGGGTCTACTGTTATCCCGCTGAATATGTTTGCTATCGTTTTGTCTGTGTCAGAGTCAGAAGCATTCACAGTTTTTGAGGCCGTTACTGTTCCTGTGTACGTGAAATCGAAGCTGTACGCAGAGTCAGCAGACGGGGCAGCCTTCCAGCCTGATGTGCTTATGCCTTTTGCGGCGGTGTATGTCGTTACTTCAGTGTTAGCGTCTTTGATGTCGACAGTTCCGTCCTGGTTCTTGTCGCCCGTAACAGCCCACGAGAAAACATAGCCGTCCCCGGTGTCATTAACCCTGATAACGTAATCGCGCCCATACTCGTAATTTATCGTGTCGCCCGTCTCAGCGTCAGTTGCTGTCATCGTGAAGAGGCTTCTGTCTGCGGGGTCAAAATACGTTCTCACAACGCTGTCTGAGTCGAGAAGTGTTACTGTCGGCAAATCAGCATCCGAATCATTTCCGGCGTAAGCGTTGTACTTTGCTTTGAGGTCTGCGAAATCGTTCGGGGCTATGTCATCGTCAACATCCGAGCCTGCTTTTATCAGCCATTCTATTTGGCCGTCAGTTATCGTGAAGTCAGTCCCGTATGTGTATTCGTTGCCGTCAGCGTCAGTTATGTTTATGTTCTCGTAGTCTGTACCTGCCACTGAAAGCACTTCGGGTGATATGCCGTTCTGTGATTTGTATGCGTGAGTGTATGAGAGCAGTAATGTTCCGCTTGTGGGTGTTGGGTTGACGTTCAAGACAGGTGTCCCAGCATAGTCATCAATGTAGCGTATGCTGGTGCTGCCAATAGTGTAGACATTGCCATACCATGAAAGTATGGAGTTATTACTTCCAACTGAAGCAGGTGCGGATCTGATAATGTAATCCTTGCCGTAAACATATTCCGTTGTCCCGTCAGTAAGGGTAAACTCTGATTCGTCTTCCGGCACAATGTACTTGGTAGTTGTAGCAGCAGATACATCCGAGGAAGTCAGACCATCAATATTGCTTAAAATTGAGTAAGCTAGAGAGGAGCTTAACACCTTAAAGTTTCCCCCCGCTGCTACTGACACAGGAGATATAAGCTCTTTGCTGTAGCTCACTGTGTACGATGTCGGCGCGGCTTGTGTCCCGGATTTTGTTCCGCTGGCTGATGCTGTCTCTGTCGTTGTCTTGCTGTAGCTCACTGTATACGTGTCAGGCTCATACGTCGTTGACTCTTCCTCGTCAAGCCAAACTACTTTGTTGTCCGTAATCGTGAAATCCTCGCCGTAAGTGTACGTATTTCCGTCCGAGTCCTTAATCTTTACCCGCGAACCTAACGTGCCTTTGTTGACCATCTCAAAGCCGGAAATTTCTGCCTCGCTTGAGCCGTAAGTCCCGGTTTTTTCGTAGACATCTCCGGCGGCCATTCTGTATTTCACATCAACGAGTCCATTCAGCGCAACTTCATCGCCGCGGTCATACTGCTTCCAGCGGATCTCGTTTCCATTTGCGACGGTGAAATCTGTTCCGTATGTGTATGACTTGCTGCCCTTTGTGATTTTGAGATTGCTGGCGGTATCTGACGTTACGGAAATGTTAGAGAGCGTGTTTATTCCTGATGACCTGTAATTTATCGTCTCTTTTGCTGTTCGTGTTCCGAGTCCTGTGTCATCACTCTTGAGGATTAACTTGTTATCGACAACTGAAGCTGTTACGGCCAAAGGGTTATCGAGAGTCTTTAGCGTGTTGTTGATGCGGGATTTGAGAGTCTGAAGGGTATCTGTAGCGTTGACTTCGATTCCGACTTTCTGCCCGCCCATGTTCACATAGAATGTTGATGACGCGAGTCCGTTAAGGGTGCTTGCGAGTGTCGATGATGTTATCTGCTTTGAGCGGTTTGTCTGTGCTGTTGCGAGACTGTTCACTTTCACGTCCCAAACGTTGACTTCTGCGTCTGCGTTTACGGTTGCGGTTAAGACTCCTTTGTACGAGCCTGATGTGTCTATTCGCTCGATGTTGATCTCTTTAGCTTTGTAGGTTGACGGTAATTTGAGGGGCGACAATGAGGACTGAAGACTGTTCATTGTAACCTTCATTTCCTCAAAGAGCGATTTCTTGTTTGTCAGGTTAGTTTTTCTGTTGACTTTCACCTGCGCGGGCTTGGCGGCATTCGTGATAATTTCATCTATCATGCTGTCCCAGTCCATGCCGGATACTACACCTGATACGCTCATAGATGCCATGAGATATAACCTCCTGTTCTGTGAAGACTATCCTGCAATTTTTATCGGTGAAATGATTGATTAATATTAGGCTGCATTCACGCTGAGACCCCTGCGAGTTTCATCTGTTTCATAATGCAAGCACAAACAGAATAACACCCGGTAATTTCTCCGCCAAATTTTTTTACACCCTCAATCAAATATCACGTAAGTGCTTCCGAAATTCTGAATGTTAACATCGTAACAGTTTGCGGAAATTTTCAGAGTCAAAAAATTATCATAGGTTGTAAAATTGCAGTATCATATTTTTCAAAGAAAGGAGAATTTGACATGAGAAAAATCTTCACGGCCTTAATGATTTCAGCTGTGTGTTGTTCGTGTGCTTACGGTGAAATCTCAAATGCAGTTGTCGAATCAGCATGGAGGAGAATCGCAAAGGCTGACGGCTTCAAAGAAGTGCCGATAAATTACGAGGAGAATGACTCGCCGAATGCGTGGGTAAAATTTCAGAATCAGAATAATTACAGCGTCCACGTAACAAAAGGCTTGATGAAAATCCTTAACACTGAGGAAGAAATTGCCGGGGTATTAGGGCATGAGATCGGCCATGTTCGACTCGGACATTACAGCAAGGGAGTCTCTCGCGCTGTAGGCTGGGCGATTGCAGGAAACTTGCTCGGCAGAATCGGAGGCTGGGGAGGAGTCGCAGCACAGGCGGCCGGGCAGGTAGGCTCTAAACTCATTGAGAGCGGATTCTCACGTGAGCAGGAAGTTGAAGCTGACGATTACGGAACGGAGCTTCTCAAGAAAGCAGGCTATGACCCTTACGGACTCTACAACGCTATGAACGAGTTTAAGAAGCACAAATTTGTGACTCAGCCTGACGGATTCAATTCACATCCGCCGACTGACAGAAGACTCCAGCACCTTCAGAACAAAGCAGCAGAAGTTAAAGCGCGGAAAGACATAAAACCGTCAGCAAAATCATCACGAAGCAAAGCCAAGAAGACAAAAACTCTCAAATCTCCGAAGAGTCCATACATGAATTAACGCCGTAAAATAATTGCTCCCTCAAAAATTACGGGGGAGCTTTTTTGTTGTGTTTTTTGCGTGAAAATCAAGAGTTAGTTATAATGTGAAAAAATTACGGCAGGTGAAAAATTTTGTCCCCCTTCAAAATTAAATCGGCAATGTTAATCATGTTAATGTTATTTTGCGCTGTTTCCTCATCGTTTGCTGTTGAAAGATTATCAGTGAAGCCTGGCGGAGTTGTTCTTCAGGGTGCGAGATCATATCGCGGCGCGGTTATGTCGGCATATCAGAGAGCTTACGCGATGAACTTTGAGATCTGGAAACCTGTCGATTTGCCTGCGGGATGGTACGCGACGTTTGACGGTTTTCCTGTTGCGCAGATTGCCGAAAACAGATGGGTATACGGACAAATGAATACAGCCGGAACGATTCAGCCTACAAATATTCTTGTCGGCTCGGTGATTCCCTCGAACGTTCCCGGGCTCGCGAGAATTGCGGCGTTGTGGAGCTGGGGAAGAGACATTAACAGCCCGGAATTTCTCAGCATACGCGACAAGCGCATTAACCGAATCGGCTGGCTCAAAACTGAGTACATCAACACAGTAATAGCATGGCACACACAAAGAGCAGGGCTGTATATATGGGTTGGCAGCAAATGGAGAAGGTTTGAACAGAACCCCGGCGAATATACATGGCAGATGATAAAGAGACTCACACCGTACATATCTGACGAGTTGAGGAAAAACGGAGCGTATTTTTACGGCGGGGAGCCTCTCGAAGTTGCTGACCTTGCACGTCAATGGGGATTTATATGGGGCGGGCGCGTAATATTGAGGGACTTAAAGTATTACGAGCATGACGGGGACGGCACAGAAACATCATCGACAACAACAACATCACTCGGAGGCAGTTCCGGCACAAGCCACGAATCACCGTCAGCGCCTCAGGAACAATCACGCAGTGAAGGACAATGGGACGTAGATTAACATGAAGAATGACAAAAATTCACGCATAGAACAGCTTCTTGACATGGCATATACGACCGGGAGCGCGAAACGAACGGCATCAATTGCGCGTCAGATTCTCGAAATTTCGCCCGACAACACAGAGGCGTTAATACTCATTGCGGACATGACAGAAGATCACCATTCACGCGAGGAAATTTTGCTTCACGCCCTGAAATCGCTTGATGACCCGCAGAATTTTTCACCAGACGACAAGGACGAATTAACGTACTCCGTAAATTACAGGCTGGCTTTCACGTATTTCACCGTAAACAGGCCGGAAGACTCTTTGTCATGCTGTGAAAACGCGATGAAAGTCCCTGAAATTGACAGCGACTCAGAAAACGACATCAAGGAATTGTATTACCGCGTGTTGATTGAGCTTCAGGAATGGCAGCGTATACTGAGCGAGACTCTCAAGGACGACTCGCACTCTTTAGCGTGGGCATATTCGCGGCTTGTTGCGGCATGGATGACAGCTCCGGGTGAAAGTGTGTCAGTATGCGCTAATATGTTCTGGGACGCACTGAGCCTCGCGCCTGATGTGCCTTTCTACATGCTGAATTATTATGATGAGCCTGATGATGAAGATGAACACCCTGATTTTGATTTCGCGTTTATGTACTATGATGTATTGTCGGTGTCTGATGATTTCTCTGACTGGTTCAAGCGCGGAACGATTTTATTCGGCCTCTTGACGAATCGTTTTGACGAACGCGAGCGGGAATACCTGCTTGATGTTCTTGACACGCTCGGAGGCTATGAAGAGTACGAGAAAATGAGCAATCTTGTTGTTGAAGGTGATGACATGGCCGTGATTGAGATATTAGCGGCGAATAAATGCCTGTCAGAATAAAGGAGAAAATTTTGACCACAAAAAATAGATTAGCACCTGAAAAATTACGGAGAAGAAAGCCCCCTGAGACCTGGAAATTAACCACAACGGAAGATATACCCCTCACGAAATCCCGAAAGCCTGAGCCGTTAATCGGACAGCAGAGAGCGTTTGAGGCTATGGAGTTCGGATTGAGGGTTGACGGAAGAGGCTACAACATTTTTGTTACAGGGCAGCCCGGAAGCGGAAGAACTAGTTATGTGCTTGACCGTCTGCGGAACATGGCCGCGAATCTTCCTGCGCCTGATGACTGGTTATATCTCTACAATTTCGCAAAGCCCGGTGAGCCTCTTGCGGTTTCAGTCCCAGCAGGTTCGGGGAAAAAGTTATCCGATGACCTTGACTCGCTCGTGAAAGACTTGAAGACCGTAATCAGCCGCGCATTTGAGCAGAGCCAGTACGAAGAGACGAAAGCAGGCTACGTGAAAGCGTTTCAGGAAAAAGCCGGGGCAATAATGGACAAACTTAAAGCCCGCGCCGCCCGTGAACATTTCAGCCTCAAGAGAACGCCTCAAGGTTTCGTGAATATCCCCCTCATCAAGGACAAAGACGAGGAAGGCAACGAGATAATACGAGAGCTTAAGCCGGAAGAATATGAAGCATTAGACGACAAGAAACAGAAAAAGTATCAGGAAAAAAGCGAAAAGATTTCTCAGCGTACATTATTGGGAATGCGTGAGATCCGCGACATGGAGAAAAAGCTCAAAGAGACTCTCAGCAAACTTGACGCAGAAATTTGCCGGGCCGCAATCGCTCCTGTACTTGATGAGATTCGCGGGAAATATGACGGAAATGAATCCCTCCTGAAATGGTTTGACGCAATGACTGATGACATCATCGAGAATTTCGGGGCATTCGTTACGGCGGCAAGAGATGAGAACGCAGAAGTTGACTTCACGCGCTATCAGGCTAATTTGTTCGTCAGCAATGATCCGCAAAAGGGTGCGCCCGTAATCTGGGAGACGAATCCCACATACTACAACTTATCCGGGCGGGTTGAGTACGAGAGTCATCAAGGGTATCTATATACTGATTTCCGCCGGATATTGCCGGGGGCGTTCCACAAGGCTAACGGGGGATTTCTCGTTATTGACGCTGAGAAAGTTTTGATGAATTTCATGTCATGGGAGTCAATCAAGCGGATACTGCGAACGGGCGAGGCAGCAATCGAGAATCTTGGCGAGCAATACGGCGCGCTGCCTGTAGCGTCATTGAGGCCGTCAGCAATTCCCATGAATCTCAAAATCATTATGACGGGCACAGCGTATATCTATGAATTGTTGCAGTATTATGATGCTGAGTTCGGAAAAATCTTCAAGGTTAAGGCCAGCTTTGATTACGACATGCCGAGAACAGCCGCAAACGAACGCAGAATGGCACGCTACATAGCAGAGTATGTCAAGGTTCGGAATCTCAAGCCTTTTGACGCTTCTGCACTCTCAGAGATTATTGAATGGTCAGGACGAGAGACAGAAGACCAGAATCTTTTATCCGTCGAAACAGGAAGGTTGCGGGAACTAATCACCGAGTCAAGCGCATGGGCTGAAGGGAAAATTGTTACGCGCTCTGACGTAATCAAGGCTATTCATCACAGAAATTACAGGCTCGGACTCTATCAGGAGAAATTGACTCGTGCATTCCGCGACGGAGTTATACGTGTTGACACTTCCGGCGGGGTAATCGGGCAGATAAACGGACTCAGCGTTATAGATCTCAATGATTACAGATTCGGCCATCCTTCAAGAATCACAGCAAATGTTTTCATGGGTCAGGAAGGAGTCGTGAACATTGAGCGCGAAGTCAAAATGACAGGCCCCATTCACAACAAAGGATTGATGATTCTTTCGAGCTATCTCGGACGAAAATATGCTCAGGATATGCCGTTAAGTTTGAGCGCACATATAACTTTTGAGCAAAATTATTCGGGCATTGAGGGCGACAGCGCATCTTCAACGGAGCTTTACTGCATACTTTCTGCGCTTTCAGGACTCCCGCTCAATCAGGGAATCGCCGTAACAGGATCGGTTGACCAGTTCGGGAACGTTCAGCCTATAGGAGGAGTCAACGAGAAAATAGAGGGCTTCTATGAGTACTGCAAGATTTCAGGCTTGACGGGTGAACAAGGCGTAATGATTCCTGAGTCTAACGTCCGTCATTTGATGTTGAGCGATGAAGTTATTGACGCTGTGAACGAGGGAAAATTCTCGGTCTGGGCTGTGAAAGACATTGACGAGGGACTCGAAATCTTAACGGGAATTACGGCAGGAAAGCCCCGCAAAGATGGATCATTCAGCGAAAAGACTGTACACGGAAGAGTCAAATCTCGCCTCAAGAAAATGTTATCCGACGGAATGAGACTCGAAAAGAAATTTTCACGCACTCCCCGCAAAAAGAAAAAGCCTTCAGCAAAAACAGCAGAGGAAATTTCACCGTCAACAGAAAAATGAATAACGCAACAAAAATTCTTGACGCATTAGAATCACAGTACCACAACGAACAATACCCGCCCGAACTCGGACATTCTGAGCCTTTGGACGGGCTTATTCTCACGGTCTTATCACAGAACACTAACGACTATAACCGCGACAGGGCTTATGCGAATCTCAAGGCAAAATTCCCCGAATGGAAAGACGTTGCTGAAGCCGGCGAGTCAAAACTTGAGGACGCAATACGAACAGCCGGACTCGCTCCTACAAAAGCCGTGCGAATCATTACGATACTCAACCGCATTCATTCGGATTTCGGCGAGTACTCGATAAAGGCTCTCGCAAATCATGACCGTGAATTTATGCGTGAATATCTGCGGGCGTTGCCGGGAGTCGGTGCAAAAACAGTAGCGTGTACATTGCTGTTTGACTTCAAGATTCCTGCGTTCCCTGTTGACACTCACATAGCAAGAATTTCACGGAGAACGGGAATCGCCCCGGAGAAATCATCACCAGAAGAAATTTCACATTTGCTTGAAGAAATTGTGCCGGAGAAAAGATTTTTGGGCGGCCATGTCAACATGATCGAGCACGGCCGCGCTGTATGTCATTCTCAGAATCCCGCGTGCAGGTTCTGCGTCTTGTCAGAAATCTGCAAATACTTCTGCCTGTGAATCCACGTCATCAATATCATCATCAGAATCAATCCCGCTCCCGTGAAGTTACAGCCGCTGCTGCTTCCGTTGCCTTCCCTGTAACGCTGTCTGAAGTACGAGACACCAAGTGCATTGTCAAGCAGCAAAATAGTTCCGTAATATACATCATCGGGCATATTCTCAATCCTGAATGAGTGAGACTGCCTGTCGTCCGCAAAATAGTAAATGTTCGCATTCTCCTTAAACTCAGGGACGCGAAGAGAGTACCAGGGATCAGACTTGCCATAAAGGATTAAGACTCTTCTGTCTGTCGTCCTCAGAAAATCATAGACTCTGCTGCGTGTGGCTGCCGAAAATTTGAACGCGCTGAACTGCTCATCAGTGAACATCATCCTGAAAAGTATATCCTTCTCCATGTCCGTCGTAACAGAAAGCATCGCCCCGCTTCCCTCAGACGCAAGAGCATTCCGCAGGTGTGAAAAGCTGTAATCGTGTTCGCCCTCCTCTTTTGCCGCCTGAATGTAGTACGGGAAATATCTGCTGCTCACCGCCCATGTAGACGGGGTTACGTTTGTCGCGTTGAACCGCTGTATTATCGCGTCAAGAAAATTCTGCTTCTCGCTGGTTTCGGTTGACGGATCATCTTCACGCGGCATTGCGAGTACCTTCTCAAGGTCTGCAAAATTCTGGTTATACTGCCACGTCTGAATCGCAAACTCAAGAAGCATCATGTCAAAGAGAATCCCTTTTGTTACGTACGGCCTCATGTAAAGGTCTTCTGACTCGACAACATTCCAGTAATAATTTTGCAGATACTCACGGTTCTTTACGGCTTCAACCTGAAATTCAAGAATCTCAGCCCGGTATTTTGCTGCCTGTTCAGTGCCGTATTTCTCATTGCCTATTTCCTCGTAAAGGTAGCGCGTGAATTTCCCGTCAGTCTCATCACCAAAAGGAGCGACAGTAGCAACATAAATATCTGCGTCATCGGGGTAATACGAAGCGAATACCATTGCCGCGCCTCCTCCCTTGCTTGTTCCCGTGAAAACCCATTTTCCCGACAGAATATCTTTCAGCTCGGTGATTATTCTGTGAAAATCGTGCGAGGCATTTTCATCCGTCAGGTACTGCCATAAATCTGTAGAGTCGTTCGACAAGCCTTCGGGTATAGATTTGCCGTAAAATCTGTATTCCGGCTTTATCATGTTTGCGTTGTACATTCTCGCTATCTCGTGGCGGTCATCGCTTGCAAGCCTGCTGTCTGTGAGTGAATATCCCGCAACGTAAAAAACATTCGGGCTTGAGTCGGACTGATAGCCGATTTCGATTCTTTGCGGGAACATGGCCGAGTCAGGGTTTGACCAGTCAAGAGGCTGTGAGAGTGTGAGAATATATTTCTCCGCAAAAACATTCGCCTTCTGCTCTATAACGTCAACGGAAATTACTCCGTCAATGTCAAGCAGTTTTTCACGCAATGAAGCCGCGTCTGAGTTTGAGAAAAGTAAAAGTGAAATGAAGATTGAGAGCGCAATTTTTCGTTTCATGAATAACAATCAGCCTTTCGGAAAAAATTTCATGCTAAGATTATCACAATTCAAATTTTCACAAAGAGGAGAAATTTTCACGATGCAAAAATTTTTCACGGTTCTTGCTGTGATTCTTCTTGCGCTTCCTTCATACGGAGCGGGCAATGAGTCCCCCGAATGGGTTTCACACCTCAAAGCGGCGGAAAATGCTTCACAGCTCGCAATAGTCTCCGGGACTCACGGCTCAAACGCAATATTCTCACTTCACGAAAAGGATGACGGCGGAATCTGGCGCGAAATTCTTTCATGCCATGCGTATATCGGCAAAAAGGGCTGGGGAAAAACTCGCGAAGGCGACATGAAAACACCTTGCGGAGTCTTCACATTCACGGAGGCTTTTGGGATTCTTCCTGATCCCGGGTGCATGATGGGATATACTCAGGTTGACGAGACTCATTACTGGGTCGGCGACTCAAACTCAGAACGCTACAACAAGATGACTTCAACGAGCGATTACGACTCATTCAGCAAGAAGGACAGCGAACACATTATCGACTACGATTTGGCGTACAAATACGCGCTCAATATCAGCTACAACATTGAGGGGACTCCGGGGAAAGGCTCGGCTATATTCCTTCACTGCTACACGAAAAATCATTACACAGGCGGATGCGTCGCGATTCCTGAAGATGATATGCGTACAGTTCTGCGTAATGTGAAACACGGCTGTGTTGTCGTGATGGACTCGCACAAGAATATTCAGGGATATTAGCATGAAGTTATTGATAGATTTGTTCATAACGTTCGCAAAAATCGGTGCTGTAACATTCGGCGGAGGCTATGCGATGCTCCCGATATTGCAGCGCGAAATTGTAGAGAACAAGAAATGGGGAACTGATGAGGAACTTGCTGACTATTACGCAATCGGACAATGCACGCCAGGAGTCATAGCCGTAAACGTAGGGACATTCATCGGGCGGAAAGTTGCGGGGAATTTGGGCGGAGTCGTCGCGACATTGGGAGTCGTATTTCCGTCTGTCGTGATAATCACTCTTCTTGCGGGAGTCATTGAGGCTTATGCGTCTATCGGATGGGTGAAACATGCTTTTGCGGGAGTCCGTGTGTGCGTGTGCGTCTTAATCTTCAACGCCGTAACAAAACTTTTCAGCAAGTCGATAATTGACGCGTGGACATTCGGATTATACGTTGTCATTCTCGCGGGTTCTGTGTTCCTCAATTTGTCGCCCGTAATTTTCGTTGTGATTGCGGGACTCGCCGGAATAATCCTGAAAGTGATGGTGAAACGCTGATGCTTTACGTCAAATTGTTCTGGGAATTTTTCCAGACGGGACTATTCGCAGTCGGCGGAGGAATGGCGACTCTTCCGTTCCTTTACGACATTTCAGACCGTACAGCGTGGTTCACTCATCAGGATTTGGCGGACATGATAGCGGTATCGGAGTCAACTCCCGGCCCTATAGGCGTGAACATGGCGACATACGCGGGATATATTACGGCGGGGATTCCCGGTGCTGTTACTGCGACAATAGGACTCATAACTCCGAGCGTGATTGTGATTCTGATTGTTGCGGAGTTCCTGTCGAAATTCCACGAGAACAAGTACGTACTAGGAGCGTTTTACGGTTTGCGCCCGGCAAGCTCGGCCATGATTACGGCGGCGGGGTTAATTCTTGCGCGAGTTGTGTTTTTCGGCGGAAATTTCAGCAATCCCATCAACATCAAAGCAATAATTCTCGCTGTGATTCTTCTTGCTTTCACGAACATAATAACATTCACGAAGAAACTTCACCCTGTAATCTGGATAATATTTTCTGCGATTGTCGGAATAATTTTCGAGTATTAAGAGAAGCGAGGCCCCCGGATTTTTCCCCCGGAGGTCTCAATTTTTGTTTACCGCAATTTCTGGTAACGAACTGTTAAGCCGTTTGTGTATGTCATGTCGAGAAATTCACTGCTGTCATCAATATCAATCTCATTCGTGAATTTTTCGCCCTTGCTGCTTGTGCCTGTTATCTTATTGCCGTTGATTGTGAATATTCCCATTTCAGACGGAACACCGTTAATCCATCCGAAATAGTTATTTCCCTGATACTGAAGAATGACCTGCTTCCCTTCAACGTATGCGCCCCAAACGCCTGTGATGTCGATATTCCGAGCAGGCATGTTTACTTTTGGCATTGGCGGAAATTTTGAGGGCATTTTCGGCTCGTGTTGCGGTTGATTCGTGGGCGATTGAGTTTTGGGAGTTTTTGTTTTGGGACTGCTATTTGATTCCGGGATTTTCGGAGTCGTTTTTGGCTTTTCAGAATCATTCATGCGCTCAAAGACTCCCGCGTTCATTCCCATACCGTTCGGGCCGCTTGAGAAAGTCATCACAATAATCTTTTTGTAGGGATTCCATATCGCATAAACAGTATCTTTGCTCCCGTCTGAAGCTGTAACTGTGATACGGTTGTCATCAACTGTGAATGTGCCGATCTCCTGCCCGTTTGAGTACATTTTCCCGCCGTCAAAAGTGAACTGCGTGCCGTCTGAACATTTCCACGCGCCCAAGTACCAGCCTTCCGGGAAATATATATCATTGATGGGAATCAGTATGTTCATTGAGCCGTCAGACACCGCGCCCGTGAGCCAGGCTTTGTCGCTTTCATAGAGTCCCGCGTAAGATTTGCCGGATAAATCGAATTTCCCCAACGCGTTTTTTGTGTACGAGATAAGCAGCGGGGCTTCTGATTCAGTGTCGAGGATCATATAGCCTTCAGCCTTTTTCCCTCCGTGAATGTCGTAACGGAATGGATATGTCTGCGTATCAGGCTCTCCGATCTCGATAATCATTTGTGTAGAGGCTAGAATCGGTGTGCCTCCTGTGCGTGAGGGTAATTCCATCGTAACAACGTAACGCCCTGGGAGATATTCTGCGCCGTGCTTCCTTGTGGCTTCAACGAGGGGATAAAATCGCGGGTCTGAGAGTACCTGCTTGGGAGTAACTTCAGCGGATGAACATTGCGCGTAAAAAACGAGGATTAATGCGGCAAAGATTTTTCTTGCTGACATAATTACGCACCTCCGAAAATTTTGCGGTAAATTTTTTGTGGATTGCGAGATTATACACGTTCTTTACTCATCATCAACATGAAGAGTGATTATTGACCATAATACGCAAGCTCGCTGTCAGTTATCGTGTCAATGGGTAAAGATACGGAACAACCCAGAACGCAAGAAGGAATATTACGACAAAGATTCCGATTCCCGCTGACAGTTTTGACATCCGCAGAGTCTTACGGATTTCCGCGCTGTCTTTCTCGGACTCAGGTATCACGAAAAGCATTTGCCTCGATGATGTTTCCTCCGGGCTGACTCTCGTGAACGCTGACACAGTGAACATAGCTATGACGTTCAGAAGCATTCCGACTAATGCAGGGTCAAAATACGGGGACAAAGTTATTCCGTTAAGGGCGGTGTAAAGCCTCAGAGTGAAGCAGCCCAAGAATCCCGCGAGCATTCCGGCCAAAGCTCCGGCTCGTGTTACGTTTGCGCTTAGTATGCTGGCGAAAGCTACGGGCATCCATGAGCTTGCGATTATCGCCCCGCCGAAAAACATTATCCAGAATATAGCGGGGGAGTTCTGAACAGCTATGAGGAACACTAGAACGCTTATGATTATCATAATGACCCGTCCTGTGTTGATTGCCCTGTCTTTTCTCACGCCTAACACATCATTTGCGAAAGACGCGCCCGCCAGTGAAAGAAATGTAGTCGCCGATGATATTCCCGCTGCAAGTACTCCAGTCAGCAATATTACGCCTAAAATCTGCGGCATCTCGTTCATTGCTGCCCATATCAGGACACGTGAAGAATCTTCAAGCGCAGGATTCTTTATGCGAACCATCGCGGCGGCCATGTAAACAAAAAATTGAAGAATAAATATTCCTATTGCTGACATAAAAGAAGAACGGACTACTGTATGTTCATTTTTTGCCATAAGATAGCGGCTTGCCTGCCACGGACTCGCCATGCAGACGGAGAACCATACAATGCCGTAAATCAATCCCCATATGATATTCATTGCGCCGGAATCGTATAACGCGCCAGATTTCCCTGCCCATGAAAGAATCTGTGATGTATCAGGATTAGCGGCCATTGTGTGAATTGCACCGAACCAGCCCCCGGAATTATGAGCTATTACGAGCGAGGCTGTTATTAAAGCAGCTGTGAATAATCCGGCCATTAGAGTATCAGTGATTAGGACTCCGCTTGCGCCTCCGATTACTGTTACAGACGTGAAGACAAGCATAGAGATAAACAGGCATGTATTATAATTCAGTCCCGTAACGCTTGACATGAGAGTCCCTATTCCCTGAATGACCGAGAGAAGATATACCGTCATTGTTACGATAGCGGTGAAGGCAGCAAGTTTCTTTATTGCCGGTGAACAGAATCTTTTGCCGAAAAATTCAGGGACGGTGAGAGCCTTGCTCCGTCTGATATAGCGTCCGAAAAAAACCGCGCCGATGATATATCCCGCTGTCTGCATGGTAGCCAAAATAATCTGCGGCGCAAAAATCCCGTCATAACTCATAGCAGCATCGCCCATGAACATCCCTGTACTGGCATATGAAGCGATCATTGACCCCGCAATCAGAATCAGGGGGGCGCGTCTTCCTGCCACGTAATAATCCTCTACGCTTTTGACTCTTCTGCTGACGTACAGCCCTATTGCAATATATACAGCAAAGGATATGCACATTCCGATGAAGTAGACGTTCATTTACTCTCTTCCCTCCGCAAAGTCTGACAGCTCACATTTCAGATGCCTATAGCTTAATACACTCGCTGTTACCATCCATGCGCCGAGAAAAAGCACTGTGATTATTTCTCCCATGTTAATTTTCTCCTTTCATCATTGCTTTGAGTTTCTGACGGTCAATTTTCCCGTTAAGGTTATGAGGCATTTCCGGGAGTTTTATATATTTTCCGGGAATCATGTAATCGGGAAGCAATTTTTTCAGAGCCTCCGAAAGATTTCCGCTATCATTTTTCCCAACGTAATACAGCGTGATTATCAGCCTGTCGGAATCATAGAGGCAGCAGCAGTCCTCAATGCCTTCAACGGAAGATACAGCCGCTTCAATTTCGCCGAGTTCAATCCGCCGTCCAAGGTGCTTTATCTGGAAGTCCTTTCTGCAAACGTAAACTAATTCTCCGTGTTCGTTGTATCTTGCAAGGTCGCCCGTTCTGTAGATTGTCTCAGGGTATGAAGTGTTAAGAGGATTCTGCACGAATGCTTTTGTGGTGTTCTCCGGGTCATTGTAATATCCGTAAGACAGCCCCGAACCCCTAACGCATATTTCGCCGAGTATATCCGGCTGCGTTATGAGCTTGTCATCATCGCCGAGAAGGAAGCAGTCTTTATTCTCGCATGAATACCCTACAGGGAGCATTTCATCATCAGCAAAAGGCCGCTTAATCTCGTAATATGTACATGTGTCTGTTACTTCTGTCGGGCCGAAAAGATTCACGAACCTTGCGCCGGAATATTCATTCCTCCATCTGTTGAGGTGCTTTGTCTGGAAAACTTCTGCGCCGAACAAAATATTTCTCAGCGAGTTTACATGCGGACGATTCAAAACGCCGAACTGTGAGAGCATTTGAAGCAATGAAGGAACCCACACAAGCGTGTTAATCTCATTGTCATCAAGATAGCGCATTAATTTTGCGGGCTGCACAAAAAGTTTTTCGGGGATAATGTATGTCAATGCGCCATGTTTCAACGTCTGGTATATCTCATAGACCGAGAAGCTGAAATAGAACGGTGTCTGATTCGCAAAGACTGTTTCATGATTGAAGCCTAATTCATTTGCTGCCCATTCCGCAAGGTCAATAATTCCTCTTTGTGAAATGATTGCCCCTTTCGGCGTTCCTGTTGACCCTGACGTGAAAAGCACGTAAAGCACATCAGAATCAATCACGCTCATTTTTGCCGCTTCAACCGCTCCAACATCAGCCGGAACTCTCTGCGCTTCCTCATAGAGAATCACTTTTGCGTCCTGCGAAAACTCTTCAGCCTCGGCCATGTGCGACTCGTCCGTGATTATTGCTGACGGTTTGAGCCTGTCAATAATTTTGTGTATTCTCTCTGCGGGCATCTTTGTGTCTATAGGGCTGTAGAAATTTCCGCTGTACGCTGTTCCCATGAAGGCCGCAATACATTCAACGCTTTTATTCAGGTAAACAACAACGGGCTTCTTTCTGAGTCCAAGCTCAATAATCCGTCCGGCTATGCGCTGCGATTCCTCTTTAAGCACGCTGAATGTCATTGTCCTTTTCTCGTCAATGAATGCTGCTTTGTCCGGGTAAAGCCTCGCTGTTTCGTCAAGGTAATCTGTTACGATCCTCGCCATGAAATTATTTGCCTCCGTATCTCTCAATCAGTTTCATCATGGCCGGGACTGAGTCAAAATTCTCGGTGATTATGTCGTCAGGGTCTATCTCAATCCCGAAAAGCTCATTTATCCCAAGCACAAGCCGAACCATATCGAGAGACGTTAATATACCGTCCGTGAAAAGTCTGCTTTCTTTTCCGTAATCAACATCCGATTTTATTTCTTTGAGAATGCCTGCAAGTTTTTCCATGATTGCGCCGCCTTTCATATGTCCAGCATTGACAGCTCCGAGTAAAGGAAGTCAAGCTGAAAGTTAATGTTCTCTTTTGTTCTCACACACCTGTATGCTTTCCTCACAAAGTAAAGAGGGTAGGATAATTTGCCGTCAATGAAGCACGAGTCAACGCAGAAGTGAATGAAGAAGCCTTCATGTTTCTGAATCTTCCGCGCTATTTCCCGAAGGTTTTCCGTGAAGAGCTTTCTGTTGTAGATTTTTACGGTGCGCACAATTCGGTAGAGCTTTAATTTCCTGCTCGTGTGAAAGTAATAGAATATGCAGCCCTTTTCGCCGTCTCTCTCAAACTCCGCGCATTTGAGTCCGTATTTCTGATGTTCTGCGAAAATTGCAGATTGTTCCGGGTCTTTCAGCTCTGAAGGGTCATTGATGAATCTGACGCTGGCTTTTGCGGAATGGAGCAGCGGAACGGGGCAGAGGTTGAAGCATTTTGTCTCCGCGTATTTGAAGCCGAACATTTTCGTAATTATTTCCCGTGAAGGCTCGTTAGGTGTAAAGTCCGTGAGAATATCGGCAGTCGCGCAAAGTTTTTTCAGCGCGCTGAATGTATGTATACGGTATTCGGCATCAGCGCACCATGTCGAGAAATTGAGACAGAGATATTTTTTCCCGCCGATTAAACGGTATGAATATATTGTCCCGAAGAAACCAACAACATTATCACCGTCAAGAACAATAGCTCCGTATTTGAACGGGACATCCGAAATGTCAGGATCATCAGCCCAATGATATTCAATGAGCGGAGAAAGCCATCTTGACAGCCATTCATCACTATATCTTGCCATCCAGGGGAAATTACGCTTAAGCACAGCGAGAACACCGACCTTGTATTCACCGCTGTAGGGTACAATAGAGATCAATATATCACCTTAAATCAAGAATTATTTTTCAGGAAATGTCAATACGTAAATTTTAGTATTATAGGGGGGGGGGTTGTCAATAGGTTGATTTACGTAATTATTATTATGATATATTTATCGGAAATTCTCACACAAGTTATACGGAAGGAGACTCAGACTCTCAATGACACGCAGAATTTCAGCATGTATCATCATGATATTGTGTTCATGTATCACACTGCCATGTTACGCGCTTGACTCTTCAGCGATGCCGGATCAGGCTACACTTTCAGCGAACAGGATGAGATTTGACGCTGAGACTGGAGATTTTATCGCGGACGGGAACGTGATAATCACAGCAGGAGACCTCAAGCTGTCAGCCCCCGAAGGAACCGGGAATGTCGAACAAAGAATCGTTCATTTCGACAAAGGCATAATAGCTTCAGGGAAATGGTACGGGGACAAAGTGGATCTCAAAGCGGGAAAAGTATCAATCTCATTTGCGGACATACCAAACTGTAATTTTATCGGCGGCGTTAAAGGCAGCATGGGAACGATGAAACTTGACGCGGATAAACTCACGATTACGGGCGCGGGAGGAGTCGACAAGCCTTCAGGGAAAGACACGCAGACAAAATTCTGGATCACGAAAGCACATAACATTGAGGACAGCTCGCGGGGATTAAGTTTCGGAGCGGACTCGGTTGAAGGATTCCTCAAAGCGGGAGACCTTCACGAACTCACAGCGAAAAAACGAGTCTGGCTCAAAGGAAGGCCAAAAGCTCAGGAAGAAGCCGTAAGCCTCAAAGGTGATCACGCGCTTTACTCCCTTGCGCGGGGAAGCGTTGTAGTAAGCGGCCATGTAGTAGCGATTCAGGGAGGAAGGACTCTGCGTTCTGACTCAGTCGTATATTTCCCGGACCAGAACAGAGTCGAGGCTCTCGGAGGATTAACGCGAAAAGTTGAGGGAAGCGGCGTAAATTCAGACCGTGCGGAAATCACGATAGACATCAACCGCGAACGAAAGAATCAGGATACCTCAATCAAAATTGACACAGCACCAAAGAAAGACACTTCCGAAAAATCACAGCCCAAGAAAAAATCATCATCATCAAAGACAAGGAAGACACGCAAGAAATGAACGAACGTAACGGACTCACAGCAAGAGATTTGCGAAAAGGTTATGACGGAAGACTCGTTGTCGGAGGAGTAAGCATTCAGGTTGACCCGGGTGAAGTCGTTGGACTCTTAGGGCCTAACGGAGCGGGAAAAACTACATCATTCTACATGATTGTGGGACTGATCCGGCCTGATTCGGGAATGGTTACGATTGACGGAGAAGACATCACCGGCTTTCCTGTTTACGAGCGCGCAAGAAGGGGTATAGGTTATCTCCCTCAAGAAGCATCAGTATTCAGGAATTTGACGGTGCGTGAAAATATTAATCTCGTCTGGGAAGAAACTGGAAAGAAACGCCGCGCCAATGAATTAACGAATGCCCTTCTCGAACAGTTCAAGATAATGCACATTGCAGAGACAAAAGGATATGCCCTCTCAGGCGGTGAAAGAAGACGTGTAGAAATTGCCCGTGCTTTGACCCTCAAGCCGAAATTCATACTTCTTGATGAGCCGTTCAGCGGAATAGACCCGATTGCGGTTGCTGATATTCAGTCTATGGTTCACGAGCTTAAAGCGCAGGGGTACGGGATATTAATCACAGATCACAATGTTCGCGAGACTCTTTCAATCACAGACAGAACATATCTCATACATGACGGAAAAATATTCTTGTCTGGTTCGCCTGAAGAAGTAGCAGGCAACGAATTAGCACGTAAATTTTATCTCGGTGAGAACTTTGAATGGGAAGGGAGTCATCATCACGAGCAGCAGCAGGAATAATCACGGTGAAATTCTGACTCTCACGATAACAGGAATAAACAGCGAGGGAGCCGGAATATCACGGACTGAGTCGGGAGTCGTATTTGTTCACGGAGCTTTGCCGGGCGAAAAGGTGAGGGCTGAAATTGTTGCGAGGAAAAAAGATTTTACGGTTGCTGATGTAACATCAATAATTGAGTCCTCACATGGCCGTGTGATTCCCAAGTGCAAATATTACGGCCGTTGCGGAGGCTGCCAGCTACAGCACGCGGATTACGCAACACAGTTACAGCTTAAAGCCGGAATAGTCCGGGACGCGATGACGAGACTCGGAGGATTCCCGCAGGAAATTTTTGACGGACTCGAATGTGAACCATCGCCAAATTTTTGGGGTTACAGGAACAAAGCTGCGTTTCCTGTTCAGAGTCTTCATGGCCGAATCGTTACGGGATTTTACCGCGCCGGGACTCACAGGCTCGAATTTATCCGCTCATGCCCCGTAAACGCAAAGAGGCTCAACGAAATTTACAGCAAAATTCTTGACGGCCTCAATCAGAATCATTATCCCTTTGACGGCTACAATGAGCAGACAAATACGGGAAAATTACGCCACATCATAGCACGCACAGGAATCAACACAGGCGAGTCTCTGTTGTCGTTCGTCATCAACGGAAAATTATCGGCAAAAAGCGTAAAGGCTCTCGCGTCATTGGGCAATCTTGCGCGGCCTGACACATTAACGCTCAATCACAACTCAAAGCCGGGTAATGTCATTCTCGGAAATTACACGGAGAATCTCACAGGCACCGGGCTAATCACAGAGAGGCTCGGAAAATTCTTGCTTACGTTCGGGACTGCGTCATTCTTCCAGGTAAACACAGGCCAGGCTGAAAAACTTTTCTCGTACGCTTCATCAATGGCAGGAGGCGCGAAAAATATTCTTGAGCTTTACAGCGGGGCGGGTGCTTTGACGTGCTTTCTTGCTGAGGGTGCGAAAAATATCTCAAGCGTTGAGGAGTTCAGGCCGGCGGTGAAAATGGCTGTGAAGAATCTTGCGGCCAATAATTTCGGGAATGTGCGAACTTTTTGCGGCAAGTCTGAAGATGTTATTGCTGACCTGAGAGACTCATATGATGCTGTTGTGCTTGATCCTCCGCGTGATGGCTGCGAGCGTTCGGTGATTGAGGCTGTAAATGATTTCGGCGTGAAACGAGTCGTTTATGTGTCGTGCAATCCGGCAACACTGGCGAGGGACTGCAAGATTTTGGCGGGGAAAGGCTATAGGCTTGAGAATGTGAGAGCGTTTGACATGTTCCCGCAGACGGTACATGTTGAGAGCGTTGCTGTAATGGTGAAGTGAAAGGGGTGATTATTTCATGGCCGTGCCGAAATTCTTTGAGTTCTTCGGGGTATTGCTTGAGGCTCTGAAGGACGGAGAAACACATTCAGCAAAAGAAGTGAAAGAGATAATAGCTCAGAAAATGAATCTCTCTGAGGCTGATATTTCCGATATGTTACCGAGCGGAAGACAGACGACATTTTACAACCGCGTGAACTGGGCAAAAACTTACCTGCAAAAAGCCGGGCTTGTCGAGACTCCTCAGAGGGGAAATTACCGAATCACAGCTGAAGGCAAAAAGGCTCTCAAGTCAGGCGCAAGAATAGATCTTGAGTACCTTGCGAATTATGACACGTTCAAAGATTTCCGCTCAATATCACCTGAAAACGATTCAGAATCATCACAGGAAGAGAAAAACGAATCCCCCGCAGAAATTCTTGAATCAGCATATGAGCAAATAACATCTGCGCTTGCGAGTCAGTTAATGGATGAAGTAATGAGATTATCCCCGTCAGGTTTTGAAAGGCTTGTTGTGAAATTGCTTCTCAGTATGGGTTACGGGAACGGAATTAATGACGCGGGAAAAGTAACACGGCTCTCAAACGATGAAGGCATTGACGGAATAACTTTAACGCGCTTAATGATAAAACATAATGTAGGAGTCTCAGTTGAACATACATACGAGATAAAACGAGTCGACAGTGATTTTTTCTCGGAAGAATTATGACGTTTATCGATTTGTTTGCGGGGATTGGGGGAATAAGGCTCGCTTTTGAGAATGCCGGGTGCGACTGCGTATTCTCGTCTGAGATTGACACGTCAGCATGTGAGACTTACAGCGCAAAATTCAACGAGCGGCCATGCGGGGACATTCGCGGCATAAAGTCGGAGGATATTCCCGCGTTCGATATACTTTTGGCGGGCTTCCCCTGTCAGGCATTTTCAGTTATAGGCAAGCGCGAGGGATTCGCAGACACGACAAGAGGGACTCTCTTCTTTGAGATTGAGAGAATATTGCGCGACAAAAAGCCAAGAGCCTTTATGCTTGAGAATGTGAAAAATCTTACGGCTCACGACAACGGCAGAACGTACAAAATCATCATGAATCACCTTGAGAGTCTCGGCTATAACGTTCACGCAAAAATTTTGAATGCGTTAGATTTCGGACTTCCTCAGAAACGTGAGAGAATAATTATTACGGGCTTCCGTGAAAATGTGCTGTTCACATTCCCTTCACCTGTTCCCGAATGCGAGCGCAAAAAATTATCCGACATTCTCGAAATTAACCCGGACAGAAAATATTACGTCAGCGATTCGATAAGGGCATCACGTCTTTCACGCCTGAAGGACAAAAATTTTCCCAAGCCGTATATATCACATGAAAATGTTGCGGGCACTGTTACGCCTCATGAATGGTCAGCGGCATTACGTGCGGGAGCGTCAGCAAACTACATACTCATTAATGACGAGAGGAGGCCGACGGAGCGCGAAATGTTACGCTTGCAAGGATTCCCTGGGAGTTTCAGAATCGTAGTGTCTTACGGGAAAATGAAGCAGCAGTGCGGGAACTCTGTAGCAGTCCCGGTGATAGAGGCAGTAGCGCGTGAAATGTTAAAGGCTATGAGGGAGGGTATGTACAAGCAGCTCACGATTTCAGGATAATCTTTTTGACGCAAACGCAATCCCCCCGGAAGTCTTGAGCGTTCTCGGAAAAATCAACCGTGAAACAGGCGGAAGCATTGAAGCTCATATATACAGCAGGTTCATCGACAGGCATTCACAGTTACATGAAGCGTTAGAGTACTGCAATACATCATCACCAAAAAATTTTGACGTGAAGAAATTTATTGACTCGTTCAGGTACGAAGCCGGGCTGAAACGGAGTCTCGATAAGATTTACGAGATAATAGTTTACGCGCTTTTCTCGGCTCTTGCGGAAGCTATGAATTTGCAGGTGAAAATTTCTGTTGACGAGTCAAAATCTGATCTGCTTTATCGAAAAAACGGCGTAAAACCACTTGCTTTAGCTATGGGGATATAAGCCGCGAGTTTAGTTTTGCTTGATATTCTTTTACTGGTAATATATACTTCTAGTAAAAGGAGGTGAGATAAAGAAATGTATCTTACAATCAAGCAACAGTTAAAGCATTTGTCTAAAGATGATTACCGTGTTTTGCGTGAGTTGTGCAGGACTTCCAAGAACTTGATGAATGAGGCTATTTACGTTAATAGGCAGTATTTCTTCAGTGAAGGCAAGTATCTCGGCTATGAGAAAACTTACGCGATATTGAAGGCTTCTGAGAATTATCGAATATTGAACTCGAATATTGCACAGCAGAGTATGAAAGTTGTTGACGGCATGTTTGCTTCATTCATTGCCCTGTTGAAACTGGTAAAGAAAAAACAGTACGACAGCCGGGCAGTGAAAATTCCGTATTACCTGCCTAAAGACGGATATGCGCCGTTAATTGTTCAGCAATTCACGATACGCGATCAGATATTCACACTGCCATATTCAAAGAAATACGGAGCTGAGCATTCAAAACTTACGGTAAAAGTACCGCCTATACTAGAAGGCAAGAAAATCAAGTACATACGAATAATCCCGATAAATAACGCCAGGTTCTTTGAGATACAGTACACATACGAGGCAGTAGATGCTCAAAGGGAGTTAGACAAACAAAAAGCACTTGCGATAGATTTCGGGCTGGATAACTTGATGACATGCGCGACAAGTGAAGGTGATACATTCATCATAGACGGGCGCAGACTGAAAGCGATAAATCAATGGTACAACAAAGTGAATGCAAGACTAGCAAGCATAAAAGACAAACAGAAATACGGCAGAAAACCGACATTCCAGCAAAGACAGCTTGCAAGGAAGCGAAAATTACGGGTGAATGACTATATCTCTAAATCGTGTAGGAAGGTGATAAATTACTGCCTTGTGAAGGGTATCGGGATATTAGTCTGCGGGTACAACGTAACGTTTCAGAAAGACAGTCATATGGGGAACGTGAACAATCAGAAATTCGTGAATATCCCCTACGGAGAAATCCGGCAAAAGTTAGCGTATATGTGTGGATTGTATGGGATTGAGTATCACGAGCAGGAAGAGAGTTACACGTCAAAGGCATCATTCTGGGACAAAGACGAAATGCCAATATACAACGCCGATAACCCGCAGAAATATGAATTTTCGGGCAGCCGCATTCACAGAGGATTGTACCGAACAAGCACAGGATTTGAGTTTAACGCAGACGTGAACGGAGCGTTGAACATACTCAGAAAAAGTAATGTTGTGTCCCTGATGGGGCTATACAGTAGGGGCGGACTGGCCACGCCCTTGAGAATAAGGATGCCTGTTAATTCAGGTGGAGACTTAAAATCAAACTTCTCAAGAACCCCCTGCCTTTAGGCACAGGGAGGCTCAGGCTAATATCCTAATGAACTATCACTGAAACGGGGAATGCTAAATCATGGCAGCACTAGGAAGGCTAGAAGAAATTACAGACCTCCGCGCAGTATGGCAGAATGACGCAAAAGACTTCACCGAATGGCTCGCAAAAGAAGAGAACATGAATATCCTCTCACACGCGGCCGGACTCGAAATCTCAGCAGAAGAGACTCAATCACCAGTCGGAAAATATCACGCCGACATTCTCGCATCAGAATCAGGAACTAACCGCAAAATCATCATCATCAACAATTTTTCGCAGACAGAAGACTCATCACTCGGAAGGCTCATGACACTTGCAGCCGGAAAAAATGCCGATGTCGTTATCTGGATCGTTCATCACGCGAACGAGGAGCATAAAGCCGCTGTTGAATGGCTCAATTCACGGACAGGAAACAGCACGGGAATATTTTTGTGCGAGATAAAGTTATTCCGCATAGGAGACTCAGAACCCGCCGCAAAGTTTGAGATAATCTCACGCCCAAACAACTGGGCAAAAGAAGTCCGCAAAATCTCAGAGGACGCAACGAACATCGAGAAATTACGCTTTGACTACTGGAACGCTTTTCAGGATTACGCATTTGACGGAGGAAGCAATCCCAAATTCGCCGCAAGCTACAGGCGATGGCAGACATCATCAAATTACGGAGTCGTTTTCGGAACAGGCCGCCCCGGCGTAAGCATAATCATAGCAAAAACTCGCGACGAAATAGAAGCCGGACTCAATATCGCCGATGACTCAGAATTATTCACGTACTTGTTCACACGCAAGGACGAAATAGAATCCGAATGCGGAATGAATTTCGACTGGCTTGAATTACCCGGCAAGAAAGGAAACCGAATCCGCGTCAAAAAATCCGCCCTCATCACCGACAAATCTTCATGGCCGAATCAATTCGACTGGATTATGTCATCAGTGATAAATATCCGTGAAATTTTTGGGAAATACATAAAGGAGTCAGACAATGAACAGTAACATTATGGCAAGAGTCGAAAAATTACGCGCGTTAATGTCGGAAAAAAATCTTGATGCGTTTGTTCTGGTTGTTGACGAGAGAGCGAACTCCGAAAGCTGTCATTACATCTCAGGATTCCGGGGAAGCTCCGCCGGACTCATCATCACAATGAATGAAGCAACACTCATCACTGACGGAAGATATATCACACAGTCAAAATCACAGACTCCCTTCAAGATCATCATACAGTCAGAAGTTTCTGTTACGGAGTACATCACGAAAGCTGTTGCTGACGGGGGATATTTGCGCGTGGGCTTTGAGGCTGAAAAGGTTTCGCACGCATCCTTCACGAAATATTTTGCTCCCGTAAAATGTGAATGGGTTGACGCTTCCGAAATGATACCGAAATTGAGACGCACAAAAGACTCTCATGAGGCCGAATTGATTCGCATGGCCGGGAAAATTGCGCGTGATGCTCTGGGTAATGTCCTGAAACTTACGCACGCGGGAATGAGTGAGACAGAGTTCGACATTCTTCTTAACGGAGAGATAAAGAGGCTTGGAGCTGAAAAGGGCTGGGCGCATGATGATTTCATTGTTGCATCTGGTGAACGTTCTGCAATGTGCCACGCTCCTGCAACGTCAAGAGTTTTTGCAGAAGGCGAGATTGTTACGGTTGATTACGGCGCAATGTATGAGGGCTATATGAGCGACATAACGAGGAATTTTGCGATAGGCCATGCAAGCGAAAAAGCACAGGAGATTAACGCGGTGTTGTTGAAGGCACATCATGAGGCTGTGAAGGTTTTGCGGCCGGGCGTTAAGGGTGTTGATGTTGACGCTGTTGCACGCAAAGTGATTGCGGACTCTGGTTACGGGGATAAGTTTCTTCACGGCTTGGGACACGGACTCGGCCTTGAGGTTCACGAGTCGCCGCGTTTGTCTCGAACGTCAAAAGATATTCTCATGGCCGGAGATGTCGTTACGGTTGAGCCGGGGATATACATCGAGGGCTGGGGAGGACTCAGAATTGAGGATGACTATCTGATTACGGAGGACGGCTGCGAGTGTCTGACGGTGAATGACAATCAGAGTCTTATTGTGATATAGATATAGGGATAAATTTGCGACCTCCCTGTGAATTTGCGGGGAGGTTATTTTTTTGTAATGTGATTTTGTCTTTGTACGTGAAAAAAAAATATATATGCTATAATCATTTTGTCCAAAAACAACAACATATTGCGAGAAAAAATGCAGCCTCTTCTGTTTTGTGTTGCGTAACAAAGAGCGGGGGCGGTCATGTGTATTATGGATTTGCGGGTCAACAAAATTCATGACAGGAGGTTTTACCATGAAGAAGTATGCGGTGTTGGTGCTGGCTATAATGCTGGTTGGTGTTATGGCTTCAGTCGTTGCAATAGCAGGTATAACAGAGCCTAGCTTACTCATTAGCGGACTAATAAAATTGGGGACTATCCCTACAGTAAAATCATACAATGATGCTGCAATTCGCCAATTTGGTTATTACATCTTCGACGAAAGTGTAATTGGACCCGTGAAAGAAATAGAAGGCATCAGTGGATTAGATGGAGACATAAGGATTGACCCCAAACGCTGGGCAGGTAAACCTGTTGCAGAAGGCAAAGTACCCACAGCAAAAGACTGTCTTCTTAACCCCGGCAAGCCTGTATACGTTATGTTATTAGAAGGAGATCATGTGTCGTTTCACTTCGACTACTATCAGTACAACGGTTCTAATGGCCTACTTAGCATGAGAATACTAGATGAAAATGGCAGGACACTCGGGACAGTAACTGAAGAAAACAACCCCGAAAACAAGCCATTCACAACAAAATTGTCCAGCAAAACCCAAAAGTTCTACATTGAGGTTCATGACCCGAAAGTAGAATATGGCAGGGGCAGCAAGTCTGTAAAGGAGCGTTACTGTTACCTGTTTGTTGAAGTTGAGCGCGGCAAATCCAGTTCTCAGTATCCGACTAAAAGTGGGTATGATTGGTTTGACAGTAAGTCTGAGAAGGAATGGACGATATTTGAACAAGAAGCAAACAAATACACGAAGCAGAAGGAAATGACAAGTGTCAAAGATTTGCAAGAAGTAATCGACAGGACAAATAAGGCTCTCGGTTATAAGGCGTTCGACATTAAAAATTTCATGCCCGGCATTGATTCCATGCCTAGCATTGAGGGACAGAAGAATAATAAACAATCTGCTCCGGCTCAAAAATCGAAAACAAAACGCACGAAAAAGAATTAACGCAATAAGGCTTCTATTTCTGAAGTCAATAAAGTATAATCATCATACTCCCTTCCACAAACGGAGGGGGGACAATTTTTTTCACCTCTCAGCACTCCACATACTTAACAGGATTCCCGCAAGCCTCAACAAATCTCATAAACCCATCCCAACTTAACCACACTGTAGCGGTGTTCACATTCGGATGAAATCCCAATTTCCCCCGACCTCGTATACTCTCATCAATCACGAGTTCAACATCATGATTTGCGTTGTTGATGAGTCCGAAAGGTGAGACAGAACCCGGCGTGAGTCCCAAATGTTTCATGAGTCTTTCTTCAGAGCCGAAACTCAATCGCGTACAGCCGATTTGATTCCGCAATGTCGTCAAGTCCGTGTGCTTTTCACCGTCATGAATTACGAGAAAATGACGTTTTCCCTTGTAGTCTCTCAGGAATAAATTTACGGGCATCATTCCTTTCTTGTTCAGGCCATGCGCTATTATTGCCTCAATCGTAAAGACTGCTTCATGTTCGTCAAGCTCATACTGAATCCCCAAAGCCTTTAAGCGTTCAATCACTTCATCCATTCTGAAAGCCTCCTGATTTTGCGCGTGTAATAAAATATAGCAGACATATCCACATTAACAAAGGAGATTTATACATGCCTGAAGAAATTTTGCAGGATGGCTTCACTTCCGAAGACAATGAAGTAGTACGCCAGCGAAAAGAGAAATTGCAGCGTCTTCTTACGGAGGAAGGCTACAATCCGTATATCAATGAGACATGGGACAGGCGCGACACATTAGCGTCAATCCGTGAGAGATTCGACTCGCTCAAGCCAGAAGAGGAAGACGAGTCAGCAACACTCAGCACAGCCGGAAGAGTCATGACGATACGCAAGCAGGGCAAGGCGACATTCGCAGACTTAGCAGACGAGACATCAAGAATACAATTGTACTTCCAGATTAACACCGTCGGCGAAAAAGAATATGACTTCCTCAAGAAATGGGTTGACACTGGCGACTGGCTCGGCATAGTCGGCCACCCTTGCAGGACAAGACGCGGCGAATTAACGATAATGGTTACGGGCTATAAACTCCTCAGCAAAGCAATACGCCCGCTCCCGGAGAAATGGCACGGACTCACAGACACGGAAATACGTTACCGCAAAAGATATATGGATCTCATCGCAAACCCGGAAGTGAGAGAAGTATTCCGCAAACGTTCACGGATAATATCATCATTCCGCGAGACTCTCGAATCTCATGGGACTCTTGAGGTTGAGACTCCTATACTTTCAGTGCTTGCAGGAGGAGCAAACGCCCGGCCCTTCAAGACGTTCCATAATGCGCTCGGTGTCGATATGTATATGCGTATAGCTGTTGAGCTGTACTTGAAACGACTCGTTGTCGGCATGATGGGAAGAGTCTACGAGATCGGCAGGAATTTCCGCAACGAGGGAATCGACACAATGCACAATCCCGAATTTACGATGATGGAAGTGTACTGGCCTTACGCGAATTATGTCGACATGATGAATCTTGCTGAGGAATTAATCCGCAACGCCGCGAAATCTATCGGCACTCTTGAAATCGAATGGAACGGAATC
Organism: uncultured Fretibacterium sp.; assembly: GCA_946183145.1. Lineage (GTDB taxonomy): Bacteria > Synergistota > Synergistia > Synergistales > Aminobacteriaceae > JAFUXM01. The sequence continues at coordinate 47,083 of CAMGZM010000010.1, read as the reverse complement.
AAATTAGACCTCTCAAAACCCTTCAAGCGAATCACAATGCGCGAGGCCGTGAAAGAATACGCAGGAGTCGACATTGACACAGTGAAATCAGACGAGGAAGCAAGGCAGATAGCACGCGAAAAGGGATTAGCTTCCGAAATGACCGGCCATGAAAGCAAGTTTGCAGTGCTGAATCTTTTGTTCGAGGCTTTTGGTGAAGAGAAACTTGTTGAGCCTACATTTTTGCTCGGACATCCTACGGAGATTTCCCCGCTGTCGAAAAGAGACCCGGAGAATACAGACTACACACACCGCTTTGAGCTATTCATGTTCGGGAAGGAAGTAGCAAACGCATTCAGCGAGCTTAACGACCCGATTGACCAGCGAGAACGCTTTGAAGACCAGGCACGCAAGAAAGCAGAGGGCGATGATGAAGCGCACGTATTCGACGAGGATTTCATCAACGCAATAGAAGCCGGACTCCCTCCCACGGGTGGAATGGGCATCGGCATGGACAGAATAGTGATGTTCCTGACGGGCGCGCGCTCAATAAGGGACGTGATTTTGTTCCCGGCCATGAAACCGAAAGCATAAACGCATGAATATCTTTGAGGCCCGCATGAATGAGTTATACAAGCTCGTGAAATATCATGCGGGTTTGTATTACGACAAGGACAGCCCCGAAATTTCTGACGCTGAATATGACTCGCTCGTACGTGAGCTGAAACAGCTTGAGAATGATTACCCGCAATTTTCACGCAATGACTCGCCGACTCAAACTGTAGGAGGAGAAGCAAGCAGCCTTTTCGCAAAAGTTGAGCATGTTACGCCTATGTTGTCGCTTGATAACGTTTTCACGCATGAAGAGCTTGTGAATTTCTTTGACCGCATTAACGCAGAAGGTTTTGTGTGTGAAATGAAGATTGACGGACTCGCAGTCTCACTCATATATGAAGATGGAATCTTTGTGCGAGGCGCAACGCGGGGTAATGGCCGAGTCGGTGAAGATGTTACAGAAAATCTTATGTTTGTTGACGCAGTACCCAAAAAATTAATCAACGCTCCAGCCGGAAGAGTCGAGGTTCGCGGTGAAGTCTTAATGACAAATGAGAGATTCAACGCCGTAAACGCAGTGCGGGAGTCGAAAGGCGAGAAACTTTTTGCCAACCCAAGAAACGCAGCAGCCGGGACTCTCCGTCAGTCAGCAAAGAACAATCACGTTATCGCAGAAAGGGGACTCGATATATTTCTGTACTACCTTGTTGACGCTGAAAGATTCGGAATCACGACACAGGAAGGCGCGTTAATGTGGCTTTCGTCTCACGGACTCCCGATTCAGAGCGCGTATAAATTCTATGAGACTCTTGACGGCGTTAAAGACTTCATATCACATTGGCAGAATGAACGCTACAAGCTCAATTATCACACTGATGGAGTCGTCGTGAAGCTCAATGACATAACATCATGGCCGGAAATCGGAGCAACATCTCACGCGCCAAGATGGGCGGTCGCATTCAAATATCCCCCTGAAGAAGCACGCACACGACTCACCAACATAGAAATATCAATAGGCAGAACGGGAGTCCTTACGCCTGTAGCAATTCTTGATCCCGTAACCCTCGCAGGGACTCAAGTCTCACGCGCAACACTTCACAACGCTGATGAGATTTCCCGCAAAGATATTCGTATCGGTGACATTGTGAGAGTGAGAAAAGCCGCTGAAATTATCCCGGAAATCATAGACTCCGACAAAGAATCGCGAACAGGAACGGAAAAAATTTTCACGATGCCCGGAAAATGCCCGGCGTGTGATTCTGAGATTGTGAGGATTGCTGACGAAGCCGCGTACAGATGTCCGAACCGTGCCTCATGCCCCGCGCAATTATCCGAAAGCCTGAAATATTTTGCCTCAAGAGACGGTATGAACATCAAGGGAATCGGCCGAAAGTTAGCGGAAAAACTCACAGCCTCCGGGAAAATTCATTCTCTCAGCGACATATATACCCTCACTGCTGAAGACTGGATGACCCTCGACAAGATAAGCACGAAATCAGCAAATAATCTCCTCGCAGAATTGGAGTCCTCAAAATCGCGCCCGTTCGTGAATCTCATTACGGCATTGGGAATCCCTGACATCGGGAAAAATACAGCCGGATTAATCATAAATCATTTCGGGAATATTGACGCTCTCATGAATGCGTCTGAGGAAGAATTATCACGCATTGACGGAGTCGGCGAAGTTATTGCGCGGTCGGTGCATGAATTTTTCAGGAATGATGACAACAGGAAGATGATAGAAAATTTCCGGGCTATGGGCTTCAACATGGGCGGAGAAATTCTGAGAGTAAGCAATGAGCTTGAGGAAAAAATTTTTGTGTTTACGGGGACTCTTGAGACAATGACACGAGATGAAGCGGGTGAAAAAGTGAAGGCTATGGGCGGGCGTGTATCTTCAAGCGTCAGCAGGAAAACAGATTACGTTGTTGCTGGAGAAAACCCCGGCTCAAAGCTCAGGAAGGCTGAATCACTAGGAATTAAAATTATTACTGAACAGGAATTTTTAACCCTAATTACTACAAGTGTTGAATGAATGCGTTAAAAATAATATAATATAAAAACTTTCAGAAGGGAGTTGTTGCCTTATGGCGAGACCGTTAGTTTTGCCTGATCCTAATGACAGGTCAAAAAATAGTCCGTTCGTTGATGTTGATAATAATAGGGTTTTGGGTATCTACAACCAAAATACTGGCGAGGGAGCCCAGCGAGTAACAGACAAGGTTCGGGACTGGTTCACGCAATATGTTCAGTCAGCAGGATGGGATCTCGCTGAATTTTCTGGCACACATTGCAGGCTCACGAATACACGCGTAAGAGATATGTAATTTGAGCCGATAGAATATTACGTGAGGCCATTTCCTTCGGGGAGGTCTCTTTTTTTATGCCTTGAAGTGATATTATATTCAAATCCCATAAAACGTTAGCGCAAAGGAGATATTCACACGATGGACAAAAAATTCAAGCGTATAGGAGTCCTCACATCAGGCGGCGATTCCCCCGGTATGAACGCGGCAGTGAGAGCAGTAGCAAGAACGGCGACTCATTTCGGCATGGAGTGCGTTGGAATCCGCCGGGGCTGGCAGGGACTCATCAACACGGACTTCATGATTCTCAACGGCGAGGCAGTCCGGCACATTTTAGGGCGCGGAGGCACGATACTTTACACGGCCAGAAGCGAGGAGTTCATGACGGAGAAAGGCCGCGAAAAGGCTGTAGCAACGTGCAAAGTTTTAGGGCTTGACGGAATTGTGGCTATAGGCGGTGACGGAACATTCCGGGGCGCGCTTGAGCTTTCACGGCTCGGAGTTCCTGTTATGGGAATCCCCGCGACAATCGACAACGATATAGGCTGCTCAAACTACACAATAGGATTCGATACGGCCTGCAACACCGCGATTGACTGTATCGACAAACTGCGCGACACAATGCAGAGTCATGAACGCTGCTCAGTCGTTGAAGTAATGGGACGGCACGCGGGATTTCTCGCTCTCTATGTCGGAATCGCTGTCGGTGCTACATGCGTGTTAATCCCTGAACGCCCCGTAAACTTTGAGGAAGATGTTGTGAAACGCATTCAGGACGCGAGACTCGCCGGAATAACTCACTTCACGGTTGTTGTAGCAGAAGGAGCCGGAAGCGCAATCGAGTACGGAAAAATGATTCACGAGTCATTAGGGCTTGACCCTCGTGTTACGGTATTAGGCCATATTCAGAGAGGCGGCGCGCCAACAGGAAGAGACCGCGAGACAGCCACGAGAATGGGCTATCATGCTGTGAAGGCTTTTGCTGAAGGACGATCAGGAAGCGTAATCTGCACTCAGGAAGGAAGCATCAAAGAAATTCCCATTGAGGAAGCATTAGCGATGAAGAAGAGTCTGCCTATGATTCGCTATGAGATTCTTGAAGCGATTGCAGCTCCGGGAGTCTTTCATTAATCACCGGGAATAATGCTGCGTATACTTACGGCAATTTTTGCGCTGAGTATTTTGTGCCAAATTCCTGCAAACGCACAGACGGTGAAAAATATGCGGATTGATACAGTCAGGACAGAATCATTCACGATGGATTATATGAGATTCGGAACTGGCAGGAAGACTCTTGTGATTCTCCCCGGCTTAAGCGTTCAGAGTGTCATGAAAATTTCTGATGCAGTCGCTGAAAGTTACAGGCTCTTGACGGATGATTTCACGGTGTATCTTTTTGAGCGGAGAAATGAACTGCCGCCCTCATATTCGGTTTATGATATGGCGCGTGATACAGCGGAAGCCATAAGAGCGTTGAATCTCAGCGGGGTATATCTTTTCGGAGTCTCTCAGGGCGGAATGATCGCAATGAAGATCGCCGCCGATTATCCCGGGCTTGTTGCGAGTCTCATTCTCGGCTCAACTTCAGCGAGTGTGAATCAGACTCAATTCAGCGTGATTGATGAGTGGATTCGATTCGCGAAAGCCGGAAATGCTGAGGGGCTTTATCTTTCGTTCGGTGAAAAAGTTTACCCTGATTCAGTCTTTGAGCAGTCGAGAAATATTCTGATTGATTCCGCAAAAACTGTAACTCCTGAAGAACTTAGCCGCTTTGTGATTCTCTCAGAAGGAACGAAAGACTTTGACGCATCGGATGATCTGAAGAAAATCGCCTGTCCTGTTTTAGTGATAGGGTCAAAAGATGACAAAGTATTGGGCGGTGAAGCGTCCGAGAAAATTTTTGAGTCTCTGAAGGGCAAACCGGGCTGTGAGTTGTTCATGTATGACAGTTACGGCCATGCGGCTTATGACACCGCGCCTGACTACAGAGAACGTATGCTGAAATTCTTTTTGTCGCACTAAGAGTAATGAGAAAAAATTAACCGGGTCAGAAATTAATCCGGCCCGGCTTTTTGTTACTGATTACGTTACGCGGCGGGAACTGCTAGTTTTCCGTCATCAATCAGGGCATTTGCTACCCATTCCGCAACTACTTCGGTTATCTCTATGCAGTGAGCTTTTCTTTCAGGCGACATGAAATTATCCCCTGCCCACTGACGAGTCATAACCCTGCAGCAAGTCGCGCCGTATTTCTCCTTGATGAAGTCATGAAGTCCCTTAGCCATCGGGAACATTTTCGGATCCATCGGCTGGCCTTTCACGCGGCCGTAAACGATTCCGAGTGCCATCTCTCCGCCTGACACAGCACCGCATAAGCACTGAGCTTTTCCCATTCCGATCGGGAAACTTGATGCCATCTTCACAATCTCATCACTGAACGGCTTTCCTAACGCATCGTTGATCGTCTGCAAAACCGCTTCCGAGCAGAAGAATGTACCGCTTCTGAAATATTCCTCTGCTGTCTCACGTATCGATTTCACGTACTCTTCACGCGTCATAATTTTACCCTCCTGTATATTTACTTCGCGCCCGAAAATATGAACATCACGTAGCGCGCAAGCACCCACAAAACTATTACCCCTGCTATAACCGTCTGAACGTCAGCAAGAGTCCCCTGCCATGTGAATCCCGTTGATGATGCTGACATTTTTACGGCTATTGCGCTGATCACTAACGGGAATGTGAACGCCGAATGACTCGGAATGAATGCCCCTCTGAACGTGCGAATGAAATACACAATCCCGACAAGCCAGAAAAGCAATGACGCAACGAACAACGCCATAACCATAGCCGGATCTTTTTCCGGGAATGAGACCATGTAACCCGCAAGCAATAATGACGCAGGAGCCGCAAATATTACCGTCGTCGGCATCGCAGGAGCAGGGATTTCACCCACAAGCCAGACTCTATAGCACACTGCAACGAGAAGGCATATATACGTTACGAGTCCGAACCAGAAAGCATAACGCCCAATATCAAGACGGCCCGTAACAGGAGCTGAGACGCTCGCAACAGCAATCCCGACATAGACAATGAACCATGACGGAAATACTTTCCTGGCGGCAAAACCTTTCACCACGAAATTCAGCGTGAACCACACAATCAATAACGCATGGCCGATTACGCCAATGTACCAGATTATTGACGCGCATTCGGGGCTGTAAGGCTTGACGTAACCCGCAAGCAACATCGTAGCCATTGTGAATGTGGGAAATACGCTCGCGGCTACAGGATTGCTTAACGGCTCAGAAAGTTTCACGTTGAGGATTAAGACTTTCAGCAAAAACGGTATGTAGAGAATGAGTCCGATTACGCCGAGCGCGAGTCTTGCCTCATTGCTGTATGACTGAACGAGATTCCCAAGAGCGAAAAGCCCAAGAATGAGTCCCGCTATGGGAATGGGATAACGTTTCAGGAAATCCATAACGAATAATCAGCCTCCTGATTGAAAAAGGAATGTTTATTGTGTGAGTGAGAATATAATATCAATGTCATCAAAATTACTCGATAACATTTTTTCAGTAACTAAGGATTGTTAATGAAGAAGGCTAGAATTGAAGACAACAATAAAGAGGCTGCGATTCTCCCGGCTTCATTTCCGGGAACATCTCAACGCAAACAGCCTCATTCATGAATTTCTACAAGCTCAATCATTCCGATGTTGTTGCGGAAAAGAAATACTACTTCTGCTCCGTCAAATGCTATTGCGCCCGCGGGTCTTTTGAGGACTAGCCAGCCTTCTTTTGTGAGAGTGCTGACGGAATCTTTCATGCTCTCAACTTCATAGCAGATGTGATACGGGCCTTCACCCTGACGCTTTAACGTGCTGAAAGATTGATATTGATTTGGCGATGTCCTTTACGAGATAGCCGATATGATTAACTCTCATTCAAATTCGTACCTTTCATACGTCAAGCCTTTGCGTTTAGTCCGCCATTCCTCCGCGAGAATTGAGCCGATACTGAGATCATGATACGCTCCGTCCTTGAAGATATGCTGCCTCATAACGCCGTCATTCTTTGAGCCGCACATGACATGAAGTTTGACAACCTGCGCGTTCTCCGTCCATGTTTCATTGCAGAGCTTATTCAGCTTCAGCACGTCAAAAACATAATCGTACAGACTCCATTCGAGGAACATAGCCAGCTTCAGGGATCTGTATTTCGTCTCGGCGATGTAGTATCCCCAGCTGCAACGGGAATTAACGCGGTCAATCTCAACAACGTTAATCAGTCCTATAGGCACTCCGTCAAAACGTATCACCCAATGAATCTGCGTATCGCTGTCCTTTATTCTGTCAAACCATTTCCGCTGGCCTTCGCTCGTCAAAACCGGGTCTGTGTTCATGTATTTTGTGATATACGGCCTCATCCGCCATTCCATAATCATATCGAGGTCATTTTCACATACGCGGGTCATTTCTACGTTCATTTTTTCACCGCAAACTCCGCAAGTTGCCCGATAGTTTCAGCCTCTATTGCTTTGTCTAACGGTATCTCGATATTGTGCGACTCCTGAATATCCGAGATCATCATCACATACTGAAGCGAATCGAATCCGGGTATGTCCTTTATGACCGTATCACCGCTGAAATTCGCGGGGTCTTGATTCGTTGTCTTTGCGAGCACTGCAATAATTTCGTTAAGCATTATTCATTCACCTTTCGTTGACAAAAAATTTTCGTTCCGGCCTTCTGTCAAGGTCAATTTCGTAGCAAGTCTCACTGTCATTTTTCGCCGTTACATCATAGCCGAGTCCGTCAAAAAGTTTTTCGACGGGGGCATTTTTCGCGGTCTTTATGTATTTAGCGTGAAGAGTTTTGACTCCGAGTCCGGCCAAGTCATTCTCTATGTCATCAATCACGTAATTCTCTACAAGTTTTCCCATAACGCGGCAGCTCATGAGGAGAGAGTCAATCTCACAGTTCTTCATGTCTACGAGAGCGGCGGCAACAAGCCCGTAATCCCCGAATTTGTCCCGGACATTGTAGGCGTAAATTCTGAATCCTTCCGATAACATTCTCTCTATGTCATGGCGTGTGTAGCGTTTTGTCGTGAGGTTGAACTGATTTGTTTTGCCGTGCATTTGGGCTATTCGGTCTAATTTCGCGTCATCAAGTTTGACTCTTTCGGCCTGAAGTCTGAGCGATGACAAAAATTCCTCGTAGGTGAGTCCTTTTTCGGCTTCCTTGCGCTTTGCGTTCTGTGCGTATTGTTCTGTCTTTGCGCGGTCATCATCTGAGATTCGAATCTTCATGAAGTACTTTCTGAAAACGTCATCGATAAACGCGGGGTAATCCTCAATATTTGCGGGGAAATCGGGAACTGTTACGGCTGGGACTCTCGCTTTAATGTTGTCGCGTTCTGCGGCCATGTCATCAATGAAGACGAAAGAGTCCAGCCCTAAATTAAGCTCCTCTGAAATTTCGCGGATATTGTCGGCTTTGTCGCGCCAGTTTATTTTTACGGCTGAAAAATCTTCCCTCTTCAGAATCATATGAGGGTGTTTGCTGAATACTTCCTGAACGTCTGACTCGTTGTTCTTTGAGACTATAGCGAGAATTACTCCGGCCATGCCCATAGCTTTCACACTCTGCTGTACCTTCCTGTACACCGCGCCTATATGATCATCTGAGAGCGCAATACCTTCAACGCCTGCTTCACCGAGAACGCCGCCCCATAATGTATTGTCGAGGTCAAGAAGCAAAACTTTCTTGGGAGTCCTTGCGGAAATTCTCAAAGTGTCAGCGATAAATCCCGCAATAATTCTCGTGCCTTCGTTAGTGTAGGGAATTTTTCCCATGTACCATAATTTTTCGGAGAACACCGCAGATTTTCCCCGCTGTGATATGACTGATGAGACTTTCAGAATGTGGACGTTCACATGAGAGGCTGTGCGATTCTTGATGGAGTTCAGCCAGTAAGAGCAGATGTCAGCTTCAAGCGTTGAGTCATTATCGGCAAGAATATTTGAACGGAATATAACATCAGAAATATAATACTCTTTCTCACGTTTCATAGCCGCGTCAAAATTCGCAAACCATTCATCAACCGCTTTCGTGTCATAAGAGCCGTCCAAAATCTGCTCAATGTCAGGAAGAAAAATTATCACATCGGGGTTTTCAGCGTTAAGACTCGATGACGGATTGAGGAGCTGACCCCAAACATCACCGTAACCGACAGGCCGAGCAGCGTCAAAACTTCCTGCTAATGCGCGAATAACATAATCGACATTTACATTTGACAGCAAAGCAACTTTCATTGAATTTTCCTCTTTTTGTGAGATTGGCTCATTCTATCACACGCATTATCACATCAGCGATTCTCATTGCCCCGTTCCCGTCAACAAGCCTCTGCATTTTCGCGGACATCTCAGCACGGACAGACTCATTCATTCCCCGCAATGCCTCAATTATCACTGACGAAATATCATCATTCTTCCGGCAATCCCCGGCGTTAATCATTATTCCGAGAGTCCCAAACATTTCCGCCGCGTCAGTCTGATTATCCGCAAGCACATACGTTACTGAGGGAGTCCCGCACGCGCAAAGCTCATAGAGAGTCGAACCGGCAGCCGACACAGCAGCATCGCAATCACGCATTAAGCCCGACATGTTGCGCTCGTTGACGTGGAGAATGATATTTTGCTGTGAAAGTTTCCTGATGGATTCGATTCGTGGATTCAGCGCGCCGATTACGAAATGGAAATTTACACCGGGAAATTCGGAACATACATTCATGATAATTTTCTCGGTCATCATTGCAGGATCAGAACCGCCCGCCGAAATGAGAACGTCAGAAATTTTCTCCCTTATCACATGAGGCTTTGAGACTCGAAATTCCTCCCTCAGCGGAGTATATGACGTACCAAGAAGAAGCCGCGTATTTCTCCCGTCATATCGCGAATAATAGTATGACTGTGCAAAAATGTTGTAGTTGATGAGAATGTCAACGTTCCACAACCCCGCGTTAAGGTCATCGATATATGCCGTTTTTGTGAGACTGTGAAGCGAGTCAAAATATTTCTCCGTAACCTTGTAGCTGTCAATGAGAATCAGCGGTGGCTTTCTGGCTCTGATAATCTCCTCAAGTTTTGGGAGTTCGTCATCCATGTTAAGCCAGTCAGAATTGAGACAAAAAGAAGGGAACTCGCCGATGAGCGAATCCCCTCTGTGATCTGCCGTAACAAATGCAATCTCCGCGCCCTTATCAGCAAGAGCAGAAGCTATTGATTTGCATCTCATGACATGGCCGGAGCCTATAAATTCGTTTGCGTCCGCCCTGATGAGAATCAATTCTCAGCCCTCCGAGACGTAAAGCAGAAAATCTCCTGACGATGATTCGAGCGTGAAACCGTTTCTCTCAGCAAGAGCGACTGAGGGCAAATTGTCCTTGTGAATCTCAGCAATGAATCTTTTAACGTGAAACTCAGAGCGCACATACTGTATTATTCTCCGCACTGCTTCTGACGCATAACCCTTGTGCCTCGCTTCGGGCTTGAGCATGTAATTGATTTCTGCTTGCCCCCCACATGTCAACCGTAAAACTACTGAACCGAACACGCCGATTTTGCTGCCTGATGATTTCTCGAAGCACATCCAGTCGAATCGGTCATCATTCGACAAGTATCTGTTTCTGAACCATGCTAAATGTTCGTCCATCGTTATACGGTGAGGAGAGCGGAAAAATTTGTAGGCTTCCGGGTCTGATCTCCATTCTACAATTTCGGGCGCGTCATCTTCCGTAATCCCCCGCAAAATGAGTCGCTCCGATTCCAATTCAGCAACATTTTTCGCCATTATTCATTACCTCATTAACTCGTCATAAAATTCCTGCGTTATGGGCTGTCCATATTCTAGGGAAGATTTTGCCTTGCGTCCTAACATTGACTTCAAGAATTTGGGATTGATTCCGTTCGCCGGGCGTATGCTTCTTACGTTCTCCGCTGAAATCTCATCGCCCGCTTTTATGTCTTTGACCGCAAAGAGACTCCGCCGGAATATCGTTGATGATTTTTCTTTCGGTGAAAGGGAGTAATCCGGCCCCTGTGAAATCAGTACTGCGTTCCTTGCATCGTCAACCATTTTCGCAAAGTCTTCCGTTTTCATGCTGAAGCCGGAGTCCGCACTCGCAACGCCGTCAATCATGATATGCTTCTCGATTACCCTCGCACCGAGCGCAACAGCAACAACCGCGCCGAGACTCCCGAAACTGTGATCCGACAATCCCACGTGAATCCCGAATCTTTTACGCATGTCGGGAATGTTCCCTAAGTGCATATCTTCCCAGTTAGCGGGGTATTCACTGCAACATTTGAGGAGGACTATCTGATTATTTCCGGCGTTCCTGCAAGCGTCTACTGCGTCTTGAATCTCATCGGGGCTTGCCATTCCGCATGACATTATCATAGGTTTACCCTTTGAGGCTGCATACTCAATAAGCGGTATGTCGTTAAGCTCATAGCTGGCGATCTTGTACGCCTCAACTCCGAGTCCTTCAAGGAAATCAACTGCTGAAGGGTCAAAAGGTGTAGACAGGAAATCAACGCCGCATTTCTCGCACTCACTCTTGATTGTTGCTTGCCATTCGTAGGGAGTCCCCGCGTCTTTGTAGAGGTCATGAAGTACATAGCCATCCCATAATCCTCCGTCATGAATCTGAAAGTACTCGTTACGGCAGTCTATCGTAATGCTGTCGGCTGTGTAGGTCTGAATCTTCACGCAGTCAGCCCCGGCTTTTGCGGACTCATGGACGATTCGCAATGCGTTTTCGAGACTCCCGCCGTGATTCGCGCTCATTTCGGCTATAACATAGACTTCATTGCGGTTAATCTTGTCGAAAATTCGGAACAATGGACAACCCTCCCTCCGTTACTTTCTGTAATTCTCAGCAACTTTTCTCACCGCGTGAATGACATCATCAACATCTTCATCTGTCATTTTCGGGTAAAGAGGAATGCTCATTATTCCCTTGTAGATTTCCTCAGCGGCGGGGCATAATCCTTTCTCGTAGCCCAAATGTTTATAGTACGGGAACCAGTAGACAGGGACATAATGAATCTGGCACTGTACATTTTCGGCGGACATTGCATCAAAAAATTCACGGCGTGAACATCTCAGCATGTCAAAATTCAGCCGTATGATGTACAAATGTCGGCATGTGTCGGACTGGGGGATTTCCTTCTGCACAATGATTTCTGGAATCTTGCTGAATGCCTCGTTGTATTTCTTCACGATTTCTTTTCGTCTCGCTGAAAATTTCTCAAGTTTCTTCATCTGGCTTATGAGCAGTGCTGACTGAAAATCCGTAAGCCGATAATTGTAGCCTAGATTAATCTGCTCATAGTACCAAGGGCCTTCATGTGGAGATTCTTCCATCATCGACTCATCGTGCGTAATTCCGTGCGAACGTGCGAGAAGCAAATTCTTGTAGAAGCTCTCGTTGTTCGTCAAGACCGCTCCGCCTTCACCGCCTGTTACAGTTTTTACGGGATGGAATGAGAAGCATGTCATATCCGCGAGAGTCCCGACCTGATGACCGTTGTATTTCGTTGCGATTGCGTGAGCCGCGTCCTCGATAAATATCAGGCCATGTTCAGCGCAAATTTTTCTGATTTCGTCATTCTCGACTGCCTGCCCGGTGAAATCGACAGCTACAACGGCTTTTGTTTTGTCCGTGATTTTCTCGCGTATTCTTTCGGGATTGATGTTGTACGTTTCGGGATTAACGTCCGCGAATACTGGCCGCCCTCCGCAATATAACGCGCAATTCGCAGATGCCGCAAACGTAAGGGGAGTCGTGATGACTTCATCGCCCGGCTTTATCCCCGCCGCAATGCAAGCGCAGTGAAGTGCCGCTGTTCCGTTGCTGACTGCCGCCGCGTATTTCGTCCCGGTGTAATCCGTCAAACATTTCTCGAACTCGTTAACTTTCGGCCCGCACGTGAGAAAATCAGATCTCAGAGTCTCCGCAACCGCTTCAATGTCGGACTCGTCAACCCACTGATGACCGTAAAATATTTTCGTGCTTCTTACGGGAGTCCCGCCTTCAACCGCTAATTTCTCCATGTTAATCATGCCTCTCTACGTCTGTCTTCAGTTTTGCTTTTATCTCGTCAATACTGAGCCATTCTTTGTTTGTCTCGGAGCTGTAAATGAATCCTGGCTCTACCAATTTTCCGCCGGGGATAACTTCTGAATTGCTCCACCACGTATAATTAGGGTAAATGATGTAGTGTTTCGCGTACTCGTATGTTCTCGCTGAATCTTCTGCGGGAATCATAACCTCGTGTAGCTTCTCACCCTCGCGGATTCCGACTTCAGGCATTTCACAGCCGGGCAACATGGCCTGCGCAAGATCCGTAATCCTGAATGACGGTATGCGGGATATGAACGTCTCACCGCCGTGCGATTCCTCAAGTGCTTTTATGACGAGCTGCACACCTTCTTCAAGGCTTATCCAGAAACGAGTCATCTTGTAGTCCGTAATCGGAAGTGCCTTGCCTCCGTTGTCGATAATGTTCTGGAAGAAAGGAATCACAGATCCCCGGCTTCCCGCTACATTCCCGTAACGAACGACAGCGAATCTTGTCCCGTCTGAACCTGAATACGCGTTTGCCGCCGCAAAAAGTTTGTCGCTCACCATTTTCGTAGAGCCGTAAAGGTTGATGGGACTCACTGATTTGTCGGTGCTGAGTGCGATAACTTTCTTCACGCTGTTGTCGAGCGATGTATCTATGACGTTGCACGCCCCGTTAATGTTCGTCTTTATGGCCTCGATCGGGTTATATTCGCACGCAGGTACTTGCTTCAACGCCGCCGCGTGTATAACGTAGTCAACACCTTTAAGGGCGCGTGAAAGCCTGTCCTTGTCGCGAACGTCGCCGATGAAGAAACGCAGAGTCTTTTCGTGATCCCTGTATGCGTTCTGCATGTTGAACTGTTTGAACTCATCACGCGAATAGATGATTATTTTTCTGGGCTGATAGTGTGAGAGGACGTAATCAACGAAATGATGACCGAACGAGCCTGTGCCGCCGGTAATTAGTATAGTTTTGTCGTTAAGCATATATTTTTCTCCGTTATTCGTGAAGTATAAACCTTCTGTATTTTATCTCAGCAAGCAGCCAGTCTGATATGTTGTCGATGTCTTGAGTCTCTTCTTCCGGCATAATGAGAGGGAGTCTTTTGCCCGTTCCCTTTTCGAGTCCCCTGTAAATATTTGTCCTGTAGAAGTAAAACTGCCCGCAGTCATGATATACAGGCTCTAAGTCCTGGCTTCGTGAAAATTCGTATTGCGGGTATTGATACACAAGTCCGCCGTCATGAATCACAAACGCTCTTTGAGGCGGATAACTGAACTGTATTACGGGCGTAACTTCATCTGCATTGCTGTCTTTGAGGAGGGAAAACGCATTCTTGAGCTTCTCAGGCGTAACAAACGGTGCTGTAGGATAAACGCAGGAGAAATACTCAAATGTTTTGCCGCGCTTCTCGTACTCATTCAGGACTTCAACAAGCACATCACGTGTCGAGGCGTAATCACTGGCTGCAAATTCCGAACGCATGAAGGGAACTTTTGCGCCAAATTTCTGTGAGATCTCTGCGATTTCTGAGTCGTCAGTCGACACCATGACCTCGTCAAAAATCCCGGCCTCAAGTGCTGCTGATATTGAGTATGCTATGATGGGTTTTCCGAGAAAGTCTTTGATGTTTTTGCGGGGGATTCGTTTGCTTCCTCCGCGAGCTGTTATTATGCACAAGCACGACATAATTTATACATCTCCCTTATGAGTCCTTATCCATGCGTTTTCAGAGGAGTACGGAATATCCCTCTTCTGCACGTAAGATGAGCGGAGAATTTTCAATTTGCCAAGAAGACCTGTCTTTACCGCAATCCACGTGAGTATTTCGTAAACCCAGCGCCTGAATAATTTTTTGGGGGATATATGCGCATAGACCATATCAGCTTCATCAATCTTCACATTCATTATTGCCCGGCTCGCTTCAACAATTCTCTCTGTTGCATGTCCGTCAGTATTTCCGAGATAGCGCGTGTAAATCGTGCCTCTTTTCCTGTTCTCATCTCTTATGCGTTCTATTAGGCTGTCTGTTATCTGCGTTATGTCGTCAAGGCGCGGATAATCCCAGATTCCCGCCATTTTGTTGTCGTCATCAGGAATGTTTACACTTGGCACAAATGCGCAGGGCTTCCCCATCATTTCGGCCTCGAAAATCGACGTGCTTTCACATGTGAGATAAAGATCACAGCACGAAATCCAGTCATAAATAGGACGGTCGCCGATAATATGAACCCATTTAGGCAGCTCGTAATTCAGGACTGTCCCGGGGTGCGGGCGGTAAATGAACTCAAATTCCCTCCCGAAATCTTCAGTCAGCAATCGCATCTGATCCGCAAAAGCGTTGAGATTCTCTTTCTCCTCACGGACAGAACGGTAAAACTGCTCATCAGTAAGCCCGCGTCTTGTTATAATCTGTCTGATTACTTCCATAGACCGTTCGTCACTTGTCCGCCCTATATACCAGCCGCGATTCTCCGCGAAAAGAATCCATTTCTTTGATGGCGACAAACCATAAGCAGCCGCAAGCTCTTCTTTGCTGGTATGTGCTGTATTCCGAAAATCATTCCGGGCATTGCCTGTTATCACGATTCTGTCATCTCTGACTCCGTATGAAAGAAGCAGGCTCTTGTAATGCTCGCCCCATATGAAATGGAAAATTCCGTTTTTTGCGAAAGGAGTTGTTGGAAGTGTGAGTTTTTCGGAAATCCTGCTCCCTATTTCTTCCTGATGAAGGTTAATAATTTTCAGGTTCTTGTTCAAGTCAAGGAAGATTGAATACCATTCTTCCTGCTCACTGTCAACGAAGGTCTGAACAAACATAACGTCAGGTATATGCTTCTTCGCATACTTATATGCCTTCATACGCTCAAACGAAATAGAGAACGTCTCTGCCCTGTCTCCTGATTTTTCGTACAAAGACTTGAGCCTCTGAACAGCATCCCATTCGCGCACAATGTGTTCATAAAAAATAATAACGTTCATATTCCTGTACCTCTATGAAAAATTTTTATGCCACAAATCTTTGCGGGATAATAGAGCGTATTATAGCATTCAGGATTTCACACCATGTCTTGAGGATTAATATACCTGTCGTATTCTTCAGCCGTAAGAATGCCGAGCGATATTGCTGACTCTTTCAGCGTGATATTTTTCTCGTGCGCGTTCTTTGCGATTAACGCTGCTTTGTCGTAACCTGTGTGAGGATTGAGAGCCGTAACAAGCATCAATGACTTCGAGAGATTCCCGCTCATTTTCTCCGTGTTAGGCCGAATCCCGTCAAGGCATTTGCGCGCGAAGAACGTGAAAACTTCCGCAAGAATATTAACCGACTGCAAGAAGTTATACGCTATCACCGGCATAAACACATTGAGCTGAAAATTTCCCTGTGATGACGCAAAGCCGATTGCCGAGTCATTCCCCATAACCTGAACCGCCGCCATCGTAAGAGCCTCGCACTGAGTCGGATTGACTTTTCCCGGCATTATGGAGCTTCCCGGCTCATTCTCAGGGATAAATATCTCACCAAGTCCGCACCTCGGCCCGGAAGAAAGCCAGCGTATATCGTTCGCAATCTTCATCATGTCCGCCGCAAGTGATTTTATTGCCCCGTGAACATACGCAAAAGATGCCTTTGACGTTAGCGCGTGAAACTTGTTATGACTCGTAACAAACGGAAGCCCCGTTAGAGTCGCAATCTCATTCGCAGATTCTTCCGCAAAACCTTTCGGAGCGTTTAAGCCTGTTCCTACTGCCGTCCCTCCGAGCGCAAGAGGATATAGAGTCGTCATGGCCTGAGTGATTGACTCTTTTCCCTGTGTAATCATTTCGAGCCACGCGGAAATCTCCTGCCCGAATGTTATCGGTACTGCGTCCTGAAGGTGAGTCCGCCCTGTCTTGATGACGTTCATATTCTCGTTCATGAGGCGATGAAGAACCGTTATTCCCTCATCAAGCGCGGGGAACAAATGCCCGGTTATTTCTGTTACGGCTGATATGTTCATGGCCGCCGGGAATGTGTCATTTGAGCTTTGCGACATGTTTACGTGATCATTAGGGTGCAATAATTTTCCGCCTGCGATTTCGTTCCCTCTGTTGGCTATTACTTCGTTCACGTTCATGTTCGTCTGAGTCCCTGATCCTGTCTGCCAGACCGTCAAAGGGAAATGCGAGTCCAATTTTCCCGACAAAATTTCGTCGCATACAGTTATGATTATGTCTTTGCGTTTTTGGTCGAGGCGTGAAGATTTTGCGTTTGTGATTGCTGAGGCTTTCTTGACGATTGCGAGTGCGTGTATTATCGGCATGGG
The DNA here is from genome assembly GCA_946183145.1 of uncultured Fretibacterium sp. Classification (GTDB taxonomy): domain Bacteria; phylum Synergistota; class Synergistia; order Synergistales; family Aminobacteriaceae; genus JAFUXM01. The sequence goes on along the minus strand of CAMGZM010000010.1, from coordinate 29,796 downwards.
CATTTTTTCGGCTGACCGCGTGAAATTTTCGAGGCTTCTTTGAGTCTGCGCCCCCCAATATGCTTTTGACGGCACTAATATTTCACCCATTGAGTCGCGCTCTGTCCTGTAGTCCATAATTGAGACTCCTTTGTTTTGAGATGGCAATATAATATCATCTGCAAAATTTTTCATGAGGAGATTAAGCAATGATTCTTTTCATCAACACATGCGTGCGGCCTGAGTCGAGAACGAGACGGCTTGCGATGGAAGTATTGAGACGTTTGGGACATTCTGAGAACGTCCGCGAAATTAAGCCGTATAATTCACCGCTGACATATGAAGCTCTTGAACGCAGGACTAAACTTTCAGAGGCCGGGAAATTTGACGACAAAATTTTTGATGACGCTAAAATTTTCGCAGCTGCTTCACAAATCGTAATAGCCGCTCCGTATTGGGACTTGTCATTTCCTGCAACGCTGAAAAATTACATCGAGGCGGTTAATGTTGTCGGGATAACATTCGCGTACACTGAAGAGGGAGTGCCGTACGGTTTGTGCAAAGCTGAAAGACTGATTTACGTTACAACGGCGGGAGGGCCAATAGTGTCGGATGATTACGGCTACGGTTATGTTCGTGAATTGTCGCGCTCATACTGGGGAATAAGTGATACTGTCTGCGTAAAGGCTGAAGGACTCGACATCATAGGGGCTGACGCTGAAGCGATATTGAACGATACAGTGAAGGGACTCGGCAAAATATTAGGATAACGCACAAAAAAATCCCCTCAGCACGATTCGCCAAGGGGATTGGTACGTCATACAGGCGTAATAATTTTCGTCAGTTCCCTAACATTTCGATGAACGCTCCGACTCTTGTCCGTAACTGCTCCGTGTCCTGGTCGGTGTAATCCGTCTCAATTCCGAGAACAGGAATCCCCGCCGCTTTGAGTTCACGCTCGACAAAGAATCCCTCAATGTCGTAGATGTTGCAGAATTTGAGATTGAGATCTATAACGCCGTCAGCTTTGTATTCTTTCACGAGGCGTTTAATGTCGTCGATTCTTTCAGCGTTCGGAGTGAAGCACGCGCAGTGAATCCCGCCCATGTATCTTTGAGCGAGATTGTGAATCATCTCATCGATTGTTGAGCCGGACTCGTCAACGCATTTCTCGTAGTAGCGAATCCCTGTGCACATTTCTTCGCAGACAACAGCACCGCCGGAAGTCTCGATTATGTGATGAAGTTTCCAGTTCGGAATCGACAGAGGAGTCCCGGTCAGCAAGATTCTCTTTGTGCCTTTGGGGAATGCTGAGACGTTATTCTTCTGGCGGTCTTCAAGCTCATCGCATAACTTGTTGATTTGCTCCGTGATTCTTGCGGGGTCATCGTAGAATGCAATCTGCGTAACAAGTAACATATCTTTTCCCGTAATCGGAATGTTATCGAGCTTGCGGAAATTTGCGAGCCTCTGAAGTGCTTTGCGTTTGTTGTTGACGAGGATAATAGCCTCACGGAGTTTTGCGGGCGTAACCTTGTTCCCGGTCAATTCCTCGCAGCGTTTGAGGTAGCCTTTGAGTTCGTTCTCCCAGTGCGCGTAATCCTCAGGGCGTTTCATCTGCGGAATGTCCATAACGTGAACGGGAGCATCTTCCGCGAGAATCTCCCACGCTTTCTTTTTCCCGTCGCATGTATTTTCGCCGACAAACATATCCGCGAGCCTGAAGAATGGACATGTTCTGTCAAATCTTGCGCCTAAGCTGGCCTTAATGAGCGGGCATGTTGCAACGGGCAATTTCTTTTCGCCGCCGGGAACCCAAAACTGCGAGCCTGAACATAACCCTGTTGCGATTGCTCCTGCTGCTATTGGTATTTCATCTGGTACGTGAATGCAGAAAGTCCCGACAACTTTTCCGCCGTTCTTTTTGTGTTCGACCAGTTCAGCCGGGCGGAGTCCGTGAATTGCAGCTACAACCGAGTAGAAGTAATCCATTCCCTCCGGCCTGTTATCCTGTGAGAGATAGACGCTCCCGAACATTCCCGGCAATGCCTCGCACAACAAATCGTGAGTCTTTACGTCCATCCCAAGAGACTCCCACATAGCGCGGTAATCCATGATAGGTTTTCCCCCTCCGATAAATTATTTTCCCAGCAATGCCGCCCCGATTGCACCTGCAAATCTCGCGTCAGGGCAAGTTTTCACTTCAGCATTGAGAGTCTGCGATAATTTTTTGACGAGAAAAGGAGACTCGCAGAATCCCCCCGTCAAGAAATATATTCCTGATGTACTTTTGCGGCTTACGAGCGTACATACTTTTGCGGCAACAGATCCGACAGCACCGCAAGCAATATCCTCGCGGGGAGTTCCGAGTCCCATAAGGCTGACGATTTCAGACTCTGCGAAAACTGTGCACATGCTCGAAATTTTAACCTCATGACCCTTTTCAGCGAGAGAGAAAAATTCCTGCAACGTTAATCCCATTCTGTTAGACATGACTTCGAGAAATTTCCCCGTTCCTGCCGAGCATTTGTCATTCATCACGAAATCAACGACACGCCCGCCGTTAAGAACGATAACTTTTGTGTCCTGCCCTCCGATGTCGATAACCGTCAAATCATTTCCGCCCAAAAACGCCGCGCCTTTTCCGTGGCATGTAATCTCCGTTAATGTGCTGTCAGCGTAAGGCACTGAGACACGCCCGTAACCCGTTGCAGTAATCCGCAGATTTTCGCGCGAATATCCCTGCGACAACAGCCACGCTAAAATCTCGTCCGCTGTCTGTCTGCTGTTCCATCCTGAGGGCATGAGCCTGCGTTCAATTACGGCTGATTTGTCCTCAGAGAGAATTACAGCTTTTGCCGCCGTTGAGCCTATATCAATTCCAGCGTAAAGCATCAGAATATGAGTGTGTTATCTGCTCCCGTAATCATCTCCATGATCTCGAACATGTTGGAGATTGTGCCGACTGCAACCTTGTCTGTTATGCCGAAATGAGTCGTGCATGTTCCGCAGACGAGAATTTTTGTTCCGGCCTTCTCAAGCTCCTTGATGTATTCACATGCTGAGGACTCCGGCAGTACGAGCTTCACTCCCTCATTCATGAAAGCCATAACAGCAGGGCGGCGTGAAAGTTTTGATATACATCCGAGAAATGCTTTCATCAATACTTCTCCGAGTTCCTTATCGTTACCGCCTAATACGTCATGTGCTACGAGGATCGCGAGCAATTCATCGCGTGGTGCTTCGGGCGCAACTTCACATGATTCAGCGCGTGTTGCTGTGAGCCTGCGTTCCTGTGAGTCGGGTATGCGGTCAAGTGTTACTGTGTAGCCTTTGCTGTTGAGGAGGCGAGTTACGTTTGAGACTGCTATATCGTTGTCAACTGATACTGTGATGTCCTGAGTGCCTTTTTCGATTTCGGCCTTTGTCATAATGACGGGTTCAGGGCATAATTTGCCCATCGCGTTAATGTGTGTCATGAAGAATGACTCCTTTTTGTGAAATGGAATATCAAGGATTGTAGCATTCAGTCAAGAACGGGAATATAGCGAAAAAAATTACAGGATAACAGGAGAATGATTGCTATTCAGTTCCCCATTTGCGCCAGCGTTTTAACTCGTACTGCTTTATGTCGCCGGACTCAATCTCAGCTATGACATCATCAATACGCTGTAAGAGTTTCTCTTTATGCTCCGGGATTTTGCCTTTGAGGGGGAAAATGTTTGTCTTGTGTGTTGCGTCCCAAATTGTAGAAATTTCGAGGCGTGATAATAATTCGCGTCCTTCTTTGAAAGCGTCAAGAGGGTGCATTCTGTGAAATTCATGGGATTTTATGCGGTCAATCAACTTTGCTCCCTTGAAGATTACGAGAGTTACGACAGTCAGCGAAAAAGGATGAGACATATTGAGGAGTGTTGCTGTTTCGTTGACGTGAGACTCGCTCATGTTATGGCCGCCGAGTCCAAGCATGATATAGAGTGAATAATCCATATCAGAGTCATCAAGCATATTCATGGCCCGGAGATTTTCAGCGCGTGTAATGCCTTTGTTCTGAAACGCTAATACATCATCGCTCCCGGACTCGACTCCAATGCACAAACGGTTATAGCCTGCCTCATGCAATGCGTGAAGCTCTGCGGGAGATTTGCGTGTAATGTCATCAGCTCTTGAGAACGCCGAAATATATTCGCACTCCGGGAAATTTGAGCGTATCAAGTCTGCTATGCGTAATAATTTCTCGGTGCTTAGGACAAAAGGATTGCCGCCTGCGAGTAAAAAGCGTTTGGGGTTTCGTCCCTCGTGAATCTTTCTTAGGCTTTCAACATGGCCGGAAATTTCCTCAAACGATAATTCGCGGAATTTCCTTCCCTGATTCAAGTTGCAGTAAAGGCACTTGTCGTAAGAGCAGCCGACAGTAACAGGCACTTGAACAGTATACGCCTCGGCCATAGGGACATAGTAATAGTAGCCGTATTCGCGGTAAATATTTTGCTTGAGGCGGTTAATGTTCTGGATTCGTTCGGCTGTGTCTGTCATGATATGAATGATTTGTAGGCTGAAGATGTCATGAGTGAGTCGAGTTCTGCGGGATTTTCGGGTGAAATTTCAGCGAGCCAGCCTTCACCGTAAGGGTCAATGTTGACGAGTCCGGGGGATTTGAGGATTTCGGGGTTCACGTGAAGTATTACGCCTGTTACGGGGGAATGAATTTCGCTGACGGACTTTGTAGCCTCGATTGTGCCGAAAGGTTTTCCGGCCATGACGCGCGAGCCTTCCGGGAAAATCTCAATGTGTACGATGTCGCCGAGTGATGACTGCGAATAGTCGTCAATGCCTGTGCGTATAATGCCGTCAAGATTTTCTGCCCATTCGTTTGAGCGGGTATAGAGTAATTTTTCGTCAATCTCTATCATAATTGCACCTTCTGTTAATGGGAATATGTGAGGAAATTATATCAGGGAGAATTATTTTGCGCCGTATTTGAGGAGGAGATTGGCGATTTCTGTGCGACCGTTCCTTGTTGCCACCATTAAAGCCGTCTCGCCGTCATTGTCCTTGGCGTTGACATTTGTGCCATGCGTCAGGAGTAATTCTGCTATTTCTGTGTAGCCGTTATGTGCTGCTTGCATTAAAACCGTCCAGCTACCATTGTAATTAGCGTTGACATTAGCACCATTCTCTATGGCTTCTTCAACTTTTCGGGCATTTCCTGACTCGCACAGCTTGATAAATTCCTTATCACTCATCGGGGGAAGTTTCTTCTTGGGTTTTCCAGTGCAAGCTCCACTTGTAGTGCCTCAACCTTACTCTGCAACTCCTCAATGCGTTGTAAGTCCTCTTGCGATTTTGACTCAGCCTGCCTCAGTGCCTCGTCCTTGCGCTGTAACTCCTGCTGTTGCGCTTCAATCTGACTCCGCAATTCCGTTATGAGCTGTGAGTCCTCCTGTGCTTTTGCTTCTGACTGACTCAATGTTTCATCCCTGCGCTGAAGTTCCTGCTGCAATGTCTCAATCTGATTCCGCAATTCTGTTATGAGCTGTGAGTCCTCCTGTGCTTTTGCTTCTGACTGACTCAATGTTTCATCCCTGCGCTGTAATTCTGCCGTCAAACGTTCATGCTCTTCTTTCGTTGCGCCAAGCTGAGTCATTTCCGCCTTCATTCGGTCAAGCTCCTGCTTCATTGTCTTGTACTTCTTCAGCATTACCCTGAACTTGTGCCAGCACCACGCAAGCACCGCAACAATTAGACCGCCGATAATCTCATTTCTTGCGCTGTACAGAATATCAATCATCAATATATTCTCCTTTTGCCCGTGAATGCCGAAATTATATCAGCTATTATTGTTCCATTCGGGACTGAGATATTTACGGCGCATAATCCCGTTCACATTGTCGTAATCATTCTGAGTGAGTATCAATTTTTCGGATATATTCATGTTACCACGTATTGCCGTCATGAAGTCATCAACCGAAATATTATCCGTAAGAAGCGGCTTGATGTTCGTGATTTTCCCCGAACGCCTCAAAACCTGCGGGATTATTCCGAGATTAGAGTCGAACAATAACGTACCGTGATGAAGTATTCTGCCCTCATGATGATACTGCGCCCCGCCGGAAATTTTCAGCCCGCCCGCAAGAATATCATTATGCCGGAAATCGAGTCCCTTTACGCCCATTCCCGAAAGAATATCCATGATTATCCGCGAGAAATGCTCAAGCGTTAATCGTCTGTCATCACTAAGAATGAAGCTGTAATTCACGTTCCCTAAGTCATGATACACAGCACCGCCCCCGGAATTTCGCCGTACAACATTAATCCCGTGAGCGCGTGCAAATTCCGTATCAACTTCCGAGTCCATATCCTGAAAGCGTCCTATGATTACAGACGGGGAATTACGCCACAGCATGAAGACATCAAGACCGAGTCCGCATATATATTCCTCAAACGCGAGATTATACGCAGGCAACAAAGAGCCGGAGTCAGCAATCCTCATCAGAGTCCGGCCTCAAAATTTTCACGGTCTCATCACAAAACCAATCGTATATCGTGCGTTTCTGCTCCGTTTGATTCCTGAGTCTTTCTATGCTTGTGCCGATGATGAAAAGAGGGTTGACGGGGTTAATTAGCTCATGGCCGAACGAACGAAGAGTCCGCGTAAGAGTCTCAAGCTCCGGCTCCGAGTCCGTAACAAGCGCGAGCAAATGCCAGTCTTCATTCTCATCGTGGTCAATGTCAAACCACCCCGGCAAATATATTCTCCGTTGAAGCGTCAAGAGTATGTGCAGTTTACCGATGAAGGGCAATAATTCTTCCGGGCTTCCTGAGACTTTATGCGCGAAAAGCTGATCCGAGTCGAGAAATTTATACCTGTCGGACTCAAATTGCGGGTAATCTTTGTAGTGATTGAAATCGGCGCGGCTTCTCATGACAAAGTCAACCGTGAAATCTCCGTAAGCAAGATTATTCCTCAACGCCCATTCATCGAGTCCCTTTTGGGTGGGAGCAGGGAATTTCCTCGCGGCGACTCCGGCATTCGGGAAGTCAGAAAGAAATCTTTTCACCGTGTCATGTTCCGGCCATGTCGCTTTTACCCGTTCACCGTCAAACGCAAAATACTCATCATCTTTCAGGAACGGCACAATCGGGAATGTTTCATTTACCGTAACTTCCTTAATGCCCCAGTCCGTAACAAATGCGCGGTCTAAATATTGCGTCATTCGGTTGACTTCGAGAAGTCTGCGTGCTTCCGACTCGTCCGAAATTATTTTTGCGTCTGTAACAGGAAGGTACAAATCTTTTGCGGCATTTTCGCGGGTAATGAGTCCTTTGTGCGTGAGTGTGTAGCCTCCTGAAACGGGCATTAAGTCCCCCGACTCACAAAGTGCTTTGAGGCCGTCAGGATTTTCGCCCGCGATTTTCACGGTCTCATCGTCCCAGCACGGCAACGAATCCGTAAACAGCAATAACAGACTCTCCATGTATATTTTCCTCCGTTGAATGTGATACGGAAATTATACGGTAAAAATTTCGTGAACGCCGTCAAAATTTCGTGAGCGTCATTCCGTCCGCGTTGAAATTCTGAGCGCGTCAAAATATAATCGTCAAATACTTCACAGAAAGGGGCAGAATCTTTCATGCACAGGAAATTTTCAGCAATATTAGCGGTGATTATTGCGGGAATTACTCTTGCAGGGGGGGGTAACGCTGACGAGGCAAATTACTTCAAGGATCATTCGTTAGTTCTTGACGGGCTTATAGGCGTAAACTTCTACACAACGTATGACTCTGCGATTCATCACATAACATTCACGGTTGAGGGCAGGACGGACGAAAAAGCCTCGCAGACCGTGAACGCCTCAGACGAAACACGAAACGGCGATAGCGAGTACAAATTCACATGCTACGTAGCCGCGCCCGAAATGGCAAGCACAATCACGGCGGTGTTATACGACTCATCAGGCAATACCCTTCAGACACAGGAATATTCAGTACAGCAATACATTACGGAGTTTGAGACAGAACGGGGGAAATATCCGGCTTACGCGGTGAACGCTGTCGAGGCAATGGCGGATTACGGACATTACGCGCTTGAATATCTTGCGGAGTCAAAACGCTGGACGAAAGACGAGAGCGGGAAATACAACGGAATGTTCACGCCGATTAACGCAATACATAATTTCACGGCTGAAGATTTGCAGGCGGTGAAAGATTCCGTGTCAGGGTACGAAATCACGAAAGACCCGGACAGCATATTTCAGTACATAAATATTGAGGACGCAGAAATTTCGCTTAACCTTGACTCCGAGACATCAATATATTTCTATCTGATGACCTCTGAAGATTTGTTGACTTCTCTTCAAGGATTCAACTTATCACTTCAATCTATAAACCTTTCGTGCGACCTGTCAGCAGATAACGTTTACCGATTCAAGTCAGACGGAATCCCCGCGCACAAACTCGATGAGGCGCAAGAATTATCCTTAACATTTCCTTCAACTAATGTTCTTGTTTCAGCTTCACCCCTAGCGTATGTCAATGCGGTGCTTAATTCATCAGCTAAGGCTTTCAATACTGACGCTTGCAGAAATGCCATGATTGCGATTTACAGGTACTACGACTGCGCGAAAAAGTATCAGGAAGGCGCAGAGGAGGCAGCGTTTCAGGCGAGGCTTGGCACGTATAACCTTGAGGGCGCAAAGGCTTGGAGCGGGAAGACCGCTAATACTTTGGGTACTAGTGTGTCATTCAACTATAAGGAGGAAGGAAGCGACACTGTAACGGGCATAGACGCGAGCAACCAGACATTTACCCTGCTGAATTACGCCAGCACAACGGAAGGCAGTTACATGGCGGTCATATGGGACAAAGGCTCATGTATAGGGAAAGTTACAGCATATGACGAAAGCACAGGCAAATACTCAGTAACCGGGATAGTAAAGATTGCCGGCAATACACACAGCAACGCAACTGCGGACATCTTCATAGCGTCAGACGGAAAATTTTCGACCTACAACACAAATGAAGTTATCTGCACTCTGACGGACGCGACTCCCCGCGAAGCCCTCGCGACAATTCTGCGTAAGGGCTATGAATTACCACAATGAAAGGAGGCGGAAATCATGACGGACAAGAAAGAATACATCACTCCGAAATTTGAGGTCATAACGTTTGACTCAGAGGACGTAATCATTACGAGCACTCCTGCAGGCCAGACGGGCGGAATCTACGAGCTTCCCAGAGTCGGCGGAACAGCAAAATACTATTAGCCCTCAAAGTTTCACATGTAACAAAAAACCTCCCTCGCAAATTCACGGGGGAGGCTTTCACTTTTCACCGAACTGTTACGCTAATGCGCCTTCAACTTCTGACTCACTCTTGAGAGTCGTAACTTTGTCAACAACGCCCTTCTTTATCGTTGCGACTGCGGGCATTTTGTCAGCGAGTCCGAGCTTGTCAATCATTCTTGCGTTCCTGTAGCCGTCAATCACCGGGACTTTCACGCCTTTTGCTTTCGCGCAAGTTTCGACAGCGTTTGAGAGTTTCACCTGCGACTCGTCAATGCTTGAGTAGAAGAACGCTTTGACCTCTTCAGGCTCTAAGAGTGTTGAGCGCAAATGCAACTGCTCGTTGATGTATGAGCTTGCCGCCATTGCCGCGACTGCACCGTCAGCAGCTGCAGTGATTACCTGACGGAGATATTTGCTTCTGACATCGCCCGCCGCGAAAATTCCCTCAACTGATGTCTCCATGTGGTCATTCGTGATGATCCATCCGCCTTTTTCGGACTTCACGAGACCTTTCACGCAGTCAACATCCGGCTCCTGACCCACGAACATGAACACGCCCGAAACAGGAAGGTTTGAGATTTCGCCTGTACGTACATTCTTCAGCACGAGATTTTCGACCATTCCATCGCCTTCAATTTTTTCGACAACGGTATTGTAGACGGGTTCAATTTTGGGATTTGCGAGAGCCTGAGCGATTGCGGCACGGTCAGCGCGGAACTCATCACGGCGGTGAATGATGTAGACTTTTGACGCAAATTTTGTGAGATAACCGCCCTCTTCAACCGCTGTATTTCCTCCTCCGACAACGGCAACCTCTAAGTCCTCGAAGAATGCACCGTCGCAGACAGCACAGAAGCTAACGCCCTGCCCGATATGTTCGGCTTCACCTTCACAGCCGAGTCTGCGGAAATGTGCGCCTGTTGCAACGATTATCGCTTCGGCTTCGATTTCGTTTTCTTCTCCGCCCTTTTTGGTGATGACTATTTTCTTGTCGCCGCGTAATTCAACTTTGCTGTTGTCTACCATGCGGAACTCAGTACCGAATTTGAGCGCATGATTCTTGAGCATGTCTCCGATTTCCGGGCCTGTTGCGTGAGCGACTCCGGGGTAATTCTCGATCTCGTCCGTGATGTTGATCTGTCCGCCTGTTGCTGCCCTCTCAAGAACGAGAACGTCAAGACCCGCGCGCCTTCCGTAAATTGCCGCCGACATTCCTGCCGGGCCTGCTCCGATGATGACAAGTTCATGTTTTTCCATTGTGGTAATTTCCTCCTTCTTAGTTCCCTTCTACCTGCTGTATTTCTTTCTGCATGTTGACGGATAAATCTTTGTCGTTGAAAGTCTTTCTGTTGGGAACAATCATAACAAACTCGCTTATAGAGTCCATTTCGAGAAGGCAGTCTTTCGTTGAAACGCCCAGTACATGGCCGCCCTTTGTCCCGTCTTCAGAGACAAAATGAAGGTGCCATCCCGCAGAATTGAGTCCGCGCATGTAGTTGGGGCAGTAAAGAGCAACGATTGTCCCGCGAATGTCTTTGTACTCAAATTCCCGCTGGTCAGTCTTGAGAGCGTCATTAAGCGGCTTGTAGGGTTCATTCTGTTTCAGCTCACTGCGTACGAGGATATGAGGCATTAATCCGCTGACTTTTGCCATGTAGAATTGATTCCGGCCATGTTCGCGGATTATCGAGGTCATAATATCCGTAAGCGCACCGAAATTTTCCGCTGTTACTCCTTCTTTCTTTATGTCAGCGTCAAAAAATGTAACGTTCGCAAATGGGACTGTCTCATCATCTGAAGCAATCTTAACGCTTCCGTCCCACAAAGCCTGATAGACTTTTCCGCCTGACATAACAAGCTCGCCGTTCACGCCCTGAAATGTTCCGATGCCCGTATCGCCGTAAGATTTAAGCTCCTTAACGGTAATAACGCCGTCATATTCTCCCTGCATTAACGACTGAAGCAGAGCCGTCTGAAACAGCTCATCGCCCGCTGCAAACGCCTGACTCACCGACAACACAACAACCAGTACCGCCAAAAATTTTTTCATGTTACTGCCTTCCTTCACTAAGAATAATTCTGCCGTTCCCTTTCGTGAATGCGCCGATTATTTCTGCCCTGCTGAATCCCTCCTTCCTGATGTGATTCAAGAGTGCCTGAGATTTTCCGGGACTCACAGCAAGCAATAACCCGCCCGATGTTTGAGCGTCATATATCATATCAATATCCGCCTGCTGAAATTCCCCGTCAGATTCTACACTGTCTTGATACATTGCCATGTTTCTATACGCGCCTTCAGGGACTAATCCCATGTCAGCAAGACTCTTAACGCCTGCGATTGCCGGCAAAATTTTCGGATTGATTACGCAGTTAAGACTCCCGCCTAACATATCGAGGAGATGACCTGCGAGTCCGAATCCTGTTACATCAGTCGCGGCATTAACGGCCATGTGAAAATCATCCGGGAGATTCAGAATGTTCAACGTCTTCATGCTTTCTGTTGCTTCTGTTACTGTTGACTCGTCCTCAATCATTCCGGCTTTGATTGCTGTTACGGCTATTCCTGTTCCGAGGGGCTTTGTGAGAATGAGTTTGTCGCCTTCACGCGCTCCTGTTGTGCGCCAAAGTTTTGACTTCTCCGCCTCACCGTAAACAACAAGCCCGTATTTAGGCTCGTCATCCTGTACGCTGTGTCCTCCGACAAGAAACGCGCCCGAACTCCTTACGCGCTCGAATCCTCCCTCAAGAATCGATTTCAGGACATCGAGTCCGAGATATTTTGACGGGAAGCAAACGACATTAAGCGCGACAATCGGACGGCCTCCCATCGCAAAAACATCACTCAGCGAATTAGCCGCCGCAATCTGCCCCCATGTGAATGCGTCATCAACTACGGGCGTAATGAAGTCAACCGTCAATATGCCGTAACGCGACTCGTCAAGCTCAAAGACTGCTGCGTCCTCGTTGCCGTTCCATGAGGCTAGAATCCTTTCGCCGTAAATCTGAGGGATTCCCGATAAAACTTCTTTGAGATCCGCCGGACCTATTTTTGCCGCTCACCCGCTGGAGTGTGAAAGCTCTGTGAGTCTCTTTTTGCCGATTTGCGAATCACAGCACGACACGGAAATCACCCGCCCTTCTGGTGAATCCCTTTGAGTCAAAATACTCAAGTATAGGGAGAATGTATTTTCGCGTGCTTCCTGTTGCGTCTCTAACCTGCGCTAGTGTTACCTGATTTCCGAGTCCGCGCAAGAGACTCCGCATTTCGTCTTCAAGCTCACGGATTAATACATAGCCTTCCGGGATTAATGCGAGTGATGAGTCATTCCTCATGGCCTGAATGATTTTCGTAAAGACTTTTTCCGGGAGTGATAATTCCTTCCTGAGTTCGTCAAGCGTGGGTAACTGCCATTTTCGCGACAAGCAGAAATTTCTGACGGCCTCAATATTCGCTGTAAATGCCTCGTCATTCTCAGGGACAAAATCAGGCGTGTGAAGTTTTCCGTCAGTCATCGCTATAATTCGGCGTTCGACAGCAAGATTTATGACTGAGCGCGAAATATTAGCGTCTTCAAGCGGCATTCCTTTTTCTGCGGGATAATGTGATTGATATTCCTTCACGGATTCTTTAAGGGAGTTCATGATTTCACCGCAGTAATTTTCCGACATAATATTATTGTCCGCAATAACTATTTTTCCCGCTGATGATAATTTTTCCGTTAATGAGTCTAAATTCTCTTGCGTGTCCTGCAACACCTGCAACGCTTCAGACTTTGGCATGACTCCGGCTTCATTGATGAGGTATGCGAATCGTTCCGCCGGATTTTTTGCTGACTTTAGGCTGTCTATTCGCTGAAGAATTTTTGCGCGCATGGCCACTCCTCTCGGCTTGTAGGAGTAAGGATAAATTATTTCCCCGCCTCCGATTGTGATTAGCGGGCTGTAGAATCGGAGAATGAATCTTTGTCCGTATGTGCAGACTACAGGCTCCTCAAGTACGAGCTGTGCGGGCTGAGATTCTCCCGGCTCAATCTGCTTTGTTGTGAGGAGTGATACGCGGGCTAATGCTTCCGATGTTCCTGTGCAGACGTGGACTCTCTGCCAATGCTTTACGGGTTCTTTCACGTTCGGGAGAATCTTAATGACGGCCTCAAAACATTTCGTAGGCCGGAAAATTCCCTTGTGGCAGACGACATCACCCCGCGAAATATCATCTATATCAATCCCTGCGAGATTCGCCGCGACTCTCTGACCTGCATACGCGCTTTCTACGTTTTGCCCGTGAACCTGAAGAGTCCTTATCCGCCCTTCACGCCCGGACGGTAATACCTCTATTTTGTCTGAAGGGTGAGCCGTTCCGTGATACGCAGTCCCCGTTATGACAGTCCCGAATCCCGAAACCGTAAAAGCACGGTCAACAGGCAGAAAGAACGCCCCGCTTCTCGGTCTCACTTTAACGCGGTCAATCAGTGCTGTGATTTCACGGCGCAAGTCATCGAGTCCCTCGCCCGTAACACTTGACACAGGCACAACGGATTTTCCCTCTAAGAACGTTCCCCGCGCAAATTCTTTCACGTCATCAATGACAAGCTCAAGCATTCCTTCATCATCTTTAACGCGGTCAATTTTTGTTACAGCTATAAGCCCATCATGAACGCCAAGAAGCTCCATAATCGCTAAATGCTCGCGTGTCTGAGGCATTACGGATTCATCAGCCGCGATAACGAGTAATGCCGCGTCAATCCCGGAAGCCCCCGCAACCATCTGGCGAATGAATCTCTCATGGCCTGGAACGTCAATAACGCTTACGACTCGCCCGTCTTCAAGTTTCAGAGGCGCGAACCCTAACTCTATTGTGATTCCGCGCTTGCGTTCCTCGATTAATCGGTCGCAGTTTATTCCCGTTAATGCGTTGATGAGTGCTGTTTTGCCGTGATCTATGTGGCCTGCCGTGCCTAACACTAACGAAATTTCACGCATTTAGGACACCTGCCAGACTTGCCGTAATAATATCAATGTCGCAATCCTGAAGCGTTCGGACGTGAATCACAATCTCATTTTCACGCGCACCGCACAAAATCGGAACATCGAGTCCGCGCAAGAGTTTCTGAATATATCCCGCCCCGTAAGTCTCATGCTTGACGGCGACTCCATATCCCCACAATTTTATTTCAGGGCATGAACCGCCCCCGGTAGCGTCTTCAGTCTCAACGACTCGAATCTCAGCCTTCACTTTTTGCCGTAACATTTCAGCGAGCGACTCGGCCTGCGTTTTCATTCCGTCAACATCGCGCCGTATCATTCTCAGAGTCGGAATGTCGTCATATTTTCCCTGAGCGTAAAGCCTCAATGTAGCCTCGAATCCCGCAAGCGTAACTTTGTCGCAACGTAACGCCCTCGCAAGGGGATATTTCTTCAGGCGGTCAATGTATTTCTTCTTTCCTGCAATCCCGCCGATCTGAGGCCCGCCGAGTATCTTATCGCCCGAAAATGTTACGATGTCCGCGCCTGACTCTATACATTCGCGTATGCTGATTTCCCCGCTGTTTGACGACAGGCCGATTATTTCACCGTCAACAATCAATCCGCTTCCAGCATCTTCCATGAATATTAGTCCGTGTTCTTTTGCGAGCCGTGATAATTCTTTGCGTTCGGGTGATGATGTGAAGCCTTCAATCCTGAAATTTGACGGGTGAATCTTCATTAGCATTTTTGTTGACTCGTTGATTGCCCGCTCGTAATCGTAAAGGTGAGTCCTGTTTGTTGTGCCGACTTCGTGAAGAGTTGCGCCGGATAACTCCATTATGTCAGGGATTCGGAATGACCCGCCAATCTCTACAAGCTCACCGCGTGAAACAATGACCTCCGAGTCTTTTGCGAGTGCCGACAATGCGAGCATTACCGCTCCGGCGTTGTTGTTGACAACGAACGATGACTCCGCACCCGTGAGAGCGCACAATAAATCCTCAACGTGTGAATTTCTCTGACCTCTTGCGCCGGCCTTCAAATCATATTCGAGGTTTGAATAATGCCCGGCAATTTCTGACATGGCCGAGACTGCTTCACTTGCGATTAATGAGCGTCCCAAGTTCGTGTGAATTACGACTCCCGTAGCATTCACCACGCGCCTAAGCAAAGGACGTGAGGCAGAAGCAAACGCATTCAGGCATGAGTCACGGAAATCATCAGGCGTAAATTCCCCGTCATCCTCAAGAATAGACCGCCGAATCTCTGAAAGCTCACGTGTGATTATCCGCTTCACTCTCATACGTCCGAGAGACTCAAGCCACGATTGCACCCATTCGAGTCCGAGAACTATATCCATTGCGGGAATAGCCCGGAGCTTCTGCCCTTTGTCCAATGTCAACAACTCCTCAAAAATTTTTGCGATGACCCTATAATATCACGCGCTACAATTTGCCTTCCTTTTCGTCTTTGCAAAGCGAGTGCCACAATGACCAGCAGGCGCACACCATTATGATCGCAAACGGAGGAGCAGCCGTTAATGAGATTGTCTGCAAGTTCTGAAGTCCTCCCGTCATCAGCAGCACGATAGCAAGCGCGGCCATGAGGACTCCCCATACGCCCATCTTTGATTTTGAGGGATTCAAGTCGCCGTGATTCGAGTACATCGACAAAACGAACGTTGCAGAGTTTGCTGACGTAACGAAAAATGTTGTGATTAAGACGAGCATTGTTACGGACATTATGAAGCCGAGCGGGTAATACTTGTAGAGCGCAAAGACTCCCACAGATATATCTTTCGTTACCTGCGTGGCGATGTCGATTCCTTTAACGAGCTGGAGATGAAGTGCTGACGTTCCGAAAATCGCAAACCATGTGAAGCTCCCCAATGCCGGGACAATGAGAACGCCCGCGACAAATTCGCCGATTGTGCGGCCGCGTGAAATTCTTGCGACGAATGAGCCGACGAAAGGAGCCCACGCAATCCACCACGCCCAATAGTAGAGCGTCCAATTCTTGAGATGATCCGCGTATTTTCCTCCGTAAGGTGCCATCATGAAACTCTCTTTTACGAGTCCGCTTACGAAATCGCCGATGCCAGTCATCAATGACTCAAGAATCGGGAGCGACGGCCCTACGAAAAATAACAGCACCATCAACGCGAGGCATATTACGAGGTTGAGATTTGCCACAAACTTTATGCCCTTGTCGATTCCCAAGACCGCCGACCCAGTGTAAAGCACCGCAAGTATGACGATGATCGTAACTTGTATCATTGTTGTTTTGTCGATGCCGCCGATCTCATTCAAGCCGCTGTTAAGCTGTAACGTTCCGAGTCCTAATGACGTTGTTATTCCCGCGAGAGTCGCAAAGATTGCGAGAACGTCAATGAATTTCCCGAACCATCCATCAACGGCCTTTTGTCCGAAAATCGGAATGAACAATGAGCTTATGAGTCCCGGAGAATTTCTCCTGAACTGGTAATAGGCCATAGGCATAGCGATTACTGCATAGCCCGCCCAAGGGTGTAATCCCCAGTGGAAAAATGAAATCTGCATTGCGTCTCTTGCTGCCTGAATTGATCCCGGCTCCGCTCCGAACGGCGTATTCTGAAAATGTATTAACGGCTCTCCTGCTCCGTAGAAGACGAGTCCGACTCCCATTCCGGCGGAGAAAAGCATTGCGAACCATGAAATATTGCTGTGCTCCGGGCGGTCTTCAGGGAGTCCGAGTCTCACGTTGCGGAATCTGCTGCAAGCCATCATTATGCAGAAGATGACAAACGCATTCATTGTGAGGAGATAGCCCCAGCCGAAATATTTTGTGAGTCCTCCGAAAAGCGCGTTTGCGAACCCTCCGAAATTTTCCGGCGCGATATATCCCCATGCTACGATTGCGAATGTGATTGCGATTGAGATTATGTAGACGGAATTTGTTTTTGTTACTTTGTCAACGCCGCTTGCTGAACCCGTAACGAGAAAGTCGCGGCCTTCGTCTTTCTTTTTGTCAGACATGTAATTTTCAGCTCCTTTTGTGATTTTTTGCACGTAAAAAAATGCCGGGGGTTGATTTTCACAACTCCCAGCATGATTTTTGCACTAGAATTTTGACGGGAAGACTGTCGGCTCTTCAACCGGGGTAGCAAGGGCGTTAAGTGCTGCTTCAACACGGGAAGTCCTGAGCTGCCATTCTGCCTCTTTGCTGAGTTCGGGGTCTCCAAGCGGGTAAGGCACTGATACTGTCTGCACCATTCTGTTTGACCCGACTGTTTTCGCAACATCGATAAGGTTGCACATTACTGTTACGGGGATTCCTGTACGCTCTATTTCTTTTCCCATCGTTGCACCGCAACGCGTACAAGTTCCTCAGGTCGATGTGAGAATTACAGCGTCAACTCCCGCCTCGTGAAGCTCCTTTGCGATTTCACGGCCGAATTTCGCCGCGAATGCCTGTGTCGTTCCTGTTCCGACTGTAACATAGAACCAATCGTATACCTTGCCGATTTTGCCCTGCTTCTCAAAGTAGCGCATAGCATCAAGCGGGATTCCTCTGTCAGGCACTGCGCACATTGCCGCCGGGTCAAATCCTGCGTGAATCGTCTTGTACACACCCTCAGGAAGATTGTCCCTGTCAGCAATATTGTACTTGCCCCATTTCTGAGCGGAAGCACTCTGAATCCTGTCAGGGTTGTCGACGGGTACGACTCCGCTTGACGAAACAAGAGCGATTGTTGCCTTGCTGAGATCCTTCAACGGTGCTGCGGGCGGAATCTTCTCCATGCTCGGAATGATTAACTCTGTCTGGAAAGGCTCGCCGTTAATCTTCTTGAGGAGCATATCAATAACTCTGTCAGCCGCCATGATTCCGTTCGGTTCAGGAATTTCCATACGGATTCCGCGAGGGAAATAACCTTCCTGTGCTGCCGGTAAAAGCTCTTCACCCTTAGCGATCTTTTTCGCGAATGCCGCCATCGGTGTAACGTCAGCCTTCATGAATGTAGCCTTGCGACCGCCCTTGAAGATATACGCCGCCGCTTTGTACTCCTCAACGCCTGGGTTCTCCTCGTTCATTGAGGTGATTACAGGCACGTGATAGCGTTCGCTGACGGCCTTGCAGATTATTCCGCAGCCGACTCCGTAACGTCCAGCCATGAATGCAGGACCCGCAAAGAATATCCCGAACTCTTTTGTGTCGAGGAACGCAAAAATCTCCTTCAACGCCTCTTCAGTGTGGTTCGTGATGTAATTGTCTCCGCAGACGATCGTGTTTGTTACTTCGATGTCAGGCTTGCACATTGCATTGAGCATCATCGAGCAGCCGATTAATTTGTCGTGGAAGACTGGAGTCTGGTCTGCTTTCTCTTCTCCGCCGATACCAGCAAAGAACTGGTTGATGTAATGTATAGCTTTCATGATTCTGATTTCCCCCCTTTATACTAGAAATCCGCGCATGTCCTCATGGAGTAACCGCTGATGTGATTCGCGCAGAACATTCCGTTGTTCTCCATGACAAATGACCCGTCCGGCTTTATGCAGCCTTCCCAGCCGCCCGAATTGCCGTCCCTCGCAAGTGCTTCAAGCTCTCCGATAACTTCCATTCCTGCGGGGAACTCGTACATCTGCGAAACGTTGCCGGTCGTAACAAGCGCGTTAGTTGCGGGGTTCATTGACACAAGGGGCTGTGATGCACCGTCGCGCCCTGTGCATTCGTCCGAGAGGCCTACTGTCTTGATTCCGAGCCTCTCAAGCTCAACAAGCATTGCTGTGTAATCAACATCGGGGTTGCCGTAACCTTCTTCAGCGACAACTGCCGCCTGAACGCCGAGTGCTGTTGCAATCTGCCCGGCCATTTTCACACAGCGTACTTTTTCGTCCATTTTGACGTTAAGGGTTGACATGATTACGCCGAGGAAGTTTATTGTTTTTCCGTGCTGTGCGTAGAGCCTCTTAATCATCGGATTTGTCGCAAACTCATATGTAGAAATCTTTGATGACGTGGGCATGAATGAGCCTGATACCATGCAGCCGTCTAATAATTCGTTCGGGTGCATAAACGTGGGCAGAATGTGATTCCCGTCCCAGCCGTAAATCAATGTATTATAGCCCATCGCTTCCATCTGAGTCTGAGGCTGTAATACGTATACTACTCTCGGAAGTTTGTTGACTTCTTCGCTTCTCTCGTAGATTGACGGAAGATCGTAGACCTCGATATTTTCCGGCTCTAAGTCCTTTACGCACTGGCCGATATATTCCGCGAGTCTCATTCCCGCCCATCTGAGAGCGTGATTCTTCTTCTGCTGTTCGTGCCGCTCAAAATCTTCATCAGTGTCAGCAACAAGCACAAGGTTCACCATGTCGCCGAAAATCGTATGATGCTGATATTTCCCGCCCATAGCGATAACGCCGTCCTGGAATCCGCCTGCGTGTTCTCCGACTACGATTAATGAGCAGTCCTGAAGGCAATGTGTACGGCCTGAACCCGCTACTTCCATCTCAGACAGAACGCCGGGGAAAATTCCGTGTCCGCCTGAAACTTTGCACCGCATCTCTACGGCTTCCTTCACGGGACAGAGTATCACGTTGTCGCCCGGATGCACGATTCTGAAATCCGCTGTCGTTATATGCTCGTCTTCTTTTACGACCTTGAGCAGTTCTTCTTTGTTCACCGTAAGGACTCCGGCCTCGTATGCTGTCTTGTCGCCGAATTTTATATCCTTGACGTGAAACGCTCCTATTTCAAGTCTCATTATTGAATTTCACATCCTTATTATTGTTGAAACATGCGCAAAATTTCACGCGCCGAAAAATAAATCGATTTTTGCCGGAAAAAACATCAGCTGCGAATTGAAGTCTTCACGAAAAAAACACTAACTCACAATCGCATTCATCAGCACAAAAACACTGAATCAAAACTGAAGTCAGCCGGAAAAAATCTGCGTCCTGAAAGTGAAGTGTTTACGAAATTTTTTTGAGAATAAAAATGTTATCAGCATCTAAAATTTTATTGTTTGCGGATTGTTTGTGCCATAACAAAATTCATTAACTCGTAATCTAATGAATCACGTATTGACGAAATCAAAACGAATCAGGAAAATACACGCATTCCACAAAGATAAGAGAGGTGAAAATCAAAAGATGGCAATCACCGAAATCACAAAGGAAAACTTCGAGGCCGAGTTCAAGAACAGCCCCGTACCTGCAGTGCTTGATTTCTGGGGACCTAAGTGCGGGCCTTGCATGGCGTTAATGCCGAAATACCACGAGTTAGCGGACAATCCTAAATACGAGGGCAAGTTCAAATTCTGCTCAGTCGACACGTCAAAGAACAGGAGAGTCTCAATGATGGTTCGTCCGGCAGTAATGGCACAGCCTACATTCTTGTTTTTCAAGGACGGCGCAGAAGTGGCGCGGCTCGGAGGCGATGACCTTACAATCGAGGCAATCACCGCTAAGGTCGACGAGCTTATGGCGTAAAGCGGTAAACGTAAACTGAAAGTGTAAGTGTAAAAATATCAGCGTGGAATAAAAATCAGTCAGCAAACAAAAAAAATTTCAAGAAGGGATGGTGTCTAGACATGGGGAAACTTGCAGGTAAGAAATTGTTGCTTCTCGGCGAGCGCGATGGTGTTCCCGGGCCTGCAATGGAAGCATGTCTCAAAGACAGCGGAGCGGAGATAATTTTCTCAGCTACCGAGTGCTTTGTCTGAACGGCCGCAGGAGCGATGGACCTGCAGAATCAGCAGCGTGTAAAGGACGCTGGAGAGAAATACGGTACGGATTGCGTTGTAATTCTCGGATCATCTGACGCAGAGGGCGCAGAGATTTACGCCGAGACAGTTACAGCAGGCGACCCAACCTACGCAGGACCCCTCGCCGGAGTTTCGTTGGAACTCCCTGTATATCACGTATTTGACCCGATAATCAGAGCTGAGTGCGACCCCGCAGCATGGGAAGAGCAGATTAGCATGATGGAAATGGTGCTTGATCCTGAAGCATTAACCGCGGCAGTCAAAGGTATGCGCGACCAGTACAGCAAGAACGCTATTGAATAAGTAACATCCATGACATAAACAGCCCGGGGGAATCCGTGAAAGAATCCTCCGGGCGTTAATTTTACAGAAAGCAGAGAAAATATCATGTCAAAAGTCGGAATCAAAAGCTATTCATACTGCCTCAACCACGCACCCGAAACAGGCTCGCATTACGGCGGGACACCCTATGAGGCATTCCACAGCGGAAAAGAGCAGGAGTATTTAGACGCGCTCCCGAAACATTTGCAGACCTACGATCACGCGCTCCACTATGCGCCGAATCAGACATACATAGGCGGAATCAGCTACGAGGAATTTGAAGGACTCAAAACTCCGTGGGTTGACAACCTTCTTCCTGACGAGAAAGCAAAACGATTCGGGAAATTCGGCGAGCTTATGCCGGAAGATGAGTTTCTCGGATTAATAAGCGCGTGTGATGAGTTCGAGCTTGTGTGGCTTGAGAAATCATTTGCGGAGGAAGTCAGCAAGAAATTAGCGGAAGACCCCGTAATCACAGAAGCAATTGTGAAAAGAGTCGTACGTCCCAAGAACATGCACGAGCTTGCGGAGATTGAGACGGAGTACAAAGAGCGCGCCGGACTCCCCCTGTATTTCGGCGGTAAAGTCGTCGGCTGTATCAGGAGCGGACATCCTACAGACCAGTGCTTGACGGCCCATGTATTGATGGAGAATCTTGCGGGCAAAGCGTCAGGAGTCCTCGCATTGTTGCACCTCCTCAAGAACAGCGGAATGAATCCCCTTGACCTTGATTTTGTGATTGAGTGCTCAGAGGAAGGAGCCGGGGACGTAGGACAGAGGGCAGGCGGAAATTTCGCAAAGGCAATCGCTGAAGTTGCAGGCTGCACAAACGCTTCCGGCTGTGATGTTCGCGGTTTCTGCGCCGGGCCTGTAAACGCTATGATTAACGCCGCCGCTCAGGTTGCTTCAGGTGCGAGAAAGAATATCGCCGTTGTTGCAGGCGGATCAATCCCGAAACTTTACATGAACTCAAGAGACCACGTGAAGAAAGGACTCCTTGCGCTTGAAGACTGCGTAGGAAGTTTCGCCGTATTGCTTGTGCCTGATGACGGAACAATGCCGGTAATGCGTCTTGACGTTCTCGGAAAACATACGGTAGGTGCGGGCGGTGCTCCTCAGGCCGTAACAAGTGCTTTGACGTTTGAGCCGTTGCAGAAAGCTGGACTCACGTTTGCTGACGTTGACAGATTCGCGCCCGAACTGCAGAACCACGAAATCACAGAACCCGCCGGAGCTGGCAACGTACCTTTAGCGAACATCAAGATGATTGCGGCACTCGCTGTAATGAAGAAAGCAATCGAGAAACCCGCAATGATGGACTTCATCAAGCAGCACGGAACAATAGGCTACGCACACACGCAGGGACATATTCCCGCTGGCGTTCCGTTTATCGGCCCGGCCTGTGAGTTAATCAACGAGGGCAAAATCAAGCGCGCTATGATCATCGGAAAAGGCTCATTGTTCCTCGCACGTCTCACGAATCTTGCTGACGGAGCGTCATTCCTCATTGAGAAGCCCGAACCCGTTGCGCCTACATCAGCAGTAAACAAAGACGACATCAAAGCAATGATACTTGAAGCGTTAGGCGAAGTTGCCGGAAAGCTGGCCTAAAATGTCAGACGCTATCAAAAAATTGGTTGGTGAAGCACTGACCGAAATTATAGAGAGCGCGAAATCCGGCGGGCCCAAGGTCAGAGTCGGACTCATGGCCTCAGGAAGCGAACACGGCGCAAAGGAAATCGCAAAGGGAGCAAGATTAGCCCTCCAGAACTCAGCAAGCGTTATCCCCGTCATGATTGGCCCGAAAGTTGAAGGCTACGAGGATTTAGAGTACATAGAGTGCGAGGAGTGCGACATTCCCGCGAGGCTTGAAGAGGCTGTGAAGTCCGGTGAAGTCGCCGGAGCTGTGGCAATGCATTTCCCGTTCCCGCTCGGCGTAACAACAATCGGAAGAGTCTTCACGCCTGGAAGAGGACGGCCTATGATTCTCGCGTCAACAACAGGAACATCATCAACCGTACGAGGCGAGGCAATGTTGCGCAACGCAGTCTACGGAATCGCGGTCGCAAAATCTCTCGGAATCGCAAATCCTACTGTCGGCATACTCAATGTTGACACAGCACAGCCCGTTTTCAGAGCGTTATCACGAATGAAGGAGAAAGGCTACGCGATAACATTCGGAGAGTCGACTCGTGCTGACGGCGGATCTGTTCTGCGCGGAAATGACATCTTAACGGGAGCTGTTGACGTTTGCGTAACAGACACTCTTACGGGTAATGTTCTCGTCAAAATGTTCTCGTCATTCACGACAGGCGGAAGCTACGAGGCTACAGGCTGGGGCTACGGGCCTTCATGCGGTGAGGGATGGAAGCATGTTGTCTCTATCGTATCGAGGGCTTCAGGCGCACCAGTCATCGCTAATGCTCTTGCGTTCACAGCAGCGGTGATTCAGGGAGGACTGCCGGAAAAAGTTGCTGACGAACTCAAAGCCGCGAGAAATGCCGGGCTTGATGATGAGATTGACGGACTCACGCCGAAAGCAGCTCAGGCTGAAGAAGAAGTTAAAGCTCCTCCCGCAGAGCCTACAGATGACGAATTACACGGGATTGATGTACTTGAGATTGACAACGCGGTGAAAGTTTTGTGGAAGGAAGGAATTTACGCCGAGTCCGCAATGGGCTGCACAGGGCCTGTAATCAAAATGCCCCGCCGACACATGGAGAAAGCAGCGGAGATTCTCAAGGCTAACGGCTATCTGTAGAATGTTCTGCCTTGCCACATTCAAGACAACTAGCGCGGCGTTATTGTTTGAGAGAACATGCCGGAAATCAGGAATCCCCGCACGGATTGCGCCAGTCCCACGAAAATTATCATCATCATGCGGGCTTGCGTGTGAATTTCCCTGCGACATGAGAGAAAATGTTGAAGGGATTGCGGGCGAAAAGAAGATTAACGTTGCAGGTTATCACGAAATAACAGAAGAAGAATAACAGCGAATGCAGGGAGTGAATCAGATTTGCTCCCTGTATTTTTTTGCCGAAAATTTAAGCGTGAGTTTGCTATAATTTTTTTCAGCTCCTCAGAATCAAATCGCCGATGAAAAATTTATGTTTCAGACAGGAATGAACGCAATGAAAATTGATACGCGATATAACAGCATGTGGGACAATTTGCCATCGAAATATGAAGGCCGTATACCTGAGACGCAGGAAGAGCTGAAAGATTTTTACGAGGCAGCAGAAGCAAGCAGGCATGACTCATTGATGAAGACGATTGACGCGCACAACGAGTCCATGAGAGAAGCCGCCGAACTCAGGAAGAAGACTCACCGCAAGAAGGAAATTGAGCAGCAAGTGATAGAACGCCGCGAGAATCAGCACCGAATCTTTGAGGAAGAAGCCGTAAAACGCCGTGAACGTGCTATAATCTTTGCATGACAATAAAATTCATGACGTTGAAGCGAATATGACGCGGAAGAAAATCCCGGTCAGGGGTTAAATGTTATAACGCAGAAAATATTGTGAGCAATCAGGCTCGGGAGAACGAAAATTTTTCCTGAGCCTGTTTTTATTGTCTCAATTTTTCAATCACACAAAATATATTCACAAGGAGGTTATTTTCATTATGGACGAGCTGTTAAGAATCGTATCAGACGCTAACGGCTTTCTTTGGGGTACAAGTTTTCTCATTCCGTTACTTTGCGGAACGGGCTTGTATTTCACGCTCCGACTTGGTTTCGTCCAGATAACAAAATTCGGGACAGCCTGCCGGAAATTGTTCGGGAATTTCTCGTTGTTCGGTGAAGCTGCCGGGGCGCATGGCATGAGTTCGTTCCAGGCACTCGCAACAGCAATCGCGGCGCAGGTAGGAACGGGGAATCTTGCGGGTGCTATGACTGCTCTTGTGTCAGGCGGACCGGGCGCAATCTTCTGGATGTGGGTTGCGGCGTTTTTTGGAATGGCTACGAATTTTGCGGAAGCCTGCCTCGCTCAGTTGTACAGGGAAAGAGACGAGACAGGGCAAATTGTCGGCGGGCCTGCGTATTACATTTCGCGGGGATTGGGGAATAATCCTTTTGCGAAATTCCTCGCGGGCTTTTTCGCCGTCTCTATAATATTAGCACTCGGCTTCATGGGCAATATGGTGCAGGCTAACTCAATAAGTGATGCTTTTAATGGCGCATTCGGTATTGACACGAAAATCATCGGGGGAGTCCTCGCAGTTGTTGCGGGATTAATATTCATCGGAGGAGTCAAGCGCATAGCATCAGTAACAGAAAAACTTGTGCCGCTGATGGCCATTCTGTATGTCGTTGTTGGACTCGCGTTAATCGTCATCAACTTCCATCATCTCCCGGCGGTATTCGGTGAAATATTCTCGTGCGCGTTTGCTCCAAAAGCTGTATGGGGAGGCATGGCCGGGGTAGCAGTCTCACAGGCAGCAAGATACGGAATTGCGCGGGGACTCTTCTCGAACGAGGCCGGAATGGGATCAACTCCTCACGCTCACGCAGTCGCTAATGTCTCACATCCCGTTGAACAGGGCGTATTAGGAATCATCGCGGTGTTCATTGATACGTTTGTCGTCCTGAACATCACAGTGTTTGCGGTAATGAGTTCGGGAGTCCTCGACAAGAATTTTGTTGAAGGCGGTGCGAATCTACGGGGAATATCGTTAGTGCAGGCTGCATTCTCTGAACACTTCCTCGGCTCATGGGGATATTCATTCATTGCGGTGTGCTTGCTGTTCTTTGCGTTCTCGACTGTCATAGGCTGGTACTATTTCGGCGAGACGAATATACGCTATCTTTTCGGGGCTAAAGCGTTGCTGCCGTATCAGCTTCTTGTGATGGCGTTCATATTCGTGGGAAGCGTCCTGAAAATCGATCTCGTTTGGGAGCTTTCGGACTTCTTCAACGGAATAATGGTTATCCCGAACTTAATCGCAATATTATTCCTAAGCAGCAAAGTAGCAAGACTCCTCAGAGAATACAACGAGGGCAAAAAGTACAGTCAGCAGGAATTTCTGAAGGGCTAGAAGATTTTGTGCTGTCTCAAAATTTTACGGGGCAGCACTTTTTGTAACAACAAGCAGTACATTTAGCATTACAGTTATACGTTACTTAGGGTATAATTCCCTTGTAACCCTGAACGAAGAATACACGAGAGAGCCATAACAGGCCGCCGAAGGTGCAAACATAACAGTGAAACTCTCAGGCAAAAAGACTGTATTCGGACAGGACTTCTGAAGCCTATTGCTACGTGGCAACAGATGAAGAAAGTTCGAGGAGGGTTAGAGATGTTAAGACTTATCACAAACAATGCAGGACTTCACGACAGCGCGGAATCATCAGAATACATTGACGGATCATCGCTTGATGTTCTGATTCATGTTCGCGAGCTTGTGCATTCAGGAAGCATAATCTTAACCCATCCCCTTTGCGGCAATCTCAGGCCCAATCATCAGCCGTATAGATCCGTAATCGTTGATGTGAAACCGGGCTATGTGGATTTGGACTCCCTTTCAGCAATCGAGTCAGCAGTGAACGTATACCAGTCAGCAGAAATTATCACGCCGAAAAGTTTGGACGCATTAACGCGGGCTGATTACGCATATATTGACGCGGAACTGATGAGGGAGAGTCTTGGGCGTTACGGGTTAATCAGAGATGAGAGACTCTGCGACGCTCCGTCATTAAGAGTGAAGGAGGTATTAATATGAAACTTGAGCTGCACAGGCTGAAAGTGAACGGCCTGAAGTTAGGAGAGAAAACCGGCTTTGAGAATGGAATATTGACCGTGAACAAGGCCGAAATTCTCGCGCTCATATCGGAAGACCCGCTGTTAGGGAAAAATATTGATGTCGATATTGCGATGCCCGGCGAGTCAACAAGAATAATGCCCGTGAAGGACGTAATCGAACCCCGCTGGAAAATTTCGGGAAAAGGTCAGGTGTTCCCCGGAATGATCAGCGATGTCGAGACAGTCGGCGAGGGACAAACGTTAGTGTTATCCGGGTGCGCTGTTCTCACAACGGGAAAATTAGTGCGCTTTCAGGAAGGAATAATCGACATGTCCGGGCCGGGAGCGGATTACACGCCGTATTCAAAAACTTGCAACGTTGTACTTGTTCTTGAGCCTTCAGACCCGAATATGGACAAGCACGACTACGAAAAGGCTTGCAGGCTCGCAGGACTCAAAACAGCCGCGTATCTAGCGAAATCCTGCGCGGGGTGCAAAGCTGATTCGGTTGAAGTCTACGAGCGTCCCACAATCCGCGAGGCAATGAATGAATTTCCCGGACTCCCGAAAGTCGGATATATCTACATGCTTCAGACTCAAGGGTTGCTTCATGACACGTATCTTTACGGCGTTGATGTCAAGCGCATACTGCCGACAATCATCTCACCGCTTGAGGTAATGGACGGCGCAATAGTTTCGGGGAACTGCGTATCAGCCTGCGATAAAAACAGCACGTATTCACATCTGAACAACCCCGTTATTGCTGACATGCTCAAACGTCATGGCAAGGATTTCAACTTTGTGGCCGTCATCGTAACAAATGAGAACGTAACACTTGCTGACAAACGCAGAAGCTCATCATACGCCGCGAAATTAGCCGCTATGTTAGGGCTTGACGGAGTTGTGATTACGGAAGAGGGATTCGGGAATCCTGACGCGGATCTCATCATGAACTGCCGCAAGTGTGAGCAGCTCGGAATCAAGACAGCCTTGCTCACGGACGAATATGCAGGGCAGGACGGCGCGAGTCAGTCTTTGGCCGACTCATGTCCCGAAGGCAACGCATGTGTTACGGCAGGAAACGCAAACGAGGTAATTCACCTTCCGGCCATGTCGAAAATCATCGGCTATGCTGAAGAAGCAAACGTTATCGCGGGAGGCTGGCAGGGCTCGCTTTCTGAGGACGGCTCAATCACGGTAGAGCTTCAAGCCATCACGGGCGCAACAAGTGAGCTTGGCTATACGAAACTCGGAGCTTACACGCTTTAAGGGGGTGAAAGAAATGGCATACAGAATAGTACACTACATCAACCAGTTTTACGCGGGCATAGGCGGAGAAGACAAAGCAGACTATCAGCCCGAAATACGCGCGGGAATCGTCGGGCCGGGTATGGCTCTCAATCAGGCGTTCAAAGGCGAGGCCGAAATCGTTGCAACTGTGATTTGCGGGGACTCGTATTTCGCAAGCAACATGGACGAGGCAAGCGCAAAAATTCTCGGCATGATGAAAGAATACAAGCCTGACGCGTTCATTGCCGGGCCTGCGTTCAATGCGGGGCGTTACGGCACTGCATGCGGGGCAATGTGCGAGGCAGTCTCAAAAGCATTCGGAATCCCCGTAATATCAGGAATGTACCCGGAGAACCCCGGAGTCGAAATGTACAGAAAATCCGCGTGGATCATCGAGACTCCAGACTCAGCAGCAGGAATGAGAAAAGCTGTTCCCGCAATGGCAAAACTTGCGCTGAAACTCCTAAAGGGCGAGTCAGTCGGCAAACCGTCAGAAGAAGGATACATTGAGCGCGGAATCCGCAAAAATATGTTCTACGAAAAGTTAGCGGCTGAAAGATGCGTTGACATGTTCACGGCAAAAATCAAGGGCGAGCCTTTCGAGACTGAGTACAGAATGCCAGTCTTTGACCGCGTAGACCCTCAGCCAGCAGTGAAGGACATCAAGCACGCAGTAATCGCCCTCGTTACGTCCGGCGGAATCTGCCCCAAAGGAAACCCCGATCACATTGAAGCATCAAGCGCGAGCAAGTTCGGAGAATATGACATTACGGGCGTTGATGATTTGACGAGCGAGAAATATTGCACGGCCCACGGAGGTTATGACGCTACATATGCTGACCAGGACGCAGACAGAGTTTTGCCCGTTGACGTATTGAGAGACTTAGAACGAGAAGGGGCAATCGGAAAGCTGCACAATAAGTTCTATACAACTGTCGGAAATGGAACAGCAGTAGCAAACGCAAAGAAATTCGGCGCGGAAATTGCAAACAGGCTTGTTGCTGACGGAGTTACGGCGGTCATTCTCACGTCAACCTGAGGAACATGCACACGTTGCGGGGCAACGATGGTTAAGGAAATTGAGCGCAAACTCCCGGTAGTACACATGTGCACGATAGTCCCGATCTCGCAGACTGTCGGCGCAAACAGAATCGTTCCGACAATCGCAATACCTCACCCGTTAGGCGACCCGTCAAGGACTCCTGAAGAGGAGAAAGCATTGCGGCGCGGACTCGTTGAGCGTGCTTTGAAGGCATTGCAGACGGAAATCACGGAGCAGACTGTTTTCACTGAGTAATATTTTCACGTTTCAGCACAAAAAATTTTCCCTCTTGTCGTTTATGGCAGGAGGGATTTTTCTTTATGTCAGTCATTCTTCATTTAGCGTCTGAGCCTCCCCATGCAGGATTCTTAAGAAGTTTGATTTTAAGTTTCCACCTGAATTAACAGGCATCCTTATTCTTAA
>CAMGZM010000009.1 GCA_946183145.1 uncultured Fretibacterium sp. | reverse complement strand
AGATACGTTAAAGCTGTGTTGCTGCTCACGTCTAGGGCTGTCAGCTGGTTACTGTCGCAGCCCAGATACGTTAAAGCTGTGTTGCTGCTCACGTCTAGGGCTGTCAGCTGGTTACTGTAGCAATATAGCTCCGTTAAAGCTGTGTTGCTGCTCACATCTAGGGCTGTCAGCTGGTTGCCATAGCACCACAGAGTCGTTAAAGCTGTGTTGCTGCTCACGTCTAGTGCTGTCAGCTGGTTACTGTAGCAGTACAGAGTTGTTAAAGCTGTGTTGCTGCTCACGTCTAGGGCTGTCAGCTGGTTACTGGTGCAGCCCAGATACGTTAAAGCTGTGTTGCTGCTCACGTCTAGGGCTGTCAGCTGGTTATTGTAGCAGGATAGATACGTTAAAGCTGTGTTGTTGCTCACGTCTAGGGCTGTCAGCTGGTTGCTGTCGCAGTACAGCTCCTCTAACGCGGTGTTGCTGCTCACGTCTAGGGCTGTCAGCTGGTTACTGTCGCAATATAGCTCCGTTAAAGCGGTGAAGTATTCAATGCCTGTCAGCGATGCTATGTTCCTACTACGTACGTTTATACTTGTAACGCTCGCAATCTCCGAATCACTCAGTACTCCGTCATTGTCAGTGTCAAAATTACTGCTGACGTACTCCCTGAAATTGTCATCCGGGAAATTCGCTGAGTCAATCGACACATCTGCCCATGCACGAGGCACAAACATACACGTCAACACCAGCGCACAAAGAAACCTCTTCATGTTGCTTCATTCTCCTTATGAAAAATTTTTGTGGAACGTTCGTAACTATATCATGAAAAGAACAAATGCAAAATATTTCCGTATAATGAAAAATCCCCTTGACTTTTTACGCCAAAGGGATTCTTTTTTGCGTGATGATTCTTGTGATGAATGTTACTTTGCTGTTTTGTCGCCTGAAGTTACAGCTTTATTTTCTTCCGCGTAGTCTTTCGTTAAAACAACTGCTACCTGTTTCGCGTCCTCGTAAGGGTCTGAAAAGTCCGTGAACATTTTGCGCTCCTCGTTGACCGTGATTCCCGCGCAAATCATATCTACTTTTCCTGAGTTCACAGCCATGAACAGAGAGTCGAACGGGTAAGCAATAATCGCTAATTCCTTGTCGAGTTTTCCGGCGATTAACGCGCACATCTCAATATCGATTCCCGTATAGCCGTCGCCAACCTTAATATCATAGGGAGGGAATCCCGACTCAGTTCCGACATACAATTTTCCGCCCTTTGCGCCCTTGTGGAGGTCAATATCTTCAGGCTTTGCGGCTGTAGGGTCTTCCTTGTACTTGAGCATGATTGCTTGAAGTGAGCCGTCTGCTTTTATCTCAGCAAGTGCTTTGTTCACAGCGTCAAGAAGCTCTTTGTTCCCCTGCTTGAAGCCTATCGCGTACTGCTCAACCGTCAGAGCCTCAGGAAGAATCTTCAGCGTATCAGGGTCATTCTTCACGAACTGAGTCGCGGGTGCTTCGTCCATGATTGCGCCCTGAATCTTTCCGACCTTGAGAGCCTGTATTACGTCCGTAGTTTTCTCGTATGTCGTGAGCTGTTCTTTTGCTTTGTCGCCTAACATTTTCTTTGCGATTCCTTCCGCGATTGTCCCGCGCTGAGTCCCGATTTTGATGTTCACAAACTGGTCGGGCTTCGAGATGTTGAGTCCGTCAGCAAAAGCGACTCCGGCTGTTAATGCCAACACTGCGAGGATTGCTGCAAGTTTTTTCATGATGATTATTCCTCCGTAACAAAAATTTGCAGAATATTATACCGTATAGTTTGCGCTGAGAATCGTTACGGGATTCGCCGCCTTCATCATCGTGAGAGACGGAGCGAGAGTCTTTGATGATGATGCTGAAATCTGCACGGCCTCGAAATTCTCATATCCTTTCAGCGTCGTATAAGCCTCCGTTAAAGTCTCAAGAGTTACGCACGCAATGACAACACGCACAGGGTGATTCATGGCCGCAACATGACGCAATAATCCCGACAATTCGCCGCCCGCACCCCCGATGAAAATATGAGTCGGAGTCGGCAGTTCATCAATCACATCAAGAGCGCGTTTGTTGTGGATTGTTACGTTGTGAAGGTGAAATTTTTGGGCGTTCCGTGAAATGAGTTTTGCTGCTGACGGGTTGAAATCGATGGCGTGAATTTCTGAGAACGGAAAAATATTCCCCGCGTTTACGCTGATACTTCCTGAGCCTGCTCCAATGTCCCAGAAAACAGAGTCATTGCTCATCTCAAGACGTGAGATTATCACCGAACGCACAGACTCATTTGTCATGACGATACGAGGCTCACGGAGAAAATCTCTGTCCCTCAGCAATAATCTTTCAGGGGTATACGGATTGTTGTTGCGTATGAGGATGATTGAAAGCTCCGGGAAATTCTGACTGCTGAAATTTTGAGGACTCCCGCTGAATATCCGCTCATCATTTCCGCCCAAACACGAGCCTATGAAAACGTCAACGCCATCAATACACGCTAACTTTTCGCACGCCCAAGACGGAGAAATATTTTTGTCGCAAAACAGAATCGTTACTCTGTTGCGTTCTACAGTGTTGAGGAATTTTCCCGCTGAAAGACTCCGGCCATGTCCCGAAAGTATAGCGGCGTTTTGCCAAGTCTCGCAGGCATGAGCACATATCGCTTGAAGTGAGCTAATGCCGGGAATGACTCTGATATTCTCATCGGAATAACGATTTTTGATGACAGGTAAGAGGCTGAAGACTCCCGGATCGCCCGAAACGAGAACTAATATTTTCCCCGACTCGTTCTCAAGCTGAGAGAAATTTTTGACGGGGATAATCTTTTTGCCGTTTGGAATCTTGTCAGCAAATCTTGAGTCCGCAATCACAATATCCGAGTCGTTAATGGCGTTCGCAACTTCCTGCGTAAAATCTCC
Source organism: uncultured Fretibacterium sp. (assembly GCA_946183145.1). Classification (GTDB taxonomy): domain Bacteria; phylum Synergistota; class Synergistia; order Synergistales; family Aminobacteriaceae; genus JAFUXM01. The sequence continues at coordinate 108,976 of CAMGZM010000009.1, read as the reverse complement.
GAGTCCCGCGCCCGCAATGACAATTTCACGCATAATAGCTCCCTAAGATTACGCCGTCATTGTCGAAAAACACCGTGCTGATTTTCATAGCTTTGTTGACTCTCTCCTCACATTTTGCTGAAATCACACGGGCAATATTATTCCACACGTCAGAAAATCTTTCAGCCGTAATGATGTCTATTGCCTCGTTCGTAGTGTTGCTGTGGTAAATTCTGCGTATGAGACTCTGACTCGCTCCCATTAAGGCAAGGTGTGTGCAGAGAGACTCTAATCTTCCGTCTGCAACTTTGCTGTGAGTGATGAAATTTCCTGCTGAGACTTTGAGCAATTTTCCCGGATGACCGCAAATTGTAGCGTGAGTGAAGCAGAATTTTGCTGACTCGTCTAAGACATGGCCGGGGTAATTTCCGCACTGTATAACGTTTTTGCCCTCAACGTGAAATATTTTGCGGGTAAATTTCTCTCCTGTTCCTGCAAACGCAATAAAAATTTCACGATGGCCGAGAGAATATATCATGCTCAACTCTAACGTGAGAGAGTCCAATAATGCTTTCTCGTTCATTGGCTTAACGATTCCCGTTGTGCCTAAAATGGAAATGCCGCCGATAATGCCTAATCGGGGATTGAAAGTTTTTCGGGCTAATTCCTCGCCGTTTGGGACTGAGATTGTTACGCGCAAAGATTTACGGGGAATAACTTCACGCACAGCACGTGAAATCATTTCGCGCGGAACGGGATTAATCGCGGGTTCGCCGGGGGGAATTTTGAGTCCCGGAAGCGTTACGACTCCGACTCCTTTTCCGGCCATGAAGACAATATCATTTTCGCCGTCAATAACTTCAACACGCGCCAAAATTTTCGCACCGTCAGTAACATCGCTCCTATCACCGCCCGAATCTTTCACGGCGCAGAAATATTCCCCTTCACGGAAAACATCAAGGGAAAATTCGAGTCCTTCAAGGTTTCGTACTGTTACGGATTCGGGAGTCGTTCCTGAGGCGAGGAATATTGCGGAGGCTTTAGCGGCTGCGGCGGCGCAAGTGCCTGTAGTTACGCCAAACCGTAAAGTATTGCGTTGATGATCGCACAAGCTACAGTAGTACCGCCCTTGTTGCCGTGAGAAATTATGCGGGGAACGTCAAGAGAGTCCAACATTCTTTTTGCCTCGATGACATTCACGAAACCAACGGGGACTCCGATAACGAGCGCGGGAGTTGCTTTTCCCTTACGGATTAATTCACACAGGCGTATTAATGCTGTGGGAGCGTTGCCGATTGCGTATACTGCTGACGGGTATTCACTCACAGCGCGTTCAATGCTCACGATTGCGCGTGTGATGTTGCGTGAATGTGCTTCTGCTATTGTGTCTGAGTCTGCAACATGACATATGATTTTCACGCCGTAACGCTTGCTGATTCCTGCTGAGAGCATCAACGTATCTGTGATTATGGGAGCGTGATTGCGTATTGCTTCACGTGCGAGGGGTATTGCGTTCGGGGAAAAAGTGAGCGTGTGAAGAAAATCGAAATCAGCCGTTGCGTGAATTACGCGCTTAATGACGGGCAGATTTTCCGGGGGAATTTTCGAGTCATCGATTGCATTCTGTATAATTCTCATGCTCTCATGTTCTATTTCATCGGGCTGTAATATCATTGTAATCACTCCTCGCAAGCGCAAATGTTATCCCATTATACACATTCTTGTTACGCAGAAGCACTCCGCCTTCACCCGCGCACAAAACGCACGCCCTCTCGCAGACGTTATCCGTCCCCGTGAAATGTCTGACTCTCTCTGAGGCCGTAAAATTCCCCTTCAACGCTTGAAGCTCTTTTGCCGTAAACGTAACGAGAGGGATATTATGACTCTCCGCAAACATTCTCATGGCCGGCTCATCTCTCTTTATGTCAATCGTAGCAACCGCCTTCAGACTCATAACGCTTACTCCCGCGCCTTTGAGGAAATCCATTGCTGACGACTCGAAATCCGCCGGATTAATTCCCCTGTTACAGCCCGCACCAAGCACCAAAATTTTCGGCCTGAGAAATAATGTTACGGGAAAAGGAACGGGAATATTCTCATGAGTTACGGCAACTCCGACTGAATGACCTTCAAGAATTTCTGCTGAAATATTTTTGACGGCTCCGGGATTTTCGATTGCACAATTATTTTTCACAGCCCATTCATCAACCGCAGGAAGATTATTCACGTCAGTAGCAGTTGTGATTACGGGAGTCGCATTCAGGAAGGCCGCAATTTTCCGCGCAAGGTCATTCGCTCCGCCGACATGCCCGGACAATAACGGCACAACGAACTTCCCGCCCTCGTCAACCGCAACAACAGCAGGATCACTCATCTTGTCTTTCACGTGAGGAGCAATCGCCCTAACAGCAATTCCGCAAGCACCGACAAAAATCAACGCCCTGACATCACGAAACATTTTCCCGGCCCAATCGCTTAACGGTGAGTCAATGACATTAACGCCATCACGCGAAAATCTTTCAGGCGCAAAGGCTTCACCGTCAAGAAATTCTGCGAGCCTCAAAGCGAGGTTTACGCCCCTATGTGTGAAGGCTGCTATTGCGGTATTCATGGGAAAAATTTTTGTCGTAAAGTTTTGACTGTGAGCCGTAATTTTCGTTGAGGAAATCACCTGCGAGAATTATTGCTGACTTTGTGATTCCCCTTGCGAGTTTGGGAAGAGTCGCGAGAGTTCCGCGTATGATTTTCTCATCCGGCCATGAAGCACGGTAAACGACAGCAGCCGGAGTATCTGACTCATATCCGCCCGAAATCAATTCAGCGCATACACTCTCAATCATTCCTGCCGACAAGAACACAGCGATTGACGCACGATGACCCGCAAGAGAGATTAGCCCTTCAGCTTTTGGGACTGGAGTCCGTCCTTCATGACGAGTGATGATTAGCGTCTGAGTCCCGCCGGGAATCATGTACTCCGCTGCGAGTGCTGACGATGCCGCAAAAAGCGAGCTTACCCCCGGCACAATCTCAAACGGAATATTTTTCCCGCGCAATATGTTCATCTGTTCACGAATCGCGCCGAAAATCGCAGGGTCTCCCGAATGTAGCCTCACTGTAACAAGCCCTGACTCATGGCCGGAAATGAGGCACTCTGAAATCTCTTCAAGCGTCATTGCCGAGCTGTCGAAAATCTCGCAACCTTCACGCGAATATTCAGCAACAATTTCACGGTTTACGAGTGAACCAGCAAAAACGATTCTTTGAGCCTTCCTGAGAATTTCAGCTCCTCTTACTGTGATTAGGTCAACAGCTCCCGGCCCTGCACCGATGAAGTAAATCATAGCGTAACGACTCGCAGTCCGAATTTCCGTACAAGCTCTTCACATTCTGCAAACTGGAACATGAGAGTATCTTTGCTGTGTGAATCGCTTGAGAGTATTACGCTTCCGTTGTGCGATGATATGTAGCTGAGAACTTTTGCTGACGGGTACGGAGTTTTTCGCCATCCCCGTGAAATTGCGCCCGTGTTAATCTCGAAAGGCTTCCCGGTCTTCAAGAGCGAGTCCAGTGCGTATTTGCAGGCCGAAATATAGCGCGGGTTATCCTCGTCAAAAAATTTATTCCCCTCGTTGAATTTCGTGATCAAGTCAAAATGCCCGATGATATTCGCGTTCGTTTTGTTGACGATATCAGCGACAAGGGAAAAATATTCTTCAGCGACTTTATACGGATCATCATTGAAGCGGTGAATCAAGTCCGCAAAAATTTCCGGCGTATGGTCAACCGAAATATATTCACCGTCGACTCTCACATAATGCACAGAGCCTATAACGTAATCATATCCCGCTGTCGTCATCTCCGAGTAATAATCCTGCTCCGTCCCGCAAAGAATTTCAATCTGCCCCGCATATTTTTCTTTGAGGCTGTGAATTTTCTTCATGTATCTTTGAGTCCCGTCAAGACTCATGCAAGGCTCAGTGTCAAACGCCGTGAAAGAATGCCCGGAGAATCCAAGCCGAGTCATTCCGCGCTTTATTGCCTCCTGTATTATGTCCTCAGGGGAGTCGCTTCCGTCGCAAAAATTCGTGTGTACGTGGAAATCTTCAAGTATCATGATGGAGGGGGTGAGGGTATTTAAAGACTCTTGATGATTCGCCCGGCGTATGTCGTCTGATTTTGTCATGATGTCATTTTCTCTTGCTTTACTTTTTTGTCGATTACGTGCCGTGATGCTAATTCCTTGATTATGTCCTTGATGTCAATATTCATTTCTGCCATGAGAACAAGCAAGTGATAAACCAAGTCTGAAATTTCGTAGATTGCTTCTTTGCGGTCATTTTTCGCGGCAATTATTACCTCTGAGCTTTCCTCGCCGATCTTCTTGAGAATTTTGTCGAGTCCCTTCTCAAATAGATATGACGTGTAAGAGCCTTCTGTTTTCTCGTTCTTCCTGCCCTTGATGAGTTCCATTAATCCGCAGACGGTGAATTTCTCGTGAGCTTCCTTTTCGCGGGGCAAAACGTCATCAACGAAACACGAGTCATTACCCAGATGGCACGCAGGCCCGTCGGGTTTCACGTACACCAAAAGCGTATCACGGTCGCAATCCGTAACAATTTCGCGTATGTGCATGTAGTTTCCGCTCGTCTCACCTTTGAGCCACAATTCTTTTCGTGAACGACTCCAGAAACACGCCAGCTTTTTCCCCATTGAGATATTCAGGCTCTCACGGTTCATATATGCAACCATAAGCACATCGCCGGAATCATCGTCAACCAGAACCGCCGGGATTAATCCATCAGCGTTAAACTTCAATTCGTCAGCATTAACCATCATCTATAACCTCACAGGTATATTTTCATCATGCAGTGTCTTTTTCAGGTCAGAAATTTTCACTTCACCGAAATGGAATATCGAGGCAGCGAGTCCCGCATCAGCACCGGGAACTTCACGGAACAATTCTACAAAGTCATCAATACAGCCCGCGCCGCCTGAAGCAATCACAGGCACATTCACGGCATCACAGACAGCCTTCAACATCTCAATATCGAATCCCCGTTTTACCCCGTCAGTGTCAATTGAGTTCAGGACGACTTCACCCGCGCCGGAGTCAACACAACGCCGTATCCAGCTCACAGCCTCAATCCCTGTATCATCTCTTCCGCCCCTCGCGAAAACGTGAAACTCACCGCCGACCCTCTGAACGTCAGCAGAAATCACTACGCACTGTGAACCGTATAATTTTGCAGCCTCCGGGATTAACGCAGGGTTGTTGATTGCCCCGGTGTTTACGCTCACTTTGTCGGCACCGCAAGAGAGTACGCGCTCAAAGTCTGAGACCGCCGAAATTCCCCCGCCTACTGTGAGAGGGATAAATACTTTTCTCGCAGTCTCACTCAGAATTTCCGTAAAGATTTTCCGCCCGTCAGAAGATGCCGTAATGTCGTAAAACACAAGCTCGTCCGCGCCATTGTCCGAATAATATTCAGCAAGCTCAACGGGTGAATTTACATCACTCAGCCAGCGGAAATTAACGCCCTTCACTACACGCCCGTCCTTAACGTCAAGACATGGGATTATACGTTTTGTTATCATTCTTTCACCGCCTCGATTGCCTCCGAAATTTTCACCGCTCCCGTGTAATATGCCTTCCCGATTATCGCGCCGTAAATGCCGAGTCCCGCAAGCGTCTTCACGTCATCAAGAGTGCTTACTCCGCCGGAAGCTGTGATGTTCACGCTGAGAGTTTGCGACAATTCCGCGTAAAGCTGAGTGTTTATGCCGTTCATAGCTCCGTCCCGTGAAATGTCCGTGATGATTAGGGTTGTTACACCGTCATCCTGCATTCGTCTGCAGAAAGTCAGCGCGTCAATTCCTGAGTCTTCAAGCCATCCTTTTACGGCGACTTTTCCCCCTCGAATATCAACTCCGACGGCTATTTTTTCCCCGAAAATTCTGACGGCCTCACGCGCAAAGCCTTCTTTTGTTGCTGACGTTCCGAGAATTACACGGTCAGCTCCTGACTCAATATACCGCCCTATTGATGACATGTCCCGGACTCCTCCGCCGATCTCGCACTTAATCCCGCACGATTCGCGAATCCTCATCACCGTATCAATGTTGACAGGCCCGCCCGTTTTCGCGCCCTCAAGGTCAACGATGTGAATCCATTGCGCGCCCTCATTGCGGAAAATCATTGCTGTGTTCACGGGGTCAGTGTCGTATATTGTCATGTCGTCATAATTTCCCCGCAGGAGCCTCACTGCATGGCCGTGAAATATATCGATTGCAGGAATGATTATCATGATTTCACCTCGCAGAATGAACGAAGAATATCAAGCCCGACATTGCCGCTTTTCTCCGGGTGATACTGGACTCCGTAAATATTTCCGTTCTGGACTGAAGCCGTGAGCGGGACTCCGTAATCTGTTGTTGACGTGATATATTTCCCGTCGCAGAAGGCCGCGTATGAATGCACAAAGTATACGTATGAATCTTTTTGTGTACGTGAATATATTTCTGAAGGGTTTATGAATGTTAATGAGTTCCAGCCCATTTGAGGAATTTTGAGACCGCCGGGGATAACATCGCGAATCGGTTTGACTTCTCCCGGAATCAAATTGAGTCCGTCATATTCTCCGAACTCGTAGCTTTTTGTGAACAGCAGCTGCATTCCCAAGCATATTCCGAGTATTGGCTTGCCTCTTTTTGACTCAGAGATTAGGACATCTGCGAGTCCTGACGAGAATAATTTTCCGGCAGCATCACCGAACGCACCGACTCCGGGCAGAATGATTCTCTCAGCATTCCGAATCTCTTCGGGATTTGAAGTTATTGTTACGTCATAGCCGATAGCATTGAACGAACTCTCAAGCGAAAAGAGATTCCCAACGCCGTAATTTATTATTGCTGTCATGAAAATGAATCCTTTGCATGAATTTTTATGAGCGCAAATATATCACAAGCCTAAAATTTTTCGTAACTGTATGAGACTTCAGCGCACGCCGTGAAAATATATTCCTCGCTTAACTCTTCAGGACTCATCATTGCCCCGCGCAACAATGTCTCAAGCTCAAGGGAATTTACCGGACTTCTCTGCATTGCCGAAATGTAGTCTTCACGCGTAATTTTCCGCCAGTCGATTCGGGTTTTCATCTCACGTTCTAAAATCGCGTCAAGCCACAAACGCATTGCCCTTCCGTTACCCTCTCTGAATGGGTGCGCTATGTTCATCTCAGTATATTTTGCGAGAATGTCAGAGAAATCTTTTTGCGGCATATCCGAGATCACCGGCAATATTTTTCCGAGAAAAAGAGAGTTTGCGAACCTGAATCCGCCTTTAGAGATATTGACCGTGCGAATCTTCCCCGCAAACGTAAAAAGCCCTCCGAAAATTTCCGCGTGAATCTTCCGCAGACATTCCCACGTTCCCGCAATCCTCACGAAATCCGGCCATGATTCCCAGACATGACTCACCCTTTCAAGCGATAATCTGTCAATCTCAGTCATAATTATTCCTCCGTTCACCGCAAGAAAAATCCCCCGCAGGATTTGAGTCCTACAGGGGAAAATTCTTTCTGCCTTTTAGTGTGCTGTGATTAAGCCTGAACTTTTGCGCGTTTACGAACGCTTTTTGCTGATGAAGAATGCCGCCGCAAGTGCAGATACTAACGCTCCGAGTCCTGCTGAGCATCCGCCGCTTGAAGAGGTGATCCCAATTATATCGCCGCTTGTTGATGGCGTTGATGTTGTGATTGACGGCTCGTAAATCTTGCCAGGTTCAAAGTATGCCGCTACATTAATGTGCTTGTTCGCGGGAACTTTCGTTACAATATTGTTGCTGTCATCAAGGAACGTTGCGTTTTCTTCCTCTTCTGATGCCGTGAGGTATTCTCCCGTGCTGCTGCTTGATACATGCGGTGTCCATGTCATTGTTGAACCTGCAACGAGATTATCCACTGATACGCCGAAAACGTAAATCTTCGCGACTTCTACAACAATTGTCGGAATGTATACAGTGTTGTTGCCTACGTAGCTGATGTTTCCGCTTGTTGCGCTTGACGGAAGTGTTGCGACTTCTGTGCTGCTCGTTATCCTGCTTCCGAGTTTCGCCGCAAGAGACTGCACAATATTCGACCTCACTGTGGTGTCAGTAATGTCTATTCTCGGCGTGCTGATGGGTATAGCCGTAGGAGTAGGATTGGAGACTGTAACATTTATCGTTGCGGTTGCTGTACGTCCTGCCGCGTCAGTCGCCGTTACTGTTACAGTGCCGGAAGCACCTGCTGTTACACCTGTTATGGCGAAAGCTGTGCGAGTATTGTCCTGTGTTGCGTATGTGCTTGCTGCAGACGCTACTGTGAAGGCCGTTGAAGTTGTGCTTACTGTCCACGAAACAATACCGCTGTTCCCTGATGCTGTGAATGAGACATTCTGCGTTATACCTACACCTACTGTTACAGACGTTGTTGCAGGTGTTATCGTGAGCGTTCCTGTTGTTACCGTGATGCTTATCGTTGCCGTTGCAGTATGTCCCGCCGCGTCAGTCGCCGTTACTGTTACGCTGTACGTTCCTGCTGTTACGCCTGTTACGGTGTAGCTTGCGGTTGTTCCTGTCTGAGTTGCAGGTGTTACGGTCAAGCCTGCAGGCACTGTGCCGAGCGTCCATGTTACTGTTCCGCTGTTGCCTGATGCCGTGAGTGAGACATTCTGCGATGATCCTGCGCTTACTGTTACAGAAGGTTCTGACGGTGATACACTGAAAACGGGCTGCTCACCATTCACTCTTACGCTGAATGTTACCGTATCGGTATTTCCAGCCGCGTCAGTCGCTGTTACTGTTACAGAGCCGGAAGCACCTGCTGTTACGCCTGTTACGGTGTAGCTTGCGGTTGTGCCTGTCTGGGTTGCGGGTGTTACGGTCATTCCTGAGGGCACTGTGCCGAGCGTCCATGTTACATCGCCGCTGTTGAACACTGCCGTGAAACTTATATTCGCTGACCTGTTCACATCAACAGTTACTGAGGTTGTATCAGCTGTTATCGCAAAATCTCCTGAAGCCGTTACCCTGACATTAACCGTTGCGCTTGAAGTGCGTCCGGCCGCGTCCTTTGCTGTAACGTCAAAGCTGTAGCTGCCTGCTGTGCTTCCTATTACAACGTAACTCTTTATTGAGTTGTATGCAGTCGCATTCGCTATATCAGACGATGTTACTCTGATTCCGTCTGGGATTTCTCCGAGCGTCCACGATACAAGCCCTGCATTTCCTGACGCTGTGAAAGTTACATCCGCCGAATTTCCTTCAACGAGACTCAATGAAGCCGCAGAAGCTGTTACCGCAAAATCAGGAAGTGTTACGTTAATCGTAATGTCCTTGCTTGCTGTGTTGCCGTTCTCGTCCGTGAATGTCAGAGTCGTTGTGTACTTGTCTGCTGATGCCGTGAGAGGTGCAGCTGTTACGGTGATTTTGCCCTGCACTGTCGTTGATTCTGCCGGGATGCCGATTACGTCAAGGCTTATGTCAGCAGAAATATCCGGGGACATTGACCAGCTTGTGAACGGTGAATAGTAGTAATCCACTGTTGCTTCTCCCGATGCGGGGTAAACGACATCAATTGACGCGAAATCACCAGAAAGCACTATAGGCGCGGCCTTCGCTGTAATCGTGAGGTTGTATACAGCCGCTGTCCTGTCAACAGAGTCTGTTGCTGTGATGTTTGCGGTGTAAGTTCCGGCGGGAAGCGTCAAAGGAGTCCCGATAGTGTACACAGCCGTTGTCTTGGTCTCGGAGACCTTGTTGAGCGTGATTCCCAGTGCCTGAAGAGCGGCCATGTTCGACACGCCCCATCTTACTTTTCCGTAAGCGTTATCCGCAGTGAGTGTTATTGTTCTGCTTTCACCTGCGGTAATTGTGGGAGATGATGACGAGTCGCCCGAAACTGTTACGGTTGTCTTCATCGGCTCAGAAGAAAGCTCAACATCGAGAGAAATCTTTATGTCAGCTGATCCGCCGTATTCATCGTAGACTTTTACCGTTCCGCTCCAGCCCGTTGTCGTCATCGGCATGTATGCGAAGACAAAGCGTCCGTGCTTCACTGTGTCGTTTGTCTCATCCGATGATACACAGTCAAAAGAAAGCTCTGAAGGTATCACTGACAAATCAATGCTCACAGGCTTTGCGTAATACCATTCTGTGTGCCAGTCCGGCCAGTCTGTCACGAAAGGAGGCTTTGACATATGCACTACAGGATTGTCCGAGCTGAGGGTTATCACAGGGATTGTTACGCTTACCGTTAATTCCGCGCTCACAACATTGTCGTTTGAGTCTGTGAAGTAGAACGTTGTCGTGTAGTCTTTGCTTTCGACATGAAGCGGGTTTGCCCTTACGGTGAATTTTCCTTCTTTGATTATGCTGTCAGCACTCGCTGTTGTGTCCGCAGAATCTTTATTCGCAAGCGTCCAGCTCACATCAAACGAAACGTCCGCAGAAATATCCGGGGACATAAACCAGAAATCGCCGGATTTGGGTTCAGCATACAGAAAGGCAAGCTCTGTGTCTGCTTTGTTGCCTGCATAAACGCTAAGAGGATTAGGGCTGAAATCTCCCGAAAGAATAAGCGCAGGAGGCTCAACAGTCCATGTTAAATGGAAGGTTGTCGGCCTGCCGTATTCGTCTGTTGCTCGTACGTCCGCGCTGTATGCTGTTTTTGTGGTAACAGAAGCATCGGTGCTGATCGTGAATGTTGCCGGGTTTCCTGTGTACATGAGCGGGGTAAACGTAAAGCCGCTTGGGATATTAAGCACTTCCCACAACACATTGCCGAAAGCGTTGCCTGCATTGAGCGTTACTGTGCCTGCGCCGCCCGTCGTGCCTGTTGTAATAATTCTTACTGCCTGATCGCCTGATACTTTTACTTCAGGGTCGCCCGACATGAATGAATGAAGGGTTAATGCTATGTCCGCTGATTTCCCGTAAACGTCGCAGATTGTGAGCGTTCCGATGTAATCAGCTGAAAGTTTCGGAGCTATCGACAGCGTTATAGTTTTTGCGTCAGTACTGACTTCTACGCTGAAATTGAAGTCCGATGAAACAGCAGGCGAAATAACATCAGCTGAATATTCTACGGTGTCATAGGTGATTACCGTGCTTGCTGTGCTTCCGAAAGCCGCCGAGAGATTCGCGCTGTATTCCGATAGAGTGATTGACGGAACAACTACGTTAATGCTAAGAGGCAGTGAAGCGGTGTTGCCGTTCTTATCCGTAACAACAAGGTCAGTGCTGTAGACTGCATCAGCAAGTTTCACGGGATAAACGCTGACAGTGAAGTAACCGTACTCGTTGTTCTCATCCTGTGAGATACGCACGACATCCTCGAAAGCAAATGCTACATCGCCTGAAATGTCGGGTGAAATTCCCGTTGCTGTGGGATGCTGATAGAAGTAGTAGACATCAAAACTTGTTATTTTGCCGTATGTGAAACTCTCAGGGATTTTATCTGCGCTGAGTTCGATTGACGGAATCGCGTAGTAATCCATGCTCCAGCCGATTGTCGCGCCGTTTTCATACTTGTCGGCGAATGATGTTGCTCCCTCTGCGTCACTGCTGGGAGTGCTTGAAGGATTGACAACTACACGAACCACGCCCGGAGTCTCGCCTGCCGGTTCAGTGTCCGCGCTGTAGAAGATACGCAGGGACTTCACATATTTCGTGCTGTCATCATAAACTATTTTGCCTGTTGACAGTATATTGTTGCCCTCTTCATCCTGCTCATATTCATATGCTCCGTTGTACTGCGTTTCGAGAACTTCATACGAGAGCCATGACGGGAGATTGAGAGACTCGGCAGCAATTACGGGTGTGCTTGGGTCATCAGGATCGGGATCGGTGTACTCAAGCTCGGCATTCACAAAAACGTCTGTCGATTCTGTGTGTGTGCCGGTAACATCGCCGTCATCATTATAATCCTCAACATATGTTACTGCTGTTGTTGTCGGGAAATTGATGATTATGCTGTAGTCTTTTCCCGGATGATTGAGGCCATGTTTCGCGCCTGAAACATCTATTGACACCATGTCCGCAAGAAGTCCTACAGTTGTCTCGTCTTGCGTGTCAACCGCGATTTCGAGTCCTGTACCTCCCTCAACATCGGCTGAAATATCACCAGACATATATATGGGTTCGGATGTCTCCGGGTCAGTTTCGCCTGTGTCAATATCTCCTGAAACATGCGCTATAACGTGAAGTGTATATGAAGATTGATCCTCGCTGTATGCCGGAAGTACTCCCTCAATGATTACGTTCTTGTCATCAGAGCCGAGCCGCCACGCAAGCCAGTCATAAGCCGGATAAATCTCCCATGATACTGTGCCGATAGTCTGCCCTTCCTCAAGATATGAAGTGTCAACGTAAACTCTTTGCATGTAGTTATAGCCTTCTGTTGTTGACGGCGTAATTTCAGAGTCAGACACAACCATAGACGAAAAATCATCAGCCGTAATCGCGAGAACTGAGGCCGCCGCAAAGAGAACCGCAAACACTGAGAGCAATATAACCCTCGTCTTACTGTTCAAAGCTAAATTTCCTCCTTTACCTAAACAAAAGATGCCCGCAAAAATCACGGACAAAAAACTTAAGCCCTCCCAAAAAACAGACGAGCTTATTACCCTTAATGCGCTTTGTTTCATTCATGGCTGATTTCACAGAACACCTCCCGCTGAAAGTTTATGCTGCCTTTTCAAACGTACCTGGCTATTCAAACTAAACAATCGGCAGAAAATTTACAGGATTTGAGAACAGCACTTTAACCGCCAAAGTACGCCGTTGCACTGAGAATTATACACGCAAAAAACCTTAACGCGCAAGAAAGTACAATCCGTATCATAATTCAGCAAAAAGAGGTGATGAATTTATTGCTCACTGGAATAATCGCGGAGTTCAATCCGTTACATGAAGGGCATGAGTCGCTGATGAGATTCGCGAACGGCCTCGATGACTCAGAAGGTGTGATTGTGATTCTGTCCTCGAATTTCACGCAGAGGGGTTCACCGTCAATAATCTCAAAATTTCACCGGGCATTTTCGGCCATAAATGCGGGGGCTGAAATTGTGATTGAGCTTCCGTTTTTTTTCGCGTGTTCTGCAAGTAACGATTTCGCGCGGGGGGCTGTAAACATCATTGGGCGATTGGGAATTTCGCGGCTCGTTTTCGGAATGGAAAATCCCGAATTTGACTCGATGACTCTGGCTGAAATTCTCAGTGATGAGCCTGAAGACTGGAAAAATATTTTGCGCCGTGAGCTTAAAGATGGCGCGTCTTATCCCAAAGCCGTATCAATTGCGCTTGAAGAAATTTTGCCGGGAAGCAGGGAATTTTTCACAAAGCCTAACAACATTCTTGCAGTCTCATACATGGCCGCGATAAAACGTCAGGGCTTCAACATCTCCGTAATTCCTTTCAGGCGTGAAGGAGTCGTGAAGAGCAGTGTGATCCGTGAAAACATGACAGCGAACAAACACTTTTTGCCGGAATATTCGCGGAAAATTATCGGGTCATGCGAACGTGAAGGGAGAATTTCAGACGCGGGAAAATTATGGCCGTTATTGCAGGCTGTATTCATACGCTCAAACGCTGAGGACTTGCGGAAAATTTACGGAATTGACGAGGGCATAGAAGGATTATTCCTACGAAAATGGCGGGAGTCAAAAGGTCTTGAGGATTTTACCGGGCGTTGTGTATGTTCGCGCTATACTCGGAGTCATATACGGCGGCGAATCGTGTATATTCTTTTGGGATTAAGGCGTGAAAATGTCATTGAGGCCGTGAAAGGTGAAGTACCTTACGCGAGAGTCTTGGCGTTCACGGAAAAAGGAAGAATGATTCTGAAACGTCTGCGGAAAATCTCACGCATACCAATCATAACGAGGCTGAAAGATTCAGGCGTTGAAGGGAAAATCTTTTCTGAGACTGAGTACAGAGCCTCGCAGCTTTACGAGCTTACAATGAGTAACCCTGATATGACCCGCGAATTGCAGAAAGTGTTACAATTTCCGACAAAAATTCTCACAGGAGAGATTAGATGACGAGAAAACTTTTCACATCAATACTTCTTGCGCTCACATTAATATGCGCGTGTTACGGATTATACCCGCGAATAATGCTAGAGTCCGCAAACAGAAACGTAGCAATAATATCCGATTACCGCGAAATCACAACGCTTGCGAAAAACTCCGGGCTTAACGTTGACGAGGCAATAGCAATCCTCAAGAAAAACGGCTTAACGGGACTCATGGTCAGCGAGCTTATAGGCGACAGCATTATGCACGGAGTCGGCCATGCGGACATCAAGACAGCGGGCGACAATCCCGGAAGCACAGAAGGTACAATCATAACGATAAAGCCATTCAGCGAACATAAAGCGCTCCTCAACGAATGGTTACGCTTGAGATTCGGAATCTCTGACGACAGAAGAGGGCCTGTACTGCTCACAATGCCGTCAAACTTGATACGCAACTCAGGAATTATCCCGGACATTGACGGACTCGAATTAGCAAAGAAATCCGGCCTCAAAATATATTACCGCCCCGCTCCGTCTCCGGGTCATCTCTCGGAAAAAGCCGCGTTGATGTTGCGCAAAGTACACGAACATTATCACGTTGACGTGTTCACGCCTTCAGGGGAATACGTTTCAGGTTATCCGAATGTCAGCGCATTAGCCAACGCCGCAAACGATTTAGGGATTCCGCTGGCAAAAGTTGAGTTCTCGAAGCAGGTAGGAGCCTCACAGCTTGACGCGCTAATTTCACCGAACCTTCTCTCACTTCACAGCGTAACGAACGAGGAAATGACATCACGGAGATTATCACGCCCGGCATTACGCGACAGAATGATACGCGCTGCCGTTGAACGCTCCGTAAGATTATTGCTTTACCGTACCGCACCGATGAACACAGCGAGCTTCAAGTTTGCAGATTATGCGGAGGAGATTCGGTTATTGGGCGAGTCGCTGAAGTCTCACGGTTTCAATCTCTCATGGCCTGATACTGTTTACGCTCGCGGAAATCTCACGCCTAACATCATTTCGGCTCTTGCTATGTCGGCTGTATTAATCTTCTGCGTATATTGCTATCTTGTGAGAATGGGAATGACTGAGGGAATGAAGACTCAAATATTTTTCGCGGTCTCAGGGGTAATTCTTGCGTTCATGATTCTGAAGGTCTCAATAGCTGCGAGGATTGCGGGCGCGTTCACTGCACCGATGATAGCGGCTGAAGCGGCATTGCTTGCGATGGACGACTCAAAATCACGGCGGGTAATTCCTGCGTTCGTATTCGTTGTGATTGGCGGCCTTGCTCTTGCGTCATTCTTCAGCACAACGGACTTCATGATGAGGCTTAAATCATTTTCGGGCGTTAAGCTGACGTTAATTCTTCCTCCTGTGCTTGTGATTCTTCATGACCTCAAGAGGAGAATACACCCTGAGTCGCTGACTGAGTTTCTTTTACGTCCTCCGCTTTGGGGGGAAATAATACTTTACGGGGCGTTGATGGGAGCGATAGGATTTGCGATTCTGAGAAGCGACAACGTAGCAAACATTTCCGGCATTGAGACGAGACTGCGCGAGTCCCTTGAGCATTTGCTGATTGCACGTCCGAGAACACGCGAAATGCTGATAGGCTACCCGTCATTATTGCTTTGGGGATTTCTTGCGCGTCATGGTTACTTCAGGCTGTACCGTGAAATTTTCCGTGTAGGCGCGGTCTTGGGATTCTCGTCGGTCATTAACAGCTTTTGCCATTTCCACACTCCTATGATGTTAATACTGCTGAGGGAGTTAAATGGATTGTGGACGGGATTACTTGCAGGACTGCTCATTGTCTGCGTGATAAAGTTTGCTGTGATTCCTGTGCTTAGGCTGATACGGCCTGTGATAAGCTGATGAGGCGTTACTCTGCTGCGTTAATCGGGTATTACGGCTTCGGGAATCTCGGTGATGAATTATTGCTTAGAGCGTGCGTTGACATTCTGACTCAGTGCGGAATTTCGCAGAATCGTATTATTGCGTTGTCGAATGACCCGGAAAAAACTTCCCGTGATTTTGGGATTGATTCCGTAAACCGCTGGAGCTTGAGAGAGTCGGCAAAAGTTTTCCGTGACTCTGAGCGCGTTATATTCGGGGGCGGCGGAATCTTTCAGGACAGGACGAGCGTTAAATCTTGCGTGTGGTACTGGGGCATTGTGAGATTGGCGCGTCTGATGGGGGCAAAAGTTTACGCGTTAGGGCAGTCAGTCGGGCCGCTGGAGTCAAAATTGTCGCGTATTCTTGCGGGAAATGCTCTGAAATCTTGCAGGGTTCTTCACGTTAGGGACGATAAATCAATGAGGCTTGCGGAGACTCTCGGCTGCAAGAACGTAATTCGCGGCTGTGATTTGGCACTGACGATAAAGCCGGAAGAAAATATTTCTCACGGTGAAAGAATGCTCGTAAACTTGCGGCCATGTCCTGAGCTTGAACGTTACGCGGAAATTCTGCGCCCTCACCTTGACGGTAACGCAATCGGAGTCGCTTTGTCCCCTGAAGATGAGTCTGCGCTTTCAGTTTTGGGACTGCGTGAAATTGTGCGTGTTGATTCGTTCCGTGATGCACAAAAATTATGGTCAGCCGCAAAATCTGCTGTAGGAATGAGGCTGCATTTCGGCGTATTGTCGCGTGTATTTCGGACTCCTGCTGCGCTTATGCCGTATGACGTGAAAGTGAATGAATTTGCGGGGCAGTCCGGGATTCCGTGTATCAATGATGAATGGATTGATCCTGTAATGCCGAGTGAGATTCCTGAAAATGTTTATGCGGTTGATGATTGGCACTTCTTGATTGATGAGTGATTTTTGTAGCTGTGAAAGTAGCTGTAAAAATGCGAATCCCTCCTGACCATAAAAGCCGGGAGGGATTAATTTTTATGCATGATACTATGAGTGAAATATCCCGTCAAGAATCTGAATCATTCAGCGGAAATTTTGAGAGTAACGCCGGGTTTGTCAAAAATTTCTGAGAGTTCAGCGCGTGATTTTCCCGTGATTTTTCCCAGCCGTGTATATGCCCATGAGTTAGCACCGTGAAATATGACAATCTGATTCCCGGAGTAAAGCATAATGTCTCCGGGCTTTGTCGTAATGTGCGTGTCATTTCGCGGAAGATTTTTTCCGAGATTCCCAACCTGCTCAAATCCTCCGTAAGCAGACATTTTCACCGTTACGGGCGCAAGTTTCATCAACGCTTTAACACTCTCGTTGTCTTCCCATTCAACATTGAGGCTCACACCGTCAACGTAAATTTTCATGGCTGAGTCTGCCGAACAAGAAGCGACTCCTATCACAAAAATCATAACCGCAAGAAATATTACCGCCTTCATATTTATCGCCTCCCTATATGACCGTCAATAATAGCGCGAGCATTACGCCGCAAACGCAATGAACGAGCCAGAAACGAATCGTTACAGCAGTCTCATCAAATCCCTTTTTCTGATAGTGATGGTGAAGGGGAGCCATGAGAAAAACTTTGCGTCCCAATTTCCGAATCGTGAAGATTTGAATCGCAGAGCTTAACATTTCGATGATGAAAATGAATCCCGCCGGAATTACAGCAAGAGTCCGCCCGTTAATCACGCACAAAGCCGCCAATGCTCCGCCGAGAAAGTGAGAGCCTGTATCACCCATGAAAGTTTTTGCCGGCCTTACGTTGAAGAACATGAATCCCGCCGTCATTCCGAAAAGCTGAAGCATAATGCGAGAATTGAAGCTGTAACCAGGAATCAGAATCATCATCACAGCAAGAGAGATCAGAAAACTCCCCGCCGCGAGTCCGTCAAGCCCGTCCGTAATATTCACAGCGTTGATAGTCCCCGCCGTAACAAGAAACGAAACAGGAATCACAATCCACGAATATCCCTCGAAAATTCCCGGCCAGAGTCTCAAATCACCGTTCATGAAAACCGTCATCACCCACATAGCACACAGGAGCAATTGCAGGCGTAATTTTGCGAGGCTCGAAAATCCCTCGCTTGTGTGTGAGCGGAACTTCATCCAGTCGTCAGCAAAGCCAATAACCCCGCTCAAAATCGGCAATGACCAGAACATGAAAGTGTCAGGTGAGAAATCTATAACAAGCGCAAATATCCCAAGCACGAGAAATATCACACCGCCCATTGAGGGAGTCGCGGCTTTGATTTCGTTGTCGATGTTCACGCCGTACCATTTCTGAATCTGAGTCAGGTGAATTTTCTGCTGGTACTTTATCCAGAAATGCTGAAGTATCACGCTCAGTGTGAAGAATGTTATCGCCGTCAAAAATTTCATTCTGCAATTTCCCTGACGATGTTCGAGAGTCCGAGACTGTTCGAGCCTTTCACAAGAAGCCCCTGCCATTCTGGAATATTTCTGAGAGCCTCAAGAGCCGATTTCCAGTCATCAACAAAAACGTAATCCCCCTTCAGAGCCTCGCGCCAGATTTCTCCGACAAGAATCACCGTGTCAATTCCTTCAAGCAACGGCGACAACTCAGCGTGATACATGGCCGAATTTTCTCCAAGCTCGCGCATTTCACCGAGAACGGCAATTTTCCCGGAACATTTCACACGCGCAAAAGTCTCAAGTGATGCCCTCATTGAAGCTGGATTAGCGTTGTATGCGTCATCAACAAGAAACTTTTTGCCCTCATCAAGAATTATGACTCTTCCCCGTCCGTTCAAAGCCTGAAAATCTCTGAGGGACTCGGCGCATTCCTGTAGGGAAATATTCAGCTCATGGCCGACAGCAGACGCAAGCGACAAGGGGACAGCGTTATGTTTTCCCCAGATGTTTACGGTGAAGCGGGCGATTTCCTGAGAGACTCTGTGAGCGAGAATGAACGACATCGCCGGGAGTGCGTATTCTGAAGTGTCATGACTTATCACGAAATCGGAGTCTTTGTTCTCGCCGACTCCCATCGATTTCACGTAATACTTGAACGCCTCATTGAGATATTCATTGTCATTGTTGAAGATAATCTTGCGGATTTCCGGGGCTGTAGTGATTTCCATCTTCTCGCGCAAAACTCCTTCAACCGTTCCGAATCCCTCAAGATGTACGGGAGCTACTGCGGTCAATATTGCTGTTGTCGGCGGGAAATAGTCCGTAAGCTCGCGGATTTCCCCCGGCTTGTTCGCGCCAAATTCAAGGACTAATATCTCCGTCTCAAGAGGCATTGCCATTATCGTAGCTGTGCATCCTATGAGAGTGTTGAAACTTCTTTCAGGTGCGTGAATCTTGAAGTGAGGGGATAAAACTTTCTGGAGGGCTGCGCGTGTTGTGGTTTTTCCTACGCTGCCAGTGATGCCGATGATTTCCGCGAGATTGTGAGCTTTGAGCTTCTTTGATGCGATTGCGGCTAAATCACGTTCGGGATTCTCAAGCTCTATCACAGGCACAGAGAGTCCGCCGGGATTTTTGCCCTTCCTCACGATTACGAGTCCTGCTCCGTTTGCTATTGCCTGCGGAATGTAGTTATGCCCGTCAACCTTTTCACCTTCAAGCGCAACGAACGCACCGCCTTTTATCACGTCCCTGCTGTCAGTCGCGAGATGATTCGGAAATTCCATGCCCGCAAAATTTTCCGGCACGCTGTCAAATAATTCTGCCAGTGTCATATTCATGTTAGTGTGAGTCCCTCCATGCTTTAACGGCTTCTGCGTCATTAAAGGGTATTTTATTGTCCTTGATGGTTATGAATCTCTCAGGGCCTTTTCCTGTTATGACGAGAATATCCCCGGGCTTCAGACTGTCGAGGGCGATATTCACGGCTTCGGGCCTGTCTGTGTTGACTCGGTAAGGCTTGCGGACTCCTTCTGCGATTGAGTATGCTATCTCGTAGGGATCTTCCTCGCGGGCGTTGTCTGACGTGATGAAAACTTCATCGGCAAATTCTGACGCTGCACGGCCTAATTCGGGTCTGTTCTTCTGGTAACGTCCTCCGCCATGTCCGAACATTGAGATAATCCGTCTGTCGTTGCCTGAAAGTTTGCGAATGACTCCCAATACGCTCCTTAATGCTGACGGTGTATGAGCGAAATCGACAAATACGCACGCACCGTTAGGGAGGTCAATACGTTCGAGTCTTCCGGGTACTTGAGGAACATTCGCGACTCCCTGAACAATTGCATCATCGTCAACTCTTCCCCGCATGGCCGTAACAGCGCAAAGAGTATTCATGATGTTGAAATCTCCGACAAGCGGCGTATGAAGACTCAATCTCTCGAATCCCTCAGCGTCAATCACAATATCCGTCCCGTTAATGCTCGTACGTGCCTCAATGACCCGTGATGACGCTCCATCTGTGAAGCCGAATCCCCGAACATGGCCGCTAAACTCTTCAGCGAGTCTCCTGCCGTAACTGTCATCATAATTCACAGCACCGCAGAAATTTTCCTTTGTGTAATCCGTGAACAGTAATTTTTTCGCGGCAAAATAATTCTCCATGTCCTTGTGAAAGTCTAAATGCTCCGGGTACAAATTCGTGAAAACAGGAACATCATACAGCGCGCCTTTGAGCCTTCCCAAGTAAAGCCCGTGCGATGAAGTTTCCATGACGCAAGCCCCGCAGTGATTCTTCACCATGTGCGACAATTGACGCTGAACGATACAGCTTTCGGGAGTCGTTCTGTCTGCTTCTTTGTCCGTAACTCCGTCCGACTCTATTATCGTCCCAAGAAGCCCCGTGCGTATTCCGGCGGCCTGAAGTATGGAGCGTGTTATGTAGCTCGTTGTGGTTTTTCCATTTGTGCCTGTGATGCCGACCATCAATAATTTTGCTGACGGGTTATCGTAGACCAATGACGAAATTTCGCCGAGATGATCCCGCACTCGCTTCACGATGATTTGCGGCAGTGATGAGTCAACTTCATGCTCACACAATAACGCGCACGCACCGTTAGACTCGGCCATGCTCACGAACTTATGACCGTCAGAAATTTCACCCTTTATGCACGCAAAGAGAGTCCCTGCTGTAACGTTCCTGCTGTCTGAAATGACTTCTGAAATTTTCACGTCAAAATTGTCCTGAGACTTCACGCGGATTTCTGGATTCTCACCTTTTGCCCGTATAAAGTTCAGGACATCCCTAAAATTTACGCTCAATATATAAACCTGCCCTTCAGCCTGAAAAATTTTGAAATATAATTATATTGTACAAAAATTCCTGCGTGGTGAAAAATAAAATGCTAAGACCTCTTGTAGATATTTTGATGACGATATTGCTTTTGCTTTCGATGTCCTACGAAATGATAGGCCCGGCGATCTCTGAGACTCTCGGAAAGTTTTTGCCTTTTACGTTTGACGGCTATGAATACGGCTCAGTCATTCACGAAATTTTAGGCTCTGCTCTCATTGTGCTTTTCTTCATTCACTTGTGGCTGAACAGATGGTGGCTCAAGACTCTTTTCACAGGACGCTACAGCATTACGCGGGTAATTTTGACTCTGGTGAACATTCTGCTGATTGCTGATGTGATATTGCTGGCGTTAAGCGGGCTAGTCATGTCGAGAATGTTCGATGAGTTTCAGTTTGCTGACGGGTTAATGTCGTTCGCACGTTCGGCGCATATAGCCGCGTCATTTGCAGGCTACGTGATTATGAGTTTTCATGTCGGACTCAACTGGCACATATTCAGCGCGATGATGTTCAAGAGATTCAAGCCCGGAAAGATTCTCCCTCACATTATAGCTGTAGCGTTCATGATATGGGGAGTGTATGCGTTCATTCGGCGCAATATTTGGGAGTATATGACGTTAAAATCTGCGTTTGTGTTCTTTGACTTTGACGAGCCGTTTATGTTTTTCATTGGTGATTATGTAGCTGTAATGATTCTGTTTGCGTGCATTGGTCATTACATGTATCTTGCGTTGAGGAAGCTGAAAATCTGAGGAGTGATTCGGAAATGAATTTTTCAGGAATAATTATAGGGTGCTTTGCGTTTTTGATTACGGGGATATTTCATCCTTGTTGTTGTGAAGTGCGAGTATTATTTTTCGGAAAAGATCTGGCCTTTGTTCCTCGTAACGGGAATCATCAGCGCAATAATTTCATTGATGGTTGAGAGTGAAATAATTTCGGGGATATTCGGAATATTGAGCTTTGTGCTGTTGTGGTGCATACGTGAGCTTAAAGAGCAGACAAAGAGAGTCAAAAAAGGCTGGTTCCCCGAAAATCCGAACCGCAAAAACTGAGAGCCTCAAAATTTCCTCAGCATAATATATTCGCTGTCATTCTCAGAAAAAATTTTGTGCCGATTCCCTGATGCCTGTATTCTTTCTTCACTGACAATGCGAGCGAGGGAGTCCCGTCATCAACATGGCCGTAATCGTTCATTATTCTGCACCACACAGCACCGACAATTTTCCCGTTACATTCAGCAACAAGGCACTTGTCATTATCACTGCTTCCGAAATTCTCAACGTACAGCCGTAATTCGGGCTTGTTGATTATGGATTTGTCCGGGGGGATTTCTCCTTCAGGAATGAATATCGCGTCATAAAGAAAGTCATTCAGCAGGCAAATTTCTTCCGTTCGTATTTCCCGTATCATGAGAAATATTCAAGCTCTGACATTTCCTCAACGATAGACTTGAAGACGGGAGCGGCCAAATCACCGCCGTAATACCTTCCGTTAGACGGCTCGCCGATCGCAATAAGCATGAGATATTTCGGCTCTTCATACGGCCAGAACCCAATGAATGACGCGACATATTTCCCCGGAGCATATCCGCCCTTGCCCGCAACTTGTGCCGTTCCTGTTTTGCCCGCTACATCTGTTATCGTTGTGGCTGCTCTTCTTCCTGTGCCTTCTGTGATAACCCGCCTCATTGCCTCACGAATCCATAACGCTGTCTCAGGAGTCATAACCTCGCGCATGACTTTAGGCTCACCCTTGTAGACAGTTTCACCCAGCGAATTAACCGCGCTTTTCACGATATACGGACTCATCAACCGCCCGCCGTTTACGACAGCCGCCATCGCCGTAACAAGCTGAAGAGGAGTAACCGCGAGTCCCTGCCCGATAGCGATATTCGCCGGAGTAATTCCGCGCCAGTTCTCCGGGTAAGGTAGGATTCCTTTTGCGACTCCGGGTAATTCTATGTCAGTTTCACGCCCGAAGCCCAAAGCCTGAAGACTCTCGTAAGTTTTCAGCCTGTCAGAACGAATCCCGATTTGCGCCATTCCGACATTTGACGACTTTATGAGGAGCTGTGCTGTGTCAACATGGCCGAGCGCGACTCTTGCATCAGACTCCCTAATGAAGCCGTCTGCAACTTTGAGCCTTGCAGGGCAGAAAAACATCTCGTCTTTCTTCACCCAATCCCTTTCGAGTGCTATTGCCATGTATATTGGCTTGAAGGTTGAGCCGGGTTCATATGCTCTGCTTATTGCGGCGTTTGAGAGGGACTCTAATGTGAGGCTTTTGCGGTTTGACGGGTCATATGTAGGGTAGCTTGCCATTGCGAGAATTTCGCCCGTGTTCGGATTCATGCACAGAGCGACCGCCCATTTTGCTTTTTCGTGCTCTGCTGTCCTGAACAAATGCTTCTCTACAACGTACTGTATACGGCTGTCAAGAGTGAGTGTTACTACAGGCGTTACGGCTCTTCTTTCCGGCTCGGTCTCCATGATTGTGGCGGCCTGGCTGTTCTGACGGCGCACAACTATTTTCTGCCCGGGAGGATTGTAGAGCGTGTTGTCCCATTGCTGTTCGATTCCTGCCTGCCCTTTGTTTTCATTGTCGCAGAAGCCCAAAACGTGAGACATCAAATTTTGATTCGTGTACTTCCTGTAAGGCTCATCAATTTCGCGGACTGCCTTCACTTTTTTCATCAGCTCTTTGAACTTTGCGGCCTCGCTGCCTTCGAGCTTGTGATTCATCCACATGAAGCGCGATTTTGTTCCCATTGCGCCCGTGATTTTCATCATGAGATCAGGCGATACTACCTGCGCTAACTCTTCAAGGTCAGGTGATTTTATCATTGACGGGTCTACTGCGAATGATGGTAGTGTTTCGGAGATTACGAGTGCGTTCCCTTTGATGTCCTGAATGATTCCTCGTGTTGACCTGAGCGGGACTCTCCGCCAGTATTGATGCTGCGACTGCTGTACGATTCGTGAATCGGGGTAACAATGTCGCGCTGTGAGAGTGCAGCCTATTACGGCGAAGAATATTACGAAAAGTATCCAGGGATTCCCCGCTCTCTGTTGTTGTGATTTCGGCATTCTCTCATCTTCCTATCTTCCCAGAAGCCACGCAAGTCCAGATCTCCACCCCTGAAGCGCGGAAGGTGTTTCCTGTTTTGAGGCTGAATATGTGCTTGTCTTCGTTCGCACGGGGAGTGTTTCTGCCTTCACAACTTTCTGCATCCCAAGACTCTCTTTGCAGTATGAATATATCCTTATGGGCGCAACCAGTGCTGAGAGTTCCTGACGCAGCACAACTTCTTCATCTGAATATTTCTGTATGGACTGGTTCACTGACTCTAAATAGTAGGCTAATCTCGCCGCGTGAAATCTGAGAATACCGAGTCCAATCACAAGGCTTATTACGACACCAAGACAAATTACAAAATTCAGGGTTATCTTCAGCCTCTTTGCATTATCTTTGCGCACTCTCCTTCGCCCCCGTTTTCCTTTCTGAAAATTTTATGTGTGAAATTTTATTAGTGAATGAATAATAACACAATCTGCTAAAAATACCTAGTCAACAGTAAGGAAAATTGCCCTTAACTTTGCGCTTCTTGCCTTGTAGTTGCGTTCAATTTCTTCCTGTGAGGGCGTGAGGGGATGACGTGTTAATATTCTTCCTCTGCCTTCATTGTGCCATTCTCTGAACGTGTGTTTTATCAGCCTGTCTTCAAGTGAATGATACGACACGAAAATCACAAGACTCGATTCGGAATTGTCATGAATGGCTCTCAAAAGGGATTCAAGCTCTTCTGTTTCATGGTTGACGTATATTCTGAGAGCCTGAAAGATTCTCCGTGCTGGATGAGTTCCCATTTTCCTTTGAACGGGCTGAGGAAGGGCATCACGGATAACTGCAACAAGTTCTGAAGTTGTGTTGATGGGATTGTGCGATCGTTTTACGGCTGATGCGATTAGTTTCGCGTAACGTTCTTCACCGTAGAGTCTGAAAATTTCTGTGAGAGTCTGCGAATCGGAGTCGCGCAGAATTTCCGCCGCTGTTGGAGTCGAGTCATTCGGATTCATCCGCATGTCTAACGGGCCGTCAATGTTGAATGAAAATCCTCGTTCAGGAATAGTAATCTGCATGTTAGAGACTCCCAAGTCAAAGACAAGAACGTCAAAATTTTTCAGCTCTTCAACTTCTGAAATTTTCCCGAAATTTTTGCACATGGCCGAAAATCTTTCACCGTAAATTTTGAGTCTTTCACAGGAGATTTTTACGGCTTCGGGGTCTCTGTCAACGCCTGAAATTTTTGCTGACGGGAATCGTTCGAGCATCGCATGAGAGTATCCGCCGAGTCCTAATGTGCCGTCAAGAATTTTTCCGTGCGAATGTGATTCGATGAGTGATAATACTTCCGTAAGCATTACAGGTTCATGATGAGTCAATATTACATCACCTTTTTTGTGAATATGATAACACTGCGCTAAAATTAACATATTCCATAAA
Source organism: uncultured Fretibacterium sp. (assembly GCA_946183145.1). Taxonomy (GTDB): domain Bacteria; phylum Synergistota; class Synergistia; order Synergistales; family Aminobacteriaceae; genus JAFUXM01. The sequence goes on along the minus strand of CAMGZM010000009.1, from coordinate 83,295 downwards.
TTTCAAGGGGTGAAAATTCTGCCATGCCGGTGAAAAATATTGCTGATTCGATTCAGGGCATTCTTGAGAAACACAGAGGCTTCATGACAGTAAAAGGACTCGTGTCCTCAATGAGTGCTGACGATAAACGCGCGTTAGGAATCAAGAAGAGCGACAGCGGGAAAATCATAATCCGCAAGATAGAGAAATCAGCGGAAGGGAGATTCATTTTCAGCAGCAAGGGAAGGAGTGTGTATATTCTCGTGCCGTTTGATCCTTCAGAGTTTGTGCTTGATATTTTGTCGGAGAAGAAAGCGTTTGACCCGAAAATGATACAGAGTCTTCCTTTCACGAAATCCGAATTTGTCGCAATCATCAACGGACTCGTAGAGGAAGGACGAGTCATCATCAAGCTGTCCGATGACATGAAGCCGAAAATTTACCGCGCCCCGAATGTGAGAAAAGCTAATAACGCACATGATGTGAATGATTCGGGAGAATATACGCAGGAAAGATTCAAGGCTGCATTTGATGAGCTTGACCGGGGAAGAATTTTCGTGAGGATATGCGATTTGCGGAGGCGACTCGGCTGGCCCCGTGAAGTTTTTGACGGAATGATTCGGGACTTGCGCAACAGGAGAGTAATACAGCTTCATACGGGCGATGCGTCATTGATGACTCCTGATGAGGTTTCAGACTGCTACATAGACGAAAACAATTTCAGAATGGGATCGGTAACGTGGCATGACAGACAATAATACGATCATCAAGAAGCTGCGTGAAAATAATCCGTTCTCATCTCCTGCGTCGCCATTGCCGTGGGTGAATACGAATCCTGACCTGCAGAATCTCAACCGTCAGACCTCCGACAGAATCGAGCAGTTAATCAGGAAGAAACGCCTTGAGCCTTCAGTGCCTCTTGCGGGATTGATATTAGGCGAGGCGGGTTCGGGAAAAACTCACATGCTCACGAGAATTTTACGCAAGCTGAGGAATAATGCACAGCTCGCAGTCTTCACGGCGGTAAAAGCATTCCACAACCCGAAAAGCGTAACGCAAAACATTTTCAGCGAGATCTTCAACAGTCTCAAGCTCCCTCACAGCAACGGGCGTTCACAGTTCGACGTAGTAATGAGCGAGTTCATGAACACATACAGGGAACGGCGGCATAATGACGGATTCGACAGCACAGAGGATTTAGACTTGCGCACGTACATCAGAAAAGACATTCCCGAACTCAGCAGGAATTTCCTCAAGTGCATTATGCTGTACATGTCGGCAAAAGATGAGGGCATGAAGATCGATATTCTTGAATGGCTCCGAGATGGACTCGATGATGAGGACTCTTTGAGACTCGGACTTCCTTCACGCAGCACTGAGTCAATGAATCCCTCAGAGCGTGAACAGGACGCGGCTAATATTCTGTCGTCTCTCGGTCATGTATTGAGCTATGCGCGTGTGCCGTTAGTGCTGTGCTTTGACCAGCTCGACAACATGAAGGATGAGCCTGAAGCAAGGAAGCTGATTACCGCGTGGGGAAATTCTGTAGCTCTTCTCATGAATGATTTGCCGGGGATAATCCCTCTTTGCTTTGTGAGGGCGGCAATATGGAATCAGATATTTGTACCTGTACTTGATGAGGCTGTAGAGCAGAGAATAAGCAGCAACAACATGCAGATGTATTCATGCACGGTTGAGCAGGCAAAACAGCTTTTGCGCGACAGGATAAAGGCATCATTCGGGAATGAGTCAGAAGAGATTTACGGCTGGTTAATCTCAAGGCTGAACATAACGCAGGAATATTCGCCCCGTCAGGTCATCGAGATAGCGAACAGAGTCATAAACAGCTCGGACAATAAGCAGAATGATACAGACAAGACAATAATAGAAGCGTTCTACGATGAGTACAAGAAAGTACAGGCCGCGCCGCTCGCATGGCCGCCGAACGCCGAGCAGCTAATACTTTCGCTTGAAGTCTGGCTGTCATCGCTTGAGGGATTCACAGTGCAGAAAACGCCGGGGAAATACATAAAGCTGCAGGGGCTTCACGGTGAGAAAAAATTTGCGTTCATCATCACAACGGCAAAAGGACATTCAACAGTAAGCGCGGCACTTAAAGCGGGAATGGCATTCATGAATGAATATCCCGGCAGTGAATGCTTCTACATATCGGAGGACAAGACCCACAAAAAGACATGGAAGCTGGCAAATGAGAATCTCCGCAAGTTTGTCGATAATGGCGGGCATTCTGTGATTCTCGATGAGGATTCGCGGATAAACTGGTACGCGCTCACAGCATTAATCAACCGCGTGGACAACGGCGACGTGAATATATATTCAGCCTCATCACCTCACCCCGCAACAAGAAGCGATATTTACGCGTTCGTAAGGACTCTGGCTCTCGTAGACTCTGAGGCACTGAGATTTTCACCCGCAACTGTAACATACACACCGCCTTCATCAAAGCCAAACACGAAAGCAAAGCCCGAAACGAAAATATATTTTGACGACAAACTATTTTCCGACACACTTAGCAGCTTAATCACAGCATCGCCGATGAAAATTTTGGCCGTCGAAAAAGCAGCCGAATTGTTATCAAAGCGCGGGATTAAAGCCAGCCGCAACGAAATAATAGCGTTCGTGAAAAATCATTCTGAGAAGTTCAAGACTTACAGCTCAAAAAATGACACTCTGATTACTCTTGAAGGGAGAAATTAACTCATGGCCGGAACATGTTTCCTCAGTGTGAGCAACGCCGCTTTGTGCCAAAGATGCCCCATGCTTCTGGCCTATAAGATTCACATGGGCATCAAAGACGTGTGGAAGATCGGCATTAACGGCAGCGGTTACGCTTACGGCTCAATGTTCCACAAGAATATAGCGCGGGTATTCTTTGAGGCAGCTTCAGATTCATCACATCACCTTCACCGAAAAATTTCCGAGTCTATTCCTCATGGCCGGGACTCTCTTGAAGGGGTAATACGGGAAAATATTTTCATGCCGTTTCTTTCGAGGGAGTCCGAAAATTACACCTCAGGTCAGATTCTCTCAATGGCAAAAGGAATAACCGTTTGGACTCGCGCAATGTCAGAATTTTTCTCGCTCATTCCCTCATTGCAGAAAAACCCGGAAAAATTTATGCGCACCGTTTTCATTCCCCCCGAACAAAAATTGCAGGCGTGTTATGACTTTGACGGAGTGAAACTTAATGTTGCGGGATGTTATGACGCGCTGTTGTTCAACCCGGACAAATGCGAGGCGAGATTGTTCGAGTTCAAAGGCTACATGAAGAGTGATATTTCTGTTCCGTTGTCGCAAAGCCTGATTTACTCGTGGCTTATCTGGAAACACACGGGCGTAATACCTTCTGTAGAAATAATATATCTCGGTGAGGATGACAAAGAGCCGGAAATATTCAGCCCTTCAAGCGTAAGGGAGATGATTATAGCGGGGCTTCCCGGATTGTTCCGTTCTGCGTTCGGTGTAATATCGCTGAAAGGAGTCCCGGAAATTTCGCGCGATGAGAATTTATGCAGAAAATGCCCGTTTGACGGAAAATGTGCAAATGACTGGAGGAGTCTTAAGGTGAAGAAGAGACGCGGAGCATCATTGATTAATGTGATGGTGTTCATGATGTTTACGGTTATGGTTACGGCGCAGGTGTTTTTCTTCTCGAAAACGTCATCTGATTCGCTCGCTGAGGAAAGAGAAATTATGCTTTACAGGCTCAGGCTTGACTCTCTCGTTGAGGACGCAAAAGACAAGCTGAAGATAAAAACAGGGCCGGGATTAATTACACACAAAGAGGAACTTCATAAATTAGAGGGAACAGCATGGATTTATCCTAAAGCACTAAAATATTCAGGATTTTACGAGGGCACAAAATTAATTTCTGAGGATTCAAACGGCTATCATCTGAGGATTCACGATCTCGATTACTCATTTGATGCAAGTGGAGAAGGAAACACGACTTTCAGCACAACAGACCGCAACAATTGGGCAAACAATTACGGCAACACGAACGCGCACAAGAAACTTTTTGCGGCCATGCCTGCGCTATCATTTGACACTCCTGTTACAACTCCTGCTGACCCTACTGCTGTTCCTACTGTTGAAGAAACGATCACTCACAACTACACAATCACAAACAGATTTTATCTCATAAGGGCATGGGTACAGCTCCCGGAAAATTTTTTCAGCAGGAAAATAATGTATCAGGTACTCGTAAGCAGAGACGAATATCAGCCGACTCCCCCGTCAACTCCAACGCATAAAGTAGACGTATTATCATTTCAGGAGGTGTGGTTCTGATGGCATTCGGAGCAGGAAAGAATTTAGCTCAGAAGAATTTTGCGGGACTCGCGATTCATGATGACTCACTATATTTCGTTGAGCTTGACGAACACGGAGAAATTACCCGGCAGGCATCAGCGGAGCTTCATGAAAGCTGTGTAGTAAACGGAGTCATAAAAGATTTCACATTGCTTGAGGAAGGCTTCAAGGCTCTCCAGAAAAAGACAGGGAAAATACGCCAGCCCGTAACAATCGGACTCCCTCCCGGCGATGTAATGATAAGAAGGCCGATTGTTTTCCCGAAAATGAGCATTGAGGACATTCGCAGCACGATTGATTTGAATTTTGAGGAATATTTTTCGTCAAGAACAGACACAATTTTTGACGCTGTAATCATAAAAACACCTTCAGACTCAGCCGACAAAGTTTCAGTTCTCGCGGCAACAGCAAAGAAATCACTAGTCGACAAAATATTAGACATCGCGAAAAGGGCAGACATTCCCGCAGGAGCAGTTGAGCCTATGAATTTTGCGATGGTCCGAGCAGTCCCGGAACTCAGAGAAGGCTTGTGCATATTCGCCGACAATCACAACATAGTCGCTTCGTGGGAAGGCTACGGAATATTCTTCAGGACAGTCAACAATCTCAATAACTTTCAGGACATCTTGAGCACGATACAATTCATAGCGACTCAATACAGGCGAGCGCAGGTCAGCAAAATAGCTTTGGCGGGAGTCGATTTCCAGTTAAGCACAGACTCAGGAATGGGGATCATCAACGTAACAGATCCATATTACGCCGCAATGGGACTCGCTCTCAGGGACAATCCCGACGAAGGTTTAGACCTCAGGCCCGCCGAATATGTAGAACTCGAACGCCGAAGATACTCATTCAACCCCAACAGGCTCATATTATGGGGACTCCTTGCAGGCTTCCTCATGATGTCGGCAGGAACAATCTCATACGCTTTCATTAATATCCGCTCGCTTGATGAAAAAATTGATGACATGCGCGGGAACGTTGACTCACTTGCGGCGCAAAGACAAATGCTCGAAAAGAAAAATTCTGAGCTTGAAGCAGAAAGACGGCACACAGAGAAAATTCTCGATTTCCTCAAAGGTGATATTCCCGTGCTCGAAATACTTAACGCGCTCGAAGTGAATCAGACTAACGGCATAAAGTACGACAGCGCAAATTTCACGTTAGGGCCTCTCGGCGGAGTCAATGTTGTTGTTGACGGAAAAGCAACCTCAGACAAAGACATTATCACTATGACTGAAGGACTCAAAGAGAGCGGGCTTTTTGAGAATGTATTGCTTCCTTTCTCACAAAGAGACCAGCTGCAGCGAAAAGTCTTCAAGCTCATACTAACAGTAAAAGACATTCTGAAGATGAATGCGGAGGGGGCAGCGCATGGGAAGTAAAAGAAAAATAGGTTTCACACTAATAGAAGTCTTAATGAGCGTATCTATAATGTCCATTATGTCAGGTGTTATGATTCTGAGTTATCATACAACAGATCAGACTCCTAAGCGCGAGGCTGAGAAAGTTGCGGCATATATTACGAGGCTCGCAAATAAATCTGACCGCATAAAGGTAGGCTTTGAGATGGAAATATCAGGCAATAGACTCTGTGTTTCATGGGAGCATAACGGCATAAAAGAACCTTTTTTTGACATAAGCGAGGGTTTGACGTATACGGCTCTCAACTGTACAGAAAACAAACTGAAATATGACTGCAAAACTTATCCGAGAGGAGCAAAAATTTCTGTGACGGACAACAGTACAGGAACAAAACACAAATACATAGCAATAACATCAGCAACAAATTTATCACCTTATTACGTGCTTATAACATCACAAGATACAATTATGAATTTTTAGGAAGAGGAAAATGAAAAAACGCAGAGCTTTTACAGCGGCAGAACTGATAATAAGTCTTCTGGTAATGTCGATCACTTATGCGGCAATGTCCCTGTCATCAGCATCAGCAAAACAGACAGCGCAGCATGAAGCCGAAAGACTCGCGGCGTATATTTACCGCACGATTCAGAAGGCCGACAGAATGCACGTAGGCTTTGATATGGATATGGATTTCGAGACAAAAGCAGACGGCGTAAAAGAATATTACGTAACAATAAAATGGCCTGGCGATGAGAATTACGAAAAACCACGTTTCAAAGCCTCAGCAGGATGTTCATACACCGATAATTTTGTTGGCACTAACGGCAAAATAACCTACAACGTAATGAACAAACGCTTCACAAACGGAGGAAGCAATACGGGAGGAACGATAACAGTAACGGACTATCAGGGTGAAAAGTATTACGTAATAATCGCAGTAACAGAAGGACGAATAAGACTCAGCGAAAATCCGCCCGATTAAAATTTTCACGCGGGGCATATCCTGTATAATATGCGAAAAATAACACACAGGATGTGTCCCAAACTTGCAAAGAAAATCACACTCATTAACCCCAAGACAGCATAAACGCAAACGAAGATTCATTTTCTCCGGCATAATTTTTTTCCTGCTCTTTTTCATTCTCGCGGCGGCTTCTTACTCGTCATATCATCTCAAAGTCCCTGCTTCTTTCTGGGAGTATGTCATTCCTATTCCTGAAGGCGAAAAAGTAACAGTAGTTGTTGAGCAGGGCATGACAGCTTCACAGGCAGCGAGAGCTTTTGAGATTCACGGAGCATTAGAGAGCGGGACTCCTATTGAGCTTGCAAAGTGGATGATAAAATTCGGACTCGACAGGAAGATTCGCGCAGGACATTACAGCGTTGTGCCTTCTGACGCATGGAACGTAGCACGGCAGCTGCGCACACTCAAACCCGCGTTGCTGAAAGCGCAGGTTCTTCCCGGCCTCGACATTTTCGCGCTGATTGATTCGCTTGAGAGTCAGGACAGGAAAGTGAACCGTGAGGCAGTCTCAGAAGCCCTCATGAACAACAAGAATTACCCGCCGAAATTGCTTGCGATTCTCAAGGAACTTCCCGAAGATGAATATACCCGCGCCGCTTTCCTCATGCCTGAAACGTATATGCTTGTTGACAGGACAGCAGACGAAATTGTGAGCCGTTCCTCCTCTGCGTGGTGGGATCACTGGGGGAAATTCATCACAGAACACAATCTGACTTCTGACGACATCCGTGAAGCGTCAATTGTTGCCTCGATGGTTGAGCGTGAAGTTCTGCACGACTCCGAATGCAGGACAGTTGCGGGAGTCATTCACAACAGATTGCGGAAGAATATGTTATTGCAGATTGATGCGACTGTCGTATACGCATGGAGGCTGAAAGGGAAAAAGCTCACACGAGTCCTCTACAAAGACCTCGAAATAGACTCGCCCTACAACACATACAGGTACAAAGGACTTCCGCCGCGGCCTATCTGCGTTCCCGGGATTGAGGCATGGGGAGCCGCGCTTGACCCTGAATTTAACGATTACTTGTATTACGTTGCTGGCAGAGACGGCTATCACCAATTCGCAAAGACAAACAGGGAACACGAAGCAAACAAGAGACAAATACGTTCATCAAGATAGAAGGAGGATAAAATTTTGAGCAGGAGACGCGCCACTGAGGAAAACAAAGGCAGCTGGTCAGAGATGCTTATGTTCTTTCTTGTCATCGCGTGCATATATTGCATAATGTCATTTTTCGACAGCTCATTAGCGGGCGAGGCTGGGAGGAAATTCGGCGGATATTTGCGGGGTGTCTGGGGAGGAGCGGTGATACTTCCGATTCTTTTCTTTCTTTATACGTGCGCCGCAAAGCTCTTGAAGTTCAGAATACCGAAATTCAGGCGGCAGTTATTCGGGACTCTCATGCTCTATATATCGTTCTCGTTTCTCTTGGGACTGCTGCGCGAATCGGGCTGGACTTCTGAAATGTTGCTGTTCACGCCTGGGACTATAGGCGGAGGACTCGCAAAATTTTTCGTGCTTAATGCCGGGACATTCATCACACTGCTGATCACAATCGGATTATTTTTGCTCTCAGCGGTATTTTTCGGCTCAAAGATTCTCAATGTTCTTCTCAAGATACGTATACGGCTCCCGAAATTGCCGAAGCTGAAATTTCATCACAGGAAGAAATCAAATCACCGCGAACGCATGCAAACAGAGTCCGAACCAGAAGAAGAAGAATATCAAGACAGCATACCAGAGCCAATTTACCAGACTCCCAAATATGAACAGAATGATGATTATGTTGCTGATGTTCCGCCGACAAAAATCGAATTCCAGCCGCCGACATTGAGACCCGCGCCAGAAGAGCCGCAATATGAAGAGATTGACATTCTGCCCGAAAATGTTATGAGCAACGCTGTAGAAGTTATTGACAACGCATTAGCCCTCATTGATTCGGACGAAATGAAAGCGCCTGAGCAGAAACGCACAGCCCCTTCACCGAGAATGAAGAGATTGCGCCGTCCATTGCCGCCCGTAACAACTTTTCCCGCCGATGAAGACGAAAAGCCAAAACCAGAAGCACAGCCTTCACCGTCAGAAAACGCTTTCAATCTTCCTGAGGAAACAGCAAAGTACCTTCATGAGAAATCATCTTTTCCCCCGCCCGCTGAAATTTTCGGCCCGCGAACAAAGTCCGAGCCTGACCGTGAAATTCTCAAGCATTCCGAGAAGCAGGCAAAGACTATCACCACAACGCTGAAAACTTTCGGCGTAAATTCCTCTGTCGCTCATATCGTTACGGGATCAACGTTCATTCAGTATCAGCTAGAGCTTGCGCCGGGGACAAAAGTCAACCGAATCTCCGGGCTCTCTGAAGACCTCGCAATGTCCCTCGCTGTAATGGCCGTGAGAATCGAAGCCCCCATCTTAGGCACTCGCTATGTAGGCATCGAAGTCCCGCGTTCAGACCAAAAGACTATAGCATTACGCAACATCATCGAGAGCGACGAATACACTTCATCGTCAGCAAGACTCCCTCTTCCCCTCGGCGTTAAGGTCAACGGGAAAATTTCTGTCGCAGGGCTTGAGGAAATGCCTCACTTGCTCATTGCGGGGAATACAGGTTCAGGACGGAGCATGTTCGTGAACTCGTGCATAATGAGCATGTGTTACAGGAGAAAGCCGGAAGATTTGCGTGTGATTCTGATTGATCCGCGTCATGTTGAGTTCGCTGTTTATGACGGACTCCCGCACCTTATCGCACCTCCTGTTTATGACCCTGACTCGGCGGTTAAGGCTCTGACATGGGCATATGATGAGATGGAGAAGAGAACAGCCGCTTTTGCCTCGTCGCGTGTGAGGAATCTCGCTTCATTCAACCGAAAGCAGAAAGACTCGAACAAATTACCCGAAATCGTGATAGTGATTAATGAGCTTGCAGATCTGGTTTACACGTCAGGCCCTGAGCTTGAAGGAATAATTATGAGGCTCGCGCAAAAATCCGGGGCATCAGGAATATATATGATTCTCGCGGCGCAAAGACCTTCGCCCGATGTTTTCACGACAATGATAAAGTCAAACATTCCTGCAAGAGCAGTATTCACACTTTCAGCAGAAGCAGAGTCAAAGAACATTATCGGCAACAATGACGCAACGACTCTCACGGGTAAAGGCGATATGCTTTTCAGAAACACGGGAAGCCCTCACACGATTCGTTTTCAGACTCCATATGTCAACGAGGATAAAATTTCTGACTTCACCGAGTACATGTTTGCAAGTTTAGAGCCTCCCGAAATGATGAAGTTCTGAGCCGCTGAAAAAATTTCCGTCCCTCTGTCATAAGCAGGGGGATTTTTTTTGCGTGCTACAATACATTTTCAATCAGCATAAAAATTTCAGGAGCTATAAGCTAGATGTCAATAAAATATAATTTCGTGTAAGATAAAGCTATGAAGAGTAAATCCCGGCACAAAGCATATAGAGCAGAGCTGAAGCCCAATAGTGAACAGATAAAAATCATTGAGCGTACTATGGGTGTATGCAGATATGTCTACAACCTGTTTATAGGCATAAACCGTAACAATTATTGCAGCGGCACTCAAAGTTATATGTCGGGCTATGATTTCTCGAAATGGCTCAACAATGATTACAGGAAGAACAATCCCGAAAAATTATGGATATGGGAAGTATCATCAAAAGCGGTTAAGAAATCCATAATGAACGCAGATACAGCCTACAGGAATTACTTTAAGGGCAAGGCAGGATTTCCGAATTTCAAGCGGCGTAACGGACGGCCTGTAAGCATGTATTTGCCTCGTAACAATGTCGGAGATTTGAAGACAGAGCGTCATAAAGTGAAATTTCCGACATTAGGCTGGGTAAGACTCAAGGAATACGGTTATGTGCCACAAAAAGCAAAGGCATTAAGCGTAACAATAACAAAACGTGCAGGGAGATATTTTGCATCTTTCCTGTTTGAGACAAATACAGAAATCCCAGTAAACGTAACGCAATCCGAAAGCATAGGGATTGACTTGGGCGTGAAAAGTTTTGCAGTAATATCGGACGGCAGGAATTACCCGAATGTCAACAAGTCCGAACGAGCAAGAAAATTAATACGGAGGCTGAAGCGTGAACAGCGTAAATTTTCGCGCAAGATACATAAACTAAAACAGCGAAAGGAGGCAACTGCGAGTAAAAAGTGCAAGCGTTCAAACCTTGACAAACAAAGGCTAAAAGTACAGCGGGCGTATATGAGACTGAGTAACAAGCGTCATGACTATATCAACAAAACTGTACATGAGATAGTAAGCGCATGGCCTGAATATATCACGATAGAAGACTTGAACGTGTCGGGAATGCTGAAGAACCGCCATCTATCACGGGCAATAACTGAATGTGAGTTCTCTTACTTCCGGGCGTTGCTGGAGCGTAAGTGCTGCGAATATGGAATACAGCTGCGAATAGCTGACAGGTTTTATGCAAGCAGCAAGACATGTTCATTTTGCGGTAACATCAAGAAGGATTTGAAGCTGTCAGACCGTGTATATGAGTGTGCAGAATGCGGATTAGTCATTGACCGGGATTATAACGCCGCAATAAATTTAAGAAGCTGTATGAAATATAGTACCGCTGGCATTAGCGTAGCGGGCCGAACGGTCTAGGCGGGAATTAAAGCCTCTGGACTGTCTTACAAGCCTTAGTAGCATTTGCGAACGGGGACAGGTTGAACGAGGAATAATCGAAAAAGTAAATAACACTTTTTACGTAGCAGTGAAGAATTTTTCTCTCATGTTAAAGAATATTAACCGTGTTCATCTTATGGGCATTGGCGGAGCAGGTATGAGCGCGCTTGCAATTCTTCTCAAAGATAACGGCTTCGATGTTTCCGGGTGCGACCTGAAATCACCTCACTATGATTTAGGAAAAATCCCTTTTGAGATTCCGCACTCGCAGGATCACATAGACAAGTTCAAACCTGAAGCGTTAATCCTAAGCACAGCAGTTTCACGCGAAAATCCCGAAGTCAAATACGCCGTCAGCAAAGGCATAAAGATTCTCTCACGCGCCCAGGCGTTAAGCTGCATGTTCAACCAGTCAGATGGAATAGGCATAGCAGGCACTCACGGAAAAACTACTACATCATCAATGACAGGATTAATTTTCATCAAGGCAGGATTGAGTCCATCTGTCTACGTAGGCGCGAACGTCCCCGACATCGGTACAAATGCCGTATCAGGTTCAGGCCGTAACTTTATCGCGGAGCTTGACGAATCGGACGGAACGTTTGAGCTTTTCACGCCGAAAATCGCAGTCATCACTAATGTTGATTGGGATCACGTTGACCATTATCCGACACGTGAAGCGGGGATTGAAGCGTTTGTGCGTTTTGCTGACGGAAGGAAGGAAGGCGGGACTCTGATTTTGTGCGCTGAGGATGACGGAGCTAATCACGTTTTTGACATTTGCGGCAAAAATCGCGGTGAAATTCTCCGTTACGGTTTCGGAAAAAGTTACGACTGGGGAGCATACGACATCACAAAGACTCACGGCGGCGGAATCTCGTGCAGAGTCTCACATCATGGCCGTGAACTTGGGACTCTCTCGCTCAAAGTTTCGGGTGAACACAACATACTCAACGCGCTTGCGGCAATTTCAGCGGCTGATATTTGCGGCGTTGACTTCAACAAAAGCTCGGAGATTCTCAGGGACTTTCACGGTTCTGAACGCCGAATGCAGATCAAAGGCACGACATCAGATAATATTCTCGTCATGGATGATTACGCGCATCACCCTTCAGAGATTCGCGCAACACTTGAGGCAGTAAAAGGAATTTACCCAGAACGCCGAATTGTCGTAATGTATCAGCCTCACAGATTCACGAGGACGGCAATTTTTGCGGAAGACATCGCGCAGGCTCTCAGCATGGCCGACAAAGCATACATTCTCCCGGTGTATTCTGCTGGTGAAAAGGAATGCCCGCACAGCTCATCAGAGGAAGTAATACGGCTAAGCGCGGGAAAAATTCAGGCCGCAAACTTTGATGACGCTGAAGAGATTCTGAAGTCCGAGCTTAAACCCGGCGACCTCTTAATCACAATGGGCGCAGGAGATGTATACATGACGGGCGAAAAGTTTTTGACGGAGAATCAAAATGTTTAGGGTATAATTACCAAAAAATTACCAAGATTTTATGAATGCGTGATGCCGTTGAATAGTTTTTGCCCTGACTCGCCTGAGATAATCATAACTGAGAATGAGCCGCTGAACCGATTTTCCACGCTTGGCACTGGTGGAACGGCGGAATTTTTTGCACAGCCTGAATCAATTTCACAGCTTCAGGAATTAATCACCGTAACAAGAAACAATATCCCCGTGTACGTAATCGGAGGAGGAAGCAACATAATTATCCCTGACGGAACAATACACGGCCTCACAATCTCAACCCGAAAACTTGACTCGCTAACATGGATTGATGACTCTTCAGCAGAAATTGAATCCGGCTGTATCCTCTCACATCTCGTAAAAATTCTGCGTGACAAGAATATCGGAGGACTCGAATTTTCAGCGGGAATCCCCGGCACAATCGGCGGAGCTGTCTCAGGGAATGCGGGCGCGGGCGGTCATGGTGTCTGCGAGTTCATAGAGTGCGTGAAGGCTGTTGACTCTTCCGGGACTCTCGTAACATTCAGGCGCGGTGAATTTGAGTACGGTTACAGGCGTTGCAGTCTTTCGGGGGTAATAACAGCGTCAGTGATTATGTCATTCCGTGATTGCCCTTTGTGGAATGAGGAGTCATATTCTGGCTTCATGCTTAAGAGGAAGAGTCAGCCTTTGGGATTCCGCAGTGCCGGCTGCACGTTCAAGAATCCTGAAGGACATTCGGCGGGGAAATTGCTCGATGAATGCGGCTGCAAGGGACTCCGTGTCGGTGATGCTTCTGTGTCAGACAAGCACGCGAACTTCATCATTAATTGCGGCAATGCTTCAAGCTCGGACATTCTGAGGCTTGCTGAAATTTGCTCGGAAAAAGTTTATGACTGCACGGGGATAAAACTTGAGCCGGAAATTAAGACGCTGACTCCGTGCTTCAGTGTAACGTGATTTGCTGTGCGTTTCCGTTCGTCAAGATTATTCTTGCTGGCACTTGCGGCAGGCGGCATTATGTACATGCGGGACTATAAATACTGGTTTACGCTGAGTGATTACAGGGTAGAATCACGTTCACCGATTCTTGAGCGCAGATTGTGGGACGTGTTTCCGAAAAGGTGTCTCACTTTTTGGCCGTATATGCTGAAAGACTCGGAAGGAATGAAGGAATTTCTTGAGCGTGATATGCCTGTAACAGTTGATACTGAAATGCGCGGTCTTGGGAAATTCACGACAAAAATAGAATGGCTCTCAGCGTGGGTAAAAGTTGACTGGCGCGGTAAGATATGGTGCATTTCACGAGACGGGCGAATGTGGCTCTTTCAGCGCGGAAGACAGAACGATGATAATGCAGGGCGTTTAGTCTGGAAGATTCCCGATGAAGGAAACACTGAGGACGGAATTACAGCTGAGACTCCTATGACGGGCGTGTTCAAGTCGCCAATTTCTACGGAAGTCATAGCGTCATTCCTCGATGAGTTCCGGGGGTGCAAATGGTACGAGGCAGCAGATGATATTACGTGGGAACGCCGTGCGGGAATGGATCTGTTTTTCCTGAGGCTTTCACACAAAGGGCAGAAGTTTGAGCTTTATTTGCAGAGGGGAAAATACTCCGGCCATGATGTAGGAGCGGAGATTGACGAGTTGTTTACGAGATTAATATCTGAGGGCGGTAATTACATTATCGATGCTACATATGAGGGTAAAATTGTGCTTCGCAAGTTATAATTCATGCCTGAAATTACAGCAATAAAGAAGGGAACGTAAAGAAAAATGCCGGGAAAATCTGACAGCCTCCTTGTGGGGTTAATTATGGGGACTACGAAAATTACTATGATAGTAGCGGAGAGAGACCGCCGTTATCCTGACGGTGTGCGCGTTGTGGGATTTGGGTATGCGCCTTCACGCGGGATCTCAAAAGGTATAATCGTAAGCCATCTTGATGCCCGGCAGTCAGTAGAAAAAGCCTTCAAGGACGCGCAGAGCATAACAGGCATATCCGCCAAACGTTTAAGCAATGTAGTAGTAGCCTTCAACGCAATGGACGTACAGAGCGAGTCGACTCACGGAATGGTTACGCTTGGAGGCCGCGAGTCGAAATCCGTAGAAACTTCTGACCTTGACCGCGTAATAGACCGTGCAAGAGCAAATTCCGTACTTGCTACAGCTTCGCGCAATAACATGTACTCCCTTCACATGATACCCACGAGCTACGAGCTTGACGGACGGCCAATTGACGAGCCTTTGAACATGAACGGCAACCAGCTCGATATATGGATGCAAACTGTAGCGGTGCCGATGACTTACGCGCAGAATATCGTAAACTGCGTGCAGACTGTAGGACTTGACGTTAAAGGACTCGTACTTAAGCCGTTAGCCTCGTCATTGGGAGCTGTGTATGAAGAGGAAATGCGCGCGGGCTGTATATCCATCTGCATAGGCGGAGGGACAACAGGAATCGTACTTTACCGCAACGGGCGTGCGTTCCGTGTCATGAGCATACCTATAGGCGGGGAGCATATACGCAATGACCTTGTGCAGGTTCTCCACATATCGCCGGGGGAAGCCGAGCAGCTCAAGAAACGCATTTTTGCCGCAGATTTTGACGAGGAGGAAATGCGCCGGGAAGGCATCGATATAGATTACGCGTATCAGATAGTATTAGCGCGAATAGAGGAGCTTTTCGGGAAATATATACGTGAAGCACTTGCCGAATGCACTCCGCAGCATTTTCCCAACGGTATAATACTTTCGGGCGGTGTGAGCATGACTCCCGGGATTGAGCAGATGCTTGAAGACGTTTTGCAGATGCAAGTACGCAAAGTGATTGAGCCGATTTAC
This sequence comes from uncultured Fretibacterium sp., assembly GCA_946183145.1. Taxonomy (GTDB): domain Bacteria; phylum Synergistota; class Synergistia; order Synergistales; family Aminobacteriaceae; genus JAFUXM01. Next base: position 67,615 of record CAMGZM010000009.1, on the reverse strand, counting down.
GCGATGCCCCCCGGACTCGACAACCCTTCTTACGTCAGCGCGGCCGGTATTCTCAGGTATCAGATCATGGTTGAGCAAGACCCGTATATGTTCATGGAGTCGGATCAGATATTGCCGGGACTCTCTGAGCGTTCAGAACAGCGCAGCCGTCAGGAACAGAAACGCACCGAACGCAGAAACCGCAATACAGACGGAGAATATTACGACGAAGAGCCGGAAGAGTCAGAAGACTATGAACCAGGCGGCTATGATGAGGGCTATGATAACGGCGGCTATGATGAGGGTGATGGCGGTTATGATGATACAGGCGAGTCAAAACGCGAGAGTTTCGGTCAAATCATGCGGACATTAGCGGACAGGTTCAAAAAGTTGTTTTAATCCGCTTGTCATGCCGTGAAAAATAAAATACAATCAAAGCCGAAGGAGGAGAATACGCCAAAATGAATGATAATTTATTCAAGCTCACCAATAATAATATACGCCAGAATGAAAAAATTGTGGTATTCGGTGTAGGCGGCGGCGGAGGAAATGCCCTGAATCACATAATCGAGTCAAACGTTCAGGGAGTTGATTTTGTAGCTGCCAATACTGACGCACGTGCGCTCGACATGAATCAGGCACCGAACAAAATAATTCTCGGCGAGACTCTCACACGCGGACTCGGAGCCGGGGCAAATCCCAAAATCGGAGCAGATGCCGCAAAGGAAAGCATTGACCGCATAAAGGAATATATCACAGGCGCGGATATGCTTTTTGTTACGGCGGGCATGGGAGGCGGAACAGGCACAGGAGCAGCGCCCGTAATCGCAGAAGCCGCGAGGGATATGGGAGTCCTTGTTGTCGGTGTTGTAACTAAACCATTCGGCTTTGAGATGGGAAGGAGAATGCGAACCGCTGAAGAGGGAATTGAACACCTCAAGAAAAACGTTGACGCTCTTCTTATCGTTGAGAATGACAAGCTGCTTCAGATGGAGAACGGCTTGAAGATGAAAATTGTTGACGCATACAAGAAGGTTGATGAAGTTTTGCGTCAGGCTGTCCAGGGTGTTACGGATCTCATAACGAAATCGGGATTTGTGAATCTTGACTTTGCGGACATCAAAGCGATTTTGACGAACGCAGGCACGGCGATAATGGGAATGGGCGAGGGTGAGGGTGAAGACCGCGCAAAGAAAGCCGCCCAGAACGCAATAGACTCCCCGCTAATGACAATGCCAATGACAGGCGCAACAGGTATACTTCTGAACGTTACGACAGGCACGGAGATAACATTGCAGGAGATGACCGACGCGGCTCAGGTAATCGAGGACAAAGCAGACCCCGACGCGCAAGTTATCTGGGGACATGTCTTTGATGACTCACTCGGTGAAAGGGTACACGTAACACTTATCGCGACATTCCCGGAAGATTCACAGGCTCAGGCAAGAACCGTAAGAATCGCCGGAAGAAATGAGCAGGGAAGAGGACAGACTCCCTCTCAGCCTCCCATTACGACAGGGCAGAATGTCCCGTTGCCGCAGCCGCCCGTACAGCCTCCGCAGCCCGTGATACAGACTCCCCCTCCGCCTAGAAGGACTCTCTTCACGCTTTACGAGCAGAAACGTAAACAGCAGGAAGGAGTCGGACTTGAGGAAGCAAGATTATCACAGCCAAATCCCAATGAGCGCGACGCTTTTATGGGAATGCCGAAAAAAATCTACGACCAGCCCGCAATTTACAGAAAGAATCGCAGGGATTAAGACATGAGCAGAAGAATAACTAACCGCAGAGGACTCAAGAAGCGCGGAATTTTCCCGTCATTCGGTGATATGGTTCTCCCGATTGTGGGAATTTCAGCACTCGTACTTCTTTTGCTTGCAGGCCGTCATTTTTTCGTCAAAGGCATTCAGACTTCACCCGAAATCACTTCAACGCAGGCTTACGCGGATTCACCCGCAATTCTCGCTGAACGGAAAAATTCACAGCCAGCAGAAAAATCTCAGGAATCCCCGGCTAAAACCGCAGAAATCAAAGCCAAAGCTGAGGACAAAGCAGCGAATGAGAACATGATTCTTGCAGTCGCCGAAAACAACGTGAACCCTAAAATTTCAGACGTTAAGCCGGCAGTCTCAAAGCCCGTAACAAAAACTACTCCCGCAGTACAAACTGAAGCTCCCAAGAGAACAGCTCCCGCAATGCCAAGAGGACAAGTGAATATGACGAACCTCCCGCCCGAAAAACAATGGCGTGTTCAGGTCGGCGCATACCCTTCAAGAGCTGAGGCGGAAAAAATCGCAAAGAAAATAAAACTCGCGGGTTACCCGGCAAAAGTCTATCAGAACCCCGCGTCAAAACACTCAAAAGTTTGGGTTGAAGCAGGAGAGAACAGCTATCAGGCGGGCTTGATGGTTGACGCAATGAAAAAACTCGGTTTCAAGTCAAGTTTCTCATTCCCTCCGATGAAACAATAACTCTAACGATTACGACAAGGGCAGGGGAAAAAAACCTGCTCTATTTTTTTACCCTCTGAAAAGGAGAATTTATCATGAAAAATTTTGATTCTCTCGAAAAATTATTGTACGCTCATTCAGACAACAGAATCATTCCCGGCCTCGAAAGAATTTCACAGCTCCTCTCACTAATGCACAATCCGCAAAACTCCTTCAAGTCCGTTCACATTGTCGGCACAAACGGCAAAGGCTCAACAGGCTCTTTCATCTCGTCAGTTCTCAGCGCGTCAGGCTACAAGACGGGATTCTATTCGAGTCCTCATCTCGTGAGTCCCGGTGAAAGATTGCTTATTGACGGCCGTGAATTATCCGCTAAACAATGGTTAGAGTCCGTAAACGCAGCTGTAAATGTCGCTGTAAAATCCGAAATTCTGCCATCGTACTTTGAGCTTCTTACGGCAGGAGCGTTTGAGCTTGCACGGCGTGAAGGGATTGAAGCGGGAGTCATTGAGGCGGGACTCGGCGGTAAACTCGACGCTACTAACACGATGAATAACACGGTCTGCACGGTCATTGCGTCAGTGTCGATTGACCACACGGAATATTTAGGGCCGACGCTTGAAGGAATCGCAGGGGAAAAATTTGCGGTTGTCCGTGAGAATGTTCCGGCTGTATTTTCGGGAGTCGATGAGTCATTAACGGAAATGTTTACGGAAACTTGCCGCGAGAAAAAAGCATTGCCCTTCATCGTAAGCAAGCAGGCGAGAGTCGACAACGTTAATGTTACGGCTGAGGAAAATACTTTCGACTTTTGCGCCAACGGTTTGGAGCTGAGGAATTTACGCACGGGGCTTATCGGAGGCTATCAGGTCAGAAACGCGGCGTTAGCATTGTCGGCAATATCATTCATGCGCGACTCATTCCCGAAAATCACGGAGGACTCAATACGTGAAGGAATGCTCAAAGCGAAATGGCCGGGAAGACTCGAAATCGTCAGCAAAAATCCTCTCATAATTCTTGACGGAGGGCATAATTATGACGGCGTTATGAAACTATGCGCTAGCGTCAAAGAGTTATGGCCAGATAAGAAAATCTGCGTTGTTTACGCGGCAATGAGGGACAAGAATTACGAGGGCTGTATCGAGCTTCTGAATCGCAGTCTCAATCCATCGCTTTATGTTACGACTGTTCCGGGAATGGCAAGAGCCGCAAAACCTGATGAGCTTATGAGGGCGGCTGAAAAATTTTCATGGGAGAATTTATGCGCGTTTGATGAGCCTTCAGACGCTGTGAAAGAATCCGTGAAGAATGGAAATGATTTGACTCTCGTCTGCGGAAGTCTGTACATGATTGGTTACATAAGGCCAATGCTGTATAATTCCGTGAAATAAATCACACAAGGGGGATTTTTCATCATGAAACGTTTACTCGCAGCTATAACACTCGTATTTTTGCTCGCAGTTCCTTCATTTGCCACAAGCAACGAGGAGTACGGCGAACTGATGAGCAATGAAGAATTTGCGCGCGCTGACAGAAGATTGAACAGGGTATATACAGACCTGAAAAGAAGCGTGTCAAAAGCAGTGTGGAGAGTCCTAAGCGATGAACAAAAAAACTGGGTGGACTGGGGACGTGATGATGACGCAGAAGCATACATGGATGAAGGTTACAGCCGCACAAGAGCATACACTAAGGCCACGAATGACAGAGCGGATTACCTTCCTGACAGAGCAAAAGAAATCGCAAGGGAACTCAGAAGAAAGCAATAATTCACAAAAAATATTTCTGCTCTCGCAACAAAAGCGGGGGCAGATTTTTTTTCCCCTCATGATAAAATTCTGCGTTGATACTACACAGGAGGTGCGGAATAAAACCATGCCCGAAATCACAGACACATTAGACACAATAAAATCACTCGCCGAGTCAAAGAATGTACGAGAACTCAGAGCCATAACAGAAGACATGAATGACGCAGACATAGCCGACGCTATAGAGCAGCTAGAGCCGGAAGAAAGAGTCGTATTGTTCCGGGCTTTAAGCAGGGACATGGCCGCAGAAGTTTTTGCGCACCTTATCCCAGACACGAAAGAAGCACTCGTATCACAGCTCACAGCTCCCGAATTAGGACGCATTGTTGATGAATTGTTCCTTGATGATGCCGCTGACTTGGCTGAAGAACTCCCCGCCGATGTCGTGAACAGAATACTCGCAAACGCAAGCCCGGAGACTCGTAGGGGAATCAACCAGCTTTTGCAGTACCAGGAAGATTCAGCCGGAAGCATAATGACGACAGAATATATTTCGCTGCGTCCTGATATGAACGTTGAGGAATCTTTCAGGCACATCCGCGAGGTCGGAACCGACAAAGAGACTCTCTACACATGCTACGTTACTGACCCGAAAGGAATCCTAATCGGAGTCGTTACTGTACGCACAATGCTCTTATCACAGTATGCTGACAAGATAGGCGACATTATGACCGACACGAACCTAATCACCGTAAACACTAACGACGACCGCGAGAAAGTTACGGAGATTTTCCAGAAATATGACTTTATGGCTGTTCCTGTTGTTGACTCGCAGAATCATCTTGTCGGTATCGTTACGGTTGATGACGCTATGGAGGTATTAGAGGAGGAAAGCACAGAGGATTTTCACAAGATGGCGGCCATGCTGCCGATGGATGAGCCGTATTTGTCGATGGGAGTCGGGGAATTGGCGAAAAAGCGCGTAATTTGGCTCATGGTGCTGATGATCTCCGCGACTCTCTCAGGGTCAATACTCAATCATTACCAGTCTGTATTTGCCGCTCTTCCTGCCCTGATTGCGTCAATCCCAATGTTGATGGATACGGGCGGTAATGCCGGGTCGCAGTCCTCAACGCTCGTAATACGCGGGATTGCTGTCGGTGAACTGAAGCTCCGGGACGCTTTCACCGTATTGTTCAAGGAGATTCGAGTCAGTCTCATTGTCGGCGGGGGGCTTGCGTTCGTCAACTTCTTCTACAAGTACGCTATGAGCGGGGACTGGCTTTTGTCGCTGACTGTGGGAATAAGCCTCTTTGCGACGGTGATTTTCGCCCAGACTGTCGGGGGAATGCTGCCTCTGCTGGCTAAATCTTTGGGGTTTGACCCTGCATTGATGGCCGCGCCGATTGTTACGACGATTGTTGACGCTGGAAGCCTCACGATGTATTTTGCGGTCGCGAGTCAAATTATGTCCGTCGGGAGCGTATGATATAATGCGTGAAATCCCAAGAAAGGACTTGACACATTTTGAGTAATGTCAGTATAATGGCTTACGGCTTACGGCTTACGGCTTACGGCTTACGGCTTACGGCTCACGGCTCACAGCCATAATTATGCACTGATAACTGACGACAATAACGGCTCTGTTACCTCACGAGAGGGGCAGGGCTTTTTTGTTGTCCGCGATAATTGCGGAGTGATGTCATGGGCATAGCAGGCTTTGTGAAGAGGCACATTCCGAACTTCATTCACACAAAAATTCTCCGTATTGCCACAAAGTTCAACATGCTTTCAGCTCCCGTGAAATCATTTCTCTCAATACCGATTCGCAAAAAGCTCGACAAACTTTCATTTGAGGTTCACATAGCTGAACATTGCAATCTCAACTGCTGCAGCTGCTCTCACTTTTCACCGCTTGCTGAGGCTGAATATCTTGATACTGAGGAGTTCAGGCGCGACGCTGAAAGACTCGCCGGGCTTTTCGGCCATGAATGCGGATGTATTGACCTTATGGGAGGAGAACCGCTGCTTCACCCGGAAATAATCACGTTCATAAAAATTGCGCGGGAAAATTTCACGAAAGGCACAATCAAAGTCATAACAAACGGTATACTTCTCACGAAAATGAGCGGGGATTTCTGGCGGGCATGTCATGATTATAACGTTGGCGTGTCAGTAACACATTACCCGATAAAACTTGACGAGGAAAAAATAAGATCTCTCGCTAAGGAATATGATATTAATTTTGAGTGGTTCGTGAGCAATTCGGTAAAAGATTTCTTCTACCTTAAGCCTATAGATTTATCCGGCAGCGGCGACTACAGGAAGAATTTTGCGGGCTGCGTGTGGTCAAACAGATGTATTCAGCTCAGTCACGGAAGGCTGTACACCTGCATGCTCATACCGTATGTGCGTCATTTCAACAAGAGGTTTTCACAGAACATTGAAGTTACCGACAAGGACAGCGTAGACATTTACGAGGAAGGGATAAGCGGGGATGATATTCTCCAGAGACTTACGAAGCCTGTTCCTGTGTGCCGTTTCTGCAAAATTTCGGACGTTCACGGGACTGTAAAATGGCACGTATCAGAGCGGAAAATAGAAGAGTGGACCGGGGAATGAGCGCAAAAATTGCAGTCAGAGAGTCACAATCTCCGGCTGCAAAAACTTTTTCCCGTATTACTTCTTGTGGATGTGAAGATATTTCGTCCAGTCAAAATATGAGTCCGACACAATGACCCCTGAAGGCAAATCCGGCTGAATCCCGTCCCAGCTGTAGACCCTGAAGCAGAATACCACGTCAGCACGTTTTGAGGCCAATGCGGAAGCCCTCGCGCCTGAGTTTACGTAGATAATCTCAATGTTAATCTCAAGCCTTCTGCCAATTTCGGTGAGTAAAGCAATGTTGAAGCCTGACGGATTGCCCGCTTCATCAACGTAATCAACCGGGGGCAAGTCTCCAGTTACGGCAGTCCATATCGTTTGTGCGCCGTCAAAATTCGTGAAGCTCACAGGCTGTGAAGGAACGTCAAAATTTGTGATGTATTTCTCTTTGATTGCCGCTAATGTTCCGTCTTCATTCATGGACTTGATTGCACCGTTGAATTTCTGCATTAACTCTTCTCCGTCTTCCTTCCTGAATCCCATCGCGAAAAATACAGGACGTGAAATTGATTCGGCAGCCACGAAATATTCCGGGCGTTTCGAGAGAATATATTTTCCGACAGCTTCAGGGAGAGCAATTTCTTCAATTTCCCCGCGGTCGAGTCCCATGATCATGGCCAAAAGTGAGTCATAAAACGTGAACATTGCCGTGTTATTGTTGCTGTCAACTGTGCCTGACTCGTAGCGAGTCCATAATCCCGCAGCTAATGCGCCGTCCATAAAATTCTTGAACGCGTCCTTTGTCGAGTTGAGCTGAGTCAATATTCCTACGTTGAAGACTCCCGCGAATGAAACGCCCGCGAAAATCATAACCGCCGTTAAAGCAAGCAAAAATCTTCTCATGAAATCACGCTCCTAAAATGAAATGATAATTAAAGATTAACGCCTACGATTGATAATCGCAAGAATAATATGCGGATTGGGCTATAATTATTTGTCGAAAAATTTTCACAGGAAGGATTGTTCTTATCATGAAAAAGTTTCTCGCGTTATTACTCGTTCTTGCGTTATGCTCGTGTGCTTTTGCTGAGGGTGAAAAGCTGAAGGACACTGACCAGCTCAAAACAGAAAGGCTTGCGGCACAGCGAGGTACTGTCGGACAGCTCATAGCTGAGGACATGCTCGGCGACAAGAAAGGTGAGCTTCTCACGACATACGAGAAATACGTTGACGCAGTAGCGGCTTTACGGCAGGGGAAAATCCGCGCGGTAATCATGGACGAAATGCCCGCAAAAAGATTCGTGAAGGAAGTTGACGGACTCGCTATTATGGAGAAGCCTTTGACGGAGGAAAGTTACGCGATCGGCTTCAAGAAGGGAAATACGGAGCTAGTCTCACAGGTCAACAAAATTCTTGCTGAAATGAAAGCTGACGGGACATTAGCCGCGATTATGGCGAAATACATTGACGGCGATTATTCAGCGGTGAAGCCTGAAAATATCGACTTCAACAAGGGCGCGAAGGGCGGAAAACTCTACGTAGGAACAGAGGCAGGATTTGCGCCCTATGAGCTTAAAGTCGGAAACAGCTTCATAGGAATCGACGTGGAAATGTGCGCGAACATCGCAAAGAAGCTCGGCAAAGAACTCGTAATCATCAACATGAATTTTGACTCGCTCCCCACAGCAGTATCAACGGGAAAAGTTGACATGATTTGTGCGGGGATTACCGTAACAGACGAGCGCAAAGAGAATATGGACTTCTCCGACAACTACGTTACGGGCGCGAAGCAGGTAGCATTAATCCGGGCAGATGACTATGAGAAGTAAGACGTATTCAGGAGCAGGGCGCGGAGATTTATTGCTGTGGATTGTCGGCGCGTTCCTTGTGTTTTTGCTGTGGCGTTCGGGATTCTTTACGGCTGAGGCTTGGTCGGACTTCAACAGGAGGTTCTATCAGAATTTCGTGAAGGATGACCGCTATATGATGCTTGTTGACGGACTGAAATCGACTCTCTTCATGACGGCGGGCGCAACAGTAATCGGCGTTATTGTCGGATTGATACTCAGCGTTATACGTGTTGCGTACAAAGGCGGCGTGCATATTCCCGTTCTCAACAAGTTTGCGGAGACGTACATAACTGTTTTGCGCGGGACTCCTGCAATGGTGCAGTTATTGATATGGAACTTCACGATTTTTGCATCAGCTAGAGACCTCAACACGCAGTACATAGCGATATTAGCATTCGGGCTTAATTCGGGGGCATATGTCGCGGAAATCTTCAGGGGCGGAATCGAGTCTATTGACGCGGGGCAGATGGAAGCCGCAAGATCTCTCGGACTCACATACGGCTCATCAATGAGGCACGTAATATTACCGCAGGCATTGCGCAACGTTGTGCCGATGCTGTTCAACGAGTTCATAGCGTTGCTGAAAGAGACATCAATAGCCGGGTATATAGGCATTGACGACTTGACACGGGCCGGGCAGAATATACAGGCTCTTACGCTCGAACATTCACAGCCGTTAGTCATGGTAGCAATCATCTATCTGATTATGGTTATGGTGTTAAGCAAGCTCGTAAAGAAGCTCGAACAATGGTTAAGCAGGGGCAGGAGGTAAGAAAATGGCGGTTATTGAAGTGAAAGACCTTCGCAAAACTTTCGTGCGTCCTGACGGTACAGAGCTGCACGTCCTCAACGGGATAAACACAAAGATTGTGAAAGGTGAGAAAATTGCGGTAATCGGCCCTTCAGGTTCGGGAAAATCTACATTCCTCCGCTGCCTTAACCGAATGGAGGAGCCTACTTCCGGGACAATCACATTCAACGGAGAAGATATTACGTCCCCTTCATGCAACATAAATCTTGTACGGCGTAAAATGTGCATGGTGTTTCAGCACTTTCATTTGTTCCCGCATCTGACAGTGAGAAAGAATCTTACGCTCGCCCCCGTCGACCAGAAATTGATGACTCAGGAAGAAGCCGACGTGAAAGCACATGAACTTCTTGCGAGAGTCGGACTTGCTGACAAGATAGACGAATGGCCTGACAGGTTATCGGGCGGGCAAAAGCAGAGAGTCGCTATTGCCCGGGCTATGGCGATGAGTCCTGATGTCCTGCTGTTCGATGAGCCTACGAGCGCGTTAGACCCCGAAATGATCGGCGAGGTTCTTGATGTTATGCAGGAGCTTGCCGACGCGGGAATGACTATGTATCTTGTGACTCATGAGATGGGCTTTGCGTACAAGATAGCTCACAGGGTACTATTCATCGACAAGGGAATAATCAGCGAGGAAGGCACGCCGGATGAAGTGTTCAATCACCCCAAACAGCCGCGAACGATAGAATTTCTCTCAAAAGTATTGAGACGGTAACAGAAAAAATCCCCCGGCCTTTTACGACTGGGGGGAAATTTTTACCTCACTACAATTTGCCCGGTTTCAACCGAATGAGTCAGCCAGACATTTCCGCCGATCACGCAATTATCCCCGATTACAGTATCACCCCCCAATATCGTAGCACCCGCGTAAATCACAACATTGTTGCCGATGTCGGGATGTCGCTTTATCCCCTTCACGAGAGTCCCATCTGGTGCAACGTCAAAACTTTTCGCGCCTATCGTAACATTCTGGTAGATTTTGACTCGTTTGCCGATCGTTGAAGTTTCGCCGATTACGACTCCTGTTCCGTGATCTATGAAGAAATATTCTCCGATTGTCGCGCCCGGGTGAATGTCGATTCCCGTGAGCCTGTGAGCGTACTCGGTGATTATTCGCGGCACTAACGGAACTCCCATAACATAAAGCTCGTGTGCTGTCCTGTATGCGCTGATTGCAGTAAACGCAGGATAGGCCAGAATTATCTCATCAGGACTCTTTGCCGCCGGATCTCCCTCATAAGCCGCTGTAATGTCCGTGAGCAATACCCGTTTTATCTCAGGAAGACGCGATATTAACATGGCCGTAAACTTTTCGCCGTCTTCAATCGTCATTAAGCGTGAAATTGCTGACATTAGATTTTTTGACGCAAGACTCAGACTTTCAGCAACAGATTTATTCTCATTGTTGACGTGTGAAGGGAACATTGCCGACTGTAAATTTACGAACGCGGACTCTATGCTCTCTTTTATGCCGTTGTACGTGATATTGCCAGCTTGAGATGTGAGACTCTTTTCTGCTGACGTTAAAGCCTCGATGATATTCATGAATCAGTCAGCAAATAATTCTGTCGACAAATATTTTTCCCCTGAATCAGGAAGTATCACCGCAATATTTTTCCCGTGATTTTCCGAACGTTTTGCGACCTCAATCGCGGCATGAAGAGCAGCCCCCGATGAAATTCCCGCGAGGAATCCCTCATATTTTCCCGTAAGTTTTGCGGCGTTGATTGCGTCTGAGTCGTCAACCGTAATAATCTCGTCATAAAGTCTAGTGTTGAGGACTTCAGGAACGAACCCCGCGCCGATTCCCTGAATTTTGTGCGAGCCTTTACGCCCCGACGAAAGTACAGGAGACCCGGACGGCTCAACAGCGATAATCTTAATGTCAGGCTTGACCGAGCGGAGATATTCGCCCGCGCCTGTGAGAGTCCCGCCAGTGCCGACACCTGATATGAATATGTCAACATTCCCGTTTGTGTCCTGCCAGATTTCCGGGCCTGTTGTGAGTCTGTGAATTTTCGGGTTCGACGGGTTTACGAACTGACCAGCGATGAATGAGCCGGGAGTCTCGTCAGCAATTTCTGAGGCTTTCTTGATTGCTCCCATCATGCCTGATTTCCCGTCCGTCAAAACTAACTCCGCTCCGTAAGCCTTCATGATTTTCCGGCGTTCGACTGACATTGTTTCGGGCATAACGATAATGACCCGGTAACCGCGAGTTGCTGCGACTGATGCGAGGCCGATACCTGTATTTCCGCTTGTGGGTTCGATTATGACGCTTGAGGGAGTAAGTCTGCCGTCTGACTCTGCGTCATCGAGGATTGATTTTGCGACTCTGTCTTTTACGCTTCCGGCTGGGTTGAAGTACTCAAGTTTTGCGAGGATTTTCGCGTGAAGCCCGAAGTGATTCTGAATCCTCACAAGCTCAAGAAGCGGCGTGCGTCCGATAAGCTGATCGATAGAAGTATAGACTCCTGACATGATACACGACTCCTTTTGTGTTAATGTGATAATTGCCCGGTTAATTCTCAGGCGTTAATGAAAAATTTGTGTGTGAAAAATTGATTTCCTGCGCGAAGCTAGAATGTGAAGGGACGACAACAGCATACGGCCTCAAAAATGTTGCTGATGATTTCACGGTTACGCATACTGTTTCACCTCTTGGGAAAATTGTTGCGGGTAATTATGCCACGAAAGAGAATCAGAATCAACCGCAGGGGGAAAATATCGTGTAAAAATTCTGACGCACTGGACATGAAAACATGAAGTTGTATATGCTAGACTATTAAATTTTCAGCAAGGAGGAATCACTATTGAAGTGCGTGAAATTTACCGCCGCTGTTATGATTTTTGTTATATTAATGTCAAACGCATCTGAAGCAAAATATTACTTCTCAGATTCCCGCAAGGAAACCCCGCAGGACTTCACAGACTTTCTTTCAGACTGCACTGACGAGGAGCGCGTACAGTTATTGCAGACGCTGAAAGCATTTCCCGGCCTCAAAGATGAGTATTTCGGAAAACTTAAGGGACTCCCTGAGCTTTCACGTTTCGCAAAAGACAGTAAAAGCGCAACATCAGAAAAGCCGCTTAAGCCCGGAACGTTCAATGAAGTTCTGCCCGTTACAGTCATTGACGCTTCAGACAAAGGATTGATTAAAGTCCCCATAACTGTGAGAGAAATACGGCGCAACTTTGTTTACAGGGCATACAACAAGCTGACATACCTAGGACGCAACACTCAGGACGTGAATTATCATGAGATAGTTCAATGGGCGGCGGAAAAAGCAGGAATTAGCAAAGAACAGGTGAAAAGCCTTCCTACATTCGCGCTTGAGACGAAAATAGCCGGGAAATATTTTGAGGATATTTGGGACAAAATGCCGCATGAAAAACGGGTTGAACTCCTAAAAAACATAGAGAAGGAGTCAGGCGTTAAAATTGACTACGAAACAATATCCGGCATGAAAGGAGCGGCGGTTCTTGCGGCTCTTCAGGGAGCTATTACAATATGGGGGCTTCCTAAAATAATTGCTACTGTATTCGTGCTGATTGTCGATCTGATTACGGACAGTACGATACTTATATTGATAGCTGAGGGAATCGGCCACGCTATAGGCACTATACTTTCACCCCTTGGGGCTTTGCTCACGAGTCCTATAGGCATAGGGATAACGGCTGTAATTATTGCCTCAAGCGTTTTCAGTTTTGGCGCGGCGGAGAAAGAAACCGTAAGCGCGTTCATTCTCGCTGTAAATATGATAAAGACACGGAAATACCTGAAATATTAAGCAGGAACATAAACAGGCATAAAACACCGGGAAGATTTTTTACGAAAAGGCCGGAGTCTGAGTCATAAACTTTTCTCCGGCCATGATGAAATTAATCCTTACTTCTTATTTTTGCGACGGAATAAATCCCTGAGAGTCGTTTTCTTTTTGTCGCTTCCGTCAGAGTCATTCCTGCTGTCGTAATCCTCGCTGATTTCCGCTGACCAGTCATCCGCCATTGATGCCATAGTACGCATAGAGTACATAGCATAGCTCGCACCGCGCCACACTGCCCCCGTTCCGCGGCTGTCTGCCCTGTAGTTCACTGCCCTGTTTGCGCTGATACCGAGTTTTCCGGCTTCGGCTATTGCGTCCATGTTCGCGCCGATGAAAAGAAACTCCCAGCCGTATTGAGTCTTCTCATGCTCAACCATCTTTTTCACTTCATGCCCGGAATATTCGCGGCTTGAGTTCTCCATTCCGTCAGTGATTATCACGAACACAACATTTTCGGGGACTTCTTTCGGGTTCATGCTCCTGTGTACTTTGATGATGTGCCGTATTGACCTTCCCATAGCGTCAAGAAGCGCAGTGCTTCCCCTCGTAAAGTATTCTTTCTCTGTGAGTTCGGGAATTTTAGCGAGCTTCACGCGGTCATGTATCACTTCTATTTCGTGGTCAAACAAGACTGCAGACACGAACGCTTCGCCCGGCTCTTTCTTCTGTTTTGCGATCATTGAGTTGAAGCCGCCGATTGTATCACCTTCAAGACCCGTCATTGATCCGCTCCTGTCGAGAATGAATATCATCTCGGTTATATTGTTCTTGACTCTCTCAACAGGCTTTGAGTCCTGCGTAACATCCGTGCCGTTAATGGCCTTGTTCCATCTCTCAATCTCCGACATCATGAACTCATCAATCACGGGACGAACAAGCGCGTCAATCTCTTCCGGGACTCCGTAAAACGCTTCAGCAATTGCGCCTGTGATACATGCAATAGTGTCTGAATCTCCTCCGAGTGATATTGCGTTCCTGATTGCGTCCGCAAAATTTTCTGAGTCAAGAAATGCGATAATTGCCTCTGGTACTGTCCCCTGGCATGAAGCATCGAAATCATAATACGGTCTAATCTCGTCGCATGTCCTCTTCATGTCATAGCCGTAACGTATTGAGATATAGCTCCGTATATCGTCCTTGCTTTTTCCTGTTCGTGCGAGGAATATTGCTGCCGCTGTTGCCTGCGCTCCTTTGATGCCTTCAGGGTGATTATGTGTCGGAAGTGCTGTAATTTCCGCGTATCTTTCTACAGTCTGCAAATCGTCAAAATACCATGCAACAGGAGCGACTCTCATGGCCGAACCGTTTCCGAAACTGTTATAGGGTTTGGGATCGTCTGAGAAAATCCATTCCCTGAATCTTTTTCCGTAACTCGCTCTCGGATATGCCCTGCCAAATTCACGCATTGAGTCTATTACTGCCTGCTGAAATTCTGACTCGTCAATCTCTTCTCCTTTCTTCCACTTCATGAGAGCGTGAGAAATTGCCATAGTCATGAATGAGTCATCAGTAGGGATTGAGCGTTCTGACATCAGCGGGAAATTTTTTGTCTTAACGTTGTTGAACTCGTAAACGCTTCCGATAACATCTCCGATTAATGCGCCGGGAATCATGAATATCAATCTCCGTTTCGTTTTCAGTTTTGTGGGATTGGCATATCATATCACAGGGAAATTTTTGACTGTTGAAAAACACCGCGGACAATTTTTTTCCCTGCACAAAATTTCACAACCAGTAAAATTATGTTTGCAATCTCACAGCTACGTGAATAAAATTATCACCGTTCAATCACAAATTTTCTCAACAAAATTCTATATGTCAGGAGCGTTAATTATGCAGATTGATATTAACAGCAGACTTATCGCACTTATCGGAACGCCTCTGAGTCAGTCATTCGCCGCGAGAATGCAGAACTCAGCGTATCAGGCGGCAGGCTTCAACATGGTGTACTGCTACTGCGAGGCAGACAGCACTCACCTCAAGGAAATTATTGACGGTATACGCTACATGCCCACGTTCCTCGGATGCGCTGTAACAAAGCCCAACAAAGAAGCCGTAATGCAGTACCTCGACGATTTAGATCCCCTCTGCAAGAAAATCGGAAGCTCGAACACTGTCGTAAAAACTGAAGGCGGAAAACTCATCGGCTACAACACGGACGGTTACGGAGCATTGCGCGACATCAAAGAGCACGGCTGCATCATCAAGGACAAAGTTATGTTCTCATTCGGCGCGGGCGGAACTGGCAGGAGCGTTTGCCTTGAGCTTGCCAACGAGGGCGCAAAGAAAATCTACATCTCTTCACGTTCAGAGAAATGCGAGACCCTCAGCGAGGAAATCAACAAGTTCTACCCCGGTGTATGCGTACCCGTAAGAGCAGCTGACGAAGCCGGAATCGCAAAGGCACTCAGTGAGACAGATATTATTCTCAACCTCTCAGGACTCGGCATGAAGGGCAAAGAGGAATATACCTGCGTCGACAAAAAATTCCTCAAGCCGTCGCACATTTGCTTTGACGCAACATATAACCCCGCGACGACTCGTTTCCTCAAAGAAGCCGCTGAAGTCGGATGCACAACCATCAACGGACTCGGAATGTCATTGTATCAGGGACTCAGGCAGATTCAGTTATGGACGGGCGGAAAAGCCGTGCCGCTGGATGTCATGCGCCAGACCCTTGAGACAATCATGAAGGAAAAAGAAGGAAAGTAACAAGAGAATAACGCCGCCGCTTTCACATGGGCGGTTTGTTCATTTTCACGAAAGGAGAAGTACATTAAATGTCCCGTAAATTTTCGTTAGCTTATCTCACAATCCCCGGCACAAACCCGATGGATCAGATCAAAATCGCAAAAGAAGCAGGCTATGACTATGTGAGCCTCCGCACAATTCCTATGCACCTTCCCGGAGAGCCTTCATTCCTTCCGCAGGATGACCCCAAACTTTTCGCCGACATCAAAGCAGCCCTCAAAGAGTACGACATGCCGTTAATGGACATTGAGCTTGCACGAATCCGCAAAGATCTCGACATCAACGAGTACAAGCCCGCATTCGAGGCAGCCGCGAAATTAGGCGCAACGGACGTACTTGGCTCAGTCTGGACACGCGACAGGAAATGGTACACAGAGACAGCCGGAAAAGTCGCAGACATGGCCAAAGAGTTCGGACTCATGTTCAACATTGAGTTTTTGCCTTGGGCGGGAGTACGTAACCTTCAGGAAGATATTTCCCTCATCGATGACCTTTACAGGGATAACGTCTTTGTGATGGTTGACACACTTCACGCAGGACGCGCAGGTGT
The DNA here is from genome assembly GCA_946183145.1 of uncultured Fretibacterium sp. Taxonomy (GTDB): domain Bacteria; phylum Synergistota; class Synergistia; order Synergistales; family Aminobacteriaceae; genus JAFUXM01. The sequence goes on along the minus strand of CAMGZM010000009.1, from coordinate 51,045 downwards.
TACGGGCTCAGAGCTTGCGAGAACGCCGAGAAAGTATTTCCGCTTCATTCACCTCTGCGATGGCCCCGCAGGAAAGCCCTCCGATGACATGCCCAACGGAGACCCCGTGCTTGACAACATCAAAGATGACCTCATGCTGTTTACGGCTCGTGAAGGCAGAATGTACCCGGGCGAAGGCGCAATGGCAATCGCTGACATGGTTAAGGCAATGCCCAATATCCCGCTGTCGATTGAGCTTCCGAATCTCGCTGAGATAAAAGCCCGCGGCGTTGCAGGACATGCGAAACAGTGCCTTGATGTCGCAAAGAAATATTTTGCCGCGAACGGTATCGACTAATCCATGAAGACAATCACAATACGAGGCGTTGAACTCGGCGCGGGTGTCCCGAAAACAATCGTCCCCATTGTCGCAAAAACAAAAGCTGACATTCTCGCAAAGGCTGATGAGATTACACGGCTTCCCGTTGACTTGGTTGAATGGCGCGCTGATTTCTACGAGGATTTGTTCAACACTCCGAAATTGCTGGATACCCTCAAGGCTTTACGCGGAGTGCTGAAGGATACGCCGATACTTTTCACGATTCGCACGAAACCTGAAGGCGGAGAAGTCGCACCAGCATTTGACGATTACAGAGCCGCAAATCTCGCAGTCGCAAAAAGCGGTGATGCTGATATCGCTGACGTTGAAATGTTCTGGGGTAATACTGACTGGAACGCCCCGGCCTCTGACATTTCCGCAAAACTTGTTGACGAAATTCACGCGGCGAAATGTCTCGTTGTTGGTTCACGTCATAATTTCTCAGCGACTCCCCCGGCGAATGAGATTGTTACGACATTGAGACATCAGCAGGGAGCAGTAGCAGACATCCCGAAAGCCGCCGTAATGCCAAAGTCAAAAGAAGACGTATTAGCCGTTATTGCCGCGTCCGTTGAGTTCGGGAATGTTACTGACCGTCCATATCTCACAATCTCGATGGGGCCTCTGGGAATGATGAGCCGTGTTGCGTGTGAATTATCCGGGTCATGTATGACATTCGGGGCAGCGGGTCAGACAAGCGCACCCGGTCAAATTCAGGTCGGCGAGTTAAAAGACATGCTGACAAAAATTCATAACGCACAGGCAGGTGCATAAACGATGAATTTACCCGAAAAAGTTACAGTGTGTGAAGTCGGTCTGCGTGACGGAGTCCAGAATGAAAAAGTTTACCCGAACACAGACCAGAAAATAGAAATCCTGCGGGGATTCATTGACGCGGGATATAAGGTTATCGAGGTCGGCTCATTCATGCACCCGAAAAGAGTCCCTCAGATGGCCGACACTGATGAAATCTTCAAGCGTATAGGCGAGATTCCCGGAGATGTTGAACTGCGCGCGCTCATTCCCAATACACGCGGAGTACAGCGGGCTATAGATTGCGGCTGCAAGAAGGTAAAACTCAACGTTTCCGCAAGCCGTATGCACAACCTGAAGAATCTCAACAGGACTCCAGAAGAGAGCGTTGCGGGTTTTGCTGACTGCGTGAAGATGGCCAACGAGAATCACATAGCTATATCCGGCTCAATCTCAATGCCTTATGCGTCCCCGTGGGAAGGAAGGACTCCCGTTGAAGATGTTGACGCGATAATAGAGGCGTATTTGAAGGTCGGAATTGATGAGATTTCGTTGTCTGACGCTTCAGGGCAGGCAGTCCCGAATCAGGTCTACGATCTCTGCAAGCATGTCCGGGAAAAATATCCGCAGGCTTCATGGTGGCTTCACTTCCACAACACACGAGGCGCGGCAATGGCGAATATTCTTGCGGCAATGCAGGCGGGAATGACTCGCTTTGATGCTTCATTCGGCGGGCTTGGCGGATGTCCGTTTGTTCCCGGCGCGGCTGGAAATATCTCATCAGAAGACGTAATCAATATGCTTGATGAGATGGGAATTGCAACGGGCGTTGACGTGCTGAAGGTTATGGAGATGTCCCGGAAGATTCGCGGGATTGTCGGCCATGACTTAGACAGCTACGTGTTAAGGGCAGGACGCTCGAAGGATTTAATTGCGTCTCAGTCAGAGTAATTCAGGAAATTTCCCCCTGTGAATTTTGCGGGGGGTTTTAATATTTACAGTTAGGAGGAATATTCTTCATGTTCAAATGGCTTGATGAGCATTTTGAAGAGTGCTTAATGGTCATATTTCTGATACTGATTGCATGTGTCATGATGCTTCAGGTTATCGTCAGAAAGATTCCGTTTTTGCCGTCGCTTACGTGGGCTGAAGAGTTCTCGCGCTTCATGTGGATTATGAGCGTATTCATCTCCCTTCCCTACACAGTGCGAAAAGCAAACATGCTCCGCGTAAATGTCGTTATTGACCTTCTCCCCGAAAAAGTCCGCAAGGTCATAAATTTATGCGTTGATGTGATTGTAGGCGCGTGCATGGCTCTTCTTGCGTATCACTGCATAGAGTGCCTCAAATGGGCTAAAGGTGAAATGCTTGAAGGCGCAAAGGCTGAGACTTCCCCGGCCATGAACTGGCCTATGTGGTGGTTATACGCTGTCGGGCTTTTCGGGTTCTGCCTGGCGACTCTCAGGGCGGTTCAGATGTTCTTTATCCATCTCAGCAAGTTTAACGAGAGAGAGCTTACGACTCTTGAGCAGACACAGCTTGACGCAAAGGCCGAACTTGAAGCGGCAGCAAAGGCAGAGGGGGCGAAGTAATCAATGGCGGCGTTACTCGTATTCGTAGTATTTCTCGTAGCAATAATTCTCTCGATACCTATCGGAGTAAGTATGATTCTCGGCTCAGTCGCTCCCATTCTCATGATGGCGAGGGGCGGAGTCATTCCTCAGATTGTCGACAACACATTATCCGGCGCAAACTCAACACCGATTCTTGCGGTTCCCCTGTTCATTCTCGGCGGCGTTATCATGGCCGAGGGCGGAATCTCAAAGAAACTCTTTAACTTCTTCTCTTACTTTGTCGGAAGATTCACGGGCGGAGTTCCCTGCGCTGTAGTTTTGACGTGCTTGTTCTACGGTGCTATTTCGGGTTCAGGCCCTGCAACAACGGCGGCTGTCGGCGCGATGTGCATTCCGTTCATGGTTGATTTAGGCTACAACAAGACATGGGCGGCGGGATTAATCGCGGTCGCGGGCGGACTCGGAGTCATAATTCCCCCGTCGATTCCTTTCGTCCTTTACTCACTCGCAACAGGAGTTTCAACCGGAAAATTATTCCTCGGCGGAGTCTTCCCCGGAATTTTAATCGGTATATTCCTCATGGCCTATGCGGTTTTCTACTGCGCTACGAACAAGGAAGGCAAAGACGAAATCAACAGGAAGACAAAGATCAGGCTTGACGAGATCAGCGCGAACGGATTTATGCCCCTCCTGAAGGATTCATTCTGGGCGTTAATGTGCCCGTTAATCATTCTCGGCGGTATCTATTCGGGATTCTTCACGCCAACTGAAGCGGCTGTTGTCTCGGTCTTCTATGCAATTATTGTATGTCTGTTCATTGAGAGGACGATAAAATTCTCGGCACTTCCTGCGTTCCTCACAAGCTCGGTGAAAACTTACGGCGGACTTGCGTTCATTCTCGCATTCGCAACGGCATTCGGGCGCGTATTGTCGCTCACACATGCAACGTCAGCAGTGCAGGATTTCATTCTCACAAACTTCCACAGCTCAATCTCAGTACTCACGATATGCACAATAATATTCTTGATACTCGGCATGATTATGGACACAGGCCCTGCGATTATCATTCTCGCACCCGTTCTTCTTCCTGCTGTCAAAATGCTCGGTGTTGATGAGGTACATTTCGGCGTTGTCCTTGTGTGCTGCTTGTCGATAGGGCTTGCGACTCCTCCGTTCGGACTCGATTTGTTCGTGGCCGGAAATATCTCGCAGGATCAGCCGATGGATGTCGCAAAGAGGGCTTTCCCGTTCATCGTGGCATTCTTGCTTTCATTGGCGTTGATTGTATATATCCCTGAAATAAGCACGTGGCTTGCATATTAGGAGGGTGAAATCATGAGAAAATTTATCGTTGCCCTTATGTTAGTTCTTGCGCTCGGTTCGTTTGCTTTCGGAGCGTCAGAATTTGATGAAGTATGGCTTGTTACTGCAGACACAACAGCAAAAGGCGCGGCAGGCCAGGTATTTGCACAGCTAATCCAGGAAAAAGTTAAAGCTGCGAACGCTGGCCTCGTGATTGACTATTTCCCGAACGGCGAATTAGGCGGGGACGCTGATTTGCTCCGTCAGGCTCAGAAGGGATATATCGCAATCACAGTATGCCAGACAGCCCCGATAGTGTCATTCATTCCTGAGATGGCCGTATTCGATTTGCCGATGGTATTTGCGAGATATGACGGCGATACGATTGACAAAGTTTTGAACGGAGACTCGGAATTTCACCGCAAAATGTCAGCCGCTTACGAAAAGGCCGGGCTTCACCTTCTCGGCTTCATGCAGAACGCAACATACAGACTTGCGACGGCCAATAAAGATTTGGAGACGCTGACGGATTTCGCAAAACTTCAGATCCGTACGATGGAGAACAAGAATCACATGGACTTCTGGACGGCAATCGGAGCAGAGCCTACACCGCTTGCATGGGGCGAGCTTTACTTCTCACTTCAGAGCGGAACGGTAAACGCTCAGGAGAACGCCGCTGATACATGCGTAGGAGCGCACTTTGAGGAAGTACAGAAATTCCTTGCCTGCACGAATCATATTCTCTACTGCAACCAGATCTGTATCAATGACAAAATCTACAAGGCACTCAAGCCCGAACATAAAGCACTCCTTGACAAAGCAGTAGCTGAAGCGTTGCAGGAAATGCGCCCGAAACTTGAGGAGATCGACAAGAGTAACAAGGCAATCCTCGTAAAAGGCGGAATGAAGCTGATTGAGTACGATAATTCATTCTTCAGCGATGTATTAGCGGTTCAGGGAGTGAAGGATCTGTACAAGCGAATCGACACAGCCACGAACGGACTCGCATCAACGCTTGAGAAGAGTCTTGCTGACGTAGCAGAAGCCTCAAAGCCCAAACCCGCAACAGCTATTGATGACGCGCAGAAAAATGCACCGTCAAAAGCTGAAACACCCGCTCCCGTTCCTGCTCCTGCTGAGTAAGGATCGAGTCGGAGAGTCAAAAACGCAGCAATAAGAATCAAACAGGCAATCATTTTCCCGGTCGTGTGAAAAGGAACATGGCCGGGATTTTTTGTGCGTTCAGATAAAATTTCAGTGGTGAGAGAAACATAAACGCGTGAAAAAGATTCGATTTCGGATTAAAAAATGTATTGCATTTGCGCTCAATAGGCGGGGCGTATTTGATGAACGTACTGTGCGGAAAATAGGTTTAATATTGTGTGTTTGATTATAGGAGGAAGAAAGCGATGAAAAAAGCGCGCAAAGGTTTCACGTTGGTTGAGCTGCTCATTGTAGTGGCTATTTTGGCGACTCTTACGGCAAGCATGACTGTAGCAGTCAGCGGTTCAACAGCAAAGGCGAAGGCATCAACAATAGCGGCGAATGTCGATGCGTGTGTTACAGCAGTTAGTACATACGTAGCGAATAATATCGGTGTTAAGACAACTGATACAGTCGATGCGGTTCTTTTGGCTGCAATTCCTAGATGGGGTAGCTTTACACAGACCGATAATCTGACTAAGTACAAGGCTACAGCGGCTACGGATGATGCTAGCACTACAGGTATTGATGAGAGCAAGGATCCCAAGCAGTGGGTACTGAACGTGAGTTTTGTGGACGAGGCTGACGCGGCTGATATAGCAACGGCTCTTGCTGGTATACGGGGCTATGATAAGGTTTATGCTACGGATAATAATGGTGCGTTGGACAGTGGTACAAATGTTGATCTCTCTACAAATAAGATGTTCAAGGTAACCCTCTACAACGGCAAAATCGAGGCTTTAACTTCTTGGCCGACGAACTAGTTTCCAATTCTCATACAGACGAAAAACGACTCCGAGAGACTCAAATCTCCCGGAGTTTTTTTGTGCGCTATATTTTGCTGTTGAAGTATTCCTGCGTAACGTGAAGCTGCCTGTTTCTGATTTTCTGCCACAAGTTTTTGTGAATTTCCCCGCTGCCCATAGAAATTTTTGTGAACAGAATATCACCGTTCGGAAGCCTTTTGCGGTAAAAATAATGATCCGTAACCTTGTAACATTCCCAGCCGTCATTGTCGCAGAAACGCTTTAATTCTCTCCAGTTTGGCATTTCATAGCCTCCAGAAGTTTTTTGTCTGACGATGAAAGTATCTTAATCACGTATGGGATATGCTTTCTTCTGTTAGGGGCTGACGACCATAAATCAAACTCCCTGTAAAAATCCTGCGCGTATTCCTTCATGGCCTCAAGCAAAAGCATCATACAGCCATTTTTTGACTGGGAATTTTCGCACAAGTCAAGCTCTTCAACAGTGCCGGTAAAAGATCCGTCATCTTCAGCGTCAAACGAAACTGTAAAATTCAGCGTCTCAAGGAAAAATTGAAGCATATTCGCATAGATCGCTGTCATTCGTTCTGCATGAGCTTCCATAAATATCACTCCTTATATTGTTATCATGTTAATGATTCTGCAATGGGAAAAATTTTTGAGGACTCCGGGTGCGTGAATGTCCCGGAGTTTTTTGTTACCCGAATATTTCTGAGTGATATTACTTCCTTGATGCGGTTCATGTCGTGTCTGCCGGAACGTGAAAGTTTTTCCCAGTCGTCAACAAAACCTTTTGCGTAAATCACTTCTCTGGGAAATGGCGTGCGCTTTCTCTCAGGAGTTTTCTTCTTCGGTGTCAATTTCTCCGTCCTCCTCGTCGTAGTCGCCGAATATTTCCTCAAGGTGATAGCTGTCCATTCTCTTCTCCCACGCCGCTATGAGTTCCTGCCCTTCAGCAATTGAGCGCAGAGTCCGGGGATTCTTTATCTGCGTTCCGTCCTCGTCGTAAATCCTAATGTTGCGCCAGTCAATTTTGGGTTCTGCTGCCTGTTCCATAAATATCACTCCTCAAAATTTTCTCGTTCTCATTCTACATCAAGCCGAGACTCTTGAATGCGAACGTCCATAAAAATATCGTAATCACAGAAAGAATCGTTGTCGCGCAAACAAGTTGCCCCGCTAATTGTCCGTCAGCACCCATCGCAACCGCCATAGGATATGACGCAACCGCAGAAGGTGCCGCAAACGTTACCATCATTGCGCAAAGACTCTGACCCCTGAACCCCGAAATCACCGCAAGAGGCAGCACGACTCCCGGCAAAATTATCATCCGCAGAATCACTCCCCATGCAAGAAGCCTCCTGTCTGCAATCGCATCGGCCATGTCGAGACCGACTCCCAATGAAATGAAGCTGATTGTTGTTGTTGAGTTCGCTATGCTCCGAATGACTGACCACAATACAGCCGGAATCTTTATCCCGAATCCCTTCACTATGAACGCGCATATTGCTCCGATTATCATGGGGTTCTTCAGCACAGCGAGGAATAATTTTGCCGGACTCGATTTCCCGGACCGCCCCGCCTCAAGCAGTATTGCAGAAAATACATTTACCATCGGCACAACAATTATGCTCATCATTATCACCATGCCTATATTGCCCTCACCGTATAACGCTTCTGACACAACTACGCCGAATATTACGTAGTTCCCTCTCACGATCGCCTGACCTATCACGGAATATTTCCGGGGATCTTTCGTCAAATATCGCGGGCAGTCGAGGCACAGCGCGAACAGAATCAGGAGACATACAGCAGTGAATATCATCTCTTTCACCGCAACGCCTCCCGAAAAATTTATCTCGTATATATTCTTGAACAATAACAGCGGCATAAAGATTCTGAATATCAGCCTGTCATATTCCTTCATGGCCGGGCGCGTGATTACTCCTTTTGTCCTGCAAAGCCAGCCGATTATCATCAATATCATCATCGGACATACTACGGTCAACGCCGCTATGAAACTTTCACCCATTAATTTTTTCCTCCTCTATAAGTTTATGCGCTTTAACTGCGATTGCTGAAAGAAGATTGTATTTCTCCGCAAGCTCTGAAGGACTTATTCTCTGAGTCTCTTTGCTGACGGGAATATATGTTATGTCGTTGTCGTTATATTTTTTCGGAGCGTTCTTGATGATGAGTCTGTATGCTGAAAAGTGAAGTGCCTCGTCATGATTCATTTTGCTGACGGACTCGCGGACTCTCAGAATCTCCCGGACATTCGCAAAAATTCCCGACAATCCCACAATCACAGCAAGAGGCCCGATAGCTTTCACCGCAAAAATTTCCTTCATGAACGAGTCATTAACCGTCAACATCAGACTCAGAATTATTCCCGCAAGTATAAGCATGAAGAACGCGAAACATTTACGCAGCAGCAATTTCGCCGGATAAAGAAAGACCCGCGCCCCCTCAAGAGCGCAGGCCGTACAAATTTCGTATTCTTGAAAGTCGCCTAATGCCTGAATAATTTTCTCGCCGTCAAAGTCCCTTATGTGCAGCGTGTGAATTTCAAGCAAACGGAATCTTATTGCGTCAGGCGAATCACTTTTGCATTCAAGGCAGGACATTCATTCAGTCTCTCACGTAATGCCTCAAGTGAAGGAACGTATCCCACTCGTAATAAGGCTCAGAGAGAAGGACTCCTGCTGGAGCGTCGGGCTGTTTCTCGACTCCTTCCCAGACTTGATACCAGAAAACAGCATCGACTCTCCCGGACATTAACGCGCTTGTTCTTGCACCTGAGTCAATGTTCACAAGCTCAATATTGACTCCCATTCTCCTGCCGATTTCCGACAATACAGCGGTGTTGTACCCTATCGGCCTTCCGTCGGGTGCAATCATGTCGAGCGGGGGAAGATCTCCCGTTACGGCAACTTTCACCGTTTCAGCACCGGGAAAACTCGCGAACGATTCAGCAGCCGGGAGTGTTGTGCCAGGGCGGTGAAGATATTTTGACGTGAGAATACTGAGTCTCCTGTCTGATTTCATGGCCGATAATGCCCCGTTCACCATATCGCAGAGTCTCTGCCCTCCGTCATCGCTCCTGAAGCCTAACGCAAGGTGAGTCGTTCTCGAATGAAGCGCGCAGGAAATTTCGACTCCCGCGTCAGTTGTCTTGACGTATTCCGCAACAGGTTCAGGGAGTGCGGCCTCGTCAATTTTCCCGGAATGAAGAGCCATAATCATAGACGTTAGAGAGTCAAAATATGTGAATGAGTCCTCAAGGCTGTGATTTGTGTTCATAATCTTCCAGCCGAAAAAATTTCTCTCCTGGGACTTTATGAACTCTGCGAACTCTTCCGCGCTCATATTCTGCTGTGTCAAAGCTCCCATTCTCATGCCAGCTCCGAACGCAGAACCCGCGAAAATTCCCGCAATCAAAAACGCAAGCAATAACTTCTTCATTCAATCACCCCTATAACATACTGCCAAGAGTCGAAAGCATTAACGAGCCAATGATGAGAATGATTGCGCCTCCGAGTCGTGAAGAGATCTGCGCGAACGGCATTAACTCCATTCGATGAGCCGCCGAAAGAACAGCAACATCACCGGTGCCGCCCATGTTCGACATGCAAAGCCCCGCAGTGATTCCCGCCTCAACAGGATAGAATCCGACCATCGCGCCAATGAGTCCAGCTCCGACAAACGCGCCTATGCACGCAAGGAAGCACATAAGCAAGTACATCATGCTGAAGCTGCTTATTACAACGTCAAGACTCAAGTAGCACAGACCGATTCCAACCATCAACATTGACGTAAGATTCTTCATTACGAACTGGAACCACTGATAGCAGCATACCTCTATAAATTCGGGGAGAACGTTGAAGACTTTGCACAAAGCGACCGTGATAATCATCCACGCATAAGCATGAATGTTTACGGCGGGTACGAGCTTAATCCATATTCCCGCAACGATATAGCCCCATGCAAAGAATGTTGTTGCGGCAAGGAGTCCGATTCCGAGATTCGTTACTGTAACTTTGTCGCGCTTGGCTTGCATTTCGGGCGAAATTTCGTACTCTGACGGATCTTCATTCGCTCCGGCCTTCATGAGCGTGCCTTGTCCGTTGAAGAATTTTCCCGCGAGGACTTTCACGAGGATTCCCGCAAGCACGATTGATGTAGCATTTCCGATAGCGACAGCGGGATTCATGATAGAGATAGCCTCTTCAGCGGTCATTGTGCCGGAAGACTCAAAAATTTTGCTGAGTGGTACTGCTCCTGCTCCCATTCCGCCGCCCATAATAGGAAGCGCGATAAGCAATACAGCTTTCACAACGCCGAATCCGCTGAAATGTCCTGCAATCGCCACAAGCCCAAACGAAACCGCAACAGCTCCGAAAATTGCCGGAAAGTAACGCGCCGCCGCTTTCACGAGAAGTTTTCTGTTCATTCCGAGAATTGAGCCTGTGATTAACGCCGCTATGTAGAAATCAAGAAATGCCCCGGCAGGCTTGAAGAACGTATCAATGTTCGTCATCAAAATTTTTGTGAAGCCAGTCTTGCCGATTAAGCCTGAAATCACATCGAACACGCCGAAGAAGTTCTCGTAGCGCAAAAATCCCATGCCGAAAATTATCACGACAGGGCCGCCGCCCAAGAAAGTATTTACGATTGGGAGATGGTCTCCGAGCTCCTGCAAGATAGCACCGCACACAATCATGAACGCAAAGCATCCGGCCATTCCCGCAGGAAGCACGCCGAGCATAGCCGACAGAAGCACAACGACAGCGAACAGCGCAAAATATTTCGGAGGAAGCGCGAAAATCTTGAAACCTCTGTATTCTTCCATGTGCTATAACCTCGCTACACCTGATTTTCTCGCGGCCTCAGCAACAGCTTTTGACACTGCCGGGCCGACTCTCGGATCGAACGCCGCCGGAATGATGTAATCAGGGCCGAGCTTTTCGGGTTCGACCAAATCCGCAAGCGCGTGTGAAGCTGCGACCTTCATAGCCTCGTTGATGTCGCTGGCTCTTACGTCAAATGTTCCTCTGAAAATTCCGGGGAATGCTAACACATTGTTGATCTGATTCGGGAAATCGCTTCTTCCTGTTGAGATTACTTTTGCTCCTGCTGCTTTTGCGTCATCCGGGAAAATTTCGGGAGTCGGGTTAGCGCACGCAAAAATTATCGGGTCTTTTGCCATTGAGCGCACCATGTCTTGAGTTACGCTGTTGGGAGCTGACACTCCGATGAAGACATCCGCGCCCTTCATAGCGTCAGCAAGTGAGCCTTTGAGTCCTTCAGGGTTAGTGATTTCGGCCATCTCGGATTTGATCCAGTTCATTCCCTTTTCGCGGCCTTTGTAGACGATTCCTGTACGGTCGCAAAGTGTTACGTTCTTGAGTCCCGCTGAGATGAGTAATTTTGTGATTGCGATTGCGGCGGCTCCTGCTCCGTTTACTGCTACTTTGATTTTGCCGATGTCTTTTCCGACAACCTTCAATGCGTTGATGAGTCCTGCGAGAGTGATAACGGCTGTTCCGTGCTGGTCATCGTGGAAAATCGGAATGTCGCACTTCTCTTTGAGCTTCCTCTCAATCTCAAAGCAACGTGGCGCGGCTATATCCTCAAGGTTAATCCCGCCGAATGACCCTGATATGTTGTACACGGTCTCTACAAACTCGTCAACGTCTTTCGTTTTCACACAGAGGGGGAAAGCGTCAACGCCTCCGAATGACTTGAAGAGAACGCATTTTCCCTCCATGACGGGCATACCTGCTTCAGGGCCGATGTCGCCGAGTCCGAGTACTGCGCTTCCGTCCGTTACGACTAAGCAGAGATTGTGCCGTCTGGTGAGGTCGTAGCTCCTATTCACGTCTTTCTGAATCGCGAGGCAGGGTTCAGCGACTCCGGGCGTGTAGGCGAGTGAGAGATCCTCTTTTGTCTTGACGGGAACGGTTGCGATTACTTCAATCTTGCCTTTCCACTGCTCGTGAAGCCGTAATGACTCTTTTGCGTAATCCATTATGATTTTACCTCCTCAAAATTTATAACCTCACAACACTATGAAACGTGCTGTTAAGCTCAAAAGTTGCCGCTTGTATCTGCAATATTTATGCCGCGTTCCTGTCCCTGTCGTGATGAGTCCCGCATGAAGGGCAGTCCCATTCCAGGATTTTCAGGTTCTTTACTTCCTTGTTCCTGTACCCGCATACATTGCAGAGCTGGCTTGACGGATAAAAACGGTCAACAAAAATAATCCTCGTTCCCAGCTTCATAGCCTCATATTGAAGTATCCTGACGAAATCAGAGAAGCCCAAGCTGTGAATCTCCCTGCCCCATCGTTTTGCCATTCCCTTAATGTTAAGTTCTTCAAGGCAGATCAGCGCGTAATCATTGCAGAGTTTTCTTGCGGTCTTGAAATGAAAATCCCTGCGCTGATTATTTATCTTTCTGTATGCACGGGCTAATTCGAGTCTTGCCTGCTGAAAATTGCCTGAGCCTTTCTTTTTCGGGGATAATTTGCGGCATTTCGTCCTGATGATTTTTGCATTGAGCCTGAAAAAGTCAGCAGAGACTATATCATTTCCATTGCTGGCGGTGAGAAATTTCTTCAGCCCGAAATCTAACCCGACAATTTCACCTGTTCGCGGCCTAACTGTATCGCACTGAGAATCGCACACCAAGTAAATATATATGTCCCCCAATAAATCGTGCTTAACTGTTACCGTTTTGACTCTGCCTTCAATATTCCGCGACCAGAAATAACCGAATCTCTTTGTCCGCTTCAGTTTCGTGATATGCTTCTGCAAGGTGTACTTGTGAATATATTTCCCGTACAGCCTGTAATATCTCTTATGCAGAGCAATACAATGATTGTAAATGAGTCCCGCAATGTTTATGAGCCTCATCAATTTTTTGTTATGCTCAGATTTATACAGCTTGAAGCAAAATGTTTTCATCGCTGAATATTTTTGTCTGTCTGTTAAATTTTTTGGTGATGAAGTAATTATACAGGTTAAATTACACTTTGGCCATGTTCATTATCGCTTTCACAAATTCGGCCATGCTTATGCCTTTTGCTTTTGCCGCTTTTGGTACGAGGCTCGTTGCTGTCATTCCCGGCGCGGTGTTCACTTCAAGGATATATGCTTCACCTTCAGGCGTTAATCTGAAATCGGATCTGCTGTACGCTCTGCACCCTAACGACTCATGAGCCTTCACCGCGTAATCTCCGATTCGTTTTGCTGTCTCATCATCAATTTCTGCCGGGCAAATATATTCCGTTGCGCCTTTCGTGTACTTGTTCGCGTAATCGTAATATCCTTCATGCGGTTTGATTTCGATTACCGGCAATGATTCTGTTATTCCGTTGTTCTCCCAAACAGCGCACGTTATCTCACGGCCTGGAATGTATGTCTCTGCTATAACTTCTCCGGCGTAACTTTCACGTGCAAGATTTACAGCGTCATTGAGACTCTGCGGAGTCAATTCCGGGATTATTGACACTCCTACGGTTGAGCCGCCCGCGCAGGGTTTCACGACAATGTTACGGCCGATTTCACGCACAACATCATCATAATTTTTCGGGAGAAATACAGATTTCGGGACGGGGATTCCAGCCTGTGCAAAAAATTTCTGCGCCTCCCATTTGTCCATCGCCAGCGCGCTCGCGTGTGGGCCTGAACCTGTGTACGGTATTCCCATCTCTGAGAGTCTTGCCTGTAATCGTCCATCCTCGCCCCAATCACCGTGCATAGCGATAAACGCGCCGTCGTAACCTTTAACCCTGTCAGCCTCTTCAAGCCTCAGCAAGTCGATCATGTCCGCGTAAAATCCCGCCTCATTCAAGGCATCAGCAACAGCTTTCCCGCTCCGCAATGACACTTCACGCTCTCTGCTGTCTCCTCCGCACAAAACTGCAACACGTTTCATCGATTAGCCTCCGTAATATTTTATGAGGACTTGAGTCCCGTCCTCGCCGAATCCGTCTGTCTCAAGCTGCTTGTAATGACTCATCACCGTCAACAGAACATCAAGATTCAGATTCTCTTTTCCGGCCTCGTCAACAGCAAGCAACAAGTCTTTCACGAAATGTTTCACGCTGAATGTTGCAGTAAAATCGCGGTCTAAAATTTTCGGCCCCGCTCCTTCAAGCTGTTTCGAGCTTGCGCCGCCAGTTGAGACAGCACGCAGGAATTTCGGCATGTCGAGTCCTTCAGCACGCGCATACGTCATAGCCTCGCAGACTCCCGCAATCGTTCCGGCTATGATGATCTGATTCGCTATTTTCGTGTGCTGACCCATTCCAGGCCCGCCCATGTAGTTTATGTTCGTCCCCATTGCGCGGAATAACGGCAGGCACGCTTGATAGTCGTCCTCATTTCCTCCGGCCATGATTGAGAGTGAAGCATTCTTTGCGCCGCTGACTCCTCCCGTAACAGGCGCGTCAAGAAAATGAAGCCCGCGTTTTTCCGCCTCATCGTGAATCATTTCCGCGAGTGATGGACTCGTTGTCGTCATGTCGATAATGTATGTGTCTTTCTTCATGCTGTCGAGCAATCCCCCTGACGCAAAATATACTTCTTCTACGTCTTTCGGGAATCCGAGCATTGTTATTGCAACGTCAGAATTTTTAGCGCAGTCGTAAATTGAGCTGTGATATTTCGCGCCGTTGCTTATTATGTCGTACACTTTCATTATTGAGCGGGCGTAAACGTCAACAGAAAAGCCAAGTTTTATGAGATTCTTTATCATAGGTTTTCCCATTTTCCCGGCTCCTATAAAAGCAATGTTCTTCATGTGAAAATAAGCCTCCTTCATTGAATGTTATAATCGGGATTTAGTGAAGATAATATCATACTAAAATTTTTTCCCGGAGATTTTTACATTGCAATGATAAACCGTCCAATAAAAAAATCATTGACACCCTCATTACGCAACAAAACGATTCTTGAACGCGCAGGAATTTCAGCAAGAGCTTACCTGACTCCCACAAGAGGACACACGCTCGCAATTTTCCCGGACACGACTCAAGCCTCAGCATTCACGCAGGACTTCAGGACACTTCACCCCGGCGCAAATGTATATCTTCTTCCCGAAATGCCCCTCTCACAGCAAAGCGCAAACATTCGGGCACTGCTTCTTGAGCGCGGAGAAATATTGCGGAGATGGGCGCACACTGACGGCGTAATAGCTTCTTCACCGGGCGCGTTAATGTCGTCGTGTCTTGTAGGCGTTAAGGCTCTCAGGGTTTCACGCTCAGAAAATTTTGACCCTGACAAGCTCAAAGAATGGCTGATTGATTCGGGCTATACTCCGTCGAGTCTCGTTTGGCTGCCTGGACAGTTCGCGCAAAGAGGATTCATTCTTGATGTCTATGATCCTGCGTATGCTTTGCCATTGCGTTTTGAGTTTCTTGATGATGATGTTGAACGAATAGGCGGATTTTTCCCTGACACACAGAAAACTAGCTCTCAGTTAATGCACATTGACGAGATAATTTTGCACGGCATAACTGAGGCTGAACGCACAAAAACTGACTCTCTCATGCCCCCTGATACTCTCATTACGCTTTACGAACCCGCAAAAGTTGAGTCGCAGGCCGAGTCATTCATATGGTTATGGCGTGAAGTTTTTGACGAGATAAAAGCGGGATATATTGTTGACGAGTGGGACAAAATTTTCATGAGGCTCGCAAAGTTCCCCGTAATCAGAATCACGAACGACGCAGCGAAATCTGACGCAGAATTTCCGACTGACTCATTACCTGCTTTCAGGGGAAATTCGTACACGATACTTCATACATGCGATGAGCTTTCACGGAATGGATTTGACATTGAGGTTTTCACGAACAACCCGGTGTTTCAGAAACTGCCCTACACGATTCATGACGGGAATTTGTCAGCGGGATTTTTCGACAAAGAAGCAAAGAAGGCTTTTATCTCGGAGCGTGAATTATCCGGCATTAACGCGGGAGTCTCACTCACTCAAAGACACACGCCGAACGACTGGAACGAGGGCGGTAAATTGTCGCCTGGCCAGCTTGTGATTCATGAGGATTACGGGACTGGGATTTTTCGCGGGATTGAGCGCACAACTGTCGGAGGAATGCAGATAGATGTTCTTGCGATTGAGTTTGCTGACGATCAGAGATTATTGATACCCGTAACGCAGTCGGCAAAACTCACGGGGCTTAACGAACACGAGTCAGAATCGGCAAAACTTGACAGCCTGAAGGGTAAAACGTGGAAGAAGAGTCTTCAGAAGACACAGGAGCGGGCGCAAAAAGAAGCGTTGATGCTGATGGAGATTTTTGCGAAAAGAGAGCTTGAACGCCGTCCCCCTTACGCACCGAATGACAGCGCATATGATGATTTTGTGAAAGCGTTTACGTTCAACGAGACAGCAGACCAGCTTAAAGCAGTAGACGAGATCATGAAGGACTTGTCGTCAAATTTCCCGATGGATAGATTGTTAGTCGGTGATGTTGGATTCGGAAAAACTGAGGTTGCATTACGTGCGGCGTTCCGTGTTGTCATGGCCGGGTTTCAGGTTTGCGTACTTGTTCCCACAACGATATTAGCGCAGCAGCATTACGCGGCGTTTCAGTCGAGATTGTCGGGCTTCCCCATGAATGTCGGACTCTTGTCGCGTTTCATCACAGCAAAACAGGCGCGTGAAGTCCTCAAATCAACCGAAGAAGGCAAAATAGATATTCTCATTGGGACTCACAAACTTTTGCAGAAAGGCGTAAAGTTTCGTGATTTAGGATTGCTCATTATTGACGAGGAACATCGGTTCGGCGTAATGCACAAAGAGAGCCTCAAACTGACCTACGGAAAAACGGATGTGTTGAGCCTCTCAGCGACTCCGATTCCGCGTACTCTTGAGATGGCGTTGCGTGGCCTGCGTAGTATATCGGTGCTTTCGACTCCTCCTGAAGACCGACTCCCCATCACGACATACACAGGGCAGTTCAACGCGGGAGTGATTCGGCGTGCAATTACGTACGAGCTTAACAGGGGCGGGCAGGTATATTTTCTGTCAGCAAAAATTTCACGAATGGGCGAATATATGAGAATGCTTACGGCGTTTTTCCCTGACGCGACAATAAAGACGGCTCACGGCCAAATGAACGAGAAAGAACTAGAGTCAACAATGCTTGAGTTTTACGACGGGAAAATAGACATCCTCATAGCGACAACGATAATCGAAAGCGGGCTTGATGTCGGACGCGCTAACACGATAATCATCGACAATGCTGAAGAGTTAGGACTCGCGCAAATGTACCAGTTACGAGGGAGAGTCGGCAGAAGAGGAGAAAAGGCATTCGCATACTTCTTTTACCCGGAGAAATCAAAGCTCAATCAGGACACTTTAGACCGTTTAGAGGCAATCTCAACAATGACGGAGTTAGGCTCAGGCTACGAGATTGCGAGGAGAGACCTTGACATACGCGGAGGAGGCGAGGCGGGCGGAACGGTTCAGCACGGTACAACACGAAACAGCTCATACAACATTTTCTACAAACTTCTTGAAGAGGAGCTTGACAGACTGCGCGGGAAAAAAGAGCCAGAGAAGCCAGAAATAATTTCAGACCGCGGCGGCGGATTCATTCCCGAAAATTATATCCCACAAGATGATGTGCGAATCACAATTTACCGCAGACTCATTAACGCAATCGGGCTTGATGAGATTGACGCGTTATGTGATGAGATGTCCGACAGATTCGGGGCAGTTCCTTCTGAGGTGAAATATCTTGCGGGATTGACGGCTGCGAGAAATTTCGGCGGGCGTTACGGAATCCGTGAAGTAAGCGTGAAGAAAGGCACCGTAACAGTGAAATATTCCGGCGTTGAAATCCCTGAACGTGTGAGAAAATATCTCAAATCATTAGGCCGTAACATAAAATTCACAACGGAGGGTTAATTCATGTTCATGTTCATTTGCGGGCCTCACGCCAGCGGAAAAACGAGCATTCTCCGCGCTCTTGAGAGGGACAATATCATAACGGGCTGCGGGTATGAAATCGGCAAAGAGATATTCTACAGGGACAAAGGGATTCCCGATAAACGTGATGAAGCGTTTGAAGTTGAATTGACGAAAATGGAGCTTGAGCGGGATATGTATTTTGCGAATCTTCCGGGCGTTTCGATGTCTGAGACGTGGCACCCGGGAAATCTCGCGTATGTCGCAGTCCGTAACCCGAAAAGTTTCCGGCGGCTCTCAGCGTTAATGCGAACATCTCCGCTAATCGAAAAGGCATGGGGGATAAAGCTCCTCACGACTCCCGAACAAATGCACGAACGCACAAAAACTTTCAGCGACAACAAGGAATGGGCGGTAGACTTTCATTCGCGTGTGGGTGAAAAGATTGACGAGTGTTTATACGAGCTTGGACTCATGGCGCGAACAGTAACGCTTGATACTTCCGGCGGGCTTGATTATGTTGTTGAAAGAGTGAAGGATATTATCCTCGACAGGTGCATGAACTAGAAATCACATACATTCTCATGAAAGCAAACGGCCCGGCAAAAAATCACCGGGTCATTTTGTGCGCTGTAACAAAATCAGAAATCGCGTTTCCATTCGTACAAATTGAGATGTTCATTGCTTGGCCCGAGTAACTGAATCACCCGCAACCCTCCCATAGGCGCGTCATCGTCTTCAATTCCGTCTGAAAGAAGCGGGATTCCTTTTGCGCGGAGATCTTCAAGAACTGAGTCGATACCTTTCACCCCAAGCCCGATGTGAGTTATTGAGCCTATATCGCCAAAAGTATTTTCATCCTGTTCATTCGGCTGTATAAGCTCAAGAAGTGAGTCGTTCAGCTTCATCATTGCATACTCGCCAAAGCCGCAAGTCTCGCGCCCGATAACGTGAAAGCCAATAATATCCCTGTAAAAATTGATTGACTTCTCAATTTCAGGAGTGTGAATACATATGTGATGAATACCGTAAATGCCGTTCATGTTTCTACCTCTCTGCATACAAAAAGGAGGCCGACAAAACGCCAGCCCCCCGCGTAAATTTCCGTGATTAGTCGTAAAGGAGAATTGCAATGTCCGGGTTGTCGATGTTCTTTGCGTTGTACCATTTTGAGCCTGTATCGACATCAGAGACTTTCTCTTTGTTCGCGGCCATGACTGCAAGTCCGACAGCCTGATAGCCCATCTGATAGGGATCCTGCGTTACGCTTCCGAAGAACTGACCGTCCTTTATTGCCTCGCGCTGTGAAGTCCCTGAATCGAATCCGACAACGTAAATGTTCTTGTAGATTCCGTCCGCCCTGTCGAGGTCTGTACCGTCATTTGTCGCTGAGATTACGCCGTTCACCGCGTCCTGATTCGCCGCGAAAACTCCTGCAAGATTGTCCATCGCAAAAATTGTTTTCGAGGCTGCCTGAATATCTGCCGCGCTTGATGACGGAGGAACAACGACAACGATTTTCACCTTTTCTGCATTTGCGGCGGGTTTCGTCCATCTCTCCTGCCCTGAAACTGATACATGACCCTTCAAGCCTTCAAGAGCTTCAAGAGCTTCAAGAGCCTTTGCGATGAATCCATCAACACGCAGAACGATTGATCCCGATGTAGCATCCTGCGCAAGAATAGCCAGCACTGTGGGAGCTTTCTCCGTGCCTTTGAGGATTAACGCCTGAAATCCTGCATCAGCGATGAGATTCGCCGCGACATTTCCGCCCGCGTTTACGTTGTCCGTAGCTGCTGTTGCGAGTACTGCGCCGGTTGTGTCGCCGGGTACGCCTGAGTCAAAACCGATTACGGGGATTCCTGCTTCTTTTGCCGAGTCGAGAGTCTCCTCAAGCGAAGCTGTGTCGCAGGCCGCAAGCACAATCGCGTCGGGCTTCGCATTAACTGCCGCTTTGACCTGTTCAACCTGCTGTGATGTGTTTGTCTCTACGTCAGGGCCGTTAGTTGTGATTTTCACACCGAGTTTTGCCGCCGCATCTGCCGCACCTTTGAACGCTGACTGATAGAACTGGTTGTTGAAGCTCTTTGAGATGATTCGGATGTCCATTTCTTTGCCGGAAGTGTTCTTGTATTCCGCCGCAAAGACTGAAGCCGCTGCAAGTACCATAACGCCGCATAATATTACGCTGAGAAACTTTTTCATTGATTTGTTTCCTCCTTTATTTTTTACGGGATTTTCCCGCCAACAACAAATTTACGTCCGCTTTGCTTTCTGCGCCCTGATTACGTCAACAAGAACCGCAAGAAGCACAACGACTCCGATTAACACCTGCTGCCACTGTACAGGGAGTCCCATCGACAGCAAGCCAGTCTTAAGCACCGAGATTACGAACACGCCCAATATTGTCCCGAATAACGTACCGACTCCGCCCGCTAATGACGTTCCCCCGATAACGCAGGCCGCAATCGCATACATTTCCTGCCCGTTTCCTGTCTGAGGGGTAATAGTTGAGTACGTAGCCGCATAAATTATCCCCGCAAGTCCGACAAAGAATCCGTTTACGACGTACACAATTGTTTTCCAGCGTGATGTCTGAATGCCGGAAAGCTCTACTGCGTCCTCATTGCTTCCCATTGCGTATGTGTAGCGGCCTAATATCGTTTTGTTCAGCAATATCCATCCCACAACAAAGAACACAAGAAGCCATATCGCGCCGACAGGGAAATTATGATTTTTGTAGATTAACAGCTTGAACCATCCGTCCGGGGATTTCAGTGAAGGGTAAGTCTGAGTCTGGACTTTTGCGACAACTGAGCATATACCCAGCGAAATGAATTGCATTCCCAATGTAGCGATAAACGGAGGAAGATGCAATTTGCCGACAAGAAGACCGTTGCACAATCCGAACAAAAGCGCAACAAGCATAACAACAACCAAGCACAAAAGTATAGGGAATCCCCAAACTTTATACGCAACTCCGCCGATTAACGCGCTTCCTACCATGACAGTACCGCATGAGAGATCTATTCCGCCCGTAATCACAACGAACGTCATACCGATTGCGAGGAAGCCGATATAGTACGATGAGTCGAGAATGCTCACGAAAGTGTTGAACGTCAAGAAATGATTTCCGAAAATGCCGAAAAATATATACAGCACAACAAGACAGCCGACAGCGATAACTTTTTGAAGGCCGTCCCCTTTAAGATAGGCTATTATTCCGTTGTTTTCACCCATTTTGATTCCCCTCTGCTACTGATATTTTGTTGCAAGCGTCATGATTTTGTCCTGAGTCGCGTCTGCTATGTCAAGCTCGCCGGTTTTGCGCCCCTCGCACATGACTATGATTCTGTCGCTCATCTTCAAGACTTCCGTCATGTCTGATGAAACCATGATTATCGATTTGCCTTCTTTTACGAGCGAGTCCATTAGGCTGTAGATTTCTGCCCTTGCGCCGATGTCGATTCCTCTTGTAGGTTCGTCGAATATCAGAATATCGCAGTTCCTCAGCATCCATTTTGCGATTACAACTTTCTGCTGATTCCCGCCGGATAAATTTTTGACGAGCTGACGCACTGAGGGAGTTTTCGTTTTGAGCTGGCTGACGTAATCCTCTGAGACTTGCGCGCATTTCTTTTCGTTCACGAACGGGCCATGATGCAATTCATCAAGGTCATATGATGACAGCACGGTGTTATCTGTGATTGAGAGTCCGAGAATGAGTCCGTAACGCTTCCTGTCTTCAGAGAGATAACCGATTCCGTTTGCGATTGCGTCCTTTGAGTGATTGATGTCGGTACTTTTCCCGTTAATGATGACCTCGCCGCCGTCTTTGGGATCTGCTCCGTAAATGAGTCTCATTGTCTCAGTCCGTCCTGCTCCTACAAGCCCCGCGAAGCCGAGAATTTCCCCCTTGTGAAGCTCGAATGATACATCTTTCACCTTGCTGGACTTGAGATGATTCGCAGAAAGTACAACGGGCGCGCCTTCAGGGACATTGCTTTTTGATTTCGGCTCCTCTAAGACTTCACGGCCAACCATAAGCCGAACGATGTCTTGTATCGTGCAAGTTTTTGCGTTAAGAGTGTCGATATACTGCCCGTCGCGCATTATTGTTACACGGTCTGAGACTCGTTTTATCTCTTCGAGCCTGTGAGAGATGAATATTATTGCAACGCCTCTCGCTTTAAGCTGCTCCATTTTCTCGAAAAGATCTTCTGCTTCTGCCTCTGACAATGCCGCTGTAGGTTCGTCAAGAATGAGTACTTTTGTTGACGGATAAGACATTGCGCGTGCGATTTCAACCATCTGACATTTTCCGACTGTGAGATTTTTGATTCGGTCTGTGGGTTTCACTTCAATGTTGAAGTCTTTGATGAGAGCTTCTGTTTTCTGGTTGATTATTTTGTCGCTGCAAAAAAATCCGTCTGACTCGCGGCCTATGAAAATATTTTGCGCCACTGTCAAATCGTTCATCATGTTTAGCTCCTGATGAACCATTGAGATGCCTGCTTCTTGAGCTTCCTTGATGTTCTTGAAGTGAACCTGCCGGCCGAAAAGACGATATTCCCCGGTGTAATCTGTGTGAATCCCGGTCATGATCTTCACGAGAGTCGATTTCCCCGCGCCGTTCTCACCTATTAGGGCGTGCACTTCACCTTCCCTGAGATCGAAGCGGCAATGATCGAGCGCATGTACTCCCGGAAATGTCTTGTCGATGTCGTTCATCTCAAGAATCATCTGCCCTTTGCTTTCAGGCATTCATTCCACCTTCCTCCTTAATGCTGTTTGTGTGAAACAAAATTATTTGTACCCGGCAAAATTTGATGAGTTACTCTTCATTGCAAAAGATATAATCTCTCTGCGTCATGCAAGGCACTTGTTTGTTTTTTCTGGAATGCCGGAATTATAGCACAATAAGCAAAAAGGAATGTGGACGCAAAAAATTCCCGGCTTACAGTGTCTGCTCTGATGTGCTGATTCTCTTGAGCTTTTCACCGCCGATAACTGAAAACTGTTCTTCAAGCAAATCAATGAAGTACCTGCAATGATGATTCAAATATCTCTGTCGGCTGTAGATGACGTAAATTTTCAGCGTAACAGGCTCGCCCCTCAAACAAAGCGGAAAAATATTCACATCGTCATTCATATGGTAATGCCATCGCGCCAAATTCATGTGGGACGTGAAACACCCAGCTAAAGCAGCGTTGCACAAAGGAGCCATTATCGTTGTGTACCCGGCCTTGAGATAAACATTCGGCTCATACCCCGCGTCATTGAAACACTGAGCTATTCTCCGTCCCATTCTCCCAAGCGGCGAAACTATCAGGAACGGAAGACGAGAAAATTCCCGCAAGTCTGCTCCCTCATGAAACGCTTTCTCCTTCAATGCGTGCATCTCATCACCGTAATGTTTCATCAATAATTTATCCGACACGCAGAAATATACAGGGTCATCATATGTAGCGCGGACATTAACCCGGAGTCTTTGCGCGTCAGTGTCAACCGTAACAGCAAAGTCAACTTGATTCTTCTGCACAAGCATTTCTGAGTCATCGCTCGTTCTGTCTATGAGATCTATTATGACATTGGGATATTTAGCCGAAAATTTTTTGAGAACGTCAGGGAGATAATAATTGAATCGCGGTGAGCTTGCCGAGATTGTTATTTCCCCTGTGTCGCTTTGTATTGTGTCTGTGAGAATCGCTTTGAGATTTCGTTCTTCCTGATAAACTTTGCGTGCGAATTTCAGTACTTCTTTTCCCGCTTCTGTGAGCTGCAACGCCGGGTAACGGTAAAATAATTTCGCGCCGTAATATTCTTCAAGCCTCATTATGTGATTGCTTAATGTCTGCTGTGATATGTGAAGCCTTCCCGCTGTCCTCGTAATGTGAAGCTCCCTTGCTGTTTCCATGAAGTAATACAAGCTCTCAAGTTCCAATCTTAACGCCTCCCAGAAATTTTCCTAAGTATAACAAAAAATTTTGTGAAAATGACAATCATTAACAGTTTTACATTGTGAGACCGCAAAAATATAATCACATCATCCATTAGACAATTCATCATAAAGAGGTGTCATTAAGTGAGTCAGATGGCAATAGCTCTTCTTATCCTCGCAATCACGATAATATTATTCATTTGGGAGCCTGTACCGATTCTTGTTACGGCAATCGGCGCATCAATCGCATACGCATACGCAGGAATTATTCCGATAAAAGATATTTTTGCCGGGTACAACAGCACAACGATAGTACTTCTTGCGGGAATGATGATCGTAGGCTCGTCATTGTTTCACACGGGAGTTACGGACATCATCGGCGCAAAAATGGTGAAGCTGACAGGAAAAAGCGAGCGCAATATCGTTCTTGCGACTCTGATTGTGTCGTGCGCTTTAAGCTCTATATGCTCGAACATCGGAGTCATGACGGCGATGGCACCTCTTGTTACGGCAATGTGCATATCGGCGGGGTGCGGGCCTTCACGGACTCTTATGGCGTTATTGTTCGGGGCGCAGTTCGGCGGGTTCGTTACGCTTGTGGGAGTCGGGTCTAATGCTTCTGCGGCTAATGCGATGGCTGATTTAGGCTTGACACCGTTCGGATTTTTCGGCATTACACCTTTCGGGCTTGGCGTTTGCGTATTGGGTACTCTCTACTTTACGTTTATCGGAATGAGATTCATACCTGACACGGGATATATTCCTGAGTTCGCAAAGGTCGAGAAGAAACCCTTTAACCCTAAGAAGGCAGCAATCGCATGTATAACAATGGCGGCTGTATTAGTCGTTATCGCGATGAGTCCAAAGAATATGCCCATGCACGTAGCAGCTGTGATAGGTTCTCTCGTGATTATGGGCACTAAGTGCATGACAGTGCGGGAAGCTATTGACGCTGTGGACTGGAACTGCATGATGCTTGTCGGATCACTTACGGCGATTTCAACGGGCGTGAAAAATTCCGGCGCGGGTGATGCTGTTGCGGGGATAATTCTTCAGATACTCGGCGAGAATCCCAGCACGTTTATGATTACAACGGTTATGTTCTTGGCGGCGGCATTGCTGACTCAAGTCATGTCGAACATTCCCACGATAATGCTGTTCATGCCTATAGGAGTCTCAATCGCAAAAGCTATCAACGTCAGCCCGTACCCGATATGCATGATAATAACTCTTGCGGGCGCGGCCTCATATGCAACACCTTTCGCGGCTCCCCAAAACATGATGACAGTCGGCTGGACTAACTACAAATTCACGGATTACCTGAAAATAGGATTGCCTATGCTGCTTGTTACGTGGCTTGTCATTGTCGCGGTTATCCCGGTGTATATGCCTTACTAGGATGATTAACATTTTCGACATGCACGTTCACACATCGCCTGACGTTGTATCACGGAAACTGAATGATGCTGAGCTTGCAGAAAAATTCAGGAACGCGGGATTCTCAGGCGCGGTAATCAAATGCCATTACGCAGACACATCAGCAAGAGCAGGAGTCCTCAATGAGATTTACGGTGATTCGGGAATGAAGTTTTACGGCGGAGTAGTCCTCAACAATTCAGCCGGAGGAATCAATCCTTACGCGGTCGAGGCAAGCGGGAAAATGGGCGGGCGTTTCGTGTGGTTTCCGACAATGGACGCAAAGCACTACATGAATCACAGAAATATAGACTCGTCAGACGGAATATATATTCTTGACTCAGATGGCCGGCTCAAACATGAAGCTGTGAAAGTTCTTGAGGCCGCGAAAAAGTACAACATGATCGTAGGCACGGGACATATGAGCGCGGATGAAGGTATGAGTCTCGTGAAAGCAAACGTGAAAATCGGATGCAGAATTGTTTTGACACACGCAGACAACCCCGCAGACTTTTACACGTCAGAACAGCAGATTGAAGCCGTAAGTATGGGTGCGGTTGTCGAACACAGTTACTTCACGATCTACTACAAACGAACCCCAATAGAATTAATGACTGAGCAAATACGCGCAGTCGGCGTGAAGAATGTATTTCTTTCGTCAGACTTAGGGCAGCCCGCTTCCCCGTATCCTGACGAGGGGCTGAAAGAGTTTGAAGAGTTAATGCGTTCAAACGGCTTCAGTGAAAGTGAAACCCGGTTAATGTTCCGGGACACTCCGGCAGAAATGCTCGGAATATAAATTTACAGGAGGGTTAAATCTCATGGCGTTATCGTTAGGATTTATCGGATTCGGCGAGGCGGCCTACAACATGGGCAAAGGTCTCAAAGGCGAGGGGCTTGAAGACATCAAAGCATACGATGTTGTGATGGACAAAGAAGGCCCAATGCGCGACACAGTATTGAAACGCTGCGAGGACGCAAAAATCAAGCCTGTGTTCTCAGCAAAAGAACTCGTAGAGAACAGCGACTTTGTTGTGATAGCAGTCCCGGCAAGATTCACAGCTTCAACCGCTGACGGACTCAGGCCTTTTGCGAGGGCAGGACAGCTTTTCGCGGACGTAACAACCGCGCTTCCTCCGATCAAAGAGGCTCAGGCAAAAGCATACGCCGAAATCGGAGCGGACTATATTGACTCGGCCATGTTAGGCTCATTGATGGCACTCGGCCACAAAGTACCTATTCTAGCATCGGGAAAAGGCTGCAAGAAATGGCACGACACAATGAACCCCTACAACATGAAAATCTCACTCGTGAATCCTGATGACCCGGACAACACGAAAGCAGGCGAGGCATCAAAAATTAAGCTCGTCCGTTCGGTGTTCATGAAGGGAATCGAGGGGCTTATCGTTGAGACGCTGTTATTTGCGCGGAAATGCGGAGTCGAGGATTATATTCTCTCGTCAATCTCAAACTCAATGAATCGCGACAAGTTTGAGGATATTGCTTTGCGCATGGCCGGAGCGGATCTCATTCATTCGGAGCGGAGATCTTTCGAGGTTGGCGAATCAATGGAGCTGATGAAGGAAGTCGGAGTCGAGCCGTTAATGGCACAAGGCACAAAAGACAGACTCGCACGTACTGCCGCGCTTGGACTCAATGAGGAGCTTCACGGAATTGTCCCGAAAGAATTTTCACGTATATATTCACTTTGGGAAGAAAAGAAATACAGTTAGGAGGAAATTATCATGAGGAAAATATTTGCGCTCGCTCTCGTTGTCGTTATGGCTCTGTCTGCTGTATCGTTTGCGGCTGAATGGCCTTCAGGGACTGTGAATGTTGTACTGCCTTACGGTGCCGGCGGTGATACAGATACATATTGCCGTCAGCTGTTCCAGAGAGTCAGCAAAGTAACGGGTCAAACGTTCGTAGTCATCAACCAGCAGGGCGGAAGCGGAATCGTTGCGGCAATGGACGTAATGAACAAGCCCAATGACGGCTACACGTTACTGTTCAACCACACAGGCGCGGCACTCGTTCAGGAAGCTACGGGGATGGTAGATTTCTCGTACACAAAAGATTTCGAGAACTGCTGCACGGTTGCGATTGATGAAACGTATTCGCTTGTCGCAATTTCACCCGAAGGCGAGTACAAGAGCTACAGCAAAGGCTGGAAGACTCTCGCTGACATGATCGACTACGCAAAGAAGAATCCCGGCAAGGTACGTTATTCGACAGTTTTCGGGTCAACAACTGAGTACGTTGGGACAATGTTAGAGCGTCAGGCGGGAGTCGAGTTCGACAACATTAACGTAGGCACATCCGGCGGTGAGAGAATGGCGGCCATGTTAGGCGGGCAGGTTGATATTCTTGCGGCTAACTACATGCAGGTGAAAGACTACATAGAGAAGGGCGATCTTGTCTGCCTCGCTGTAATGTCAAAGCAGAGAGTCCCCGGAATCGATTACCCGACATTCACGGAGCTGGGATATGACAAAGTTGTTACGGCGAAAAAATACGAAGTCAAATTCCCGAAAGGAACGGACAAGGCAATAGTCTCAAAACTTGCGGGAATCTGCAAAGATATAGTACTCAATGACAAGTCATATGCCGATGTCCTGAAAGTGTATTACGCACAGCCGCTTTACAGGGACGCGGAACAAATGAACAAGGAAGACCCCGAAGAAGTCAAAGAGCTTGAAGCGGGATTAGCGGTTGAGTAAGAAGAGAAGAAATTTCCGCCTGACAATGTGAAAAGTTGCGGGCGGATTTTTGTACAGGGAGGGAAAATCTTAATGACCAACAAAACACGCGATATTATTTGCTCGATCATTGTACTTGCGTTCGGCGCGGCCATGATTTATTTCGTGAAGGACGTGCGCAGAGTCATTCGCACTGATGTAGGCTCTGCGTTTGTTCCGACTCTCATAGGATGGTGCATTGTCGTTACGGGGGCTTGCAAGCTGTTTTACTCGATATTCACCGGGCTGAAAGAAGAGAGCAAGAAAATAGTTTTTGACCAGGATTTTTTTGGCGGCATTGGGACAATTGTATTAATGGTGCTGTATATGTTAGCGTTCCAGCCTGTCGGATTTGTTGTAGCAAGCGCGGTGTATTTGTTCCTTCAGATGCTGTTGTTCAGCGAGAAAAGTAACAGGAAAATTTTGCTCTTTGCGGTGATTGCTGTTGTGCTTCCTCTTGCTGTTGATGCTTTGTTTGTGTACGTGATAAAGATGCCGCTTCCTGTCGGCGTGTTTGGATTCTAAGGGGGAATAATCATCATGATAGCAGACGCATTAGCCAACGTATTCAACCCTGTATGCTTGTTCCTGATTTGGGCGGGTACTGTGATCGGGATAATATTCGGCTCAGTTCCTGGACTGTCGGCAACAATGGCGGTTGTATTGTTCCTCCCGATGACGTTCTCACTTGAGGCAACGCGGGGAATCGCTCTTCTTGTCGGCTTGTACATGGGCGGTATTTCGGGCGGACTCATTTCTGCAATCCTTCTGAAAATTCCCGGAACTCCCTCGTCAATCTCAACAGTTTTTGACGGCGGCCCAATGGCGGAAAAAGGCGAGGCAGGGCGCGCATTAGGAGTCGGCATTCTCTATTCATTCATCGGGTCAATTCTCGGTATACTCGCGTTAATGTTCATTAGTCCATTGCTCGCAAAAGTGTGCCTGCTTTTCGGGCCTGCTGAATATTTCTCGGTTGCTGTATTCTCGCTTACGATTATTGCGGCGTTGTCGGGTAAAGACATGCTCAACGGACTCATTGCAGGCTTGACGGGACTCGCGTTATCGATGGTCGGAATGGCACCGATTGACACGAAGGTACGCTACACATTCGGGAACTATCAATTACTCAATGGCTTTGAAATTACGGTGCTGTTGATCGGAGTGTTTGCGGTTACAGATATAATTCTTGCGGGCTTCGGAAGACGTACATTAGCTCAGAGGCTCGAACAGAAAAAATATCAGCTCAAGGGCTACGGAATATCGATGATTGAGTTCATACAGCAGATACCCAACGCAATAATCTCATCAATCATCGGAATCATAATCGGAATATTGCCGGGCATCGGAGGATCAACAGCGGGACTCTTAGCGTATACTGCTGAAAAATCGCGCTCAAAGCATCCTGAGAAATTCGGCACAGGAATCATTGACGGCGTAATAGCTTCCGAGACATCGAACAACGCGGTTATAGGCGGCTCACTCGTTCCGCTTCTCTGCATGGGCATTCCGGGCAACACTGTAGCGGCGGTGTTCTTGGGCGGATTGCTCGTTCACGGAATAAACCCCGGCCCGCTGATTTTCGACAAGAGCGGCGTATACGTTTACGGGATATATTTTGCGCTGATTATGGCAAGTGTTTTCATGCTGATATTTGAACGCGCAGGTCTGAGAATCTTTGCGAAACTTCTCGACATTCCCAAACATATTTTGCTGCCCATCATCATGATTATGTGCTGCGTCGGTGCATATTCGAGCAACAGCAGAGTGTTTGATGTCCAGTGCGTATTATTCTTCGCGTTATTGGGACTCATGTTCAAGTGCTTCAAGATTCCTTCAACGCCGCTGATTATCGGGTTCATACTCGGCTCAATGTTCGAGGAGAATTTGAGAATGGCATTGCAGGCGAGTCATGGCAACTGGATGATATTCGTACAGCGTCCGATCTCTTTGGGCTTCCTGATTGTCGCGGTTGTGTTCTGCACGTATACAGTCATAAGCAACCTCAGAGCAAAGAAGAAAGCCGAGCTTGAGGGCAAAGAGTTCCACGAACCTGAAGAAGGCGAGCTGTAAACTTTCACACACGCAATCAATGACCCTGCGGAGGAAATTTCGCGGGGTTATATTTTTATCCTTACACATGATTTGCAGGGCAGTCAATTACAGCACATGATATTACATGTCCGTCAAGCATAAAACTTTCTATGCGGTAAAATTTTCCCTCGTACTTCACAGGAGCGTCAAAATTTTCATCGTCAAGCGTTTCAATCTGGTTAGGCTCTGAAATGAATCCGTGCCCCTCGCATTTAATGAGGCTCTCTTTTCTCGTCCACACAACATAAAATCTCAGCAATGAATCTTTCACGAAAAGTTTTTCCCTCTCAGTCAATGCTATATCCTTCAAGCCGTCATTAATCCCAATGTCCGCGACTCTCTCAACGTCAACACCAACAGGCGAATCACATTCAGCAAGCACAACATAATCACCGCTGTGTGAAATGCTGAAGTAAAATTCTCCGTCAACAAACGGCTTTCCTTCAGGGCTGTAATGAATCTCTTGACCCTTTGAGGCTTTGAGCAGCAAAAAAGATGACCCTATGCTGCGTAACTGGTCATCTTCCTTTCTGTAACGCAATGCCTTTTTCCGTAACTCTTCAGGGAGTCCACGCAATAATTCTTCAGATTTCGGCCTGAGTCCGCGAATGTCGAGAAGAGTCAGCCGCACATTTTTTCACTTTATGCCCAATGCCCTGAAAATTTCCGGGACAATAATATCAAGTGAAGCATCATCCATCATCAAATCATGCTCGTGCGGTGTGTGAATGATTCGGAATAAATCCCTGTTGCAGAATGGCCTGTAATTACCGGCGGGGAACTCCATCATTCTCTCCCAATATTTTCGTGCGTCCCCGGAAGATTCTGCCGGAATCACATCGGGCTTGAAGTATGTTACAGCACCGTTGAAGAATGAAGGCATATGAGCGGCCATGTCGTGATAAACATGCTCCGAGTTGATTATCATAGTTTCAAGCATTCCAGCTTCACGGAGATCCGCAAAAAGCGGGCTTGTCTCGAAATATTCACGCCCCGACGCGTCATACATGCTTTGTGCCATCTGCCTTAACGCGGGGTCTGTCGTTGCGTGTGAGTCGAGCATGAAGAGATATTTCACTTCCTCGCCTGCTTCCTGAAGCTGACATGCCATTTCGTGGGCTATCATTCCGCCGTAACACCATCCGCCCAAAATATACGGGCCTTCGGGCTGATGACGCTTGAGAATCTCTATGTACCTTTTTGCGATGTTCGGTATACCGTATGTAGCCTCCTCAATGTGCCACAAGTTGAACGGCTCAATCACAGAGAAATAAATCTTGTCCCTGATTCTGTCCGCGAGACGGTAATATGCTTCGCTTCCTGTGTTGCCTGTGTGAATGAACGTCATTTTAGGGCCGCTGTTCTCGGAGTAAATGCAGATTTCCGGGGGAATATTGCTTCTTGATCGGTCA
The DNA here is from genome assembly GCA_946183145.1 of uncultured Fretibacterium sp. Taxonomy (GTDB): domain Bacteria; phylum Synergistota; class Synergistia; order Synergistales; family Aminobacteriaceae; genus JAFUXM01. Next base: position 19,553 of record CAMGZM010000009.1, on the reverse strand, counting down.
AGTTCTCTCAGCTTTGACTCGCCGCGGGATTTCGTTTTTTCCGCAAAATTTTCCGTGAGATTCCCGTCAAAAATTTCCCGCCAGCCATGAATCGATTTGTCATCAGGATATTTTTCCTCAAGCACTGACATTATACGGGCGATATATTTACGCGTCTGTTCTTTTGTGAAGCTGATATGACTCGTCATTATGTACAGGAAACTTTTCCCGAAAAACTCTCCGCAAACGACACGCATTAATGTGTCTCTCTGCAAATCAATGGGACTTTGAAATATATTCCATGCGATTTGGAGATTCCTGTCATCAAGATTGTTCATGTTCACGAATTTTGCGGGAATCTTCCTGTCTGTTATCACCTGCTGTATAACCCGTGTGCGGTGAAATACGATAGATGATCGCAGCTCTTCATTTTCTTGTGAGACAGTATCAAGCGCGAGCCGCAAATTTTCCTCTGTTATAACGCTGTCAGCCTGAAGTATGTAAACGGATCTGAAGCTGTTTCTGTCGGGGTAAAGCAAGTAGTCGAACAGCATATCATCTTGTTGTGCTGTAATGGGAAGTACTTTCTGTATGTGTTCTCCCCTTGACGCAAAATCGGCAATTACCGCGCTGTATTCTTCCTCTGACCACAATTTAGCGTAATCTACTTCAGCAGCGTCAGCAATTTTCCGCAAAACATTCAGCTTCAGTATCTGCGCTGTCGTAATCTTTATGCCTTGAGGACGCAACAACGCCGCGAGCTTCATGGCCGTGATTGATGAGCCGCCAAGCTCCGTGAATGTGTCTTCAGGTTCAGCCGATGAGATTCCCAGAACGTCAGAAACAGCCCACACGACCCTCGCAAGAGTCTCACTGTCAAGGGCGGTGATTTCGTGAGTGTGCGATTTTGGCTGCGGAAGGTCTTTGCGTATGATTTTCCCGTTAAGGTTGCGGGGCATTCGGGCGACTCTCATAAATATATCGGGGATCATGTAGTCAGCGAGATATTTTGCGGCTTCCGTTTTCACCGTTCTGATTTCGTTTGCGTCAAGGTCATTTTCCGACTCGTAGTAGCAGACAAGATAATCATTCCTGCTTACGGTTCGCAGACATACGACAATGTTTTTCACGTCATCGCGCCCGATTCCTGTTACAGCTTTTGACACCTGCGACTCAACCTCGCCCGTTTCGATTCTGAATCCCCGCAGCTTTATCATGTTGTCGGTTCTGCCTAGAATGCATATATCCCCGTCATGAGTCATTGTTGCTCTGTCGCCAGTCCTGTACCAAGTGAGGCCGTCAATCTGAGTCCATTTCTCCGCTGTCTGCTCCGGGAGATTGAGATATTGCCTCGACATGTATTCATACGCTATCAGGAGTTCGCCTGCTTCATCAGGTTTTGACGGACTGAGATTTTCATCAATGAGCATTGCTTTTACGCCCGGCCCGGGTTTTCCGATTGTGATGGGATTCTCTTGGCCGTGAATTTCCGCTGACGTAACAACGCCGAGCTCTGTAGATCCGTAAATGTTTCTGAGATATACGGAGTCTGAATGCGCCCGGAAGTTAGGGAGCTTTTCACCCGCCGCAAAAACATTAACGCCGGAAATGTCGTAATCCTCAGCGAGAATTGCCGCGAGTCCTGAAGCAATGAATATATGGGTTATTCCTTTGTCCGCGAGAAATTCATACAGATGCTCAAGATCATTCCTTGCGTTTTCGTTCGCAAAGTATAACGTTCCTCCCTTCAGCAATGCGCCGAACATGAATGTTACAGTCGCAACAAACGTGAACCGCGAAATGAGTCCCACACGTGAGCTTTCTGACAGCTCGAATCCCCCGCCGACGTTCATCCAGTCAACAATGTGAGTCAAAAATTCGTGCCTGTGAAGGACTCCTTTCGGCCTTCCTGTTGTGCCGGAAGTGTAGAGAATCATGGCCGGAGATTTTTCGGTGATTGTGTTACATGGTGTGAATGATGAGCCGCATTCTGTTATGTCGTCAATGAAGATTACGTTATCGGCCGGGAAATTCAGCGGCTTTTTCTCCCAAAGAGTCCGGCATGTGAGGATAGCTTTTGCGTTTGAGTCTCTGAGGATATATTCGAGTCTTTCAGCGGGATATGCGTCATCCATAGGGATATAGATTGCGCCCGTCTTCCACACTGACAAAGCACACGTTATTACGTCCTTCACATACGGAACATAAACGCCGACAGAATCACCAACAATAACGCCAAGTCCCTGAAGTATTTTCGCGCCTGTATTGCTTTCGCCGTCAAGCTCCGCATAAGTGAGACTGCCTGATGAGTCTTCAGCAGCTTTCATTGCAGGATTTTTCACGGCGTATTCTGATATTATTTCGTGAATTGTTTTCATGCTGATATTTTACCCTTCAAAGAAAGAAATTACGTCAAGTTTCATGATTAACTGCTTGATGTAATACAATATTCACTGATTTGCAGATGTAAGAAATCAACCTATCGGAGAAAATATATCATGCCAGTGAAAAAATCAGAAATCTATTCAGCATTGTGGGAAGCGTGCAACAAATTACGCGGAGGAGTCGAGCCTGCTCGCTACAAAGATTACGTTCTCGTTCTCCTGTTCTTCAAATATGTTTCGGACAAATACAGCGATTCACCGTTCGCAAAATTTTCCGTCCCTGAAGACGCAACATTTCAGACTCTCATTGACGCAAAAGGAAAGCCCAATGTCGGCGAAATCGTCAACAAAACTCTTGAAAGATTCCTTGACGCAAACAAGTTACGCGGTTCACTCTCTGAAGTCAGTTTTGAGAATGTTAATGAGCTAGGAACGGGAAAAGAATTAATAGATAAAGTGTCGGGTTTAATCGGAGTGTTTCAGAATCCCGCGCTCGATTTCAAGTCAAACAGGGCTGACGGTGATGACATTATCGGCGATGCGTATGAATACTTCATGATGAAGTTCGCACAGGAGTCAGGAAAAAGCAAAGGGCAGTTCTACACCCCCGCAGAAGTCTCACGAATCATTGCCCGGCTAATCGGAATCAGAAACATCACGGACAAAGTTAAGATCTATGACCCCGCAGCAGGCAGCGGAAGCCTCCTCATCAGGGCAGCAGATGAAGCACCCGTGAATGAGTACGGTATATCACTCGCAGAAATTTACGGCCAGGAAATCGACATATCAACAGCAGGACTCGCAAAGATGAATTTCATCCTTCACCAGAGAGGCACAGCAGAAATTCAGAAGGGAAATACTTTATCCGAGCCGAAATTTTTGGACGGATTCGGGCAGCTGACGCGATTCGATTTCATTGTGATGAACCCTCCCTTTTCGTATAAATCATGGAGCGACGGCGTTAACCTTGAAGATGATACCTTTCACCGCTTCGAGGGATTCGGAGTTCCTCCCGCGAAAAATGGCGACTTTGCCTGGCTCCTTCACGTCATAAAATCCCTCAAGCCTAACGGTAAAGCCGGAATCGTTCTGCCTCACGGTGTACTGTTCAGAGGAAACGCAGAGGAAACTATACGCATCAACCTCCTCAAAACGAAATACATCAAGGGCATAATCAGCCTCCCTCCCAATCTCTTTTACGGAACAGGAATCCCCGCCTGCTTGATGTTCATCGACAAAGAAAACGCCCCCGGACGTCAAAATATCTTCTTCATCGACGCGAGTAACGGCTTCAAGAAAGACGGCAACAAAAACAGACTCAGAGAGCAGGACATAGAACGAATCGTAAGAGTCTATAACGCTCAGGAAGAAATTGACGGATATTCGCGCCTCGTCCCTTACTCCGAAATCTTAGAGCAAAACGGCGGAAATATGAACGTCCCCCGCTACATTCAGAAGCCCGATGACACACTCCCGCAGAATATTTCAGCTCACCTTAACGGCAGTATACCCGAATACGACATTAACACGCTCGCTAAAATCTGGCGAATCTCCCCGGCCATGAAAGGGAAAATTTTTGCGTTCACCGGCGGCATTTACCGCTTAAGAGTCAGCGTTGACGAAGCAGAGAAAATTTTTGAGGATGACGAGTCTTTGTGCGCTCAGAAATTCACGGAAGGCACAGAAATTTTTGACGCATGGAAGACAAAAGCCCGCGAGTCTCTCCTTAACATTAACGATGACACAAGCCCGAAAATTTTGATTCACGAACTCGGCGAGTCAATCCTGAGTCTTTATGACGGTGCTTTGATTGTGGACAAGTTCAGCGTGTTTGACTGCCTCATGAATTACTGGAACGAAACATTACAGGATGACGTTTACATGATACGCGCATACGGTTATGAGGCCGGGAGAATGATAGACGTGAAGAAAGACAAGAACGGAAAAATCACAAGCTGGGACGGTGAATTAATCCCGCGTGAAATAATAGAGAGTGAATATTTCCAGAAAGAAATTGATGACATAGAAGCATTAACGGACGAAATAGAGTACATTAATTCCGAGATTGAAGACATGCGCGGAGATTCGGAGTCTGATGAAGATTTACCGCCTGAAACGCTTCAAGCCATATCGGAAAAAGAGAAGGAAATCAAAGCCAAGCTGAAAGAAGCAAAGAGACTTCACAAAGAGCTTGACGAGTCTGTGATGAAACAATACGGTGATTTGAGCGTTGACGAGATAAAGCACTTGCTGATTGACTCAAAATGGGCTGCGAGATTGACGGGGGATATTCACGGGGAAATTGACGGCGTAATGAATGTATGTTTGTCGCGTCTCGTGATGATTGCAGAAAGGTACGGGCGGACTCTCGGTGAGATTGAGAATGACACGGAAAAATCGCGTGAAGCTGTGCATAATGCTTTGAGGGGGATGGGTTACGTATGGTGATATATCCGGGTGATTGGGAAGTCAAAAAGCTGGGTGAAGTGTGCAAAATATCATCTGGCTTTATGGGTGATTTTCGTCTTACAAGGGGGAAATATCGAATAACGAGAATAGAAACTATTGCTGATGGTTTTATTGATGAACATAAAGTTGGCTATAGCAATGTCAAGCCTGACGACTCTTTCAGATTGAGATTTGGCGATATTCTGTACAGTAACATTAATTCGATTGCCCATATTGGAAAAGTTGCTCAGTACAAAAATGAATCCGAACTTTATCACGGAGCTAATTTGTTGAGGCTTGTTCCTTGTGTAAATGTTTCTGCTGACTTCTTGTTTTATCTGCTGATTTCTGAACGTAGCAGGACATGGGCAAGAATCAACGCAAATCCGGCTGTAAATCAAGCGAGTATCAATCAAAGTTTATTGAAATCTCAAGAGATAATACTTCCCCCGCTCAAAGAACAAACAGCAATAGCCGAAACCCTCGCGGCATTCGACACGCACATAACGAATCTCACGGAGCTGATCACCAAGAAGAAAGCAATCCGGGACGGCGCACTTGATGACTTAATGAGCGGGCGGACTCGGCTTGAAGGTTTTTGCGGAGATTGGGAGGTGAAAACATTAGGGGAATGCGGAAAATTTGTTAGCGGTAACGGTTTTCCTTTGAAACATCAAGGACAAAGAAAAGGCGCATATCCGTTTTACAAAGTTTCAGATTTCAGCAATGAAGGAAACGAAAATTATATGTTCAGAGCGAATAATTATATTTCCGATGATGTTGCAAAAAAACTTTCATGCAATATTATTCCCGCAGCTTCTGTGATATTCGCAAAAATCGGTGCAGCTATTTTTCTCGAAAGGAAAAGGATTACAACATGTGATTGCTGTATTGATAATAATATGATGTCATTCCAGCCGTCTCAAAATATTTCAAGTCGCTTTATCTGGTATCTGATGCAGAAATTGAAATTTGGCGATTACGTACAGACAACAGCATTGCCGAGCCTCAGCGGAAAAATTTTAGCGGACATACTAATCCCCCTTCCGACTCTCGACGAACAAATAGCAATCGCTGATACACTCTCAGCACTCGACAAAGAAATATCTTCACTCGAAACCGAACGCGCAAAAATCTCACAGATATGCGACGGAGCAATGAATGATCTTCTCACAGGAAAGGTGCGACTCAAAATTGGAATCTGAAAGACAGCTGCAAAACCGCGTAAAGCATTGGCTGATTGATGACCTTCATTATGAATTTCTCGGCAGCCGCGAGAACATGAACAACACTCCCGTAATTGATGACCTTCTGCGGAAAAATCTGCGTTCACGGCACTACAGCGAGGAGACAATCACACGCGCAATTTATGACCTCACAAGCACAGCCGCAAATCAGAGCTTATCACTTTACCAGCTCAACGAGAAAATTTACGGCTTATTGCGTTACGGCGACATGGGAGTTAAGGACAAAGACGGCCATGATGTTACTGTGAACTATATCGACTGGAAGGACATCGGCGCGAATGATTTTGCGTTTGCGGAGGAAGTTACTATCTCGCTGAATGAGACGAAACGCCCGGACTTAGTGCTTTACGTGAACGGAATCGCATTGGGAATGATTGAGCTGAAAAATTCCCGTGTGTCTGTCGGCGAGGGAATAAGGCAGATGATTCGTAACCAAAGCAGCGAGTGCATACAGAATTTTTTCGGGACGGTTCAAATACTCATGGCCGGGAATGGCTCTCAGGGACTGCGCTACGGAGTCATTCAGACCCCGGAGAAATATTATCTTGAATGGCGCGAGGACGAAAGAGCAGAGGACTCTTTGTCGGTGAAAATCCGCCGTGAGCAGTCAAAAGAGAGGGACATATTACGGGACGGGATAATCTCATTGTGCCATCGTGAAAGATTCCTGAACCTGATACATGACTTTGTGATTTTCGACAATGGACGGAAAAAGATTGCGAGGCATAACCAGTATTTTGCGGTTCGTGCTGCGCAGACTCGAATCATGCAGGGCGAGGGCGGAATAATCTGGAACACTCAAGGCTCCGGGAAATCGCTCATTATGGTATGGCTTGCGAAATGGATACGTGAAAATATTGATGACGGGAGAGTCGTAATCATAACGGACCGTGAAGAGCTTGACTCACAGATTGAGGGAGTATTTCAGAAGACGGGAGAAAAAAACGTGAGGCGTGCGAAAAGCGGGGCGGATCTCCGTAACATTCTCAACAATAACACGGACTTCATAATCTGCTCGCTGATTCACAAGTACGGACATAACGCGGGGAGTCAGTCTGACATAGAGCTATACACGCGGGAATTGTTAGCGAACCTGCCGAAAAATTACGCGGCGAAAGGGAATATTATTGCGTTCATTGACGAGTGCCACAGGACTCAATCGGGGAAATTGCATCAGGCCATGAAAAGATTGATGCCTCACGCGAAATTAATCGGGTTTACGGGGACTCCTCTGCTGAAGTCGGACAAGCCTACGAGTTTGGCGATATTCGGGGCGTATATTCACACGTACAAATTCAACGAGGCTGTGAATGACGGCGTTGTTGTTGACCTGAGATATGAAGCAAGGGACGTAGAACAGAGTTTAGACAGCCCGGAAAAAGTTGACCGATATTTTGACCTCAAGACTCGCGGACTGACTGCTCGCGCAAAGGCCAAACTGATACAACAATGGGCGACAATCAGCAAGCTATACAGCTCACGTGAAAGGCTCGAACGAATTGCGGCGGATATAATTTTCGACATGGCCGAGAAGCCGAGACTCGCGAATGACCGGGGAAATGCCATGCTTGTTGCGGGAAGCATATACGAGGCGTGCAAGTACTGGGATATATTTCAGGCGAAAGGATTCACGAAATGCGCCGTCGTTACGTCCTATGAGCCGACAGAAAGAAGCGTGCGAACAGCATCATCAGACACAAGCCAGCAGAGCGAGGAAGAATACAAGAAAGAAATCTATGAACGTATGCTCAACGGACAAACCCCGGAAAATTTCGAGAAGTTCGCAAAAGAATCCTTCACGAAAACGCCCGCGCAGATGAAATTATTGATAGTTGTCGACAAATTGCTTACGGGATTCGACGCTCCACACGCGACATATTTATACATCGATAAGAGCATGAGGGATCATGATTTGTTTCAAGCTATATGCAGGGTCAACAGGCGCGACGGTGAGGATAAAGATTACGGCTATATTATCGACTATAAGGACTTATTCAGGAACATCGAGTCAGCGGTGAAAGATTACACGTCAGGAGCGTTTGACTCATACGACAAGAAAGATGTTGAAGGCTTCCTGAAGGGGAAATTTGACGAGGCAGAAGCGGAAATGCGGGGGAGTCTCCGAGGGCTTGAAGAATTGATGTCAGGCGTGAAGGATTCGCGGCGTGATTCGGACTATGTAGAATACTTTTGCGGCCATGAGAGTCAGACGGAGCGCGAGAATCTTTACAGGCTGACGGCTTCGGCTGTACGTTCGTTCGGGAATTGCAGCATGAGATTGGAGTCTGATTACGGCTATACGGTGAAAGATGTTGAAAGAATACGGAGGGAGATTAACGAGTACAGCAGGATAAAATATCTTGTCATGCTCTCAAGCTGTGATTACGTTGACTTGAAAGCATACGCGGCTGACATGCGCTATATTCTCGACACATATATACATGCTGACGAGTCGAAAATTATTAGTGCGCTGGCTGATATGTCGCTTGTTGAACTTCTTGCTGACGGGAAAAATTTAACGCCTGATGAAGTTTTGCGGGAAATAAACTGCGATGACTCAGCAAAGCCGGAAATCATAGAGAACAATATCACGTACGAGATCACGCAGAGAATGAACACGAACGCGATATATTACGGAAGATTGTCGGAAATTCTGAGAGCCTTAATCAAACGCCGGAAGAGTGAAGCGATTGACTACGCGGAATATTTAGCGGAAATTGCAGATTTAGCCCGCAAAGTTCTGCACCCTGAAGAGGACAAGACTTATCCCGACTCCGTGAAAGACAGCGCAACACGCCGGGCAATATATGACTATCTTGACGGGGACGAGAAATTAACGCTGAAGGTTGACGGAGCAATAGAGGCGGGCAAAGAGTCAGGCTTCCGTGAAAACGAGCAGAAAGCCCGGCAAATATGCGAGATAATTTACGGTGTGTTGATGTCATCAGGGAGAAAACGCGACAAAGCAGAGTCAGAGACCAGAGAAATATTTGAGATTCTGAAAGCGCAGCCGGAATGACGATCAGCAAAATCATCATGGCCGGAAATCTTGAAGCAAACGTAACGAAACGCCCCGGTCAGAAAAATATTTACATCAGGGTTAATCCTCCCGACGGAAAAATCACAGTCAGCGCGCCCGCAAAAATTTCTGACAAGCTCATCAAAGATTTCATTCTCCGGAAGATTCCCGAAATCACGAAAGCCCGCGAAAGAATCCGCAATCAGTTCCGCCAGTCTAAACGCGAATATGTATCGGGTGAAACTTGTTACTATTTCGGAGTCCCGTATATGCTTCAAGTGATTTACGAGGGTAATCGCTGCAAGATTCAGAGAGTCCCGAACAGAATCATAATGACTGTGCCGGAAGGAACTCAAACCGACAAACGCAAGAGCCTTCTCACAGAATGGTACAGGGGAGAACTCAAGAAATTTCTTGCTATATTATTGCCTGAATGCGAGAAAAGAGTCGGCGTAAAAGTAAACGCTTGCAACATTAGGAACATGAAAACGCGCTGGGGATCTTGCAACATTTCACGGAAGAATATACTGATAAACCTTCAGCTTGTGAAAAAACCACTTGAGTGCATAGAATACGTATTAATACATGAGCTTGTTCACCTTCTGGAGAAGAATCACACAAACCGTTTCAGGAGTCTCGTGGAAAAATATTATCCTGCGTGGCGCGAGGCAAAACGAACTTTAACGGAAATGCCTTTAGACTATTGGGAGAAGTAAGCCACCTCACAGCTAAAGCCGGATGCTTGCGCGCTCTGCGAGAACAGAGAAGTATGGTACACGGACAAAAGTCTGAACACGCATGTTACCGCTTCAGAATACCCTTATTCACTGGGGCGTGCTTGCCGTAGTTACGGAGTACTCGCCTCTACCCGGTAGAGTATTGCTACTCATCCGCTTACTTTTTACGGCTTACTCCCCCGATTCATGTTTTGGCAATTTTTATGCGGAAATCGCAAGGGCGACATGCCAGCCCGGAACGGCTCTAAGACCGTTGTGTATTTTCATCCGTTCCTTTTACAGAACGCCTATGCTAAACATATATAAGAATTTTAAGAGAGAAAAAGCAAAAAGTAAAGTAGTGCGCTTCCTGTCCATAGCTAAAGCTAGGGGTATCCGCGCGATGTTTTGATGATACTGAGATTATAATCTTACACAAAGGAGGCTGAATAAATGTATCAGATACTCATACGCAACGGGACTGTGATAGACCCTGCGAATAATATTCATGATGTTCTTGATGTAGCGATTGAGGGCGGCAAAATTTCATCCGTAAGCAAAAATCTTGACGGTGAAGCCGTGAATGAGGTTGACGCTTCCGGCTGTATTGTTGTGCCGGGACTAATCGATCATCATTCGCATGTTTACCCCCTCGCGAAAATCGGAATCCCCGCCGAGTCCGTCTGCTTTTCGTCAGGAGTAACGACAGTTGTGGACGCAGGCAGCACAGGCGCAAAAAATTTCCGTCAGCACAAGGACTTCATCACAAAATCAAAGCTCACTGTGAAAGCCTATATCAACGTATGCTCAACAGGACTCGACTCTCTTCCTGTGAAAATGGAGGACGTAAACCCGGCACATTATGACGAGGGAGAAATCCGCGAAATTTTCGAGGAGGAACGCGGGAATCTCTTGGGCTTGAAGCTGAGAACGAGCGCGGAAATTGTCGGTGATATGGGTTATGCTCCATTGCGTGAGACTGTGAATCTTGCGGAAAGACTCGGACTCTCCGTCATGGTTCACTGCACGAATCCCCCCGGCGAAATGGACGAATTACTGTCATACTTGCGTGAAGGCGATGTGATTACGCACATGTACATGAACAAGGCAAGCACTATTATTGATGATAACGGCCATGTGAAACAGTCAGCACTTGAAGCACGAAAACGCGGTGTAATATTTGAGGCTTCAGACGCACGGGCGCATTTCGGTTTTGACGTTGCAGAACGCGCAATACGTGAAGGATTTTTCCCGGACATTCTTGCGACGGACATAACGAAACTCAGCGTGTACTTGCGTCCTACATCTTTCAGCATGGCCAATCAGCTCGCGAAATACAGCATGATGGGAATCCCTGAAGATGAATTATTCCGTCTCTGCACAATAAATCCCGCAAGACACATGAAGATTGACGCGGGGACTCTTAGCGTTGGGAGTTCTGCAGATGTTGCGATTTTCAGGCGTGAGAAATTTTCTGTTACGTTTGGGGACAGGGCGGACGGCTCCGGGCATTTGAGGCGCGGCGAATATATTTACAGGCCATTGATGACGGTCAAGAACGGGGAAGTTGTTTACAGGGATATAGCATTCTGAAAAAATAAAGCAGGTCATGAAAGACTCACGGCCTGCCTTTTCACTTGCTCACAAAAAATTTCTATGCTTCATAAACCTCATCGATGATCTCAAATTCTTTTGCCTCAAGCGTTTTGTATACCCAGTCGCGGTTGATTGTGCCTTTGCGGGTCTTTTCGAGTTTTCCCTCGTCAGCGGCCTGGAATTTCTTTGCGTCTTCGAGAATGTGAGCTGCATCTTTTCGCGGGATGACTATAACGCCGTCCGGGTCAGCGAGAATAATATCGCCGGGGTTTACGCTGATTCCTCCGCATGAGATTGGCACGTTGAGCTCGCCCGGGCCTTCTTTGTAGGGGCCGCCGGGAGTTGTTCCAGTGCAGTAGACGGGGAGGTCCCATTTTCCTATCTCGTCAATGTCGCGTATTGGGCCGTCGAGAACTATACCCGCGATTTTCTTCTGAAGGTACAAATACGCCATCATAACTTCACCCATTAATGAGCGTGTTGTGTCTTCCTCATTCGATACGACAAGAACATCACCCTCGTTGCAGTAATTCAGCGCGGCATGAAGCGCAAGGTTGTCGCCTGCTCTGCATTTCACCGTAAACGCCGGGCCGGCCATCATCTGATGTTTCGGGCTGCTCACAAGGTGTATACGGGGATTCATTGCGCAGCTTCTTCCCATGACATCGGCTGTGTTTGAGGCGGGAATTTTCTTGAACTCTTCAACGATTGCGGGGTCAGGAAGATTTCTCTTGAGATATATTCTCTTTCCGACTGACATAATATTTTGCTCCTTTTGCGTGTGATTTTTTTGTGGACGAGCGAATATTACAGCAGGGACTTCACTAACTCAAACAGTGATAATTTTATTTTCGGACAAAGAAAATTTGTTACAGCTTTACGGAAAATCTTTTCTCCGCAAACTCAAAGAATACCCGCGTAAGTGAGAGATATTGTGTGAGAATGACGGAACAAAAGCGGGATTCCAATTTCGTCCTCGATTGCTTTCACGGTGAAACGATTATACAATAACAATAATTCCATAAAATTTATTTCAATAAGGAGCTTCAAAGATGAAGAAGGATAATTTTTTCCTCGTTCTTTCGCTTGCGCTGATTATCGGCTCCCGTTTCATGCCGGAATTATGGGGGCTGACTCCTAATGCGTGGGGCGTTATTGGAGTCTTTTTCGGGTCATTGCTGATGTGGATAACTATCTCTATTGACTGGCCGAGCATGATTACGCTTCTTGCGCTTGGATTCCTTCCTGTTTTCGGATTCGGGAAGACATTTGCGGGTGCGTTCGGAAATTCGACAGTTGCATTTCTTCTTTTCACGTTCGCGCTTGTATATCCCCTGTCAAAAACTAATTTCGTCAGACGCTGCACAATCGCATTCATCACAAACGCAGTAGCTCGCCGGGGAGCGTGGCATTTTGTCTGCTTCCTTTTCGCGGCGGTTACGTTCATGGGACTGTTCATTTCTCCGTCTGTATTGTTCGTTGCGTTTATGCCATTCCTTGAGGATATATTCTCAGTGCTTGAAGTCAAAAAGGGCGGCAAGACTGGCAACATGATTATGATGGGCACCGCAATGTGTATCAGTCTTTCATCAGGAATGACGGCGATCGGTCATGTTTGGCCAACGATGGCGATAGGATATTACGCGGCGGCAACAGGCCATGACATCAATCAGTTCCAGTTTATGGCGTTCGGGATTCCTACAGGTATATTGCTGATCGTGTTATTGATTCTCGTCTTCAGAATCTTCTACAGGCCGGACGATATTCACGGCATTGACCCGTCAAAAGCTATGGCACTCCGGGGAACTGTTCCACCTGCTGACAGGCGCGAGAAAATCATTTTGTCGACAATGGGACTCGTTGTGCTTTTATGGGTAGGGCCGAGCTTGATACGCGGGACATTTCCGGGACTCTACAAGACAATCAACAGCTACACAACCGCAATGCCTCCGCTTTTGGGCTGCATAATCCTCTACATTCTCAAGGACAAGGGCGAACGCATAATGAATTTCCGGGAAGTAACATCAAAGGGAATATTATGGGGATCTATTCTCATGACTGGCGCGGCTACATGGCTCGGTTCATGCCTCACAAACAAGGACGTGGGAATATCCGAATGGCTTACGGCGACTCTTCAGCCTCTCACAGCTAACATGTCATTAACCGCAATGATACTCTTCTTCATGACGTGGGCGATACTTGAGACAAATTTCTCCTCTAACATCGTAACAACAACAGTCGTCAGCGCAGTAGCTCTCTCAGTATTAACAGCAATGCCCGCAGGAAGTGTGAGCGTCGGGGCTGTCTTGATGATGGTGGGATTTTCGGCGGCTGTCTGCAACATGACTCCGGCTGGCCAGTCAACAATCAACACTGTTGCTATCGGCTCAGGATGGACGACGGCAAAAGACATGTTCATATGGGGCGGATTTTTCGCGGTGATGGCGGTGCTTGTGCTTACGTTCGTGGGCTATCCTCTGGGCGAAATGATTATAGGGATGATTTAGGCCATGCAGACAGAATATTTTGCTGACGTACTCATAGCGGGCGGAGGTACTTCGGGAGTCTCTGCTGCAATCGGAGCATCACAGGCCGGGGCGAATGTCCTTCTCGTCGAACGTAGCGCGTATCTTGGCGGCGAGGGGACTAACGCGGGAGTCGGTGCTTTGTGCGCGGTCTACACTTGCGGAGAAAACCCCGTGAAATGTGTTGCGGGAGTCTGCGAGTCAGTGCTTGAGGAAATGCAGAGGCTTTCACCAGCGTCAACCGAAACAATAATCTCAGCGGCGGGGAACAAAAACATAAACTTCAAGCCCGAATACATGAAAGTTGCGCTCGATAACTTGATGGACAGGAACAACGCAAAGTACTTCCTTCACACAAACATTATTGACGTAAAACGCACCGGGAATGTGATTGAGTCCGTAACATGTATTGATGATGAGTCGCGCTTCACGGTTCACGCAAAAACTTTTGTTGATGCTACAGGGGATGCGAATCTCGCTCACATGGCCGGGGCAAAAACTTTATGGGGCGATGAACGCGGGCAGGTAATGACGGCGACTCTTCCTTTCAGGCTCTGCGGAGTCGACATCACAAAGGATATGAGTCCCTCGGCTGTTGAACGAGCTGTTAAGGCGGGAAAAGACGCGGGGATTCCGAATCTCACACGCGAACGGGGATTTATCCTCAAGATTTCAGGCTCTCAGGAAGTAATTGTGTTATTGCCGAGCGTAATACCTGAAGGGCTTAACGCTGAGGAATTGACGAGAATGGAGAAATTCACGCGCTCTCAGGCGTTGTATTACGTTGACGCGTTCAAACGTTTCATGCCTGGCATGGAGAACGCAGAATTAACGATGATAGGGCCGTCAATAGGATTCAGAGAGACTCGCAGGCTTGCAGGAAAATACATGCTGACAGCAGAAGACGTACTCAACCGCCGCAAATCCCCTGAAGGAATCGCACGGGGAGGATGGAAGCCCGAAATACATTCATCACTTAACGAGGCGGCAACATATCTTGATGTACCGGGAGCAAGTTACTACGATATTCCGCTGGGATGTATTCAGAGCGTTGACACAGAGAATCTTTACGGCTCCGGAAGAATGATCTGCGCTGACTCTCAGGCTATGGCGGCATCGCGTGTAATGGGTACGTGTTTCGCTACGGGACATGCTGCGGGAGTCGCTGCGGCTTTGCAGGGTGAAACGGGACATACTGACTCTGAATCGATTCGCCGGGAATTAATCAGGCAGGGCGCATTGATATAGTACGTGAATTTTTTTGCACTCTCTGAATGAATCGGGGAGTGCTTTTTTTATCTCAACATTTCAGAAAGATTCCCTCTCTTATCGCAAATAACTTTGATTCATTGTGTGTTAAAAGTGTATATGCTAAGATAAAAATATTTCCAGACACAAAAATTTTTCATAAGGAGTAATTGTATATGCGTACTATTGCAAGATGGTTATTAGTGTTCGCAGTTGCAGCAATGTTGACGAGTACGGGATACGCTTTGCCGCGAATGGCCGTCAGACAGTTCGAGGACAGAACGCAGGAGAAAGACGCTCCCGCCGGCGCAGTGATGGACATGATGGTTACTGAGCTGAACAAGGCACAAGTCTTTGAGCTTGTAGAACGTGAGAGGCTCGACCACATAGCGCAGGAGCTGAAACTCAGCCAGGAAGGTTTGATTGATCCCTCTATGGTTC
Organism: uncultured Fretibacterium sp.; assembly: GCA_946183145.1. Lineage (GTDB taxonomy): Bacteria > Synergistota > Synergistia > Synergistales > Aminobacteriaceae > JAFUXM01. The sequence continues at coordinate 3,950 of CAMGZM010000009.1, read as the reverse complement.
TTGAGATCGGTAAACTTCACAGCGCACAATACGGTATGGAGGGAGCTATAACTCTCTATTACTACCATGAGAAAGGCAGGGGCTTCGTCCTTCCCATAATAGGCAGCGCGGCCGTGTCAAAAACAGCTTACGTACTCCTTGAGATTCGCATTATCGACAACACGACAGGCAGAATCGTTTACTCATCGGAACAGCTCGGAAGCTCAAAGCAGGACGCAAAAGGGAGTCTCGGAGGCTATAAAGGCTTCTTCATAGGCGGCTACAAGAGGACACACGGCGGCATTCTCGCTTCAGCAACACGCGACGCAGTAATGAAACACGTAACAGCAATAAAGGCAAGAGACTGGAAGGAATAACATTAACATGAAAAGAATAATACTATCGTTTCTTTTGTTGATGTGCGTGTGTGTTTCATGCGCGAATGCAGACGGCAATCCCTCTATACGTCTGGGAGTCATGAAATTTCTTTCGAGGGCAGAAGGCGTAACAGAACAGCAGGCCGCCGCAATCGGTGATATTTTTGCGCGTGTTCTGACAAATTCACCGTCTCTTGTTGTCGTTGAACGTGATCGATTTGATGATCTTGCGAAAGAACATCAGTTAGCGCAGTCAGGAATTTTTGACGACAGCGAAGTTGTTCAGCTGGGTAAATTAATGAGCTGCAACTATATGCTTGTCGGTTCCGTAACGAATCTTGAGCGCAAAGTTTCAGAGACAGATTTGTGGCTTTACAGTGAAAAGCGTGAAGAAGTTATAGCCGCAATTGATGTACGTGTAGTAGACATTACAACAAGCAAAGTGATTATGGCATTCTCTGAAAGCGGAAGTTCCTCGCGGAGTGGCAAGGGCTTTAATTTTTACGGTTTCAGGAGCGACATGGGAAAATTTTTCGAGGGCATTGAAGAGTCTGCAATCGCTGAGGCTGTATTCAGAACAAGTTTCAGGATACGAGAAGACTTAGCCGGAGACCGTATTCAAGTTGTGAATATCACCGCAAAAGAAATAACCCTTAACGCCGGGAAAAATTGGGGCATCAGCGACGGGAGCATGTTCGGGATTTACTCAGAGGGAAAAGAAGTATTCAACCTTGACGGCACATCAATGGGCAGGAAATTAACGCTTCTTGCTGTGGTGAAGGTTACGGATTCACAGCGTGATTTCAGCTATGCGCAGGTAATTAAGAACGGCGGTCTGGCTTCAAGCCTCAGGAAAGGAAACAAAGCAGAGCCGCTCACACAAAGGGAGGCTGACAAACTCATCAAGATAAAAGCTTTTGCAAAAGACAGCGGGGTGAAAAAAAGCAGCAAAAAGAAGAAATAGCATCATCGACAAAAATTACAGGAGGTTTTGCAAATGAACAAGCGTTTTGTGTTCGCATTGGCAATTGTGCTTTCGCTGTTTATGTGCGCGTGTGCGTGGGCTGATGTCGCAATTAATTCCGCGAATTTCCCCGATGAAACATTCCGATTTTACGTTCAGTATTATATAGCCGGAGGAGAGAGCATACTCACAACTGAACAGGCAGAAAACACAAGTATAATTGCTTGCGGTAAACAGGGGTATATCTTCCCTGAAGGGTATTGAGCATTTCCCAAACCTTATGGGAATCAACTGCTCTTACAACGGTCTGACGGAGCTTGATATTTCCGGCAATCCCCAACTTGTGCTGATCGACTGTTCATATAATAAGCTGAGTAAACTTGATATTTCAGGAAATCCGCGCCTCGCTAATTTGAACTGTGAGAGTAATGACATTTCGGAACTCGACATAAGCGCAAACAGGTATTTGTTCGAACTGTACTGTGCGATGAATAATATTGTTGAGCTTGATACCTCCGGCACAAGATACTTGCGGATTCTTGACTGCAACAACAACGGCATTAAGTCCCTCGATCTTTCGGGCAGTCCGGCTCTCATAGGGTTATGGTGTTCAAGCAATGATTTAGCCTCACTGAACATAACGGGCTGCACAGCACTTGATACTATCTACTGCTACGATAACAAGCTCACAGCTCTTGACCTTTCCGGGAGTCCGGCATTGACAGATTTACGGTGCTACAGCAATGATTTATCCTCACTCAACATAACGGGCTGTGTTTCACTCGATACGCTTTACTGCCAGAACAACAGCATTACGGCGTTAGACACAAGCGGATTTTCCGTTCTCAGGCTTCTTAATTGCAGCAACAACAGCATCAAAGCTCTTGACCTTTCGGGCAGTCCGGCTCTCTTTGACCTGTTATGCTACAGCAATGAGCTAACCTCGCTGAATGTAACAGGATGCGCTAACCTAGACAGGCTCACTTGCTCCAACAACAATCTCTCAGAATTAGACGTAAGCGGGCTGAATCTTCTCCGTATTCTTGACTGCCATAACAACAGTATCACGAGCCTCAATCTTTCGGGCAAAAGCGCGCTTGTATATTTATGGTGCTACAATAATAACCTGTCATCGCTGAACATAACTGGCTGTTCTTCTCTCGACGTACTCGAATGCTACAACAACAATATCGCAGAATTGGACGTAAGCACTTCTCCTTTGCTCAGAAGCTTCAACTGCTACAACAACAGAATAACAAGCCTCAACTTTTCAGGAAATACGTCTCTCACGGATTTTGAATGCTCCAATAATAATTTGTCATCGCTGAACGTAACCAGCTGCGCATCTCTCAGAAAGATTTACTGCTACAATAACAGCCTCACAAGCCTAAATCTTTCGGGCAAAGAAGCTCTGACAGAGATACTGTGCTACAGCAATGACCTTTCATCACTCAGCGTAAACGGCTGCACTTACCTGAATACACTCCGATGCGATAACAACAAACTTTCAGCTTTGGATGTGAGTTCATGCGCTGCCCTGAGAATATTTGCCTGCGACAGCAACCGACTTGAAGCACTAGACGTTAGCGGGTGCACGGCTCTGGAAGTGCTTGACTGCGACACAAACCAGCTCTCAGCATTAGACGTTAGCAGATGTACTTTGCTGAATATACTTGACTGCGAACACAACAAGCTCACAGCCTTAGACGCAAGCAAGTGTACAGCCCTGCAAATGCTTTACTGCGAAGACAATCAGCTCACCTCGTTAAACGTAAGCGGATGCATAATCCTGCAAGTGCTTGACTGCTTCAAGAATAAGCTCACAGCACTGGACGTAAGCAGGTGCACAGCTCTGGAAATACTTAATTGCAGCGCGAACCGTCTGACCCGTCTTGGTGTCAGAAACTGCCGGAATCTTTCTGTTCTTTACTGCTACAGCAATTTGCTTACGGAGCTTGATTTGAGAAATAACACAAACCTTAAGGCATTGGACTGCAACTTCAATTTGCTTACGGCCTTAGACCTGAGAAATAATACAGCTCTTGAGCTTCTTGCCTGCAACAGCAACGACATACCAGCCTTGGATCTGTCGAGAAATTACGCCCTCACCGCCCTAAGCTGTGATAACGCCCTGGAAACGCTGCATATTGTCCCGTCGGGCAGAAGTGATTATCCCTACAGCATGAGCTTGTCTGAATATGTCGGCAGCAGCATAAGCCGCGTAAAATCCGTAAAGGCATACGACAGCAACGGCCGTGAAATAGCTTTGATTTTCGGTGAGACTGTGCTTTTTGCCTCGCGCCCTTCACGTGTTGTGTATGAGTATGATACAGGCTCTGCATTAGGCGCAATGAAAATGACTTTGAGCGTTCCGACACTCCATATGTATTATCCGAGGGGCGGAAGTTTCTGGGTCGCGAATATAACTCTCGACTCCGGCCTGATCAACGCTGTAACAGATGCTTTCCCGGGAATAGCTGCTTCTGATGTTAATACATTCCACAGCATAATAACTTCTGAGACGTGGACTCTCTCAAGCAATGACGCGTACGAAATCGGCGGGGAAATTCTCTTCTCACTTCCTGAAGCCATGGCCGCATCTGACGGTGCATATGTACTTATGTGCGTGT
>CAMGZM010000008.1 GCA_946183145.1 uncultured Fretibacterium sp. | reverse complement strand
TGAGCCGTGAGCCGTGAGCCGTGAGCCGTGAGCCGTGAGCCGTGAGCCGTGAGCCATTATACTGACGTTACTCAAAATGTGTCAAGACCTTTCATGAAAAATTTTCCTTTGTGAATTGCAACTTTGAGGAATGAAAATATTATAATACACAAAAATTTTCACGCACAAAAACTTAACAGGAGAATCATTTTCAGTGTATCAAGACTCATATGACGCAATAGTAATCGGCGGCGGCCATGCAGGATGTGAGGCAGCAATCGCATGTTCACGGCTCGGAATACGCACGTTAATGCTCAATCTCAGCATCGACAACACCGCGTTGATGCCCTGCAACCCGTCAATAGGAGGCCCGGCAAAAGGTCATCTTGTCCGCGAAGTCAGCGCACTCGGAGGCGAACAGGCAAGAGCGGCTGACGAATCGACTCTCATGATTCGCTGGCTCAACACCTCGAAAGGCGCGGCGGTCCGTGCATTGCGGGCGCAGTGTGATCCGTTCATGTACAGCACGTATTACCGCAAACTTCTCACAGCACAAACGAATCTCGACATTCATCAGGACGAAGCTATAGAGATTCTCACGGAGTCCGGGAAAATTTCAGGCGTTTTGACTCGTCATGACTCACGTTACAGCGCGAGGGCAATTGTGATTTGCGGAGGCGTGTACATGGCCGGGCGGGTCTTCATGGGTGATGTGTCGTTTCCTTCCGGCCCTATGGGTCAGCAAAATTCCCAGAAACTTGCGGACTCACTTTCACATTTGGGGATTGTTACAGGGAAAATGCGTACAGATACGACTCCCCGTCTCAACATCAACACGATAAACTTTGACGGAATGACCCCGCAATTATCCGAGAATGAGCCGTTATGCTTTGACATTTTCGGAGAAGGCAAGCTGTATAACGATTCGGATTATGCGTGCTGGTTTTCACGGACGACTGAGAAGACCTACGAAATTTTGTCGCGTAATATCTCACGTTCGCCGCTCGTAACCGGGGATGTTGAAGCGCACGGCCCGCGATATTGCCCGTCGATTGAGGATAAATTTTTGCGTTTCCCGGATCACATAACACACCCGATTGTGTTCGAGCCTGTATCACGAAGCACTGATGAAGTTTACGTGCAGAATTTCTCAACGAGCCTCCCTTATGACGTTCAGGCCGAAATGATTCGCTCACTTCACGGCTGTGAGAACGCGAAAATCATCAAGCCAGGCTACGGAATCGAATACACATACATTTTGCCGAATCAGTTAAAGCACACGCTGGAGAACAAGAACATACCTGGACTCTTCTGCGCGGGGCAGGTCAACGGGACTTCAGGCTACGAGGAAGCAGCAGCACAGGGACTTTTAGCGGGGATTAACGCGGCCATGTACGTGCGTGATGATGAGCCGATAATTTTGGGACGCGATGAGGGGTATTTAGGCGTTCTTGTTGATGACCTGACTACGAAAAATACCGATGAGCCTTACAGAATGCTTACGGGAAGATGTGAGCATAGACTCTTGCTGAGATGGGACAATTCAGCACACAGATTATCGCATTACGGAAGGAAAATAGGACTGATTGACGACTCTCGATGGGCGTTCCTTGAGGAAAAATTTTCGCGTGAGGAGGAAGAAATTTCTCGGCTGAAGTCAGCAAAAATTTCACCGTCAGCAGAGATTGAGTCATTATGTGAATCATACGGAGCTGAAATTCTGAGTGAGACAATGACTCTTGCTGAATACATGACACACAGGGGAGTTACGTACGAACTTGCTGAAAAATTATCGCCTTCACCGGAAAATCTCACGCATGAAGAGAAATCTCACATTGAGACGGAAATACGTTACGCGGGTTATCTTGAGCGCGAGAAAAGAGTCGCAAACAGAATGAAGAATCTTGACGGCGCAAAAATCCCGGATGATTTTGACTATGACAGCGTGAAGGGACTCAGAGCTGAGAGCCTCCAGAAATTGAAGCGTTACAGGCCGGAGTCGCTCGGTCATGCGTTAAGGATTTCGGGCGTTACTCCTGTTGACGTGCAATTGATCTCGGTGATACTTTCACGAAATGAACGGAGAATGAAAAATGATAACTGAAGATGACGAACTGAGAATAGATCCCCGGAAATTATTTCCTGAAGCTGTGAAGAGAGTTGAGATTTTAGAGGACCTCAAACGTTCATGGGTTTCTGTTGTAGGTATAGAGAATGCGCGCTATTCATGTCCGTGTGTGCTTGGCGTTGATTGTCTTACGGTTGAGGCTGTGAATGACCAGGCAAGAAACAAACTCGTGAACATGAGGGGGAATATTCTGCGCGGACTTTCGAGTCTGGGATATGAGGTGGGTGAAAATTTCACAGTGAAGATTAATGAGCCTGAGTCTAAGAAAAAACTTCCTGCAAAAAAGCCCGTGAAAAAAGTGAAAGTTATTGAGAGTGAGAAAAAAGTGAGGCAGTATATGAGCGGTGCGCCTGATACACTGCCTGAGGATATAAATTACGCGTTATCTCACCTGAGGATGTATCTTGAGGGAAGGAAGACAGGTTAGCGGGTTATGACAGCAGAGCCGTAATGATCTGACAGACATACATAGCTGATGCTGTTACGTTCGCAAAATTCTTTTACGGCCTCTCGTGATCCGGGGTAATCAGGGTTGTTGAAGTCGTGAATCATTATGAGTCCTCCGTGATTAAGTCTTGGGTAAAAAAATTCAAGCCCGGCGAGTATAGGCTTGTACAAATCTGCGTCAATGCTCACGAAACAGAATTTATCTTCAACGCCTTCTGCCGTGTCAGGAAACCAGCCTTTACGGACTATGCAGTTTTCGGGATGCTCCATTCTCGACAGCACTAACTTTTCTGATGTCTGCGAAAAATCTTGAGTGCCGCTTGAAAAATTTCCGACTCTTTCTGCTTCCGAATCTCTTTCGTCAAATCCCTCGAACGTGTCGAACAAATATAATTTTCTGTCAGGGAAATAATGATTTATCAGCCTCGCAAAATCTCCCTGATACACTCCAAGCTCCGCCGTATTTCCTTCAACGCCGTAATGGTAAATCTCACGCGACATTAATTCTATGGTAGCTGCTCTTGGGTCATAATCTGATAATTTTACGCTGAAATTTTTTGAGATTACGAGACTGAGATCTTGACCTTTACTCTGAAGAAATTTCCTGTGAAAGAACAATGACCCCATTAATAATTTCCCCATCCACGTGCTTGGCTTCAATTCCATGCGTGCAATTTCTCCTTACATAATAAATTACCCCGCCTCGTTGCGCACAAAGCAGGGCTGTTGCTTCCGTGTTTATGATTTATTGATTGGGATTGTGATTTACTGTGAAAGGATTCTAGACAAAGTGATACCGATAACCGATAACCGATAACCGATAACCGATAACTGATTTTACTGACTAATATTATCTTTGTCAAGTCCTCGTGTGATTTCATCATGGCCGGAATTATAGCGTATAATCACTTCATGAGCAAAAAAATTCTTCTTCACATTTGCTGCGCTCCTGACGGCACAGTTCCGATACCTGACCTTCTCAATGAGGGCTGGGAAGTTTACGGCTTCTTTTACGGAAGCAACATTCACCCGCTCGATGAATATTTGCGTCGGCTCGAAGCGATTCACACCGTAACAGCTCACAACGGAATCACCTGCACGATTCCTGAATATGTCCCGGAAGAATGGCTCAAAGAAATTCACGGTCTCGAAAATGAACCGGAAGGCGGAAAACGCTGCACTCAATGTTTCACGTTACAGCTTGAAGCGTCAGCACATGAAGCGATTCGGCTCGGCTGTGAATACATGTCAACAACCCTCACGATAAGCCCGCACAAAAATGTGAAGCTCATCAACGAGATCGGCGAGTCAGTCTCATCATCTCACGGCCTAAAATGGGAGTCTCGAATCTGGCGCAAGAATAACGGCTTCTTACGCTCCGTAAAAATTTCGCGCGAATTAGGACTCTACCGTCAGAATTATTGCGGCTGTACTTTCAGCATAAATCATAGGATATAATCTCATCATTCACAAAACTTAAAGGAGGCTTCATCATGCAGCAGCTTTACGCGTCATGGAGAATGTCATACATTGAGGCACCCAAGCACGAGGGGTGTATATTCTGTGATTTCCCGGCTGAACACAAAGATGATGAGCATTTTATCGTTCACAGGGGTGAGTCGTGCTTCGTCATCATGAATCTTTACCCGTATAACCCCGGTCATATGATGGTGATTCCCTATCGTCATACTAATGTCTATGAGTCTCTCACTGACTCGGAAGCTCTCGAAATGCACTTGCTGACATCAAAAGCGATTCGAGTCCTCAAAACCGTAATGCACCCGGACGGCTTCAACATGGGCATAAATTTAGGACGCACGGCGGGCGCGGGTGTTGACGGTCATCTTCACAGGCACATAGTCCCGCGATGGAACGGGGATAATAACTTCATGCCCGTTTTAGGCGAGACGAGAGTCATATCTGACGCAATAGAAAACTCATGGCGAAGGATAAAAGATGCCTGGGCCGAATGCGTATAGAGAGCCGGAAAAATCATCACAGTACGAACAGAAAATAAAACGCTCGGTATTTATCGCTGACGTTCGCCCCTGCCATGACGAACAAGAAGCGCGCGCTGTTCTCGCTGACGTAATTTCACAGCACAGGGACGCGACTCACAACTGCCGGGCGTATATTCTTTCTGACGGAACGGAGTACTCATCAGATGACGGCGAGCCATCCGGGACAGCAGGGCGGCCAATCCTCAACGCAATAAAGCATTCGGGACTCGTGAATGTGATTGTGGTTGTAACGAGGTATTACGGCGGAGTCAAGTTAGGCGTAAGAGGCTTGATTGACGCTTACGGGGATACGGCCATGAATGCGCTTGAGCTTTGCGGGAATGTCGAACGAGTCGCAACAGTAACAATACGAGTCTCAATGAGCTATAACTCTGTCGGGAATGTTACGCGGCTGCTTGAAGGTGCCGGGGCTGTAAATTTGAGATGGAATTATGCGGAAGGCGTGAGCGTGATTTGTGATGTTCCTGAAAATGAATGCGAAAGATTGTCGGGCATTCTTGACGAGCTAAAAGCGCGGGGAATTATTACGGAATGGGAGAAAATATGACACACATTGACTGCTTTTCGGGAGTCGGCGGAATATGCACAGGATTTTACGCAGCCGGGATAAATACTCTTCTTGCTGTTGAGTGCGTCAAAAGCTGTGTTGACTCCTACAGGGCGAATCACAATGGCGTTAACGTCATTCATTCCGACATAAGGAACGTAACAAGCAAAGATATTCTGCCGTATTTGCCTGATGAAGGAATTGACATTCTCACTTCCGGGATGCCGTGCGAAACATTTTCGACAGCCGGGAACAAGTCGCGCTCATTCTACGATTACAGGCAGTATCTTTTCCGCGAGGCAATAAGAATCGCATGTATAACCCGCGCAAAAATGATTCTCTTTGAGAATGTCCCGGCAATCACGACAAAGAGGACAGCAAAAAATTCCGGCGAGTTCATCATTAACATTCTTGAACGCGAGCTTGAAGACGCGGGATATATCAATCACGAGAGATTTATACTCAATGCAGCCGATTACGGAGTCCCTCAGAAGCGCAGCAGATTATTCATACTTGCGGTGAAAGACAGAAATATACGACTCACTGCCCCGGAGCAGCCAGCACATAAAGCCGTAACAGTCTCAGAAGCATTTGCCGGACTCCCTGACGTAATCCCTAACACGAAAACAGAGCCGAGTACATATTTACAGACAGAATCAGAATATTCCGGGCTTATGCGCGATAATAATTTCTGGAGAACAGGCAAAGGGCAGAATAATTCCCTGACGTACCAGACTCCAATGAAGCACAGGGCGTGTACTCTTGAGAGATTCTCATTGCTCCGGCAGGGTGAGAGCCTCAAAGATCTGTTTGACAGGTACACCGGGCAGGAGCGTGAAAATTTGCAGGCAAGAAGGGTAATGCCACGCAAAATGTTCATCAAGAGAAATCACAGGCTGAAACCCGATGAGCCTTCACCTACAGTAACGAGCCACTGCCTTGATGAGTTCGTTCACCCATTCAGCAACAGGGCTTTGACCGTAAGGGAATGCGCGAGGCTCCAGTCTTTTCCGGACTGCTATGACTTTGCGGGAGGGCCGTTCATCGTTCCTCATATTGACCGGGACATTCAGGACAAGTACGAACAGATAGGCGATGCAGTTCCGCCCTTGCTGGCTTATGCTTGGGGCAGGGAAATAATTAACATACTGGAAGGCTGAAATTATGAATGACATTCAGAAATACTGCGGAAAAATTTACGGCAAAACTTATTCAGAGTTAGTTATGATTGAGCCGGAAACATATGCACAGAAGGAAGCAATCAGGGAGACACTTATTGAGACGATGAAAAAATTTCCTGATGCTGATGCCGCTGATATATGGCACGCTGTATATTCGGCGCATGTTCACAGGAAGAGCGGAATAATTGACACAGACACTATAGCGAGAGTAATAAGCGCGGATCAGAGCTGGAAGAAGTCAAGCGGACATGCCTTCGAAGAAATGATAAAGTCTCTTGCGTCTTCAGCCCTGAAAGATGACGGAATAGAGATTGTATTGCAGAGAGATTTGAACATGATGATTAAAGCCGGAGAATTAAGCAACGAACCCCGCGACATAAGCTGGCTCAAAGAACAGGTGCGCTCAGGAGTATTTGACCTTTACGCTGTTGTCAGCAGGGATGACGGCAGGAAATTCTGTTACGGCTGTATTCAGAGCAAGACCAGCATACGAGATAGGGTAACGAGAGACCGCGAGCCATCATTGCAGGCTATGCGCTCATTTTTCTGGAGCGTTATTATTGTTCTTGACGGCGATTTTCTGAGGCTTCCGAAATTTATTGCTATGGTGAACGGCGGAACAACGGAATATCCTAATAACGGCTGGCACGGCCTGTACGTATTCTCGGAAAAATTTTCAGGAGGCAGAATTTACCCGGTAAACTTAGATTTCGGGGTATTCAGGGAACACGCATTAACAGCCGCAAATTACTGGCTCTCACAGCGTCAGTGGTTCAATGAAGCATGGAGGGCTGATATATCATGAAACTTGTTATTCTTGGTACTGGCAACGCACTTGTTACAGAATGCTACAACACCTGCTTCATTCTTGATGATGACGGGAAAAATTTTCTTGTTGACACCGGCGGAGGCAATACGATTCTTCACCACATAAAGCACGCGGGCTATTCGCTCCCGGAAATTCACGATGTATTTATCTCTCACTCGCACATAGATCACATACTCGGCGCAATATGGGTAATACGAATCACAGCTCAGCTCATGGACAAAAGACGATTTGACGGCGACATGAATATATATTCTCATGATGAAGTTATAGAACTGACTGATGAGATTTGCCGGAAGTTTCTTCTGCCGTACCAGTACGATTATGTTCACAAACGCATTCACCTTATCACCGTCAGCAGCAACGAAACAAGAAACATCATCGGCCATGACGTGAAAATTTTTGACGTAAATTCATCCCGCACAAAACAATACGGCTTCATTATGGATTACGATAACGGGAAAAAATTAGCCTTCTGCGGTGATGAGCCATGCCACGAGTCTAACTTTGATTACGTTCGCGGCTGTGAATGGCTGTTTCATGAAGCGTTCTGCCTTTACTCGGACGCAGAAATATTTGACCCTTACGGAAAACATCACTCAACCGTAAAGGACGCAAGCATTACCGCGCAAAAATTAGGCGTGAAAAACTTGCTGCTTTATCACACTGAGGACTCGGACTTAGCGCACAGGAAGGAACGTTATACGGCTGAAGGGAGGCAATATTATTCGGGAAATTTATACGTGCCTGATGATTTTGAGACCATCATATTATGAATGGAGATTGAGAAATGAAATATGATTTTGAGACAGTACACAAGAGATTCAATTCTGGTTCGGGAAAATGGAACGAGCTGAAACGATTCGGAGTTAGTGAGTCAGATGACATAATTCCGTTTTCAGTTGCTGACATGGAATTTCTTACGCCGCCGGAAATTGTGAGCGCGATAAAACGACAGCTTGACGAGTCAATAATGGGCTACGAGAATCCAACGCCTGAATATCTCGCAACAGTCTGCGAATGGATGAGAGTCCGCCGCAAATGGGACGCTAAACCCGAATGGATTTTGCCATCAAGCGGAGTCGTTGACGCATTTTTCCGGGCGGTTCTGACGTACACGAACGAGGGCGACGGAATTATGTTAATGACTCCTGTGTACTACCCTATGTACATGGCCGTAAACACAACAGGCCGCAAACTTGTCGCAAATCCGCTGATTAACACTGGGACTCGCTACGAGATTGATTTTGACGACATGGAGCGCAAAGCCTCAGACCCTAATGTGAAGATGTTAATCCTTTGCAGCCCTCATAACCCCGTCGGAAGAGTCTGGACTCGTGATGAGCTGACTCGAATCGGAAATATCTGCGTGAAAAATAATGTCCTTGTCGTGTCTGATGAGATTCATTTTGACCTGATTATGCCGGGGCATGTTCATACGGTTTACGCTTCAATCTGTGATGAGTTCGCGCAAAACTGCCTCGTACTTACAGCACCGAGCAAGACATTCAACATTGCCGGGCTTCAAACGTCAAATATATTTGTCCCGAATGAGTCATTGCGTGAAAAATATTTTGCGTCCCTCAAGCTGTCGAATCCGAATCCGAAATGCAACATACTCGGCTATACTGCGTGTGAGGCGGGCTATAAACATTGCGGTGAATGGCTTGACGAATGCCTGAGCGTGATTGACGGCAACAGGAGAATCATTGCGGACTTCATTGCGAGGGAGCTTCCTGCGGTGAAAGTGTTTGACCTTGAGGGAACATATCTGCTCTGGCTCGACATGAGGGGATTGGGACTCGGCCATGAGGAACTAGAGCGAGTGAATCATGAGGAGGCGAGATTGTTCTTTGACGAGGGATATATTTTCGGCGAACAGGGTGAATGCTTCGAGCGGTGGAATATCGCATGTCCGCAGAGATATATACATGACGCTTTGAAGCGAATGAAGGAAATTTACAGCAAGCACGCAAGATAGCAGTGAGAGAAAAAGAGAGAGCCTCCCGATAGTGCCCGAAGGCAGGCATGGGAGACTCTTTTTATGTGTGTTTGATTATCGCTTACGCGCCTACGGTAGGTATGGCTTTGTTCGTTTGTGGTTAGCGTACTCTGAGAGCAATTACCTTATTCGCATCCGCAGCAGTGTAGTAAGTAGTTGTATCAGCCGTTAACGTAGCTAAATTTGAATCTGCTGCTCCGAGAAGCCCCGCCGCGTTAGCCTTTTTTGCTAATATCGCTTTGACCTTTGCGCTCTCGCTGTCCTGAAGTGTGTAGTATACGTACCATGAATTAGTATCGCCTACTATGCCGTAGTTCGTCGCTATATCAATCCTGCCGAGATATTTACCAAGTATTTGTGATACAGTCTTGCGATCATCCGTCCCACTCGCAGGTGCTGTACCAGGTTTTTTTGTACCATCTATATCCGTCATGCCAGCAACCGCAGGTTCATTCATGTACATGTCATACGCCGCTGTCTTCATGGTCTGCAAGTTGTTCATAATTGCACTTGCCGCCGCATTGTCGATTGAGTCCGCGCTTGAACTTGCCATCATTGCCGCAAGTGATCCCATAATTGCAACCACGATTAATAATTCGATCAGTGTGAATCCTTTTCTTGTTTTCCTCATGAAATTTTCCTCCTTCTATTTTTTCCCCGTGAATCCTCTTGAATGCCGCACTTTTTGACACGCGCAAACCTTTAACCAAACAACGCAATGAAAATTTTTGCATACAACTAACACAACATACCCGCATGTGATATAATACCCATTATGCAAGGTAAGATAGAATAATTGTATGCTATTTTTGGCCAAGAAAATTATAGCACAAAGCCTTGCATCTTTTCTATACTTTTTTCACGAGAGATTTACATTCACATCACTAAAAATTTTCCCGTCATCAAAACATAAAGCCTTCAAGATTTGCTGTATACTATGTGAAAATTTCCATCAAAATTTAGGGAGCGTGTTAATTTTGCATCTGCTTATGAGCGTTATAGCTTTCGTAATCGTTATAGCAGTCTGCGTTGTCGTACATGAATACGGACATTACATCACTGCAAAAATTTTAGGCGTTCAGGTTCACGAGTTCGCGTTCGGAATGGGGCCGGCTCTCCTTCAGCGTCGCGACAAAAACGGAATGTTATGGTCATTGCGTGCATTTCCGATCGGGGGCTTTTGCAGACTCGCGGGAATGAATGAAGAGGACGACGGCGAGAAAGTTATCCCCGGCAAAGGCTTCAACGAGCAGTCAGCGTGGAAAAGATTCCTCATCCTCCTTAACGGCTCGGCCTTCAACATTCTGCTTGCTGTCTTCCTCATGGCGTTATATCTCTGGGGCAATGGCATTCTTGACATGGACAGCACGAAAATCGGCGAGATTATGCCCGGCTTCCCGTCAGAAATTGCAGGCTTGAGAGTCGGCGATGAGATTCAGAAAGTCAACGGCGAGTCCGTAACAAGATGGCGCGAAATGTCCGAGAAGATTCGCACAGAGGCCGCTAAAAATGAGTCAGTCTCACTCACAGTCAAACGCGGCGATGAAACATTAGCATTAACCGTAAACATACCAAACAACGAGGAATACGGACGACCCATGTTAGGCGTATCACCGTCATATGTTCGTTACGGAATCTTTGCGGCGTTCAGGAACTCGGCGGGATATATCTACAGAATGACATTGATGATGCTGCGGGGACTCGCTGAGTTAGTCATGGGCTATCAGGAAGCGGACGTAACCGGCCCCGTCGGAATTGCGTCAATGTCCGGCCATGCTTTGCATTCAGGCTTGTGGGGATTCATCTCGTTTATCTCAATCATTGCGCTTAATCTCGGAATACTGAATCTGTTTCCCATTCCTGCGCTTGACGGAGGGAGAATACTTTTCGTGTTACTGGAGATGATTTTACGCAGAAGGCTTCCCGAAAAGGTCGAGAACTGGATCCACACAGCTGGATTTGTCGTGTTGATTTCGCTGATGATTCTTGTTACGTGCAAGGATGTCTACAATTTATTTCTCACACATTAGGCCATGAACAGCAAACGACAAGTAAACATTAACGGACTGACAATCGGCGGTGATTCTCCTGTTCGCGTTGAAAGTATGCTGAAAATTTCCCTCGACAAACGCGACGAATGCACAGCGCAGTGTGAGAGGCTCATAAAATCCGGGTGCGAGATGGCGAGGGCTGCACTTCCTGACGCGAAATATGCTGATGATTTGCGCGCTCTCGTTGAATCGACTCGGCTTGTGATTATGGCGGATATACATTTTGACCCGGCGTTAGCGATTCTTGCGATTGAGTCGGGCTGCCGTGCAATCAGAATCAATCCCGGAAATATGCCATTGTCCCGGCTCAATGACGTAATATCTTGCGCGAAATCGGCGGGCGTTGTGATTCGAATCGGCGCGAACGGAGGCAGCGTATCACAGTCCCAGCTTGACGCGGCAAAAGGAGACAGGGCAGAAGCTCTATTCATTGCGGTGCGCGAGCAGGCAGAATTGTTGCTGAGTCATAATTTCACGGATATAATTTTGTCGGCGAAATCCTCAAGCGTTCCTGAATGCGTGAAAGCAAATGAGCTTATCGCGGCGGCATATCCTGATTTCCCAATGCACATTGGCTTGACTGAAGCCGGGCCTGGCGACGGAGGAGTCGTAAAGGGTACTTCATGTATTTCTGCGTTGTTGATGAGGGGAATCGGTGATACTTTGCGCGTGTCATTGACTGATGAACCAGAACGTGAAGTCAGAGTCGGCTATGAGATTCTGAAGGCTCTTGAGCTTAGGACTCGCGGCGTGAATCTGATCTCTTGTCCCACTTGCGGACGTAGGCGGGCTGATGTCATGAGGCTCGTGAAGATTGTTGAGCCTATGTTAGCGAATCTTCCTGACGGTGTGAGCGTTGCTGTGATGGGCTGCGAGGTCAACGGCCCGAAAGAAGCGCGTCATGCACAGTTCGGAATCGCAGGGACTCCGGGCGGTGCAGTATTGTTCCGTGAGGGGAAATCTTGCGGGGAATATCCTTTTGATGAGCTTGAAAAAGTTTTGCCGGATTTCCTGAAGGTATAGTGAGCTATAGATGGTTTTGATTTCTATTACATTAATTTGTTGTTGCTGCCTTTTTGGCGAATCATGATGAAAGACAGGAAAAAATTTTTGTTTATCGCCTGCTTTCAATTCTTTGTGGTTCTGTCTTTGCGCTCAAATGAAGTTGGAGCTGATACTGTTCACTTTTATCCTTTTTTCTATGAGGAAGCTAGCAGCATGTCTCTCATCAGTATCATATCTGAATGGAAATTTATTGGCCAGTTTTATCTTCCTAGCGGCAGGGGAGCTGAAAGCGGATTTACTCTCCTTAACTGGATATTCGGTGCTCTTCTGGGACTTCCCTACCGTGTTTTCATAATCTTTCTGGCGTTGATCGGTGCTATAGCCTTATACAAATATCTGGAACGAAATTCACGGGCTCCGTTGCTTGGTGCAATGACAATGTATATTTACCTTCTGAGAGAAAGTGCATATTTCACTGCGCTAAGACGGTCGACAGCCTTGACATTCATATTGTTTGCTTTAATAGCTATGGAAGACAGAAAATTAATGAAGGCTGCTTTGATTCTGCTTTTTGGGGCGACAATGCATATGTCAGCTTTGCTTTTCCTGCCCTTGCTGGCAATTATGCACATCAAAATCACGCGGAAACTTTTTCTCAAAACTATTCTTCTCACTGTTGCGGGTATTGTGGTAATCGTGCCTATATCAGCGAACTTAATGCCGCAATTTCTTATGCTGGTAGGGAAAGCCGCGTATCTTCGGGGCATGTTAGAAGAGCAGGGTATGGACATCAATGTTGACTTAAAAGCAGTTTGGGGTTGTACTGCCCTGTCAGCTGTATATTTCTGTCTTAACTTCAAACTGCTTAGCACCCGCTACAATGATATGCTATGTAAGATATTATTCTTCACGATAGCATTGTCAGCAGTTCCGTTTTTTGCGATTATCCTGCCTAATATATATTATTATCTCATTCCATCATGTCTGATTCCTATTGAGAACCTGATTATTGAGAGGCGTGAAGATTGGTTAATAAAGCGTGTATTGTGGCTCATAGCTTTCGTTGTATTGATCGCTACTCTCTATCATAATATTGAGAACACAAGAAATACTATTCATGGTATAAGCTATGAAGAATACAAGACTGTATGGAACTCGGCATCGGGAAATTGATTCAGCGAATACATGCCGAACATCAATAAATTCAGGCCTCCCCGAAATTTCACAGGGAGGTCATTTTTTATCACTCGTAAATTGATCGTGTGAGGAATTTTATTGCGCCCGAATATTTTTCCCTTATTACCCGCGCTGTAAGCTCCCTCGTTTTGTCGAAATCATTTCCCCTGCTGAAGCCGTTTGCGTGAACACTGTCGCCGCTGTAAAAAGGGCTGCTCTGTGCTGTGAAGCCGTCAAAACCCGCCGCGGCAATCTCCTTCACTCCGCAATATCTCAGAAGATTCACAAGCATAAGTGTCGAGTCGTCTGAATATATCCCGTCATGATTCGCGAGCCTTGCCCATTCAAAAACGTACCTGCATTTTTCGTCCGGGTTGTAGCGCAGAATGTTCGACGTAATGATTAGCTTTCGGAAAAATTCACCCGCCCTGCTTATCTCGAAGCGTTTTATATTCGTGTAGAAAAGGTAATCGCAGCTCACGAAATCCGGCATAAAATGCACAGCAATCACTACAGCGTTGTTATCCTTAACGTAATTTTTGACCCGCTCTCTGTTTTCAGCCTCAGAAAGTGATGAACCCGGCGCAACAATCACCGCGTTTTTTCCTCTCAGTTCGTCAGCAAAATTCTTCAGGTTATCCGCGTCATCATACTTCACTGACACAAAATCACGGTAAAGCCTTTCTACAAATTCCTCGTTGAACAAAATCGACTCTTCTTTGGGAATCTCTGAGAGTATCTGCTCGATGTCCCTCGTATGAAGCCTCCACTTGTTCATGAGAAACTCCGCGTATGTCCTGTGAAGCTGATATTTTGCCGAAAGCGCGTAAGGTATCGCGTACCCCCATTGAGTATTGCGCTTAAGATTCACTATGCAGTCGTCTATAGCGTCATATGCGGCTGCCGTGTTGTATTGCCCGCCGTAATAATAATTCAAATGTCCCATAATCTGCTCGATGCATAAATTCCCCGGTGCGCGTCCCATTCCGAGAAGTGAAGCGTCAATCACTATGTCGCGTTTTCCCTCGTTGATTGTTATGAAGTGCTGCGCGAGTGAGTACGCAAGCCCTAAATTTTCGTGAAGGTGAAGCCCGATGTGAATATCGCTGTCAAGATTCGAGTCCACAAGGTAATAGAACCGTGAAAGACTCCTCATCCTTAACGCCCCGAAAGTATCAACGATCGAAAATGCGTACGGGTGAATTTCGTTGACTCTCTTCAGGACTTCTATATATTGCTCATCTGAATATATATTGCAGTTCACGGGATTAATGAAGACTTTATAGCCTTTGTCGATGAGAATACGAGCGGTTTTCAATGCCCAGTCAAGACGGAAATGTTTGAATGACAGCCGTATAATGTCAACAGTTCCGTTGCACGGTTCAATTTCTGAAAGGTCAACAAAATCGGCCATGAGAGAAATTTTTGACGATCCTTTATCCGCCGGAAGCACTTTTCTTGCATCAGCAATACTCTTGAACCTTGCGTAATCAGAAGTATACTGCTCATTCATGAGGAAGCCTGCTTCTATGATGTCGATTTTCGCGTCAACAAGTTTCTGAAGTACGTACCTGATAATATTTTCGCCGAATTTCCCGCCTGTGAGGTGTCCTCCGTCCCTCAATGTGCAGTCAAGGAGCTGAATACTTCCCATCAGGATTTAATCTCCCCTCTGAGCATGGCCATGTATACGGCATTAGCGAGTGCGAAATCTTCCGGGAAATCAATATCAATAGCTTCAATCTCTGTGCTCTCGCAGATATACGGATTATCGCCTGTCCTCCCTCCGTACTTGTAGAAGACTTCCCGCCTGAAAACGTAAGGTGCTGAGAGTTCGCAATAATACGGCTTCATGTCCTGAGTCCTGGGGGCAGAGTCGAGGGTGAAATTCAGTGGCTTGTTGTCGTACCACATGAAATTTTGCAGCTTCTTTGCACAGAATGCGGAAGAGTAACGGCCTGACTTCACAGCGTCAATGCATTCTATGAGGTGTTCTCTTGTGATGAAGGGCGACGTAGCGTGAAACATAACGTAGATGTCAGACACAACTTCATCAAGAAACGCCCTGATTATCTCGCCTGACTTTGTTGTCTGGAGGTCAAGATATTCGGGGCGTTTAATGAACTCTACACCGTCGGGAAGGAAGGGTATTATCTCGTCGCTGCTGCAATATACGACAACGCGGTCAATACCCCCCCCCCCACAGTAAGTGATTTTGCCGATAATGCGGTGCGTAATGCTACCTGTAGAAGCGGCGTGCCGTCGTCAAAACGCGCTGTGTTTTTGCCCGGCATCCTCTGATTGTTGAGCTTTATAGGCATGAAAAGTGTTGTTGTCATTTCGTCTCCATTTCAGAATACATGAAATTTTCCCGGCATCGTTTTTCCGGCGAATTGTATTCCTCTTGAAGGCTCATTCTAACACACTGCTTTTATTTTTCTTCCTTCAAAAATTTATCTGCAACTGAATTCCTGTAACCGTGAATGAGAATGTCAATATTGAATTTGTAGTATAGCTTCCTGACAAACTTAGAATTTCTCAGATGCCTTACGAGAAAATGATACGGACTGTAAACGCACCATTTCCACAAATACGCGCTGAAAGGAATCTTAACGCCGTTTCTTTTCGCATACGTCTTGAAGTCCCTGACAAAACCGCCGTGATCATACGCGAACCATTTTCCGAGTCTCCTGCCGAGGTACTTCTTGTAGCCGTCAACGTCAAAGACTTCCCGGAAATTATCCAGCTTTCCGAGCGCATAGAACCCGCTCATTGTACGCAGGCACTTCTTGCACACGGAGCAGTTGAATTTTTCGCCGAGATCTTTTCCGCCGTATTCTTCTCCGCAGACAGAAAGAAATTTCTGCGCCGCTTCAAAGTCTGCAAAGGCTTCTTCCTTTTCGACTCTTGATTTGTCAGACCCTGTTACGTAAGTTGTTAAGTTTTCGCTTGAGAATCTCGGAAGCGCAAAGAGATCCATAAATGAACCGTCATAGCCGGATTGTGTGTATGTGTTTTTACTGGCATCAATATCCTCGATGGCATATCCTGAATTGTGATGATAAACGCCGATTAATTTCTGAATGGCATACGGCGAGGCGGCATATGTGCTTGCAAATAAATAATTGTAGGCCATATAGGGGAATTTATAGAAGGTGTAAATGTTGCTCCAGCAGCCAACACAGTCGAGGCTTAAAGATTTTGCGAGGCTCTTTGTGCGGCTGAACATTTTGCTGTATGTAGCTTTGATTCTTTCGGGGTTATTGTCTTCAGTTCCGCTTGAGCTTATGAAGAGGTGAGTTACTTTGAACCGTTCGATGCTTGCGTGAATTTTTGCGTATAGAGTATAGAACGAGTCAACTCCGCACGAACAGCCGACAGCGACTCCTTTGCCCCCCCCTGGGTAAGTAATCTTGCGGAGATACAGGGCCGGTAAGTTTGACGGGGTATATCGGGAAATTCCTGTAGTACTTTGTGATTGCCGGGATATATTCATCGCTGAGGTGATAAAAGAGAGTTTCTGACATCGGCGCGGTGAACTCAATAGCGCAGTCATTTTCGAGGGCGGTTGACAGAAGTCCCATCACAAAAGCGTCTGAACTTTCCGGGCATAAGTACTCCTCAAACCTTCGCTCGAACTCAAAGAAAAGCGGGCGTGTTTCGTTGATTCCCGTGTTGGGGTTAATCATTTCCACGTCCGCCGCCAGTCTCACAGCCGGGCCGAAAATTTCCGAGTCGGTCTGCTGTACATATGGTGCTGAAATTTTGATTGTACCCTTCATGTTTTCATCTCCTGAAAGAGTTTTTTCTTCCCTCCTCCAGTTTATGAATTGAAGGGGGAAGCTGTTACATCAAATCCTTGTATGCTTCTGATACTGAACTTCTGTAACCGTGAATCTTCCTGTCAATATTGAACTTGTAGTAAAGCCTTCTCACAAAGCGCGAGTTTCTCAATTTCTTCTTGAGAAAGCTATACGGCCTCCAAAAAAGCAATGCATATACACGCGCACCGAACGGAATTTTTATGTTGTTCTGTCTGAGACGGGGCATCAAATCATGAATGTAATGTTTCTTGCATATTCCCATCCATCGGCCGAGACGCTTTGCGAAATTTGCCTTGTAGTCCTGAACGTCAAAAACTTCTGCAAAATTATCCAGCTTGTTTATTGCGTAGAAATTTGTCATTGTCCTGACGCATTTTTCACAGCGGGAACAGTTGTATTTGTTCTCTGCAATCTCTCCTCCGTCATACTCTATTCCGCATACTGAGAGAAATTTCTGCGCCGCGGGATAATCTGCTATTGCTTCCTGCTTCTCGATTCTTGTTGCTTCAGTTCCGGCAGAATAGAATGTGAGCGTATCTGTGTTCATGCAAGGCAGCGTGTAAATATCCAGCATTGAGCCATCAAGAGTCCCGCTGTAATTCTGGAGTGCCTCAAGGTGTATTTGTTCGAGCGGGTAACTTGAACTCTCGTAGTAAACGCTGAACAATTTTTGCAGGGCAAATACGCATCCGGCCGCAGTAGTTGTATAGAAGTAGCAGAATATTTTGTACGGGAACTTGTAGAATGTGTGAATATTTGTCCAGCACCCGCAGGCTTCAAGCCCCAGATACGCAGAGAGATTCTCAACGCGCCTGTAAATTCTTGTGTACAGAGCCTTTATTCTTTCCTCGTTGCAGTCAAGTGTTCCGCAGGAATGGCAGAAAAGGTGCGTCAGGTTATACCTGTCAACACTGCAGTGTGTTTTCTTGTAGACTGTATAGAGCGAATCAACACCGCAGGAACAGCCCGTTGCAACTCCATACCCCCCCCCCGGGTAAGTAATTCTGCTGATGTTACCGGGCCTGATAGCCTTATGTCAGACAGCGGGAAATTAGCGTTGTATTTCGCCATCATAGGCAGGTAGTCGTCATTCATCTGGTAAAACAGGCGGTCAGTCATGGGAGTCTCGAACTCTATATTGCAGTCATTCTCCATAGCCGTTGAGAGAAGCCCCATCACAAAAGCGTCGGAACGCTCCGGGCATAAATATTCCTCGTACCTTCGCGCGAACTCAAAGAAAAGCGGGCGTTTCTCATTGACTCCCGTGTTCGGGTTAATCATTTCCACGTCCGCCGCCAATCTCACAGCCGAGCCGAAAATTTCCGAGTCGGTCTGCTCAACATATGGTGCTGAAATCTTGATTGTGCCTTTCACATTATCACATCTCCTAACTTGTCCGTAATTTTCACTGACCTGCAAACGCCCAAAGCCTGAAGAGCTTCAAGAGTCTTTTTCATATTAACACAATAGCTGTCGATTTGCTTATCTTTTCCCGCAACGAGAGGAAAAAGCATAAACACCGGGATATTTTCGTTCTTCATGGCCGTGATGTTAAGCGTGCTTCCTGAAGACAGAGAGATAAATACATGTTTCGTGAAGTCATAATTGAGCTGTATGACCTCCCAGGGTAGCGCGGAGTTTCTGCTGACTGTGAGTCCTGCGCGTTCAAAAACGTCCCTTCCGTCGCGCGGGTGAACTTTCACGAGGAGATTATCTTTTCCGACAAGCTCAGAAATTTTTATGATAAGCTCCGTCTCGCCTACAGGATTTCCGTCAATGTCCGATGAAGTTGCAAAGTATATATATTTCTGCGGGAATGAATTTGCTGACGGGTCATAGTCAAAAACGGTGTTGAGTTTTTCGAGAAAATCCTTGTTGCTTGTGAGGAAGGGAATACGTATATGCGGGTAATCTTTGCGCTCCATATTTTTCATAAGCGGTGATGTTCCGAGAAGCTCAGGGTAAAAGCACATGTATTTCCGCGTATTGCTGACCAGATCAGGCCGCCCCGTGATTTTGCAGAGAATGTGAAAAACTGTTGAGCGTCCGTCAAGCTCGCCTGTTCCAATCCCGTATTCAAGCAAAGGAAGCCAAGGCGGTGTGAGTATGCCTTCTTCAATGCGTATGAGTTCAGGGGGATTCTTTCTGCCTGATAATCTTAATGCTTTATCGAACGCAGCAAACGTATCAACACCGGGATTGTAGAAAAATATACGGTCATAATCCAAATCATCCCAAAAAAGATCGGAATACATGTTATTCTTCATGAAAAATGCGCTGACAACACCAAATATTTTCGAGAACCTTGAATATTTTGAGACTGCTTTTGTCTTGATATACTTCACCCGCCGGAATAATCCTGTTTTGCGAAGCCCCTCTGCTTTTTTGTCAGCGTTGATGCTGCTATCTGAGAGAACTATATCAACATCATCTTCAGCAAACAGCCTTATTTTTGCTTGGACTGCTATTATGACCTGCATGTACGTGTTGCATATGAATAGCGATTTCAAGTTATCAACTCTCCTTTTTATACTGAGGCAGCACAGCGAAAATAGTACTAGTGAAGATCGAGAAAAAATTTGTAGAGAACATCATTGCCCCCGCTTCAAACATACAATAAAAAGCAAATGACAAGAACGCTGCTTTCATAAAGTTTTTGTATAAGAGATCCTGATGCCTGCAAATATTTTTGTATATTAATACCATAGCCCAAATATGTACGGACAGTCCTATCATTCCGCTGTTAAAGAGCTGATCCATATAAATATTATGAAAGCTGCCAACGTTTTCGATCCTTTCAAGGAATGCAGTTGATGAGTGTATGCCGAATCCTTGTAGCCAAGCTCCATGTTCCGATATTTTCAGCAGCCCTAAAGTCCACATAAGGAAACGCGATTCCTCTTCGAGCTCTCGTCCGCCCTTGTGTTGAAAGACTTCTGACATATCATTAAAATTTACTCCGATGACTGAAACGAGAATAATCAGCATTGGAACAGCTAAGATTATCATTATTGCAGGTGATATTCTGCTTCTGAAAGCAAAATACAAGCCGAAAAATAGTATTGTGGAGAAGAAAGAATTTCGCGAGTCTGTGAATACAATGCTGATAAAAAGCAGCGCAATTCCCAGCGGATAAATTATTCTGCCGTTTTTCAGCCATAAGAAGAAACC
This sequence comes from uncultured Fretibacterium sp., assembly GCA_946183145.1. Lineage (GTDB taxonomy): Bacteria > Synergistota > Synergistia > Synergistales > Aminobacteriaceae > JAFUXM01. The sequence goes on along the minus strand of CAMGZM010000008.1, from coordinate 110,315 downwards.
GCAAATTATAGCCAAGTAGCATACCACAGCAAATTTATTTCTCTGGCCGAAAAATGAAATATAATGCCATCCTGCATAGGCACCACGTAAAAGCTGACGCAGAACATCATTCTGTGCAATCATGGCGTATATACATGCTGTTATCCCAATAAGGAACATCACGTTAATTACGCTGTATACGTCATCTTCGTTCAGTGATGATGACCAGTCAACGCCCAATGAACATATTATTGCCGCTGAAACAAGAAGATCAACGTGCAAACGCGGGTACGGCATCATATTAAACACCTTCATCCCGTTATAGGCTGACAGAAAATCACCGCCTACTATTACAAACATGATAAAAATATATTTCATCTTTATCCTTTTGTAGAGAAGTGCTGTCATCGCCAAGATCAGCCAGTCAATATAATGAAAGAGCACCGAGCAGCTTGTCGCGTTAGCACTCACTTTCACATTAAGAATTATATTATCTATGAAATGAGCCAATGCTATGCTTATCATGAAGCATATCAGAAGGTTCTTCATATTTACGCGATATCTTGTCATTTTATTGCCTTTATGACCCTGCAGGGATTCCCAGCGGCCAAAACTCCGGCGGGTATGTCCCTCGTTACTATGCTTCCCGCGCCAATCACACAGCCTTCACCGATTGTTACGCCTCCGATTACTGTTACGTTTGAGGCAAGCCAGCAGTTACTCCCAATCGTTATGGGCTTCCCGTACTCAAGCGCAAAGATATTCCCGTTTTCGTCCGTCTTAATGTTCCGTTCCTGCCATCTGAACGGGTGCATAGGAGTTACGAGTGATACATACGTTCCGAGCATGACATTATCGCCGATTGTTACCGGGCAAATGTCAAGAATTGTTGTGCCGAAATTCGCATAAAAATTTTTCCCGATGTGTATATTGATTCCGTAATCGAAAAATATTTGTCCCTGAAAATATGCGTCATGTGATGAGTACGGCAGAAGCTCGCGCAGAATCTTGGAGCGTTCTTCCTCGTCAGTGTCATAAAGAGCGTTGTACATCATGCAGAGCTTGTGAGCTTTCGTCCTCAGAGTGTAAAGCTCATCATCGGCCGGATTGTATAATTCTCCGGCGGTCATCTTCATACGTTCGTTCAAATTGCTAATCACCTTTCACAAGAAATTGCGTATAATTCTACATGATAAATTTTCCATTCACAAAAAAACTTTCAGAAAGGGGATTTTCCCGCAATGGTTCAGGGTTCTATGTTAGTAGTAATTCTCATTGTTGCCATCATCTTAATGGTGCTTCTGATCTCTAAGATGAAGTTTCACCCGTTTGTCGCGTTATTCGCAGTCGCGCTCGCAATGGGACTCGCTGTCGGAATGGCACCGGCTAAAGTCCTCGATACGATTCTCAACGGATTCGGCGGAACATGCCGGGGAATAGGAATCGTGATTCTTCTCGGCACGATTATCGGCGCAATGCTCGAAAAGTCCGGGGCTGCCTTCACGATGGCCGACTCAGTTCTTCATGTCGTCGGTGAAAAGCGTCCTGCCCTCGCAATGAGTCTCATCGGCTGGGTTGTCTCAATCCCGGTATTTTGCGACTCAGGATTCGTAATTCTCTCGTCGCTGAACAAGTCATTAGCACGCAGAAGCAAAGTCAGTTTGTCGACAATGGCAATCGCTCTTTCAACAGGACTTTACGCGACACATACTCTTGTTCCTCCAACGCCCGGCCCAATCGCGGCAGCAAATGAACTCGGCGCAGATTTGGGAATGGTCATTATGTGGGGAATCGGTGTGTCAATAATTTCTGTGATTGCCGGATATATTTACGCATTAATCGCAGGGCCGAAGCTCCCGGTGCCTTTCGACACAAACACAGAGGAAGGCGGCTCATATGAGGAACTTAAAGCAAAGTATGGGACTCTTCCTTCAGCGTTCAAATCATTCGCACCGATTCTTATTCCGTTAATCCTGATTGCGTTCAGCTCATTCATCAGCTACCCTTCAACACTCGCGAAAATCGGCGGAAAAGAGTCAACGCTCTTCATTGTCTCGTCATTCTTGGGCAACCCCGTTATAGCTTTGTCGATCGGCGTAATATTGTGCTTCTTCCTCGCACCGTTCACTGAGGAAGTAACAAACGGCTGGATAGGCGCAGGAGTCAAAGACGGCGCAAATATCATCATGATTACGGCGGCAGGAGGCGGACTCGGTGCTGTAATCGCGGCTTCAGGTGTCGGGAAATATATCGGCGAGGCTTTAGCGTCCTACAATTTCGGGATATTCCTTCCGTTTATCATCGCGGCGGCACTCAAGACGGCTCAAGGCTCATCAACCGTAGCAATCGTTACGACAGCGCAAATCATCGCGCCCATGCTCGCATCATTGGGACTCGATTCACCTATGGGCGGAGTATTGGCGACTCTCGCAATCGGAAGCGGCGCAATGGTCGTATCACACGCTAATGACTCGTACTTCTGGGTAGTAACTCAGTTCAGCGATATGGATCTCAACACTGCGTACAAGGCTCAGACAATGGCGACATTGATTCAGGGAGTCGTTGCTGTCTTGGCGATATATGGAATCTCGCTGTACATGCTGTAAACTTCACGCAAAAATTTTTCCGGGGAATGGGCGTAAAAACCTGTTCCCCGTTTTTTGTGTGCTATGATAGGCCAATCCACAAAGAAAGAGGAGGACTTCACCATGAAGATACCTGCAAATATTTTCCGTGAGTATGACATTCGCGGAGTTGCTGACAAGGAATTAACAGACGAAACAGTGAAAGCTATCGGGCGCGCTTATGCCTCGTGGCTTATCCGTGCGGGCGTGAAACCGTGCGTAACAATCGGAGGCGACGCAAGACTCTCAACTCCCCGAATCAAGTCAGCCATGACTGAGGGAATTTTGTCGGCGGGAGTCGATGTTGTTGATGTCGGACTCGTAACAACGCCTATGCTTTACTGGAGCATGATACATTTCAATGTTGACGGGGGAGTCATGATTACCGGCTCGCACAATCCCCCGGACATGAACGGCCTGAAACTTTGCTTTGAGCGCGGGACTCTCTGGGGCAGCGAGGTCATGAACATTCACGACATAGCGGAGTCAGGAAATTTTGAGTCAGGACAGGGGAAATTGACTCACGCAAAAATTGATGACGAATATCTGAAGATGCTCGTGTCGAAATTCACGTTACCATTCACAAAACGCTTCAAAGTTGTTTGCGACTGCGGAAACGGCGCAGCAGGCCCTACAGCACGGAAATATTTTGAGATGCTTGGCTGTGAGTGCATACCGTTATATGATGAGCCTGACGGAAGATTCCCGAATCACCATCCCGACCCGCAGAAACGCGAAAACTTGCAGGACGTTATTGCGCGTGTGAGGGCAGAAAATGCTGATGTCGGATTCGCTTATGACGGCGACGCTGACAGAATCGGAGTCGTTGATGACAAAGGAAATGTGATTTTCGGGGATCGGCTAATGACTCTCTACTGGAAGGAAATTTTAGGAATGCACAAGGGCGCGGCTGTTCTCGTTGAGCCTAAATGCAGCATGGTGCTTCCTGAACTGGCCGAAAAATTTGGGGGAAAGCCTTTCTTCTGGAAGTCGGGACATTCCGTCATCAAAGCAAAAATGCGTGAGATTGGCGCGCTTTTCGCGGGGGAATATTCCGGGCATATGTTCTTTGCTGATGAGTTTTACGGCCATGATGATGCCTTCTACGCTTCAGGGAGATTGCTTCGGATAATGTCCGAGAGAAGAGAGTCGCTTTCACGGTTAATGATGTCGATTCCCGATTACCCGTCAACAGAAGAAATCCGAATCCCATGCCCCGATGATGAGAAATTCCGCGTAACAGAGAGAATCACACAGAAGGCACGCGAAAAGTACAAAGTCTCAGACATTGACGGAGTGAGAATAATTTACCCTGACGGCTGGGGATTAATCCGCGCTTCAAACACTCAGCCCGTTATGGTCGTAAGGTGCGAGGGAAAAACTCAGGAGGCATTAGAGCGAATCATGAACGACATAAAAGACCGCGTATTAGCCGAGGGGCTTCCCAATTTCGAATGGACGTTTTAAGGCAGGCGCGACCGCAATACGGCGTAATAATTCATCCTGAGAGCGGGAAATTTCTCCCCGTAACAGACAAAACGGAGCTTGAAATAGGATTCGGCAACGGTGAATTTACTGTGCAGTACGCGATGAATAACCCTGAAACATTCCTTTATGGCGTGGAAATCTCGCAGGCTTGTGTATTGCGTTGTGCGAGGCGTGCTTACGGTCTGGAAAATTTGCGGCTGATTAACACTGACGCTCGTTATATGCTCCGTGAGTTGTTCCCTGATGAGTCATTGCAGAAAATCATAATGCAGTTCCCTTGTCCGTGGTCAAAAACTTCTGACGCTCACAAGAGAGTTACAGCTAAAGATTTTTCTGACGGACTCGCGGCTGTCCTGAAAATTTCCGGGGAGTTCGTAATGATTTCGGACGATGAAACATATTCGCGTGAAGTCTGGAACATTTTGGGGAATCATGAGGCACTTACAGCGGAAGATTTCACGGTCAACCCTCAAAGGGAAATCACAACGAAATACGAGCGCAAATGGCTTGAGGAAGGAAGGAATATTTACCGCGTGAGCTTCAGGAAGTCGCGGGCATTCACAGTTTCACGGAGGGTTGAAGGGGAAATGCACATAAAGATTCAACGCAATGTAACGCAGGAAGATATAAACGCGCTGAGAAATTGCGAGGGGAAAAAGGATAAATCATTCTGGAAGTTCGGACGCTCATTTAGTGACGGGAAAATATTTCTGCTTGAGACATTAACGAGTGATGATGAGTTTGAGCAGAAATTCTACATTCACATTGCGCCGAAAGATGAAGGATTTTTGCTGAGGCTCGACAAGACGACTCTTGCGTTTCTGACTCCGGCTGTGCGACTCGCGCTGAGTAATGCGGCTGAAAGATTGTCATGAAGGATATACGACCTACATCCGGGCGGGTAATGTCTGCGCTGTTCAGCATATTGGGAGATGTTGTTGACGGCGCGGAATTTCTCGACCTCTTTGCGGGAACGGGGCGGGTCGGAATTGAGGCGTTAAGGCGCGGGGCAGAAAGAGCGGTTTTCGTTGAGACTGTAAGGAATCGTGCTGATGACATAAAACGCAGTCTCAAGGATTCGGACTCCAATATCGTTTTGTCGCTTGAGATTCGGCGGGCATTGTCGTGGCTCGTCAAGCATGATATGAAGTTCACGGTGATATTCGCCGATCCTCCGTATAATTCCGGCTGGAGTGAGGCTCTTCCTGCGCTCCCGAATCTTGACGCTGTATTTTCCCCCGGTGCTTTGATGGTGATTGAGCATTCAGCAAGAGAACCTGTAACACTCATCAGCAACCCTCACAATCTCACAATCACATCACAGCGTGAATACGGTGAAACCTGTCTAACCTTCCTGCAAATGCTATAATCCCCGCAACACTCCACGAAAGGAAAAATCACAATGTCTTCATCACCTTCAATATCACGTCAGGCAATCTCAAACATAATCCCGGCAATAGTCGTTGAGATTATGCTGCTCATCTACAATCTTGCGGATACATTTTTCATTGGACAAACGAAAGATCCTTTGCAGCTTGCGGCGGTCTCACTTGCGACTCCTATATTCCTTGTGCTAATTGCGCTTGGTATTGCGTTCATGGCCGGGGCAATGTCGTACATATCTCGCACACTCGGAGCGGGGTACAAAGAACGTGCGAACAATATCGCGTCATTCTGCGTTTGGGGGAGTCTCGTTACGGGGACTCTTGTCGCGGTAATATTCATGTTCTACATTGAGAGCGTTTTGCGTGCAATCGGGGCGAGTCCTGAGACATTCTCACTTGCGTATAGTTATCTCTCAATCGTAATCGCGTCGACTCCGTTCGTGCTATTCAGCATGGCGAGCGGGGGAATAATGCGGGCGGAAAATCACGCTTCTGCGGCTATGCTCGGTCAAGTTTTCGGCAATATGCTCAACGTGATACTTGATCCGATATTTATTCTCTGGTTCGGATGGGGGATAACGGGCGCGGCAATCGCAACGACAGCAAGCATAATCATAGGCGCGTTATATTACGCGGGATATTTCGTTCTCGGCCATTCGTCATTAAGCATTCACGTAAAGCACTTCAGAGTCTGCGAGGGAGTCGCGTTCGGAGTCTTGGCGATTGGGATTCCTGCGTGCCTTGATCCGTGGCTGATGAGTATTTCGCAGATGGTGATGAACTCGCTTATGTCTGCATATGGTGATATGGCTGTTGCCGCTGCGGGAGTCTCAATGCGTATTGAGCAGATAGCGTGCCTTATCGCAATGGGAACAGGGCAGGGGATTCAGCCGCTTTTGGGATTCAGTGTTGGTGCTGAAGACTGGAGAAGATACCGGGCGTTTCTGATGTTTGCGCTGAAGTTCACGGTGATATTGACGCTCGTGATGATTGCGGGGTGCTTCGTGTTCTCGGAAAATATTGTGTCAATGTTCGTGAATGAGCCGGAAGCCTTTTCTTATGCCGTGAAATTTCTGCGTATGAAGCTGTCGAGCAGTTTGCTTTTTGCGATATTCTTTGTGTTCGTGAATGCTCTTCAGGCGATGGGAGCCGGGCGCGCGTCGTTCATTCTGAGTATTTGCCGTCAGTGTGTGCTGTATATGCCGCTGATGTTCGTCATGAATCATTTTGCGGGGGAATACGGAATCGTTTGGGCTTTGCCGATTGCGGAATTGTTATCGCTTCTGCAGACGGTGATAATTTACGGGAGAGTCATCTTCAATCCGAAATATTTACACGTCAAAATATAACCTGTAAAATAAATTTCACAATCCCAAAAACAAACGGAGGCGTTAATTCATGAATGCTTCAAGAAAATATGCTGTGATGATTCTTGCGGTGATGTTTGCTCTGTGTGCTGTTTGTGCTTATGCTGACGACGGCGGCTACGATGGCGAGGACGAATATTACGGTGGTGGTGATAATTTTTATTATGATGCACAACCAATTCATGTACAAATTCACATGGATAAAAATCCCCCTTCAGTGAGCTATCGGGACAAAACATTCCGTAGGGACGGCAAATATTGGGTTGTCGATGAGCTTCCCAAAAACACAATCTTCACCGTTCCTGAAGGCTACAAGGCAAGGTGCGTATCATTTCACACGGAGGCCGTAAAAGGGGGTAAAGGCAAGACACTGGACAACGGGCGAGTGATTTATTCTGCCGGAACAACCGTAAAGTACACGTACCCTTCATTCCTTCAGCTGTACAAGGATTAACCCGTGAAGATTACCGCTGTATACCCCGGTTCATTTGACCCGATCACTAACGGACATATATACATCGCTGAACGTGCCGCGGCTGTGTTCGATGAAGTTATCGTGAGCATTCTCGTGAATGAGCGCAAGACTTCCGCATTCACTGTCGAGGAACGCTGCTTCATGGCCCGGGAGGCTCTCGGCCATGTGGACAATATCACCGTAGACAGCTTCAACGGATTGTTGATTGATTACGTGAGGCAGAAACATGCGGGCGTGATTGTGCGCGGATTAAGGGCAATGAGCGATTTCGAGTACGAGTTTCAGATGGCGTTGATGAACCGAAAATTAGCTCCTGAGATTGAGACGTTCTTTATCGTTACTGACCCTAAATATTCGTATGTTTCAAGCTCAAGCATCCGTGAAATTTTCCATTTCGGCGGGACTGTTGAAGATGTTGTGCCTGATGTCGTGTATGAGAAACTGAAAGGGCGTTACAATGCCGGGCAATAAAAAAATACCCTGCTCCCGGTGAACAAGAAGCAGGGCTGAATTTCTTTCCCTGTTATGCAATTTCGTAGCTGTAGACAAAACACTTGTTCGGCCCGAACATATGTATTTCTTTTTCCAGCTTGAAGCCTTTTTCTGTCATAAGGTCTTTATATACGGGATTCAGGTATATGAATGTTATTTTTCTTGGACGGCGTGATACGCTTGCTTTGACGTTTTCGAGGAAAGGACGCATTATCACATCTGTGAAAGGGTTGTAGAGGTAGAAATAATTGTAATCGTCGTAATCTTTATAGACTGCCGCATTTCCCTGAACAATTTCGACAGATGACCCCCCCCCCCCTTGTAAGCAATTTCTGCATATTTCGCTCAGCAATATCAATTAGAGGCTGTGCATATTCGAGGCCGCCTATCTTCCTGAAGGGGAATTTTGAGAAGAAGTAAAGCATCTGACATTTCCCGCAGCCTATATCGATTATAGAATCGTCCGGCGTAACTTTGTCCCGCAGATATTCTCCGATAGCTTTCCGATAGAGATAGCTTGAAACACCGTATTGAATCCTCCCCTCGCCTTTATAACTACTGTTGGGACGATTGAAATCAACTCCGCGAATAAAGTCGCAGATATACTCAAGAAGCCTTACGAATTTCCAGGCAAACCAACGTAACTTACTGTACAGAAATTTCAGCATGAGTACCAATCCTTTCAGTGATGATTTTGGGTAGATTATATCATTCCCCGCCCCCTAAAGATTCAGAAGCAGGGAAATATTTGCGCTATATGTCTTTGAGCTTTACGCCGTATTCAGTTTTCCAGTCTTCTTTTCCGTTTGACGACTGCCCAAGCACAACCGTTGATGCCGCTGACGGTGAGCTGAACTCGTAATTTCTCTGAAATATTTTGCCTGAAATTATCCCGTCATTCTCAAGCTGCAGCCTTAGCTCGTTATAATGTGCGGTTTTGCCGCTAATCATGGACGGAACAACGTAATCAGATATTCTTGAGCCTTTCAGCACCGTAAATCCTCCGGGACTCACAAAGCCTTTAGCGTCAGCTCTCGAACTTTTCTTATGGCAGAAAAAGTATTGCCTTATCTCAGTTTCTGAAAGCATCGGTGTGAAAACGTTATAGCCCAAGATTGAAATCATCAGCTTCATATTATCCATGAACTCAGTCATTACTGCTTTTTCTGACTCTTTCAAGAGAGTTTTGCCGTATTTGTTTTTCGTGAAGACTCTATATCGTCCGCATTCCATCGCAGATATCATTAATTCATCCTCAATGTATCGTATTGATTCTCTGCTTAAATCCTGACTCGTGAACGCTACAGCACAATTCCAGCAGAAATTATCGATCCCTGTCTGATAATCTTTCAGATGTAGGCTGAGACTCTCTAACATGTCTTCCGATTCGCCTATGTACACCGAGCTAGTGCCGTCATCGCTGCCGAAGAGAAAATATATTCCTGCTTTGCTGAGGTCATCACGTCCGTAATTCTGAATCTCACTGCGGGGGACTTTCACCGCCTGGCCGTTCCAGTTAGAGAGGCTCGCTGTTATTATGCCGTACGGAGTCCCATCCTCAAGATATAATTCTATCTTCTTAACGTAAATTTCAATCTCCCCCTGTTATTTTTCCGGCATGACTTCAAACTCTTCAAACTCAATCCGCTTCCTGTCCTCCTCAAGCGGAACTGCATACTCACGCTCAACATATACCCAGTCAGCCCACAAAGTCGGCCTTATACGCTTTAGATTTATCCTGCAACTGAATGTATTTATATGCGCGTCAGACGACTGCGATATCGCTTCAGGCTGCTTTGCTCTGAACGTCCCAAGATAAAACACAGTTAGTCCGTCATTCCCCTTTCTTTTTTGCTGATTCTAGCTCATCAAGCGTAAAATCGCATTCCTTTTCGTTCTCTTCAAGCTCCAAAATTTTCGGCTCAATCTTCTTCCATTCCTCCCAGGATTTCGGGCGTATTCTGCTGTACGTTAATTCATTCCCGTTGATGAGGAATCCGATTCGCGCTATCACCGGGAATTTTCCGTGCTTGAACGGCAGATTGTGCCAGAACGTTACGCGAACCCAAAACGTTGCGAGAATGTCGCGGGGATTTCCGTTTGTGTCAATGTCGGCTATATATCCCCACGGGCCGTTGTTCCTCCAGCCGAATTTGTTTGTCCGTGTGTCGTAACCGTCCCTCACATCAAGCTGTAACGGCGTGTCTTTGTCAGACTTCACCATGAAGACCGAGAATATAAAGTCGTCAGCAATATCACCTGATGAAATTTCTTTCTCTTCAGGCCGGAAAGTTCCCAGATATATTATCCGCAAGCCGTCCTGACTCTTCATGTCGATGATGTTCCCTGCAATGTCGCGCTTTATGTCGCCGCTTTCCTCCGCAAAACTTGAGACGCAAAACGCAAGAACGAGAATTAATGCACAAAAAATTTTCCGCATGTCGAGTTTTATCCTCCTGTTGATGTAATGAATGTGATAATTGTACACGCAACACTGAATCCGTAACAGCATAAAAAGTTTTTTCTGTGCTACAATATCGCCTGATAATTTCACACTGAAAGGCTGTGCATTAAAACATGAAGAAATTTGCAGTATGCGCGTTAATCATCGGACTTGTTGCAGTTATGGCAGTACCCTCATTCGCATGGGATGCCGCAAAGCAGAAGGCTCTTGGCCAGGACAAGAACAAAATGACATGGTACATTCTCGATTACGGCAAAACGTCAGCAGATGTCCCCTTTGCAGTCTCAAGAAAATACTACACGAACCCCACAATCAAGAATGAGACGATCGAGCTTCTTATGTCAAAGTTCGGACTTTCACCCGAAAAAGCCGGAAGCCTCTATTTTACCGAGTACGGATATGAATACACGCCTGACGGGAAACAGTTTGCTATGACATACCAGCGTCATTATGACATGCTCGGCAATGAGCTTTACGGAACTGTTTACGATGACAGCTCAGAGGCTACGAAGAAGAACTTTATCGCGCTCTCAGCAGTGGCAGGGCAGACTCCCGCAAAAGCCGCGTCATATGCTCTCGGAAAATCAGTATCAGCAGCAGCAGAGAAGAAAGCAGCGCCCGCAAAGAAGTCAACAAAGAAAGCAAGCAGCACAGTACCCGCAAAAAGAGTAGTACGCGCAAAGAAAGGCAACTAATTTCAGCGCAAAAAATTTCTCAGCTCCTCCCAATTTAACGGGGGGAGTTTTTTTTATGTGTTCCTCCTGAAAAGCGGCTTGAGAAAAGTTCTGAGAAGTATTACAACGTCAAGCCATAATGACCAGTTACGGATATAGTATAGATTCATCTCGCGCAGTATTTTACGGTCGTTGAGCCTCCTCGCGCTTACCTGCCAAAATCCCGTTATGCCCGGCTTCACCATCAGAATTTTCCCCGCCGTATCGAGTCCGTAAACGTGAATCATGTCGTCATTGCTTAAAGCCTTAGGGCCTACGATGCTCATATCACCCTTGATTACGTTGAAGAGCTGCGGAAACTCGTCAACATACGACCGCCGGAGCCTCGTGTCAGTTCCGTATTCACCTGAGCTTCTGAATCTGTACATCATGAATTTACGCCACTCAAGCCCGCAGCGTTCCTGACGAGAAAATATTTTCCCGCCGAATTTGCGTTTTGCCCTCATGGCCGCAAAAATCATGAAAGGCGACAATATTATGATCGCGATTATTCCCACAGCGTAATCGGCAAAAGATTTCACAGCTCTGTTCACGGGATTCAGGAGTCCCTGCGATGATGACACTACCGGCATTCCGTCAACGTCCCTAACGAGTGATGAAAACGTTGTGAGCATGTACATATCAGGGACATAATGCACCTGCCTCACATGGAACTCCACAATGTTTAGCACATGAACGAGAAGATTCCGTGATGCTTTTGAGATTGCTACGGCGGCCTCGTCTATTCTTTCTTCAGCGCAAATCACTGCAAAATCCTCAATTTTTCCCAGCACTTTATAGCCCGCTACAGTCGTTCCGATTTTCGACTCGTCATCATCAAGGAAGCCCGAAATTTTTCCCAGCGTGAAAGGGTGTCCTGTGATTTTTTCCGCGAATATGCTGCCCATTCTCCCCGCTCCGAGTACGATTATGTTCGTTGAGAGAAGTCCCAGTGCGAAAAGCAAACGCCTGAATACATACCGTGATATTGCGCACAAAGGCACAAAGATTATCATGCTGAAGAGGACGGCAAAACGTGATAAGCTGGATTTCTGCGAGTAAAGATAGAGGACAATCACAAGAAGTATGAAGAATGAGGATTTTATGACGGATTTCAACTCGTCCCAGAAAAGCCAGGTCTTGAAACTGTAAAGCGATTTGAAGCAGAACACCGCAAGTATTGTACCAGCAAAGAAAATTTGTGTCTCAAAAGTCAATGCTGAAGTTTTTTCCCATCCGCTCCACAAAAAAAATACAAGTGAAAAGCTCATAAAGTATATTGAAACGTCAATTACAGCCTGGAAGAATGCGAAGATATTTCTGATAAAATTTCTCTGTTTTCCCATAGAGCAATCAATACGCCTTTCATCGGATTTTGGTTAGTATATCATGAAAGATTTAAGGAGGCCGATTTATGAAAAGCGCGAGTTATACCCAAGACAGAAAATTTATCATGATGACGACTCACCCCGTAAGCAAATTAGTATTACGTCTCGCAGTCCCCTCAATAATCACAATGATGATCAGCGCGATATACAACATGGCCGATACGTTTTACGTTGCGGGAATTGATGTGCAGTCCCCGGCGGCTGTCGGAGTAGTGTTCTCGTACATGGCGTTCATTCAGGCAATAGCATTCTTTTTCGGTCAGGGAAGCGCGAACTATATCTCGCGTGCATTGGGCGCAAGAAACCGTGAAGGTGCTGTGATGATCGCGTCAACAGGATTCTTCACGTCCCTTTTCACCGGGATATTCATTGCTGTGATGGGATTCGTGTTCATGGATGATATATTGCGGCTCTTAGGGTCAACAGAGACTATACTCCCTTACGCTCGCGCATATTTCAGGTATATATTAATCGGCACTCCGTTCATAATGTCGTCATTCGTGATGAATAACCAGATGCGTTTTCAGGGGAATGCGTTTGTCTCAATGCTCGGAATAACAGCCGGCGCGATTCTGAATATCATTCTTGACCCTGTATTTATATTTTTTCTGAAGATGGGAGTCGCGGGTGCTTCATTCGCAACAATGATCTCTCAGGTTGTGAGCTTCACGCTTCTTTTATGGCTTTCGGGACGCAGGGACGGAATCAGATTGAGCATTCGCAACTTCAAGCCGACATTCGCGCATTACCGGGAAATTACAGCGGGGGGGCTTCCTTCATTGGGCCGTCAGGGACTCGCAAGTGTGTCGATGGCGTACATGAATCAGCTTGCGGGGTTTTACGGTGATACGGCAATTGCGGCGTTGTCGATAGTGTTCCGTGTGTGCATGTTCGCAACGTCAATCGTTTTAGGGTTCGGGCAGGGATTTCAGCCTGTATGCGGTTTCAATTACGGAGCGGGAAAATTCGGGCGTGTGAGGCGTGCTTTCTGGTTCAGCGCGGGAATTACGGCGGTGTATTGCGCGGCTCTCAGTGTTGCGGGGTATATATTCGCTGAAAGGATTATTGCGTTGTTCCGTCCTGATGATTTTGAGCTTATAGCGTTAGGCTCTCAGGCACTGCGCTATGAATGTATAGTGTATTCGACAGTGAGTTTTGTTACGATCTCGAACATGTTTTTGCAGAACACAAGACGGACGATAAGAGCGAGTTTGCTTGCGGCATCACGTCAGGGATTCATGCTTGCGCTTGCGCTGTATTTCGGGCGGAAGTTTTTCGGGCTGACGGGGATAATTGCGGCTCAGCCTGTTGCTGACGGGTTAACGTTTTTGCTTGCGGTGCCTTTTGCGTATAGTGCATTGCGTGAGATGAAAGAGGAATGATTCACATTGTGATTTGCGTGAAGCCTTAACATGTCAAAAAATCCCCTCGGCCATGAAAAAAGCTCAAAGTCGGGGGGAATTTTTGTATCTATATCTCGTTGACTGTGATTGATGTTATTGCGTTGTTTCTGTCGAGCTGAATTGTGAGTCCAGTTTTGCCGCCCTCGTTGTAGTTCATGTTCCGGCCGTTCTGGCTTGAAGGGTAGCCCATGATCTGGAGCATTGCTGTCTCACTCATTCCGGGTTTGAGTCCGTTCTGTAATTCGCGGCTGTTTGATGTCAGGCGTAATTTTGTGATGTCGTTGCCTTTTAGCGTTGCTGTGAGTCCGGGCCATTCTGCGCTTGAGCCTGTGCTCCGTGTGGGATTTCCGAGAGCTTCAATCAATTGTGATTTGTTGCTGCCGAAAGTCTTTAACAGCGCGTTTGAATATCCTGAAGGGAGTCCTGAACCTACAGGCCGTACATATTTCCCGTAAACCCAGCCTTCATTATTTCCCGTGCGTATGTTGTACCAGATTCCCGAAAATTTCCCTGATGTTACGTTGAATGTTCCGATGATGTCTACTTTGCTGTTTACGTTGAGGCGCGTTACTCGTGAAGAGCTTGTGCTGTGGTCTGCTCTTACGTTTACGCTGCTTCCTGTGATTATTCCGCTTCTCGGCTCTCTTTCGGGCGTGAAATTAGGCAGTACGTTTTCTGCTACTGCTATTGCGGAAGGCTCTGCTATTTTCGTTTTTTCCTGCGCAACTGGTTCGGGAGGGACTATAGGGAGCTGCTTTTCTGCCTCAGGTATCACTTCAGTTCTTGCGATTGGCGGAAGGTCTCCGGGCGGAAGTTTCCTCAGTCCCAGAAGGAAATACAACGCTCCTCCTACAGCCGAAACAAGGAGAAGCATACTCAGTACTTTTCTTCCCCATGAACGATTCCGCTTTTTGCCCTGGCTTGCGTAACGCGAAAACTCTTTGTATGTTGACGCTGCCTCATTGCCTGAAGGAGCGCGGCTGCTTCCGCGTGATGTGCTTTCAGATGCGCGGCCGGGCTTCACCAATACCCTGTAATTTGCTGACTGTGCATTAGCCATATCATCACCATCATTCGTATCAATATTCAACGCCTCGTTTTGTGCGGGCTGTTGTTCCTGAACATCACTAATAATATCATCATTGCTCATCGGAGTAAGAAGCTGGTCATTAAGTTTCTCGATGTCAATATCATCATCGCGCCCGGAAAGTTTGAAGTTCCCCTCAGGATTCAGAATCACAGAAAGTTTTGCGCCGCATGTAGGGCAGAAACGGCTTTCACGTGAGACAATCGCGCCGCATTCGGGGCATGATTTCGTCATTCGGTTTCGTCTTATCGTTGTTGCTTCAGCGTTGAGCATCTGTGCTTCATTCGCGGAAATGTTGCCGCTTAACGGGTCTTCATTTTCCGGCGGTGTTTCGTCATTCTGCGTGTCATTTTTCAGTATAGGCTGAGGGATTTCAGGCTCGTAATAAAAATCCTGGTCAGCGGAATCTTCATCAGCCGCAAGATCTTCATCACCGTAATCATAATATGCGTCATCATTCTTCTTTGACTTCAGGAAGAAACAGAAAAGCCCCGCAAAGAAATACAGTCCTCCGTAAAGCCATGTGTCCCGCGCAGGTACACACAATCCCATTGCGATGAAGAGGAACAATGCGCCCCATTTGCTTTGGTTGAACGCTATCACACCGCCCATAAGCGCAATTACAGCCGAGATTACCGGGAGGCTCGCAAGAAGCGTGTTAGGGATTCCGAAAATCGCGCCGCCTGTTACTGACAATGAGCCGAAGAGCATAAATACTCCGTGTATTATCGATGTGATAGACGCGCCGAGAGTCAGCGCAAGAATTATCCAGCTCATTAACTTCACTCCTTCTTGAAATATGTTACTCGTTATTATATGTAAACGACTCCCACGCGTAAACGCAGGAGCTTTCGGTGAAGTTTGGTACACGGCCTAATGTCTGAACACGCATATTACCGCTTCACAATACCCTTGTGCGTAGCAAACTTTTCGCCGGAGCTGGTTTACTTCAGCTTCTATCTGGTAAAGGCTTTTACACCTTATCCGCTTACATTTTGGCAATTTTTATGCGATACGAAAAATGCAAAGGCTACATGCCAGCCTAAACAGCTCTAAGACTGTTGATTTATTTATCCGTCCCTTACAGAACGCCCATATTGCTATGTATTCGTATTTTAAGAAAGAAAGAGCAAAAAATAAAGCTAATAGTATACGAGCGATGTTAACCATTAAGACAAGCCCGCCGCACGTGAAATTCTGTCCCGCAATCCTTCTGCGATTCCAAATTCATATTCAGGCCATTGAACAGCGATACATGAAACATTTTCACTCTCAAATTTCCGAAATCCTGAGAACAAACCCCGCGCATAATTTCCGAGCGAGTCAAAAATTATTGCCTTCTTCATATCGACATTTTTCGGCTTATCGATTCCCATATACGCGCAATCAGCCGGAAGTTTGCTGCCTTTGCGCCAGATTTTTACGGGGATTGACGGGGCGTAATGCCTGTAGTTTGTGCCTGGAGATCTCTTTTTGCTTACGGAGTCGGGGACTTCGAGAGTCATTCCGAGTTCTTTCTCTATGATTTCTCGCGGCATACTTCCCGGGCGTAACATCAAGGGGCGTTTCTCATCCGTGAGGTCAATAACTGTAGACTCGATTCCGAATTTCACGCTTCCCCCGTCAAGAATGAAATCAATTTTTCCGTTCATGTCCCTGTATACCGTATCTGAATCCGTAGGGCTTGGCCTTCCGCTTATGTTCGCGCTTGGTGCTGCGATTGGAGTCCCTGCTGTGAATATCAGCGACAACGCCGTAACATTATCGGGCATTCTCACGGCGGCAGTTTCGAGTCCTCCGCGTGTGATTGAGGGAACAATATCTTTTGCGGGCAACACGAACGTTAAAGGGCCGGGCCAGAAAACTTTTGCGAGGTTCATTGCAGCGTCGTTAAATTCGACAAACTGATATGCGTGCGCTATGTTGTATACGTGAAGGATTAACGGATTATCCTGCGGCCTTCCTTTTGCGGTGAAAATTTTGCTGACTGCCTCAGGGTTAAGTGCGTCCGCTCCGAGTCCGTAAACTGTTTCTGTCGGGAATGCTACGAGTCCTCCTGCCTGTATGACTCTCGCTGCTTTTGCGATTAAGTGCGGGCTTGGATTCCATCGGTCAACTGTTGCTGTTTTGGTTATCATGAAATCTCTCCGTAAAATTTTTGACGAACTCCGGGAATTTTCCTGCGATTATTGCCTCGCGTGCCTGTTCTGCGATTCGAATCGTGAATCTGAGATTGTGCCACGTGAATAATCTTGCTCCGAGAATTTCACCGCACATAGCGAGATGACGCAAGTATGAGCGTGAAAAGTTCCTGCAAGTGTAGCAATCACATTCCGGGTCTAACGGGCTGAAATCGTCAGCGTGAGATTTCCCGCGCATGTTGAGACGGCCTGACGATGTGAATACGGTTGCGTTCCGTCCGTTTCGTGTCGGCATAACGCAGTCAAACATATCTATACCCCTTGCGATTCCCTCGACAATGTTCGGAGGATAGCCGACTCCCATAAGATAGCGGGGCTTGTTACGCGGCATAATCTCATTCAGAACATCAAGAGCGTGATACATGGCCGGATGTGATTCACCGACAGAGAGTCCGCCGACAGCATAGCCGGGAAAATCGAGTCCGCAAATTTCTTCCGCGCTTCTCCGTCTCAAGTCATCATACGTTGAACCCTGAACGATTCCGAATAACGCCTGACGCTGTGAGTCGTTGTGAGAGTCAAAATATTTCCGTGAACGTTCAGCCCACAACGTAGTACGCTTGACGGCCTCTTCTGCTTTTTCGTGAGTTGCGGGAAATTCGCAGCACTGATCGAAGCACATCGCAATGTCTGAGCCTAGAATCCCCTGCATGTTCATAGACCATTCGGGCGACATCGTGAGGAGTGAGCCGTCAATGTGGGAGCGGCACAAAACATTTTCGTCCGTAATCTTCTGCAATCTTGCGAGTGAGAAAACCTGAAACCCGCCGGAGTCCGTAAGTATAGGCTTGTCCCATTTCATGAAGCTGTGAAGGCCGCCTGCTTTCGACAAAATTTCAGGGCCTGGGCGCAAGTAAAGGTGATACGTGTTGCCTAATATGATTTGCGCGTTAATCTCTTCAAGCTCACGGGGGGACATTGCTTTTACGGTTGCAAGAGTTCCTACGGGCATGAATACGGGAGTGCGTATAATTCCGTGAGGGGTAACAAATTCTCCTGCCCTAGCTCCTGTTACGGGGCATTGTGCTATGACTCGAAACTCAAACATGTATTACCACCCGAAAAATTTTCCCGCGTTATCCTCAACAGCCCGTGAAAAATCTGCGAGGCTCATATTGCGCTCTTCTGCGACTGCGTTATAGACGTAGCGGACATTAGCAGGCTCATTACGGCGACCGCGCAAAGGACTCGGAGTCATGTAGGGCGAGTCGGTCTCACACAAAATATTTTCGAGGGGAATGACTCTCACAACCTCGCGCAATTCCTCCGATGATTTATTGTCCCACGTAACTGCGCCGCCGAAACTGCACATACCGCCCATCCCTAAAACTTCATTCAGGTATTCAAGTCCTCCGCTGTAACAGTGAAATAACATTTTGAGTCCCCTGTGAACCGTCAATATCTCCATAGCGTCGTCCATTGCGTCGCGTATGTGAAGTATCACGGGCAAATTGACTTCTTCAGCGAATCTCAATTGAAGCTCAAAAAGTTTCTTCTGCGTTTCTCTCGGTGAATGGTCGTAATGATAATCGAGTCCGATTTCACCGACAGCAACGACTCTCTTGTTCCCCGCGATTTTCCGGAACATCGGCGGAATTTCCTCGTATCGTTTTGCCTCGTGGGGGTGAATGCCTATTGACGCGTAAAGCCCGAAATGCGAGAAATCTTCAGCCATTGCTGCCGCCTCGCATGAGTCCTCGTAATCACAGCCGACTATAATCATCTTGTTGACTCCTGCGTCCCTTGCGCGTGTAATTACGGCTCTTGCGTCAAGCCTTAACTCTTCAGAATTTATATGACAATGTGAATCTATCAGCATGTGTTTTTCGTCTCTATTTCAAGTTTATTATGTTAGGTGTTAAGTTATCGTGTAAGCTGTAAATCTCTCTTGCGCATTGTGAAAATTTCATTGTGTCTTGTTCGTTCATCACCTCCCCGAAAATTTTACGGCATTCGTCTATGTCATGGCCGATTTGTATCATCAATGCTTCTTTGTCGGCGAACGCATGAATATCACGAACACGATTCAGAATCAACGTCAGCAGCTTTTCTCCGTAAACATCTCCGTGAAAGTCCAGAATATGAACCTCAGCGCGAGTCCCGTTAATGTCGCCGAATGTCGGATTGTTCCCGATGGATAACGCCCCGCAGTGCCACGAATTATTTACGAGGACAGCCGCCGAATATACGCCGTAAGCGGGAATGATTCTGCCTTCAACATCAAGATTCGCTGTCGGGAAATGAATCGTTCTTCCTCGTTCGTTGCCGTGAATTATTCTGCTTATCATGAAGAAGGGATAACCCAAAAATTTTCCGGCCTCCTGAATTTTTCCGTCAGCAATATTTTCACGTATCACTGAGCTTGAATACTCCGGCTTGTCGAGAAGGGGAGAAATTATCACGCGCTTCACTCCGTCAGCAATCGCCATTTCACGCAAAGACTCAGCATTGCCCGCCCGGCCATGTCCGAAACGGAAATCACTTCCCATCACAAGCCCGTCAACATTGAGACGCTCACTCAGCAAACGCCAAAAAGTTTTTGGAGTCATCCGCATTAATTCAGCGTCAAATCTCAGCACGAACATATGAGGGATATTCAGAACCCGGCGTATGAACTCTTTTTCCTCAAGCGTGAAGAGTGAATGATGAGTCCCAAGAAATTCCGACGGGTGCGGGTCAAACGTTACGACTCCCCAGTTATCGCCGTCAGCATTCTCCCGGCAAATTCGCAGTAATTCCGCGTGTCCTTTGTGGAAACCGTCAAAAGCTCCGACAGTAATCAGCATAGCGAGTCCTTTGGCACAATAACATCGGGCTTGACGTAATCATATCCCGCATAGCTCCCGAATCCCAAAAACGAGTCGCCCTCAACGCATAAAGACCCGTTCACAGTCAGACCGCGTGAAATTTTGACGGCCTGACGTATTAATATGCTCATTCCGTTTGTGAAGCTCCGGGAATCTTTTTCCGAGACATATATACGCGTGAAATTTTCAGCAAGACGGCTTAACGGTAAGGGTATCAATTCGTCATCATCAGGGGAATTTGCCTCATCAACCGTGAAGAGTCCCGTTGAGATTCGCACGAGTGATTTAACGTACGCGCCAACGCCCGAAATTTTGCCCAAATCGTGAGCGAGAGTCCGAATGTATGTGCCTCTTCCGCAGTGAACCTCAAGAGTCATAGTGCCGTTATCGGGATTGTAGGGTGAAAGAATCTTTACGCGCCGGAAAAATACGGGACGTTCCTTCATGTCAATCTCCTGGCCTGAACGCGCTAACTTGTACGCTGGCTGACCGTCAATTTTCACAGCTGAGACTGCCGGGGGCCTCTGCATTCTGTAGCCGCTGAAACCGTAAAAGACTTCCGGCAAAATTCTTCCGTCAAAAGATGAGTACCCTTTCTCCGAAACAATATCGCCGGAATAATCGTAAGTGTTCGTTTCCGCTCCGAACTGTATAACAGCCCTGTAGACTTTCGGCAATGACATAACGAACTCGCAGAACCGGGTCGCATTCCCAGTAAGCAATACGAGAAGCCCTGACGCTGTAGAGTCCAACGTTCCAGCATGGCCGACTTTTACGCCTAATTTGCGTTTTGCGACTGCAACACATTTCGATGAGCGGTAATCTACTGGCTTATTGATGAGGACGATTGCATTCATGATATTTTCTGAGGATTGCGGACTCTAACTCGCACAAAACTTTTTCAGCCGGAAAAGGGAACGCGCACCCCGCAGCTTTCTCATGTCCTCCGCCCGCGTACATTCTCGCAAATTCCCCCGCTCCGAAAGGCGAACCGTTACGCGAACGAACGCTGAGTCTCACAACGCCGTCATCATGTTCCGTTGCGATTGCCGCGAATTTTACCCCGCGAATCGACATCAGCATTTGCGACAATCCTTCTGTGCCTGTGAGATCTGACTCAGTTTCACGGAAATCATCAGCGTAAATCATTGAGACCGCGAAAATATTTTCAGGCCCGAAAACTTTTACACGCGACAATACACGCGCCCAAACCTGCAAACTTTCGGGAGTCTTGTTCTGCGAAATTCTGTCAGTCATTCTTGCTGCTGATACTCCGAGTGCTATTAATTCTCCGGCGATGTCGTGAGTCAGCTTTGATGTGTTGGAGAATGAAAAGCCCCCTGTGTCCGTGAATATCCCCGTGTAAAGAGACTCGGCCATGTTCAACGTGATGTCCCAATTCCCCGCCGTGAAGACTCTGTATAACATCTCGCACGTTGAAGACGCTGAACCGTCAACGCAATTAACACGCGCGTAATTCGTGTTGTCTTCATGATGGTCAATGTTGAGACTGTTTAACGGGTTGTTGATGTCGAATCCTGCAACGCTGCGAATCTCTGTAGAGCAGTCAAGAAATACATACAATGTGCCGTCATCAACGAACGAAAAATTTTCGCATGATATGCAGTCGTCAAAGCGAGCGAGATATTTATACGTTTCGGGTAATTTCTCGTCAGGGCTGAACCATGAGACAATTTTACCCGCGTTGACTCCCGCCTCAAAAAGTGCTGATGCAGAGCCGAGCGCATCGCCGTCCGATTTAACGTGCGTGAAGATTATCCATCTGTCATTAGCTCTCAGAGTTTCGGAGGCCGTCAGCAAATCAGCGGGGTTAAAATTCTTGTTCATCATCGTAATCATTCCCCTGCCCTTTTGTTCGGTATTCCTGCTTGAAGCCTAAACTGTCGAGAATGGCATCAATTTTCGCGCCGTAAGCACTTGACGTATCAATCACAAATTCAAGCGCGGGAATCCTTCTGAGCTTCACCGACTGCGCGAGCAATCCCCGGACGGCTCCTTTGATTTCGTTCAAGTCCTTCAAGATTCCCGGACATTTACGAGCCTCTAACGCTGTGAAGTAAACTTTTGCCCGCTCAAGATCTTTGCTGCATTCGACTCCCGTGATAATGATTGTCTTTACGCTTTCTTTCTTGATACGCGACTCGAAAATCAGCGCAAGTTCTCTCTGAAGCTCCTTGTTGATTCGTGATATTCGTAAATTACTGCTCATACTGCACCACCGTATAAAGCACTAAATCTTCATCGCCCGTATTGATTATCGTATGTGCTGAATCTTTCGGGCAATAGTGGCAGACACCGGGAGTCAAAATTTCTTCTTCACCGTTGCAGAATGCTTTTCCTTTTCCGCTGACGACAAAATTAATGTCGTTGCCGTTGCTCTGAGTGTGAAGACCGATTGACGCGCCCGGCTCGATTCTGCTGACTATGACTCTG
This sequence comes from uncultured Fretibacterium sp., assembly GCA_946183145.1. GTDB lineage: Bacteria > Synergistota > Synergistia > Synergistales > Aminobacteriaceae > JAFUXM01. Next base: position 87,988 of record CAMGZM010000008.1, on the reverse strand, counting down.
CCTGACTGATTCACGAACATTTTTGCGGCTGTTATTCCTTTTCCGCCGTTCATGCCCTCAAAAATTTTCCAGTCTTCTTTGTTGAAATCGATTAACATTAGAGCGTTCGTTTCTCCTCTATAACATCGTAGACTTCAAGAACATCGCCCTCGTTAAAGTCCTGGAATCCTTCGAGCGAAATTCCGCAGTCCATTCCGGCCTTAAGCTCTCGTGCTTCGTCTTTTTCATGACGCAGTGAAGCTATTTTCCCGTCCCAAATCACAACGCCGTCGCGGATGACTCTGACTTTTGCGGTTCGTCTTACGAGTCCGCGTGTTACGTGAGAGCCTGCGATAGTTCCGACTTTCGGGACACGGAATAATTTACGCACTTCAACTTCTCCGAGAGTGTCCTCACGCAGTACGGGCTTCAAGAGTCCAGACATGGCCGCTTTCACGTCATCAATAACATCATAGATTACGTTGTAGATTCGTATCTCGACTCCGTTAAGCTCTGCGACTCGTTTTGCGTTACCGTCCGGTCTCACGTTGAAACCGACGATTACGGCATTTGACGCGGAAGCAAGCATAATATCACTCTCAGTTATGCGCCCGACTCCCCTGTGAACGATTGAGACTCCGACTTCATTCGTCGCAAGTTTCTCAAGTGAAGCGCAAAGTGCCTCTAATGATCCCTGAACATCACACTTAACGACAAGTTTCAAGTGAGGGAGCTGGCCTTCTTCAAGGTTTGAATACAAGTCCTCAAAAGATGCTTTCTTTGCTTCTGACTGTGAATTTCTCTCATTAACTTTTGCGGCGGCTATTGCGTCTCTTGCTTCACGGTCATTTTTCACGGCTCTGAATGACTCGCCGGGATTCGGCACTCCTTCAAGCCCTAAAATTTCTACGGGTGTGCTTGGGCCTGCTTCTTTGAGTCCTTTTCCTGACCAGTCGAAAAGAGCGCGGATTCTTCCCCATGTCGAATTGAAGAGTACTATATCCCCTGCCCTGAGAGTCCCATTTTTGACGATTACTGTTGCTACAGGGCCTTTGCCTTTGTCGAGTCGTGCCTCAATCACAACGCCTTCGGGGTTAGCTTTGTTGTCGGCTTTAAGCTCCTGCATCTCAGCTTCAAGCAAAACGCGTTCTAACAAGTCAGCGACTCCCGTACCCTGTTTTGCGGAAATCTCTACTGCTCCGACATCACCGCCCCAGCCTTCTGTGAATATTCCCATCTCGCTCAACTGCTGGCGGACTCTGTCAGGTTTTGCCCCGGGCTTGTCGATTTTGTTGATTGCGACGACTAACGGAACTCCGGCGGCCTTTATGTGTGATATAGCTTCCCTCGTCTGAGGCATTACGCCATCATCAGCACCAACGACAAGAATCACAATGTCCGTAGCGTTTGCGCCCCTCGCACGCATCTCCGAGAACGCTTCATGCCCGGGAGTGTCAAGAAATACTATGTCTTTTCCGTCCTGCCTCACGACATACGCGCCAATGTGCTGCGTTATTCCTCCGGCTTCATGCTCTGCTATGCTTGAGTGCCGGATCTTGTCGAGGAGAGTCGTTTTTCCGTGATCTACATGTCCCATGACCGTTATTATCGGGGGACGCTCTGAGAGTTTTGCGGGTTCAGTCTTTGCGGGCTGTGAAGATTTTGCGGGCGCGCTGGGTTTGGGCGGCTCTGGTTTTGACGGAGCGTTGTTGTTCTGAGGCTTTGAGGGTTTTCCGTGCTTGTGAGGATTATTCGCTCCCTTTGCGTTTCCTGAGGGCTTGAAGTCTCTTTCAGGCGGTAATTTGTCGTCTGTCTTTTCGGGCTTTTCTGCGTGTGATGATTTGTCCTTTGAAGGTTCTCCGCCGTGCTGCTTTTTCTCCTGTGATTTCGCTTCGCTGGCCTCGTTAAGAATGTTCTCAACAATTTTCGCGGTCTCTTCATCTATTGAGCTTGAATGTGATTTCACGGGTATGTCAAGCTGCTGCAATACGGCTATTAATTCTTTGTTGCTCTTCTTTAATTTTCTGGCAAGGTCGTAGATTCTTATTTTATTATTCAAACAGCGTTTCCCCTTTCCCGTTTTATCAGGCTCATCAACTTTTTTGCAAAGCCTGAATTTATTGGCAGCCCTACAATCTGAACGCCGCCCCTTGTCCCTATAGTTTCTGACAGTTCATCAATATTCATTTCAAGCGTGATATTCTCATGAGAGTCTGCAAATTTCCTCACACTTTCCGAACAGTCTGAAGCCGTCAGAACCAGCAATTTCCGTTTTTCGCGGTCTATATTGTCCGTGCCGATTATGAGATTTCCCGATTTCCGCGAGAGTCCCAAAACAGAACGGACTTTGAGATTCACATTAACGCCGAAAGTCTTGGCGCATTCTTCAAGCTCATTCCAGAATTTTTCATTCGGAAGAACGCCCAAAGAGTGCGCGAGGCTTCCTGATTTTTTTGCCTTCTCTATGCAGTCCGAGTCAGGGCATATATACGCGCCCCGGCCCGGTAATTTCTTTGCTGCGTCAACAACTGCTCTTCCGTCAGGGCTTCTCACGACTCGAATCAGGTCTGACTTGTCCGATTTTGCCCGGCATACTGTGCAGCTTCTTTGCGGTGAATGCTTAGTGCTTTTCGTCGTCCGTGAATACGTCATGGAATATATCCTTAAGCGTCGGCATTCTGTCAGGCTCTATTGTCTCAATGTTGACTTTCCAGCCCGTTAATTTTGCCGCAAGCCTCACATTTTGCCCGGCTTTTCCGATTGCAAGCGATAACTGATCCTGATAAACGTATGCTGTTGCCTCGCGCTCATGGTCTAAAACAGGCTCAACACGCGCAACTTGTGCCGGCAATAACGCATTCTTAATGTAGACTAGAGGATCATTGCTGTAAACAACGATGTCAATTTTCTCGTTCTTGAGGGCGGAACTTACAGCTTTGATTCTTATGCCGCCATTGCCGACGCACGCGCCTACAGGATCAACATCAGGATCAAGGGTTACGAGTGAAACTTTTGCCCGCATTCCTCCTTCGCGCATTCCTCCGTCACGCACAACGCCTTTTATCTCGATTATTCCCTGCTGTATTTCGGGGATTTCCAGCTCCATCAGCCTTTTGAGGAGTCCCGGGTGAGTCCGTGAGACAGTTATCCGCGGGCCTCTGATGTTGTTTTTCACGTCAAGAACGTAGAATTTCATCGTTGTGCCGGGGATATATTTCTCACCGTTTATGCGTTCACGCCTCGGCAAAAGTGCGTCTGTCTTGTCGTTTATGTGGACGATAATTTGATCCCCTTCTGCCTTGAAGATAACTCCGCTCACCAAGTCCCCGACTTTGTCCGCAAACGCGCTGTATACGACTCTCCGTTCCTCGTCCCTGAGTCTTTGCGAGATTATCTGACGTGCTGTCTGTGCCGCAATTCTCCCGAAATCTGACGGGTTGCGCTCAATCCTCAATGTCTGGCCTATTTCCGCAGTGCTGTCTATTGCCAGCGCATCATCAAGCGTTATTTCTTTCTCAGGGTCTTTCAGCTCATCAACTACTTTGCGTAACTCGCTTACGGTTATTTCTCCTGTCTCATGATCTATTTTTATCTCTGTGTTCTTCTCGCTTGCTCCTGTTGCGCTCAACGGGTGATACTTCCTGTTATAGGCCGATAACAATGCCGCCTCTAGTGTTGAGATTATCACATTCACATCAAGCCCGCGTTCCTCCGCAAGAGTATCGAGAGCCTTCACAAAATCACTTCCGAGACGCATTATTATTTTTTCCCCTTTCTTCTTTTGCTCTCTTCATTTCCGAACCTGTAAACTAAATTTCCTCCCTTTATTGATGAAAACGGTATATCCTTCTCGCCGTCATCACAGAGAATTTTCACAGCGTCATTTTCCGCACTCTGAATTATCCCCGTGAATGTCTTTCTGCCCTCAACAGGCGCTGAGAGTCTCAACCGCGCTTCCTTCCCCTGAAACCGTATATAGTCCTCGAACTTGTATAACGGCCTCTCTATACCGGGTGAGCTGACTTCAAGATAGTATCTTCCTTTGTCGAGTTCGGGAATTTCTTCCGAGCTGTCAAGAAAATTGCTGACATGGCCTGATACTGTCTCACAGTCCCCGGCGTTAATACCTCCGAGAGTGTCAATGAGAATCTGAAGCTTCACGCGGCCGAAATCAGTACGCAGTGAAACATGCACGCATTCATAGCCCAGACCCGTAACAACACTCTCAATACGGTGCAAAAAATCTTCGTTCATAATTTGCTCTCTTCTCACAAAATAAAACTCTGAGTAACAAAAAAGGAGCGGGGATTTTCCCAACTCCTTTCACGCTAAATTGTCATGAAATTACACGGATTATAACGCAAAAAAATTTTGTGGCAAGTTTTCACGCGCTCTTCGTTATCGTTGAGACTCAAATTTTTTTTCCTTCAAGCATCCACGACTCGAACGCGCAAATGTCATCATTACGTTCAATAAATTCTTCAAGCTCATGAATGAATGTCTCAATCGCGGCTTTTCGTCTTTGAGCAGGATAACGATTCGTGAGCATGTAGCATATTCGCGGCGCAGGAGGCTCTTTCAGTGTGAAGTATGTTATGTCAGGGCAGTGGGATATTGCGCGGACGACTGACATAGGAGCTATTGCCCATCGTCCGGGCGTGCCGAGATAGTGCTGAAGCATTGAGCCTGTGTTGACGCTCACAAGGGGATAACGTTCGGGCGGGAAAAATTCATTGTGCCACTGCTGGAAGTCGAGTCCCCAATGAAGATAGATTTCGTTCTCCGGCTGAAGGTCTGAGCATGGCATTCCGTCATAATATCCGCTGTCTTTGTGGCAGATGAGGTACATCAATTCGCGGTAAACAGGCTTTGAGATAATATCAGGATAAGGCGAGCGCGAGAAAACGAATCCAATATCAGCAGTCCTGTTTGAGATTAGGCCGTGAATTTCGTCTGAATGATGAGTGCGAATCGTGAGTCGTATATTAGGGTATGACTCTATATGACGGTTAAACAATGGGACAAACGTATAGTTATTCACAGCGTCAACACTCGCAACAGAAAGCACAGAAATATCCGCGAGAGTCCGCAAGTTTCTGCTGTCCTTGAAGACTGAAGCCCATTGTGATGCCATTGGTACGAAAGATTGCCCGTATTGTGTGAGTTCGGCGTTCCTGTGTCCTTTCTGACGGATGAATAGCGGAGTGCCTAATTCATTTTCGAGGAGCTGTATACGCGCTGAGGCTGTTGACTGCGAGACGTGAAGGAAATTTGAAGCTGACGTAATATTTCCGTATGTCATGATTGCGATGAAGGTTTCAATTTGCTCATATGTCATTTTGACTCGCTCTCCTGAAATAACATTGACGGCGATAATATATATCTTGATTATCTGTTTTACGGGAATTTGTCTGTCTGTTAGTATACACCCATTCCAAAGCGCAGAGGAAAATTGAATATTAACGGAGGCAGTAAAAATATGAGTCTCTTGATGGATTTCATGATACTGAATATATTTCTCGGTATCGGCTGGTTTGTCCGCGAAAAATTCACACTTCTGCAAAGAATCTTCATGCCATCGTCTGTAGTCGGCGGTATTCTTCTGTTAATCTGCGGGCCTCAGCTGCTGAACATCGTACCAATTTCACCCATGATAGGGAAATACCCGAACTTCCTCATCATCATAATATTGACGTGTCTTGTGTTCGGGACTCGTTTCGACAGCAAGCGGGCGCGTTCGTACATGGATTACACGCTTGTTGCGGCCGGGACATACGGAGCGCAGTTATTTTTCGGAGTCGGCATCGGCGCATTGCTCTCAAAAGTCTGGACAACTATGCCGCCTAACTGGGGAATCACAACAATATACTCATTCTTTGCGGGACACGGCGCGGCAGGAAGCGCAGCAGCAATCTTCACGGAAAAAGGCTATCCCGATTTCATGGGTATAGCTATGGTAGTTGCGACTGTCGGACTCGTTGCAGCTCTCACAATCGGTATGCCGTTATTGAACTGGGGAATACGCAAAGGCTTCTGCGAATTTGTCGACAAGCCCGAAAAACTCCCGCCCGATTATTACGGAGGCCCTATGCCCGCAGAAAAACAGACTCCTATCGGCACAGTCAAGACTTCAACCGCAGGCATCAACGCAATAGCCCTTCAGATGTTCTTCATCTCACTGTGCATAATGCTCGGCTATCTTCTGAGGCTCGCAGGAGTAACATACATATCACCTTACTTCAAGAACGTTAATGATTTAGTGCTTGGGATTATCGGAGCTATTATCATCTGGCCGATAATGTGCAAAACTGGCGCGGATGTTTACGTCGACAAGAAAACTTGCTCAAACATCAGCGGCTTCTGCCTTGAGTATCTCATTGTCTCAGCTGTCGGAACAATAAGCGTCAGTGCTATGGTCTCGTTCATCATTCCGATTACTGTCTACTGTGTATTGATGCTCGCAATACTCACATTCTTATACGTCTACATGAGCGCGAAAATCTGCAAGGATCAATGGTTCGAGAAAATGGTTGTAGTTTTCGGACAGTGCATAGGGAACGCCGCAACAGGCTTGACGCTTTTACGCTGTATAGACCCTAAGACAGAAAGCAGCGCGGGTGATGCCGGGGGAATGGGATTGTTCCTCTTCATGCCCGTTTGGGTCGGCATGATCGCAATCGGCCCTGAACTTGCTGTGCTTGAGAACGGGACAATGATACTGCTGGGAATAGGCGCGGGATTGATGGCTGTATGCTACGGAATCGGACTGCTATTCATGAACACTCACAGAAAAATATCATAACAGGAGGAAAAAATTATGTTGCCTGAAAGAACATTAAGCCCGGAAATTATTGCGGAATACAAGAAACTTGATGTCCCGTCAATCTCTGACGCAATGGACAAGCTGCGGATATTCGGCGCGCTCTATCACATCAAAGCTGTAGTACCCGACACGTATTTATGCGGTCAGGCTTTCACGGTTCACTACATGCCCAACGGAACAACAAAAGGCACTGTCGGAGATTTCATTGATGACATATTGCCCGGTGAAGTCGCTGTTATCGACAACAACGGACGCGATGACTGCACAGTATGGGGCGACATAATGTCGATTTACGCCTCACAGCACGGAATCGCAGGGACGGTTATCGATGGCGTATGCAGGGACATCAACGTGATACGCGAATTGAAGTACCCGATATTCACGAAAGGCACATACATGGTAACGGGAAAAGACCGCGTATTTGTCGACCGCACAAACTGCCCTGTAAGCATTGCGGGGATTCAGGTGAACCCGGGCGATTTGGTTTGCGGGGACAACACCGGGGTTATTGTCGTGCCGTTTGAGAGAGTCAGCGAGGTACTAGAGACCGCAAAGAATATCGAGAAGGTAGAACAGCAGATATTAAAGCATGTGAGAGCCGGAATGCCGTTGAAGGAAGCACGAAAGCTCACAGGCTATCACACACTTCAAACGCCGGAGAATTAATCATCATGGAACTTACAGCAGAAAGACTCGCGGAACTCTCAAAGCTCCCTACAGGAAATATTGCCGACAGCAACACGAGCGCACCCCGTCAAGGCGTAATGCACTCATCAATAAAGCCCATTGACCCCGAAAGCCATATGCTTGGACGCGCAACAACAGCAAGATGTTACCCCGGCGACAATCTCGCGCTTCATCAGGCAATATACGCGGCGAATCCCGGTGATGTTCTTGTGCTTGACTGCCACGGATATACAGAGGCCGGGCATTTCGGCGACATTATGGCGCTGGCGTGCAAAGTTCGCGGGATTGCAGGAGTGATTATTGACGGCTCATGCAGGGATTCGCAGGACATCAAAGCGATGAGCTTCCCTGTTTTTGCGAGGGCGTTCAATCCTTCCGGCACTGTCAAGAAAAGTCTCGGTGAAGTGAATGTGCCGGTGATTTGCGGAGGCGTTGAAGTGAGGCCGGGCGATATTGTTGCGGGAGATTGCGACGGTGTTGTCGTTGTGCCTCGTGAATATGAAGATGACGTTTTCACGAAAGCTCTTGCGAAATTCGAGAAAGAGTCTCACATCGTCGAACAGCTTAAAGCAGGAATGACTACGATTGAGATTTACGGATTCGACAAGTTGATTGACAAGCTCAAAACGATATAGCAGGAACGCAAAAATTTTTTGGGAACTTCAGCCCGCAAACATAAATTTTGATTCGGTGTCTTTGTCCCACAAACATAATTTTTGATTCGGTGTCTTTGTCTCGTAAACGCAAATTTTGATTCGAGTCGTGTGAATCATAATGTCCCTTCAGCTTTAAGGCCGGAGGGATTTTGCTATAATAACGTAAATTCCCGCAAGGAGGCAAAATCGCAGATGATAAATTTATTCAAGGGTCAGAAAGTAAACCTCACGAAAGACAACCCCGGCCTGTCAAAAATTCTTGTCGGTCTAGGCTGGGACGTAAACAAATACGACGGCGGATCATCATTTGACCTTGACGCTTCAGCATTTCTCCTCGGCGCGAACGGAAAAGTTACAGCGGACTCAGACTTCATATTTTACGGAAAACTTCAGCATGACTCCGGCTCAGTTCAGCACATGGGCGACAACAGAACAGGAATCGGAGAAGGCGACGACGAGCAGATAAGAGTCGATCTCGCGAAAATTCCCGCGAATATCGACAAAATAGCGTTCACCGTAACAATATATGAAGCTGAAGAACGCAAGCAGAATTTCGGCCAGGTCTCAAACTCCTTCATACACATATACGATGAGTCGAACGGAAAAGAGTTAATACGCTATGATCTCGGTGAAGATTTCTCAGTTGAGACTGCTGTTGTTGTCGGCGAATTATACCGTCAGGGCGCGGAATGGAAATTCAACGCTGTAGGCTCAGGCTTCAAGGGCGGACTCAAAGCGTTATGCCAGAATTACGGCGTAAATATCTAGGAGGCTCGCAATGATTAGCTTGTTCAAGGGTCAGAAAGTTGATCTCACAAAGGGTAATCCTAAGCTGTCAAAAATTCTCGTTGGACTCGGATGGGACACAAAGAAATATGACGGCGGATATGATTTTGACCTTGATGCGGCGGCGTTTCTTCTTGGCTCAAGCGGAAAAGTTCAGAGTGATTCGGATTTCGTTTTCTACAACAATCTGAAGCATAATTCCGGGGCGGTTCAGCATATGGGTGACAACCTTACGGGCGCGGGAGACGGCGACGATGAGCAGATACGCGTTGACCTCAGCAAATTGCCCGCGAATATCGACAAGGTAGTATTCACCGTAACGATTCATGAGGCTGATACGAGAAAACAGAATTTCGGCCAGGTCTCGAACGCATTTATACGGATTGTTGACGAGTCTAACGGGAAGGAGTTAATACGCTACGATTTAGGCGAGGACTTCTCAATTGAGACTGCTGTTGTTGTCGGAGAATTGTACCGTCATTCGGGCGAATGGAAGTTTAACGCAATCGGCTCCGGCTTCAAGGGAGGACTGCGGGCGTTATGTCAGAATTTCGGCATTAATGTTTAGCCGTAAGCATAATGATTCGGGGAGTGCCTTAATGTTTCAGGTACTCTCTTTTTTTCGGAGATAATATCATGAAGCACGAAATACTTTACGAGTCAGCGTTTTCAGTTGTTCAGTGCCATCTTGAGAAGGGCGAGTCGATAAAGGCCGAGTCTGACGCAATGGTCTCAATGTCAACAACTCTTGATGTTAAGGGCTCAACAGGCGACGGCGGCATAATGGGAGGAATTACGCGCAAACTTTTGGCGGGTGAGAGCTTCTTCTTCCAGCGCATAACAGCTTCACGCGGGGCGGGGAATGTTTTGCTCGCACAGTCAGCTTTAGGCGGTATCGGTGATGTTGTTCTTGATGGTACATACGGACTCAAGGTTCAGCGGGGGAGCTTTTTGGCGGCAGAAGACACAATAGAGATTGACACGGCGATACAGAATCTCACAAAAGGGCTATTTTCCGGGCAGGGCTTCTTTGTCCTCAACATTCACGGAAAAGGCATAGTGTTTCTCTCTGCGTTCGGAGCGATTCATGAGATCGAGCTTGAAGCGGGAGAAGAGGCGATAATCGATAACGGTCATTTAGTCGCATGGCCTGACTGCATGGAGTACAAGATAGAGAAAGCGTCATCAGAAGGATGGCTCTCAAGTTTCACGAGCGGTGAAGGACTCGTGTGTCATTTCAAGGGGCCGGGAACTGTTCTGATTCAGACACGGAAGCCTGAAGCCGTTTCAGCGTGGTTGAAGTCAATGGTTAAGTTTGTGAAATAAACAGGAGGAGTTACACATGAAATTTTACGATATAGAATGGCTTGCGAAAAAATGCGGAACTGATAACAAGTACGAAATCACAGCAAAAGTTGCGGCAGAAGCACGGCGCAAAAGTGAAGAGGAAGCGACCGACAAAACTAATCCCGCAAATGAACGCTATATCTCAAATGTACTTCTTGAGATTGAAGAGGACAGAAGCCCCATCAATGACCCTCTGTCGACAATATTAGCATGACAAGTTTCAATCATGGCCGCAAAATTCTCATAGGCATTACGGGAGGAATAGCGGCCTATAAAATCCCTGAGCTAATCCGCCTCATCAAGAAATCAGGAAACGAGTCAGAAATCATCATTACGCCGTCAGCAGAAAAATTTGTTACGGCAATGACACTTGAGACTCTTTCAGGCCGTAAAGTTTTGACGGACTCAGATTTTGACTCCTCAATCCCTCACATAAAGCTAACGGAATGGGCAGAAGTTTTTGTGATTGCCCCGTGCACAGCAAACACCCTCGCAAAAATCGCGTACGGAATCGCCGACAATCTCCTAACGTCAGCCGCAATTGCCGCAAAATGTCCCGTCGTAATATTCCCGGCCATGAACGAGAAAATGTACGACAATCCCGCGACTCAGGAAAATATTTCTCTGCTGAAATCACACGGCGTGAAAGTCATTGAGCCTTCATCGGGTGAATTGGCCTGCGGTGTTTCAGGAAAAGGGAGAATGCCGGAGCCGCGAGAAATTATGCACGAGATCTTGCGGGCTTTGTGCGTTCACGACATGGCCGGAAAAAGAGTCCTCGTTACAGCCGGGCCGACTCATGAATACATTGATCCCGTTCGCTACATCTCTAACCCTTCAAGCGGGAAAATGGGAATCGCTATGTCCCGTTCAGCGTGGTACAGGGGCGCGGAAGTGAGAGTCATTCACGGGCCTGTTGATGTTGACGGTTACGGAATGAATCTGATTCGCGTTACGAGTGCTGAAGAAATGCTTGAAGCTGTGAGGGAAAATATTTCTTGGGCTGATTACGTAGTGAAGGCTGCTGCTGTAGGAGATTACCGCGCAAAAGAGATTTCAGCTCACAAAATCAAACGCGGGGGCAAAGACACATTCACGCTTGAGCTTGTGCAGAACCCGGATATTTCAGCGGAGGCGGGAAGGCTCAAACGTCCCGGGCAGATTCTCATAGGCTTTGCGGCTGAAACAGATAATCTCATCGCAAACGCACGCGAAAAAATTTCACGCAAAAATCTCGATTACATTCTCGCTAATGATGTCGCGGCTGAAAATTCGGGCTTCAGGGTTGACACAAACATGCTGAAATTGATTCCCCGTGATGAAGATAAATCTGTGCTGACGTTCTCAGGCTTGAAGGATGAGATTTCGTTTGACATATGGAGCAGGATAATTGCTCGTTGACGTATCAATACCCCAAATCGGAATCGACTCGCTTACGTATGAGACTGACTCGGAGCTTGAAGAGGGTACGAGAGTCATTGTTGACGTAAGAAGGACGAAATACGCGGGCTTCATTCTCGGTGAATCGCGTGCAAATTTGCCCCCTAACGTTAAGGCTAAGCCCGTTGAAGGAGTCATTGACGAACGCAGAATAATCGACCGTGATATTTGGGAGCTTGCAACTTGGGCGGGAAAAATTACGATGTCAGGAATGTCAAAAGCCCTCAGAGCGTCATTGCCCGTTCATGTTCTTACGGGTGAAAAGTTATTGCCTCCTCCTGAAGCTGAAGTGTCAGCAAAATTCACGGAACGAAATTACTTTAACCCGTTTGACTCCGAGCGTTTTAATTTTTTTCTCGCTGAATTGGATTCGGACTTGCGGACTCTGCTCTTGTTCTCACGGAAAGAAGACACAAAATCATTCTTCGTGAATCTTCCTGAGAGTCTCAAAGCTCAGTCGGTGTTATGGAGTTCAGAGAGTAAAAAATTTTTTGAGACGTGGAAAATGATTCAGTCCCGTGAATTTCGAGTCGTAATCGCTCCGCCGGGGGGAGTCTTTGCGCCGTTAATGCCTCAGAAAATTATCGTTGAGGACGAATCGAATCCCGCATACGTTATCCCCTACACGCTGAATTTGTCCGCAAGAAGCCTCGCAGGAAAAAGAGCCGCCATTCTCGGAGCAGAATTAATACTTGCAGGCCGAATCCCATCGCTGAAAACTTTTATCCGCACAAAGCCCCGTGAGATTCTCAAGCCTGAACGAAAAAATATCATTCTCGCAGATATTCACCGTTCGCGAAAAGAAGACTTGCCAGGCATTGAAGGCAATATCCCGCTGACATATACACTCACGAGCCGGACTCACAAAGAGGTTGCAGACGGTCATAATGTCATTTGGATTCTCAACAGGACTGGCGAGTCATCAGAAGTTTTCTGCTCAAATTGCGGTGAGTCTGTGAAATGTCCCAAATGCGGAGGAATTATGCAGGCACGCAATGACGGCGGTCTTCTGAAATGTAAAAGGTGCGGAATGATTCGGAGATTGCCGGAACTCTGCGAAAACTGCGGGTATCATCTTCTTATCGGAAAAAGGCCGGGCATAGAGGCATTAGCGAAAATTGCGGGGAAATATTTTCATGACGTTCACATTTACACCGACGGCGTAAAACTCTCAGACCTTCACGGACTCATTCTCTCAACAAGCAAAGGACTCAGACTCCTGAATGAGATTGACACGTCATTAGTTGCATGGCTGGATCTCGACTCGGAATTATGGCGGATAAATCACAATAACCGCTACAACGTTTACAGCATGTTATGTGAATCTTACTGGCGGGGAAGGACTCGCGGCTCGAATCGCAAACTTTTGATACAGACCCGGCGAAAAGGGTTAATGCTTGCTGAATTTCTTTCACGGGGCTGGGAAAAATTTATCCCTGACGAGCTGAAAATGAGACGTGAATTTATGCTCCCTCCTTACGGGTATATGATTGAGGTTGAGACGAGCGGGAAAAAATTGCGTGATGATATAATCAACTCGCTTATGGACGCGGGAATTTTCGTGATGGATCCGGGAGATGACTCAAAGCCTTTTTACGTGAGCTGCGAATCTCTTGAGGCCGTCAGGGAATCTCTTGAGCCTGAGAAATTCATCCGTAACACTAAGAATCAATTCATCAATATCACAGTAAGGAGCGATTAATAACAATCACAAAACGAATCACATAAAGGTTAATTCCCGCTGAATTTCTTTCACGGGGCTGGGAAAAATTTATCTTTGATGAGCTGAAAATGAGACGTGAATTTATGCTCCCTCCTTACGGGTATATGATTGAGGTTGAGACGAGCGGGAAAAAATTGCGTGATGATATAATCAACTCGCTTATGGACGCGGGAATTTTCGTGATGGATCCGGGAGATGACTCAAAGCCTTTTTACGTGAGCTGCGAATCTCTTGAGGCCGTCAGGGAATCTCTTGAGCCTGAGAAATTCATCCGCAACACAAAGACTCAATACATTAACATCACAGTAAGGAGCTATAGCTAAATATCGATATAGTGTAATAACGTCCTCTAATCCGTATAAAAATCGATACTAAAACTTTGTAAAGGGGGTAAACTCTGCTACGTGGGTTAGAGGGAGGGAAGTGCAAGGCAAAGCACTATCAATATAGAAACATGATAGCCGTAAAAAGCGAATCACTACTGATGGCTAGTCGGGAAGTCAAGCCTCTGGACTGTCGGACAAACTTTAGTAGCATATGCGAACGAGGACAGGTTGAACGAGGAAACATCGAAAGGGTATAACAAGCACATTATTACACTTTTTACGTAGCAGCGATTAATCATAATCACAAAACGCATCGCAAGAGGGGCATTGATAGCGGCAATATATTCAGCCCTTACGATTTCACTTGCGCCAATCTCATACGGCCCTGTTCAGTTCAGAGTGTCGGAAGCACTTACGCTTTTGCCGTTCTACATGCCTGAATCGATTCCGGGACTCTTCATTGGGTGTGTCTTCTCGAATTTCTGGGGGGGATATGGCCTTCCTGATATGGTGTTCGGGGGACTCGCGACTCTTATTGCCGCAATTCTCACGCGAAAATCACGGAATATTTATCTCGCCGCGTTATGGCCGGTTGTCTCGAACATGATAATCATCGGCGTAATGCTTCATGTGTTAATCGGTGTTCCGCTGATTGCGACATGTATTTATGTCGGGCTCGGCGAGGCTGGAGCATGTTATATTATCGGAGTTCCGTTAATGAAGATTCTTGAGCGTCAAAATATAATTTGCAGGAATTAATTAGTAATTTCTACGTTATTGCGCTCAAACTTTGAATGTTAGAATGCACCGCGTATTTTCAAGGCGTTACACAAAACAGGAGGAATATATTTATAATGTCGTTTAAGAAACTTATCTTGCTTGCACTTTCAGCAACACTTCTCGCATCAGCCCTCGTAGTATCAGCTTCAGCCGCGTCAAAGAAAACATCATCATCAAACACACCAATCAACGCGGATTTTGTCGGCATAGTAGACCGCGGATTGATTCTCGACAATCATCCGAGACTCAATGAAGCCCGCCAGCAGTTTGCAGAGATTGCCCGCAAGAAAGAGAATGAAGCGAAAGCCGCGGCAGACAAAGAGACTGACCAGCAGAAAAAAGCACAGGCAGTGCAGGAGAAGAGAATGGAGCTTGCACAGGAAGAGCAGAGACTCATGGCACCGATATACCAGGACTGCGAACAGGCAGTGAGGGAAGTAGCCGTGAAGAGGAAGTTGACGCTTGTTCTTGACAAGTTCGTGGTGTTAATCGGCGGAGTCGACATAACACAGGACGTAATTCAGCAGTTATCCCGCAAGAAATAATCACACGAAAATTTATGCGTAAAATCCTTGCGTTACTCGTAATCATTTTATGCCTGAACATCACAGCAGAACGCGCATTAACACTTCAGGCACCCGACAGCAGGACTCATGACTGGGTATGGAACGTTATCGCGGTGCCACCTTCAGGCGGATGGGACAAAGAACCGGGAAAATCCATCAAGACCGCTTTAACATGGTGCGAGCTTGAAATCTCAGAAAGCAGCAACGGAGTCGGCGGCCATGATGTGAAGTTCCTGCTTTTGTCCGAAAGTGATGATCTTCCCACAAGAAGCACTGTCAATAATCCTCACGCAATTGCCGTAATTAGCTTTGCGGATTCGCCTGAGACCGACAAGATTCTAGTCTCACGTTTCGCGGGTGCTAATGTGCCTTTGATGCTTTCGGGCGGTGAAAGTGTGCTGATAGATTCGGGAGGCCGTCCCATAACGAATATATTTGCGCTTGACATGTACAGGGATTACAGGTGCGCGGCATTCACGGAGTACGCAAGGAAAATTTACGCACGGGACAAACGAATAGCATTAGCGGCGAGCCGTTTCACCGTCAACCAGGAAAGAGAAGCGAAAATCTGCTACACGATGCTTGACAACGCCGGGTTTATGCCTATGCCTTACTGGACGGACGCATCAGCCCGAGACAGCTACTATATGATGTCGGAGGAAATAGAGAGCTACGAGGGAGAAGAGGCCGGAGTCGTTATTTCCTTCATGGGCAGCATGGGAGCGCGTGAAATCTGGCGTAACTTCATGAGAATCCGAACAAGCTGGCGTTTGTGGAATGTCTCTGAGCCTGATGAGATGTATTTGTCGTGCCGGGGAATGATTTTCGCGGATCAGAATGTTTTGCTCGCTACACTCGGAGGATTCATTGAGACGAGGCGAATGTTATGGAGGACCCGCGCAATGCAGGCAAGCGACTCTGTTTCTGCGGGAAGGGCTATAGCCTTGTGCGAATGGCTGAAACGTGCGGTTGATATGATGCCTCAGCCTGTCGACAATATGCCCCGCGGGACTCTTCTTCAGAATCTTGGGCGCGTTAAGGGTATACCGTTCGGGAAGCAGACGCTGAATATTTCGCAGTTTCTTCACAGGCCGTCAGAAAGAGACGTATATATAGTTGAGATTCGGAACAGGGAATTTTCCGCGCTCGATACAGTGAACACAAAAGCACTCGCATATACTTCCGAATATTAATTCATGGCCGCAATATTCCGCACAGAATAGTTTTCAGACAGCACCAAATATTGACCATCACAATATCATGCTGTAGAATACACGCTGTTCACAGTGATTTTTGCAGAGAGGAGCATTGACAGGTATGAATAATCAAGCTACAATCGGCCGTTCAGCCGTCATTGTGTCTTCATGCAGGTGAATATTTCAGGTCAGAATCTTTTCATTTATCATCATTAGCACAAACACAAAGCAAATTTGAAGCTCGCGTAATTTGGAGAGGGGAAGAAGTTAATCCTGTCTTCAGTTTCTGCGTGTCTTTTCGCAGGGGAGGCGGTGAGAGTCAGAAGCGGGCGAAAAGAATCTTGCGTATTGAAGCATCACGGCGCGGGAATAATTGTGCTGTGAATCACGGAGCATTAAGCGAAAAATTAAGGAGGAAAAATAATCATGAAGTCAATCGGGCTTGAGCAGGTAAGAGGAATTTCGGAAACGGTAAAGGGCGATTCAGAGGTATTCACATTCAGCCGTGAACTTTTTGCGGAAGCTGAGAAATACGAGATGTCCCACGGCTCGCACAGCGCACACTCATCGAGCTTAGTTCAGGACGACTAGCAGCCGGAATGTTGTCCTTTCGTGTGAATCTTTCGTGTGTTCCTGCTGAGGCTGTCATTCTCGCGCGTGATTACTGCGAGGGTCAGCTTGGGATAAATGCTTCTGTCAGTTATTGCAGTGATGAGGCCGAAATTGTTTTGCCTGATGAGGAGTGCCGGAAGAGATTCACAGAAGAGCTTAACGACTACATAAGACGCATAACCGCTGCCGTGCGAACACGGGCTGTGAAGGAAATGATCATAGGCCGCGCGCTTTACGGAATTGCCAGGGACTGCAAATAATTTATGGGGAGCCGTCCTGCTTTAACGGGGGCGGCTTTTTGTATGCCATGAAAATATCACCTTTCTATTTCGAGAAAATATCACGCAACAAATATCTTGTCTCCAACATGTTCAGGAAGTTCATGTACTTTACGCCGGAGCAGGTTGAGGATTTTTGCGCTGGGAATGTTCCTGCCGGGATTGCGGACATTCTCAGGGAAAACATGTTCATCCATTGACAGCGCGGAACGTTCAGCCGAATATTACAGGCGCATAAATGCCGGGCTTTTCGGAGCGGCATTCCTGCATATTTTTGTTCTGACTCTGGAATGCAATCTCAGCTGCCTTTACTGTGAGGCCGAATACAGCGGCGGAGGCTCCACAAAGATGACTCGTGAGACGGCTTCGAGGGATGTTGACATTGCGCTTCAGTCGCCGGAGGAAAATTTATCGTTTGAGTTTCAGGGCGGAGAACCTCTGCTCAATTTCGGGACTCTGAAATTCATTGTCGAATATTCATCATCACGCAGGGACGGCAGGAATATACGTTACTCCCTTGTTACTAACGCTCAGGCAATGACAGATGAAATACTCGGCTGGCTCTCGGATCATGACGTTAATATATGCTTCTCGCTTGACGGGCCGGAATATATACACGACAGAAACAGGCCGTCAAAAAATGGTGAGTCTAATTTTGCGAATGTTTTGCGGTGGCGTGAACGTGCCTTGAAAGTTTACGGCGTTCGCAGGAAAAAGATAACGGCACTTCCCACAATAACGCGCAATACTCTGCCTTATTCGCGAGAGCTTGTTGATTTCTATTCGGGGCTTGGGAACGAGTATATTTCTCTCCGTCCTTTGTCGCCGTTCGGGAAGGCGGGCGTTAACCGTGAGAACATTGGTTATTCGCCTGAAGAGTTCACAGATTTTTACGCCAAGTGCATGGATTATATTATCTCGCTGAATCTTTCGGGGTCATCTTCGCTCAAAGAATCATTTTCCGAGATGCTGCTGCAGAAAATATGCGGGCGTTACACCGTCAACTATACTGATTTGCGTTCTCCTTGCGGGGCTGTTACGGGTCAGCTTGCGTACAACTGGGACGGGAAAATATACACATGCGATGAAGGAAGAATGATGGCGAATGCGGGAATCAAAAATTTCTGCGCCGGAAATGTCTTTGATGATTCGTACAAGTCCGTTGTTCTTTCTGATGCTGCCTGTAACGTTTGCAATGCCTCATGCATAGAGTCAAATCCGTCATGCTCGCATTGTGTTTTCAGCCCGATATGCGGACTATGCCCGGTCTACAGCTTCCGCACTCAGGGCGATTATGCCGGAGTCCCTGTAACGCAGGAAAGGTGCAGGATTCTCAGGGGAATATACATGTATATTGTGGACAGGCTTCTTTCCGGCAGCGATGAGGAGCGCGGGCTTCTTTCACGGTGGGGCGGATGTTAGCGCGGGAATATTTAGGCCTGTCTGATTGTCCCTCTGTGCTGAAAGTTTCGGAGGCTGATATTGCCGGAATGTCTCTTCACATTATCGGCGCGGGGGTTGATCTTGACGGCAAGCGTATTCTGTCGGTTGGCTGCGGTGACGGAAGAATTGACGCGGAACTTCTGAGGCATTTCACGCCGAGCAGGGTTGTGCTTTCTGATTTTTCCGGTAAATTTCTTGAAGACGCAGGAAAGAGAATACCGGGCGCGGAGCTTTTTCTCTCGGACGCTGAAAGCCTTCCTGACGGCCTGAGCGGAGAATTTGACGTAATATATTCCGTAAACATGGCGCAGTATCTCACAGCCCCGCAGATTATGAAGATGAATATCAGCCTCAGTAAATCTCTTTCAGAAGGGGGAAAAATATACCATTTCGGAATCCCTGACTCGCGCCGCAGATTTCTTTTCAGAATAAACAATGCGATAGTAATGAAGAATGCGAAATATCTTCTTCCGCGCTGTGATTTCATTGACAGCTTCAGCTTCTGGCACAGACGAAACACTTTCAGGGCTGAAGGCTTCACATCACATTTTCTCACTCCTTCATTCAGATGGGAACGATTCGACGCTGTACTGGAGAAGAAGTTTCAGAGCTTATAGATTCGGCTGACTGGAGCATTATACCGGGCTTCAGGCCATGCGGTTATATTATTCTCTTCCCGGACTGCTTCATGGCCGATGGAAAAATCATCAGGCAAATACTTCCCGTCATGGATAACGCGCCGTACAAAATAGGCGGAAAACTTTGGGCATTATGGGACATGAGAAAAAACTCGCCTGAATGGGACAGCGTTGATGTTTTCTGCGGAATAGTTCACGAAATTATGCACTGCTTTCAGATTGAGCGCGGCATTCATGAGGCGGGCGCATTCTTCACAGAGGGATCTGCTCTTTATGCCGAGCTTCTTTTCAAATCGAGGGCAAGAGGCAGGAGTCTTTGCTCTCTTCTTGAGGAATACGGAATATTTGCGCGTGAAAAAGGAAATGAACGCCTTATACCGTACTATCTCGGCGCAAGCATTATATTTCTGCGGACAAGACTGGGCGTTTTTTCGTGGGACAAATATTTCATGACAGGGAAATTCTGACGAGGGGAAAAGATTAACCATTCCCCCCGCGCAGTGTTATTACTCGTCATCATCGTAATCATATTCAGGGCATTTCACGTTATACGCAATCGCCGTGAGCACAGGAATGAATAACAGCGTCAATATTGTGCTTACTGTGAGTCCGGCCATGATTGTTACAGCCATTGAGCCGAACATTACATCCCAAATCAGCGGAAGCATTCCCAAAACTGTAGTAAGTGCTGACATCGCTACAGGTCTCAAGCGTGATATTCCGTCTTCAACAATTGCCTCGTATTTGTCCCTTCCTGCTGCAAAATCCGCGCTCACCTGGTCAAGCAAAACGATTGAGTTTTTCGCGAGCATTCCCACGAGACTCAAGAGTCCTACAATCGCCATGAAGCTCACATCCATTCTAGCGAGCCACAATCCCATCACCATACCGATTAATATCAACGGCAATGACAAGAAGATTATCACCGTCTGCCTGAAACCGTTGAACAGGAAAATCATAATCACGAACATAATCAATATCGCCGCCGGAAAAGCTACAGCCATTCCATCAATCGACTCATCAGAAAGTTCATGTTCCCCGCCCCATTCGAGCGAATAGCCTAACGGGAGCTTTATCGACTCAATCGCAGGTGTGATTCTCGCTATCATCGCATCGGCGTTTTGTCCGAGCTTCACCTCACTCATGGCCGTAATCATTCTGCTTCTGTCGCGCCGGATAATTATTCCGTCCTCGAATACAGTATCAATCTCAGAGAACAGAGTCCCTAATGGTATTGCCCGGTTTGCTGTAGGCGACCACGTAAGAAGAGAGCTGAGAAGATCAATGTTGTTGCGTTCTTCCGGCGTGAAGGCTGCGTAAATGGGAAGCGATTTGTCCCCGTCCCTGAATGCGCCTATCGCGTAACCTGTTGTCGCTGTCTGCATGGCCATGTTGATTAACGGCCTTCCGAGTCCTAAGCTCTGCATCTGGTCTTTGAGGATTACCGGGCGTATGACTTCAACTTTTTCCCGCCAGTCTGTTCGGGTGAACTGTGATGCGTAATCGTTCTCCATGATTCGCCGGGCTTGTTCAGCGAGTCCGCGCAAAATTTCGGGATCATTGCCGTAAAATCTCACGCCGATTTTCTCGGACATTCCGCTTCCTCGTGCAAATAACCGGCAGTGCCCTGACATTTCCGGCATTCTGTCATTGATATACGCCTGAGTCTTAAGGAGAATTTTCCGTGTGTCATTCGCGTCTTTCATCTCAACCATCAATTGAGAAAATGCCGTGTTTCCTTCAGGAGGCGAGTACGTAAGCATGAATCTTAATCCGCCCCCGCCTATGAACTGTGAGACGTTCTTAACTTCAGGCTGTAAGCTGATATAGTCAGCCAACTTTTGAGTCCGCGACTCCTGAGCCTCTATTGATGTTCCTTCCTGCGACCACAAATCAATGTTGAAGTATACAGTCTCAGCGTCCGGGAAAAATGATGTCGCCATTGTCGAGAAAATATACATTGAGACTGCGAACATTCCCGCAACGACTCCAACCGTCAGCAATCTATGACGCAGACACCCTTCAAGAATCGCACGATATGCACGGAACAAAAAGCTGTTGTACGGATCTCCTTCCTGCTTTGAGGGCTTCAGGAACGCTTTACCCAAAACGGGAGCGGCAATCAACGCCATAACCCAGCTCAGCATCATAGAGATTAGCACGACCTGAAAGAGACTCCGCAGAAATTCTCCCGCCTGCATTTTCGAGAGTCCTACGGGCGCAAACGCAAGTACAGCGATAAACGTCCCGCCCAGCATCGCCCATTTTGAGCCCTCGACAGAATCGGAAGCTGCATCCTCTATCGACATTCCCCGCTGAGAGCCTACGAGCATTCCTTCAGCAACAACAATCCCGTTGTCGACAAGAGACCCTAACGCGATAATCAGCGCAGCAAGTGAGACAATCTGCAAAGTTATTCCGCAGTAATTCATGATGAGGAGAGTCCCCGCTACAGTAATCAGCAAAACGAGTCCGATAATCAGCCCTGAACGCAAGCCCATAAACACAAGCAATACACCAACAACAATAGCAAGCGACTCGATGAGGTTTATGATGAAGTCATTGACGGATTTCGTTACCTGCTCAGACTGCATATATATCGGCTCAAGCTCAATCCCTACAGGCCGGAACGCTTCAAGCTCCCTGAGTCTTTTTGAGACAGCGCGGCCCATGTCTACAACATTTCCGCCCTCTACTGTTGATATGCCGATTGCGAGCGCGGGACGATCGTTGAATTTCAGCTTGAAACTTTGCGGTTCAACATATTCACGCCTCACTGTAGCAATTTCTCCGAGCCTCGTTAAGTTCGCGCCCATTCCCCCGATTACAAGATCATCAATATCATCAACATCAAGTATTGCCCCCGTCGGTGATATTCGTATGTACCTGTCGCCTAATGTGATATTTCCCGCCGCTGATAACATATTCTGCTGAGTTAGTGCCGCCAATACGATTAGGGGAGAAATTCCGAGTGCTGACATTCTTGACGCTGAAAACTCTATGTATATTGCTTCTGTCTGCTCGCCGAGAATTTTCACGCTTGCGACTCCCGGAACAAGAACGAGATTTTTCTTCAGGAAGTCCGCGTAATCGTATAATTCTTTCATCGTATACCCGTCGCCTATTAGCGCGTAATATTGCCCGTATACCTCGCCGAAATCGTTATTGATGATTATCGTTGTCCCTGAAGGCATGTAGACTTGTGCGTCATTAACTTTCTGCCGTAATTTGTCCCACACCTGCGGAAGCTCTTTGCTCGTGTACTCGTCTTTTATGTCGACATATATTATCGCCATTCCCGGAGTCGAACGCGAACGGATATGCTTTATTTCTCCCATCGCCTGAATTGCATCCTCAATCCGTGATGTTACTTCCTGCTCAACTTCATACGCGCTTGCGCCGGGGTATACTGCGCTCACAACAGCGGTCTTTATCGTGAATGATGGATCTTCCAGCTTGCCTATCTCAAAATATGCCATTACACCGCCGATTAGAGTCATCAGGCACAAGAATATTACGACTCTGAAACGCTTTATGCTTTCTCTTGCAATGTCCATCGCTTAATCCTCCGTGAGCCTGACTCTTTGTCCCTCGTGAAGGAAATATACTCCCGCCGTAACAATGACATCACCGCCGCTTAACGTATCGCCCTCAATGTCGATATATCCGCCGTCATGAATCTGTCCGACTCTTACGGGGACTCTTGAGACCTGCCCGACTGCGTAACGCCAGACGTAATTATTCCCGCTGCCCTCATTGCGTATTGCTGTAACAGGGACGGAAAATTTATCGTCAGAAGGCTTTTTGTTCCCGGAAAAATCTACCTCGACAGTAACGGACATTCCCGGCAATATTCGTATTTCGTTCTGAGGAGGCATCACGGCTGTAATAGGGTATGTGTTGGACGCTGTAGCCTGAGTTGAAATTTCTTTTATCGACAGAGGAAAAAACTTTCCGGGCATTGCGTCAAATTTTGCGTTAAGCGTGAAGTCCTGCGTGTGTGCTTTGAGATCCTGAATGCTGTGGACTTTCGGAATCGGCGCGGTGAGTACGTCATTATCGGGAATGTTGAAGACTATCTCAAGCGATGACAAATCCTGAAGAATGAATATCGTCTGCTTTGCTGTAACGTCTTGGAAATTCTCAACAGTCCGCGAGGCTATTACGCCGTCAAAGGGCGCGCGGAGTTCTGTATCACGCAATGAGTCTCTTGCGGCTTTGAGGTTAGCTTGCGCGGAGTCGACCGCTGATTTTGCTACGTCAACTTGAGTCTTGTACGTGTCATACTGCGAGCGTGCTATGACTTTCTGCCTGTAAAGATTCTCGTAGCGTTTGAAGTCTGCCTGTGCGTTATTGTGCTGCGCCTGCGCCTGTGAGAGTGCGCTCTGAGCCTGTGAGATTCTTGTGTTGAAGTCGCGCGGGTCTAACGTTGCGAGGAGAGTCCCGCGTCTTACGTTTGCGCCGTTCTCAACGTTAATGCGGCTGAGAGTGCCTGAGACTCTGAAGGATAAATCTGCTCTTCTGCTTCCCTGTACTGTTCCGAAATACCTGCGTGTGAATGAATCATGGCCGCTTGTGAGCGTGATTGTCCGCACGGGTCTTACGATTTCGGGAAGAGGTTCAGAGTCTTTTGACTGCCGGAACTCGTTGAGGCCGTAAAATATTCCTGCGATTACGGCGACTCCGAAAATGATTTTTATGATTGTCTTCATGGAATCGACTCCTTGTGAAAAGTTTTGTGAATAATTATAGATTAACGGCGCAAAAAAATTCCCCCTCACAAATCGCAAGGGGGATAAGTTTCTACATTCCGAAAATGTCTGAGTGAGTGTCCCCGTACGGGTTAAGGCGAGAATTAGGTTGTCCCCGTCAATTCGGTAAACAAGAATCCAGTTAGGCGTTATGTGGCATTCTCTCAGCCCCTCAAAATTTCCGTGAAGCGGGTGATCTTCATAGCGCGGAGGAAGTGTATCGCCTGAAGCAAGTATGTCAACAACTGCCAGTATTTTGGTCTCATCAGCACCTCTTTTCAGCATTTTCTTCAGCTCTTTTTTGTACCTTGAGGACATTTCGATTGTGTACTTATATTTTTTCATCATCTTCGTCATCGTCCCCATCAAGTACAGCCTTCAACATTTCTTCAGGCGTATAGTAAGGCCCTAAAAGATTCCTGTTGTTCATAACGTCATCAATCGCCGCAATAGTCCCATTGTTGAACTCAAGCATATTTTCAAGTGTAATCAGTGCTTCTCTCAATCTGTTTTTCGGTAAGTAGTCAACCGTAAGCCTAAGCTCATCGCGCAGTTCTTCAACCGTCTCAAGTCCTGCCATAATATTCCCTCCTCAAAAATATTCCCCCCTCACAAATCGCAAGGGGGGCAAAAATTTTCTCCGTTATTCCTGCTCAGGCTTTGTCGTGAAGTGGAACATTACAATCCCAAGAGGCGGAAGCGTGAGCGGCATTGAGTAGGGCATATTCTCCCATTCTTTCATTTCGGCTTCCATTCCTCCGCAGTTGCCGAGTCCTGAACCGCCGTATTTCGTCGCGTCGCTGTTGAGAATCTCACGCCAGAATCCAGCGCGGGGGACTCCGACCCTGTAGCCGAATCTCGGAACGGGCGTAAAGTTCGCGGCGCAGAGTATGTACTCGTCATCGCTCTTGCCTTTCCTCAGCCACACAATTACGCTCTGCTGCCAGTCGGAACAGTCTACCCATCTGAATCCTTCAGGGCTGAAATCAAGCTCATACAGCGGAGGATATTTCTTGTACGCTGCGTTGAGGTCTTTCACCCAATCTTGAATTCCGCGAAAATCCTCTTTCTGGAGGAGCTGCCATTCACACGCCGAGTCATGATTCCATTCGAGTCCCTGCGCAAATTCTCCGCCCATGAACAATAACTTTTTGCCGGGATGACCCCACATATACCCGTAAAGGAGTCGCAAGTTCGCGCGTTTCTGCCACCAGTCGCCCGACATTTTGTTGATGAGCGAGCCTTTTCCGTGAACAACCTCGTCATGAGACAACGGGAGCATGAAGTTTTCACTGAACGCATACCATATTGAGAACGTCAATTGATTCTGATGCCACGAACGATATACAGGCTCAAGGCTCATATAGTCTAACGTGT
The DNA here is from genome assembly GCA_946183145.1 of uncultured Fretibacterium sp. Lineage (GTDB taxonomy): Bacteria > Synergistota > Synergistia > Synergistales > Aminobacteriaceae > JAFUXM01. The sequence goes on along the minus strand of CAMGZM010000008.1, from coordinate 62,580 downwards.
CGTGCATCCATCCCATATTCCACTTCATTCCGAAACCGAGTCCGCCGAGGAATACAGGACGCGTAACCATAGGCCAGTCAGTTGACTCTTCCGCTATCGTCTGAATGTTCCCGAACCGCCCAAAAAGCTCGCTGTTCATGTCGCGTAACAATGAGATTGCTTCAAGATTTTCGCGGCCTCCGTAAATGTTCGGAATCCATTCGCCATTTTTGCGGGAATAGTCAAGGTATAACATTGAGGCTACAGCGTCGATTCTGAGTCCGTCTGCGTGGTACTGGTCAATCCAGAATGCCGCCGATGAGATGAGATAGCTTCTTACCTCGTTGCGGCCGTAGTTGAAGATGTAGCTTCCCCAGTCAGGATGATAGCCCTTGCGCGGGTCTTCATGCTCGTATAACGCGGTGCCGTCGTAGCGTGCGAGTCCGAAATCATCAGTCGGGAAATGACTCGGAACAAAGTCGAGAATTACCGCAATGTTCTTCTTGTGCAGCGAGTCGATGAGGTACATCAGATCTTCCGGCGTTCCGTAGCGTGCTGTCGGCGCAAAATATCCGAGTGTCTGATAACCCCATGAGCCGTAAAACGGATGCTCCATAACCGGCAGAAATTCCACAGCGTTGAAGCCCATCTCCTCACAGTATGCGGGAAGTTCATCGGCCATTTCACGGTACGAGAGCGAGAGTCCGTCATTCCAGTGCCGCCGCCATGAGCCTATATGAACCTCGTAAACGCTCAAAGGCGCAGAGAGATTCATTTTCTCGCCGCGGTGCGCTAACCATTCCGAGTCGCCCCATTCGTATTCGGGCCAGTGTGTTATCGATGACGTTTTCGGGGGAAGCTCAAACGCACGGCAGAAAGGATCCATTTTCTCTTTGATTTCACCGTGCGCGTTCTTTATGCAGAATTTGTACAGCTCCCATTTCTGCAAGCCCGGTACGAATCCTTCCCATATCCCGGAGCCGTCCCATCTTGCCGCAAGAGGATGTGATTCCGTGTTCCAGCCGTTGAAGTTTCCTACTACGCTCACGGACTGTGCATTAGGCGCCCACACACTGAACGCGACTCCCTCTGCGTTGTCGGAAGGGTCTGTGAATTTCTGCGCGCCCATCTTCTCGTAAAGATGATAGTGAGTCCCCTGCTTGAACAGGAATATGTCATAGTCGGTGATAGGTGATACACCATGCCTAATGTTACCTGCCATAAAAATAATGCCTCCTTTTGTTTTTGTGTTGTGTGAAAATTTTTTGCGTGCTTAAATTTTATGTGATAACCGCGCTTTATTCAATTCATTTCACAACGGCCATGTTGAAAACGTTTTCTTTTCTTTCAATGTATAATTACAGGCAATATAACTTTCACACGTTTTTTTTTTCATAAAAGAAGGAGGATTAATTTTCATGCGAATAAAATTTTTCCCTGCATGTCTGGCTGTGTTTTTACTGTCATTTGCAGGCTCATCATTTGCCGCTTCTCCGTCAATAAACATGAACGGCGATTCACATGTCGGCGAGCAAACTGTCATGTCTGTAACTTCCTCGCAGATTCCTTCGGGCGGTTCTATAGAATGGTCAGTTACTCCCACAACAGGCAAAAATCCGGCGCGTATTTCTCTTCGTGACGGCGGACTTGAATGCGCATTCACTCCGCTTGACACTGAACCCGTGAGAGTCGTTGCTTCATTCACAGACAGGAACGGAAATATTATCTCAACGTCAGAAAGACTCGTTACGCCAAAAGAGTTTACGGTGAATATTTCTGTAGTTGTTGACGAGCCTGTAACGCTTTGGGACTCGGTGAAACGCGCAAATTATTCCCTGAGTCCTGATATTCTCATGGCAAATACTCCCGTGAAAATCCGCGCTTCTCTCAATCCCGCGTTCAGGGGTGAACATTCATTCACATGGAACGCAGACGCGGCTACGGCATTAATGAGCCAGGACAATGACGACATATTTATACGCAGAGGCAGCACAGGAACAAGCGAGATTTCAGTTACAGCTTTCAACGCTCAGGGAATAAGGCTCGGAAGCGGTGAAAATACCGTAACAATTTCCCTCCCTGTATCAACGTATGAAGAGTCATCAATGGAGCGCGAGGCTTGGCAGGCATGGAAGAAAGCACAAGACCTTTGGGACTCGAAAAGTTATGCGGAGGCTGTACAGCTTGCGGGCCATGCAGTAACGCTTTCACCAAGAGACACAGAAATTTCTGACGGACTGCGGACAATGAACGCGAATTACGCACGGTACTCGAAAGCACAGAAATTGCGCGAGGACTCACAGACATTCACGGAATCAGGGAGATTTGATGACGCTCTGAAAAATTTACGGATTGCACAAATCATATGGCCGATTGATGACGGTGAACGCATAATCAAAGCCGCTGAAGAGAGAGTCGACAATTTCCGCAAACGCCAGCAGGAAGCAAACTGGTTACGTGATACAGCAAGCGCATATGACAACGAAAATATGTACGAGGACGCACTGGAATATTACGCGAAAAGTATCGCCGTAATGTCAAATGACGCTGTAACAGACCGAATGAACCGAATCCGCAACAGGCTGACTCTAATCGCAGACGCAGACCGTTACGCCGGAGAAGGAAACACGCTCGAACGTGAAGGAAGATTGCAGGAAGCACTGAATCATTACGCCGCGAGTGTTCAGAGCAACCCCGACGCTACATTACGGCAGCACATCGAGGAATTGCAGAGCGTAATCTCACGCCGTGAACGACAAGCAAACGCATTGAACCGCGAGGGCGATGACCTTATGAGACGGAATCAGAATCAGGAAGCCCTGAAGCGATTCACCGAGAGCATGAACGTCTGGCCTACTGACAGGGCGAAGCAGAGATTACAGCAGTTAAGCAGGGTGAAACTTCCGGCTGACACAGTGATACGAGGCCCTGAGGATTTCGGAATCGGAACGAGGATAGACGCACAGAAAATCATTCAGGAGGCTGACAGCTTATATTCTGAGGGCGAAATTGATGAGGCCGCCGCGCTCTACAAGAAAGCACAGAGCATATCACCTTCAGACGAAATGAAACGATGGGTAGCGAGGCTTGACGCTGTACTCAAAGAAAGAGACGCAGTAAACGCCGCAAACCGTCAAATCGCAGAAGCAAACGCACTCTTCAAGGCAGGAAAAACAAAGGAAGCATTAGAGCTTTACCGCGACAGCTTGAAGACACACAAGAACGCTGAAATAGAAGCATTTATCAGGAGGCAGGGAACAGGGAAATGATGATAATAGGATTCTGCAATCTTAAGGGCGGTGTAGGAAAGACAACCTCATGCCAGAATATAGCGGCGGCATTGACAAAAGTCGGGAAAAAAATTGCTGTTGTCGATATGGATCCGCAAAGCAACTTGAGCGCGGGTTTCGGGATAAGTCCATCGTCAACAGATCCGCAGGTGTTCGATCTCTTGTCGGGCGCGGCTGAATGGGACGACATCATAACACGTAAAGAAGGCATTGACATTGTGCCAAGCTCTTTGAATCTCGTCATGGCCGAACTGAACGAGGACGGGCCAATCAGCAGGAAGACAGCACTCCGCGACGCACTCGCAAAAGTCAAGGCTGACCGTTACGACTATATACTCCTCGACAGCCCCCCGCAGTTAGGAATCTTCACGCAGAATGTACTTGCGGCATGTCAGAAAATCATTGTGCCTATGGACGGAGGATTCTACAGCTTGTTCGGCTTGAGGCTCCTCGATCGCTCAATGGGTACGTTCCGCGAAAGGCTGAATCCTTCTCTCGAAATCGGCGGAATCCTCATGACAAACTACAATCCGAGGCTGTATATTTCCCGTCAGATTTACGAGGAAGTGAGAAAATCATTCGGGGGACTCCTGTTTGAGAGCTACATACGCCAGAACATAAGCATTGTTGAAGCGTCAAGTATGGGAATGTCAATCTTTGAGTATGAGCCGAAATCAAAAGGCGCGGACTGCTACAGGGTCGTAACGCAGGAATTTCTGAAACGCTTTGAGGATGGCTATATTCCTGAGAGTGAACCGTCTACACCGCTGGCAAAACTCCAGAAGATTATCACGTCAGGCAAAACAGAAAACGAACCCGAAATCACACCGCAAGAGTCAGAAATTACAGCTTCAGAGAAAGAGTCCGAGCCGGAAATTGCAGTTTCAACGCCTGAACCCGAAATCATTTCCGAGCCTGAAGAGGAATCACCGCAAGAAATCATTTCTGCTGATGATGAGAGTGAACCCGAAAATATCCCGGAAGAGTCAGAGTCAGAACCCGCGCCCGCTCCCGTTCCCGCAAAAACTGAGCTTCCCTCAATCAATCTTTCTTCACCAGTCGTTGAGCCTGATCCGCCTTATGTGCAGAGCATAAAACAGGCCGTAATAGATATGCTTCCTGAGACGGAAAAACCGATGTGGATTCAGCTTCTCGGATCTGTTCATGACGTTTCACGCGGAGAAATTGAGGTGCGCTCATTGCGTGAAGACTTTGAAGACTCCGACAAGGACAGGTACACTTTCTACGTTCTGAATGATGAGTCTGATACATTCTGGCCGGTAATGTACCCCGATCAGATTATTGAGCCGTTAAGGTGCGTCATCAAGTGGGACGAATATGGAGCCGCTGAAGTGTATATGTAGAAACGAATGCCCCCGGAGTTTTCTGGGGGTAAATTTTTGCGTGATATAATCCCAAAATCCACACTAAGGAGTCATAACCATAAATGAAAATCGTATCAGTCATCAACTACAAGGGCGGAGTCGGAAAAACGACTCTCACGGCTAATCTCGGAGCTTATTCAGCGTCGCAGGGAAAAAGAGTCCTGATGATAGATTTAGACCCTCAGACTCAGCTCACATTCAGCTTCATGAGTCCTGAATACTGGCGCGACAAGTACAAAGACACAAAGACCATGAAGAATTATTTTGACCCAATCATAAAAGGAGCTGACGAAATACTTTCACTTTCTGACATCGTAATACATCTCAATCCCGGAAACGTAATCAGCTTCAATGACGGAAAACTTGATCTCATAAGCTCGCACTTGGGACTCATTGACATTGACATACGACTTGCCGGGCTTATCAACGTTTCAAATACTACAATGCACTCCGCAACTTTCCTCAAAACTTACAGCTACCTGAAACATTCTCTTGAAGAGTTAGAGAATAAATATGATCTCGTTCTCATTGACTGCCCGCCGACTTTCAACGCCGCTGTGAAAAATGCAATTCTCGCGAGCGGTTACTACATTGTCCCCGCAAAGCTGGATTATCTTTCAACGCTTGGTGTTGAGGAACTGAGAAAGAATGTTGATGAATTTCTTGATGAATATCACAATCACCGCGACAATCTCAGGGACTCGCGTTATCTCCCTGTGTTTCTGACGATGCTGGGAGTCGTTCCGATGATGGCGGAAATTCGCAAGGGTGATGAGCCTGTATCAGCGCAGCAGGAGTACAAAGCTGAACTCATGAGCAAGGGCTATCACATCTTCCAGTTCGTGAGGAACAACGCGACACTGTTCGGGCCATCATCGAAAGAAGGAGTCCCCGCTGTCTTGACGAGGCCGAAAATTTTCACGCCTACAGCACGGAAAATAGTCGGTGAGCTTCAGAATTTGGGCGTGGAATTTTTGGAGTCAATTAAACTATAACTCTGAGCCTCCCGAAGCCTAAACGCAGGGGGTTCTTGAGAAGTTTGACTTTAAGTTTCCACCTGCGTATACAGGCATCCTTATTCTCAAAGGCGTGGCCAGTCCGCCCCTACTGTATAGCCCCCTAAGGGACACAACATTACTTTGATTTGCTTCTTACACCTTTTCTCATAGAACCCGTCATAGTTCACTCAGTCCGAAGATAAAAATCTCTAAGTGCTACGCTGCGGCGAGAGGCAAGTGTTACCCCATGTTGCATTTGATAGTGTTGCTACATTTTTGTTAATGCGGAACGACTAACCGCAAAAAATATTATACTACATTGCGGCTTATATCCCGATAGCTAAAGCTAGGGGGCTTACGCCGTTTTTTGATAATTCACGCAGGAATAAATTTCTGTTCACTGTGCTATAATCCGATCCACTTCATTCCCCCAAATTTTTTTGACAACTTAAGGAGAGACGTAGCACCATGAGAAAATTTTACCGCGCTGTTGTTTTTGTCGTATTTTTTCTTGTTTGCTGTGCAGCCGCCCCGATTCCGTGGAGAAGAATACGGCTTGAATCCGCAGGGACAATAATGCTCCCTTCATCGTGGAATGTCATAGCAGAAAGTTCACCCGCTCTTGAGAATGCTTACGGTCAAGGCGTGTATTGCCGCTCGCTTCTTTCAGCTCAGGAAGGAAATGACACGCTCTCGATTCTCACTTACTGGCCCGCGCCCGAAAAAAAGTCTTCTGAGGTTGCAGCTGATATAGCCCGTTCAATGAGAGGCGGTTTATCACACAGAGACTCGGCGGGTGAATTGCAGTTCGGAAATATACGGGTATCATCAGTAACGTATAACTTAGACTCACAGAACGCACAAAAAGTTACGGCGTTCATTCGTGAGGGAAAAATTTACTCCATCATTCTGACTTACAGGAGAAATCACGAGAACAAAATCGCAAAGCTCCTCCAACGAATAATAAGCCGCTGGAGCTTCTGAGGCTCTTACCTCTTCCACGTGAAATTATCCGGGAAAAACACCGCCAGCCTCTGAACAATCAATCCAGCAACAACACTTTTCGCCACATCGCCGGGAATGGGCATAAGTACGAAATACATTAACAGAGTCTTTGCTCCCAGCTCATTCCCGATATAGTATTTCGACATGAGCCAGTAATACGGAATCCCAACCGCGTAAATCACAGCGATTCCTGCAACAGCACCAAGAAACCACGTCATGAATTTAGGCGCGAATCTCTCAGCGATATACCCCGAAATCCACGCGCCAGGAATGAACCCGACAATATACCCGAATGTAGGATTAAGCGCAGAACCCGTAAACACTGGAAGCCCCGCAAGACCCGCGATAACGTAAACGCAAACGCTCAACGCTCCGTACTTCCTCCCAAGCACAAGCCCCGACAATACCACAAAAAGAGTCTGCAATGTCAGCGGCAACAACGGAGTCGGAATCTTTATGTGAGTCCCAACCGCTATTAACGCCGCGAACAACGCGCAAAGTGTAATCTGTTTCGTTCGTGTCATGATATTTTCTCCTCGTCTCTTATCATAAATACTTCTCCTGATCTCAAAATCTCCTTTTCGCCCGACTCATTCACAATCACAAGCCCGCCCGAATCATCAATCCCCTCAACATGGCCGTAACATTTCCTTTCACCCTTCATGAATGAGACTTCACGCCCGGTTAAGATTGAGCGTTTTCGGTATTCTGAGATGATTTGCGGGTCATCAAGATTTTCCGCGAACGCCATAACGTAATCGGCGACTCTCGCGCAAAGTTCATCACGCCCGAACATCATATTTTCGTCCTCAAATATTGATCCAGCATTGCCCGCTTCTTTCGGAAAATCCCAGTGTGATACGTTGATTCCGATTCCTGTTATTACGCTCTCAATTTCGCCGCTCTCGAATCCTGTTACAGCTTCCGTTAGAATGCCGCTGATTTTTTTCCCGCGCGTGTAGACATCATTCACCCATTTGATTCCGAGTGAACCGCGTGACTCAGGGTACAAATCTTCAACCGCAAGACAGACAGCTACAGCATCAGCAACCGTAATCATCTGAAATTTTCCCGCATCACAATTCGGCCTGAGTATCAATGACATGTACAGGCCTTTTCCGGCGGGAGACTCGAAATTATGTCCTCTTCTGCCCCGCCCTGATGTCTGATGATTCGCCGCGATTAATGTACCGTGCGACTCACCGTTTACTGCGAGTCTTTTTGCGTAATTGTTCGTTGAGTCGGTTTCAGTGAGACAGATTACGCGGGTAACTTTTGAGTCATTTTTGAGGTGGGATTTTATGCCTTTCGCTGTGAGAATGTCGCTGAATTTTTCCAGCTTGTAGCCTTTGTTTGTTACGGCTGTGATTCTGTGTCCTTCCTCCCTGAGACTTTCTACAGCTTTCCAGATTGCCGCGCGCGTAACTCCGAATGATTCGGCTAATTCCTCGCCTGAAACAAATTTCCCCCGGTTTAATTCGAGGGAATGCAAAATTTTTGTCCTCATGATAGGGAGATATATATCACAGAAATTTTTGACTGTAAATTTTTTCGCAGCAACTCAGGTTTACAATTATTGATTTCTTGCAGTAAAGATATTTTCACGTTTATAATTCCGCTGTTCATTCTTTTGTGAAGGAGTATAACGTAGATATGAGCATTGCAACGAATATAAGAATGCTGAGGAAGAAAGCAAAATTAACGCAGATAGAGCTTGCTGAAAAAGCCGGGGTATCAATCGCGACATTAAGACGATGGGAAGCAGGAGAGACAACGCCAAACGGAACGCGAATCATTGAGCTTGCGAATATACTCGGTGTTATGCCTGATGATATTGTTGCGGGCGGTGATGGAAGAGAGATTACGAGTCCCGCGAGGCTTCTGCTTCCTTCAAGCGCGAGGGCAAACGGAATGTTAGTATTTGAAGGGGAAGGCACAAGGATCGAGCTTCCCCCGACTGAAAGAGGCTACGAGCTTTTCTCAAAACTTGTTGACAATCTCGTGAGCCGCAGAAAATCTTAGCACTGAGTCCCGGGATTGTTCGTGAGCTGCTCAATGTTGCGGACAATTGCCGGGCTTAATCCCATAGCGTTCGCGAGTTTTGCGAGGTACTGTCTTTCGGCTTCAGTGTCAACGTCAATAGCCATGAGTGAGGCTGAATATACCTGCGCTGCGAGTTCCGGCCTACCGTTTACGGCTGAGATAATTTTTGCTGTCTCCATTGGCCTCTGCAATTTCTGAATCACATAGTTGACTCCTTCCTGGCCGATTCCTGATGACTTCATTGTGTCCATAATCCTGCTGAGTTCTGCCGGGTCAACTTGGCCGTCGCATTTTGCCGCGTCAATCATGGCCGTGATGATTATCTCTGCGTCGCTGTTCTGCTGCTGCGGTGATGGCTGTGTGTATTCACGCGCGTAATTCTGCTGTGAAGGCTGTGAAGTTACGCCCGATTTCCCGGACATTGAGCCGCTGAGAGCCTTATACGCCATCATTCCGAGCAATCCCATCATGCCCCCGCCGAGACTGTTCATCGTAGTACTGTTTGAGCCTCCCATCAACGCACCGAGAAGCGCGCCTATTCCCCCCGCCGCGAGATTGTCGCCTCCGACTCTCTGTTTCACGTTCTGGCCTACTCCGAGCAATGAGCCAAGCAAGTCCTGAATCCCTCCGCTTGCGTTTGACATTCGCGAGCTTGCCGCCGGTGATGATGCTGTTGTTCCCTGAACGAGTGAGCCGAGTAAACTCATGAAATCCATGAAAAAATTTCTCCCTTCTGAAAAGTGATATTCACGCGAAAATTTTAGCATGTCGCAAGTAATTATCACGCTGTAACAATTAAAGTGCTGTGATAAAATCAGCGTACAAAATTTCCAAACACAATTTACATTTTCAGGGAGGGTAATATTCTCATGAAAAAATTTTTATGCGCGTTGCTTTCTGTAATGCTCGTGCTGTCGTTCGCGGCGTTCGCTTCTGCTGAATGGAAGTTTGAGCGAAAAGTTACGATCGTCTGCCCTTGGGGTGTTGGCGGAGGAGCTGACTCGACTCTCAGACCGATGGCGAATCTTCTCAAGCCCATTCTCGGCCAGGAGGTTGAAATCGTGAATGTTACGGGCGGAAATGGCGTTACGGCGGTCGAATATGTGTACAAACAGCCGGCGGACGGTTATACGTACATGCTTGGGACTCAGAGTCTTTTCATGCAGGACATTCAGGGCACTACGTCAATGAACTTCAAGGACGAATTTATACCCGTAGCGAGACTCGTTCACGCAATCAACGTAATAACGGCCTCGAAAAAAGCAATGGACCGCAAAGGCTACAAGACATTCTCAGAAATGATTGAGTACGTCAAAAAGAATCCGTTTGAGGTCAGCGTAGGAATGCTTACAAGCACGGGGCTTGACGGCGCGTCATTGAAGCAGGCACTTGAAGGCCTCGATATTCTTGATGTTTCGTATCCTTCAGGCTCTGAAATGAACTCTGCGTTAGTCGGCGGACATATTGACATCATGGTTACAGGCACTGACGAAATAGAGGGACTCATTGCGGCCGGGGATGTTGTTCCGCTGCTTGCTCTCTCAGAAAAGAGAATGAAGCGTTACCCCGATGTCGAATGCTCCGTTGAACTCGGAATCAATTCAGTGTTAGGGCCTGCAAGGGGAATTTTCGCGAAGAAGGGTACACCGCAGGAAGCTATTGACGTTCTTGTAGCTGCGATTGAGAAAGCGTCAAAAGATCCTCAGTGGCAGGCGTTCTTAGTACAGGGCTGCTATGATGAGAGACCGGGATTCGCCGGGCCTGCTGAATATGGCGCGGACTGCGAGAAAGATTACAAGCTGCTTTCAGATTATCTCAAATCAGAAGGCGTGCTGAAGAAAGATTACTACAAATAGCAAATGTGAAAATTGCGGGGTGAAGTCATGCCCCGTTTTTTTGTGCAAAGGAGACAATCAATGTTTGAATTAATCTGCAACGTTTTATTATGGCTTGGACTCCTCTATTCTTACTTCTTCCACGTCCTTGAAGCACCGATACCCGACCGAACAGCCCGCAATCCCTACACGCTTAAGCCGGATGTATGGCCGAAAGCGATAATCATTCTTCTGCTCATCTGCATAGCAATCAACATCATCAACATAATCCGCAAGAACAGGAACAACCCGGATTTTTCGTTCGCGTCAATGTTCAACATCAACGTAAAACGCTGGCTCGGAATGGCGATAATCATCGGCGCAAGTTTCATCCTTGAACCCCTCGGCTATATGGCTACGTGCTGCCTTGTGCTGTTCCTTTACGGGTTATTGCTCGGACAGACTCACGTTTTCAGGCTCGCAGTGTTTTCTGTTGTGATTACGTTTGTGCTTTATGTCGTGTTCAGCGTGTTGTTGTCGGTGAATTTGCCTCGCGGAACGGTTGAAGCATGTCGCAATTTCTCTCTTTACGTTGAGGGTATTGTTGCGTCAGTGCAGTCAGCATTAGGAATGTAGGAGGGAATAATCATGACAACTTGGGAATTATTCACAAACGGTTTCAGCGTATTGATGGATCCCTACACATTCTTGATGGTAGTGTTTGCGATTGTTGTAGGTACGATATTCGGAGCATTGCCCGGAGTCAGCGCAACGATGGCTGTTGCATTGGGACTCCCGTTCACATACTCAATGCAGCCAGTTCCGGCGATAGTGTTTCTTGTTGCTGTCTACTGCTCATCGATAACGGGCGGAAGCATCACAGCAATACTCTTCAAGATTCCCGGAGTCCCCTCGTCAGCACCAACAACTTTTGACGGCTACCCGATGGCGCAAAGAGGCGAGGCGGGGAAAGCACTCGGAATCGCGTTAGGGTCATCAGCAATCGGCGGACTCGTTTCTGCGCTCGCAATGCTGACATTATCACCGCAATTGACACAGGCGGCTTTGTCATTCAGCCCGTCAGATATTTTTGCGATTACGTTCATGGGACTGTCGATTCTTACGTGCCTCGACAGCAAGAATATTCTGCGGACTCTGATTTCGGGACTCTTGGGACTCTTGCTTGCGTGTGTCGGTCAAGATCCTATGTATGCGGTACAGCGGCTCACATTCGGAAGCGGCGAGCTTATTGCGGGACTCGAAATGATTCCCGTCTTAATCGGAATATTTGCCGTAACAGAAGTGTTGAAGCAGACGAAGAAGCGCGACAAACTTACAGCCGACGAAGGAACAGCCAGCGTAAACACAAAGATGCCCTCATTCCGCGAATGGTGGGGAATCAAATGGCTTCTCGCTAGGTGTTCTGTCATTGGCACGATAATCGGAATATTGCCGGGAGCAGGCGCAACAATCGCATCATTCTTGTGTTACTCAAGCGAGACGAAACTCTCAAAGCATCCTGAGAAATTCGGAACAGGAATCATTGACGGTATAGCCGCCTCAGAGACCGCCAACAATGCCGCAACGGGCGGAGCAATGGTGCCGTTATTGTCGCTGGGAATCCCCGGAGGAAACGCCGCCGCCGTAATGATGAGCGCGCTTGTGCTTAAGGGCGTGCAGTTAGGGCCGCTGTTACTCGTCAATCAGCCTCAATATCTCAGTGCTACATTTGCGTCAATGGTCGTAACAAATATATTGATGGTCATTGTTGCGATTGCGATTGCGAAAGTGTTTGCGCAGATTTTAGCGGTGCCGTATTCATATCTCGGACCGATAATAATAATGCTTGCGATAATCGGATCATACGCAACGAACATGAGCATTGCCGATGTGAAAATTATGGCGATCGCTGGCGTTATCGGACTCATAATTTCGGCGTGCCACTTCAACAGCGCAGCATTAATTCTCGGACTCGTTCTCGGTGTAATATGCGAGGGGAATTTCAGCAGAGCTTACACGATTTCGCGCGCTAATCTCGTGAATATGTTTGCGCGTCCTGTTGCAGGGACTCTCATGGTGATTAGCCTTGTGCTTTTGGTGTGGCCGATTCTGTCATCGCTCTTCAGGAAGAACAAAGACTAAGAATTTTTCCCCTCGCCTGAAACAAAGACGGGGGGAATTTTTTGTGCGCTTAAAACTGAAGCACCATCATACACACAACATCAGAATTTGTATATGGCGCACTGTTCTTGTTGTTTGTCTGAAGGAGTCCGAGAGATTTTGCACGCCCCGCAAATTTTCTCTTGAGGGCACTGTTACTTCTTCCTTTGCCGTCTGAAATCACGTACCCGATGAACCATTGATCTCTGGTTTCTCTGTCATCGTTGTCATTAAGGCGGTAAGCTCCTGTTGTAACAGCCGCGGATTTCTTATTGTTTTCAGCAGCATATCCCCCGCCGCTTATGCCGACATTCTTAGCGTTGTTGAGGTAGCGCAGCACTTCCGTTTTGAAGCCGCTTGTGTCACGGTAGCTTTTGTCTTTCCTGCTTTCCCATAATTCCTGCACCGGGCTTTGATAACCGTTATATTTGACAAGATATGCGCCGTTGTTAGACTGTTTCACTAATTTGTCTTGGTTGTCTACATACCAGAACATAACAGCCGACTTCAGATTCTTCAAGTTGCTTATTACAGTTGCTGCTCTTTGAGGTTTCTATAAATTCATTCGCCGCGAACATTATCATGGCCGAAAGAACTCCTATGACGACAATCACTATCAAAAGCTCAACAAGTGTGAATCCTCCTTTGCGCTTCATTCGTACGTAAAACATTTTCACAGCCTCCTATGCAAAAATTTATAAGGAACTCATAAGATGAAGCAAAATTTTTTTCTGTTGGGTAATGTGTATATTATACTTTGTTTTCTGATTGATATTTCTATTTTCATTTTAAGTGCTTGTGATAAAATTCTTGCTGATAATTTCCACGACAATTTAACATTTACACATTAATTGCGTCCGTTTGTCCTTTGAATCTTTTCGGAGGATTTTTTCGGAGGCATTCACGAATTTTGCAGGAGGTGTTTTTTCTTATGGAGTTAAAAGCGGTTGGCACTGCCGGGACTCTTGAGTCGAGCGACATAATGATAACGCTTGAACCCAAAGACAGCGGCGGAATCGATTTGACCCTTGAAAGCTCTGTTCTCAATCAGTACGGCAGGCAGATAAAAGCGGAAGTGCTTGCCTCACTCGAAAGACTCGGCGTGAAAAACGCAAAAGTCATCGTAAACGATCACGGCGCATTGGACTGCACAATCAAAGCCCGCGTTGAGTGCGCGTTCTACAGAGGATGCGGCGTTGACATGGACGGCAAATTTGACTGGGGAGGAGTGATTCGCTAATGAGTTTACCGAGACCGAAGCCGGAGAGATTCCGTCTCCGCAGAACGATGATGTTCATGAACGCACAGAAGCCCGGGCTCATCAAGGACGCATACATTTACGGGGCAGACTCGATCATGCTTGACCTTGAGGACGCTGTAGCAGAAAACCAGAAAGACAGCGCGCGCTTCTCACTCTATCACGCGTTAAAGGAGATCGATTACGGCGACACAGAAGTTATCGTGCGTATCAACGGACTCGACACTCCTCACTGGAAGGAAGATATACGGGTCTGCGTTGCCGGCGGCTGCGACGGAATCAGAATCGCAAAGACCGAGTCAGCACAGGACGTTAAGACAGTTGACGCAGCAGTAACAGAAGCGGAGAAAGAGTTCGGCGTTGAAGTCGGGCGTACTCTTCTCATGGCCGCGCTTGAGAGTCCCAAAGGTGTGCTTAACGCTTACGAGATTTGCCAGGCTTCACCGAGATTATTCGGCGTTGCTTTGTCGGGCGGAGATTACCGCAAGTGCATGCAGGTGAAAGTTATCCCCGGCGGAATAGAGATGCTTTTTGCACGCGGGTTAATGCTCAATGCGGCGAGGGCTGCGGGGATTCAGTGCTTTGATACAGTCTTCACGAACCTCAACGATGACGAGGGATTCAGGGCTGAAGTCAAGCAGAATGTAGAGATGGGATTTGACGGAAAATCACTCATCAACCCGAAGCAGATTCCTATCGTCCATGAGATGCTCGCCCCGACTCAGAAGGAAATTGCCGAGGCAGAAAAGATAGTGCGAGCATTCCGTGAGCACGCGAAAGAGGGAGTCGGAGTCTTCACGCTCGACAACGGGAAAATGATAGACATCGCTTTTGTACCTGGTGCAGAAAGAGTCATCAAGTTAGCAAAAGCCAGCGGAATTTACGAGGGGGATCTTTAAGTCATGAAAAACGCAGTAGGAAGAGAGATACCCGAAGAAGCATTAGCAGTACAGCTCAAGAACGGAAGAAAGTACGAACCCTATCAGGGAAAAGGCTACAGGGACGGAAAATATATCAAGAAGGCCGGCCCTACAACGAGAATTTGCGAGAACCCGCAGGAAAGCAAATTACTTCCTTCAATCCGTGATGCCGTAATCGCATGCGGAATCAAAGACGGCATGACAGTTTCATTCCATCACCATTTCAGAAACGGCGACTATATCGTGAACATGGTCATGAAGGAAATTGTTGACTTGGGCATAAAGGACATCACTATAGCCGCGTCAAGTCTCGGAGATGCTCACGATCCTATAGCAGAATACATAGAGCAGGGAATCGTTACGGGCATTCAGACATCAGGAATTCGCGGGAAAATGGGCGATGTTGTTTCACATGGCAAGCTCAAGACACCCGCAATACTCCGTTCACATGGAGGCCGTGTGCGTGCAATCGAGGAAGGCGATGTGCATATTGACGTTGCGTTTATCGGCGCGCCTACGTCAGACGAGTACGGAAACGCCCGCGCATTAGGCGGAAAAGGCGACTGCGGAGTCCTCAGCTATGCTTATGTCGACTCAGAATATGCCGATAAAGTTGTAGTTATCACAGATACGCTTGTTCCTTATCCGAATTTCCCGCCGAGCATACACGGAGTCAATGTTGATTACGTTGTGAAGGTTGACGAGATTGGCAACCCGAAGAAAATTGCTTCAGCCGCCGCAAGAATGACACAGAATCCCCGCGATTTGATGATGGCCGAGAACACAGCAAAAGTTATCGCCGCGACTCCTTGGTTCAAAGACGGATTTTCATTCCAGACAGGCGCGGGCGGGCCTTCACTCGCTGTAAACAGATTCTTAGAGCCGTTAATGGACGCAAAGGGAATCAAAATGGCGTGGGCAATCGGCGGAATCACTGCGGCAATCTGTGAGCTTCAGCGCAAGGGCAAAGTCGGGAAGATTATTGACGTTCAGGATTTCGACACGGGAGCAATCGAGGACATTCGCACGAATCCGAATCACTTTGAGATGACAGCCTCCGAATATGCAAACCCCGCCAATAAGGGCGCATTCGTCAACAAACTTGATTTCGTTGTTCTTGCGGCTCTTGAGGTTGATACAGATTTCAACGTCAATGTCATAACAGGCTCAGACGGAGTATTACGCGGTGCGCCGGGCGGACATCCCGACACAGCAGAGGGCGCAAAGTGCTGCGTCATCGTTACGCCTCTCACACGCGGAAGAATGGCGACAATCTGCGAGCATGTTGTTACGGTTACGACTCCGGGAGATTGCGTTGATGTCGTTGTTACGGATTTCGGGACTGCGGTCAATCCGAGAAGGACGGACATCATTGAGGCACTCGACAAAGCCGGAATTAAGCACGTGCCGATCAAACAGCTTCAGGAGAAAGCATATTCCCTCGTAGGAAGACCCGATGATTTAGAGTGGGAAGACAAAGTAGTGGCGATTCTTGAGGCTCGCGACGGGACAATTCTCGACGTTGTGAGAAAGATTAAGCCGCTTGAGATTTAACTGACGCTTTGAGATTGAGACTCCTTCCTGAAAAATGGAGGGAGTTTTTTTGTGCTACAATCTCAATATCCCAAAGGAGGAATTAATATGCGTTACGAAGAAATTGATTACAACGGCCGCAAACTGAAAATTAAGGTGTTTGACTATGATACGCCCGAAGGTTGGAACGAGTATGTAAGAGCTACAGCAGGTTCAATAACTGATGAAACTTTTGTAAGGCCCGCTGACGGTTATGCGCTTGACATGGAGGAAGCAAACGTTGACTAGCGTATATTATCTTGACAGCAACATATGTATATTCTACCTGTGCAAGCCATTTGGCAGTCTCGCTGACAAAATAAATTCATTCAGTCGCAAACGCATAAAAATACCCGCAATCGTTAAAGCTGAATTACTTGTGGGAGCTGTGAAAAGTGCAAAACCAGAACAGAATATCGAGGAAGTTGAAGTGTTTTGCAAGCCATATGAGATTATTCCGTTTGATAAACTCTATGCTCATGACTTACGCAAAAATGAGAGCCTCTCTTGAACTCAGAGGGCAGAAAATCGGCTACAATGACACAATCATAGCCGCAACAGTTTTAGCCCGAAAAGGAATACTAGTAACCAACAACATAAGCGAGTTCGGCAGGATTGACGGACTAAATCATGAAGACTGGACTTTGCCGCGATGAAGTATATCGTGATGGTTGACGACAATTTTCACCTCACGGACGAATCCGAACGCTACAAGGCCGGAGAATTTGACACATACGAGCAGGCCGAATCATTATGCCGCGAAATAGTCCGCAAGTCCCTCAAAGAATCAGGATATGACCTCGAAGGCTGGAAGAATTACGGCGACTCACCTTTCATTATAGGCGGAAAATTCATAGCATCATCTTACGCAGAAGAGTTAGTGTTTTCCCGCAAGAACGTAATAGAAGAACGGCCCTCCCGTTAATGCCGTAATCACTCCCGCAGGAATCTCGCCGAGCCTCTGCGCTGTTCCGTCAGCAAGAGTCATAATCACCGCGCCAATCACAAACGCATTCACCGTAACACGCCTATGATTCGCACCGACAATCCTGCGCGCAATATGAGGCACAATCAATCCCACGAACCCAATCACGCCGAAAGAACTCACGCACAATGCAACGCCTGTTGACGAGCATACGAGCAGAATCACACGCAAAAATTTTTCGTTCACGCCCAAAACTGAAGCCCTCTCGCCGCCAAGCGACATAGCATCGAGCGCATTCCCCATAACGTAAGCAGGAAGACTCACAATCACAGCCCCCGAAATTACAGCCCACACATCACGCCATGAAGCCCCCGCAAAACTTCCCATCAGCCACAAGACTACAGCCCCGATTTTTTCCCCGGCAATCGACTTCATGAACGTTACGCCCGCAGAAAGTACAGCGTTTGAGATTACGCCCGCAAGAATGAGACGCTCACGGCCTCCATTGCCCGCAATTATTCCCGTGAGAATTAACGCGCAAATTGCACCGCAAAACGCACAGGGCATAACAGCAAATTCACCGAACAAAATCCCAATTGCAGCACCAAACGCAGACCCCGAAGCAATTCCGAGTGTGTACGGTTCAGCCAATGGATTCGCTAAGAGTCCCTGCAATATTACGCCCGAAACGCTGAGAATACCCCCCGCAAATATCGCGCAGATCAGCCGCGGGAGTCTCACATGACGTATCACGATTGACGCGGGAGAATCCGAATCCGTCAGCAAAAAGCGGATCACCTCAGAAAATTTCATGTCCCATTCGCCTGAAGAGATCCGCCACAATGATATGATTATGAGGATTGTTACGGGGAAAAATATTTTACTCGTCCGCCTCATCAAGCGCGTGTATCTTCCTCAATAATTCATGCGCCATATTCTTATCTTCGCCGAGTCCAACAAGATATTTGCTTATGTCCTTATAGCCGTTTTTCCTGAGAATGTTCAGCCACGACTCCGGATCATCTTCTCCCGCCAAATCATTTTGAGCGTGGTCTCCTGCTACTATCATTAACGGGGATAATATGAGCTTCTTGATTTGCGGATTGCGTTTCAAGTCAGAAATCACATCATCAATTGAGGGCGACGACTCGACAGTTCCGACAAAGAATCTTCCGTAAGCCTTCTGATTCAGTGCAAGCTGCAACTGCAAGTATTGCGCGTTCGCAAAATGTTCGGGAGTCCCATGTCCCATTAAGATTATGCCGGTCTCTTTGTCTTTGAGCTGAGACTCGAATCTCTTCATGAGAATTTCTGCTACAGTCTCGCAGCTTTTTACGCCCGTGAGAAACGGACTGCACATAGAGATTTTCTCAAAGCCGAATTTCCCTCTCATATCCGCAAAAGCTGAAGCAACGTTAATGATTTCGTCAAATTCCTCGCCGGGTATCATGTGAGTCGGGATAATTGTTACATGAGTAAATCCTTCATCATTGAGATTTGCGAGTGCCTGAGACGGAGTCGGGATTGATTCGCCGTGTTCTTTGAGAATTTTCCGGCGGATTATGTTTGACGTGAACGCGAGTCTTACATCAACGCCCGGAAACTCTTTTTTCACCGCGTCAACAAGATTATCGATTGCCTTTCTTGCCTCTGGTACTGAAGTCCCGAATGACACAATCAGCATGGCCGACTTTGTTTCGTGATTGCCTTTTGCGGATGAAATTGACGGAATGAAAATCAACGCTGCGAGAATAAAAGCTGAGATTAATTTTTGCATTGTGGGAAGAAAATACCTCCTTGAAATTTGATGTGCCAAAATTATACACTTAGTTTTACGAATGAATATTGCGGAAAAATTCAGCCTTATACGATACGTAAATATAATCCCGTCAAGCTATAATTAAGCCGAAAATTTTTCAGGGAGATAAAATCATGATACCTACACGCGAACAAGCATATGACCTTCTCAGGCAGCACAACAAAGAAGAGTCCCACATTCACCACGCTCACGCAGTAGAAGCGGCCATGAGGCATTTTGCGGAAATCTACAATGAGGACGCAGATTTATGGGGCATTGTCGGAATCCTTCACGATATTGACTGGGAAGAAACATCGCCCGAACCTGACACACATTGCCACGTTGCGCCGGAAATTTTGAGGAACGCCGGAGTCGATGAGGAGATAATACACGCGGTAATGTCTCACGGATTCGGAATCTGCACGGACGTTGAGCCAATGAATAATCTTGAGCGCACACTCTTTACGGTTGATGAACTGACCGGGCTTATCATTACGGCGGGGCTTGTGAGGCCGTCAAAATCACTTTCTGACCTCGAATTGAAGTCCGTCAAAAAGAAATGGAAAGACAAAGCATTTGCGCGCGGCGTGAACCGTGAAATCATAAAGCATGGTGCGGAGAAAATGAATATGCCCCTCGATGATGTGATTAATGAGACGATAAAGGCATTAAGGCCTGTTGAGAAAGAAATCGGAATGTAGAAGAAATTTTCACTGGAGATGATGTGTAATTATGGCTGTAAGAATTTTGCTTGCTGATGATCACCCTTTGACGCGTTCAGGAATTGCGGAATTTGTGAGGCGTGAAGAAGCATTTGAACTTGTTGCGGAAGCTGAAGACGGTTTTGACGCATGGGAGAAGATAAAGGAATTGCGCCCTGATGTTGCGTTGCTCGATATACGTATGCCGGGTTATGACGGTGTTACGGTTGCGCAGAAAGTCAAGAATGAGGGAATGAAAACCGCTATCGTCATGCTGACTTCATACGACGCACAGCAGTATGTTATTGCTTCACTGAGGGCAGGCGCGAGGGGATTCGTGCTAAAGACAGTGAGTCCCAAAGAATTAACGACAGCGATTAACACGGTCGCAAAAGGCGGGCTATATCTTGATCCTGAAGTAGCGTCAGTTATGGGCGAGCAGGATTTTATCCCTGAGCCTTTATCCGTCAGGGAACGTGAAGTATTACTGCTTGCGGCAAAAGGACTCTCAAGCAAGGAAGTAGCAAAGCACTTGTTCATCAGTGAGCGGACAGTTCAGACACATTTAGCGTCAATATATGACAAGCTCGGCTCACGGAACAAGACAGAAGCATTATTGCTTGCGCTGAAATACGGAGTCGTAACGCTTGAAGAGCTGTTAGAGGACGAATAGCCGTTTATGATTTCATACTTTCGGAAGAAATTTGCGGGGTCAGGGTCTCACTTCCTGGCCTTTTTGCTTTGCGCGTTAATACTTCCTTCAGCCGCCGTTGTGTTCGTGGCTGTTGCGGGAATGCTGAATCAGGAGCAGGCGATGGAAGCGGCAGTAAGCTCATACGTTCAGGATTTGGCCGAAAGTCTGAGCTATCATCTCGGCGGTGATTCTGACGTGTGGACGTTCTCAATGCTGAATGATTTTACGAGTTTTCCATTTTTCTCGTGGGGGCCGTCAATACCCGGCTGGGTTGCGTTAGTAGCTCAGGACGGAAGAGTCATTGTGTCATCTCCCGGCTCCGTCAACATAATCACATCAATCTGGCGCAATGATCTTCCTATGGGCCATGCTGTGAGAGTTTCCGACAAGGGCGGCGCGCAGTACACACTTGCGATTTACCCGCTGAAGCGTCCGGGCGGCGGCTACGTTATCGCGGCTGTTTCGTGGTCTCAATTATTGGGCGGCCTTGTTGGTGTCGTAAGAATATGGCCTGCGCTGATTGTCGCGATGGCATTCTTGAGCTTTATTGCGATTCGCCTTCTTTGGAGCAAAGTTATGACTCCTCTTCGTTTGCTTGCGCTGAAAATTGACCGCATGACTCTCGGAAAAGACGTGCCGGAAGAACTCCCCGAAGGAACGATTCAGGAGATCGCCAGCGTGCACAATGCTTTGCAGAGATATGCACAGGCAGCAGTTGAGCGTGATAATCTCCGCAACCGTTATGTACGTGATGTAGTACAGGCTCAGGAACAGGAGCGTATGGACATGGCGAGGGAGATTCATGACGGGGCATTGCAGGACGTTACAGCGCTGCTTCAGCAAATACACATGATAGAGGATGACGAGAACAAGACTTCACGCCTCAAACGCACGGAGATAATAGCAAAAGCTGTTGTGAAGGAATTGCGCGCATTCTGTGATGAGCTTGCGCCGCCGTGGATGGATTTGGGACTCAACGAGGCAATAACGGAGCTTGCAGAGAGGCTTTCACAGGCTTACGACATTGTGATAATGACGGATTACGACGAGGAAACCGACAAAGCAGAGCTTGAGAACGACAAAATATTATCCCTGTTGCGGATAATACAAGAAGCTGTGTCAAATGCTGTTCGACATGGCCAGGCAACGGACGTAAATATTCAGCTCACGAAAGAGAATGACAGGTTGATTCTTGAGATTGACGACAACGGGAAAGGATTCGACTCACGGCACATTAACCACGAGACTTTGAGGGTTGAAGGCCATCGTGGACTCGCTAGCATGACCGAGAGAATGAGTCTTATGGGCGGGACTCTTCACATTGACTCTAAACCGAATGAAGGCACAAAGATTACAGCGTCGTTAAAAGTGTGAGGGACTGAAAGACTCAGCCTCTCACATTTCATTTTTCGGAAATAATCACAATCCATGAATGAGCCTCGTGATGTTCCGTGTGAATATTCACGAACCCCGCAGACTTTAACGCGCTCTCAATTTCTCCGGGCGTGTAAAGATTCATTGCGTCAATTATGCTGTTGAACCATTGACTCGGCTTGTCCTTGCCATCAGACTCGCTCACTATCACAAAATGCCCTCCCGTTTTAAGCACGCGCCTAACTTCAGCAAAACATTTCACGAGTCCCGGCCAGAAATATATAGTCTCAAACGCCGTAGCAAGATCAAATCTCTCATCATCAAACGGCAAATCAGACACATCACCCGCAACAATCTCACAGCGTCCGGCAGTAATCATGTCGGCGTTGTACTCCCGTGCTTTCTTCAGCGACAGCGGCGAATAGTCGAGTCCTGTAACATGTGAGTCAGGATATTTCATCAGCAAGTCCCGGATATTTTTCCCGCCCCCGCAGCCAAGCTCGGCAATCTCTGACGGAGCATCTATATTCATCCGCGACATTCCCCAATGCGCTACACGTGCGTGAAAGATATTCATCCCAAAAATCATAATGCGCCCCATAAATCCGGCGGGCTTTCCTGCATTGCTGAAGAATTTTCCCAGAAGTCCCAAAAATTTCTCATTCCTTCCGAAAAAGTTTTGTCCGTCAAATTATACACTGTGAGAAGATTTGCATTTGACAATAATTTATCAGCGGGGTAATATATCACCTGTTTTGCGTAAATGGTGGGTTGGCCGAGTAGGTCGAAGGCGCTCGCCTGCTAAGTGAGTATAGGGGCTAAAACCTCTATCGTGAGTTCGAATCTCACACCCACCGCCATTGCGCCAGTAGCTCAGCTGGATAGAGCGAAGGCCTACGGAGCCTTAGGTCGTGGGTTCGAATCCTGCCTGGCGCGCCAATATTGCGAATGATGAAGCGGCTGAACTCAATTCAGGCCGTTTTTTTGTATTCAGAGGCTTTAACCCTGAGAGTCTCACATGGCCGTGAAAGAAATTCTCAGGTTAAGCATAAATCACAGGCAAGGAGAAATTCATACGATGAAGAAAATATTAGTATGTGCGTTACTTGTCCTCGCAATGTCAGCCACAGCATTCGGCGCGGCGTTCAAGATCGGCGGAACAGGCCCGCTCACAGGAGGAGCTGCGATTTACGGAACGGCAGCAATGAGGGGAGCACAGATAGCGGCGGAAGAAATCAACGCAATGAACATTGACGTAAAATTTGACCTCCGTTATGAGGATGATACCCACGACGCAGAGAAGGCCGTCAACGCCTATAACGCCCTCAAAGATTGGGGAATGCAGATCTCGTTAGGCTCCGTAACATCAAAGCCCGCTGAAGCAACAGCAGCCGAGAATTTTGCGGACAGGATTTTCGCCCTCACTCCGTCAGCGTCATCAGCAGCAGTAACAGAAGGAAAAGACAACGTGTTTCAGATGTGCTTTGTTGACCCCAACCAGGGCACAGCATCAGCACAGTACATCGGCGAAAAGAAGTTAGCCAAGAAAGTCGCGGTAATCTGGAAAAATGATGATGTCTACTCAAAGGGAGTGCGTGATACGTTTGTTGAGAACGCAGGCAAGCACGGACTCGAAATCGTAAGCGAGACAGCATTTGCGGACGGCAACGACACAGATTTTTCCGTTCAGCTCACTGACGCAAAGAACAAAGGCGCGGAACTCGTATTCCTCCCGATGTATTATCAGCCCGCAAGTTTGATTCTCGCACAGGCTCAGGCGATGGGATATGCTCCGAAATGGTTCGGCATTGACGGTATGGACGGTATTTTGACGATGGAAGGATTCGACAAGTCATTAGCAGAAGGCGTTATGCTCCTTACTCCGTTTAACGCTGACGCAAAAGACGAGAAGACTCAGAAGTTCGTCAAGAAGTATCAGGAGAAATTCGGCGAGATTCCGAATCAGTTTGCTGCTGACGGTTACGACTGCGTATATGCTTACTGCCAGGCACTGACTCAGGCGAAAGCGACTCCCGATATGAGTGCGGAAGACCTTTGCGGGAAAATGATTGAGCAGTTCACGACAATGACATTCAACGGCGTTACGGGCGATAATGTCAGATGGATGAAGAACGGCGAAGTAACGAAAGATCCCAAGGGCATGGTCATAAAGAACGGCGCGTATGTCGGACTTGACTAATCAGACTCACAATCCCAATCACACAGATTAACACTTGAAAATTTTTCGGGCAGTCGGGAATATCGGCCACAAGTAAAAATTTCCGGCTGCTCTTTTCGTATAAGGAGAAATAAAATTTTATGACATTCCTAAATTTTTTCATAAGCGGTATAAGCCTCGGCAGTATTTACGCGATAATTGCGCTCGGCTATACGATGGTTTACGGCATAGCTAAAATGCTTAACTTTGCACACGGCGATGTAATTATGGTTGGTGCTTACGTATGCTTCTATGCTGTTGCGCGTTATGAGCTGAATCCGTTTCTCGGAGTCGTAATCGCAATGATAGTGTGTACGATTCTCGGAATGATTGTTGAACGTCTAGCCTATAAGCCATTGAGGCAGGCACCATCATTAGCAGTATTGATTACAGCTATCGGAATGAGTTACTTTTTGCAGAACACCGCGCTGTTATTATGGTCGTCAAATCCTAAAGTCTTTCCGTCAATCGTAGGGCGCGGGGCATTCAAGCTCTTTGACGGAGAATTGTCTATCTCACATATCACCGCACTAACTATAATTGCATGTCTCGTAATCATGGCCGTTTTGACTCTATTCATCAGCAAAACAAAAATGGGAAAAGCTATGCGGGCATGTTCAGAAGACAAAGGAGCAGCACAGCTCATGGGAATAAACGTAAACGCTACAATCTCGATGACGTTCGCAATAGGTTCGGGACTCGCGGCGGTTGCGGGGGCGTTATTGTGCTCTGCATATCCCACGCTCATGCCCACAACGGGATCATTACCCGGCATTAAGGCATTCACGGCGGCTGTTTTCGGGGGAATCGGATCGATACCCGGGGCATTTTTGGGAGGGCTTATGCTCGGAGTGATTGAGATTTTCGCAAAGGCTTATATTTCGAGCCAGTTATCAGACGCGGTAGTTTTCGGAGTGTTGATTGTCGTATTGCTCGTGAAACCCGCAGGCTTGCTCGGAAAAATGACGCAGGAGAAGGTGTAAATCAATGACAATGCGGAGACTCATAAACTTAAAGCGCGCCGAAGCACGGAAAATTTATCTGACATACGCCGTTGTGATTGTCGCGTATATAGTGTGTCAGGTGATGAGCAGCACAAAATTTCTCAGCTCGTCAATGCGCGGAATGTTAGTGCCAATTTGCGCGTATATGGTCATGGCCGTGTCGCTGAATCTCGTTGTCGGTATTCTCGGCGAATTGTCGTTAGGCCACGCGGGATTTATGTCCGTCGGAGCATTTTCGGGAGTCGCAACAGCAATACTTCTTCAGGGTGTTATACCGTTCGCGCCAGTAAGACTCGCAATCGCTATGATTGTCGCGGCAATTTTCGCGGCGTTCGCGGGGTTCATCATCGGGATTCCTGTTTTGCGTCTGAAGGGTGATTATCTTGCTATTGTTACGCTTGCATTCGGAGAAATCATCAAGAGCATTCTCAACAATTTTTACATGGGGATCGACTCGCAGGGGATTCAGATGAGCATGTTGTCAGACACAACGAGGCTTTTACCGGGAGGCAAGCTCATAATCCGAGGGCCAATGGGTATAAGCGGCATTCAGAAAATAGCGACATTTCCGGCGGGCGCAATACTCCTCATAATCGCGTTGATGATCGTCTTCAACCTCGTGAACTCCCGTTCGGGGCGTGCGTTCATGGCAATACGTGATGACAGAATCGCGGCTGAAAGTATCGGCCTCGACATAACAAAGTACAAGATGATGGCTTTCGTGATGTCGGCGGCTTTAGCGGGTGCGGCTGGTGCGCTGTTCGCAATGAACTATTCTACGATTGTCGCAAACAAATTCGACTTCAACACGTCAATATTGATTCTCGTGTTCGTTGTTTTGGGCGGACAGGGAAATATGTTAGGCGGAATTATCGCGGCGGCTGTCTTAACGATACTGCCGGAAAAATTGCGGAGCTTTTCAGAATACAGAATGCTACTTTATGCGATTGTGCTAATTGTGATGATGCTTGCCACTAACAACGCTGAGATAAAAGAATTTCTGTCGCGGTTAAACCCTTTCAGGCGCAAGGAGGCTTAAATCATGAAGGCAAAAACGAAATATGTACCAGTCCCGTCAACAACAATCCTTCCTGAGAGGGACGCAGGACGCGCACCCGTTCTCGAATGCGTGAAACTCGGTATAACTCTCGGAGGCATTAAGGCTGTTGAGGATTTCAACCTCACTGTAGGACGCACGGAAATTGTCGGCTTAATCGGCCCTAACGGCGCGGGAAAAACTACGGTCTTCAACCTTTTGACGAAAGTATATCAGCCAACGACAGGAACAATTCTGCTTAACGGCCAGGACACTCACGGAATGGACACAAGGCAGGTCAACAAAGCCGGAATCGCACGCACATTCCAGAATATACGACTCTTCCGCAATCTTAGTGTTATCGACAACGTGAAAACGGCCATGAACAACGAAATGCACTATAACATGTTGAGCACGATTTTGAGACTTCCGGATTACAGGCGCGAGGAAGTTGCAGCACACAGAAGAGCGTTGAAGCTGTTATCGATTTTCGACATGCAGCACATGGCCGACGCTCCTGCGGGTTCACTGCCTTACGGGGCGCAAAGACGACTCGAAATCGTGAGGGCATTGGCTACGAATCCTTCATTGTTGCTTCTTGATGAGCCTGCTGCGGGTATGAATCCTTCTGAGACTGCCGACTTGATGGACAATATCAGGAAGGTACACGAGATGTTCCAGATTGCAATCGTGTTGATTGAGCATGATATGAGCTTGGTGATGAACATCTGCGAAGGAATATGCGTTCTCAATTTCGGCCATGTAATAGCAAAAGGGACTCCCGATGAGATTCAGAATAACCCCGCTGTAATTGAGGCGTATTTAGGGCGAAAGAAGGAGGCGTAAAAATGTCTGACCCTGTATTGAAAGTAGAAAATATTAATGTCTATTACGGGAGCATTCACGCAATCAAGGGAATATCGTTTGAAGTCTACGAGGGCGAAATAGTAACGTTAATCGGCGCGAATGGTGCGGGAAAATCCACAACGCTTAACACAATTTCGGGATTGCTTCACCCTGCAACCGGGAGCGTGTCATTCTTGGGCGAATCGCTGTCAAAAATTCCTCCTCACAAAATCGTTGAGAGGGGACTCGCGCAAGTTCCTGAAGGCCGGAGAGTCTTTGCTCAAATGACCGTGCAAGAAAATTTAGAGATGGGAGCATTCACGCAGAATGACGACATTTCAGCAGACCTTGAGAAAGTTTACGGATTATTCCCGCGACTCAAAGAGAGAATGACTCAGACAGCCGGGACTCTTTCAGGCGGCGAGCAGCAAATGTTAGCGATGGGGCGTGCGTTGATGAGCCGTCCTAAACTCTTGATGCTTGATGAGCCGTCAATGGGACTCGCTCCGATTCTTGTTGAGCAGATTTTCGAGATTATCGCCGATCTTCACAGGACGGGAGCGACAATACTTCTTGTTGAGCAGAACGCGCAAATGGCTCTGAGCATTGCGAGCCGGGGTTACGTCATGGAGACCGGGAAAATTGTTACAACTGGAACAGGCCAGGAGCTTTTAGCGTCGGAGGAAGTCAGGAAGGCTTATTTAGGCGGCTAAAGATTGAAAATTCCCCCCTAAGAGAAGCGGGGGGATTTTTTGTGTCAGAATTTATGCGTGATGTTGCCTGATAGTTTCAACTTCAGCGAGGATTTTGGGATCTTGGTCTGGAATGTAGTAGGGATTTAGTACCCGGTCTGCTTCTGAGTATCCTGCCTTACGGAGAATCTTTGTTGCAAGGTTCTCAATGATTTCTCCGTTTCCGTTATAATAGTGCTGAAGCTTGTTGCCTGTCATATAGTATAAATATGCTATGAATTTGTGGGGATCAGGTATCGGGTATTCGTCTCCGCAGTAGCTCCAGTACAAATTTGCAAAGTTCACAACGGATTCAGGTGTTGTACATTTTGTATGCAGGTACTCGTTCCAAGCTCTGAAGACTTCCTGCCATCCGTATTCTTTTATGAGATTATCCGCTCTGTTAGTATATTCTTCTTCCGCTTCTTCCGATATATCTTCTCCCCAAATGCGTCTGAACAAATATTCTGTCTCTGTTAGCAATTTGTCATTCTCCATTGTTACCTTGCCTCCATTTTGATTTCTTATGAAACAGCAATCGATTCTCATCATACAACTTTTGCATAAATGCTTCCACCTTTGGCATAGATTTTATATTGGGCCTGAAATGTCCGCTTTGATTATCTATTTTGTAAATTCTACCATCTCTAAATTCAATTATACCAGCACATTGAACTTGCGGATCTTTGCCACCTATAAGTATAGGATGGGGCGAATTTTTATCTGGGTTGTTAGGATTTTCACGCTTCCCGAATATAATATTTCCTGAAGTATCCATTACATACATAAATTCTCCCTGCGCTGCCACACCGTTCCGTTGATATATTTTATTCCCGCGTATTGCTTCTCATAATAGTATTGCTGAAGGATTATGAAAATATCCAGTTGCAGGATGGTATATATCAGGATCTTTCTTGTCCTTTCTCAGCATGTCGCATACAACATGATATATTTTTGCATATGGTTGAGAGCCGCCACGTGTTTCTGAGCATGGATCTTTTCTCCTTTTTCCTGACCCCATTATTAAAACCTCCTTTCATGCCTTGTTTTTGTCCAATTGTCATATTGAACGAATTTTGCCATGCTAAAATATTGTCCGAATACTTTCTCAGGCATTGCACCGTACACCAGCACTATTTCAGGCTCAATAGCATTCATCATTGCCTCAAGTCCTGCCTCAAAGTGATACCTGTCTTCCTTTCTCCTTATGCATCCGTATGAGCCTATTGCCACAATGCTGTGTTTTGCCACTCCTGAGAACGCAATCTTTTCCGGGAGTACTGAAGTCGTGTATGTATCCTCGCTGCCCCAGCGAATATTGGGAATCACATTCAATCCTCTGCGTTGCCAAAAGCTGCCTATTGTCCGACTTAGGGATAGGGCTTCAATCTGCATAAATAACGGATCGTCCCTATATATGGAGAAGTCAGGTGATATGACTGCCTGATATTTTCTTAGTTCTTCGATGTACTTCGCTGGATCTGATAATATTTCAGAAAAATTTTTGTCCATCTCATAAAAGCAAACTGCTATGTGTGAGGAATCAATTTTTGTGCGCTCTGAGAATGGAACTAAGAATTTAGGAATAATCACTGATGAAGGTTTCTCGATAATTGGTAATTCAAGAATACCTCCAAACTTTGCCCCGTTTATTATTTTCATTCTTTCCATTTCGCTCACCTCTTTTCTTAGCGATATTATATCATAAATGCAATATTTTGTAAAAATTATGAGCGATTAAACATGAGCTTTTACGAGACAGTGTAAAAAGCCAGTGATAATTACTTAGATGTGTTATTTATAATTACTGTTAGGGTGTACTGTTTATGTGAATGGAATAAATAAACCCTCCCCGTATGATTGAGGAGGGCTGTAGTATCTCTTACTTCTTATTTCAGCAATCCGATATTCTTCATCACGACTTCAAGTTTTGCGTGCTGTTCGGCTGTGAGAGGCTGAATCGGTTCGGCGCATTTCCCTACGTTGTAGCCGATCATGTTCAGAGCCTCTTTGATTACGACAGGGAAGCTGCCCATGTTCGTGGCTATGCGTAATTCACTCAGCTTGAATTGTGCCTCTAATGCCTCGTCATATTTCCCGGCCTTGAAGTTCTCGTAAATATCGACAGCGATTCTCGGCGCAATGTTCCCGCATGACGTTATAGCCCCGGCGGCACCGTACCACAACGCCGCGTATATCAGCGTATCACGTCCCATCAAAACGCAGAACTCCGGGTTGTCGCGCGTAAGTCTGATATATTCCTCGCTGTTCGTCATGTCGCCCGTTGAGTCTTTCACGGCTATGATGTTCTTGACTTTTGCGAGCTTCTGAATCGTTTCGGGTGTTACGGTTACGTTTGTCTTAGGCTTGTTGTTGTAGATGACTATCGGAAGGCTTGTAGCGTCTGCAATCTTCCTGTAGTAGATCTCAAGCTCGGCCTGAGTCTGGCTGACGAACATAGGCGTTAATACGCTCAATGCGTCAACTTTGCACTCCTCGGCGATTTTTGCGAGTTCGATTGCTCCCTGAGGCGTGATGTGATTCGCTCCGGCGTAAATGTCTATTTTTCCCCGCGCATATTCACACGTTACTTCAAGAACATGGCGGTAAAATCCGTTGTCGAATGCGTAAAATTCTCCCGATGTCCCAAAAGGAAATACACCGTGAATCCCGTTGTCGATGAAATACTGCAATAACTTTTTGTACTCGTCATCCTTGAATTTCCCGTTGTCATCAATAGGAGTAACGACAGGTATAACGATACCCTTCGGCTTGAACATGCAGTGATGTCCCCTTTCATTGTAAAAAATTTTTTGCGGTGAAAATATTATACACTGAAAAATTGAGGCTGTTTGTGAAAAATTTGCGCTTATTATAGAATTATCATGATAAAAATCCATTCACAGGGAGGATATTAGTATGTTCAGGAAGACAGCACTGTTTATGTTGTTGGTGATGTTTCTTGCGCCTTCAGCATGGGCAGATGAGAACGAAGCAATTTCCGCAGAACCCGCAGAAGCACCCGCAGTATCACAGGACGAAAAGCCCGATGAAATGACTCTCCGCGAAAATGCCGTTAATCAGAAAGCAGCAGAGCTTGAAGCATTAGCGAATGATTTGGCCGAGAGGGAAGCGAAACTCATTCAGCAGGAAAAAGATTCAGCCGCAACAGCAAGAAGGACGAACGCAGAAGCCCGAAAAATTTCCGGGATAAGCACCTCACTTTTAGGGCGCGAGAATCAAATGACGAAACGCGAGCTTGACCTCAAAGCACGTGAAGCAGAATTAGCACGCAGGGAGATGAAATTTGCAGAGGAAAGCCAGAAATTTACGGAGGCATCATCCGCGCTTGCAGGACGTGAAGCAGACATAGCCAAACGCGAGTCAGACCTTGCGGCAAGAGAGGCAGAACTCAACGCTAAAATCTCAGCAAAAGAAGAGGCCGACAAACTTACAGCACGCGAGGCAGAACTCGTAAAACGCGAGGCAGATTTGACCGCAAGAGAAGCAACAGGAGCGAGGCTCAGCGCATTAGAGTCAGACCTTAACGCAAGAGATGAGGAACTCAAGAAACGTGAAGAGGCTGTAGCAGGAAGAGAGTCAGCCGTAAACGAAAGCGAGAAGAAATTAGCCGAGTCAACAGAGAAAATCAACGCTCACGAGTCAGAACTCGCAAAGAAAGAGTCAGACCTCAGCGCAAGAGAAAAGGCACTTGACGACAGCAACAAGAAATTAACGGACGCTACAAAGTCATTAGGCGAGAGAGATTCAGCCCTGATGAAACGCGAGGCAGAGTCAGCAAAGAAAGCCGCCGACATCAATGAGCTTGAGACACTCATAAAGGAGCTTCCGGCATTTGACCCGAACAGCTCAACAGAAGCGGCCATGATTCTCACGTACAAGATACCAGCACAGAAACGCCGGGAATTAATCGCAATGCAGAGAGAAGCATACAGCCGTTACAGCTCAAACAGAATCACGCAGGCATTAGAGAGCTACACAGCGGCATTTGAGGCAGAACCGACAGTGAATTATCTTGCGGCATATTGGGCGGGGCTTGCTGCTGAGAGACTCCGCAACCGTCGCGACGAGGCTTTAGAGTGGGCGAACCGTGCGCTTGAGATTAACGCGGATTACCGTCCGGCGCAGGAATTAAAACGCAGGCTTGAATCAAGGAACAGGCGTTCACGCTAAACACAAGGAAAATCATTGCCCCTCGTGTTAATGCGGGGGGTAAAATTTTAGGGAGGCAATTAACGTTTGGAGGATTTATACGAGATTCTTGAAGTCCCAAGAGACGCAAGCCCGGCAGACATCAAGAAGGCTTACCGCAGATTAGTGCATCAGTATCACCCCGACTCACATCCCGGCGACAAAGAAGCAGAAGAGAAATTCAAGAAGATTAACGCTGCTTACTCTGTGCTGAGTGATTCGGAAAAACGCGCGCGCTATGACCAGTTCGGCACGAGGGGAGCAAATTCGGGTTCTTTCGGCGGCATGGGCGGCTTTGATTTCACGGATCTGGGTGATATTTTCGCTCAGGCTTTCGGCGGGGGATTCAATTTCAGCTCCCGGACTCGTTCGTCAAATATTCCCATGCAGGGCGATGACATAGAGCAGGTCATTCACATAACGCTTCTTGAGGCAATGAAGGGAGTAACACGTGATATAACCTTCATGAAGTACGAGACTTGCCAGCACTGCAGCGGTTCAGGCGCGAAACCAGGCACTAAGCCCGAAACTTGTCCGCGCTGTCATGGCCAGGGGCAAATCAGGCAGAGTCAGCAGAGTCTTTTCGGGCAGTTCATGACAATCACAACATGTCCCGAATGTCATGGAACGGGAAAAATCATCCGCGAAAAATGCGGCGAGTGCCAAGGCTCCGGCCATGTACGCAAGAAACACACGATTGAAGTCAAAATCCCCCCCGGAGTCGTAACTAACAACATCATAAAGATACCCAATGCGGGCGAAGCAGGACTCAACGGAGGCCCGGCAGGAGATTTGAAGCTGATTATTGACGTTGAAGTTCATTCGGATTTCGAGAGGGACGGAGCAGACCTTCACACATCGCTGATTTTGACGTACCCGCAGGCGGTCTTAGGGACTGAGGCGAAAATCAAGACTCTTGACGGCTCGGAGGAAATTATCACTGTGCCTTCAGGGACTCAGCACGGGCAGACTCTCAAAGTCAAAGGAAAGGGAATGCCACGCGTAAATTCTAAGTCTGTCGGAGATTTGTACATTCATGTAGGCATCGAGATACCCAAGAAATTAACGGACAAACAGCGCGAGTTAATCAAATCCCTTGCTGATGAGATGAAAGCACCAGTAAGCAATGATGATTCGGGCATATTCGGGAAATTCAAGAAATGGTTTCAGGAATAGGCGCGGACCTCTGCAGCATTGAGAGAATGAAACGGGCTTTAACGTCCCAGCACTTCAGGGATAAAATTTTCAGCACGGAGGAAATATCTTACTGCGAATCAAAAGGTGTTCATCGTTACGAGAGTTACGCGGGAGGATTTGCGGCGCGTGAGGCTTTCTGCAAGGCTTCCGGGAAACCGCTTCATTCTGTGATGTTCGGGGGGAATTTCGCGCTAATTCACACGGACGGAGTACCAAGCATACGATTAACGGGCGGGCTTGTGATTCCGTCAGCAAAAATTTTCGTATCAATAACTCATGAGAAAGATTACGCATTGGCATTCGTAGTAATCGACAAAAAGGAAGGAGATTAACATATGGTAATTGACATAAGCGGCGCAGGAAGCATACTGTCAAACATAGGAAGCATTTTTGTAGCGGGATTCGTTCTCCTGCTGATTCTCTCGTCAGCAATCAAGATCATTCCCGAATATCGGAGAATCGTTTTGTTCAGACTCGGAAGGCTCGTAGGAAGCAGGGGGCCGGGTATCGTCTTCATTGTTCCGTTCATCGACAAGGCTGTTACGGTTGACTTGAGGATTCTGACTCTTGATGTACCTGTTCAGGAAGTAATCACAAAGGACAACGTAGCAATCAAAGTTAATGCTGTCGTGTATTTCCGCGTACTTGACCCGGCGAAATCGGTTGTCGAGGTTGAGAATTATATCGTTGCTACAAGCCAGTTAGCGCAGACTACTTTGCGTTCAGTTGTGGGAGCAGTTGAGCTTGACGAGGTATTGTCATCGAGGGAGAAAATCAATCAGGAGTTGCAGAACATCATTGACGAACGTACAGACCCATGGGGAATCAAAGTAAGCGCGGTTGAAGTGAAAGAGCTTGAATTACCTGAAGGAATGAAGCGGGCTATGGCGCGTCAGGCAGAAGCAGAAAGAGAACGCAGGGCGAAAATCATTGCGGCAGAAGGCGAGCTGCAGGCGGCGGAAAAACTTTCAGAGGCAGCCCACAAGATGGAGTCATCACCCGTAACATTACAGCTCCGTTACTTGCAGACGATACGCGAAATTTCAGGCGAACGTAACACAACAACATTTTTTCCGATTCCTGTCGACCTCATTCAGCCGTTCATTGACAGAATCACGCAAAAGGGGGAAAAAGCGTAATGCAGTACCGAAAAGCAAGCGAACTCCGCGAGATGTTCATAAAATTCTGGGAGGAGAAAGGAGCAAAACACCTCGAAAGTTTTTCCCTCGTCCCTGAAGATCCTTCATTGCTCTTCACGATTGCCGGAATGGTTCCCCTCAAGCCGTATTATCTCGGCATAAAGGAGCCTGAATACCCCCGTGTTGTTACGTGCCAGAAGTGTGTGCGAACGAATGACATTGAGAATGTTGGACGTACTGCGAGGCATCATACATTTTTTGAGATGCTCGGAAATTTCACATGGGGAAGCTACTTCAAGAACGAGGCTATAACATGGGCGTGGGAATTTTTGACGGAAAGAGTCGGCCTTGACCCTGAGAGACTGTACGCGACAATCTATCTTGACGATGAGGAAGCCTTCAATGCGTGGCGGAAATTCCTCCCTGAGAGCAAAATTTACCGTTTCGGGCAGGACGATAATTATTGGTTCATGGGTGATACAGGGCCTTGCGGACCGTGCAGCGAGATATATTACGACCGCGGCGAAAAGTATTCATGCAGAAAACCAACATGCGGAGTCGGCTGTGATTGCGACCGTTACATGGAAATATGGAATCTCGTCTTTACACAGTTCGACAGGCAGAAGGACGGCTCATTGCCCTTATTGCCTCACAAGAATATTGATACGGGAATGGGACTCGAACGTTTAGCGTCAGTGATTCAGGGAGTCGATACGGATTACGAGACTGATTTGTTCACGCCGTTAATCGAGCATACGTGCAAGCGCGCCGGAATAGCTTACGGGATTCATCCGCGTGATGACATGGCCGCAAGAGTCATCGCCGATCATGTTCGCAGTGTTGCCTTCATGCTTGCTGACGGTGTACTGCCCTCAAACGATGGGCCGGGATATGTATTGCGGAGATTGTTGCGCCGTGCTGTGAGATTCGGTAAACTTCTCGGCTTTGATGGACTCTTCCTGAATGAGTACATGCCGATTCTGATTGATATTATGGGCAATCCTTACCGCGAACTCATAACGCAAAGACCCGTAATCGAGCAGATAATCACGCTTGAAGAGGAGAAATTCAACAAGACTCTCAAGCAGGGAACAGAATTATTTGACGCAGAAACATCACGCCTTAAATCACAGGGAGCTACGGAAATTCCCGGAGATGTGATATTTACGCTGTATGATACTTACGGATTCCCGCCGGAACTGACCCGCGAAATGGCCGGGGAATTGGGCTTCACGGTTGATGATGACGGATTCAAATCGGCCATGAATGAGCAGAAAGAACGCGCAAGAGCCTCAAGCAAACAGAAGAAAAGCGCACTTTCAGGTGATGTATATCTCGAAATTGAGAACGAGAACGGAGCAACGAATTTCACGGGCTACACTAAATCAGCCGACACAGGAAAAATTATCGCAATCGTTACGCCTGAAGGAAGAGTCGACTCCGTAAAATGTCCGGCAGAATTTGAGACTGTTCTTGATACGACTCCTTTCTACGCTGAAAGAGGCGGTGAAATCGGCGACATAGGCACAATGAAAGTCAGCGGCTTGACACTGCGAGTCCTCAACACGATTCCTCACGGGAAAATCACAGTACACACCGTGAAATCTGAGACTCCCGGCGTGATTCATGTCGGTGATGAAGTGATGAGTTTTGCTGACGATGAGAGACGCTCCGCAATACGCAGGAATCACACAGCGACTCACTTATTGCACGAGGCATTAGGGCGCGTGTTGGGACGGCATGTCAGGCAGGCGGGATCTTTGGTGACGGAGAAATTTTTGCGTTTCGATTTCACCCATCATTCAGCCGTAACAGACTCCGAAATTGCTGAGGCAGAAAGACTCGTAAACGCCGAAATTTTAGCGAACATTGAAGTGAATATCTCTGAGCATACGAAAGACGAGGCGCAATCACTCGGAGCAAAAGCACTCTTTGATGAGAAATACGGCGATATTGTGAGGGTCGTTGACGTTCCGGGATTCTCGATGGAGTTATGCGGGGGGCTTCACGTCTCACGAACGGGCGATATTGGGAGCTTCAAGATTTTGCGCGAGGAAAGCATAGGCTCAGGCACCCGGAGAATTTTTGCCGTAACGGGAATGAATGTTATTGAGCTTTTGCAGAAATTATTTGCGCTGAGAAACTCAATGACCGCTCTATTATCGACAGACGAGGACGGACTCGCCGACAAAGCAAAGGCACTCGTTGATGAAGTGAAGACTATGAAATCACAGATACAGGCGGCGAAATTGCGCGAGCTTCTCGAAAACTCCGAAAGATTCCTAGAGCGTGAAGAGATTAACGGAGTCTTATTGCAGATTGGGAGATT
This sequence comes from uncultured Fretibacterium sp., assembly GCA_946183145.1. Lineage (GTDB taxonomy): Bacteria > Synergistota > Synergistia > Synergistales > Aminobacteriaceae > JAFUXM01. Next base: position 25,952 of record CAMGZM010000008.1, on the reverse strand, counting down.
CCCGGAAATCCCTGCGAATATGCTGCGTGATATTGGCGACAAAGCGCGGGCAATACCTGAAGCAAACGCTGTGATTCTCGCGTCAGTCGGAAGTGATGAGTCGTGCCAGCTCGTAGTCATGGCCGATGAAAAGTCCGTGAACATGGGAGTCAATGCGGGCGATCTCGTGAAGGAAGCGTGCAAAATTTTAGGCGGCAAAGGCGGCGGAAGAAAGAATCTCGCACAGGGCGGAGGGCGTGAAGGCTCAAAACTTGACGAGGCATTAGCGCGTATTCGTGAGCTTGTGAAGTCGCAAACTGGAAAATGAGCCGTGTACTTGCGCTTGATATTGGGACAGTGAGAATCGGAGCTGCAATTTCTGACTCACTCGGAATAACCGCTCAGGGCCTCGGAGTCTGGAACGCTGAAAATGACGAATGGCGAAAAAATTTTGACGATGCAATAAAGAAGTATGACCCGAAAATCATTGTGGCCGGCCTGCCTCTGAGAACTGACGGGAAAAAAAGCGAGGCAGCAATGAGAATCTCAGGAATCATTGAGGCATTGAGGAATGAATATCCCGGTCGCGAGTTCGTGTTTCAGGATGAGAGATTCACGACGGTGATAGCACAGCGGGCCATGATTGAGGCAGATATTTCACGCAGAAAGCGAAAAAAGAATGTCGACAAAGTAGCGGCTGTGATAATTCTTGAAGACTGGCTAGAGTCTCACAGGCAGTAAACAGACAATCCCCTTTCTTGTGTAAAGAGAGGGGATTATTTATCAGTTTACAAACTCCATGACGTTATAAAATTTCTCAATGCATCGTAAACATGATCAGAGAAGTCTGGATATTGCTCTAAAACATTATTGACCCAATCAGGCCCGTGTCCGCTTACAGTTTTTATGAAACCTTCAAGCTCTCCGACAGGTACAATAAAGATCCTCAGCTTCTTTAGTTCCTTTTCAATAGCGTCATATGTATTGAAGGGTTCTCCAGGAGGTATATTAGCTTCGCCGCCTCTTTTTAGCTGAGACCATTTTGTTTCAGTCTTAAGCATTGACTTTATCTCCTCAATTTCTTTTGCACTGAGATTTTTATCCTGCGAAGAGTTTAATGTACTCAGCACATCATCGGTAAATTTCTTTCTGTTAATGAAACTTTTTTCTGTCCTCATGAATGCCTGAAAGCTGCTCACCTTTTGAGACAGAATATCCCAATTCCCGCCTGCGCTGATAAAAAGTTCTTTCAACGTATCAGTTTTGTCTAGAATATCTATGTCAGGTATTACCCACAGCGGAATGCTTAAGGATCTTAATGCTGATACTACCCTTTTCATTCTTTGTTTCCCGCCGCAATGAATAAACAGTGCTTCAGGATATTCTCCTTGTTCTTCTTTCATGCAAGAATAAATCACAGAATATAATCTGCAGTCCGAATCGCTCTCGCATAACACAACATTCTTATGAAAAATTCCTGACATTATATTTGAGTGCCTAAGCAATGAATCTTTCCAGATGTTATTGAACTCGTCATTATTCAGCACAGAAAAATGATTGATATTACCTTCCCTTGTGATTCGGACTATTTTTATACGTTCAGGGCATACTTCAAGCAGACCTTCAAGAATTTCGGGGCTGTGCGTCGAGATAAAAGCCTGCTGATCATTTGAAAGCATTTCACCTATAGTGTGTCCTATAATTTTTGCCTGCGGCGGGTGAAGAAAAGACTCTGGTTCATCAATCAAAAAAGTTTTACGGTAATCTATAATCATGTTCAGAAGTATACCTGTAAAACTCCTTATGCCGTCTCCTTGTTCATCTATTTGGGGAAATTTGTCCATCTCTTTGATTATTTTTTCAACATGGGAATATTCATCTTTGTCTTTATCAGAATAATCCGTCTTTAATGCATCATCGTACATACGCATAGGAACGCTCGCACCAAAACAAATATCAGGAATAAGTTTTTTGCCGAAAGCCTTCATGAAATAACTGCTGATTTTTTCCCTGTACTCGGACTTGTCAGCGACCATGTGTATGGGATGACGTGCGGGAGCATCTCTGTTTTTACTTTGAGGCGGATTGCATATAGATAACCTCTCTTGTGTCCCTAAATATGACACAAATATATCTGTCAGAACTCCCCAGTTCTCAAAAACACCTGACGGCATTACAGCGTAACTATTAAAATGGTAACCGAAGCCTTGATACTCTGTGAGTGAACCGCTTTTTGAAACTGCAGAAATTGACGCTAAAAATTTTTCCATTTCATGCTTTGAGGCTGTACAGTTTATCGTAATAGCAGAGATCACTGTCCCCTTTTCTTTTTGGGAACATAAACGATGTATATCCTTAAGAGCTTGGCTTTTTCCTGCGTTATTAGGCCCCACAAATATTACGATGTCATTTTCATTGATATTGAGGCTTTCAGAGTTATTGAATACTATTTCAGATATAAAGCCTCCGCATTTCCTGTTCAACTCTGTCAAATTCTGTCATCTCCTTATGATATGAAACTGCCCCCTCACAATAGAGCAAGGGGGATAAATCATTATAGCTTACGTAATCGGGGCAGGGTTGAATATGCACAGGAAGTTATGAAGCCCGTACTGTTCTGTATACGGTTTCTTTTCACCGCTGGCAACGTCAACGATAAAGTTGAACAGCTCCGTACCAACCTCAGCAATAGTTTTCTCACCAGTAACAACAGCACCCGCGCTTATGTCGATAACATCCGGCCATTGCTCTTTCATCTCATTGCGTGAGCAGACTTTTATCACAGGTGCAGCCGCCAAACCGTAAGGAGTCCCGCGCCCCGTCATGAATACCTGCAATCCGATTCCGCTGGCAAGCTGGCAGGGTCCGCAAACCATATCACTCGCAGGAGTCGCCGCGTAAATCATTCCGTGCTTTGTGGGACGTTCGGCAGGTGAAAGAACTTCAACAATCGGACTCGTTCCTGATTTCGCGATTGATCCCATTGCTTTCTCTACTATGTTGCTCAGTCCGCCCTTCTTGTTTCCGGGCGTGGGGTTCGCGCTCCTGTCGACATTCCCCGCGTCAAGATATGAGTCGTACCACCGCATTTCGTCCGCAAGTTTGTTCTTGACTTCCTCACTTACGCACCTTTCAGCGATGAAGTGAACGCCGTCTCTTACTTCTGTTACCTCGCTGAACATCACCGTTGCCCCTGCCTGAACAAGCATATCAGCCGCATAACCCGCAGAAGGATTCGCACTGACTCCCGAAAATGCATCGCTTCCCCCGCACTGCATTCCCACAAGCAAATCACTTAGCGGCAATTCCTCGCGCCGTCTCTTGTCGAGTGCCTGTAATTTTTTCTCGGCCATGCTCATTATCGCGTTAATCATCCCGTTATAGCCCTTGCAGTCCTGAAGCACTATCACATTTTCGGGCGTGTTGTTCTCAGCGTCAACAAGCATATCAACCGTCAGTTTCTCGCAGCCTAATGACACAACCATTAATTCACCGCCGAAATTCGGATGCCTCGCAATGTTCCGTAATGCTCTTATCGGGAATTTCGCGAACGGTGCATTAATCGCAACACCGCAGCCGTAAGCATGATTCACCGCTACAACGTCATCAACATTCGGGTACTTGGGCAAAATCTCATTCTTGATTCTGTTCACAGCAACGTCAAGCACTCCCTGAACACACTGAACTGTTGTCTGAATGCCGAGAATGTTCCGAGTCCCCGCGTAAAATCCATCGGGATTCCTGTAGCCCATGAAAGTTTTTCGCGGCGCAACGGGAAGATCCGTAACAATATTCTTCCCCCATGTCATATTGTCGACAGAAGGCGAGACGGGCAATCGTAACATATGCTCGTTAATCCACGCTCCCCGCTTTATCGGGTCAAGAGCATAGCCGAGAACGACTCCGTAACGTATGATTTCGCCGTCTTTGGGAATGTCGGACAACGCGAATTTATGCGCCTGCGGTATGTCGTCAAGAAGCACAAGCCCGGGCATTATCTCAGTGCCTTTTTCCGTGTCGTGCGTAACTACTGCTACATTGTCGCGCTCTGTCAATTTCACGTAATCGCGCAAAGTTTTTCCCTCCTCTGAAATTTTTTGTGGAATGCGAATATTTTACCCTATAATCGGCGTAACAAGACTCCCATTATCATCAAACATTAATTCTTCCGGCTGACTCTCTGCGGTTAATCCCCCGAATTTTCCGGCCATGACTGAATCATAATATGACTCGCTCATCATGATATGCCCAATGTGAAGGCTGTTAGGGATTCGGATTATTCGCACGTGATTTTTGTCGATGCCTGTACATGTACGTATGCACATCTGCACGGCTTCTTTGTCGGTTGATACTACGCAGGGGATTCGCGCGCTGGCTAAAACGGTTGACGTTATGCAGTTAGGGTACATCATTTCAGGGTCAATAGCGTCATAGAATCTTTTTGTGATTACGCTGGCAAGTCCCACGCCTAAAGCATTTCCGTGACTCTCATCGCTCAATCGCAAAAAGCATGTACGCTGAACTTTCACGCCTCCTGTAGCATATTCGGTTGAAAATGTGCCTGTGATATTCGGATCTACTCCCGTTCCGCTGTAATTTTTCCCGGTCTCGTCAACGATAAGAACATCACATTCACCCGCAATAATTTTCGGCATCTGTGAGAACGCAAAGCGCAGTAATTCCGGCTCACGTGTCATAATGTCTTTTGCGTCTATTGCTTCAAGCCTGCAAGTTTCATCGTAAGCATTCTCGATACATGGCAGGGCGAAAAGTACGGGTGCTTTGTCGATTATGACTCTTGCGATTGACGGTATATTTTCGGCGATATGACCCATTCCCGCGCCGTGAACCTGCTCGGCTCCTTTCTGTTTTCCGAGACCTACAGCGAGCATTTTGCACGGGCCGGACTCATATTTCCCCCTGAAAGCGTTATGAGGCTTCAATCTGCATGACACAATAATCCCGTCTGACTCGTAAGCGTTGCGGTCAACGTAAACATTCTGCCCGGTGTCAGAGAGTCCGAGATTCACAACGTCCATGCTTGAGCGGATCTCACAGCCCATAGAAGCGGGCGTAATTCCGTAGCCTTCAAGGACTTCAAGCTGACCTTGAGCGGTTGCGCCTCCGTGGCTGCCCATTGAAGGAACGATGAAGGGGACTGCGTTACGGGACTTCACGAAATCGGCGATGGCTTTTGTGATTATTGCGACGTTTGCGACTCCGCGGCTTCCTGCTGTGATTGCGATGTTCATGCCGGGCTTGATTTTGCTGATGAACGGCTCGTGTGATAACTCTGCGAATATTTTTGCGGGAATGTCTGAAGGGTTAATAGACTCGCGGGGGAAAATCTGTTTTGCGTGAAACATTTTCGGGATTTTGACTCCGGCTAAAAGTTTCGAGACTGTTCCGCCGTTTACGATTTTCATGATTAATTCTCCTTTACGTGATGTTGATTTCGTTTCTTTTGCGCGGTAAAAAAAATCCCGCCTGACTCAAAGACAAGCGGAATGTTAATCTTGATATGCTGATGCTGTCAAAAATATTTCGACTCAGAACTGAAGACTCTAGCGTTTTTTCCTGAAGAATTTTACTGAGATCAATCCGGCGGCAATGAAGGCGACTCCGATTCCCATTCCCGAATTGCACCCTGCAAGAAGCATGAATATTATCTTTACGAGATATGTTGTGAGGCTCTTTCCGGCCGTAAGCATCATTGTAGCGAGAAATTGTTTCGGCACAGTATCAAGTTTCACGCCGAGCAAGTTGCTTATCTCAAACCCTCCTGTTACGCCGTTGACCAATCCCATTACACCGAATGAAGCCCTTAACGCCCCGGCAAAATCTGACTCATCAGCAGTTAAAACTTTCAGATTTTCAACCGGCAGCCCTACAAGATCATCTGACACAGTCACCATGCAGACATACCAGCCGTCTTTGCTGACTCTGATTGTGTTCATTTTTGCCATAAAGGTGCCGTTCTGGTTCGCTGCTTCCTGTATCATTGCCTCTGTAGGCTCCGGGGGGTCTGAAGGGTCAAAATCCGCGCTCGTCAGGAGATTTATTGCGCCCGGTGCAACTCCGATATTCTCAGCAAGCCGGGAAATTACTTCATCGCTTAACACTACCGTGGAGACTGCTGCCTGGTTAAGCTCCTGTGATGTTACGGGTGAAGGGGTATAGCTGCCTCCTGCTGTTCCTATTTGCGGGTAAGATGAAGACGGCCATGTATTGCCTGAAAGCTGTGATTCGAGTTCTGAATTGCTGGCCGTTCCGACTATGCCGCCTCTTGCGTCGCCGTTCAGAAGGTTCACATTAGCCGTGCAGTTCTGAATGTAGCCCGCTGTCATTTCGCCCGCGATTCCTCCGGCATATGAAGCCCCGGAAATATCAGCGTTGACTGTGCAGTTTCTCACTGTTCCGCCCTCAAGATGAGCGATAAGTCCGCCTGCTCCGAATATGCTGCTCTCATTATCACAGGTGATCGTTCCGGCAAAAGTGCAGTTCTCCATTATCCCGGACATAAGATAGTGTACGATTGTTCCGACACAGTTCCCGTTGAATGTTCCTGAGACATTGAGATTCCTGATAGCGATTTCTCCCTCTGCGGTTTCTACAAAATTGAACAGCCCCGCATATACGCTGTTTGTCTGGCTGTTGAGCCTGATGGTGTGATTCTGGCCGTCAAAATGTCCTGTGAATGTGTTGCCGTCTCCTATTCCTTCCCAATCTGTTTCGGCTGTTACATCAATATCCGCGTTGAGCCTGTAATATTTTCCGCCGGGATCTTCCCCGCTGTTCACTCTGTCGCGCATAAGCCGCAAGTCTTCCGAAGAAGCTATAATGTACGCAGTTTCCCAGCTGTCACCGTTGTTGCTTCCGTCATAATATGCCCCGTAAGCCGTTCCATTGAAGCCCGCAACACTGAAGACGAAAATCAGAAGGCTAACTGCTAATGACACTTTTCTGCACTTTTCTGCACTTTAAAAAACCTTCTTTCATGATTTTTATACTGCTTTTATGCTACATTACTTGTAAAACTTTTACGGCCTAAAAACAATTCCCCTCATCAAAGCGACAAGGGGAAATGAAATTCTTGATTAGCGAACGAGACAGGGCTTTTTGTTGTCGAACTTCCAGCCCGGTATCAAGTACTGCATTCCGATTGCGTCATCTCTTGCGCCGAGTCCGTGTTCAAGATAGAGCGCGTTTGCTTTCTTGACCTGCTCAATGTCGACATCAACGCCGAGTCCCGGCTTCTTGGGAAGGTCAATGCACCCGTCAACAATCTGCATAGGCTCAACGGTGAGTCTCTCGCGTCCTTCCTGCCAGATCCAATGCGTGTCGATTCCGTTCATGCGTCCGGGGATTGCCGCCGCGCACTGTACGACCATAGCAAGTGAAATGTCAAAATGATTGTTGCTGTGGCAGCCCCACATGAGTCCGAAATCTGAGCATAACTGACCGACTCTCACGCTTCCGTTCATCGTCCAGAAATGCGGGTCAGCAAGTGGAATGTCAACAGCCTGAAGAATTAACGCGTGGAACATCTGCCGCCAGTCGGTATTAATCATGTTCGTAGCTGTCGGCATCATCGCGGCTTTACGGAACTCGGCCATGACTTCGCGCCCGCTGAATCCTCCCTCAGCACCACAGGGATCTTCACAGTACGCTAAACACTCTTTCAGCTGCGGGGCAATCTCTAACGCTTCTTTGAGGCTCCAGCATCCGTTAGGGTCAAGATCGACTCTTGCGTTCGGGAATGCTGCCTTTATGGCCTGTACTGCTTTAAGCTCCTCTTTAGGCGGTAATACTCCTCCTTTGAGCTTGAAGTCCTCAAAGCCGTATTTCTCGTGAGTTGCTTTTGCGAGTGCTACGATTTTTTCCGGCGTTAATGCTTCCTCGTGGCGCAGTCTGTACCAGTCGCAGGGGGAGTCGGGTTCTTCCTCGTAGGGCAGATCTGTCTTCTTGCGGTCTCCGATGTAGAAAAGATAGCTGAGGAATCTTACTCGCTCACGCTGTACACCATCGCCCATTAATGCAGCGGCGGGAACGTCAAGGAATTTTCCCATCAAGTCAAGCAACGGTGCTTCAACCGCCGTAACAACATGGACTCCCGTGCGCAAGTCGAACGTCTGAAGCCCGCGAACGTCATCCTTGATATTCTCATCGAGCCATTTGCGGACTTTGTTCAATGTCGCTTTGTAGTCTGCGATTCTTGTGCCTACAACAAGGTGCTTGATGTCCTCAAGTGCTTTTGTGATTTTCTGTCCTCCGGGGACTTCACCGCATCCGAGATTGCCCGCTGAGTCCTCAAGTATTACGATGTTGCGCGTGAAGAACGGCCCGTGCGCGCCCGATAAGTTAAGCTCCATGCAGTCATGGCCGGCTACGGGGTAAACGTCCATTTTCTTTATTGTCGGTATCATTTTGTGTTGCGCCTCCTTTAGTCTTTAACGCCCATTTTCTCCAAAGCTCCGCCCTTCATGTTGTCGTAAATCGAATACCCTAAGAATATTACGATTAACGCCCAAATCACGAGTGCTATAGGTCTCTGGAAGAACACTGCCAAGTTGTAATTATTTCCCTTCACGGCCTCGATAAAATATTTCTCCAAGTCTTTGCCGAGAATGAAGCCGATTAGGAAAGGTGCTGTAGGAAGTCCGATCTTGTTCATCACGAATCCGATAACGCCGAACAGCAGCAAGCACCACACATCAAACATAACGCCCGAACGAGTCGCATAAGCTCCGACAATACACATCAAGAGTATTACGGGGTACATTCTCGCACTTCTGACTTTTACGACCTGAGATATTAACTTTATCGGGAAGAACATAACGATGAACATTAAGACATTGCAGACAACGAGAGCAAGCAAAATCTGATTCCAGATGTCCGGGTTCTGTCCGATGAAGAGCGGCCCGACCTGAATCCCCTGTAACAGGAACGCGCCAATCAACACCGCCGTTGTAGCATCGCCGGGGATTCCGAGTGAGAGTAACGGCACTAACGCACCGCCCGTGAGGCCGTTGTTTGATGATTCTGACGCAATGAGTCCTTCAGGCGCACCTTTGCCCATCAATTCGGGATGTTTTGAGAAGCTCTTTGTCTGGCTGTATGCGATTAATGACGCGGCACTGCCTCCGACACCGGGCAATATTCCCATGAATGTGCCGAGCAATGACGAGCGCAGGACGTTCACCCACTGGCCTTTGAAGTCTGAGAATGAGAATTTCCGCGCACCTTCAACCGTAACGCCCTCTTCAAGATTGTTGCTCTGCATTCCCTTTTCTGCCTCCTGGAACATCTGAGCAATCGCAAAAAGCCCGATCAATAACGGCAGTAACTGGAATCCGCTCCGTAATTCGTCCTTCAGGAAGTCAGGCACCATTCTCATGCGGTTATTCATTGAGAGCTCGCCAACAAGACTCAGCAATACGCCCAAGAAGCCCGCAAAGACTCCTTTTGTCATTGAGCCTTTCGACAATGCCGCGATAACAGTCATTGCGAAGAGGATAATCAAAAATTTTTCGATGGCCGAGAACTTTATCGCCATTCTTGCGAGAGGAGGAGTTAAAAACGCAAGCACTATCAATGAAATCATCCCGCCGAAGAATGATGCAGTGATTCCGATTTTGAGCGCACGTTCAGACTCTCCGCGCCGTGCCATCGGGTAACCGTCAAAACCTGTGCAGACGCTCGACGGTGTTCCGGGTACGTTGATGAGAATCGCGGGGATGAGTCCGCCTGAGATTCCGCCGACATAAAGACCGAGCAAAAGATACAACGCCGGAACGAGCTGGAATGCGTAAGTCATGGGAAGGAACACGGCAACGGCCATTGTTGCGGTCATTCCCGGTATTGCCCCGAAAATTATTCCTACAGCTGTTCCGAGAAGCGCAAGACCAACATTAAGCAGCATGATAAATTTTCCCTCCCATTACGGCAATGTTATGTTGAAGACCTTGAAGAACAGATACCAGACTCCCCAAGACCCTGCGAAAGCTATAACTGCTGAGATTAATACGCTTTTTGCCTCGAAAAGTTTTCCCGGCTTCATCTCAAACAGAACATTGAACAGGAAGATGAATATCACGCTCGCCCATGCAAAATGGAGAATCGGCAGGCAGATTATGTAGAGTATGAAGAGAATAACAGATCCCCACAATTTCACTTTGTCATAATTTTCACGGAAGAAGTGATAGCCCTTGAAGTTTACGAACGGAGTACCTTCCTTTTTGCACTTGATTGCGCGCTGAATGAGTATGATTACGAAAAGTATCAGGCATATTGAGCCGATAAGATACGGAAAGAAGAAGTGCATGTTGCGTATCTTCAGCCATTCCCTTAGCATTTGCTGCAATTTTTACGCCTCCTTGAGATGTGAAAGCCTCCCCGTGATGAAAAGAGGAGGCATTTTGCGTTTGTTACTCTAAATCTTCAATGTTGGGAGCTTCTGAAAGTACTTTCTTGATTGCGTCGCGCTTTGCGTAGATGAAATCTTTTGCTTCTTTGCTGGGAAGAGTTTTCGCGGCGTAAGTCATTTTTGCCATGTCGCTCTGATAATCGGGGTCAGCCTGCATTTTCGCTACGGCCTCGTCAAGCTCTTTCACAACCTCGTCAGGCGTTCCCTTAGGAAGGTAGATGAGGAAATCTTTTGAGAAGTAAACGGGCGTTCCGTCCATTGTGATTCCCATATCGCCGTAAACAGGAAGGTCATCACGCCCCGGAACTTTGTCCATGATTCCGACATACTTCAACGCTAACTGCTCGTCAACGCCGTCTGCTGTGTACTGGAGGAACGAGCTGTAGTCCCCGAAAATTACATCTGCGTTGTTGTCCCAAAGCTGCTGGAGTTTCGTGTCAGTTGATCCGCCGAGAACAAAGCGCATTTGATTCGCAACGTTTTCGCCGTAAGTGTTCTTGAGCCACACATAATAGATGACGAATCCGAGATTGCTGACGCTCCCAAGCTCAACGGAGAGTCTTACGGTGCGCGAGCTGTCAGCCTTGAGCCATTCCGCAAGCTCCTTCATGTCTTTGTAGGGAGCATTCTTCTTTGCCGCGAAACAGGAGCCGGGGTTCTGGCCTACGCGCGGGCCGATAACCATATTTTCGAGGTCATATTCTGAGCTGTAACTCCCGAAAAGAACGCCCAAATATGTCATGTCGTGGAAGATCATGAATGTCATTCCGTCAGGCGTTGCACTCTTGATTGTGGCGAATGCTTCATTTGCTCCGATCGGGTCAACTTTCGAGCTGCACTTGAGATATTTCTGCAAGTAACGGTTCACGATGTCGGCCATCATGTAGCTGTCTCCTGATACGGCCGTTGAGCCGATGACGATACGAACGCGCTGCCCATCGTAAACTGCTGCTGTTGCCATAGGAGCAAAGCAAAGAACGAGGACGAGAACGGATGCAACAAATTTCTTGCTGAACAAAATAAATCTCTCCCTGCTGTATTTGATTGTGTAAAAAAATTTTGGATGAATGGATTATAACATAAGGCAAAAAAAAACAGCCTCCGTTTAATTACGAAAGCTGTGATTATGTGATTGCCATGATGAGTCCTCTAGCCGTCGCCGAAAAGCCCTAAGATGTCGGACAAGTCAACAGAATCATTTTGTTCCTCAACGCGTGATTTTATTGCTGAAGTTTCGTCCTCAAGTTTTTTGCGTGCGTCAAGAATGCTTTTAGCCTGTTCGAGCTGTTTGATTGCCGCTTCCCTGTAGCCCTTATCGTAAAGCATCATGGCCGCGTTAGTGATATAACCGCCTAAGAACGCCTCATATTTTCGCGCTTCAGCCTGAGAGGACTCGCCCTCCTGAAATTTTTCGGTGTAATCCCGCGCAAACTTGTCAGCCTGCCACGATAAAAGCTCTTTGCTGATGTTTGCAAGCTCATCAAGCATTTTGTCGAACTCTGTTTTTGTCGAAACTTTGTCAACGTATCTTTCTCCCGACGTGAAATCGTAATTGAGCTGTGATCCGCTGTAATCTTTGTGCGATTTTGCTGGCTGTGAATCTTCCTGTGATTGTTCGTGCGATTCTTCATGTGATGATTCTGTTTCAGCTTCAGGGGTAATGATTTCCTGTTCAGGTTCGTGAGTCTCGGTAAAAATTTCGGCTTCAAGATTGGGAGTCTCATTTTGTGATGGCTCATCGAGGATTGAATTTTCGTCAAAATCTGCGCTTGCGTTGTTCGAGTCTTCCGGCAAAATTCCGGCTTCTGATTCTGATTCGGCTTCTGAGATTTCCGGCTCAGTGTCAAATTCGGGCGTAAGATTCTCTGCTGTAACTTCCTGTGATAATTCTGGCTGTGAAGTTTCTTGCGCTAATTCTGTTTGAGACTGTGAGATTTCCTGCTCAAATTCAGGCGTAAGATTTTCTGCTGTAACTTCTTGTGATGAATCGGGCTGTGAAGTTTCTTGCGCTGACTCTGTTTGAGGCTGTGAGATTTCCGGCTCGGTGTCAGTTTCAGGCGTAATAGTTTCTGCTGTAACTTCCTGTGATAATTCTGGCTGTGAAGTTTCTTGCGCTAATTCTGTTTGAGACTGTGAGATTTCCGGCTCGGTATCAGTTTCGGGCGTTACAGTTTCATGTTCATGTTCAGATTCGGGCGCAATCGATTCTGTTGTAGCTTCCGGCGCAAAAGATTCATCTTCAGACTCTGGAATTTCCTGCACCGACTCCGCGTCAAGAATTATCGTCTCAGCTTCCGGGACAAATTCCGGCACAACGACAATAACATTTTCAGGCTGCAAAAATTCCGGCTCTTTTTGTTCGGCTTCTTTCGTCCTGATGTCTATCAGCCTGTGAAGATCCTCAATCTGCGTCGGAGTAAATTCTTCTTCCGGCTCTGTCTCTTCTTCAACAACAAGAGTCGGCAAAACTTTAACCCGTTCAATTTCGGGCTGAAGATTTTTCTTGATACGTGCTGCGCGCAAAAACGGCATAGTTTAACCGTCCTCCAGCGCAACAGTCATAATCTCATCAACACGCTTCACAAATTCCGCAGGGTTATCAGGCATTACACCTTCAAGCAATAACGCCTCATCATAAAGTACCCGCAGAATTTTTCCGGCCTTCTCCTTGTCATTCTCAGAAATTGCGATTAACTTTCTGACAGCCGGATGATTCGCGCTGACTTCAAGCACTCTCTTTTGAGGAGGAACAACACGACCCGCCGAACGCATAAGATTTTCCATCTGCAAAGATATTCCCCCGGCACCATCCCGCAAACACGCAGGAGTCCCGGTGAGAGTCAACGATGGCCGCAACCCTTCCAGCTTGTCGGGAAGAATCTCAAGCGCAAGTTTCCTCAAAGGCTCATATTCCGCGTCAATCTCTTTCAGTTTGTCGTCATTGGCTTTCTTTTCGTCATCTGAAAACGGCGTAACGTCATCCCGCGCAATGTTGAGGAAATCGGCTTCATCTTTCGGCAGGACAAAATCACCCTGAGCAAGCAGCCATTCATCAAACGGATCTGTCATCAGCAAGACTTCATAGCCTCTTGACGTAAACGGCTCAAGTTTTGGTGATGATCTTAACGCTGTAACGTTGTCTTTTCCCGCAAGGCAGTAGATACCCTTTTGATCTGGCTTCATCCGTGATTTGTACTCATCGAGAGTCGTCCATCCGTCATTATCCGTTGTCCTGAAAATCGCAAGTGAAAGTATTGTTTTGACGTTCTCCGGGTCAATCGCGATTCCTTCCTTGAAGACTCGTCCGAACTCCTGCCAGAATGTTATGTATTTCTCGCGGTCATTCTCAAGCATTTTCCGTAATTCCGTGAAAATCTTGCGCTGTGTGCTGCGTTTTATGATTCGGATTATCGGCTCATCCTGCAGAATTTCACGGGAAATATTCAGCGGCAAATCCTCAGAGTCAATCACGCCCCGTATGAACTTCATGTACTCAGGGATTAATTCCTTGCAGTCGTTCATGATAAACACTCGGTTAATGTAGAGACTTACGCCGCCGGAGTCGCGGTTGATGAAGAAATCAAACGGAGCTTTTGACGGTATGAACAGCAAGCCCTTGAAGTTTGTTGTTCCTTCCGCGTTGATTTTTATGTGCGCTAAAGGCTCTGTGAAATCGTGCGTCAAATGCTGGTAAAACTCTTTGTATTCTTCCTCTGTGATTTCGCTGTCGGGTCTCTGCCATATCGCTTTACGGGAATTAATGATTTTGTCCTGATAGTATATCGGCCATGATATGAAGTCTGAATATTTGCTGATTATGTCCCTGATTGTCCATTCGTCAAGATAATTTTTCGCGCCTTCTTCGGGCTGCTTCATGAAAAGTGTTACAGTTGTCCCGCATTCACCGCGCTGTTCAGTGTCTTCAACCGTGAATGAGCCGTCCCCGTCAGATGTGAATTTGTAGGTCTCTGCGCTGCCTAATCTGCGTGTGATTACTTCTACTTTCTCTGCGGCCATGAAGACAGAATAGAATCCGACTCCGAACTGGCCTATTAATTCCTGCTGAGTGTCGGAATCTTTTGCGACTTTGAGAAATTCTTTCGTGCCTGATTTGGCGATTGTTCCGAGATATTTTATGATTTCATCGCGGGACATTCCGATTCCGTTGTCGCTTACTGATAAAGTTTTCGCGTCAGGATTGATTTCTATCTTGATTTCGGGATTGGTATTCTCTGCTAACTCCGTGTCCTTGAGGCATTCAATCCGCCGTTTGTCGAGAGCGTCAGAAGCGTTTGACACAAGCTCGCGCAGAAATATATCTTTGTTCGAGTAAACCGAGTCTATCATCATCCGCAATAACTCGGCGGCTTCAGACTGGAAATAAAATTTTTCTTCACTCATAATCTTTTACCATAAAGCCGGAGGCACAATACCCCCGGCCCTTCTGATTCTCATTGTCCGCTGGTTTTAGCCGGCTGCTTCTTCTGTTTTTGACTTCACTGCCTGATGTCCCCTGTAATAACCGCATGACGGGCAGGCGTGATGTTTGAGCGTTGCTTCTCCGCATTTGGGGCAGGCCATTGTTACGGGCGCGCTCAATGTTCCGAGCCAGTTTGCTTTTCTCTGCGATGTGCGGGCATGAGATACTTTTCTTTTAGGTGTTGCCATGATTTGAATCCCCCTGTGATAATTATTGTTCGCTGCTGAAATTCCGCAGTGCTTCAAGACGCGGGTCAATGTCATCATTCACACATGAGCATGAACCCTCATTGAGATTTTTCCCGCAGACGGGGCATAATCCTTTGCAGTCATCACGGCACAAAATTTTCGTGGGAAGCAACGTATATATACTCTCTCTTATCTGCGGCATAACGTCAATAACCCTGCCGAAATGATTTACTTCAACGGGCATAAAGTCATCAAAGCCTTCAAGCTCTTCAGCACTGCGCGAACAATAAAGATACCCCAATTCCCCCGATATTTCAAGATTTGCGGGCGCAAGACAACGGGCGCATTCTCCCTCAACATTTGCCGACACGGTGATATTCACAAGCAAGAGTCCTTCTTCAATCCAGCGCGACATGGCCGAGGCGTGAAAACCTGCGGGGAAAATAAATTCCTGCCCGTCAAAATTCAGGAGACCGTCAGGGAAATCCCATTCTGAAAAAATTTCGGCCTCCGTGTCATTCTTGGGCGGAAGGGTTAATAATGCCTTCTGTGATTCGTGGAATAAGTTACGCAAATGCTATTCTCTTTGTCTCGCGGGCGATCATCAATTCTTCATTTGTAGGAACAACCATAACACGGACTTTTGAGTCATCCGCGCTTACTGTTGCTTCTTTTCCGCGAATGTTGTTCTTTTCGTGGTCAATCTTTACGCCCATAAATTCGAGCTTCTTGCAGACTCCCTCACGTGTTGCCGCGCTGTTTTCGCCGATTCCAGCCGTGAAGACTATTACGTCAAGCCCTCCCATAGCTACCGTGTAAGCTCCGATGTATTTCGCTATGCCGTACTCTAACATGTCGATTGCGAGCCGTGCACGGTCATTGCCTTTTGCGGCTGCCTCTTCAACGTCGCGTAAATCGCTGCTGACTCCTGAAATGCCTAGCAAGCCGCTCTTCTTGTTCATAAAGTTGTTCATCTCGTCGGCTGTGTATTTCGTGATGTTCTGCACAAAAGGTACGCACGCAGGATCCATATCACCGGTGCGAGTTCCCATCAAGACACCCGCAAGAGGCGTTAATCCCATTGATGTATCTATGCACTTGCCATTTTTGACGGCTGATATTGAGCTTCCGTTACCGAGATGGCATGTAATCATCTTGAGACTGTCTAACGGTTTGCCGAGAATTTCCGCTGTCCTCAACGCGACAAAGTGATGGCTTGTTCCGTGCGCGCCGTAACGCCTTACGCGGTGAGTCTCGTAAAACTCCCAAGGAAGTCCGTACATGTATGCGTAATCCGGCATAGTCTGATGAAACGCCGTATCGAACACAACGACATTCGGCAATTTCGGTAACGCGTGCTGTATTGCCTCGATGCCCATTATGTGGCCGGGATTGTGAAGCGGCGCAAGCGGTATGCACTGCCTGAGTCCGTCCATAACTTTATCGTCAACAAGTACTGACTCCTTGTACAAATCTCCGCCCGAAACTATGCGGTGTCCTGCCCCGGCGATTTCGTCAAGCGATTTCAATACGCCATGATTAGGATCAAGCAGCGCCTCAAGCACGAGCTTCATTGCTGCTTTGTGGTCTTTAATGGGTGTCTCAATCTTGAAAGGGTCCGCGCCTGTCTTGCGGTGCGTGATATTTGAGCCGTCTATACCGATTCTGTCTACAAGTCCTTTTGCTGAGACTGACTCGTCTTCCATGTCGAATAACTGATACTTGAGGGATGAACTTCCGCAGTTGATTACGAGAATTTTCATGACGTTATGAGAAACCTGCCTTTGCATATAAAAATGGCGGAGACGTAGAGATTCGAACTCTAGGAACGGCAAGCCGCTCAGTTGATTTCGAGTCAACCGCCTTCGACCACTCGGCCACGTCTCCACTTTTCGTGATGTGTTTGTGTGATTTGGATTGACGGGTTATTATAACCGCGTTTTTATCCGATTGTCAATTTTCAGCGGTACTTCTTCTGATTCCGTATTTGCGCTCCGTTCAGAAATTGCTGATATTCACCGTCAATTTTTACGCCATTGCCCTTGAGTTTTTCATCTGATTTTACCCTTACGGTGTTCAAGTCGAGGTACATTATTTCCGCGCTTCCTTTTTCATTTGAGACTGTGAGAACGTTCCCCGAAAGTTTTCCGCCTGCTGTCCATATTGTTTTGTCATCGTCAGAATCAAAATTTGCCGTGAGGATTCCTGTTTTCTTGTCGAGCGATATTTCTATCTGAAAGCCGTCGCGGGTGAATATATTTTCGTCAGCGTCTTCCGGCGTAATCTCAGCTGCCCATATTGCGCCCCTTATGTCATCGATTCGCTGGTCTGCTATATCTGCGTAGGCTTTTGCGCGTGAAACTTTTTCTGCCTTCAAAAAGTCTTCGGCTTCTTTGTCGCGTGAGGTTGAGAGCCATTCTTTTTGCTCTTTCTGAAGGTACGTGAAATGTTCCGCTGAAAGTTTTGCTTTTGCTTCTGTCCAAATCTGCGAGAGTTCCTTTTCTTTCTGCGCGAAATTCGAGTCCTTCATCAACTCTTTGTACTCCGAATCGCTGAGGGCAAATGCAGATGAAGAAATCAGACATAAAGCCGCAAATGCTGTAACAAAATGTTTCATGATTTTCCCTCCTGCGAATCAAAATGCCGTAACACGCTCGTGATAATTCCCGTCAACATTAACGCCGCTGTCTTTGAGGCTCTTGTCGCAAACAACAAGAGGGTAGCTCATATTCCAGAATGTTATTGACGCGCTGCCCTTTTCGCCTGAAAGTGTGAGTACGTTCCCGGAGATTTTGCCGTCAGCTTTCCAGATAGAATTTCCGTTTTTGCCGGTAAATTCTGCCGTGAGATTTCCGCCTTCAAGTGTGATTGACAGCTCGATATATTTCCCGTTGTCATTGTTGATGAAGAACCCGTCCGATAATTTTTCGGCTGTGAGATTCGCCGCGTCTATTGCGCTGTTTATGGCTTCGACTCTTGATCCTGTTTCCTGTGCGTATGCCTGGGCGCGTGAGAGAGTCTTATCGGCCTTCATGAGGGACTCTGCTCTTTTGTCCCGGCCATGTGAAACCCATTCGCGCTGTTCTTTCTGGAGATGCTCAAAGAATTTTGCAGGGAGTTTCTTTGCTTCCGCCCAAACTTTTGCGAGCTCCTTTTCTGAGTCAGCAAAACTTGAGTCCTTCAACATTTCTTTGTACTCTGAATCGCTGAGGGCAAATGCGTTTGATGAAATGAGAAGTAATAATGCGAGTGATGAGAGAAATTTTTTCATGAGAAATTACACCTTTCCTGAAAAATTTACCTGAAAGATTCTACGGCTTCTGTCAAATCGTCAGCAAGTTTATTCATTGTCTCTGTGTCATCCGCAACTTTCTTGACGTTCTCCGCAATCGTTACGGCGGATGCTGCTACTTCCTCGTCTGTTGCTGAAGTTTCTTCTGACGCTGCCGCAAGATTGTTGACTTCCTCAAGAATAGTATTCTTTATGCCGTCGAGCTTTGATATTACTTCTGACACTTCGGTGATTTCCTGAAGCGATATTTTGATTTCAGCGTCAAGAGCCTTGAATTTTTCCTGAGCCGCAAGAAGTTTTGTGCGTTCGTTGTCGATAAGGTTCTTCATCTCAAGCGCGGCATTTACGCTTTCAGCCGACAACCCTTCAACCTCAAGAACGATCTCATGTATTTGTTCTGCTGACTCGTTTGAACGTTCCGCAAGTTTCTTGATTTCGCCCGCAACAACTCCGAAGCCTTTACCCGCGTCCCCTGCTTTTGCCGCCTCAATGCTCGCATTAAGTGAGAGAAGATTTGTCTGTGATGCAATGTCGGAGATTATGTTCACAGCGTCATTGATTTTCTCGATTGCGTCGTGAGTCTCGTGAATCTTTTCGCTTATCGTTGAGATTGACTCTGATGCGTGGGAGAAAGATTTTGCCGCGTCATCAATGCTTTCATGAGCTGAAATGTTAGCTGTGTCCATTGAGCGCGAGCTGTTGCTGAGAGTGTCAACATTCTTCACTGCCTGTTCTGTTACGCTGTTCATCTCGTCAAGATTCGTGCTGATTTCGTGAACGCTTCCGGCGATATTTACGGATGCCTGTGCGATGTCCTTCATTGCTTCTGATATTTGGGACGCTGACTCTGATGCTTCTTCGGCCATGTCCGCAGTAGATTTCACGGTGTCAGTGAGTGAGAACGCAGAGTCGTGAATCTTCATGACGGCTTCACGTATTACGCTGCTGATATTTCCGGCGGCTGTGATTAGCTGTGATGTCTCATGAATTTTGCTGACGGTATCAATCTCATCTTCATTATTCACGTCAAGAAGAGTCTCAATTCTCGCTGTAACTTCCTTCAAGGGTTCTGCGACTCTTTTTGCGACAACGTAAGCGATTGCACCGAAAAATAATATCAATCCCGCGCTTATCGACAGAATGAGAATGTATATGTTCATGATTGCGTTCTGAATTTGTGTCGCGGGCTTTCCTGAAAACGCCATGCCGTAAACTTTCGTGCCGTATTGTATCGGAGTGTAGTAGACGTGATAATCAATGCCGTTAATCTTCACGCTGTCGGAATAATAATCATCTCCGTTTTTCGCGGCGTTCCAGACTGAGTCAGAAGCTGGAGTGCCTTCTATGCGTTTTCCGTTTGAGTCGGTGATAGTTGTCATGAAGCGTATGTTTTCACGGAAGAGAGTCAAATCAACTCCTGATGCTCTCATTTTGTCGATATAACTTGTGTCATAACGTATGAATCCGTCAACAAGATCATAGCCGTTCACTATGTCATACTCGTAATATTCTCTGAGGGCTTTTGCGGCGATAATGAGTTCTTCTTTCGTGTCCTGCTTGAGGTTTCTGACAACTACATTTGATGTGATGAGGGCGATTGATATAACTGCGAGGGTCATGGGGGCGAGCGCAAGAATAATGAGTACTGCTTTGAGCGTAAATTTCTTCATAAATAAAATCTCCCTTTGTTGCTTTTGACGTACCAGATTATTCCCCGGCACTCTCAAAAAAAAATTTCCTCGTAAGCAATTGTTTAGTTTTGAAGATCAAGCTCCTTTATTTTACGAGTGTCGTAAGGTGTCTGCTGGTAGACAAAATAATTCAGCCAGTTTGAATAGAGAAGATTTGCGCTTGAACGCCACGTGCATACAGGAGTCTGCGAATCGTCATCATTCGGGAAATAGTTATACGGAACATGAATAGCAAGCCCGGCGCGTTTGTCCCTCCAATATTCCAGCGCGAGAGTCTCAGGGTCATATTCAGAATGCCCGGTGATGAAAATCTGCCTTCCCTCGTTCGTTGAGACGACATAGACTCCGGCCTCGTAGCTTTCAGAGAGAATTTTCAGGGCGGGAATCCTCAGAATGTCCCCGCGCATTATTGTTGTGTGCCGTGAATGAGGAACCATGAAAACATCATCAGCACCCCGGAACAATATCGAGCCTTTATGCGTGACTCTGTGCCTGAATACCCCGAACATCTTGCGCGGCAAATGTATTTTGGGAATGCCGTAATGATAATAGAGTCCCGCCTGAGCCGCCCAGCAGATATGGAACGTGCTGTGAACGTGGGACTTGCTCCACTCCATAATATCGCACAACTCCGGCCAGTAGTCCACAGACTCAAACGGGAGAAGCTCAACAGGCGCGCCGGTGATAATCATTCCGTCAAAATATTCATCCCTGTATGCGTCAAAATTTTTGTAGAAAGCAAGCATGTGTTCTTTAGGCGTATTCTTGTGCTCCCGTCCGCTCATGGCCATGAGATATATTTCGACCTGAAGCGGAGTATTTCCGAGTAATCGCGCTAACTGAGTCTCAGTAACAATTTTTGTCGGCATAAGGTTAAGGATGAGTATTCGCAGGGGGCGTATGTCCTGAGTCATTGCACGCCTGCGGGTCATCACGAAAATATTTTCCCGCTCAAGTACTCCGGCGGCGGGAAGGTCGCCGGGGATATTGATGGGCATGATTTACTCTTCAGCTTTCGGCCTGAACATGTTTACGAAAACTTTTCTCGTTTCGCTCGGTAATATCCTGTAGCCGCGCTTCTCTTTCGTCAGCCACAGTGAATAGTCCTTGCTGAATGATGCCGCCAATGCAAGCAATGATTTCTTCTTGTTCTCCTTTATCTGCTGCTCGTAGGGTGTCTTGAGCTTCCTGTCCTCGTCCGAATCCCACCTGAAAGCCGCAAGCCCGTAGCTTATGGATTTCTCATTTCCTCCGACGGGGAAAGCCGGAATGATTATTGAGTGGTCCGACCAGTCATATGTTCCGAGTCCCTGCCCGGGCACGAAAATTACGCGGGGTATACCGTACATTCTGACTCTCGGCACGTTGAACATGTCTATATCCATCGCCGTAAACTCCCGTACAATCTCGTAATCTTTTGCGTAATCGAGAGGAACAGAGCCGGGCTGCGCTATGAGTGAAGTATCACAGCGGGCATTTTTTGCGGGGACGGTCAAATATTCGCGCTTCTTCATGATCATTGCTTTGAGTTCGGAGCGTTTCATTGCGTCGGTCATCTGTGCGCAATTGTCGGTGATTTTCTTGTTGCGCCGTGCGATTTTCACCGCGTCAATCTGAGAGTAGAGAATCTCTTTTGCGATGATTTTCGTCCTCTCGTGGAACGCCGTAAACTTTTCGACAATCTGAAGCGGAAGGGGATTAGCTTCATTCTTTTGTGCTGACGATATGAACAGCAATATAGCTTTTTCCGCGTCAAGATATGCTTTTCTCTGCTGTGATAATTTCTGCCTTGTCGGTTCATCGCCTTCACGGTATTCGGGGACTCTCATGTTTACCTTTGTCGCTGAAATGAGAGAGTCGTCGAGCGTCTGAAGTGTCTGCGAAATGTTGAGGTTTGACGGATATTTAGGAGCTATAGCCTTGATGAATGAGTCGCGCTTGTTCTGTGCGTCAGAGAGTGAGTCCGTCAATGCGCTGATTCTGTCGTCGAGAGTCATACCGATTGCGGGGACGGGGGCTTCATTGCCTGTGATTGATGCCCATGATTCAGAAATGTAGTCAGAGAATGTCATAACGGGGAAAATATCTCCGGCACATTTTGAGGCGAGCCACGCTTTTACGTCAAAACCTGCGCCGGGGTTTATCACGCCGGGCAAAAATCCCAAATCGATGAAGAATCTTTCTTCCGGGTCAAACGTGAGAGCCGCGGGCATTGATTTTGTGTTAGCTTCAACGAGCGCGAAAACTATCTCCCAATATGAAGCGGACATTGACGACCATAATTTTATCGCCAGTGATTTGCTCTCTGTCGTATTCTCAGCCGTAAGCACGGAAAATTTTTTGGCTGACTCCGTGAGCTTTGATACAGCGTCTTGAATTTCGGGTGAATCTTTCCATTTTTTGAATGCCATTGTGATTATGAAACCTCCTTTTTGTGATTACTCGTAGTGCGTCCACATTCTTATTATCCGTATGATTCCGTCATAAGGTTTACCATCAGGCGACAAAAGATTTTCTGTGTTCTCGTACACCTCATATACAAGCCTGTGCTGAACATTAATACGCCTTGAAAAACAGCCGCGCAAATCCCACAGCAATTTTTCATATTCAGGCGGGCTTTGAAGCGGATTAATCCTGATGATGTCTAGAAGGTTTTTAAGCTCAAATCCTGCCCTCTTGACTAGTATCATATCTTTTTCTGCCTGCTTGCTGAATCTTACGAGATACATTTACCATTCCTCATTAGGGTCATACACTTTGCATTCTGATAACGGTTCCATTCTGGCATTAATGATGCTTTCAACCATTCCGGGAATCGAGTACAGATATAAAGTCTCCTGCATTGAGTTCCAGTCTTCCTCAGAAACGAGAACGGCATTTTTTCCGTCATCATTCGCAATTATTACGGGCCTGCAGCTTTCGTTCACGTCAGAAACAAGCTCGGCTAAATTTTTCTGCGCCCTTGCGAGTGTTGTTGCTGTCATTCTTTCATCTCCCTCAATAATTCATCCCTCATCTTTGCGACTCCTGTTGAAGCAGGCTCCTTTATGACTCTGAAATTCAGCCACCCCGGTACGCTCACTTCAGCAGGGTCAATGAGATATGCTTTTGTCCCTGAGCGCAAATCCTGAACGAGTCCCGCAGCCGGATAAACCACGAGCGACGATCCCACAACCGCGAAAATATCCGCGCTTCTTACGAGCCTTGAAGCCTCCGTGATAGCCGGAACAGCCTCGCCGAACCACACAATATGAGGACGCAATAATTCTCCGTCCGCATTCTTTTCGCCGTAAGCCATCGCCCTGTAACCGATGTCAATAATTTTGCTTTCACGGTCATCATTAACGGGGCGTAATTTCGTCAGTTCTCCGTGAAGATGAAGTACGTTATGACTCCCGGCCTTTTCGTGAAGGTTGTCGACATTCTGCGTGATTATGCGAACGTCAAAATATTCTTCAAGCTCCGCTAAAACTTTATGGCCTTCATTGGGCTGTGCGTGTTCGAGCTGTGCGCGCAAATCGTTGTAGAAGTCCGTCATAAGTTTGGGATTTCTGTACCATCCTTCAATGCTCGCAACATCTTCAACGTTATACTGCTCCCATAATCCGCCGGAGTCCCTGAAAGTTTTGAATCCGCTCTCTGCGCTTATGCCTGCGCCTGTCAAAACAACGAGTCTTTTTTTGTCGGCCATGAAACTTTTTCCCCCCTGTATAATTGTTGTGGATTTGAGAATAATAGCACATACGGAGGAATTAACGTTGCAGATAAAAGAGAGTATGACATTCCTGAAACGTTTTGCGAAATCACCGCGGCGAATCGGAAGTGTTGCGCCAAGCTCGAAATTTTTGACACGTGCGATGCTTGACCGTGTTGACTGGGAGAAAGCGAGATTTATCGCTGAACTCGGAGCGGGAACAGGAGTATTTACGCGTGAGATTGTGAGACGCGCGAGGCCTGACGCAAAAATTTTAGTGTTTGAGATTGATCCGGCATTGCAGAAAATGATTCGTGATGAACATCCTGAACACAAAGGGCTGACTCTTCACAGCGACGCGCAGGAGTTAGTGAAGTATATGAATGACAACGGTATAACGGAGCTTGATTTTGTGATTTCGAGCCTTCCTTTTACGGTTCTTCCTCCAAAAATGACGGTGAGAATCCTTAACGCAGTATTGAAAGCGTTGAAGCCTGACGGGCATTTTGTAGCGTATCAATATTCCTCAATCATGAAGCACGTGCTGAAGAAGAAATTTTCACACATGAAGACCCGTTTTGTGATGTTCAACATACCGCCTGCGTTTGTATATGACTGCTGGAAGTGAGAATGTGAAAGGGTAACAAAAAAGCGGAAACGCAGAGATTCGAACTCTGGGAGGATTTCTCCTCTTACGCTCTCCAAGCGCACGCCTTCGACCGCTCGGCCACGTTTCCACGCACGGAATTATAACACAAATATTCCCCTCGTGTACGATGCATTGATACATAAGGGGAATTAATTTATGCCTTGTGTGATATTACGAGCTTTTCTATCTGCTTTATTCCGCAAAAATTCTCCGGCACAATTTCCATACCGTCAATCTCTATTCCGTACTTTTCCTCAAGTTTGCTGACCAGAGAAATTACATCTAGAGAATCCAGCAATCCGTCTTCAATGAAATCTGAACTGCCCCTGAAATTTATTTCGGGTCTTATCTCAAGCAACATTCTCATAATTTCTTCCTGCATACTACAACACCTCCTTCAGTTTTTCACAAAGAAGCACCCTGTCAATCTTTCCGTTCAGGTTCAGCGGCATATTATCCAAGCGTACATTCACATTAGGCAGCATATAGCCGGGCAGTATATCAGATAGCTTCATGCGTATGTTTTCAGATGTAAGGCTTCCGCTGTAAAACAATATCAGTTTATCTTCTGTCCGTTCATGAAGGCAGCAGCACTGTTCTATACCGTCCAGCGAAGATACAGCCGTCTCAATTTCGCCAAGCTCTATACGATGCCCGGAGTGTTTCACTTGAAAGTCTTTGCGACCATCATACATTATCTCGCCGTATTTGTTGTAGTGTGCAAGGTCTCCGGTTCTGTAAATTCGTTCGGGATATGATGTATTGAGAGGATTTTGTACAAACACTTCAGCGGTTTTCTTTGGATTGTTGTAGTAGCCGTATGAAAGCGATGATCCTCGTATGCAAAGCTCTCCTATTTCTCCGTCTGAGACAGGCTCATTATGTTCATTGAGAATGATAATATCAGTATTTCCGCACGGGCTGCCTATTGGGATTGCTTCTGTGTCATCGATCTGTCTGTTCACGATGTAATACGTTGAAGCCATAGTTGTCTCTGTAGGGCCGTAAAGATTAGCAAATCTTGAATCGGGCATTTTCTTCATCCACATATTCAGGTACTTTGCAGGCATAACTTCACCGATAAACAGGATATTTTTCAAACATGGAAGCTCAAATTTATCCAGCAGTTTCATATCAGCGACACGGCACAGCATTGTAGGAACGAAAATGATCGTGTTAATTTTGTGTTCTGTGAAGTAACGCATAAGCATCACCGGAAACGTAAAGCATCTCTGCGGAATAATATGCATTGTGCTTCCTGTCTTCAATGTTATGTAAATATCGAACACCGACATGTCAAAGTGAAAGGAGGCTTGATTGCCGATTATCTGACTGTCATCAAAATGGAACGTATCAACTGCCCATTCTGTGAAATCTATTACTGCCCTGTGATTTATGATTACGCCCTTGGGGATCCCTGTAGAACCTGAAGTGAAAAGTACATAAAGAATATCTGTGTCTATGATTCGTGAAGAGACGGAACTTATTGCTGAGTCATCCGCTGCAGTGTTATCTTCTGTTATGTCCTCGAAACATAAAACATCAGCTTTTGC
>CAMGZM010000007.1 GCA_946183145.1 uncultured Fretibacterium sp. | reverse complement strand
CTGCGAACTGCGAACTGCGAACTGCGAACTGCGAACTGCGAACTGCGAACTGCGAGTATTATGCGGCGCAATTTCACATCTGTCAACCTCCTTATTGATGAATTTATGACTGACAGTCTAATATAATTAGAGTGCAAAATCAAATCGCAATCCCAAAAAGGAGCAGAATTTTTCATGTATGATTATGGGCAAGTCATGTCATCATGTATACAGCGGTAATACGTGCGATTGAGATTGCCTCTCAGATTTCGTAGTCTTTGAACGCTGAAGGGTCAAGCGATTTCACCTCTACTACTTCACGGACATTGATGCAGAAATTATGCACGATCATCAAGCGCGCTAATATATGTCCGTCAATGAGTATGATACGTTTTCCCTTTGCGTAATCCTGCGCGGGCTTTGAGAATGAAGCGTTTGTTACGAGGAGTCCGCGCCCTGCTTTTCGTTCTATTGCATCCCCGAAACTCTGCATGTTCCAGCTTGTTATTATGCTGCCCTTCTCAAGTTTTCGTGTCTGAATGTATATCGGGTTGTAGCCGGGCCTGTCCTCGATGATTATCCCCTGAATAGCTCCCGTGCTCGTACGCCGTTTTGCGTTCTTGAAGACCTCATAACCCATGCGTATAAGCAAGTCCGTAACAAGCTGCTCAAATCCTGCGGGGGATAAATTGTTCACCCTCGCGAGAATCTGAGACATTAAATTTTCGTAGTCGGAAGTCTCGTTATTATTTACATTGAGATTCAGCCCTGAACGTTCATTCATACTTTGCACGCCGTAAAAATTTTTGGTGCTATTATAATCAATTATCTTTTCTCATTAAAGGAAGCGGATTCTTCTGTGAAAGATTTGTATTCGCGCGAAAATTTTATCAGCACTTCAGCACTTGAAAAACTCGGCGGAAATTTTGAGGCTCTCGGATTCTTGTGGGTACTGCGTGAGATTCTTGGTTATCCCCGGAAAATCACAGCATGAGCAGGAAAGCTCTTCAGCAGTCAGCACAGCTTTATTTACCGGCAATAATTTTCAGGCGTTAAAGGCGTTCTATTCAGCAGTAAAATCAACTCTCAACAGCCGCAAAGAGTTTCAGTTCTCACTTAATGACGCAAATATATCACAGTCTGATAACAGCCGGGTTATATCTTTTGCGAACGGTCTCAAAAATTCCGGCTTCCTCTCGTCATATTCCTATTGATGATTTGCAGGGGGGAAAATATTTTCTGGATTGAGGCAAAAACAGCGCATTATTCCGCGTCAGTCCCAAAATATTCGCACATCGCCGAAATTCTCGGACTCTCTCCGTCAAATGCGATTCTCGTCTCACCTGATGCGCCTTCACGCGAGATTCAGCAGGGCATAACTTGCTGCGGCCTTGAGGGATTCCCGGAAGTATTCAGCGAGTCCCTTAACGCTTCCAGATAACCGGCATTCCCGCAAAAACTTCTGTAACCTCGTCAGCATCAGCCGCAATTTTCATGAGCAAGTCAGCAAGAGTCCTCACGTAAATTTCAGTGAGAGAATCATATTCCCCGCCGTCAGAAAAAATATCATCCGCGACAATCACAACATCATTCACGCGTTCACGAATCGCAGACAAGTCCGCAAGAATTTTCCCCTCAACATGGCCGCAACCTTTCACGCCGTCAGCCGTAAACATCTCGTTAGCAGTCCACGCCGTAAGACTCTCAATCATCAATGACGAACGAGCCGGAAATTTCACAGCTCCCAAATCACGCGGCCTTTCTATCGTCATGAAACCTTTATCCGCCCTCTTTGCACGGTGAACTTCAACGCGCTTCCTCATTTCGTCGTCGTAAACTTCTGATGCCGCGACGTAAATTTTGGGACTCCCGCTTAACTCTGAAAGCAAAGATTCAGCGTAACGACTCTTACCGCTCGAAGCCCCTCCGAATATCAATATCATCATGTCTGATATAATAGCTCAAAAATTTTTCTTCAAGGTAGCTTTTACAGATGAAATTCAAGACTCTAATTTTGCTTGCGCTTTTCACTTTCACGGCCTCAATTGCTCATGCTCATATCTCCGTAACATGCAGCCTTTTTCCCGTTTACGATTTCACGCGGAATATTGCGGGTGATTCTGCTGACGTGAAATTATTGCTTCCTCCCGGCGTTGAACCTCATGAATACGAGCCTTCACCGAGAGACATCAAAGCCCTTAACGACTCGGACATCTTCATATTTACGTGCGCTGAGTTTGAATCGTGGGCTGTGAAAATTTCTCACTCGCTAAATGACACACGGATAATTGACGCTTCAGAAGGCATTGCGCTAGTCAACAATGACCCGCATATATGGCTTGATTTAACCCTCGCCCAAAGAATGGTGATGAACATTTTGCGCGGACTTTCTGAGACTGACCCGGATAACTCACAGACATACACGAGGAATGCGGAGAGTCTCTGCTCAAAATTGCGTGAGCTTGATGAAAGATTCACGGCCATGAAGAAGGACAAAGCGATAATTTTTGCTGGGGAATTTTCAGCGGGGTATTTCGTGAGGCGTTACGGGTATGAATATCTCAGTGCTTACGAGGGCGAAAATGAACCGTCCGTTAAGAGAATGGCGGAAATCATCAGGCACATTCAGCAGACGAAAGCACGCTATATTTTCACAGACATCGGCGAGTCGTCATCAGTCGCAAGAGAAATCAGCGCACAGACAGGAGCAAAGATTCTCACTTTCGGAACAGGCCACATGATTCCCGACACTGATATTACGTTCGTGGAAATCATGAATGACAACTATGAAAATATTTCTGAGGCAATGAATGACTGAGAGATTACGGCTGAATAATGCGGTCATAAAGTACGGTGATATTTCTGCGGTTGACGGCGTAACACTTTCAGCAAAAGCAGGTGAGATGATATTCATAACAGGCTCTAACGGTTCAGGGAAATCGACTCTCGTTAAGGGTATTGCGGGACTCATTCCGTTATCGTCAGGGACTCTTGTCAGGGCTTCGCGAATGTCCTACGTGCCGCAGTATGAAGACGCTGACCGGGATTTTCCCGCAAGAGTACGTGAGATTGTGTTGACGGGGACTCAGAGGCCGGGAAAATTATTCGCTTCACGTTCAGACCGTGAGAGAGCAGAGTCGGCCATGAAGTCACTGAACATTTACGGGCTTTCGGACAAAGAGATTCGGACTCTTTCGGGCGGGCAGTTGCGGCGTGTGTTTCTTGCGCGTGCGATATGCGGAAATCCTGAGCTGCTTTTGCTCGATGAACCTTGCGCGGGACTCGACGCTCTGAGTCATGAGACATTGTTCGGAATCCTGCGGGGATTGCTGGCGGATGGGTGCGCTGTCGTAATGGTTACGCATGACATTTCGGACATTGACGGAATCCCTGAAGGCCGGGTGATTCGAATCTCTCACGGAAAAATCTCACAGGACATTTCACACGGAGGACTCAATCATGAATGACCTTCTCGAAATTCTGTCATATCCATTTGCTTACAGGGCGTTGATTGCAGGCTCGCTGATTTCTGTCTGCGCGTCAATATTGGGAGTCATTCTCGTACTCAAACATTACGCGTTAATAGGTCATGGCCTTTCTGAGATCGGTTTTGCGTCATTGTCTTTGTCGTCAGCACTTAACATTCAGCCGATGTATGTTGCAGCACCTTCCGTTATTACAGCATCATTCATAATTATGTACGTCAGCCGGAAATACCGCACAGCAGGAGACACGGCAATAGCAATAGCATCATCCGTAGCATTAGCACTCGGAATCGTAATCTCTTCAGCGTCGGGGAAATCGTCAAGCATGAGTTCATATCTTTTCGGGAGCGTTTTGGCTGTGAGCGGGGGAGATTTGATTCTCTCGGTGATTTTGGCGGTGATTGTGATTTCGTCATTCGTCATTCTCTATAACCGCTTGTTCATCATCACATACAGTGAGGATTACGCAAAGACACTCGGAATAAACACGGCCATGTATCAGCTAATCATATCGGTATTAACGGCTCTTGTTGTGGTGATGGGAATGCGTATAACAGGTACGCTTTTGATTTCGGGCGTGATAATACTTCCTGCGGTGAGCGCGAAAATGATTGCGAGGGGCTTCCGTTCGCTCGTAATAATTTCGGGTGTAATGTCATTCATTGCGTTTATATCGGGGCTGATTGCGTCATTCGTCTTCAACATTCCTGCGGGCGCGGGCGTAATATTGTCGAACGCGTTAATACTAATTCTCGTGAAGGTGATAACTAGATGACGGGCAAAGGTCATAGGCTTTCTACATTTGCGTTTGTCTTGGGTGCAACGGGTTCACCATTGGCGGCGACATTCAGTTTTTTGGGCAGCACATTCCCGGACTCATCTGAATATGTATTTTTCGGCAAGCGTCGCAACAGGTATCACAGGCGTTACACACATTGGTTTATCCCGTGGCTTGTTATGGCGTTAGTGTGCTTTGAGCGGTCTCACTGGATTGTTCCGCGTTTGTCTGTTTTGGTTGACGGGAGGAACGCTCATCTTGATGTATGGTCATGCGCCGGCTTCTGGTTGATGGGCTGTGTTCTGCATATTCTGGAGGATGCGTGGTGCGGTACGGTGCCTTTCCTGCTGCCCTGGAAAAGGAGCGTGGGAATGCACGTGTTTCACATGTCGAAGAAGATCGGCGAGATGAGTCGCGGGGAGAAAAATTTTGTGCTTTGCTGTGTGGGAATATCGCTGATTGCATTTATGTTCCGTGCGTTTACGTTAAGCAGCTTTGTAGATTTTGTGATTGCGTTATGGAGGAGTATATAGAATGAAGTGCGACTATCATGTTCACAGTTATCAAAAAAACGGCGTAAAACTCCTTGCTTTAGCTATGTGGATATAAGCCGCAACGTAGTATAATATTGTTTGCGGTTAGTCGTTCCGCGTTACCAAAAATGTAGCAACACCATCAAATTGAAGTACGGGGGAACACTTTCCTCTCGCCGCAGCGTAGCACTTAGAGATTTTTATCTTCGGACTGAGTGAACTATGACGGGTTCTAGGAGAAAAGGTGTAAGAAGCAAATCAAAGTAATGTTGTGTCCCTTTTGGGGCTATACAGTCCCTTACGGGGCTTTGCTAGGGGCGGACTGGCCACGCCCTTGAGAATAAGGATACCTGTTTTTTGCAGGTGGAGACTTAAAATCAAACTTCTCAAGAACCCACTGCCGAAAGGCTTCGGGAGGCTCAGTACAGCGACGACAGCAATACACCGATTGAGCGTCAGATAAAGTGGGCGTGTGAATTGGGACTTGATGAGATATGTTTTACGGATCATGTAGATTACGGCGTGAGATTTGATGACATAGATTATCCCCGATACTTTGCGGAAATTGACAGGCTGAGGGAGAAATACGCGGGAAAAATTGTTGTTCGCTCCGGGCTTGAATGGTGGTGTGCAGGTTCACACTATACCCGAATATGAATCACTATACGAGACTTATAGCAGCGAGATTGATTTTATCCTTCTGAGCGTTCACCAAGTCGATAATTTATGCTTCTGGAATCAAGAATATCAATCGGGAAAATCTCAGGACGAATACAACCGCGGATATTACGAGGAATTGTTACGGGTTGTTCATGCGTACAAAGATTATTCCGTGTTAGCTCATCTTGATTTGATTGTACGTTACGACATGGCCGACACCCCAAGGGGGGGCGCGTGCGCACAGCATATCCATTCAGCAAAGTGAAAGACATAATAGCCGACATTCTCACAACAGCCATCAACAGCGGGAAGGGAATCGAGATTAACACATCAAGCTGGCGTTACGGACTCACCGACACACAGCCAAGCCGGGAAATTCTGACTCTCTATCATGATTTAGGCGGTGAAATTATCACGCTCGGAAGCGACTCGCATTCTCCCGAACATCTTTATGACCATATGAGCGAGGCAAGAGAAATATTACGCAGCATAGGCTACAAAAATTTCTGCACGTTCAGCAAAATGACTCCCTTTTTCCACACTCTTTAGCATGTTATACTTTCATCATCCACAAAACAATATGCTAAGGAGGACTCTACCCGATGAAGTTACCTGACGGATTCTTATGGGGAGGAGCAACGGCTGATTTTCAGTGCGAAGGCGGAGTCAGTGAGGGCGGACGAGGAATGTCGACTCATGATTTCGAGACTGACGGCAGCGTTGAACACCCCAGATGCACAACGTACCGTTTACCCGACGGCACAACAGGCGAATCACCTTCCAGTTTCCTCAACCCTTCCGACATACCTGACGGCGCAAAACCCTACATACGCGATGACAGGTATTACCCAAGCCACAAGGCAGTAGATTTCTACCATCACTACAAGGAAGATATTGCGCTGATGGGCGAAATGGGCTGCAACGTTTACCGCTTCTCGATCTGCTGGAGCAGGATTTATCCCACAGGCGAAGAAGATTCCCCCAACGAAAACGGTCTCAAGTTTTACGATGATGTACTCACTGAGCTTGAGAAGTACGGAATGACTCCCCTTATCACTATTCAGCATGATGAAATGCCCGTTTACCTCGCTGAAAATTATGACGGTTGGAGCTCGCGCCATGTTGTAGACTGTTACGTGAAGTACTGCAGGACTCTCTTTGAGCGTTACGGAAAAAGGTGCAAGTACTGGCTGACGTTCAACGAGATTAACGCCGTAAGGGGGTTCGTTGCGTGCGGGACTCACAAGTGCGACAATCAGACTCACTACAACGCCGCTCATAACATGTTCATTGCTTCAGCATTAGCGGTGAAGCTCGGCCATGAGATGATGCCCGGCTCAATGTTCGGTGCAATGTACGCATCAAGCGAGTTATACCCGGCAACCTGCAAGCCCGAAGACGTTTTCAGGCGTATGCAGGCAAGACGCGAGACTCTATACTTTGTCGACATAATGACACGAGGCTATTACCCGTCATATTCTGCTGACCTTCTTTCACGGCGCGGCGTTACTCTTCACACTCAGGAAGGCGACGACAAAATTTTGCGTGAAGGGACTCTTGATTACGTCAGCTTCAGCTATTACCGCTCAAACATAATCAGCACTGAGACAAAAAATTTCAACGTTCTCGGCGGAGATCTGAATCCCTATCTCCCAAAAACAGATTGGGGATGGCCGATTGATCCCATCGGTTTGCGTTTCCTTCTCAACGAATATTACGACCGTTATCAGAAGCCGCTGTTCATTGTCGAAAACGGACTCGGTGCTGTCGACAAGGTAGAGCCTGACGGAAGCATCAACGACGATTACCGAATCGATTACCTGAAATCACACCTTCAGGAGATGGCAAAAGCTGTATGTGTTGACGGCGTAGAATGCCTCGGCTATACGATGTGGGGGCCTATGGATCTCGTATCACTAAGCACGGGCGAAATGAAGAAGCGTTACGGATGGATTTATGTTGACATGGACGACAAAGGCAACGGCACGTTAAAGCGTTCGCGCAAAAAGTCGTTCCACTGGATGAAGAAAGTTATTGCCACGAACGGCGAATCATTATGGGAGGATTAAGAGCAATGGCGGACAAACTCGACTATGAGCAGATAGCGTACGATATTGTTATGGCTGTCGGAGGCCCGGATAATATCAAGGCTGTAGCGCACTGCATGACGCGTATACGTTTCCTTCTGAAAGATCCCAAGTCAGCAAACACTACGGACGTTAAAGCGATTAAGGGCGTATTAGGAGTCTTTGACGCGACATCAACAAGCGGCGAGTACATGGTGATATTAGGCCAGCACTTGTTGCCAGTTTATGAGGCTGTGCAGAAAAAGTTTAACTTCACTGCGGGTGATACTGTCAACGAGAATCTTGACCCGTCCCAGAAAAAGCCCCTCACAGTTTCAGGCGTGATTTCTGACACAATAGGATTCATTTCGGCTTCTGTTGCTCCGTGCGTGCCTGGACTCATTGCGGGCGGTATGCTGAAAGTGTTTCTGCTTCTTGGGACTCTCATCTCCTCAGAATTTGCCGGGACAGGCGTATATCGTCTTCTGAGTATTGCGGGTGATGCACCGTTCTATTTCCTTCCTGTGTTTGTTGCTTACGGAGCTGCGAACAAGCTCGGCGGGACTCCTGCATACGCTATGATTTGCGCGCTGTCATTGCTGCATAACAACTGGCTTGCGATTCTCAGTGCCAATGAACCAATCACAATGTTAATGATTCCCGTAAGGCTTATGAGATATTCCGGCTCATTAGTTCCGGCGTTGCTGCTTTCGTGGTGCGCGGGAAAAATGGAGAAGTGGCTCAACAAAGTAGTACCCGGAATCTTCAAGGCTATATTTGTCGGAATGGGAACGGTAGCAATCACGATGTTCTTCGGGTTCACGATTCTTGCTCCGTTAGGCGGTTATCTGGGAATATACATCGGGAATTTCTTTGCGTTCCTCGCGGGTAATATCGGCTATATCACTGTGGGCGTTCTTGCGTGCGTACTGCCCTGGCTCATCATGGCCGGAATGCACCACGCGTTAGTTCCGTTCATGGCGCAGTCAATCTCAAATCCCGGATATGATGCGATATTCCGTCCTGCGTTCCTGCTTCACAACATGTCAGAAGGCGGAGCGTGTTTCGGTTCAGCGTTGAGGGAAAAAGACCCGGAGAAACGTGCGGAAATTATCAGCTTGGGGATCGGCTGTATCTTTGCGGGAGTTACGGAGCCTGCGATTTACGGCAACAACCTTCCGAAGAAAACACCTATGTACGGAGTCATGGCCGGGGGCGCGGCTGGAGGAATCGTAGCGGGACTCTTGGGCGCAAGGGCTTACGTTATGGGATATTCTACGATACTCGCTGTGCCTATCTTCCAGGATACTATCATCGGGATATTGATTGCTGTAGCTGTTGCGATAGTTGTTGCGGGGATTGTTGCGTTCATTCTCGGAGGCTCTGCGGCAAAAGCTGAGGAGGACAAAGCGATTCAGGCGACAAAGAACATGCTTTACGCTCCTGTTTCTGGGAAATACATAACGCTGAAGGAAATTGCTGACGGTGTATTCTCTGAGGGAATGTTAGGGCAGGGCTGCGGAATAATCCCGGAAGGCTCTGTAGTGTTTTCACCCGTCAACGGCGAAATAGTATCAATCGCTGACTCACTTCACGCAATCGGGCTTAACTCTGACGACGGCGCGGAGATTCTGATTCACATCGGTCTTGATACTGTAGGAATGAAAGGGCAGGGCTTCAAACCATTGGTGAAAGTCGGCGACAAAGTGAAAGCAGGACAAAAGATTATGACGTTCGACATGGGCGCGATTGTTGCGGCGGGACATTCAGCGACTAGCGCATTCATCATCACTAACTCTGACGACTGCAAAGTGATGGACTTCAAGACAGGTGAGAATTACGAGGCCGGAAATATTTTCGGAACTGTAGAAATTTAGCGTGTTTTGCCCTCCGTGAGAAATTGCGGGGGGTATTTATTTCTTCACGAACAATCCTGCAACAGCTGTAACAGATTTCACAGGCGACATCATAAGCGAACGTGTAACACTGAGTCCGATTCGTTTTGTCGCGCTGAGAATGGCTATAATATCTTCCGTAACATTCATGCTCAAATCTCCGTAACCAGGGCTGAATCTCGATGTCATTCTCTCACCTTCACAGAGACTCGCAGAAATTTCACCTCTCACAACATCATCAATGTACGAGTCAATCCTCACACTAGCACACGCATCAAGCGCAAGCCCTTCAAGCATATTCCTGCTCTGAGCTATCGTAATCTGCCTGTCTGTTTCATGGCCGAGTGTAGCCGCAAGCACAACACAATCACCGCTCCTTGACGTTAAGCGTGATATGTCTTTGCTGAAAATTCTCGCGCCCTCTAGCTCTATTCCTCCGTCAAAATGTGTGATGTGAAACCGTCCCCAAACACAACGCGGAGTGATGTACCCTTCAAGCCTCCTGAAAGCCTCTGAAACTGTGCGTATTAATTCATCAGTATGACTCTCAGGAGGGACTCCCATATAGCGAAGGGCATCGGTGATATTCTTATCTGCCGGGCTGAAGCGCATAACGCTTTGTGTAAAGCACCGAACGTATACCCGAATCAATCCTCCGAACCGTATCGGCCTGATTCATCGTGTAAAGGTGAATCCCCTCAACGCCGCGCGCAAGAAGGTCAATAATCTGCTCGGTTGCGTATGCTATTCCGGCTTCTTTTACGGCTCCCTGATGATGTCCGTAAGCTGCAACGAATCTCCGCACACGTTCAGGAACTGAAGCCCCGCACATCTCGACAACTTTCGGGATCTGCGCCGCCGCTGTTATGGGCATGATACCCGCTATTATCGGCTGAGTGATTCCCATATCGCGCGCACGTTCACGCCATGAGCAGAAAATATCATTGTCAAAGAAAAGCTGCGAGATTAAGCCCTTGACACCAAGACTGCATTTTTCCTTGAGGTAATGCAAATCCTGCTCGACTGACTCGGACTCCGGGTGCTTCTCAGGGTAGCAGGCCGCGAAAATGTCAAAATCATCTCCGTATTCCTCGTGAATGAACGCTATTAACTCTGAAGCGTGATGAAATTCGCCCAGGTCCGACTCGTCTTTGAGGTCGCCTCTTAACGCCAAAATATTCCGCACGTTGTTTGCTTTGAGCTGGTCAAGAATCGCTTTGATCTCGGCGCGTGTTGTTCCTACACATGTGAGGTGTGCGACTCCGTTTGTGTGATAACGATTCTGAATCCCTGAGGCGATTTCTACGGTGTTGTCCCTGCTTGAGCCTCCTGCGCCGTAAGTTACGCTGATCAAGTCCGGGTTGAAGCTCACTAAGCTGTCTATTACGCCGTAAGTGCCTTCTGTGCTTTTGTTGCCCTTAGGGGGGAAAATCTCAAATGTGTAGCTCGGTGCTAACTTGTCAAAAAATCTGTCCATTAATTTTTGGCCTCCTTCTTTTGCGCTAAAAGCCATTCCCTTATTGCCTCTGTCCTGTAAGCGTAATCGAATGATGACATATGCTCGGAAAAATTCCCGTCTGTCATGGCCGGCAGTGTGCTTCCCTTCCTGAACATGATGAAATAAACGGGATGCCACCTCATGAAAGATAATCCGGGTGCTTTTGCGTTTACACCTTTTTCTACGATGAAATTTTTGCTGCCGTCATTCCTGAACATGTCAATCACTTCATTCATTCCTGCTGACGCTTTCGGGTCTCCGGCTGAAGCGACGTAAACGAATTTCTGACTCAGCAATCCCTTCAGCGCGCTGATGTCCCATTGCCCTGAAACAAACATGCACGCCGTGAACATTTCCGGGTATTTCGCCGCCAACACAAGAAACGTCATACAGCCCATTGACTGCCCTGTAGCATATATACGCGACTCATCAGCAGGATAATTTTTCACCGCCCATTTCACGAATCTTGCTGTGAGTTCGACATATTGACTCTCCGTGAAGCCGTTATGATCATCAAGCACAATTTCCGGGTAACACGGCACAATCACAACGCATTCATGACGGCACCAGATGAGTCCGCCGAGTCCCTGAGTCAATGAATATTCGGGTTTTTTGCCTGCCGAGCTTGCATCAGCGATGAAGAATACGACGGGAAATTTTTTGTCCGCAGAATAATTTTCAGGAACGTAAACCATAAACGGCAGCTTCATTCCTGAGCCATCAATATATTCTGAGTGAGAAAATTTTGACGCATATTCGCTGATGAGGGACTGCAAAAACTTATCGCCGGATTTGTCCGGGCGGTAAATGTCATTGCGCTTTGCTGAACGGAAATTTTCATCCGCGCTTGAGGCGTAGCACGCTGTAGAAATCAGGAGCATTACGAGGGCAATAATTTTCCTCATGGTTTGAGTCCTTCTTTCCTGTCTTCCTCCCACGTGATGAACGAGTGATAATATTTCTGGTCATTGTCATCGAGTCCGCGGGTTATTTCAGTGATGTGAATGTGCGAGGCTTTCACCTTTTCGAGGACGTAATCAACTGCTTTCATCGGGTCAGTGTGTGCGCCGCATGTGAAAATGTCCAGAGCCATATAATTCACTTCCGGCCATGTGTGAATCGACAGGTGCGACTCGCTGATTACGACTACTCCGCTAACGCCGTTAGGGGGGAATTTGTTGAACGATACCGACCATACTTGAGCGTGCGCTCTGTTTGCGGCCTCAACAAGAATATCCTGAAGTCTTGCAACGTTTGTGATTGTTTCATCACAGCCTGATACTTCAACGATATAGTGAACACCTTTAGGGGACAATTTAGAATCTCAGCCTCCCGTAAAAATGGATTTGTAGATTACACAATGTTAAAATATTTCATCGTAAAAATTTTATCACAATGCAACAGCTTTTACTCCTTACAAAAGCAAAGCATTAACACGGAGGTAAGATTACATGAAGGCAAAAATTTTGTCAGGGTTTCTTGTTCTCGCTCTGACGCTCACAGCATCGTAAAGCTCAATGATTACCGAGAGCAGCAAGCTCAAGATGAGTACGCAGTTCAATCAGGCTTTCATGGACGGCTGGTAAAAGTCAGACACTAAGACTGCATCATAATTAACTAAGGAAAGGAGGTTGTCAACTATGGCTAAATATCAACATGCTATAACTATATCTACACCACCAATTACCATTATTAACTATGGAGACAATAATAATAATCCGATTAATATTAATATTACAGTTAATTCGGATTATTATGTTGAAGATAGAAGTACAAATGATTCGTACAACCATCAACCAACTAAGTTTGATAATGAACGTGCTATAGAAGGAATATTTAATGGTGTATCAAATATTCTTTCGCATTTATTCAATTAATATCAGCTAATATCAGCTACGGAGAATCCGAAACAACAATTACAACACACTATAACTGCTCTGATTCGGGAATGTCCGTTCTTGTTTTCGGCGTGATTTTCTCTGCTTTGTGTACTCTCCGTTAATCTTCCTGTGAGAATAATAAATCCCCGTAGCCTTTTGCGACTGCGGGGAATTTTTTTGCGTTTTTGTGCGTTGTTACCTTGAGCCTAAATGTTTCCGGAAAAATTCTTCAAGCTCCCTGTAGAAGTCAAAGCGATTCTCTTCATTGTGGAAGCCGTGTCCCTCGTTTTCTTTCAGCATGTACACAACATCTTTTCCCGTCCTCTTCACTGCGTCAACAATCTGCTCTGACTCTGCCTTGTTGACTCGCGGATCGTTCGCTCCCTGCGCAATAAACAGCGGGATTCGTATATTCTCAGCGTGGAACACCGGGGATATTTCCGTCAGCAAATCTTTATCCTTGACCGGGTCGCCAATCATCTCGTACTCCATATCAAGAAACGGCTTCCAGTACGGCGGAATGCTCTCAAGAAGCGTGAAGAGATTCGACGGCCCTACATAGCTCACAGCGCACGCATAAAGATACGGCGTGAACGTTGCCCCGGCAAGCGCACTATATCCCCCGTAACTGCCTCCGTAAATTGCGAGCCTCGATTTGTCCGCGATGCCCTCATTCACCGCCCATTGTACGCCGTCTGTAACATCATCCTGCATTTTACGCCCCCATTGCTTGAAGCCCGAAAGCCAGAATGATTTTCCGTAGCCCGTTGACCCGCGAAAATTCACCTGCAACACAGCGATTCCCCTGTTCGCGAGGAATTGAGCTTCAGAGTCGAATCCCCAGCCGTCGCGCGCGCTTGGGCCTCCGTGAGGAATTACGACAAGCGGGAGATTTTTCGCCTCAACACCAACAGGAAGCGTAATATATCCGTGTATCGTGAGTCCGTCCCTTGCCGTGAAAGTTATTGCCTTCATCGGTGCCATCTGGTCAGCCTTAAGCCACGGGGACAAATCCGCAAGTTTCGACATTGACTCGTCCTTCCTGTCGAAGAGGTAATATGCTCCTCTCGTCCTGTCGCTGTATGTACGCACGATAATTTTCCGTTCGTCATCATCCATATCAGCAACAACAGCTTCAACGCCGGGGAAAAATTCATCAAGTTTCTTCTGCAATTCTTCACGCTCGGAGTCAAAAAATTTGTAGTGCCTTCTGTCTGTCGTATATGTTACGGCTGTGATGATTTTGCGTTTCTTTGAGTGCATGAGGCTTCCTGCGTCAACTTCATCATGAGCGAAAATGAGATCCAGCGTCTTGTTCGTCTCAGGGTCATACGTGTATATTGCGGCTTTGTCGGTGCTGAGATTTGATGCGACGTACATCATCTTGTTGTCGTACGCGAACATCATCGGTGAAAATGTTTCCTTGAAGTTCAGAGTCATTAGCTCGTGAAAGTCCTGCGACTCGTTAGTCCTGTACAGCAATGTCTCATTAACGCCGTCAGTCTGAACAGCGACTCTCAATTTTCC
The DNA here is from genome assembly GCA_946183145.1 of uncultured Fretibacterium sp. Lineage (GTDB taxonomy): Bacteria > Synergistota > Synergistia > Synergistales > Aminobacteriaceae > JAFUXM01. The sequence continues at coordinate 136,563 of CAMGZM010000007.1, read as the reverse complement.
GTCGTGATCCGTCATCCATCCCGTAATATTTCCGGGATTCTCGGCTAGAAGCTCAAGTTCTCCCGTAAGAATATTGCAGCGGTAAACGTCAAAAATTTCCGGGTTTCTCCTGTTCATCTCAAGAAGCATGTGTATAGGCGAGTCTTCAAGGTCATCAAGGACTCCTGCTTTCACCTTCTCGAAAGGAGTCAGATCTTTTACGTTCGTTCCGTCAATGTCGGTTATGTAGACGTGAAAATTTTCGTCGCCGCCCGAATCCTGCGCGTAAACTATTTTCCCGCTTCCCTTCCAGAAAAACCCGGCTATGTCGCGTTCGGTTGCTGATGTTATGCGCTTCTCCGTTCCTGTTGCGATGTCCCGGACGTAGACATTCATGCGGTACTCCCAAGGACGCGCGAAGGCGAGCTTTGTACCGTCAGGAGAAATTGAGAACGCCGCGTTTGTCGGATTCCTGAAAAAATCTTCCATCGGCAATAACGGAGGCACAGCAGCAAACGCACACATAGCAGGCACAGCAAGAAAGACAGCTACAACGGCAAATAATAATCTCATGGGTAAAACTCCCTTCACTGGATTTTGTACGCTTGATTGTATCACGGCATTAATAAACAGTCTCATAATGTATTACAATAAATCATCACAGTAATTTTTCATAAGGAGGAATTAATTTGCAGAATAATATTTCAGTTTACCCCGTGAAAGTTTCAAGTGCTGAAGATGTCATAAAACTTTGCGCGAAAATCGGAACTGATTCGGGCGCGCTTGCGTATCTCATTCCCAAAGCAAATATTATTCACATTTACGCTGAAAGAGTCGACTACAGAGCGGCGAATTTCATCAAGCAGGAAATGCTTTCAAGGGGCGGTGATACGGCTGTAGCAAAGCATGTGATTGACGGCAAGACAGATTACAGCGGCATTCTCATAATGGGAACGGTGAAGCAGATAACGAGTCTCACGGAGAAAATGACGGCCATGAATATATGGGGCATTCCTGAATTGCGCGTGAAAATTTCGGAGATAATGAGAAACATAAAGGCTCAGAATTGGGAGATGATTTCACCTGCGGGACACAAAATCATTTTGAGCAAAAAGACTCGCATAATGGCCATTCTGAATCTCACGCCTGACTCATTTTTTGAGGGAAGCAGGACGAACGAGCGGGGAATAATTGAGAGTGCAGAAAAGTTTCTGGCGGAAGGAGCGTACATTCTCGACATCGGAGCAGAGTCGACAAGGCCTGGTGCTTCTCCTGTGAGCTTGTCTGAAGAGGCCGTAAGATTATTGCCTGCGCTAAGAGTTTTGCGGCGTGAATTTCCTGACGCGTTAATCTCTGTTGACACGTACAAATCCGAAATCGCAAAAATTTCCGCGTCTGAAGGTGCTGACATCATCAACGATATTAGCGGGTGCATGTTCGACTCCAACATGGCCGGAACGGTTGCGGGACTCAAAATTCCGTATGTACTATCACACATTGAGGGTACTCCGTCAGACATGGCGAAATACGAATCTCATGACGATATTGTGAGCGATGTTCAGAGATATTTCGCGTCAAAAATTTCTGAGCTTGAGGAAAACGGAGTCAAGCGCGACAACGTGATAATAGATCCGGGATTAGGCTTCGGGAAATCTGCTGACGATAATTTTTCGGTGCTGAGGAATGTTGAGAGCCTTTGTGCTTTTGGGCGGCCTGTGATGATTGGGCATTCGCGCAAAAGATTCACGGGAGGGATTTCGGGCACGCTCGGAGTCAGTGCGATGATGTCGGGAAGGGTGAGTCTGATTCGTGTTCATGATGTGAAAGAGAACGCCGAGGCATTGAGAGTCGCTGAAGGGATTCGGGATTGTGAGATTTGAGCGTGAGTCGTGAGTGTGAAAATTTTGTGTGAGAGCGCAACAAAAAAGACAAAGTTTATGCTATAATTTTCTCTGTCAGAAGAACTAACGCACACAATTAGTGCGGAGCATACTCTTTGTCTAATGTCATTATATCACAAAGGCAAGGGATTATGTGAATTAGTTGTGTGCAAAAAATTTTCGTTGACAAAAAATTACAGGAGGAAAAAAGCAATGAAAAGAAGAATGCACAAAGGTTTTACGCTCGTTGAGTTGTTGATAGTCATCGGGATAATAGGGCTTCTCAGTTCAATGGCCTTGATTGGCGGTTCAGAGGCAAACAACATCGCAAGTGCCAACAAGATACTTGAAGAACTGAAGACAATAAGCGCAGCAATGAATATGTACTACACTGACAACAGAGCCACAGCCGAGACAGCAGAAGCAACAGCCATCAAAACAGGAATTGAACCCTACATGAAAAGTGTAGCTTCAATCCTCGATACTACCGGCGATGCTAACCAGGGCAAATATTTGATTACAGTAAACACGGATAAAACATGGTGGCTGACGTACACGCTCCCGGCGGCTGATACAAAAATCGGCAAAATTCTGGCAAATAAGGCTACGCAGGAAGGTCTTGTATCAGCAGTTGGAGGAGCTATAACAGACGATACCGACACTAAACTTTACAAAGCCGAAGCTACAGTCTGCATGAAGGTACGCTAAACACGAACGAACAACGACAAACCTACCGTAGGCGCGCAAGCGATAACCAAACAACACAATATAAATTGAGTCCCCTCGCCTACTCCGTAAGGAGCGCGCAGCATAACGGGGACTCTTCTTTTTGCTCGCTATTTCTTCCCGAATGCCTGACGCAGTAACTGCCACTCCTCAAATTTTTTCAGCAATGTTACAGCCGAATACACTCCCGCGCTTAACGCAATTACTCCCAAAATCCACAGCGAACGAATCATTATCCCCGCTGAAACATCATACGGACAGACGAATCTATACGCCATCACCGCAATATCTATCACCGCAAGCGCAACAAGATAATCCCCCGCAAGATTCCACGTGATAATCTTCAGAGGCCGTCCCAATTTCTTCCGAACGTAGTACAGTCCTAACAGCCCCGACAATGTGAACGCGATTCCCGGCGCAAGCGCAAGACCGTTATACCCCATAGGCCAAACTAGTACGAACGACAGCAGCGCAGTAGCACACACACTGAACGCCGTAACCCTGAACGCCTCTCGCGGCATTGACAGCGCATATAACGCGCGCATTACGACAGTAGAGCAGGCCATACCCGGCAGTCCCAGCATGCTGAACGCTAATGTTGATGATGTTGCAGACCACGCCCACGCGCCAAACTCACCGCGCACAAACACCAAATGCACAAATTCGTCCGAAATCGCTATCACTCCCAATGATGCCGGAAGCACTACGAACAATGCGAACCTCACAGCCTGCCTTAACATGTCAATAAATTCCTCGTCATCTTCAGCACGCGACAATTGCGGCAATACTGCCTGTGATATTGCGATCACGAACAAGCCTAACGGGAGCTGCAAAATTCTGTTAGAGTAATTCAGGACGGATATACTTCCCTCTTGAAGGAATGAGCCAAGCATACGGCTTATTATCGGGTTGACTTGATTCAATGAGAGTCCCGCCGCATATGGCAGAAATAATTTCATTATCCGCTTCAAGTCAGGGTCTTTCATGTCAGGCCGTGAAGGATAAAGCACAGCCTTCAGCCTGAAACTGTAAAGCCATTGAGTCAGGAAATGCGCCAATCCTCCGCATAATACCGAAATCGCGAGTCCGTAAACACCAAAACGCGCCGCAAATATCGGAGCCGTTATGATGAATATCAAGTTGCTGAATGCGGGCGACAATGCTGGAACAAAAAACGATCCCAGCGAATTAAGCTCGCCCATCGTCAGCGCGCTCATAGATATTACTATCAGAAAAGGAAACATCCAGCACGTAAGCTCAACAGCAAGTGAATGACTCTCTGCGTCAAACCCAGGCGCCATAATCTTGACGAGGCCGGACGAAAAAATTATCCCGATTCCCACAACTATTAACGCCGCGAAAAGTAACACGGTCATTGTTCCCCGCGCTAATGCTAATGCTTTCTCACGGCTTTTTGCGAGGGACTGCGAAAATACCGGGACGAACGCCGCCGATAATGCTCCTTCAGCCAATAACTGACGCGCCAAATTCGAGAGAGTATACGCTACGTTGAACGCGTCCATGTATTTTGTCGCTCCGAAAAATGCCGCTACAAGCACTTCACGCGCAAGCCCAAGTACACGGCTCAATAATGTTCCGGCCATCATGAAGACTGCATGACGAACCATTGAAGGATTCTTGTTGGTCTTGTTAGTATTGTTATTGTTATCGTTCTGCAAAGTTTTATCACCCGGCAAAATTATACGCGGGTTGTTGATGATAGAGTATACGCGCAAATTACTTCAGCACCCGCAAGCCTGCAAGCCTCAGAAAACGCAATCAGTGTATATCCAGTTGTGCATACGTCATCCACAAGCGCGACTCGCAATCCCCGAATATCACGCGTGAACATGAAATCATCAGGAGCAATATTGTTCCGCCGTTCTCTTCCGCCGAGACTCATTTGGTGCGGACGTTCGCGGGTTCGTTTTGACACGTCAAGAAGTTCAACGCCCCAATAATCACACATTCCCCTCGCAAGTTCGAGCGTCTGATTGTATTTGCGTTCGCTGTTCATTCGCAAAGGAGCGGGGATAATGTAATCAGCTTCAGTTTCACCAAAACTTTTCGCCATGCAAACGCCTAAAGGATGTCCGATTTCTTTCCGGCCTTCCTCCTTGAACATGTGAATTACTTTCTTCACGCTGGGGTCATGATGGAAGAGAGAAGAATATACTGTTACGTTCTCAAAATGACGGGTAATAATATCGCCCGTAAAAATTCTCGCAAAGCTCCGGGCGTTTGACGCTTCAATTTCACGGCGGATAATTTCACGCTGGCAATTCTCGCACGGATTCGCGCCAATCCTCCCGCAAATCTCACAGCTTGACGGCCATATAAGATGGAGGAAGTATTCAGCTATTCTGCGAAATCTCATCACGCGCAATGTGTACAAGCTCATCACAGCGGTTGTTGCGTTCGTCGTCCGAATGCCCTTTGACCCAGTGCCATTTTACTCGGTGAATCTGAGTCAGGCGGTCAAGTTCTTCCCACAAATCGCGGTTAAGAACGTCGCTTCCTCCTGATGTACGCCAGCCGTTACGCTTCCAGTTATAGAGCCAGCGTTTGACAAAAGCATTCTGCAAATACGCCGAGTCAGTATGAAGATCAACATCACACGGGACTTTCAATGCCTCTAACGCTCGTATTGCCGCTGTGATTTCCATCCGATTATTTGTCGTGGCATTCTCGCCGCCGTAAATTTCGCGCTCTTTGTCGTGTTCGGGTGAATAGAGGATTGCCGCCCAGCCTCCGAGTCCGGGATTCGGGGAAGCTCCTCCGTCTGTGTAGATTATTACGTGCGGTCTCATCTCTCACTCCTCAAATGTTATGTCTATCACTACAGGGCCTTCCGTGTATATATCTCCTGAAGCATTCGCTGAGATTATTACGGAGTCTGTTATGCCGCTCAAAGTTTCGACTGCCTCAAAGAATGATTCGCCGTCAAGAGTCCCGACATTGTTCGTGAACGGCTCAGGCAATATCCCATCTTTTATGGCCTTGTTGCGGAGTTCACGCAAAAATATGTGCAGTATGTCTTCAGGAGATTGCTTTGACGATGAGCGGTCAAAAAATTTTCGGTATACCGGCGTTCCGTCCCTGTATGTCAGTATGCTGTTCCCTGTCTCAAAACGAACCATCACGCGCATGTTTTCACCGACAGTGTAATTTTCTCCCGACAAAGCCCTAACATAATGCCTCATATCCGCGCTGAGAATTTCACGGATTAATGACTCTTCTGACTCTGCGTCAAATTCTATCGGTATGTCACGCAGTCTCGTGAATGACTGGTCAGAAATTTTTGCGAGAACGTTCAATCTCACTTTCTGCTTCAGGTCATTCAAGCCCGAAATTATTTCATCACGCGTTGACCCTTCATCAAATGCCGTCTGCCCCAATAACACATTTGCGCTTAATGCTATTGACTCGCTCCGTAATGATTTCAGCTCGCGTTTTAGCCGTGATGACTCTTCCCTCATTACTTGCAGTGCCGCTTCAAGCTCGGTTTTCTCCTGCTCAAGTAATACTTTGTCATTCTTCATTGAGGCAAGCTCGAACCCCGTGAGGTCTAAACTTGCTGACGTTTCCGCAAGTGATATTCTCATCTGCTCCGTGTCGTGTTCGCTCCTGTTAAGCTGAAACTGCAAATCGTATAACTGCTGCTTGAGCATCTTCATTCCGAACAACGCCGTACGAACGTCCTGCGACAATCCCGCCATGACTCCAATAATCCCGACTGCTATTACCGCTCCCGTTAATGCCGTGATGAGCCTGCTTGTGTACTTTGGACGGAGACGGAAAATTGAGACGCGCTTTTTCCCCCATTTTGTTCCGACAGAATCACCGAGTACAGAGAGAATTGCGCTCCCGATTATCACGGACAATATTGGCAGAATGTTTATGTCATCAAGAAATCCCGCGAACATTTTTCAGATGAGGCGACATCTCAGAAATCATCACTGCAATGAATATCAGCGCACAGCCCGTTAGCATTCTCATTGTTACGGACTCATGAAGGAAGATTATGCTGCTTATGAGTCCAAAAACTGACTCAAGGCTCATTATGATTGTGGCGTGAGACGGCTCGGCGTATTTCTGCGCGATTATCTGCACCATGTAGCACCCGAATGTAGCAAATATTATCGTGAAAATCAGTTCCGCAAGTCCGTTCATGCTCAGATATTCAGCAGGAGACTCAAAGATTATTGACGACACTAAAGCACATGCCGCGAATGATACGAACTCCACGAAACTTAACGCTACAGGGTCTGAATCATGCGCGTAACTGCTTATCGCTATAACCTGAACCGCAAACATAAGCGCACATATCACCGTCAGAAAATCTCCCAAAAGACTCTCGCCGCCGGAATCATCTCCCGTAAGCAAATACATTCCCAAAACGCACAATACAGCCGCAAGAATCGTAAGCCATCCGGGAAATTTACGCTCAATCATCCACAGCATGAACGGCACCATCAATACATACGTTGCAGAGATGAACGCAGAACGCCCCCCGCCGATATAACGCAGTCCGATTGTCTGAGTCGTTATCGCAATGAAGAGCATTACGCCGATTATCACGCCGCCTTTCAGCACACGCGAAAATGACTCGTTAATTCGACGGTGAAAGAAGATATATATCAGCATCGAGCCAGTGAAAAATCTCAGGAACAAAAGCCAGCACGCCGGGTAAATTCCGATAAGTATTTTCATGGCCGGGAAACTCATTCCCCAGAATACAGCGCAGAATAACAGCCCTAAGTCAGCAAGCATTACTGTATCTTCCTCGCCTCAAGATAATATCTCTTCTCCGTTGCATGTCCCATCGAAAATGTTTTGCGCGGCATGACTCCATTCTCCGAAATCACACGGAAAAATTCACCCTTTGTATCACCGCCAAACGCAGGCAGCTCAAAGCCTATATTACCGTCCTCGTTTGATAGTTCCTTTAACGCTTCTGTGTCGTGAATATAGTCAATGAAGTATCCTTTTTCATCAAGATAATTCTGCAAAACTATCAGGGGTGAAGCTCCTTTTGATTTGCTGAGGTGAATTACTCCTTTTTTGCCGTGTGCGTAAAACTTTATCGGCCATGACTCACCGTTCGCGCAAATATTCTCCCTAACGTCAGAAAGAAAGCCGTCAACGTCAACCCCCTTCACGATTCTGTGAATAGGCTCAAACTTCACAGCGTCATCATAAATATTCTCAAGCTCGGCCATCGCGTAACGTGATGTTATTCCGTCCTCATAACATGCTTTAGCCGCCGCGAGTGAGTGATTTCCGTCTCCGACAGCAAACACTAATGAATATTCTTTGCTCTTGCGCTTAATGTACGAGTCTATTCTCATGTTCAAAGCTCTTCTGCTGTCCCCTCGTACAAGCCAGCCCTGAATATGTCCTCCGTTCATCATCAAATTGAAATCGTAAAGTTTCGGCATTGAGTGCTTTGCGAATCTGAGAGGCTCTATGATTTCGCGTTTTTCGTCATCGCATAACAGTATTACGTGTGAGAGTTCAAGCGGTGAATTTCTGCGGATAATCTTGCGGGGGGGGATTCGTTCGCTCACTGTCTTTTCTGTTGCGCGTATCATCGGCGTTGTGTCAGGGCGGTAATCATATTCCTCAAGGTCAATCACTCCCACAATCCCGCGGCGTATTGAGCCGTCAATCATTTCACGTTCAACATATATATATGCGTTCTTGTACTCGGTGAAAATATTTTGCGTCAGGTATTCATTCATGGCCGAATTTATGCGGGAAATTTCTTCGGAGTTGTCATCTTTGAGCCTCGCTTCAGGAAGTATCAAGTGATATGAAGACGGTGAAGAGCCAACGTACTCGCTGACTTTCTCCCAGTAATCCGGCTGGCTCGTAAACTGATCGCAGGCTATCACAGGCCATCGCGATATGTCGTCAACTTCAGGCAGAAGGAAATTTGCAGGTGTGAATATGGTGAATCAATCCTTTCATGTGAGTGTGAAAAATATTTTATTCGTGTGATAAATGCGCGTCAATTCGTGCAGTTACGTTATAATCTTTGCATAAATCCCACATCATGAAGGAGAAAAATTTATGCAGGAAATCTTTGCCAAATACCGCAGGGCAATAATTACGGCTATAGGTGTGATAGTGTTTCTTATTGCCGGAATGGTTACGATGATTTTCACAGACTCAGGGAATGAAACGGCAAATCACAATCAGCATTCACGGAACGAAAATGCGAGTCAAAATTCACAGTCTCAAAAGAAAATACCAAATGAAGAATCACAGCCGCAAGCACAAAATACCCAATCACGAACCGTATATGTATACATCACAGGAGAAGTAAAGAAACCGGGAGTGTATAAACTTTCTGAGGACTCGCGTATCTTCCAGCTTGTCGAAATGGCCGGGGGATTCACGTCAAAAGCTGAGACAGAATTTCTCAACCTCGCCGAAAATGTTGCGGACGGCTCACACATTCACGTAGGCGCAAAGTCTTCAACGCAATCACCGTTAATCCCCGGAATGCCCGCAAACGCTCACGCAAATATTCAGCCTCAAAACGCAAGCACGCCAGTAACATATTCACACTCACAGCCGCAATCATCATCAGGAAGAGTCAACGTCAACACAGCAAACGCATCCGAGCTTGAGAGTCTGCCGGGAGTCGGCCCCGCAATCGCAAAAAGGATTATCGATTACCGAAATCAGCACGGGAATTTTTCGAGCCCTGAAGACCTGATTAACGTACGCGGAATCGGAAAATCAAAGCTCGCTCAGATTCTCCCTCACGTTACAGCCATGAACACAGGAACGAGAGTCACGCAATCACAATCACAATCATCATCATCATCATCCGGGCTAATCGACATCAACAGAGCGTCGCAGAAAGAGCTTGAACGCCTGCCCGGTGTCGGCCCTGCAACAGCAAAACGCATAATCGACTACAGGAATCAGCACGGAAGATTCACGAAAGCAGAAGACCTCATGAACATTCGCGGGATTGGCGCGGCAAAACTCAACAGCATGAGGAGTCAAATAGTCGTACGCTGATGGAGATATTGAGACGTTCACCAATGCTTGCGGTACTTGCCTCACTTGCTGCGGGCGCGGGACTCTATGACAAGCTAGGCGTTTGGGCTTTCGTCGTCGTTGTGCCTGTGATATTCGCGGGCGTGATGTTCCTGACGTACGAGCGTGAAATTCCGGGGCAATGGAGATTTTTTGCGTTCACGATGATATTCACGCTGTTATGTTCGTGGAGAATGTATGCTGTGATTTCGTCTCCCCCTGCTGAGAATGTTGTCTTTGTCGCAGAAGAAGGAACTGTTACGGACGTTCGCGAATGGGGGAGGATTTACGCGCTTACGGTTGAGACTGCGAGCCGGGGAAAATACGCTGCATTCTCACACTTTGCGGACTTCATGAGGGGTTCGAGAATCAAATTTGACGGCGCAACGAGGGCATTTCGTCCCAAAAGGAACGGCAGAGATTTTGACGAGGGAAGATTCTGGCGCGGGCGCAACGTGAACGGGATAATGAGCATGTATAACGCTGAGGAATTGCCCGGACGTTTCAGCATGGCACTAATGAGGCACAAATTATCCCGCAAGCTCACAATATACACGCCTGAAAGGACATCACGATATTTGCGGGCTGCTTGGGTTGGAGAGCGTGATAAGCCTTTGTACGAGTTTCACACAAAATGCGGAACTGTTCATCTTCTCGCGGTCTCAGGGTTTCACGTAGGAGTCGTGATGATGCTGATGATGTTTTACATCGGACGTAAGACTCTAATTCTCACGGTGATTTTATGGGCGTATATCTTTCTTACGGGGGCGGCACCCAGCGCAATGAGAGCGGGACTCATGATACAGATATGGTTATGCGCGGGAATTTTCGGGCGTAAGTCTGAAGCCGTGAACAGTGTTGCGTGCGCGGGCGTTATTCTGCTGATGTATTCTCCGTTTTTGTTCTGGGATATAGGTTTCAGGCTGTCGGTGATTTCTGCGCTCACGATTTCGGCCATGATTGAGGCGGGTTACTCGTGGCTGATGATAAGTCCTGCTGTTGGACTCGTAACATTTCCGCAGGTCGCGTATACATTCGGGGGAGTTCCTGTTGTCGGCGTGTTGCTGAATCTTTTTGCGCCGATGTATTTCACGTTTGCTTTCACGATTGCTTCATTCGGGGCATTCATGAGGCTGATGAATTTTCCGCTGAGCAATTATTTCATGATGACTGTTGAAGGGATATTTATCTTGTGGGAGAAAATTGCGGGTACGTTTGTTGACGTAATGCCGTATGTTTTGAGATGGAATTATTTTACGGCGTGGACTGGATGCGGAGTGCTGATATTTTTTGTGTGCAGGTATTTGGATCTTGCGCCGTTAAGAATTGCGGCTGTAATGAGCGTTGTAAGTTTTGCGGCGTTCGCTGTGTTCATGTAGAATAATGCGCGAGGTGATAATCATGGTGAATGCAGTTGCTGATGAAGTAATGCCCGTTGCTGAAGATGAAGAAGATTTGTACGATGAATATTACGAGGAAGACAGAAGACTTTATGAAGACCCCGAATTTCAAGCGGCAATGGAAATAGCGATGAGGGAATATGAAGACATGATCGCCCACCCGGAAAAGTACAAGCGTTACACGTCAACAAAAGAAATGTTCAGGGATATGGGATTTGACGTTAGCAATTTCCCGGACAGATGAGCGAATATAAATATGAAACTGTGGTACGCTCGCCGCAGTTCAGAAGGGAAATGAATAGAGCGGAAAAACGCGGGCTTGATCCTCTTGAGGCTGAAGCTGTAATCGACTTGCTGAGGAGGGGAGAGCCTTTGCCCGAAAAATATCATGATCACCCTTTGAAGGGAAAATACAAAGGCTACAGGGACTGCCACATTAACCCGGACTGGGTGCTGATATACAGAAAGGAAGAAGACAAGCTGATACTGTTTCTCGCACACACAGGAACACACAGCGATTTATTCTGAGAAAAATTAATCCCCCCGCTTTCGTGGCAGGGGGACTTTTTCATCATTTCGACCGTCTTACAGCTTCCTTCATCATAACGTCGTGCGCTCCTCCTTCTACAAGTGTTACAGGTGATACGAGCGTCAATCTTGCTTTCTCTCTCATTTCAGGGAGGCTCAATGCTCCGCAGTTGCAGAACGTAGATTTTATCTTGCTGAGAGTCTCCGTAACATTTTCCCGCAAACTTCCCGCATAAGGCACATAGCTGTCGACTCCTTCCTCAAACGATAATTTTGCCTGTGATGAGTCGCCGCTGTCATATCTCTGCCAGTTCCTTGCGCGTGATGATCCTTCGCCCCAATATTCTTTGACGTAATTCCCGTTGAGGAAGACCCGATTTGTCGGACTCTCGTCGAACCGTGCAAAGTATCTCCCTAACATGCAGAAGTCCGCGCCCATCGCAAGCGCAAGTGTTACGTGATAATCCATGACGATTCCGCCGTCCGAGCATATTGGCACGTAGACTCCTGTCTCAGAAAAATATTCATCCCTCGCTTTCGCAACTTCTATCACCGCTGTAGCCTGTCCTCGTCCTATTCCTTTTGCCTCGCGCGTAATGCAGATTGAGCCGCCCCCGATTCCTATCTTCACGAAATCCGCGCCCGCGTCAGCCAAAAATCTGAATCCGTCAGCGTCAACAACATTCCCCCCGCCAACTTTCACCGAGTCACCGTATTTATCGCGAATCCATTTCAGAGTCCTTCTCTGCCATTCCGTGAAACCTTCCGATGAGTCTATGCACAGAACATCAGCCCCGGCATTCACAAGCGCAGGTACCCTTTCAGCATAATCGCGCGTGTTTATCCCCGCTCCCGTCATGTAACGCTTCTGATTGTCGAGAAGTTCTAACGGGTTTTCCTTGTGCATGTCGTAATCCTTTCTGAATACGAACGCTACCATGTTGCCGTCATCATCAACAACAGGCAATGAGTTCAATTTATGCTCCCACAAAATATCGTTTGCTTCCGTGAGGCTGAGTCCGTCATGAGCTGAGATAACTTTGTCGATTGGAGTCATGAAGTCGCGCACTTTCGTATCAACAGGTGTTCTTGTTACGCGGTAATCACGGCTCGTTATTATGCCGAGTAATTTACCCGTAAGGCTTCCGTCATGTGTTACTGCTACCGTTGTGTGTCCTGTCTGTTCTTTGAGCCTGAGAATGTCCGCTAACGTCTGGTCGGGGCCGATTGCTGAGTCATTCGCGACAAATCCGGCCTTGTAGCGTTTCACACGCGCAATCATTTCCGCTTGAGACTCGATTGACTGTGAGCAGTATATGAATGACAATCCGCCCTCGCGAGCTAATGCAACCGCCATTGTGTCGTTTGAGACTGACTGCATACACGCCGACACTAACGGGATATTTATCGACAGCGGGGACTCTTCTCCCTTCCTGAACTTGCACAGAGGTGTACGCAGTGTTACGTTTGAAGGCACGCAATTTTCTGATGAGTACGATGGTACAAGAAGGTACTCGGAGAATGTGTGTGAAGGTTCACTGTAGTAATATGCCATGAAGTAATTTTCTCCCTTCAAAAAATTTTGCCGCTTATCATAGCACAGTCAAAAGTCGCAAAAATTTTCTCACTTGTATCACGTGTATAATTACTCACAAACTTTAATATCCCTTTTGAAATTGGAGATGGCGAAAATTACATGACCGATGACAATTATTTTATGCAGCGGGCATTTGATGAGGCAAAAATTGCTTTCTCACGCGGTGATGTACCTGTCGGCGCGTTAATCGTGAAAGACAATGAAATAATCTCTTCAGGAAGCGACGTAAAACTTTCTGACCCTACAGAACATGCCGAGATTGTCGCAATCCGTTCATCAGCAAGAAAATTATCACGCTGGAATCTCACGGGCTGTACTCTTTACGTTACTCTTGAGCCTTGCCCAATGTGCGCGGGGGCGTGCGTGAATGCGAGAGTCTCACGTGTAGTTTACGGCGCGAGGAATTACCGTTCAGGCGCGGGAGGAACTCTGTACAACATTTTGCGCGACTCACGTCTCAATCACACCTGCAAAGTTACGGCGGGAATTATGGAGAATGAATGCGTGAAAATTCTTCAGGATTACTTCATCAGGAGGCGCAAATCATGATACCTACATGCAAAATTTCTGAGCTGAAAATCTACAGGCAGAATGACGACACAATGAGGCTCGCGGGTGAATTGTCATGCCCTCCGTTAGCCGCCGGAGTCCTCGAAATGCTTAAAGGCTCACAGAATATTGACTCCTTGCGCGAATGGATACACCCGGACTTCACACGATTGATTGAGAGTCTTGACTTGGGTGAAGGAAGCAAGGCCGCAAAATCTTTATGGGAGTCAAAAAGCTCTTTCGGGAATGTATTAGTCTACGGTGATTATGACACTGACGGAATTTCGTCAACAGTTCTTGCTATGGAAATTTTCAGGAACAAAGCCGCGCAAGTACGATTCTTTATCCCGCGAAGAGATGTTCACGGTTACGGCCTCAACGCGGAAATTCTCGACAAAATTCCCGAAATGGGATGCAACACGCTTATTGTTACGGACTGCGGAACAAATGACTCCGAGATGCTCCAGAAACTTGCGGACAAAGGCATAAACATTTTCGTTTTCGATCATCATTCACTCTCTGCGCCGATAACAATTCCGACAATCGTAAACCCCTGCATTAACATGGAGGCGGGCGACCATCAGAAAATTTGCGCGACGGCTGTATTATGGTGCTGGGCGTGGAAGGAAAATATTGTGTCAAAAAATTTCCTTCAGTATGAGATTGATCTCGTTACGCTCGCTACTATTGCTGACTGTATGCCCCTTCACAACCTTAACCGCTCGTTAGTACGTTACGGCATGAAACTTATGCGCAACAATCCGCGAAGAGGACTCGCCGCTCTGTTCTCGTGTCTCGGTATCAACAAGTCGCAACTGACGGAAGAACATTTGTCGATGAGAGTCATTCCCTGCCTCAATGCACCGGGAAGAATAGCAACCGCTGATATTGGCGTTCGTGCTTTGCTCGGTATCGGGAATAATGAGGCTGTATTCTCCTGCGTCAACGAACTCATGAGGATTAACCGCAAACGTCAGAGCCTCACAGAAAGTATTGCGGGTGAAATTGATGACGGAATAATCACGGGCGCGATAAAACGCAAGGTGCTGTACAATCCTCAATGGCCTATCGGTGTTTTGAGCGGTGTAGCAAGCAGAGTATGCGCTCAGTACAACAGGCCGATAGTCTTGGCCGCTCCTGTAGGCGTGAAAGTTGTCCGGGGAACATTGAGAGTGCCTGAAGGCGGCGACGCTGTGGGAATTTTGCGCGTGATTGCCGACAAGTTAGACGCTTGGGGAGGCCATAAATACGCGGCGGGGTTCTCCGTTCTCACTGAGAATTGGCGCGAGGTCTGCGAGGATTTGGAGCGAATGCTGACCGACATAAAGATACTTCCTCATGATGTTACGCCCGTTATTGATGTTGTGCCTTCTGACATTACGCTTTCTGACTGGCGCGCGGTCTCAGATTTGGGGCCTTTCGGGAACAATAACCCGTCGCCCAAATTCTACACGTCAAATGATCCTCACAGGCTCGAAATCAACACATTAGGCAAAGACGGCAAGCACAGCTATATACGCGTCAACAACGCAAAACTTTTAGCCTTCAACACTCCCCCTCATGATGTCGCGGAATTATCACCCAACGTTAAAGGCTGGATCTATCACCCAAGAATTGACTGCTGGAAGAACATTGAGCAGCTGCAGTTCATAATTGATTACGCTGTTACGGAAGGAGTGAATTAGTATCATGGCACAATCCCCAAAAAACTTGGCGGCAGGATTAGACACATTTTCGTCAATGATGGGTTCTATACCGTCATTAGAGGATACTTCATCAAATTATCTGCGTGATATGTATGACTTGCGGGATAAAATTTTCGCAAAAATTCCCGAACAATCACAGATTGAAATTGTCCGTTCAGCATGGCAGGATTTATGGGGAAAAGCCATGCTTGCACTAAACCCCGAACAGCTTCACAAACTCGGCGAGGCGTTCATTTTCGCGGCTGTTGCACACAAAGACCAGAAACGCAAATCAGGTGAGCCATATATCACTCACACATTGAGCGCGGCATTAATCCTCGCAGGAATGAGATTAGACCTCGCTACACTTCAGGCGGCATTGTTGCATGACGTGCTAGAAGATACTGACGTAACACCGGAAGAAATGACAGAGAAATTCGGCCATGATGTAGAAATGCTTGTTGACGGTGTAACAAAACTCGCTCAGGATGACGTGAAAGAATTTATGTCGCGTGAAGATTTGACCGCTGAGAGTTTGCGCCACATGTTTATCGTAATGGCTAAAGATATTCGCGTAGTCCTCATAAAACTTGCTGACCGTCTCCACAACATGAGAACTCTTCAAGTCATGAAGCCCGAAAAACAGCAGAGAATTGCGCGTGAGACGATGGAAATTTACGCCCCTTTAGCTCACAGGCTCGGAATTTACCAGATTAAACGGGAGCTTGAGGACTTATCATTCATGTATCTTCATCCTGATATTTACGCGGAAGTTCAGCGGCGTGTGAAAATCCGTATGCCTCAGATGGAGCAGATAATCGAGGAAGCTAAGAAAACTCTTGAAGACTGTCTGCAAAAACGCAATATCCCATGCCGCATAAAAGGACGTGCAAAACATATCTACAGCATTTACGAGAAAATGCAGAGGAAGAAAATATCATTTGAGGAAATGTACGACATTTTAGCCGTCCGCGTCCTCGTTAATGACGTTTCTACATGCTATTCTGTTCTTGGTGATGTACATTCGCTTTGGCCTCCTGTGCCCGGCCAGTTTGACGACTATATAGCGAACCCGAAAAGCAACATGTATCAGTCTCTTCACACAACGGTTATGGTGTCAGGAGTTCCGCTTGAAGTCCAGATACGTACCTACGAGATGAATAATTTTGCGGAGTACGGCGTTGCGGCTCATTGGGTCTACAAAGAAGGCGGAAACAAAAAGCTCCTCAAAGGCTTAAACGAAAAATTAATGCTCGTTCGTCAGGTCATCGAGGCAGGACAGGACGGTGAAAGCACGCAGGAATTTGTTGACATCCTCAAGAATGACATTCTCCTTACGAGTGAATTATACGTTTTCACGCCTGACGGAAAGCCCATGATACTCCCGAACGGCTCGACAGTTATCGATTTCGCTTACGCAGTACATACTGAAGTCGGAAATCATTGCGCCGGGGCTATGGTCAATGGGAGAATGGTACAGCTTAACACACAGTTGCATTCCGGCGACCGTGTGAGAATATTAACCGCAACACAGACATCACCGTCAAAAGACTGGCTCAAAATTGCCGCAAGCGCAAAGACACGTAGCAAAATCCGCTCATACTTCAAGCAGGCAGAAAAAACTGAACGTGAAGAGAAACTTGAACGCGGCTGGAAACTCGTAGAACGCGAACTCAAACGCAGAGGCTTAAATGACGTAAAGCGCGAGGATTTCAGCAACATTGACGAGCAGCTAATCTCCGTAGGCTCCGGCACTATCGGCGCAAGTGAGGCCGCTCAGAAATTATCTCAGGCGTGGCTTCAGCATCATCTTCCGACAGTACAAACTGAAACCGTTGATTTTGTCCCAGTACCACCAGCAAAACGCAAAGACAACAAGTCTGATGTTCTCGTTGAAGGCGAGGGCGGCGTAGGCGTAACATTCGCTTCATGCTGTGAACCTGTTCCCGGTGATGACATTATCGGTTTCGCGTCAATGAGGCGGGGAATAACGATTCACAGAAGAGACTGCAAGAATATCGCGGGTAAAGATAACGGGCGTTTTATCCCTGTGTCGTGGTCATTGCCGGATTATTCGCTCACTGGCGGAAAGCGTCCTAACATGTATTCAGCTCGTCTCAAAATTGAGGGTGAAGACAGGAATGAACTTCTTGCTGACACCACAAAGGCATTAGGGCTTGAAGGCATCAGCATATCAAACATTAAGGCAGGAACGGCGGGTAACAGTTTAGTACGCATGAAAATTGAGGTCAGAGTTAGAGACCTTCAGCAGCTTTACTCGGCCATGTCAAGAATTAATGAAGTAAGAGGGATCATCAGCGTAGAAAGGGAGTAATACATTTGCGTCTTCTGGTACAGCGCGTTAAACGTGCATCAGTAACAATAAACAACAGCGACAAGCACGAAATCTCACAGGGAATGTGCGTGTTCATCGGCGTAACTCATAATGACAGCTCAAAAAATGCAGACTGGCTTGCGGAAAAATTAACCGGCCTGCGAATATTTGAGGACGAAAACGGCAAAATCAATCTCAGTGTTAAGGACATTGACGGCGAAATTTTATTAGTGTCTCAGTTCTCGCTTTATGCCTCGTGCGAAAAAGGAAGAAGACCATCCTTCACTAACGCCGCTAAACCTGAAGAAGCCGAAAAACTATATGATTATTTTGTGGAACGTGTAAAATTATCCGGCATAAAGAATGTTCAATGCGGTGAATTTGGCGCGGATATGACCGTAGAAATTATCAATGACGGGCCATTAACATTTATCATTGACAGCATATGAGGAGGAAAAATTTTGCAGTACAAACGGTTTCCTTTAGGAGCATTATGGACTAACGGCTATTTGTTCTGGGATGATGCAACACATGACGCATTCTTCATTGACCCGGGCGGAAAAACTGAGGACGTAACAAAATTCATGGCCGATAACAATCTCACACTCAAAATGATTTTGCTCACTCACGGACATATTGACCACACAGCCGGAATTAACGAGCTTGTTCCGATGGTCGGCGATAACATATACATAGATACGGGCGATGCTGAAATGCTCCGTCATCCGTCAAGAGAGCTTCAGGCGTTATTAGGCGTGAAATTCGGAGGGCTTGAGGCGTTCAAAGAAATTTCTGACGGAAGAATTATCGATTTCCCCGGCTACGTCATAAAAACTCTCGAAACTCCCGGGCATACTCAAGGGAGCGTGTGTTTCCTCATCACTGACAAGAACGGCCATAAAGTTTTGGTGTCGGGTGATACACTTTTCGCGCAGAGCGTGGGACGAACTGACCTTGAGGGCGGCGATGACGTGAAACTTGAGGCTTCATTGAGACGGCTCGCGGAATTTGACGACGGCCTTCACGTTCTCCCCGGTCATGGCCCTGACACAAGCATAGGTTCAGAGCGTGAACTCAATCCGTATTGGCCGAGGTAGTATCATGTTCAAAGTATTTTCGGGTATGCTCGGTATGGACGTGGGGATAGATTTAGGCTCGTCAAATGTCGTTGTCTACGTCAAGGATAAAGGAATAGTATTCTCTGAGCCTTCAGCAGTCGCAGTGAAGAAACGCCCTCGCGGTGAAGGAAATGAAGTTATTGCTGTAGGTGAAGCGGCTAAAGCTATGTCGGGAAAAGTCCCCCACGGCATAGAAGCAATATGGCCTCTTGAAGGCGGAGTAATCGCTAATTTCGACATGACGCAGGAACTCATCAAGTACTGCCTTAAACGTGTAAGCTCAAACAATACCTTTATGGTACACCCCCGTGTAGTAATCTCAATCCCCGCTGAAGTTACAGAGGTTGAACGCAAAGCAGTCATTGACGCTACATTAGGCGCGGGAGCTTCAGAGGCGTATGTTGTTGAAGAGCCAATCAGCGCGGCATTAGGTGTAGGGCTTCCCATCGACAAGCCTTCAGGGTGCATGATTATCGACATCGGCGGAGGAACATCGGAAGTCAGCGTAATATCTCTCGGCGGAATTGTCGTAACAAGCTCCTTGCGTACTGCGGGCAAAATGATGGACAACGCGATAATCACTATGGTGCGTCAAAGATACGCGCTCTTAATCGGTGAAGCTACTGCTGAGGAAGTCAAGAACACTATCGGATCTGCTTTGCCGTTAAACCCTGAGCTTGAAATGAGCGTTAAAGGCCGCGACTTGTCAGACGGTCTCCCAAAATCCGACATAGTATCATCAATAGAAGTCCGCGAGGCAATGGAACCGATTTTCACGGGGATTGAAGACATGGTGAAAGTTGCGCTTGAGAAAATGCCGCCTGAACTCGCAAAAGATGTTGTTGACAGGGGAATAATTCTGACGGGAGGCGTTGCGATGATGAGGGGATTTTCTGAGAGATTATCACGCGCAATCAATACCCCCGTAATAGTCGCAGAACAGCCGCTTAACTCTGTAGCGTTAGGAGTTGGGAAAATTCTCGACAACTTGGGCGAAATGAAACGCGGACTAATGTCGGTACAGCACGGCTCGCGCTAAATGGACAACGCAAGGAACAATACACGCGAGCTAGTTCACGGCCTGACAGCATTAATACTCGCATTATTCCTTCTCGGCGTAAGCTCAGGGCTTGGCGTGATGAAAAGTATCGTTGACATTTGGGGGGCTGTGCTGTTTATCCCTGAATACCCTGCTGTTGTCATGAGGGAAATATATTTGTCGTGGCGTTCGTGGTCGAGGGACAAAAATATTCTCAGCTCTGAAGTATCAAGATTGCAGAATGAAAACGCATATTTACGGCTTGAGCTGGCTAAAATTTCAGGCGGTAAAGTATTCTCTGATGATAAAAATTCTGACATGAATACAGCAAGAGTAACTTTGCGCGCTCCTATGTCATGGTGGAGTGAGATACGTATAGACAGAGGAAGCAAAGACAACATCACGCAGGGGCTTCCAGTCTTCAGCAGAGGCTACTTAATCGGGCGAGTCAGCACAGTGTCAACACTCTCTTCATGGGCGGAACTCATAACATCATCTTCCTTCATGATTCCTGCTGTGATTGAGGAAACTCGCGAGCTTGGTGTTGTTGCGGGAGATGGCAACGGCTCTGTGTTACTGCGCTACATTCCTGCGGGTCGGGGCGTTCGTTCGGGAATGAAGGTCAGCACGGCCATGATAGGCGAGGAATTACCGCCGGGACTCCCAATAGGGCAGATAGCGGGCGAGTTCAACATCGGCAATGACGGCTACACTACCTACAGAATAGAGCCGGGCGCGGATTTGTCGCGGTTCTACACGGTGAATTACTGATGACGCTCGTTATTTTGTGGCTCATACAGGACTTGCTTACGGTCTTTACGGGCGGCGGAATGCAGATCCCCGGATTGTTCATGCTCGGCGTTGTGTACAGGCTTTTGTTCTCCGACAACAACAATGATGACGGAAATTTGTGGGCGATTTGGAGCGCGTTTGCGGGCGGAATTTTGTGGGATATACGGTGGATAGGCATTCCCGGGTTTTTCACTCTCGGTTATGTCGTTGTCGTATTGATTGTGATACAGGTCTGGGGAATTATACCCCCTCAAGGCAGGGTATCAGGCTCAAGCCTCTTAGTGTTCATTCTCCTCGAATGCTCGCAATTAATTCCGCCAATGCTCCCCGTGCTGATATTAGGCGGCAATACGGGATGGGGATATTTCCTCATGCAGCAGGTTTACTCACTTCCCGCAATACTCCTCACTATGTACATTTACCTTCAGAAAGCAAGGGACAACCAAGTATAATGGAAGCGTTAGACATCCGGCTGAAATTCTTTCTGTCAGCTATAATTCTCTCCGTAATCGTATTAATTTCAGGGCTTTATTTGTGCCAGATATATCAAGGCGACAAGTATATACGGCTGGCGCATAATAACAGATTGAGAATGATACGATTCCCCGCGCCAAGAGGAGAAATTTTTGACCGCAACGGAGTCCCCCTCGCTGTGAATGATACAACCTTCTGCATTATGGGTTACCCGTTAGACCTCAATACGCCCGAAAAATTATCACACCTCAGCAAAATTTTAATGCGTCATGGAATCCCCTTCACAGTCTCAGACTTAGAGAAAACTATCAAGCAGCAACGTTTAGCCCCTTACCGCGTAATGAAAATCGTTCCCAATCTCACAATGACTCAAATGGCCGAATTGATTGCAGACTACGAATTTCCTCACGAGCTTTTTCCGTTAAGCGTCTGGAGAAGGACATACCCCGCAGGAACTACAGCGGCTAATATCATCGGTTACGTTGGCGAAATCTCAGAGAGCGAACTCAAATTACGCTCCGAAGAAGGCTACAACGGCGGCGACTTAATCGGCAAATCAGGCATCGAACGCTCGTATGAAGCTGAATTGCGAGGTTCACCGGGTCAGGAAGCATTAGAGGTTGACGCACGAGGAAGAAAAGTACGAACACTTGACGCAAATCCGTCCGTGAAGGGCGAGGACTTGAGATTGACGCTTGACATGGGAGCGCAGAAATTAGCCGTTGAACTCCTCAAGAACTGGAAGGGCGCAATCGTCGCAATGAATGTTGAGACGGGAGAAATTTTAGCCCTCGCCTCATCTCCCGTTTACGACAATAATCCGCTCTCTTGGGGTGTTTCAGGCCGCGAATGGAACGCTATCATGAATGACCCCTCACGCCCTATGCTTAACCGCGCAATTGCTGGTGTTTACCCGCCCGCGTCTACGTTCAAAGCCTTCATGTCTATAGCTTCCCTTGAGGAAAACGCTATCACACAGTCAACAATGATTGCATGTCGGGGAGGCTTGCGATTCGGATCTCATCTCTTCAAGTGCTGGAAACATTCCGGGCATGGCGCGCTTAATGTTATTGGCGGATTGCAGCATTCATGTGATGTATTCTTCTATCAGACTGGATTGCGTACGGGCATTGATGACCTCATAAAATGGGGAAAAAAATTCCGTCTCGGTGAGCCTACTGGAATCGATCTGCCCGGTGAAAGCGGCGGAAATATCGCAGGGCCTGAATGGAAAATGAGACGCTTCAAATCCCAATGGTCAGGCGGTGATACCGTGAATTATTCCATCGGACAAGGCTACATGTTAATGACACCCCTGCAAATCGCGCGGGTTTATGCGGCAATCGCTAACGGCGGGAAAATGGTAACACCTCACCTTCACGCAAAAGGCTACAAGCTCCCCGAAAATATCGGCCTCAATCCCGCAAAGCTCGAAATCGTCCGCAGAGGACTTGAAGCAGTTGTTTCACGCGGAACAGGCTCAAGGGCCGGGCGTTTTGGCGTTCACGTAGCGGGCAAAACCGGCACGGCTCAAAATTCACACGGTGATGATCATGCGTTATTCGCGGGTTATGCCCCTGCTGAAGCTCCGAAATATGTAGCTGTTGCTGTCGTTGAAGGCGGCAAGCACGGAAGCTCTGTAGCCGGTCCTATAGTCGGGGAAATGTTAGCTCATTTGCTTTCACACTAATTGCATTCTCACAGTATAATATCATCATCACACAAAAATTTTTTTGACACGATGATTTGAACATGAAAATACCAAGTTTGAATTTGCTGAAGAAATTACGCAAGCCCGAAACTCATATACGGCTCGAAAGAATGCATTACGGGATAAAATTCTTCCTCCCTGAAAACTTATCGGAGGACGAACTCTTGAAACTCCTCGTACGTATTCCCGCAAGCGCGTATAAACTTCCTGACGGCCAAGGAATATCATTAGACTTTGCCGGTCGAGAATGTTCACGGAGATTGATACTTCACATGCTTAACTCTATAGTGTGGGAGAAAAGTATCAACGTCCTCGCGTGGCTCTCAGGCAATCCGCAGTCCTCAAAGCTCTTCAAGTCAGCAGGACTTTCAACGACAGAGCCGCCATTAAGCATAGAACGCAATAATCACGAACCCCCGTCAGCCAACACTCACGCTTCAGAACGCAAACATTTCCCGTCAGCAAAAATCGTATTCGGCTCAATGCGTTCAGGCCACAAAGTAGAAACAGAAGGAGACGTAATAGTCTGGGGGCATCTCAACCCCGGCGCGGAAATCATTGCAGGCGGAAGTATATTCATAGCCGGAAAATTATCGGGCGTTGTTCATGCGGGGGGATTTGGCCGTGAGGATGTCTTTGTTTACGCAGGAAGTTTTGAGACACCGCAAGTCAGAATAGCGAACAAGTTATGTTTTGCGGACGAAAAATCTACATCATCATGGCGCAAGAGCGTACTGATTACCCTTGAGGAAGGAACGCCCGTAATCCGTGAGAATAAATTTCTTCAGAACACAGCGAGGAAAATACAGGGAGGAATGAACGAATAAATGTCAGCACGAGTAATAGTAGTAACGTCGGGAAAAGGCGGTGTAGGCAAGACAACCAGCACTGCGAACATAGCGGCGGCATTGGCGAAATTCGGCAAGAAAGTTGTTGCGGTTGACGCTGATGTAGGTCTGCGAAATCTTGATGTCATTATGGGACTTGAGAACAGAGTCGTCTACAACTTCATTGATGTCATCGAGAAAGCCTGCAAACTTTCAGCCGCTTTAGTCAAGGACAAAAGAGTTCCGGGGCTTTACCTTCTTCCGGCCGCACAGACACGCACAAAAGATGCCGTTAATCCTGAGCAGATGGTCGCGCTTTGCGAGGAAATGAAACCTGATTTTGACTTCATACTTCTTGACTGCCCCGCAGGTATTGAGGGAGGATTCAAGAACGCCGCCGCCGGTGCAGATGAGGCACTTGTCGTAACAACCCCGGAAATCCCCGCAGTAAGAGACGCTGACCGCATAATCGGTATGCTTGAGTCAATGGGAAAATCACCGATACGATTAATCATTAACCGTTTGCGACCTAATATGGTTCAGGATGGCGACATGCTCGCAAAAGATGATATTCTTGATGTATTGTCGATTGAGCTTATCGGTGTAGTGCCTGAAGATGAGAATGTTATACGCGCTACTAACAACGGCGAGCCTATGACTATGACTCTTGACTCTCCAGCGGCGCAGGCATACTTGAATATAGCCGAAAGGATTTTAGGCCGTGATGTTCCCTTGATGGATCTTGAGAGTTACGCTACAAGAGGTTTCTTAAGCTCAATAAAGCGTTTCTTCACAGGCAAGCGCAAGAGGTGATTTGAGTATGGGATTTCTGAGCAAATTTTTCGGAGGAGGGAATGACGGTTCAAGCCAGAAAGCTAAAGACCGTCTCAAAATCGTATTGATACACGACAGAACAGACATATCACCACAGCTTTTAGACAGCCTGCGAGAAGAAATAGTGAATGTGCTTGCGAAATATATGGACATTGACACGCGTAAAATAGAAATTGACCTTGACCATGACGACAACGCCGTAGCACTCGTAGCAAATATCCCGATATTACGGATAAAACGCGGCCAAGTAAAAGACATCACATAATACGCCCAATCTCAGCAAAAACATGAATAACTTTTGGGCAAATCTCAAGGAAAATTTATCCCTCACAGACAAATTCATCATATTATGCCCGCTCTCGTTAAGTCTGTGGGGGGTATTCTGTATATACTCAGCTTCAGGCGGTTCTTCCGGGCACGGCTTCGATTATGCGATCCGTCAAAGCATGTGGCTACTTGTCAGCGTAATATCTATGCTCCTCACGATGACGGCAGGACACAATAAATTTCTTGAAGGCGCGTATTACCTTTTCGGGCTGTCATTGCTTCTTCTGTTCCTGACGCTGTTAGCTCCTAAGGTGAAGGGCGCGCAGTCATGGCTTGGATTTGGCGGGGTAAGATTTCAGCCTTCCGAGTTCGCAAAGGTCGCAATCATTCTCACGATGTCAAAATTCTTCAGCCGTTATCCTCCGTTAGACTTCAAGACGTTCATAATGGGATTGGGAGTAATCATGCTTCCTGTGGGATTAGTGCTGTTACAGCCTGATGCAGGAAGCGCGATTGTGTTTATGGCGATTTCATTCGGAATGCTTTTAGCGGCCGGAACTCCATTACGGTATTTGTTCGGGCTTTGCGGTATAGGTCTGTCAATAATCCCGTTCGTGTATTTCTTCCTGCTGAAAGAGTATCAGCGGAACAGAATACTAGTCTTTATTGACCCGATGAGAGACCCGTTAGGAGCGGGGTATAACGTGATACAGTCAAGAATAGCTGTAGGTTCGGGAGGATTTTCGGGAAAAGGCTTCATGATGGGAACGCAGAGCAAGCTGAAATTTCTTCCTGAGCCGCATACGGATTTCATATTCAGCGTATTCTCGGAGGAATTTGGGTTCATAGGAGTGATGATACTGATCGCGCTTTTCACGCTGTTATTGATACGTGTGCTTGTTGCTGGGATAAGGAGCCGTGAGAGACGATGCAAGATACTTACGGCGGGTGTAGCGTCATGGATATGGTTTCAGATGTTCGAGAGTATCGGAATGTCGATCGGGATAATGCCTGTTACTGGGTTGCCGCTGCCGTTCCTGAGTTACGGGGGAAGCTCTCTGCTTTCGACATTTATAGCACTGGGATTAGTAGCAAGCGTCTGCGTAGAGGGGAGGAGTACACGCCATGAATTTTGATGAGTTTTCGCGGCCTGAATGGGCGTTAATGTCGCAGGTTTCGAGGCCGTCGCGTTACTGTAATTCGGAATGGAGGCCGTACAAAAAAGTTTCGTGGGAAAAATCATCGGTGAAAATATGCCTTGCGTTTCCAGATGTCTATGAAGTCGGAATGAGTTATTACGGCTTTCAGGTTATAGAGGGATTAATACACTCGCTTGATGATAAGTATCTTGCTGACAGGGTATATTGCCCGTGGCCTGACATGGCCGGATTAATGCGTTCTCATGATGTCCCATTGTCGAGCGTGATATATGGGCGGCCTGTAAGGGATTTCGACATACTAGCGTTCACATTGCCGCATGAGACCAGCTACACGAACGTACTTACGATGTTAGAGCTTTCAGGGATAAATATATTCTCACAATCTCGTGATGATTTCCCGATTGTTATTGCGGGGGGTTATGGGTCATATAATCCCGCTGTGATGAGTGAATTTGCTGACGTATTTTGTGTTGGCGAAGCTGAAGCGTTGTTGCCTGAATTATTGCGTACATTTGACGGCATGAAGGGCTTGAAGCGTGATGAGATTTTGCGGGAAGTATCAAAAGTTCCCGGCTGTTACGTCCCTGTAATCGGCGGTAACGTAGAGCGTCAATACACTGACAAGCCTTTTACGCTTCATACAATGACGGTGCCAAGCATAGGGATAATACATGACAGGGCGGCTGTAGAATTATTCCGGGGATGTTCACGGGGATGCAGGTTCTGCCAAGCCGGAATGACAAACAGGCCGGTACGTGAACGCAGTCTTGACGAGATTACACAGTCAATCACGGACATAATATCATCAACTGGCTACGAAGAAGCCGGATTACTTTCTCTTGCGTCATGCGATTATTCACAGATTGATACGCTGATTGATGACTTGTCGCAAACCCTCAAGCAGTCTCACGCAAAAATTTCCCTCCCAAGTCTGAGAATGGACAGTTTCTCGATAAATCTTGCTGAAAAGTTATCGGGCATTCGGTCAAATCACGGCTCAATAACCTTTGCGCCCGAAGCAGGAACACAACGCCTCCGCAATGTCATCAACAAAGGCATAACGGAAGAAATGATAGTTTCATGCTTGACGGAGATATTCACACGCGGCTGGGAACGCGTAAAACTGTACTTCATGATGGGATTGCCGACAGAGACGGAAGAAGACCTTGACGCAATCGCCGAAATCTCGCACAACACGCTGAAATTAGCCCGCAAACTTGGCCGGAAGCGTGCATCCGTAAGCGTATCAGTATCGGGATTTGTCCCTAAGCCGCATACGCCGTTTCAGTGGGAGTGTCAGAACAGCATTGACGAATTGCGCGAGAAAGGCCGCCGTATCAAGTCTCAAGTTCACGACAGAAATATATCATTGAGCTATCATGAGCCGGAGCAGACATATCTTGAAGGCTTGTTATCACGCGGCGACAAGAGATTATGCAGTGTCATATTCAGCGCGTGGAAAAATGGCGCGTGTTTCGACAGCTGGACGGAATATTTTTCCCTCTCGAAATGGCTCTCTGCGTTTGATGAATGCGGCGTGAACCCTGATGATTATACCCGTGAAAGGAATGAAGACGAGATTTTAGCGTGGGACTTTGTGAATGTAGGATTGAGCCGTGAATTTCTCCTGCGTGAAAGGCATAAAGCATATGACGGAGAATTAACGGCTGACTGTAAAACGGGCTGTGCATTTTGCGGAATTGGGTGTGAAAAATGAGAGTGAGACTGACATACGCGAAAAGGGGCGGAGCTTGCTTTGTGCCTCATATAGCATTGGCTCAGGTGTTCACACGTTCAGCGAAAAGAGCGGGGATTGAGCTTGAGATGACACAGGGATTTTCACCGCGCGCAAAAATATCTTTCGGCCCTGAACTGCCCGCCGGGGTTGTTGCGCTGAATGAGCCTGTAGACATGTACACGCACAAACATTATCCCGAAATTGCCGACATGATGAACGCTTCACTGCCTGAAGGTTTCACGGTATCAGAAGCTGAATATCTTCCTGAAGGCCTGCCGAATTTGGGGAAATACTGCACAAACGCCGAGTATCTTTTGCGTTCGACAAACGGCCATGACATTACCCCGTCAGCAAAAACTTTCTGGCATGACAGCATAATCACACACGAAAATGTAGAAGGCTGGTTACGCGTGATAATCTCCGAGCCGTCCCAAAATCCTGTCGGCGGATTAGTGCGTAATCTTGTCGCTGAAAATGTGATTTCGGGCTGGCATGAGGTGAATATTGTGCGGGTTTCTGTTGGGATTTACGACAATGTATCACGGAGCGTAAAAATATGAGCGTGAAAATAGTTGCGGACCTGCGCGAAAATGAGCAGTCAAGAGTAGCATTGATTGAGGACGGAAAATTAGCGGAAGTATTCATAGAGTTCAATTATGACGATGACGGGAAATTATCCCCCCGCGAAAAATCATCATCATCAATCAGGCATGGGGACATCTTCAAGGCTCGTGTTGAGACGTTAGTCCCTGCGATAAGTGCTGCGTTCGTGAAATTATCCCGGAAAACTCACAGCACACTTTCAGGAGCAAACAACGCTTTTATGTACGTCAATGAATGCGACAATCCGCAAACGTTGAAGCCCGGCCATGAACTGATAGTGCAAGTTGTGAGGAATGCCCGCAAGAACAAAGCTCCCCGCGTTACACCCCGAATATCAATCCCCGGAAGATGGCTTGTATTAATCCCAAATTCTGATGAAGCAGGAGTATCACGGCGAATTTCTGACGTAAACGAGCGCAAACGCCTCAAGAATATTGCTGACAGTCTCAAATCTGAGTTAGGCAATAACGGAGTAATAATCCGCACCGCCGCAGAAGGCATCACAGAAGAATATCTGCGTTCAGACCTGAAATCACTCGTAACATTGTGGGACGAAATTTTGAGGAAGTCTTCACAGTCTCAAGCTCCCTGCATGTTATACCGTGATATTGGGACATTGGGAAGAGTATTGCGTGATGAGGTTTGCGGTGAAATTGACGAGATTATCATTAATGACGCTGACGAATTTATGAACGCGCAGAATTTTCTTGACACATTCAGCGGGTCAAAGCCTGACATGAAACTTTATGACGGAGCAACACCAATCTTTGAGCTTTACGGGATTGATGACGAGATACGAAAAGCAGTTGACCGAAAAGTTTGGCTGAAATCAGGCGCATATCTCATAATCGACCAGACTGAAGCATTAACCGTTATTGACGTTAACACGGGGAAATTCACCAGCGAACCCGACATGAAACACACTGTACTTGCCACGAACATAGAAGCGTCAGAGGAAATAGCGCGTCAATTGAGACTGCGTTCAATCGGCGGAATTGTTGTTGTAGATTTTGTTGACATGGATAACGAGCATGACAGGCACGAACTTTTGACGCATTTCCAGCGGTATTTGTCGCATGACCGAATGAAGCCTAAAGTTTTCAGCATTACGAGATTGGGACTTGTTGAGCTTACGAGGAAGCGTGAACGCCCTGACCTTAAGAGCATTCTCACACGAAACTGCTACGTTTGCGGTGATGACGGTTTTATCGAGCGTGAAGAGAGTATAGCATTGTCGGTGAAAAGATTTCTGCGCAAAATCACAGCCGCTAATAACGCCCGTGCTTTTCTGGTTGAGACCGATATATACATGGCCGGATACATCAGCCGTTACCTTGACGAATGGGAAAAAGAGTTCTCACGGAAAATAATTCTTGCGGGAAATGAGGAGCTTGCGAGGGGAAAATTCAGGCTCATTTATCAGGGAAATATTGACGAGGCCGAAAAAATTTCACGGGATTTGCGGCATAATAACGCGAACAAGATTATAATCTTCACAAAATAAATTCCCAACATAGAAAGGTGTGCATGTATTGATGAGGATGCGAATATTATCGGCATTCTTTGTGTTGCTGTACCTTTGCGGAGCTTCATTCGCGGATGACATTCCCCCGACAATCACAACAGAGGCTCTTGACATGGCCGTAACGGGCGCGGAATATTCAGCCACTCTCACAGCCTCAAGCAACACGGCAGTAACATGGACGTACACAGGAAGATTACCCACAGGATTAACGCTCGACAGTTCCGGCGTAATCTCAGGAAAGCCCGAGAAAGCGGGAAAATTCACCTTCAACGTTACAGCAGCAAACACTTCCGGCAAAACCTCAAAGCGATTCACGATTCAGGTTGTTGACCCCGTAACCATAATCACAGCTAGCCTCAAAGACGCAACAATCAACAAAAATTACAGCGTTACAATGAGGGCAAAAGGTACGAGGCCGTTCACATGGAGCGCGGAAAATCTGCCCGACGGACTTAGCATCAACGCGAAAACAGGCAGGATTTCAGGCAAGCCGTCATCATCAGGAAATTTCACCGTGAAAGTAAGCGCGGAAAATTCAGCCGGAACTGTTACGGATAATTTCTCCCTCAACGTTAAGGATATTGCGCCCAAACTCGCAGGCTCTCTCGCAAAAGCAACGCTCAATGAGGAATACTCTTCAGGCTTGAGGCTCACAGCAGGCACCGGGACAATAATATGGAGCATAACGGGAGATTTGCCGACAGGACTCACGTTCGACACATCAACGGGGAAAATCACAGGCATACCGACATCATACGCGAAATCAGGCTACAAGCTCACAATCACGGCCAAGAATGACGCGGGCGAAAAGTCGAAGAAAGTTACTCTGATGGTGAAAGGAACTGCGCCGAAAATCACAACAACAAAGCTCACAGACGCAACAGTCAGCAAAACATACACATTCACATTGACAGCAACAGGAAGCGAGCCTATAACGTTTACGGCTGATGAACTCCCTGAAGGCCTGGCGTTAAGCGAGGGCGGCACAATCTCAGGGAAGCCGAAAAAATCATATGACGCATTCCGCATTACCGTTTACGCTGAAAACCCCGTGAAAACTGTCAGAAAATCTCTCACGCTCAAGATTAACGCTAATGATGATAGTGATACGAGACTTCCTATTATCAGGTTCAGCGATGGAACGTCATACACAGCATTGACGGATGAATTTTTGCCTGAAAATATTTCGGGAGGCTATGTATTTCCGCTCGGTGAAGTCTCATGTGATGAAGCGGGTATGTATGACTTTGCGCTTGAACTGCCTGAATATGTCCGTGAAGGTTCTGAACTCGTTTACGCTGCGAACTCTGAAAGCCCTTCCGATGATGATGAGATTGCAGAATTTTTTGATGAGAATGGGAATGAGACTGCCGCCGTTCCTGAAAGCCGAAAAATTACCGTCTCAATTTGGCTCAATGAAGGCATAACCTACAAGCCCGTAATTATCGTGATGCCTTAACACAGAAAAACCCCCGGTGAAAGTGCCGGGGGAAAATCTCATCTTTCAGCAAAAAATTTCCGTATACGTCCGAAAAATATTCCCGCAAGCACAAAGATTATTCCCGTTATCGTGAAACCCCATGCCTTAGGGAGAAATCCGAATATGTGATCAAAGAAGTATCTTGCCGCCAACAACGCGAAGAACATAACGCCGATCCCCAGATGACCGCGCCAAATGTTTATCACCATCAATCCCGCGACAATCACAGCATTGATTACGGGGTAAATGTTGCGGCCTGAGACAAACTCACTTCCCCGCCAAAATTCCGGCCATGTGAGTATCAGCCCGAAAACGCCGAGCATCAGCAGTCCGAGAATTTCGCCGTCCCTGTAGCGAACGCAGAACGACATCACAGCACCCGTAACCGAAAGTATTATGAGCGTCCATGTTCCTCCGAAACACAAACTCATTCTTGACGCAAAAAGCAACAGCGTAATCATCATATTGATCATCACCGCAGTACGGTCTTTCACGGCAAGCCACAAGAGCCACAGCGCAATCACAAGCGCAAAAGCTGTTACGGGCGCAAAAAGCTCCGTTACGGGCAATCTTGCAGTACTCACGAAATACAGCGGAAAAACATTCACCGCGTCAGTCTCAATCATCCACAGAAGCGCGAGAGCCTGAGCAAGATACATCTGCCATTCGTCGCGGGCAATCGCAGAAGTTATTACAGCCTCAATCAGCCAGTACGTGAGGAAGTCAGCAAAAGTTATCTCTATGTCGTACATGTGCGTGATGAGATATATACCGCCCCCGAATATCCCCGACGCTAAAAGCAGAAAGTATTTCTTCCTCGTGAAAATATATGCTGACAATGACGCGATATATGCCGCCGAGATTATGCAGACACGGAAAATTTTGCCGAGTTCGTGCCAATGAGCCATGATGAAACTTATTGCTCCGAGCGACAAAAGCACAATCCCCGCCGTGAACATTATCATACGGAAGTTGCGGGCTTTCACGCTGTACAATGACAAGATATTTCCGGCCTGCTCTGACGTAATTATCCCCTCATCAGCCCATGAAGATATTTCAGCGTTAAGGAACTCCATCTCCTTTTTGCTGATTTCAGCGCGCATTATGACACCCTGCTCCCTAATGGTATATCACTCTCAGGCACAACAAGTGTAAGCTGCTCCGATACTCCGTCTTTCTTCACGCTCGCGGCTAAAATCATTCCATTGCTCTCAATTCCGCATAACTTAGCGGGCTTCAGGTTTGTTACGAGTATTACGCGCTTCCCGGTCAATTCTTCCGGCGTAAAGAATGCTTTTATCCCTGAACACACCGTGCGTTTCTCGTACCCTAAATCGACTTCCAGCTTGTAGAGTTTCTTTGAGCGGGGAATTTCCTCACATTTCGTTATCTGAGCGACTCTCATTTCTACAGCCTTGAACGCGTCTATAGTGATTTCCTCTTCATGCTCGATTGCGGGTGCTGACTGTGCTTCTGTTGCTGACGTTGTTTCTTGTGATGATGTTTCCTGCAATTTTTTCTCCTCCTTTGATTTTTCCCATTCCTTTATGTCAATTCGCGGGAATAAGACTTCCGATTTTCCGATGACATTGCCCGCGCAATTTCCCCATTTGAACGAGTCATACTGTGCTTTAACGGGGTCTTCTGATATTCCGAGCTGTGTCCATATCCGCCGCGATGTTTCAGGCATTACGGGAGCTATGAGCATGGCCGAAAGCCTTAACGCCTCGTAAAGATTCATGAGCACGAAATCAAGTTTTGCTGACTGCGATTCATCTTTCGCGAGCTTCCAGGGCATATTCTCATCAATAAACTTGTTTGCGCGCCCGATAAATTCCCATATCGCTTTAAGTGCCTCGTCAAACGCGTAATCATTCATGCTTCTGTCAACACGTTCAAGAATTTCTGCTGACATTTGCGACAGTTCGGAAGGCTCATCAGATTTCGGGACAATTCCGCCTCTGTAACTGCGAATCATCTGCAAAGTTCTGTTGAGGAGATTGCCCAAATCATTCGCGAGGTCTGAATTAATCCTGCTGACTAATGCGCGTTCGGAAAAATCGCCGTCATTCCCAAAAGGAACCTCACGCATAAGGAAATACCTGAACGGATCAAGGCCGTATTCCTTCACCATTTCTGACGGGTCAACAACATTCCCGCGGGTTTTGCTCATTTTCTCGCCGTCAACAGTCCACCAGCCGTGAGCAAAGATTTCCTGCGGCAAATTCACGCCCAATGCAAGAAGCACAAGCGGCCATGTTACGCAGTGAAAGCGGATAATGTCCTTGCCGACCATATGACGGACATTCGGCCACCATTTTGCGAACTCGTCAGTGTCAAGACCGCCTAAAGCCGAGATATAGTTCACAAGCGCGTCAAACCAGACGTAAATCACATGCTTTTCATCGCCCGGAACAGGTATTCCCCATTTTATGCTTGTTCGTGAGACTGACTGATCCCTAACGCCGCTTTTCAGGAAGCTCATAATCTCGTTGTAGCGTATCTTAGGCATTACACCGCGTAAATGTTTCTCGTAATGCTCTATCAGCTGAGGGACATATTTCGATGCGCGGAAAAAATAGCTTTCTTCCTCCATTATGATTAACGGCCTTCCGCAGTCGGGGCATGTATGGTTTTCGCCCATTGCGTTTTCGGGGACGTAAGTCTCACAAGGGACGCAGTAATACCCGGAATATTTGCCCTTGTAGATGTCATCATTCGACATTAAGCGCGAAAATATTTCCTGTACGACTCGTATGTGCCTCTGTTCTGTCGTGCGGATGAAATCATCATTGCTTGCGCCGAGAGTCGCGCACAAATCCCGGAACGCAACGTGAATCCTGTCGACGAATTTCTGCGGGGACTCTCCTTTGCTTTCTGCTGCGGTTTGAATCTTCTGGCCGTGCTCGTCTGTTCCTGTGAGAAATTTCACGTCATAACCCTTCATGCGTTTGTAGCGCGAAATCGTATCACATGCGAGAGTCGTATATGCGTGTCCTATATGCGGCTTGTCGTTGACGTAATATATTGGTGTTGTGATATAGAAACGTTTTTCCATCAAGAGACCTCTTTTCGTGATTGTGTGTGATAATGATAACATTAAAGTTAAGCGGGAAATGACCGAGCTTATATGCGGCGGGGATGAAAAAATTTTTGATTGTGTTATAATTCTCGTTGCGGTGTTCAAAAGTCCTTTATCAAGGAAGTATGAAAGAAGGATTGATAAAAGGAAAAAAACATTGCCTGTGTACAGGAAATTCATCAAAAAACTACAGGAGGATTTGATAATCATGAAACGTACAACAACAAAACGTGAAGGTTTCACACTCGTAGAACTGTTGATCGTCATCGTGGTAATTGGGATTCTTTCGGCCATGATGATGCTCTCAAGCACAGAAGCGGTAACATCGGCGAAAGCAAGCAACATCGTAAGCAACTTGAGGAACCTCAAGACGGCGGCATTGGCGTATTATGTCGATAATATGGAGAGTGCAGACGCAGACGACTTCACAATATCGAGAGATGCTATTATGAAGTATCTGAATGCGTCCGAGGCGCAGAACATTGATCCAAACTATAACGTGGTAAAAGTAGCTGTTGGAGATTGGTACGCTGTCTACAAGATCACCGGAACAACATCGGAGAAAAACAGAATCCAAGAGAAACTTAAAGGCCGTGCAAACGCAGTGGGGCTTTGTAACGGCGGTGATGGTACTGCCTCTGCAACACCAGACAAAGAGAAAGCCTATGTGAGTCAAGCTGGGGTTGCAATGTTCATCCGCTAAGGCGTGAAGCTCCTGACATCAGGACACAGACGAAACACAGAACAACAAATGCCCTCCGGGAAAATTCCGGGGGGTATATTTTTATCCGGCAGGGAGTGAGGGACTATGCACAGTTCGGTAGAGCGTCTGACATGGAAGGAAATTGAGAGAAGGTATCCTGATACATGGGTGGGACTTGATGATGTGAAGTTTGAGAATGATGACGGAGCTAATATTGAGAGTGCTGTTGTGTCCGGGACAGGGACAAGGGATGAGCTTTACGACAGCGGGACTCAGATGGTTACGCACACTAACCCCGGAAAATTCGCGTTCAGCAACTGGGCTTTGTGGTGAGTCATGATTGCACCGTATTGATTTGCGTCTGGGTATTCTGAAGTATGCCGGGCTTCCTGTAATACGTTCATAATTCGGAGATGCCTTTTGCTTTCATTTTGTCGGCTTACAATGTTCACGGGGTTCTCGTACACTGTTGATGATGCCGTGCATGTTTTCACAGTTGATACAAAGACAGACAGCAGGGATATTCATTTGAGAATTAGAGATGAAGAAGGGGGATTTAAGATTCTTGCTGATGTTTCCGCGCTATAAATTCGTCCGAAACAAAGTACCTTCCGGAAAAACTCCGGGGGGTATTTTTTTTGCCGAGGCCAGCACATTCAAAGTTTGCAGAAAATTATTTCTATGGGATAATGAACAAATCCAAAATTGAATCATTCATGAAAGTTTCTGCCTGAATAATAATTAGGCCGGTTTAGGTTTACCGTATCAATTTTCTGTTATGAGGAAGGACTGAAGCATAATGAGACGTAGAACAAAGCACGGAGGATTTACACTTCTTGAGCTGCTGATAGTGATGGTAGTAATAGGAGTGCTTTCGGCCATGATTATGATCGCCGCTGACGAAGCAATAACCTCAGCGAAGGCAAGCAACATCATAGCAAATTTACGTAATCTGAAGACGGCTGTTCTTGCGTGGCATGCTGACAGTTTCGACCAGATACCGAACATCAACGTAGGTGCAATAAAATGGAACAAGTACAGGAGCAACGATGACAAAGCTGCATAAAGCGGTATATATCGAACTCATCACATCAGGAGCTTGATACGTATTATTCCCTTGTAACAAGCTCGCAGCTGGACTCAAATGGGAACACTGACAACAAAGAACAAAGCGCGTGGTTTGTGGTTTACGCGAACAAGGACTTGGACAACAAGATAAAACGAAAGCTGAAGGGGCGCGCAAAGTCCACAAATCTTTTGAGAGCAGCACTGCCCGGCACATATCCTTACGGCACACTGTCAAACGGCAAAGACAACAAAGACTTCAAGAGCGACAAAGCGCAATGGGTCTTCATGCAAGTGAAGTAACAAAACGCAAAGAAATATCATCTCATAAGCCCATAAAAAAACCTCCGGGAAAATTCCGGGGGGTATTGTTTTATGCTGGTTATCTGACTATGAATCTGAGTATGCGCTTGAAGATACCGCCGCCGGGTTTGTCCAGTCCGAACGGGTCAGGGTCGCCGTCATATAATGTCTCTAAGCCGTCGGGCGAGGACTGCTTGTAGATTCCCACTTCTGCCAAGTCTATCGGGCGCGGGTTCTTCGACCATTCCTGAACAAATGCCCACAGCTCATCATCGGTCATCGGTTTACGTTCTGTGTCAACGTTCATTGATTTTAGCTCCTTTCATAGTCCTGCCTTCACTGCGAATCTGCTTACAATGGTAACCGCTACCAGCAATATAACCACCATTTGCAAAATCTTCACGGTTCTGTCCAGAGATTTGTATCTCCTGCCTATTTGAGCGTTATTATACTCTTTTGCGTTCTCGTACTGCGTGATTGTGAATATAGCTATAGCTCTCTTAGACTGAGACAGCATTCCGAGCTTGATTAATTTTCCAGAATCATGCCTCTTCAAGTTCAGCCCTCTTATGCCGTAAATCAGCCTCACTAAAACCGTAATCATTCCCAAAACGCACAGCACAAGAATCACATCATACGCCGCAATCCATCCGCTAAGGACATAAAAATACCCTCCCCGCTAATGAGGAGGGCTGAATTTCTTTTTGCTACATAAACTACATGGCCGCCGCCGCAATACCCAGTATAATCGCGAGGAAGCCAAGAAGAGTCTGTCTCCTGTAGGCCGTAAGAAGTCCCAGAACGATCGCAAGACCCGCAAAAAGTGAACGGTACGCAAAGAACGCTGTCATACCCATTGCAACCGCTATAAGTCCCACAACGATATACTGAATTTTCGCCACAAAAATTTTCTGCGGTGATGTCAGCAATCTGTCGCTAGGTGTTCCGTACTTCTCATCATAATCGCTCACAATGCGCTTGAGTGTTACGGACAAAATCAGGAGTCCGATTAAGTTCGGGAGTGCCATTAATCCGTTGAGAGTGTCGGAGATGTCCCAGATGTTATTCAAGAACTGGTTTCCTTCCGCGCCCATGAACTGACCGCCAGCCGCGCCGATAAGAATCATCACAATCCATAACACTTTCATGATAGGCTTGCACCAGATTCCGAAAAGATACGTTACAGCCGTTTCCGCGTACCAGTACCAGCCCAAAATTGTCGTGAACGCAAAAAGCAGAAGACCGACCGAGAGAACGTATTTTCCTGACACACCGAGAGCATTCTCGAAAGCCTGGAGCGTGAGCTGTGCGCCCGTGAGATCCGGCGAGTTCGTGAGAGTTCCTGTTACCATAACGACAAGTGCCGTCATTGTGCAGATTACGATCGTGTCCATGAAGACCTCAAAAATTCCGTAGAAGCCCTGCTGAACAGGATGCTCAACATTAGCCGTTGCGTGAACCATAGGGGCGGAACCCATACCGGCCTCATTGCTGAATACTCCGCGTGCTATACCTCTCTGCACAGCCTCTTTCACTCCCCAGCCCGCCAAAGCTCCGGGCAATGTTTCAAGAGGATTGTTGAAGGCCAGATGCACAGCGCGTGATACAGTCTCAGGAATCATTGAAGCGTTCATGATGAGGACATACGCCGCGCCGCCGATGTAGAATATCGCCATGAACGGAACAATGAGAGTCGTAACTTTTGAGAGGCTCTGAAGTCCGCCGATTATGACGAGCGCAACAAGAATCGCCATCACAATACCGCTGTAAAGGTGATCGATTCCCCAGCCCATTGACATAGCTTCTGCCGCTGAGTTAGCCTGAGTCGCCGCGCCAATTCCGAATGACGCAAGGAACGCAAACAACGCAAATAGCAGCGCAAGAATTTTCCCGACAAAGCCCCAGCCCTGTCCGAGTGCCTCGCTTGTTCCCTTTTCGAGAATGTACATCGTGCCTCCGCGCCAATCTCCGTGTGCGTCCTTCTGCCTGTAGTGAACAGCAAGCGTAACTTCCGCGAATTTCGTGCACATACCGAACACCGCAGAGATCAACATCCACACTAACGCGCCCGGGCCGCCAAGGTGAAGAGCTGTTGCGACTCCTGCTACGTTTCCCGTGCCGACTGTTGCCGCCATTGCTGTAGCCATTGCCGCGAATGATGATATTGCTTTGCTCTCGCCATCGTCAGACTTTTTGCGGAAGCTGAACACTTCAGACATTGCGTCAAAGAAGTATCTGAACTGAGGCATACCGAGTAACAGCGTCAAGTAAACGCCCGTTCCAACGAGCAATATTAAAACGGGCGCGCCCCAGACGAAACTGTTTACGATCCCGTTGTAATACATGATGGTATCCATTATGCTGCTCATGTATTTGACACACTCCTAAATAGTTAAAATTTTCACTGCATTATACTATACTCACACAAAAAATTACGGACGGAGGCTTTCACATGAAGATGATTGTTGCGTCAGACATACACGGCTATGAAATTTATTGCGTGAAATTGATTGAGGCGTTCAAACGTGAGAAGGCTGAAAGAATGTTATTGCTTGGTGATTTGCTTGACGGTAACAAAAAAGTTGCTGACATGCTGAACGTAATAAAGGACTCTTTGCTCTGCGTCCGGGGGAATTGCGATCATGATTCAGATCAGAAAATGCTTGATTTCCCGATAATGGCATATTACTGCCTGCTGCTTGTCGGGGATAAAGTGATTTTTGCGACACACGGACATAAATACGGCATCAACAATCACCCTAAAGCCGATATAATTCTTCAGGGTCATACGCATACACCTTCATGTGTGAAACTTGACGGAGGAATCATCTACGCTAATCCCGGCTCTGTATCATTGCCACGAAACGGAAGCAAACGAGGCTACATTATGCTTAACGAATGGGGAATGCAATGGAAGACTCTTGACGGAGAAATTTTTGACGAGCTGAGATTTTAATGTAACAGTTGACATTACACTTTTACGCTGTAAAATTTTCGGTGTAACAATAACATTTACAGGAGGAATTTTGCGGATGAAAGTTGCAGTAGTATGCGCGAACGGCAAAGCAGGAAGGCTTATTGTTGACGAGGCGTTAAAGCGCGGGCTTGATGTTACGGCTGTAGTGCGCGGTGAAAACAAGACTAACGCCCCTCACACAATCAAGAGAGACATTCTTGACATAACGGCGGAAGATCTCAAGGGATTTGATGTTGTGATTGACGCTTTCGGAGCTTGGGAGCCTTCAACACTTCACCTTTACAGCGACACACAGAAGGTTTTGTGCGATGCTCTTTCAGGGAGTGAGACAAGACTACTGATTATTGGCGGCGCAGGAAGTCTCTACGTCAACAAGGAACACACAAAGCAGTATTTCCAGGCAGAAGGCTTCCCCGAATCGTATATGCCAGTAGCAACAGCAGCGGCAAAAGCATTGGGCGAGTTACGCAAACGTGATGATGTGAAATGGACGTACGTTAGTCCCGCGTCAGATTTTCAGGCAGAAGGAGAACGGACCGGGAAATATATTCTTGCGGGCGAGGAGCTTACGTTAAACGCAAAGGGTGAAAGTGTCATAAGCTATGCAGATTACGCAATCGCTATGATTGATGAGGCTGTCAGCGGAAAACATATCAGGCAGAGAATTTCAGTTGTGAAGGAGTAATTGATGATGAGGAAAATTTTTGCGGCATTATTGGCTGTTGCGGTGCTTGCGGGTTCAGGATTCGCGGCGGGAGTCAGCGTCGGGAACATGAGCGTTACGGATTTTGACGGCGGCGTGAAACTTCATGCTTACGGAACGGGCGACAACATGAATGATTACTGCTACGTTGTTGAATCGCCTGAAGGACTCGTGCTGATAGAGTCAACTGCGTACCGTGAGAACGTCAAAGCGTTTGCGGAATATATTGCGTCATTGGGAAAACCTGTAGCGGGCGCACTTTTCTCGTATCATCCCAACGGCTACAAGTCATACGGCGATGTGAAGATTTACGCGACAGAAACTGCCCTCAAAAGCTGGGCTGAAGGCGGAAGCGTCTGGAATCTGACTCAGAGCTTCATTCAGGCTGCGGGCGATAAAGTTGCGGAAGATTTGCCCGTCAAGGCTGAAATCATCAAGGAGGGCGACACACTGAAACTTGCGGGAATGGATTTCGTGATTCTTCACGAGTCTGACGGCGAGGGCTACGGTGTATATGTTCCTGCGATTAACGCAGTGTACCGTCATATGATGGGTTCAAAGACTCATAACATTCTCCCGGCGATTCCCTACATTGAGGCCGAAATATCAGAGCTTAAAGGCTACAAGGACAAAGGCTACTCATTAATCCTCACGAGCCATAACGCGCCGGAAGGAAAGACAGCCGTTGACGAGAAAATAGCGTATCTTGAGAAAGTGCTTGAGACTGCAAAGACATCAAAGAACAGGGCAGAATTTATTTCAGCGGTCAAAAAAGCATTCCCGGATTACAACGGAGAAGCATATCTTGAGATGAGCGCGGGCGCATTGTTCAGCGAGTAATCACAGAAAACAGCGAATTACAAAGACTTTCGGTTATATTTTCGCGGTTAGTCATTCCGCGTTACCAAAAATGTATAAAGTAATGTTGTGTCCTTTCAAGGGCTATACAGTCCCTTACGGGGCGTTGCTAGGGGCGGACTGGCCACGCCTTTAAGAATAAGGATGCCTGTGTAAACGGGTGGAGACTTAAAATCAAACTTCTTACAAACCCCGCTTGGGGAGGCTCAGAATGGCCGGAAGTCTTTTTTTATTGAGGGGATAAATTTTGCAGATCTCAGGACGATTCGCCGTTGCTGTTCACATTCTCACGTGCATAGATTACTTTCAGGACTCACAAAACGTAACAAGCGAGTTCGTAGCGTCAAGCGTAAACACTAACCCCGTAATCATAAGGCAGATAATATCACGGCTCAAAGCTGCCGGACTTGTTGATGTCTCGCGGGGTGTAAGCGGTATGAGACTCTCAAGGCTGCCCGAAAATATTACACTCTATGATGTCTATGTTGCTGTCGAAAGCGTGAAGGGAAAATTGTTCCGCTTCCATCCGAATCCTAATCCGAAATGCCCGGTCGGGAAAAATATTCGTAATGCGCTGGGATTGTATCTTGATGAGATTCAAGAGTCATTCGAGGAAAATTTGAATGCCGTAAAACTCAGCGACATTATTTCACGGATATGAAACACAAAACGAGGCCGCCATATTTCAGACAGCCCCGTGAATTTTCGGTGATGTTATTATGCTGTTATTCTCTGACGTGATTCCCTGTCGAATTTCTCAGCAGCTTTCCAGCCGAGCTTCTCTGTTATTGCCGCAGCTGTTGAAGCGTTTATGACATTGCCCAGTCCGAGAATCCATCCTACAAGAAGTTGTGAAACAAATCTTCCCCCCGCAGCACCCGCAAGCCCTTTGAGAATCGCTTGAGCCGCTGACCTGCTCACAGGAATATCAAACACCGCGCCGAGAGAAATAATCATAGTGATCTGCGCCGCCGTTATCGGGATTGCGTCAGAGCCGGGAAGCTGTGCCATTCCTCCGCCCGCCGCCGCAGCTGCAAGTGATGCCGTGTGAATTATTCCATGACACTTTGAATTTTGTGAATCCGTCATAATGATAGCCCCCCTGTAAAATTATTAGAATGAGAACAAGTCCTCGATTGCCGAAAATACACCGTCCGCAATTTTTATAGGTTTGTAGCCTGATACCTGCGATGATTCGTATTTGCCTGTCTTGCACCAAACCGCAAAATGTTCACAGTTATGCGTGAAGAAGTTGTAGCCTCCCTCGTTGATTTTGCTTCTTGCGCGTCTCACAGTCTCTTCAGGCAAATATATATGCGGGTAATCCCTGGGGTCAAATTCGCACACTGAATAGCTGCTTTCACCGTTAAGGAATGATGACAACAATGATGTCTCCTGCACAACGCCTTTGAAGTCTCCTCCGCTTGTGTCGGTGTAATGAATGACTCTCCCGCCGTCAACATAAACGCCGTAATGAGCGTATAAAGCATGATTGACTTTGATAATATCTCCGTGATGTGCCTGACGCGGCATAATCTTTTGTCCCCCTTTCAATGAATATACTAATGCCGGGATATTCATAGAGTCGAATGTGTTTGATTGATGTATTCTAACTTATAGGGGGGGGGGTCAATATGCATTATCCAAATTACTTAGCGCATAATCAGTAATTAATTCCTCAGGCTGTGAATCGGAGCCGGGATTCTTCCTCCTCTTGCTACAAATTCATCACTTCCCGCATTATTCACGCGCATTACGGGAGCATTCCCCAATAACCCGCCGAACTCCACAGAATCGCCGACACTTTTCCCCGGCGCAGGTATGACTCTTACGGCTGTAGTCTTGTTGTTGATGACTCCGATCGCTGACTCGTCCGCAATTATCGCCGCTATAGTCTGTGCGCTCGTGTCCCCCGGAACTGCTATCATGTCGAGACCTACAGAGCATACGCACGTCATAGCCTCTAATTTCTCTATGCTCAATGCCCCGGACTTCACCGCGTGAATCATTCCTTCGTCCTCGCTCACCGGGATAAATGCGCCCGATAATCCCCCGACATGGCCGGATGCCATCACGCCGCCTTTCTTCACAGCATCATTCAGCAAAGCAAGTGCCGCCGTTGTTCCGTGAGTCCCGCAGACTTTGAGTCCCATCTCCTCAAGAATCCTCGCAACTGAGTCGCCCTTTGCCGGAGTCGGTGCCAATGACAAATCGACAATCCCGAACGGAATCCCTAATCTTTCAGACGCTGCATTAGCCACAACCTGACCCATACGAGTTATGCGGAATGCTGTACGCTTTACAGTCTCTGCTACAACGTCAAAACTTTCGCCCTTTACGTCCTGCAATGCGCGCCACACAACTCCCGGCCCTGACACTCCGACATTAATCACGCATTCAGGCTCGCCAGCTCCGTGAAACGCTCCGGCCATGAAGGGATTATCTTCTACAGCGTTCGCAAATATTACGAGCTTTGCACAGCCGAGTCCGTTTTTGTCCGCCGTAAGATTCGCAGTCTCCTTTATGATTCGTCCCATCATCGCAACTGCGTCCATGTTGATTCCGGCTTTCGTTGTGGCTACGTTGACGGATGAGCATACAAGCTCAGTTTCTGCGAGCGTGCGGGGAATTGAGGCGATTAATCTTTTGTCGGACTCAGTGAAGCCTTTATGCACTAACGCAGAGAATCCCCCGATGAAATTTACTCCGCATTCTGACGCGGCATCATTCAGGGCATGGCCGATCACCGAATAATCATCACTTTCACATGACGCGGCAATTTCGGCGATTGGCGTAACGGAGATTCTTTTGTTGACGATGGGAATACCGTACTCATTCTCGATTTCACAGCCGACTTTCACGAGATTTTCGGCCTTCCTGCAAATCTTTTCGCGAATCTTACGGGCGCATTTGTGAATGTCAGAGCTTGCGCAATCGTACAAAGATATTCCGAGCGTTATTGTCCGTATGTCTAAATGCTGATGATCGATCATGTTGACCGTCTGCATTATGTCAGATATGTTAAGCATGTTTACACCCTGTGCATAGCCTCGAAAATATCCGCCCGCTGTATGTGAATGTTGAGCGATTCTTTTTCGCCGCGAGTCATTAACGCCGTCCGAATTTCGTCAAATGTATGTGATGATGTTGATGTGTCGACAAGAAGAGTCATCGTGAAGATTCCCTGCATTACTGTCTGACTCAGGTCGAGAATATTCACGCCCATTCCGGCAAGCAACGAGCAAACGCCCGCGATAATTCCGACTCTGTCCTGAGCTGTTACGGTCATTACGGCTTTCATGAAAAATCATTCCTT
Source organism: uncultured Fretibacterium sp. (assembly GCA_946183145.1). Lineage (GTDB taxonomy): Bacteria > Synergistota > Synergistia > Synergistales > Aminobacteriaceae > JAFUXM01. Next base: position 92,253 of record CAMGZM010000007.1, on the reverse strand, counting down.
TGTGGAAAAAGTGATGTGAGATATATTAGCATACGCAGAAAAAATCCCCCTCACGTTCTCATGAAGGGGAAAAATTTTTGTTGTTACAGCCTCTTCTTTGCGGCTCTGAGTCGGGCTAATTCGTCAAGGTCTGTGTTGTCAATCGCGTATTGAAGCTCCTCTAATATTTCGTGCTTGCTTGCCTGAAAGTTACGGCAGTTGAGATTAGCTGATACAGTATGATGTGTTATGAATCTCTCAAAGTCAATCGTTAAGTTCTCAATAAACGTTTTCAGCTCAGTCATCAATTCAAACTCGGTGCAAGGGTCAAATTCTCCGCGTTCTGCTTCCTCTTTCAGCTCTGTACTACAAAAAAAATAAGTCCCCCTGTTTGTGCTTACACTCTTGCATTATTTTTCACAATAGTAGCATAGGCCAGTAAGGACTCCTGTCTGAACCTCCCAAGCGGGATTCTTAAGAAGTATAATTTTAAGTCTCCACCCGTTTACACAGGCATCCTTATTCTTAAAGGCGTGGTCAGTCCGCCCCTAGCAACGCCCCGTAAGGGACTGTATAACCCTAAATAGGACACAACATTACTTTATACATTTTTGGTAACGCGGAACGGCTAACCGCAAAATTATTATACTATATTGTTGAAGCTAGGAGTATTACGCCACATTTCAGTCATGGCTCTGTGTAGTGCATGTTATGACCTCAGAAATTTTTTCACGCATTCGGCGGACTCATTCGGTTTTTCCATGAGCAATAAATGAGTCGTTCCGGGAAAATTATTCTCAAGCACAAATTTATTCTTCACGTTATCGCGGTAAAAATTAACCGTTGTCATTGAGTATAGCGGCGTTTCAGGCATGAGATACAGAAAAGGCACTGTGATTTTGCTGACTGCCTCACGCTGGTCTGTCCTGAAAAGTGAGTACCACATGGCCGCGACGGTGAACGGGTCAAGATTTTCACGGCACATTGACATCATTGCAGGCGTATATTCTTTCGGGGTCGCTGACATTGCCGGGGTCATTAGGTGAGTCATTATTCGCCAGTTCGCCGCGCCAATGTCGTCAAACATCATATCTATATCCGTCAGGAAGTCTTCATCCGTCCATTTTCCGAGTCCTATTCCGCCCTCCCAGACTGTATTACGCATATACGGAGTCATGTCAACCGCCGTTATTGTCTTGAGCCTCTCACAGCCGAATTGATTCACGTAGCTGAAAATTGTTGCTGCTCCCATCGAATGACCGATTATGTGAATATCTTTCAGGTTAAGATACTCTATGATTTCGCGCAAGTCCTGACCCGAGCGTGTGAATGTTCATGTGCTTGTGAGTCCTCTCAGAAGCGGCATGTCCCCGGTGATCGTAGCAGACACAATGATATTCGCCCTCAAAATTCTTCATGAACGGCCTTAACTCAAAATGTGATGAGCTGAGTCCGTGCAAAAATAATACTGTCTGACCTTCTCCGCGTTCCTCGTAGTAAATCTTCGTGTTATCCTTCATCGCTATATACGGCAAAATTATTCCTCCTTCTTTAGTCCGAAAAGTCCGAATCAACCTGCACCATTAATTTATATTCCGGGTACAGCTTCTTCACAGCATGAGTAACTTCTTTGTGTACAGTCTCAGCATCAGGCGCAGAGAAATCCGCAACAACGTCAAACCGTATTGTCTTCTCGTCCGCGCTGAAATAGAACCCGTGAACCTGCAATACATATTTCTGCGACATGGCCGCCCTCGTAACATTCTCGCGAATCTCTGAGGCTCTCTTGTCCGTAGTGTTGTGCGAGTATACCCCGATTGCCGCAAGCGCGATATGATTCTTCATTGCGACTCTGTGCATGATTTTCCGGCTTGTCTCGTCAATTTTTCCCGCCGTCCATGTGTCAGGAACCTCAATATGCACTGAGCCTATCAGCTTGTCGGGGCCGTAGTTCGTCAGGACTAAATCATACGCTCCGTAAACGCCTTCAGTTTCGCAGATTGTCTCCTTTATCGCTTTCGTTAATTCGCTGTCTTCACGTTCGCCCAAAATTTTGCTTGTCGTCTCCATGAACATATCAACAGCAGCCTTGATTATCATGAATGAGATGAACACTCCGAGCCACGCCTCAAGATTTACCCCCGCGAACATAAACGCAAGCGCGCCGATTAGAGTCGTTGATGATACAGCCGAGTCCATGAGAGCGTCAGCCCCCGAATTTTTCAGTGAGTCGGACGATAATTTTTCACCCTGCGATTTCACGTAACGCCCTAACACTATTTTCACGATTACGCCAGCCGCAACAACACCGAGACTCACAGCGTTATGTTCAGGCGCAACAGGCCAGATGATTCTATTCACCGACTCAATGAGCGCAGTTATTCCCGCGTAAAGTATGATCCCAGAAATCACAGCCGCCGTAATGTACTCTACACGGCCATGTCCGAAAGGATGAGCCTTGTCCGCAGGTCTCCCGGCTAATTTCGTGCCGATTATCGTTACGACTGACGACAAAACATCGCTCGCATTGTTCAGAGCGTCCGCCATAATCGCGACTGAACGCGCAAAGAATCCCACAGCGAATTTGAATCCCGCAAGAAATACATTCGCAATGATTCCGATTATGCTGACCCGGATTATTTGCTTCTCTCTTTGTTCCATGTCGTTAAATCCCCCGTCAATGTGAATTAGTGATAGAGTATAGCATTATGCTTAAGATAATAAATTCATTCCTCATAGTGTTATCCTTCATATCTATAATACCTGCTCCGATTCCCGAATGGACTCCCAAAAATCTGCGATGGTTCTGCGTAATGCTTCCGATTGTCGGCGTGATATTTGGTGCGTTATGGGCGGCGTTGTGGAGTGTTCTCTCATGGCCGGGACTCTCGCTGTTATTGCGCGGATTCATGATGATGATTCTGACTCTCGCATTAACGGGAGGGCTTCACCTTGACGGCTTAATGGACACATGCGACGCAATATTTTCGCACAGGGACAGGGAGACGAGACTCAAAATTTTATCCGACACTTACGCGGGATCTTTTGCGGTGATGTCGTGCGTGATAATCCTTATGGCCAAAACGTTATTATTCTCCGAACTCTTTGCACTTCACACTTCACACTTCACACTATTCACTATACCTGTATATTCACGGCTCGGAATGGCAATGATACTCAATAATCTTCCATTTGCGAAATCAAACGGCCTCGCGGTGATTTTAGGCTCATCACGTAACAAGCGCGACAATATTTTACTGTTGATGATGTTCGTGCTGCTCTCAGTCGTAAGCATAAAGATTATTCCGGCCATGATGATTTTGTGCGTAACAATTCACGTGATAATATGCGTAAAAATTTTCGGGGGCATAACGGGCGATTTGCTCGGAGCGTTCGTTGAAGCCTCTGAAGTGATTATGCTTTTCGGGGTGATAATTTGCATCTGATAATCGGCGGGCGTTACATGGGAAAAAGAGATTACGCGGTGAAACTTTACGGAACGTTTGAGAATACATATGACCTTTCGCGAAATGTTGACGTGATAAGGCCGGGACTTTTGACGAACATTCACGAGGGGGCGAAAAATCTTCTTGCGCGGGGGATTAATCCGAGGGAATTTTTTGCTGACAGGATAGATATTTTGCGTGATTGCGTGATTATCGGCGATGAGATTTGCGGGGGCGTTGTACCTGCTGACGCGTTCAAACGTAAATGGCGTGATGAGACGGGGAAACTGTATCAATATTTAGCGGGTGAGTCAGAAATTGTTGACCGTGTTTTTGCCGGGCTTGCGTTAAGGCTGAAAGGGTAGCTCATGTATATATTTTTCGACATCGATAATACACTCGTCAGCCACAAGAACAAACCTCATATTCCCCCCGAAACGTTAGAGGCAATAAATCTCCTGCGTGAGTCCGGCCATGTACCTGCGATTGCTACGGGGCGCGCCGGCTTCCTCACAATGACAACCGCAAAAGCATTCGGGATTGATTATCTTGTTTGCGCTGGAGGCTCAGAGATTTTTGTTGACGGGAAAAAGATTCACACGGCATATTTTCCCGATGAATATTTACCCTCATTCCGTGAAACAGCGTCAAAATTTCCTGACATAACGGCGGCTGCTGGCGATAAATATTTGTACGCTGACAACGATTTTGACTCATTCCGTGAATACTTCAACAATCAGGCGGGATATGACTGCATAAGGCCAATGCGTGAACTTGAGCGCGTAACAATGTGCTACATAATGCGGCCTCATAGTATGCTTGACGAGTCGCACGGGATATTCTTTTCAGCTCCTGAGGGCGTAAGACTCGAAATCATGCACGGCTTCACAGAGGCGAGATTCGCAGGCTCTACGAAATGGCGGGGAATCGAAATGATGATACAGGCTCTCGGCGCAAAAATTTCTGACGTAATCACGTTCGGGGACGGCCCAAATGATGCGGACATGCTGAGGAACGCGGGAATCGGAGTCGCTGTAGGTGTATGTTCAGAGGAAGCGAGGATCGCGGCAAGTTATGTGTGTGAAGACATTGACGAGGGCGGAATCCTGAAGGCTTGCAGATATTTGGGACTGATATGAAGATTCCCCCCATCGTTTTTGCTATCTTGCTCCGGCTCTTTTCAGCATCTCGATAACTTGCAGCCTGTTTTCTTTCCAGCGCATTCGGTGAACTGACTCGGCTTCTGCGAGCGGCGTTTGTCCGTAAATATCCTTTGCGTTCACGTCCGCTCCTGCTGAGATCAACACTCTCACTACATCGGGGTTGTCGTTGTGTCCTGCTGCCCAGTGAAGAGCGGTCTGCCTGCTGTCTTTTGAGCGTGCGTTGATGAGTCTGACTCCTGATTCGGTTGCTTCTCTGAGGATTGCCCATATCACATTAGGGTCTGTGTTTGTTGACGCTGCGTAAATCAATGCTCTTGAGTCCCAATCTGATCCGGCCTCTAACGCGCTTTGTACTTCCCTCGCCGTAGCACTCAAACAGAAATCAGCAAAATCATCCGCATTCATCCGGCGGACTCTTTGTGCTTTTGCCATTAACGATTTATACCTCCCTGTATAGAATCATAATCATGCAGTCTTTAATCTTTAATTTTGTGAATGGGAATATAATATCATGAAAATAAAAATGCCTCCGCAAGAACCGTGTAGTGAGTGTTCTGACCCGTCCTAATTAAGACATTTGAGTCTGCGGCTTTTGCCTGAATAGAATCGAGTGTTGGCTCAGAACGTAATCATTATCACGAGAACCCGCAGGGGCATGAGAGAATTATAACAGGTTTCACGAAAAATATAATTGCGAGGGATAAATCTTAATGTCAAAAACTTTCAGGCGTTTCATCATCACAATCATAATAATCATTCTCATACCATCATCATCACAAGCTGTAACGAAATATGAATTTCTCACGGGCTTATTGCTTGCTCGCGGAATAAACTGGGACGAATCACCCGAAGCATCATACAATGACGCTCCCGGATTCTTGCTTCGTACGGGCTATGTGTCAGATACAATCACGAAACTTGACGGCCCTGTAACGAGGCGTGATGCTCTGCGATGGTGCGTTGAGAGTCTCGGACTTACGTTTGAGGCGGGACTCTTTTCGGATTACCCTTCAGGCTTTGCGGACGACAAGAAGCTGACTCCGTTCGATCGCGGTTGCTTAGTTGTAGCGTCCCGGATGAACCCGCAAATATTCAGCACAGCAGACTTCAAGGGCGAAAGATTTTCCGGCGCGAGCAAACTCACAATTGACGAGGCGAGGACAATTCTTCAGCGTCTGGGAAATGCGTCAAGAAATTTCACGCTTGATGTTATCCGCAATCCTTTGAAGGGGCTTCAAGTTCACATTCACCGCGAGGGAGTTCCTTCCGGGATTCCGACATGGAGATTTTTTGCTGACGGAATAAGGACGAAAGCGGCGGCTGATTACTTCAAAGCGTCGTTGAAATCAGAAGGCTACGATGTGAGCATAGCAGGTGTAAACGGAAGCTACAGCGTGAGGAGCCAGAAACTTGAAGACTACAACGACATACGCAGGCTCGAATCGATCGCAAAAGCACGCGGCCTCACAACACGAGTCCTCCCATCAATGAGCAACCCTAACACACGAGTCGTGCCTAGATTCTGGGTAATGCTGAAGATAGATCCGAGCTATTTCCGTATTGCTCCTGTTGCGTCAAGTGAAGGCCCTACGGAACTGCGTACACTCTCAGCGATTTACAGACAGAATAATATCCGGGCTGCAATAAACGCGGGGTTCTTTGGGATTCTGAAAGGCGGAAAGGGATTCCCTATCGGCGCATTGCGTGTAAACGGGAGGAATTTCACTCTGCCTCATGACATGCGGGGGTGCCTTGCGTGGAATGAAGACGATGAAGCAATTTTCGCGGTTGCAGAAGCTACAGAAGATACAAATTACTGGCCTGAGATGACGAACGTAATACAGGCCGGGCCGATGCTGATCGATGACGGAGAAACAGCACGCTATGAAGAGAGCTTCACGGGCGGGATAATTTCTGCGAGACATCCGCGTTCCGCTGTGGGACTAAACGCTGAAGGCTCATGGGTGTTTCTTGCTGTTGACGGGCGCAACGGTATGCACTCATCGGGCGCAACAATAAGCGAGCTTACGGAAATATTGCGGGGTCAGGGAATGATTTACGCGCTCAATCTTGACGGAGGCGGCTCAACGGAAATCATCATTGACGGGAAAATCTACAACATTCCTTCAGACGGCTACGAACGGAGAATATCATATGGACTCGGAGCAGTCCCGCGATAAATATATGCTAAAATCATAAGCAAAATTTCATGAAAGGAACGGTTGACAAATGAGTTTAACGGCTCATAATGGCTTCAGGGCTTCAGGGCTTCAGGGCTTCAGGGCTTCAGGGCTTCAGGGCTTCAGGGCGATGGGCGGGATTCTGTCCTTGATTCGCTGAGAGGGCTTGCGATAATTCTTGTTGTAATCGGCCATGTAATTATGAGATTAGCGGATTATGGACTGGAGTTAAAAGTAAGTGCCATGATTAACGGGTATATATACAGTTTTCATATGCCGTTTATGTTTATAATAGCGGGGTACGCTGAAGGCATAAAGAGCAAAGTTCCCGGTACACTTTTTCGCCTGAAGAAGTGTGTTGTTGATTTATACCTGCCGTGTATTTACTTTTCTCTGGCAATGTGGCTTCCAAAGTTTATTTTGCAGAATCTCAATTTAGGCAGTGCAAATATTTTTGATCATGTGTCATTAAGCAGACTGTTCAAAATCCCGTTTTACGGCTTCAATCATTGCTGGTTTCTCAGTGCTTTATTCTTCGTCAAAGTCATTCACATTATGCTTGAACACTTGAATATCAGCAGATATTTTCAGGCATTGCTATGGATAATCACGTTTTTTTCCTATCAACTGCTTTTGGAGAATGCTCCGCTGTTCTGGGACAATGCCCCTGTATTTCTGTATTACGGCCTTTATTTTTATGCAGGCTTTGTCATAAGGCGCGAGAATATTGTAACGTCAGCATGTCATCCTAAAGCGTTATACGGAATAATATTTCTTCTTGCGGGAATGATATTTTTCTCAGTGTCATACTTTTACGGGCAGAGAAATGTTTTCACTGTGGCTGCTGCTGCAACATTTACGAGCCTCGCAATGTTTATTATGTTTTACGCTTGGAATGTAGGAAACTCTTTACTCGTTACCTGCGGAGTTTACAGCATGGTAATATTTACTCTTCATCATTATGTGCTTGTAATGGTGAATATTATCTGCCGTTATCAGCCTGCGTATGTTTCAAGTAGCCCGGCATTGGCTTTTCTGATTGTATGTTCAGCGGGGGTATTGCTTCCTATTGCTGTAATATGGCTGTACAAAAATGTGAAGTGCCTGCGATGGATCGAATACATATTTTATCCCGGCAAGTTAATGCGGAAATAAGCGCATAAGAAAAACCCCTCCCGGCATTTTCACCAAGAGGGGAAATTTTTGCTCTTTTGCTTTTCACTCACACTTTGCTATTGCTTCTTCTGCTGTTGACCCTTTGAACATAATATCAAGTATTCCGGCGGCGTAACGGTCGAACATCACCGACGGGATAATGATACTGCCCTTGATGATTTCTTCTGATGGGATAATTCCGTCGCAGTCGACAAAAATCTTGTAGCGTATTTCGCCGTCTGTCATGTCAAGCTCGAAATTCCCGTTCCTGAGGCCGTAATTCGCGCGGCAAATGAAGTCAGCCATCTCTTTCATGACGCTTTTGTCGTCGCAGTCCGCGTCCATAGGCGATATAGCGTATACGACATAGGAGTCATCCCTGACCGGTATCAAGTATCTCAGGTGCTTCAACTTGCTCTCAATGCCAACGCCGAAACGGAAAACGCCGTGTTCCTCGTCAAAGTCAAATTTCCAGTCATCGCCGACAAGAAAATCTCTGATCACGCTTACAATTTCTTCTGAATATGATCCCATAACGCTACAGCTCCTTTGCAAAAAATTTTTGAGATATACATATTACCGCAAATATGTTGATTATTGCGTCAGTAAATCCCGCGCATGTTCGTACTTTTTTTGCATACAAAAGAAGGCCGTCCGGTTTTATCCTTCTGGCCTTGTTGATTAACGCACTGTGAAACATTTAGCCGCCGTAATACACGATGTTGTAGATGAGTAAATCTTTGTCCGTTCTGTTTGCGTAAGTATGCTTTCTGTTTGCGAGGAAACGGACTGCCTCGCCTTTTCCGATCTCGTACTCGTCATCGTCAAGTATGAGCGTGAATATTCCGTCAGCAACCATAATGTATTCCCAGACTCTTTCGCTGTGTGACTCTGCTTTGATTTCGCTGTTCGGGGCAATCTTGAACTTGTTGATCTCCATTGACGTATTAACATCGTACTTGAACATTTGCTGCAATTCGACTCCGTCATGTGGTGCAAGCTCCTGATTGTTTACGACTTCAACTAATTTGTCTGGTTTCTTGAGCAATGAGGGCAATGAAACGTGAATCCCCTCGCATATTTTATAGAGCACGGCTATTGTGGGGCATTTCCTACCGCGTTCTATGTCGCTCAGCATGCTTTTGCTTACGGTGCTTCGTGATGATACTTCGTCGAGTGAGAGTCCCCGCCTCTGTCTTGCGCGCTTAAGATTTATGCCTATTGTGCGGGTCATCTCTTCTGTGTCGGTGAACTTTTCTTCAGACTCTAGTTTTTCGGGAATAAATATATTGTCCATGATTAACACCTCTATAGAATATTATACCCTTTTGAAGGCGGAAAATTACCAGACTTCTAAATCTTTGTTCACAGTCAAGACACGAAATAAGATTTATTTTTTCATTTTTGATAGCAGAAGCGAATCCGCAAAAAAATACCCCGCAAGCATAAACTTACGGGGCAGCATTTCATAAGTTCTATAATCTGAACCACTTTATATGTGCCTTAACAAGCCAATAAATACCTTCGGGAAGATTCTTAGTGTATACCATTCTCGCAAGCGGCCTCATACAAAAGGCATTTCCATTCTCCGCACCTATCCTGTAATATTTTTCTGCCTCTTCAGGATTCCAAGCTGCCGGGTTTCGTGCGTTATTTCTGGGATCTCTGTAGTTCCCTATAATTCTGGCTGCTTCTGTGTCTCCTTTATCTGCTAGTTCAGCAAAAGGCTCAAGATTTCCTGATGTTAATTTTTTCACGGCCTCCGGATTTTGTGAAAGCTCTTCGGGAATGATGTAAAATTTTTCTCCTCCGTAATATTTTGCAATGTTCTCGTGTGCTGACATGTATTCTATATTCCAGTACAGCAAATTCGGCCTTGCCTTGATTCGCGGGGCTGTGAGAATTTTTTCGCCTCTTCTGCTTTGAGCCTTCATTGATTCGGTGATTGAGTCATATTCGGCTGCATATTCTGGAGCGATTCGCAGATTGTTCACGCAATCCCTGAAGTTTGCGCTGACAAGAACGGACAAAATCAGCACCGGCCACCTGAACTTAGCACAGAAATTTTTGAATCCTTTAGAATGAATTAGTCTGCCCCTGTAAAAGAATATCAATAACGTATTCCACGTGAAATACATCAGCCATAAAGACAGGCTCACACCTCTTGGAGGAAGTCCTCTGTACATTACCGCGCCTACAATAAACTGCATCGACATGCTGACAGCTGACACTGCCGCTATAATGTGCCACGCTCTGAGTCTGCGGGATAATTTTTCGTCAGCAGGAGGGATTTTCTCAGCGATTGCCGGAAGGAATAACAGCATGGTATAAGTCAGAGGCTTGAAGAAGAACTGAAATATATTCATGACTCCCATTGAGAAAGCCAAAATGAGTCCGTTACGTATCATAGCAAATACTGACGGAGATTTGAGAGTGCCTGCACCCATTCTTACGGCGGTGCCGGGAGCGAAATACATGATGCAGAACCCCGCGACTGAGACGAGCCAGTATGCCCCGGACATTAAAGCGGCTCTCTTGTTCACGCGTGCAAAGAAATATATCATGGCCGCAAAAGCGATTACTCCCTGAAACACGCAGGGCTGTTCAAGATTCGTAGCATTCAGGAACAAAACAATCATGCAGAGAATGAACGATGAACGCGACCCCCTGTATGCTTTTATTGCGAGAGCCAGCGCAAGAACAATCATAACTTGTGCAACAAAGTATGTCATTCCGCCAGCAAGCCAGTAGAATGTCTCATTAAGCGAGTACGTGAAGCAGAGGGTCAATGCACATACCATGAGTGAGAGCGATAATTTTGCGAAAAGAGTCAATGCCGGGAAAATAACAGAGACAAGAACCAAACAAGCAAGCGTATATATTACAGAGTCAAATAACGCTATGAACGGCTGAACTTTCTCGAGCGGGAAAAGTGCTGCCGAATAGACTAGAAATGTGTTGAAAATTCTTCCTGCCCATTGAGTATACATTAAGATTTGAGCCTGAATGAAACCTTCTTCTGCTACAGCATTATAGAAACCGAAATCATCTGCCGGGTATGGTCTGCTGAAAAGTCCGAGAACGCAGAACAGCGCGATAATTATTGCTGAAAGAATAAATATGCTTTTGCTGTGTTTCATTTTGTATCACCGTAAACCTTTCTCACAATATATACAGGTCTCTGCTTGCTCTCTATATATGTACGTCCCAAATACTGACCGAGTAGTCCTATTCCGATAAGATTGAGCCCTCCGAAAAAAAGTATCATGCAGACAATTGACGCATAACCTGGAGCGGTCTGGGCTGTAATAAGCTGCCTAAGGAAAATAAACGCAAGGTACATGAATGCGAGCGATAATATTAACGTTCCGACATAAAGCCATATTGTTAATGGTGCTATGCTGAATGATGTTATAGAGTTGATAGCGTCATTCCACAAACGCCAGCCGTTGAATTTCGTTGTGCCTTCAGTGCGCGGCCTCCTAGCGTAATCAAGAGTGAAAGTTCTGAATCCCGCCCACGCAAAAAGCCCCTTCATGTACCTGTAAGACTCCCTGCACTGCTTCAATGCCTCAATCACTGCGCGGTCCATCAGCCTGAAGTCGCCGACATTTTCCGGGATATGAGGATTTGAGATTGCGTTATGAACTTTGTAGAACATCTTTGCGGTAAATCTTTTCGGCCATGAATCAGATGAACGGTCAGCGCGGCGGGCTAATACGACATCATAACCCTCGTGCCATTTCGCTATCATCTCCGCAATAAGCTCCGGGGGGTCTTGAAGATCCGCGTCAATCGGTATAACCGCGTCTCCTGAAGCGTAATCAAGCGCGGCTGTAAGTGCTGCTTCTTTTCCGAAATTGCGCGAGAAGTCTACAACCTTTACGCGTGAATCTTTTGATGAATATGACGTGAGAAGATCAAGAGTCGAGTCTGTGCTTCCATCGTTGACAAAAACAATCTCGAACTCTTCCGGGATTTTGCTGATTGTTTCTGTGATTCGCTGAATGAATATCGGGAGGGCTTTTTCCTCGTTGTAGCACGGACAAAGTATTGAGATCATTTTATCCGCCACACGAAGACATTACTTGAAACTACATCAGAGCATGTGATACCGATAACCGATAACCGATAACCGATAACCGATAACCGATAACCGATTTTACACGGCTTTGCATGAATGTCAACCCTTTCTTTGTTGGGATATAAATGTAGAAATTATAGCATACTTACCACATCTCGAATCTTTGCTGACGGTCAAGCCCCCTGATGATTTCCATCTCTAAATCAGTCAGCGTGAAGTCAAAAATATTCATGTTCTCGCGAATGTGTGAAGGATTCTTTGAGCCGGGAATTGTGATATATCCTGCCTGAATGTGCCACCGCAAAATTATCTGCGCGGGCGTTTTTCCGTGAGACTGTGCGATTCGCTTTATACTCTCATTGCTGAAAATCTCCTGAGTATTTCCCCTTCCGCCGAAAGGATACCACGACTCAATTATTACGCCGTAACGTGAAAGATATTTCTGCAAGTCTGCGTTCTGATAGTAGATGTGATTCTCATTCTGGACGACTGCGGGGATAATTTTTGCGCTGCGTGTTATGCGCTCAAAGTCTGAAGGCGTGTAGTAGTTTGATATTCCTATGCTGCGAATTTTCCCGGCCATGACTCCGCGTTCAAGTGCCTTGTAGACTCCCTCGTCATTATAGCCGGGCTGATGTATCAACATGAGATCTATATATCCGAGTCCTAATGCGTTAAGTGAGTCGTCAATCGCTGAGTCCGGGTCTGAATAATTCCCCGGCATAATCTTTGTCGTGATGAAAATATTTTCCCGCGTTATTATCCCTTCATTGATTGCGCGGCGGACTCCTTTTCCGACTCCTGACTCATTCCCGTAATACCTCGCTGTGTCAATGAGCCGATAGCCCTCGCGTATTGCTGTGTATACAGACTCTTCTGCTGTGTTGTTGTCCTGAGTCCACGTTCCGAGTCCTAACATTGGCATTTTGTACCCGCTGTTGAGAGTTACATATGGCACGTCAGAATCATTCACCACATTTTCACTTGAGCCGCTTGAACATCCTGCTGTCATGGCCGATAGAATCATCGCAAAAATTATGAGTCTCTTCATCAATTATTCCTCCCTATAAAAATTACCCCGTCAGCTTTTCACCAACGGGGCAAATGTCGCAATCCCTATTTTACTTCAGATATTCCGCAAAGAACTTCTCAATCTCAGCAAACGGAATTTTCTCCATGTTGTCGTACAAATCAACGTGTGAAGCTCCGGGAATAATCATCAGCTTCTTGTTGTCGCCCTTGAGCTTCTTGAATGCGTCCTCGCCCAAATATCTGGAGTGAGCTTTTTCGCCGTGAATGATGAAAACCGCGCTCCTAATGTCGGAAATGTCCACAAGCATCGGCATATTTATCATTGCGAGCGAGCCTGTTACCGTCCATCCCTCGTTTGAGTTAAGACTCCGTGCGTGATAGCCTCTCGGTGTCTTGTAGTAAGCGTAGTAATCCTTCACGAACTGGGGAGCGTCTTCCGGCAATGGGTCAACAACTCCCCCGGCGCGTGCGTTTGTTCCGGCCTTGTAGTCTCTTGTGCGCTGATCGTTCAAGGCTTTCTTTGCGTTGTAACGCGCATCATCTGAGTCAGCTGAGTCAAAATATCCGTTTCGTGCGACTCTGCTCATGTCGTACATTGTCGAGATAACAGAGGCTTTTATTCTCGTGTCAGCCGCAGCCGCATTGAGTCCGATTCCACCCCAGCCGCATACGCCGATTATACCGATTCTTTCGGGGTCAATGTAATCCTGAACGCTGAGGAAGTCTACCGCCGCTGAAAAGTCATCGGTATTGATTTCGGGTGAAGGAACATAACGCATATTTGCCGGGCCGCTCTCGCCTGTGAATGAAGGGTCAAACGCTACAGCAACGTAACCAGCTTTCGCCATCTCCTGAGCATAGAGTCCCGACACCTGTTCTTTCACCGCTCCGAACGGGCCGCATACAGCGATTCCCGCATATTTCTTCGCAGGGTCAAAATTTTTCGGGAAATATATATCTCCTGTGAGATCGATTCCGTAACGGTTGTGAAAGTGAACTTTCCCGGCTTTGATTTCGGGGTCAATCTTGAAGACACGCGAGTCATTCTCAAGCGCAAAGGCTGAAGAGGCCATGCACAAAATTATTGCTGAAAGTATGAACGCTCTGAACATAAATTTTTCCTCCTGTTTTTGTGATGAATGTATTATTGCAGTCAGTGCTTTGAATGTCTAATAGTTATGGTAAAATATTCGACATTCCAGAAAAAATATGAGGTGCGTAATCATGCAGAGAGTCAGAAATAACTTTCATCCGGCGAGAAGACACACGCAGAAAATCAGCAGGGACATACGAAAGCTCAGAAAACAGTGGCGCAGGGACTATGTAGAAATACCCTTTGAGGAATTGCCGCTTGCAACAAGAAGAGCGATGCAGGATACAGAGCAGCTAATTGCGAACTGGCTGAAGTATCATGAAGAAGACGAAGATGACTAGCAAGAACGATTCCGTAAACAGAAAACGCGCAAGACGCTTCCGGGATGTTAATCAGACGAAAGATTTTGACAAAGACTGGAAGCGTATTGAAGCCTCCGGGAAACATGACATGCACAGAGTAAAAGAAGCAATGTCGATTCTTGCGATTAATGACGGCCCTATGCCCACGGAATGGAAAGACCACGAACTTACAGGCGAATTTGAAGGCTACAGAGAATGCCACGTAAAGGGAGATCTTTTGCTGGTATATCAGGTAATTGAAGGCTCAAAGTTTGAACTTCTTGTGTTCTCGCGTATAGCTACACATTCTGAAATTTTTGGCAGGTAACAAAATGGAAATACGATTGCTGAAATATTTTCTCGAAGCCGCAAACGAACTCCACATAACACGCGCATCACAGAAACTTCACATGACTCAGCCGTCATTGTCGAAGCAGCTCGGAAAACTCGAACGCGAATTAGGCCGCAAATTATACGTCCGCGAAAATTACGGAATACGACTCACTAATGACGGAATACTTTTCAGGAAACGCGCTCAGGAAATCGTTGACCTTGAAGCAAAAACTCGCGCTGAATTTGCAGACGAAAACACAGAGATCATAACAGGCACCGTATATATAGGCGCAGGAGAAACAGACGGCGTTAAACACATCGGGCGGGTAATCAGGAAGATACGCGCAGAATTTCCCAGCATAAACTACAGAATGATCAGCGGGGACTATGAAGACGTTGCGGAGAAATTGACACGGGGATTAATCGATTTCGGGCTTTTTGTCGGAAAAGTCAGCCTCAAAGATTACGACTGCATTACGCTTCCTGAGTGTGATACTTGGGGTTTAATCGTAAGGAGCGATGACCCTTTAGCCGCAAAAGAATCAATCACCCCTGACGACATTAAAGGCCGCGAACTGCTTTTCTCACATCAGGCGCAGGCGCACGGCGAGTTCTCCGAATGGTTAGGATTCCGCGCTGACTCCCTCAACATCACAGGAACTCACAATCTTGCGTACAATGCTTCCGTTATGGTTCGCGAGGGACTCGGAGTCCTGATCACGATTGACGGCATAATAGACACAAGCAATGACAGCGGACTCAAGTTCATACCGTTAATGCCTGAGATGAAAGCCGAACTCATTTTAGCGTGGAAGAAAGAGTCTATTCTCTCGAAAGCAGCGCAGAAATTTCTTCAGGTCTTCAAACGCTCAATCACGCAGAACGTTCAGCCGCAAGCATAGCACGCACGGAATTTAGCACAGCGAGAATCAACACTCCTACGTCAGCAAAAACAGCAGCCCTCATTCCAGCAAGACCGAACGCACCAAGCGCAAGGCACGCAATCTTTACGCCTATTGAGCCGATAACATTCTCGTAAACGATACGCATACACTTGCGGGAAATTCTCACGGCCTCCGGGATTCTCGCTAAATCGTCGTCCATAATCACAACGTCAGCAGCTTCAATCGCGGCATCGCTCCCAAGACAGCCCATCGCGATTCCCACATCAGCGCACGCAAGAACAGGAGCGTCATTTATCCCGTCGCCCACAAACGCATGGACTCCCTTCACGCTTTCGACTCTCTTCACTTTGTCCGCAGGCAACAACCCGCTGTAATATTCTGTTATGCCGGTTGCGTTCGCTGTGTCTTTTGCTGACGGCTCAGAGTCTCCCGTAAGCATTATGATTTGATTTATGCCTTCTGACCTGAGAGACTCGACTACGGATTTTGCGTTGTCCTTCACTTTGTCCGAAATCACGACATGACCCGCATAATTTCCGCATGATGATACATGTACGACAGTCCCGGCTTCATCACATGGCCGTATGTCATCACCTACAACCCCGGCCAGGAAGCTCAGATTTCCCGCGCAGACTTCAGAGCCGTTGACTTTAGCGCGGACTCCATTTCCGGCAATCTCTTCTGAGTCTTCAACCGTGCAGTTATCCGACTCATTCGGGTATGCTTTTCTCAGCGCAACAGCAGCAGGATGTGATGAAAATCTTTCAGCATGAGCGGCAATGTGCAGTAATTCGTTCTCCGTCATTGAGTCGCTGTGAACTGATGAGACCTCAAAGACTCCACGTGTTAATGTCCCTGTCTTGTCGAAAATTACCGCTGAGAGATTCGCGAGCCGTTCGATGAAAATTCCGCCCTTGATGAGGATTTTGCGTTTGCCAGCACCGCCTACAGCCGCAAAAAATGCTAACGGAACGCTCACAACTAACGCGCATGGACAGCTCACAACAAGAAACGTTAACGCCCTGTAAACCCATGCCCGGAAATTTCCCGCGAATATCGGAGGAACTAACGCGATGATTAACGCTGACACACATACAGCAGGAGTATATATTCTCGCAAAACGCGTAATGAATCTCTCTGAATGTGATTTCCCGCCGTCAGAATCCTGAATCAATGCGAGTATCTTTGACGCTGTTGACTGCGTGAATGTCTTTGTCGTTCGGACTCTCAGCACTCCCGAAACGTTTACAGCACCGCTCAATATCTCATCGCCAGCATTAACGTTTTTCGGAACGCTCTCACCCGTCAATGCGCTTGTGTCTATTGCCGAATGCCCGCCGATAATTATTCCGTCAATGGGTATCTTCTCGCCGGGCTTTATGATTATCACGCTTCCTTCTGCTACTGTTGAAGGGTCAACGCGCTGTGAAATTCCGTCTCCTGACTCAATATTCGCGTAATCCGGCCTCAAGTCCATTAACGCCGAAACATTTTCACGCGTTCTGTCTGAAGCGTAATCAGAGAACAATTCACCGACCTGATAGAACATCATAACCGCACAGGCCTCAAAGTTCTCGCCGAGAATCAACGCCCCTATTGTCGCAACGCTCATCAGAAAATGCTCGTCAAAAATTTCTCCCTCTCTTATTCCGTCAATTGCCTCAAGTATCACGTCATATCCCGCAATAAGATACGCCGCAAAGTAAAAGACTCCCGCAAAATTCCCAGCGTCAAAAAATTTTACCCCCGCGAGAATCAATCCGGCCATGACAATACGCAGCACAATTTTCATGCGCTCATTCATCGTTTATGCACCTCGTATTCAAATATTCGTTTGACTGTTGGATAACTGCGGGGAATTATACTGCGTTAATTTTGTGAGTCAATGTTTTTGACGGGGCATGTGATTTTGAACATTGCTTCTATTGTTGAGTGAAGTAATTTTGCTTCTTTCGTGTCATTCAGCGAGTAGTGAATCTCCTGTCCCTGCCTTTCAGCCTTAACGAGTCCGCTTCTCCGCAAAAGCTGAAGATGATGTGATACAACGGCGTTGCTTGCACCGATTGCGGCGGCGATGTCTGAAACACATTCGCGGCTGTGGCAGAGTATCCACAAAATTTTGAGCCTCGTACCGTCTCCGAGCTGTGAGAAAACTTCTGCGGCCTGTGAAAATTTCTCACCTTCCGGCATTCTCTCAAGCACCGTATTAATATTCTTGTCGTGATTGTGCGGAAGCCTCATAAATTATCACTCCTTGCGAAAAAGGGAAGCGGTGTAAAATCCTGCCTCCCTGAAAAATCATGTACTTGTTACCTGCTTATGATTCCCGAAAATGTATTTACCTTCCTTACGAGCTGCAATATATCTCCTGATGACGGAATATTGCGGGGAGTCGTGCTGTCTTCATCATCTGCGATAAATGTCAATGAAGTTCCGCTGCCCATTGCGAATGTTGTTACGCCTCTTTCTGATTCATGTTGCGCGTAAATTTCCGCGTCAATCGGCCTAATGGTGTAATGCCCTGTTGTATCGCCCTCAGCGGTTGATGTGTTCTCTTCAAGGCTTAACGTTCTGTAGTGCATGAGACTCCCGCCAGTGAACGCGACATTTCCCCCGGAAGTGAATGTGTTGTTGAGTGCTGAAGGATCATACGCAAATACTACGCTTCCTGAATGAGGTTCTGAGTCTGGCGCGTAATTTGTGATGATGAATGATTCATTCGCGCTGAGTTCTTCGCTGAAGCCTAAGTTAAGTGTCGACTCTACTTGCTCGCTTCCTGTGTTTGAGATGTAATATCTTGCGCCGTTCATGCCTGAGAGTGCTGCGCCTTTGTAGATTCTGTATCTCTTGTTGCGTTCAAGCGCGTGTGATGTGATTACTGCGACCTGCTTAACGTCCGGGCTTATCTGCTTACGTCTGCCAACAGCAGGATCTGATCCGCCGCTGCTTCCTCCTCCGCACCCTGAAATGATGAATACAGTAAACGCCATCAGCGCAAAATAAAATTTCTTCACTGAAAACAGCCTCCAGTAGTTTATGAAATGAAAATGTGATGCGATAATTCTACACTGAAATTGCCAACAAAAAAGAGAGTACCTCATTACGAGATACCCTCCTGTGAAAAACTTTCTGCTAGTTCGTAGTCAGTCCCGCGAAATCATTGACCCTGTGAACAATCTGGAATGTGTTTCCGCTTGAAGGAATATTCCTCGTGCCTTCAGTGTCAGTTTCAACAGTGCTGTCATTCGGGAAAAGCGTGAACACTGTGCCGTCATTGAGAGTCATCACCGTCTGCGTTACAGGAAGCGTAACCGTTGTTGTGCCTGTATCGGTGCCTGTGCCTGTACCTGTGCCCGTGCCTGTACCTGTATCGGTGCCTGTACTTGTGCCTGTGCCTGTACCCGTGCTTGTGCCTGTACCTGTGCTTGTGCCGCTCTGATCACCGCTTGTAGTGCCGCCGCCGCTGGGAGCCTGTTCACCGCCGCCGCTTGTGCCTGCTGCTGTCCAGTTGTACGTAGCGTTGCTGGAAATGTACACGTCATTTTCCGCGTCAATTCCTGCCTCGCCTGCCGCGCCTGTGCTGGCCGTGCCTGCTGTGATGTTGAGTGTTCCGCCGTTGATTGATACCCAGCCATTCGAGTCTATTCCGTCAGCATTCGTTGATGAGATTGTCATTGTTCCTTCGTCCATCTGGAAGACTGAAACATAATCTTCATTAACGTTGATTGCGTCATCGGGAGCTGTTACGGTGATATTTCCGCCTGTTACAAGCATGTGCATTTCTGAGCCGAGACCTTCATACGTGCTTGATGTTATATTGAGCTTGCCTGTTCCTTCAGAGCCTCCGCCGATAACTATCGTGCGCCTTGACTGGAAAGCGGCATCAAACTTGTACATTTTCTCCTGCTCGCTAATGTCCGTTCCGATTCCTGAGCCTGTGTATTTCGGTTTGTCGTCATCGTCAAGTTTCGGGCATAACTCAAGAATCCTGTACGTGTTTGCGCCTGTGAATGTGTTAGTTGTTCCGTCAGCAATTTCAACAATCGCGCCAACGTCATAATACCCGTCTGTACTCAGCATTTTGTCGCCGATATTCTTCCACAAGTCATTAGCCGCAAGCACTGACTGAGAGTCATAGCCGTTATCTTCCGCCCATTTGTAGATTTTGTAGAACACGAGCGCGGGAGCTACGTCGCAAGTAACCGTAACGCCGTTAAGGATCAATGCAACCTGATGCTGTGATTTTGCGCCGACTTCTACCCAGATTTGCCCGTTCCATGTCCCTGAAAGTCTGTATGTTCCGGGTTCTGTGATGTGAAGCACGGGATTCGCGTATGCTTCTGACGCTGAATGAGTCATTGTCGAGAATGTCGCGATGTTGCTTGCAGTTGAGTCCGCCGCGTTTACTGAAGTCGTTATGACGGGGAGTCTCGTATCATTTCCGGGAGTCGGCCTGTCTCCGCTGGGCATTGTTCCGCCGCCGGGAAAATCTCCACTTCCGGGCATTGTTCCGCCTCCGGGCATACCGCCATTGCTCATTGGGAGAGTCGCGAAAATGTATTGATCTGTGCTGTATGCGCTCCCAAGATTATACTTTGCGAGATTTGCCGCGAGTCCTTCTCTGACCGCTGATGACGTGAAATCGTAATACACAACATATTCTGTGTCTTCGTCTTTCTTTGCTGTCTTTGACGTGCTGAAGTCGAGAGTGTTTGACGTGTAGCGGACATCATGCGCGATGTAGACTCCGTTTACTGTTCCGGCTGACTCTATTGCGGCCTCGTATGCGTCTGAGTCAAGCTCCGTTGAATCACCGCTGAGAGTCCAATATTCTGCGGGGTGCTGGGGGTCTGCGTGCCAAATGTATTCGTAGCTCGGCACTGTTGAGCCTCCTGCTGTTGCTGTTCCGTTTGAGCTTAACACGATGTCTATTGCGTCCGTGTCGTCAAGCTCTATTGATGACGCTGAAAGATTCAAGTTCGTGTACCTGAGCTGCTGTGATGCTCCCCCGTTGCGTATTACGCTCCCGTAAGCTGTCGTAGTGTCTGTTTCTGTTGTGCCTTTGGGATTGTACGAGAAAAGCACGTTTACGCCGTCTGAGTCTGTGATGATGAACGGAAGATCCTCATTCACTGCGTTTGCGTATTCGAGGTTCATAACGATATTTTCGCTGTTGCTTGATATAGGAGCCGCGTAATATTTCGCTGTTGTTCCTGCTACGCCGACAGTGTTCCCGCGATAAAGGCGGTACGTTTCTCCCCTCGTGAGTGCTGGCGATGAGATTATCATTCTCCTGCTCTGCGATGATTGAGTCTGAGTCTGATTGTTGACGCTGATAGTGCCGCCGCTACCTCCGCATCCTGACATTGCGAACACCAACAATGCAAGTGCGAAAAGATAAACTGTTGCGCTAAATTTTTTCATTACACATTACCCCTTTGAAAGAATTTTTACTGACCGAATTTTAACATAAATTACTTACAGCGTATAATATATGATTAACATTCAGGGGAGCTTATATTTGCTGAGAGGGTGATTTTTTTCACCGACCCTTTGAACCTGAAGCAGATAATTCTGCCGCAGGGAGTCAAATCTATACTTACCCTGAAAATCTTTTCACACCGGGAGGAATATTCATGTCTTCACGACACACACGCATTGCCGCAATGACTGAGTGCGCTTTGTGCGTTGCGCTGTCATTCGTCATGTCAAAAATCAATCTCTTCACCATGCCGCAGGGAGGCTCCGTAGATTTCGAGCTTGTACCATTGATATTATTCGCTTACCGCCGCGGCTGGAAATGGGGAGTCAACGCAGGAATACTCACAGGGTTAATGCGTATAATTCTCGGCTCGCATTTCTACACGCCCGTTCAAGTCATTCTTGATTATCCTCTTGCATATGCGTTTGTCGGACTTGCTGATCTTCATCCTTGGTGGCTCGGACTCATTGCAGCGTGGGCAGGTCAGACAGCTTCAAGCGTAGTGTCTGGCGCAATATTTTTCGCACAATACGCCCCTGAAGGACAAAGCCCCTGGGTTTATTCCTTCTTCTACAACGCTCCTGTTCTGGGCGCAAAATATATTCTCTCAGGTATTGCGGCGTTTCTTCTGTGGAAAATTCTCGAGCGTGAATTAGCCTTGTGAGAAAAATTATCATCGCGGGAGCTTCAAGCCATTCGGGAAAAACTTTAACAGCTTGCGGGCTTCTCGCTTCTCTCAGAAAACGGGGGCTTAACGTTATAGCCTTCAAGACAGGGCCGGATTACATTGACACGGAATATTTGAGGCGTGCCGGTTGTTGTGCGTCATACAATCTCGACATGTGGCTTATGAGTGAGGAGAACACACGCAGGCTTTTCACGGAATATTCATCAGGTCATGACATCGCAGTAATCGAGGGCGCAATGGGACTCTTTGACGGGGGCATTAACAGCACAGCAAGTATAGCGAGGCTTCTTGATGCTCCCGTTCTGCTTGTGATTAACGTGCGCTCAATGGGTGAAAGTGCCGCCGCCGTTGCATTGGGCTTCCGTGAATTTGACAGCGGTATTAACATGGCCGGGGTGATTCTGAATTTCACGGGATCAGATTACCATTCCGAAATAATATCATCAGCGTTAAACGATAAGGGCATAAAATTTCTCGGAGCATTGAAACGTGATGAGAGTCTCAAGATTCCCGAACGTCATTTAGGATTGATGAGCGCGGGAGAAAACAGCAAGTTTGACATTGAGTCTCTCAGAAAAAAATTTGAGTCGTCAATTAATGTTGATGATATTCTGAAGCTGTCTGAAAATGAAAGCGTGAAAACATTTCGGCCATGTGAGAAATTTATCCCGTCAAAAAAATATTCTGTTCGTGTTGCTGTTGCGCGTGATGAGGCATTCACATTCATTTACCCTGAAAGCATGAATACACTTGAGAGATTCGGAGCAGAGATTATCCCGTTCAGCCCTCTTAATAATTCAGAATTGCCATTTGCTGACGGATATATATTCTGCGGGGGTTATCCTGAAATTTTCGCTGAGAGACTCGCCGACAATGTCCCAATGCTTGAGAGCGTGAGGAATTGCCGCAAACCTTTTCTCGCTGAATGCGGCGGAATGATGTACTTGTGCAGAAATCTCAGTGGTGTTGACGGACGCAAATACGACATGGCCGGGGTGATACCGTTTGAGTCATACATGAGTGAACGCGCTGTTATGGGATATATGACGGCTCGCGCATTGAGGGATAATATCATCTGCAAAAGGGGCGATGTTGTTCGCGGTCATGAGTTCCATTACTCGCGGGTTGAGCCTGAATATTATGGTGATACATGCGCGTTTGAGCTTACGAGGCGCAACACACAACAATCACATTACGGCGGGTACGTGAACGGAAATATTTTAGCGTCATACCTTCATGTAAACTTTTACGGGAATGAAAGACTTGCTGAAAATTTCCTGAAACTGTTGACTTCAAGCAAAGGTTAAGCGATTATACTTTTCACAAAATCCATAAAGGGAGAAATTCACATGTTCAAAATTATTCTTGCGTCATTAGCCGTAATGATGATGTCTTTCGTTTCGTCAGCAGAAGCA
Organism: uncultured Fretibacterium sp.; assembly: GCA_946183145.1. GTDB lineage: Bacteria > Synergistota > Synergistia > Synergistales > Aminobacteriaceae > JAFUXM01. The sequence goes on along the minus strand of CAMGZM010000007.1, from coordinate 68,957 downwards.
AAAAGTATCGTTATCGTTTATTCGCGCGCTGATGAGAATTACAACGTCGGAACAATCACAACAGGAAACACAATGAAGCTCGCGCAGATTATCGCGGAGAAAACAGCCTCGGACCTTTTCGAGGTCAAGCCCGCAAAAGAATATCCCGCCGATTACGACTCATGTATTGACGTTGCGAAGAAAGAACAGAACGCTAACGCACGCCCGGCGATTCTTGAGGACAAAGACATATCCGGGTATGACACGATATATTTCGGCTATCCTATTTGGTGGGGAGATATACCGATGCCGCTTTATACGTTCGTTGAGGCTCATGACTGGACGGGGAAAACTGTAATCCCTTTCTGCACTCATGAAGGATCAGGAGCAGGACGCACAGACCGGACATTAAGGGCAGCGATGAAGGGCGCGAATGTGAAAACTGTTATTGCTGTACGAGGAACAACAGCACAGAATGACAGGGCAGGATCAGAGAAAGCATTAGCACCGCTTTTCAGGTAAACGCAAAAATCACACGCAAAAATTTCAAGCTCTGCTCTCAAAAACGGGGGCAGGGCTTTTTTCTTGCACTATAATATTTGCGACAATCCACGAGAAAATTTACAGGAGGAAGAAAGTTGCAGAAAGTTACAGTTATCGGCGCGGGCGTAAGCGGACAAGGACTCGCGCTTCTTGCTCATAATCTCGGCTATGAAGTTCTTGTGTCGGAAAAGAAATCAATAACGCCTGACGCAAAATCACTTTTCACGCAGAATAATATAGCTTTCGAGGAAGGACATTCAGAAAAAGTTTTTGACAGCGATATGATTCTAATAAGCTCAGGAATCCCCCCTCAGTCAGAAATTTTGCTTGAAGCACATAAACGCGGGGCGAAATTAACGGGGGAGCTTGATTTTGTCATCCCTCACATAAGGACGGAAAATCTTTTGTGTGTTACAGGGAGCAACGGAAAAAGCACAGTAACATCACTCATCGGCCATGTATTGAACCGTGCGGGACTCAAAGCCGGGACTGGCGGCAATCTCGGAACGTCATCGGCGAAATTCACGCAGGAAGATTTTGACGCAGTTGTGCTTGAGTTGTCGAGCTTCCAGCTTGCGAGGGCGACAAAGAATCTTCACGCAAAAGTATCAATCATCACCAACCTTGCGCCGGATCATATCGACTGGCACGGAAGCTATGAGTCATACGTTGAGGCAAAATCACGCGTATTGACTCTCAGGGACGCAGACGGATGGGGAATAATTCAGGACAGGGATTATGACATTCTCAAACCGTCGGGAAAAATCATAGTGCTTTCGTGGAATGAGACTCCCAATCACAAAACTGACGGGCATATATTCATGTCAAAAGACAAAGCGACTCTCACGATTGGCGGCAAAACATCAACACTTTTCACGTACAATGACACAACGCTAATCGGCTCTCACAATCTCGAAAACGCAGCAATGACTCTCTGCGCTGTGAAACTTTTGGGCGTTGATGTTGCTGACAGGGCGAAATTTTTGCTTGAAGGATTCAAACCGTTACCGCACAGGTGCGAGGACGCAGGGACTCTTGACGGCGTTCAGTATATCGATGACTCGAAAGGGACGAACGTAGCAGCGACAATTACGGCGATGACGTGCATACATGGACGCAAGATAATCATTCTCGGCGGTCAGGGAAAAGGCGAGGACTATACCCCTCTCGCAAAAGCTGTGAAGAGTGAATGCGATTACGCGGTGTTGATGGGAGAAGAGGCGCAAAAGATTCAGGAGGCATTAGAGCGTGAAGGCTATGCGAATTTCCGCCGGGTTAATGACATGGAAGAAGCCGTAAACGTCTCACAGTCATTAGCGTCTCCTGGAATGGTAGTATTATTGTCGCCCGCCTGCACAAGCTGGGACATGTACAAATCCTACAAGGCACGCGGCGAGCATTTCTGCAAAATCGTCAAGTCAAAAATAGAGTCAGCGTCATAAAATGGAGATATTGATACCGTTGATAATAAGCGGGTGCGGCCTCGTGATGATTTCGTCCCTCTCACTGCGTAACAGCATGGCCGGAGGGAATCCATACGCAGCACCGTTAAGGCAGTTCCAGTTTATAGGCGTGGGATTGACTCTGATGATGATATGCTTTGCGTGGACGAGTCCGTCAGTGAGGAAGCACAGCGGAAAATTATTCACACTCGCATTCTTTCTTCTTGTGATAACGGCAATTCCCGGAATCGGAATCAAAGTCGGGGGCGCACGCCGATGGTTAAGCCTCGTAGTGATTCGGTTTCAGCCTCTTGAGCTTGCATTGTTCGCGGTACCGATTTTCATGGCCGACAGACTCACCGATGAAGACAGCCTCACGAAGCGCGGAAATTTTCACTCATTCGTCCGTCCGACTCTAATAGTGATTGCGATGATGGGTATACCGTTAATGCTTCAGCCGAATTTGGGCGGAACGTTAATCATCACAGCTATATGTTTCGTCATGCACATAGAGCGGCGCGGCTGGAAATATCCTATATGGGGCGTGATACTGGGAATTGCGGCGGTAGTTGTGCTGATTATGATTGCGCCTTACAGGATGAGACGCTTCAACGCCTTCTGGGATCCGTGGTCAGATCCTACTGATACGGGCTTCCAGATTATTCAGGGCCTCGTAGCATTCGCAAACGGTTCATTAACAGGAGTCGGAATCGGTAAGGGACTTCAGGAACAGAGATATTTGCCGGAAGCTGAGACTGATTATATTTTCCCTGCGATAGGTGAGGAGTTTGGGTTAATGGGTACAATGTTTTTGCTGATACTCTATGCGTTATGGACGTGGCGTGTGTACTACATATACAAGAACGCAAAGACTCCTTTCACGAAATCGCTTGCATTAGGTCTCACAGCGTCGGTGATATTTCCGATGTTCGTGAACGTTGCGGGCGTAACAAAGTTAATGCCACTGTCAGGAATCCCGATGCCGTTTTTGAGCGCGGGAGGAAGCTCGATGATGTTCATGTGGGCAAAGATAGGATTACTCATGTCAATAAAGCAGGAGAACAAAGAGAAGTAAACATCCACACACTTAAAGGCGGTGGCTTTCGGAAAAGTCTGGCACATGGTCTAAACGTCTGAGCCTCGAATGTTTACGCCTCAGAGTACCCTTATTCGCCGGGGCTGGCTTACTTCAGCCTCTAAACCGTAGAACGTGAAAGTTCACCGGGTTACGTTGTAAAGCACAATGTGTGCAATCGTTTTTACAGAACGGCTAACTGTTTTGCCTTAAGTCGCTTAAGATTTTACAGACAGAGCGTTTTGTCCGTCCAATCTCCAAACCTTAACTCATTAAAGGCTAAGAGATTATACTAAAAAAAGGAGACAATTTTGATGAGAGTATTAATAGCTTCAGGCGGGACGGGCGGTCATATATTCCCCGCAATAGTATTCGGTAAAAATCGTCAGGGTAACGGTGATGTGGTGTCGTGGCTGTGCGGTTCGCGGAAACTTGAGGAGACAATATATCATTCAGCAGGAATTGACCCGGTAATATTGCCTTTAGCCGGGTCTCCTATGGGTACACGCTCGGTAACAAAAATTTTCACGCGAATTTTTGACGTGTTCAAGTCAATCTCAATGACAGCGAAATACATTAACGGCTTCAAGCCTGACGAGATATATTTGTTCGGAGGGTATATATCATTTGCGCCGCTGATAGTTGCGAGGCTGAAGAAAATTCCCGTAACTTTGCACGAACAGAACACCGTAGCAGGGCGAGTCGCGAGATTTGCCGCGAAGATTGGCGCGAGAATCATAACGGGCTGGCCAGTGTGCGAGGGGATAAAGTCATTCACGTACACGGGGACTCCAGCTCGTGAGCCTGTGAGAATGGCAAGAGATGACGCGCTGAAAACTTTGGGCGTGAATGTCCGTGAGGGCGCGAAAATTGTCGGTGTTGCGGGAGGGTCATTAGGGAGCGGGCCATTAAGTGAAATTTTGATGAAAGCCGCGAAATTATGCCCTGAGTATGAGTTTGTGTTCCTGTTGGCAAAAGAGAGACGCAATGAGGGAAACGCGCATTTTATCCCGCCTCAATGGGACATGAATCCGTTTTACTCCGCGTGTGATTTGCTTGTGTGCAGGTCAGGAGGCTCAACGCTCGCAGAGGTCATGAAGTGGAAAATCCCGGCGATAACAATTCCATGGCCGGGAGCGATGGACAATCATCAGGCGAAGAACGCAGAAGAGTTTGTGAAACTTGCGGGGAACGGGAGAATATTTTACGAGAACGACAGCCCGGAGAATCTTGTGGGAATGATTCGTGAGATTCTGCGATAAAGATAAAAGAATGAGTCCCTCAATGCTGCGCGCTCCTTACGGAGTAGGCGTTGGGGGACTCGATTTATATTGTGTTGTTTGGTTATAGGTTTGTCGTGTGAATGTTAGCTGTCAGCTTCTATTTTTCCGCTGATCAAAGTTACCTTGAATTTATAGCTTTCAGAGCCTGTTGCTCCTAATACTGGAGTCGGTGTATATGTGTATGTTCCACTGGACTCGGATTGAGCATAGGAGTTTCCGTAACCTTTCATGCCAATAAGCGCGGTTCTTATTGCGTCTTTTTCCGGGTCTGAGCTGAAATCTACTTTGATTGCCCATTTTGATTCGCCTTTATCTGTGGTTGCCTCATAGCTTACACCCTTAGCATCAGTTTCCAGCTTAAAATCTTTCCATGTAGGCAAACTTGCGAAAAGCACCTCATCCGCTGTCAGGTCGTCAAGTCCATCACTTGCATTGTTTACCGCATAAAGCCTCGCCGCACTGATGCATGCATTAACGTTTGAAGCTATTGTTGATGCTTTTGCCTTCGCCGTTGCCCCGCTGATGCTCGTTGTCATTGCCGCTGTGAGCGTTGCGAGTATTGCCACGACGATCAATAATTCTACGAGTGTGAATCCTTTGCGCGTATTTCTCATGATTTTTTTCCTCCTTGTGTTTTCTCTTCGTGTTCCTGAATGCTTGTTACTGCCGTGTTTGTTCCGTTTGCGCTCCTATAAACCCACAACGCAATCAAAAATTTTTTGCACACAACCTTAACGCCCCGCCCTGTCTTGTGATATAATGAGTATGAGACAAGGAGACCGATTTATTCGGCCATGTGCAGATTTAATTTTTACGTCAAAGAAATTATAGCACAAAACCTTGTCTTTTTGTTATGCTTTCATAAAATTTTCACGGAGGACTCAAAATGACTCAGACCGAAAGAATCTCACACATGGAAAATTGCCTCAACGACTCCCGCAAAGCAATCGCCTCACTCGCACATTCCCTCGAAATGTACCGTAATGTTCAGGGAAAATTACGCGAGCTTTCATCGTATTACGGCGGTGAAGAATGGCGCAAAGATTTTGCCGATGACGAAGCCGGAAGACTCCCCGCTGACCTCAAACGCGGAGTATTAAGTGAAGATGCCGTGTATGATTTGTTGAGCGACAACCGGGAAATTCTTGACGACATGGCCGGATTAATCCGTGAACGTGAAATCCTGAATGTATAATAGCGTCAAAGGGAGTGAAATATTTTGCGCTTCACAGAACATGAGAGAGTGAAATGGACTTCAGGGGGAATGCTTTTCACATGGGATGACAGGAAAGCAGCAAGCAATCTCAAGAAACACGGCGTAAGATTCTCAGAGGCAGCGGCAATATTTCTTGATGACAATATATCGATAGAAATAAATTCTGTTGATGAATATACAGGCGAGGAACGTTTGCAGGCTGTCGGAATGGTATACGGCGATATAATGTACATGGTTTACGTTGAGCGCATAACTGTGGACAACAATGACATTATCCGTATAATATCAGCACGACACGCAACAAAGGAGGAAGAAAGATATTATGCTTATGGGCTTGCATGACATACTTGCGGCAGTGGTAGACCCTGAAGAACGCGAAGCAATACGCAGGGACTTTCTGAGGCGCATGGACGAGAAAAGAAAGCTGTTCGGAGAGCCAGACACGTCCGACATACCGGAAGTAACAGACTTCTCACACTTTGTGCGGGGAAAATCTCACTTTGACGCAATGCGCGCGCACAATCTCAGAGTACAGGCCGAACGTGAAGAACGTGCAAAACTCGAAGAGGCAATCTTGACAAAATAAGCGTTGGGGATATAATTACGCATTGTGATACGCAACAACCGGGGTGTAGCGCAGTCTGGTTAGCGCACCTGCTTTGGGAGCAGGGGGTCGGAAGTTCGAATCTTCTCGCCCCGATACCCAGTGAAAAAAGTATGCGGGAATAGCTCAGTTGGCTAGAGCGATGGCCTTCCAAGCCGTAGGTCGCGGGTTCGAATCCCGTTTCCCGCTCTGAAAAGTTAATACGCGCTCTTAGCTCAGCTGGATAGAGCAACGGCCTTCTAAGCCGTAGGCCGCGGGTTCGAATCCTGCAGGGCGCGCCATAAATAACATGGTGAGTGTAGCGCAATTGGTTAGAGCTTCGGATTGTGGTTCCGGCGGTTGAGGGTTCAAGTCCCTTCACTCACCCTTTATGCGTTCGTAGCTCATCTGGATAGAGCGGAAGACTTCGGATCTTCAGGCAGCGGGTTCAAATCCTGCCGGGCGCGTCTATCTGTTCCATTTACGGACTGTTAGCTCAGTTGGTAGAGCAGCTGACTCTTAATCAGCGGGCCGTGGGTTCGAGTCCCTCACAGTCCATTCATAAATCATAATGAGACCTGCACACAAATGCGGGTCTTTTTTGTTACCCTTTCACCGTCAGCAAAAACTTCACGAGGAAAATATATCCCGTCAGCAAAAAGCACAGTCAGCAAAAAATCTCACGTCAAAAACTCTCACTTTCAATGCAAGTTTCAGCGCAAAAAAATACACCCCCTGCCGCAATACAGGAGGTGCAAAATCAATTCGGACTGTTGAAAGCTCGTCCTAGTGAATCATGTTATGCCATTCTTTTATCGATTTAAGGGATTGCGTGTTCGTTCCCTTTGCTTTCACTGTCATTATTCCCTCGATTGCCGCATCTGCCGCCGCTATTGTCGTTACGTAGGGGATTCCCATCTTCACAGCTCCGCGCCTCAGAAGGCTTCCTGATTTCGTAAGTGCCTTTTCGCGCGGAGTGTTGATTATCATCTGAACGTGGCCGTTAATTACGTGATCGAGCGTGTCAGGCCGTCCGTGTCCTACACATTCGCAGTCAACGCCGGAATTTTTCAGAGCCTCATACGTTCCTTCAGTCGCAAGAATCTTGAAGCCCGCATAGCTGAATTTCTGCGCGATCGGGATAATGTCCTTCTTGTCGGAATCGCTCACGGCAAAAAGCACAGTCCCTGACAGCGGCAATTTTCCCCCGGCTGCCTCTTCTGCCTTGAAAAACGCCTCGCCAGGAATCGACGCGAGTCCCAAAACCTCGCCCGTTGAACGCATTTCAGGTCCTAATACAGGGTCAACCTCCTGGAACATGTTAAACGGAAATACTGACTCTTTCACGCCGTAATAGGGTATGACTCTCTCGCCTAATGTTTCAAGCGGTGATGATTTCCCCGTAAGCTCGCGTGTTATCGCCTCGACTGCAAGAGGCACCATCCGAATACCGCAGACTTTTGACACTAACGGAACTGTACGAGAGGCACGCGGATTCGCTTCAAGCACAAAAACTTTTCCCGCCTCGATTGCGTATTGTATGTTCATCAGCCCTACAACGTGCATGGCTTCAGCAATTTTACGCGTGTATTCTTTGATGGTTGAAAGTGCTTCGGGTGAAATGTGCCTTGAAGGGAGGAAACATGCAGAGTCGCCCGAATGAATCCCGGCTAATTCTATATGCTCCATTACGGCGGGGACGTAAGCGTGAGTTCCGTCGCAAATCGCATCAGCTTCACATTCAAGCGCGTGATTCAGGAATCTGTCTATCAGTATCGGCCTGTCAGGTGTTACGCCCTTTGCCGCTTTAACGTAATTCGCAAGGCTCTCTTCATCGTACACTATTTCCATTCCGCGCCCGCCCAAAACGTAAGACGGCCTCACCATCACGGGATAACCTATTCTCGCAACAACTTCACGGGCTTCATCAAGAGTTGCCGCCATTCCCGACTCAGGCATGGGAATATTCAGAGAGTCCATTACGGATTTGAATCGTCCCCGGTCTTCCGCAAGGTCTATGATTTCCGGCGATGTTCCGAGAATTTTCACGCCGTTGCGCTCTAACTCTGATGCAAGATTCAGCGGTGTCTGCCCTCCGAACTGCGCTATGACTCCGGCGGGCTTCTCCTCCCGGTAAATGCTCAATACGTCCTCAAGCGTGAGAGGCTCAAAATATAGTTTGTCGGAAGTGTCGTAATCCGTTGAAACTGTTTCGGGGTTGCAGTTGACGATGATTGTCTCAAAGCCTAATTTGCGGAGACTCTGCGCGGCATGTACACAGCAGTAATCGAACTCGATTCCCTGTCCGATTCTGTTCGGGCCGCCTCCTAGTATCATGATTTTGCGATTGCGTGATACTTTGTTGCTGCCTGATGTGCTGTATGAGCTGTAATAGTATGCTCCGTTTTCTGTACCGCTTACGTGCACACTGTCCCAATGCTCAATCACATTCAGGGATTCGCGGCGTTCTCTTATGCTCTGCTCGCTGACGTTGAGAATCCCGGCTAAATATCTGTCGGAAAATCCATCGCGTTTGGCCTGAATTAATACGTCATCAGGAAGATTTTTCCCCCTGAATGTCAGTATGTGTTCTTCCTCGTCAACAAGAGATTTTATCTCCTCAATGAAATATGCCTTGACGTTTGTTAATGCGTGAATCTCGTCAACTGTCGCGCCTTTCCTCAATGCCTCGTACATCACAAAATATCTCTCACTCGTGGGATATTCAAGCAATTTCAGAAGCTCCGACTTTGTGAGGGTATCAAAATTCTTCACATGGCCGAGTCCGTAACGGTCTTTCTCAAGTGAGCGCACTGCCTTCTGCAATGCCTCGCGGAAATTTTTGCCGATGCTCATAACTTCACCGACCGCCCGCATTTGAGTCCCAAGTTTGTCCTGTACTCCCTTGAATTTCTCAAACGCCCAGCGAGCAAACTTCACAACTACATAATCTCCGTCAGGCTTGTATTTGTCGAGCGTGCCATATTTCCCGCATGAAATGTCAGAAAGCGTTAGACCTGCCGCAAGTTTCGCCGATATTAGCGCAATCGGGAAGCCTGTAGCCTTTGACGCTAAAGCAGATGAACGAGACGTACGAGGGTTAATCTCAATCACTATAACGCGGTCAGTTTTAGGATCATGCGCGAACTGTACATTTGTTCCGCCAATCACGCCAATATGTTCGACGATTTTATACGCCATTTCCTGAAGACGTGTCTGCAATTCGGTTGAAATCGTAAGCATCGGAGCAACGCAGAAAGAGTCCCCAGTGTGAACGCCCATAGGGTCAACATTCTCGATAAAGCATACTGTTATCATGTTGTTGTTCTTGTCGCGCACAACTTCAAGCTCTAATTCTTCCCAGCCCAAAACGGACTCTTCAACCAAAACTTGATGGACAATGCTGGCCTGTAACCCGCGTTCGCAGACTGTGCGCAGTTCGTCCCGGTTGTAGACTAATCCGCCGCCCGCGCCGCCCATTGTGTAAGCAGGACGCAAAACAACAGGGTAGCCGAGAGTCTCCGCAATGCTCAAAGCCTCGTCAACTGAGTATGCTACCTGTGAGCGTGCCATGTCGATATTCAGGGCGTTCATTGTGTTCTTGAACTCTATTCTGTCCTCGCCCCGCTCTATTGCGTCAGCCTGAACACCAATTACTTCAACGTTGTACTTTGTGAGAATCCCGGCCTTGTGGAGTTCAGCGCATAAATTCAGTCCTGACTGCCCGCCCAAATTCGGCAGTAATGCGTCAGGCCGTTCACGGGCTATTATCGCTTCGAGTCTTTCGGGGTTCAGCGGCTCAATGTATGTTATGTCAGCCATTTCGGGATCTGTCATGATCGTTGCGGGGTTTGAGTTCACAAGCACAACTTCATAGCCCAATGAGCGCAGAGCCTTGCAAGCCTGAGTCCCTGAGTAATCGAACTCGCAGGCCTGACCGATCACTATAGGCCCGGAGCCGATGATCAATATTTTGTGAATGTCGCTACGTTTTTGCTGGAGCGGTGATGCCATGTATAAATCTCACTTCCTGCTGAGTGTTACTATTCTTTGTCGGCTGAAATATCCTGTGATACTTCGGGTTTTGCTTCTGTTACTGCGTCGGCTGATTCGGTTGCGGGAGTCTCGGTGATTACGTCAGTACTTGCGACGGGTTCGGGAGTCTCTGCGGGTTTTTCGTCAACGCTTGCTACAGATTCGGGAGTCTCTGAGGGTTTCACGTCAGCACTTGCTACGGGCGCGGGAGTCTCGGTGAGTTTCACGTCAACGCTTGTTACAGTTGCGGGAGTCTCTGCGGGCTTTTCGTCAGCACTTGCTACGGGCGCGGGAGTCTCGGTGAGTTTCACGTCAACGCTTGTTACAGTTGCGGGAGTCTCTGCGGGCTTTTCGTCAACGCTTGCTACAGGAGTGGGAGTCTCTGCGGGGTTCTCGTCAACGCTCGTTACAGGTGCGGAAGTCTCTGCGGGTTCGTCAGCACTTGCTACAGTTGCGGGAGTCTCGGCTGATTCGTCTTTGCTGGCATCATCAAGAGTCATTATCGGGAGAATGTCTGCTGACTGCGTATTGTCCCCTGAAACAACAGGGCTTGCGAATAATTCATTGTCGTTAATCACTACATTTGCTTTGCTGCGTAATGATTCTTCATAGGCCGTTAATCTGCTCCGTTCCTCCTGCTGTGTCAAAAGTGTGCGAATATCACCGCTCACTTCATCATAAGGAATATTTCCCGCGTCAACATGTGAGACTTTCAGCGCGACTCCGTAATCCTTGCTTGAGACCGCGAAAACTGGACTCACCGTTCCCACGTCAACAGAAGCAAGCACGCTCAGTATTCCAGATCTAAATGTGCTGGCAGGGAGTCTCACGGGTGATTTTGTGATGTTGATTACGTCATGTGAGGCTAATTCGCCCGATGCTAATACGTCCCAGCTTGCGCCCCCTGCGATTTCTGCGCGGAAATATTCTGCGTCCGCACTCGTCCCGAAATCGGCCATGTGTACCATGAATCCTTCCGGCTGTGAGTAAAGTATCGCCTTCATTGTGTCGTAGAACTCTGAAACTTTGTCGTCGCTGATTGTTACTTCCCCTACTGCATCACGTATTAATCTCTCTGATGCCATCTGACGCGCTAGACTCTTCTTGTAGTCGTCAACTTTTATCCCTGAATTTGCCAGCACCTGATAGAATGCCTCTCTTGTCGGGAAATATGTATCAGCGTAATTCTTCATCGCTATTTCTGCCTCTGCATCGCTTACACGTATTCCCTTGTCTTCTACTTCTTTCGCCAACTGCGACTCTAATATTGCCTGGTCAAGCACTGATCTGTATATTGCCGGCATGTCGATAGATGCCATACTTCTTGTGCTGTACTGGCTGAGATAATTGCGGAGTCTCTGCTCAAGCTCCGAGCGCATTAACGAGCGTCCGTTTATCTGCGCCACCTCGTAATCCGTCATTGTTCCGTCAGGGTTGCGGCCTGGAGTCCTTCTTGTGCCTCTGCCTTCATACATCAAGAACGTAGAAAGCAGGAATGCCACAACAATTATTGCCATTATCCATTTCATTTGCGTGCGCAGGAATTTCATCATGATGGGATAAAAACCCTCTTTCTATAAATTTTTCAGTAAGTAATTTACATGATTTTGAAATTTTAGCACAGACTAAGCAATTTCACACATTCGCCAAATTTTTACCCGTTTTTGACTCAGCACTAAGCAACGAAACTTCACCGCCCGCCTTAACCATAATTTCACGCAAAGTTTCTGCAACTTCATCGGCATGATTCGCGGGGCATTCGCACACTAAAGAGTCGTGAACCTGAAGGAATAATTCTGCCGTCCCTGAAGCGTCAAAAGCTGTTACGGCCTTTCGCGCTATATCCGCCGCTGTACCCTGAATCGGCATGTTGATTAACGCCCGGTCAAGTGCTGCACCTTTTGCGGGAATCTCTTTCATCGGGCGTATTCTTCCTGCAAGTGTCCGTGAATATCCCCGTTCCTTTGCGTCATTTATCAGGCTGTCAATGAAGCTCTGTATGTTCGGCAATGCGTCAAAATACCGTGTCATTATTCCGTCTGCTTCTTTGCGTGAAATATTCAGCCTTTCAGCGAGTCCGAATGAACTCATGCCGTAAAGGAGTCCGAAATTTATCATCTTTGCGGCCCGTCTCATTTCCGGCGTAACTAGCTCAGGCATAACGCTGAATACCCATGACGCTGTCTCGCTGTGAATATCCCGGCCATGTGTGAACGCGTCAATCAATCTTTCTTCTTTCGACATATACGCAAGCACACGCAATTCTACCTGTGAATAGTCAGCCGACACAAAAATGTTTTCAGGGTTCACGGGAATCATTCCGGATTTTATTTTCACAGCCCATTCACCGAAAGCCGGTATATTCTGTATATTCGGGTCTCGTGAGCTTAAACGCCCTGTGCCTGTCATGGCCGGATCAAATGTTGTGTGAATTATTCCGTCTTTGTCCGCAAATTTCTGGAACGGTATCACAAAACTTGTCAGCATTTTCGAGAGTTCACGGTGTTCAAGGATTAATGAAGGCGGCTCACTGTTGGGAGATTTTGCGAGCTTCTCAAGGACTCCCGCTTCAGTTGAGTACGAAGTTTTGCCTTTCGTTTTTCCTGACGGTTCAAATTTCAGCTTCTCGAACAAAAGCCACGAAACTTGCGCCGATGAATTTATGTTTATCCTGACTCCCGTAATATTTGCTAACCTCTGCTCAATCTCCGCGATTCTCTGCGACAATTCAGACTGAACGGACGAAAATATTTCCGTGTCGATTCTGATTCCGTGATCCTCCATCCTGTTCAGCACCGGGATTATAGGCAGGTCAATATCATTCATGACGTGCAATAATCCGTCATATGACTCTATTTCTGCCTCGATATTTCCGGCGGCAATCCTGAGAGATTCGGAGAGGCTGCCGCTGTTTTTCGCGGCTTCGGCTAATGCGGGGAAATTTCTTGCGGCCTCGTCAGGGTGAAGGAGGTAATACGCGGTCTTCAAGTCCCAAATTTTTGCGGAATGCGTAAACTTTCCGGGCGAGTCTCTGAGTTCTTTTTTGTAGTCGAAAGTCATGATTTCACATTGAGGTGTTACGGATTCACTTTTCGGGAAAAATTCGCGGGGCAATGGCGTTTTAGTGCTGCCTATGCGTTTGAGTACTCGTGAAAGTCCCAGCCTTAACGCTAACTTTTCTGCGCCGTCAAAATCAAGTCTCGTGTTTATGCAGTCATTGATGAAGTCCGAATCACCGTCAAAAATATCATCACGCAATAACGTCAAATTGTCGCGAGTCCATATCACTGACTCTTCTCCTGCTGCTGAAAGTTTATCGCGCTGTGTTTTCGGAAGTGCCTTCAGTGATGAGTATATGACCTCGATTGTGGGAAATTGTGAGAGAAGTTTCTTCGCGCCCTTATCGCCGATTCCTTGAACGCCCTTAATGTTGTCGGAAGAGTCTCCCATGATTGCGAGGTAATCGGGCATTGAGGCCGGGTGAAATCCGTACTCCTTCACAAAAGATTTTTCATCGTAAATTTCTGCTCCTGATACGCCGCCTTTAACGGGACGCATTATCCTTACTCCCTCGCCGATAATCTGGAAAAGGTCTTTGTCCGACGAGAGTATTACGACTTCATAGCCTTCATTGCGCGCAAGTTTGGCGATTGATGCTGCTGTGTCGTCCGCTTCGACTCCATCACGAGTAACAACCCTAATTCCGCAGAGGCTCAATAATTCCTGCAATATGGGAAGCTGAATACGCAAGTCATCAGAAAGAGGCGGCCTCCCTTCTTTGTATTCCGCGTAAATTTTGTGCCTGAAAGTTTTTCCCTTTGTGTCAAAAACTGCAACGGTGAAATCAGGCAATAATTCATCCTGGACTCTGTAAAGCATATTCATGAATCCTACGATTGTTGATGTCGGAGTCCCGTCGGGCGCGGTCAAGTTTGCGTTTATCGCGTGAAATCCCCTGTGAGCGAGGCTGTGTCCGTCAACAATCAGAAACGTTTTCACATTAATCACCTCTTTGAATTGGGTAAATTATAATATCTGAAAAATTTTTTGAACGGGGCATAATCTCTTGGACACACAGATAATCAGCAGAGAAGAATCGTATAAAGTTCCTGAAACTGTATGTGCGTTCGCTAATTCATCGGGCGGCGTGATTGTCGGTGATGGCTTTGACCCCGTGAAAATGATTCCCGATAACATTCCGTATGTCATTGAGGATTACGGCGTGTATGTTCCTCCGTTAGTGTGGCACAGGAAGCCCGCGCTTTTCAGAGGAAGAGTCTACAGAAGGATAGAAGGCCAGAACGTAATCTCAGGACGAAAGGCAAAAATCATCATGGCCGGAGACTCGCATGACTTTTCGCGGGATGATTTCCCCGTCAAAAATATATCGCTCAATGAAGAGTCGCTGAATCAGTTTCGCGTGAAGGTTACAACTCTCAACGAGGGAATGAGGAGATTATCGCGTGAAGAGTTTATGATGAGGGCGGGAATCTTTTCGGGAAAATTTCTGACGTTCGCGGGGGCGTTAATGTTCGGTGATATTCTGAGAGTCCGCGCTGTTCTCGATTATTCCGGGGGACATGCAGAGGTTGAAGCCGTAAACATTTGGGACTCATGCGTGAAAATTCTTCCGAGACTCCTTGCGCCTCTGTCGTCAAAATGCGCTGAGGCATTCCGGGAAATGTTCATCAATTCGCTTTTGCATTCTGATTACAATTGCGACAATCACATAAATTTTTTCATCACGTCAAACCCGCCGAAAATTTTTGCCGACAATCCCGGAACAATCCGGGGAACGACTCGCAATCACCGCATCAAGAAAATGTTTGCTCTCTCAGGAATCACATCACGAAACACGCGCATGACTCTTCACGGCCTCGACATCATACGGGACTTTATGCCGTCATTCAGGCTTGAAGAAAACATGCTTGAGCTTAGGACTTCAGCGGCTCTCACTCTTGAAGGAAAAACGACTCTCCCTAATCCCATAATGCTATAGAAAATATTGTTGATATAATGTTGGCATTCACGAAAATTTGAGGTGAAAAATTTATGTTGTCCCCGCGCATTGAAGACTATTTAGAGGAGTTATTCCTGCTTGAAAGCACAGGCCGGAAAATCACAGTAACAGATCTCGCAGACCGTCTCAAAATCACAAAAGGCACCGTAACCGCAACAGTACAGAAACTTGTTGAGCTTGAACTCGTGAAGCACGAACGTTACGGGAATTTGCATTTGACCGACGCAGGACGCAGAAGAGGCATGACAGTTTTTCACAGGCACGAGGGCTTTCGGGCATTCTTTCACGAACTGTTAGGGCTTGACCGCGATCACTCGTCAGAAATGGCCTGCTCAATGGAACACTATATTGACCCTGTTACGGAGGAAAGATTGTACGCGCTTCTTGAGTATTTCAGGAAAGCGAGGGCGGAACATCAGCCGTGGGTTGACGAGATATTTCTTGCGATTGAGAAGCCTGTGCTGATTGTGCCTGTGCCTTTGACGATATGCGACTCAGATTCGGAGGGCGCAATTCTGAGGATTACCGCTGATGAGCCTTTGAGGAAAAATCTTGCGAAAAAAGGTTTTGTGATTGGCGCGGAAGTGAAATTAATCGACAACGACAATGATATTTTCACCTGCGTTATTTCACATGAGAGTGTAAACTTGCCGCTGAACGAGGCCGCTACGATTTGGATTCAGCAGCCCTCAAAGTAACAGAAAACCCCCGCCGATGATTTTTTGACGGGGGGAAAATTATTCTCCTGCCATCATGAGCGCGAAAACTTTTGCATTGTTGACGATGTAAGATATTTCTGTGTACTCATCCGGCTGATGCGCTACTCCGTCGCATTCCTGAGACCAGACTACAGCCGGGATACCTTTCTTCCTGAAGAATGCCGCGAACGTTCCACCGCCGATTCCCCCTGCAAGAGGCTCAATATTCAGGACTTCTTTCACGCTCTTCATCAACAGCCTGCAAACCTCAGAATCTTTTCTTGTAGGCTCGGCAGCGTTTGAACCTTCAAAGTCAACAGAAATTTTTGCGCCCGTCCTCTTCTCAACGTCAGAAACAACTTCATTCACAGCTGCAATAACATCATCAAGCGAAATTTCCGGCAGAATACGGCAGTCAAATTCAAAGACTTCACGCCCCGGAACAATATTCACGGCCGGGACATTAGCGGCTCTTCTTGTCGGCTCAAATGTCGAAAAAGGAACGTCAAACAGCGGATTTTCCTGCGTGAATTTCTTGTGCAGTGCTTCATCAACTTCATGAGCGAGAATGTTTGCGGCTCTGCAGGCGTTTATTCCGTGAGTCGGGTATGCGGCGTGCACCTGCTTTCCTGTTACGGTGAACTTCATCTTGAGCATAGATTTTTCGGCTATCTCGATGAAATCCCCAGCGTCATTTCCCGAATCAGGAACGACAACTAAATCATCAGCCCTGAAAATGTCGCGCTCTATTAACTGTTCGAGTCCGTAATGGCTTCCCATCTCTTCATCGCAGACGAACGCGAGCAAGATAGAGTATTCCGGCGTAATTCCCGCGTCCTGAAGAGCTTTGAGCGCAAAGAGTGATGACACAAGGCACATGCCGTTATCGCTGACTCCGCGCCCGTATAATCTCGTGCCTCTTACTTCAGGCTTGAAGGGGTCAAGAGTCCACGCTGATTTATCGCCCTCAGGGACAACATCAATGTGTGAGAGAATGCAAAGTCTCTGCGGCTTTTTCCCGGGATATTCGAGAAATAATGAAGGTCTGCGGCCTGACTGCGCTTTTTCATCGTCAACATGTTCAACTTTGAGCGCAATATCTTTCAGCCCTAACTCATCAATGATTTTTGCGAGTTCAAGAATTTTTGCGTCCTCGCCTGTTCCGCCGTTGTGCGGTGAAACTGCCGGAATGCTGCACAATCTCGCGAGCGTTTTCACCATTGAGCCTTCAAGTTTTTCTGCTGAGGATAATATTTTACTGTGCAACTTTTATCACTCCTGAATCCTTTCTGATTATGTCAGCTAATGCGGGATATTCGTTAAGTATCGCGTCAAGCTGAATCTGATTTTCTCCCTGTCTGTCATTAGTATTTCTCAAAGCAAATTCCGCTGAACAGCCATAAATATATGAGCCTGCTAATTGGGTACTCGAGGCGGCTGCTGTAACTTTTGTGCCGTTCATTATCTCCATGAATTTCAGCCATATGTCGTCGTTTCTGGGGCTTAAACGCTTCATTGCTTCAAGATTGAATGTTTCAGGCGGCAAAGAATGAGGCGGATAAAGAACACCTCCAATGCCGAACGCTATATACTCATGGCTGGTGCTACCCGGATTGCCCGCGTAAGCATATTCCCAGTCAACATACTTATTCATGTTCCCGTTATCGTCAAATGTTATGCGTGATACTGTCAATGCCTGAACACAGCCTGGGTGATTCTTGTACGACTTGTATAGACGCTCGATCAAATTTCTGTCGTAAATATGATCGTCATCAACCGTTATCACAATGTCATCGGGATATTCCTGGACCGCGTAAAAATATTTCGTGTGAGGCCCTAAATCTTCGCGAAATTTTATCTCAACGCCTGACGCTTTCACACGGTCAAAAATTTCCGGCAGCTTGTCATCAGGAAATTTCCCAGTCCCAAGCCACAAGATTATTTTGTCGGGCTTCATTGTCTGGCGCAGCATTGAAAGTATTGCGTAAGGCACATCATCAATTCTTGCGGGGTAACTCGTCAATGATACTATTATTTTTTCCGTACGTTTTTCTGACGTGTTGAGTCCGTCTGAGGGGAATTTCAGAAAGTTCTTGTATATGAACGTCTTAATTACAACCAGTATTTTCCAGTAGAGAAAATTATTGAGTGTGTGATATATCTTGTAGATCAACGGATTTTTCTTCATTATGCGGCGGAGATGCCACAAGAAACGCTCTTTTTCGGCCATGTTTTACACTCCTTTATTGCAGCTTTATTGAGTTAAGAAACTCGCTGTTGTTATCTGTCTGGCGCAGTTTGTCCATGATGAGATTCAATGCTCCAGCCTCATCGACTCCCGCGATTCTTTTGCGCAAAATCCATAAGCGTTTGAGTTCGTCATCAGGTATCAATAACTCTTCGCGCCGTGTTCCTGATTTCGTTATGTCGATTGCCGGGAAAATTCTCTGCTCCGAAAGTTTACGCGACAAATGAAGCTCCATATTCCCCGTGCCTTTGAACTCTTCATAGATTACGTCATCCATTCGCGAGCCTGTATCAGTCAACGCCGTTCCGATTATCGTCAAGCTCCCGCCTTCCTCGAAATTCCGTGCAGCTCCGAAAAATCTCTTGGGGAAATACAAGCCTGAAGGATCAAGACCGCCTGAAAGAGTCCTCCCTGACGGCGGCACAGTAAGGTTTGAAGCACGCGCTAATCTCGTTATACTGTCAAGAAGAATCACAACATCACGTTTTGCCTCGACGAGCCTTTTCGCCTTCTCAAGCGCAAGATTCGCAACACGTATATGTTCATCGGCCGGGCGGTCAAAAGTTGACGCAATAACTTCACCGTCAATTGAGCGTGAAAAGTCCGTAACCTCTTCGGGGCGTTCGTCAATCAAAAGCGCCATGAGTATGACATCAGGAGAATTTGCAGTTATCGCAGAGGCTATACGCTTGAGGAGTGTAGTTTTTCCGGCTTTCGGGGGTGATACGATTAATGCCCTTTGTCCGAGTCCAATCGGGGCGAACATGTCAACGAGTCTTGTCGCGAGGTCAGAAGGATCATATTCGAGGCTCAAACGGTGATCGGGGAAAATCGGAGTCAACTGCGCGAACATGGGACGCTTCCGTGAGTGTTCAGGGTCAGAGAAATTCACAGTCTCAACACGCAATAACGCCTCGTAATGCTCCTGATCCCGCGGCGGGCGTATCAGTCCCCAAATCACATCGCCGTTCCTGAGTCCGAATCTCCGAATCTGCGAGGACGACAAATATACATCGCTGTCTGTCGGCAGCATTCCTTTAGGGCGCAAGAACCCGAAATTTTCCGGCAATATCTCAAGCGTTCCTCCTCCGAAACGGTAATTCATGCTTTCGGCCTGCGTTTTCAGGATTAAGATTATCAGGTCATCTTTGCGGATTGATACGGGTATGTTGATGTTGATTTCCTTTGCGAGCTTTTTGAGGTCAGCGAGATTTTTTGACGACAGCATAGCATATGTGTATTTCGGTTTCGGGTGCTGAATAAGCTGCCTTCTTCCCCTTGTGCGTGTAAATTCGTGCTGGGGCGCGTCAAAATCTTCTGTCTCCTGCTCCGTCTCTTGCGGCTCCTGCTCCGTCTCTTGCGGCTCCTGCTCAGACTCTTGCGGCTCAGGTTCTGACGGCTCTAAATCCTCGTAAGGAATCTCTGCTGATTCTTCCGGCATAAAGTCTTCAGGAGCTTCAAACGGCGGTTCGTCATGAGATTCTTCTTGTATTTCTCGCACTTCTTCTGTGAGTTCTTCAGGGGTTAATTCAGGACTGGGGAATAATTCCTCTGTCATGTCTTCCTTCTTTCTTCGCACGGTTGCTTTTCTTGTTACTGTACGTTTTCTTTTCGGCGTTTCCTGTGATTGTTCCTGTGATAATTCTTCCTGTGATTTTGCTTTTCTCGGCATTGAAATTTTCCTTACATATAAAGTGATGGGAGAAAAGGGGAGCAAATTTTTTCATCACTCCCCGTTTTTACTGCTAGTTCATTTTGTTCATTAGGCTCAACATTTCGGGGCTTAATGATTTATGCTCGCTCCATGCTCTTTCGAGGGGGCTTAATACGAGCTTGTGATTGATATTGCCTACCATCATTCCCGATTTCCCGATCATGAGATTCTCTGTTGCGAATGCTCCCATTCTCGTGGCAAGTACTACGTCGAACGATGTCGGATGACCTCCGCGCTGAATATATCCCAGAACTGTAACACGCGCATCATATCCGCCGGAGTCCTGGAGCTGTTCACGCATTTCCGCAGCAGTCATGACACCTTCAGCGAGAATTATCAGCGTATGACTCCGTCCTTCACGGTATGAACTCTTGAGTCGTTTCGTCAAATCCCCGATGCTTAACGGCAATTCAGGCACAACAACATACTCCGCACCAGTAGCAACAGCAACCTCAAGAGCGAGAAATCCCGCGTTCCGTCCCATTACTTCAACCACAAAGAGTCTTTCATGGCTCGTAGCTGTGTCGCGTAATTTCATGATTGCTTCAAGGGCTGTGTTGACCGCTGTGTCAAATCCTATTGTCTCATCAGTTCCTGTGATGTCGTTGTCGATTGTTCCGGGGATTCCTATTGTCGGAAATCCCATGTCATGAAGTGCTTTCGCTCCGTGAAATGATCCGTCCCCGCCGATTACTACAAGCCCGTCAATTCCGGCTTTCTTCATCTGCTCTAATGCTTCCTCGCGGCCTTCAGGTGTCTTGAATCGCTCGCTTCTTGCTGTCTTGAGGATTGTTCCTCCGCTGTGAATTATTCCGCCTACAGCAGCGTGATCCAGCGTAACGAAATCTCCCTCAATGAGTCCCTCATAGCCTCTGCGGACTCCGATGCACTCTTTCTCGTTGAACATGCACGTACGAGCTACTGCTCTTACCGCCGCATTCATGCCGGGAGAGTCGCCCCCGCTGGTTAGCACTGCGATACGGTCCATCTTTACCATAACTATTATCTTCCTTTCGTATTTTTGTGAGATTGATGCTATTCTGACTGTAATTCGTCTATTCTTGTGTTTACTTCATTGTACTCTTTGTTGAGCTCGTCAAGTTTCTTCTGCAAAGCTGCTCTTTCGTCGTCAATCTTTCTTGAACGCTTTATCAGCCTGTCAGCCTCTAACCTGTCCGCCGCCCGGCCTCCTGCGATTTTGCCCCGGTCTTTCGTCAAGTCCCAAATCCATATCACGTCGCCGCGTCCCGCAAGCGCATGGCTTATCGTGCTGTCGAATATGAGCCTTAATTCTTTTGCGTCAGAGAGAATATCTTTTCCGGTCTTCTCGTCATAACGGGGGAAATATACCATTCCGTCACGCGCTCCGAGTATCTTGAAGTTGAAGCGTTTGTCATAATCCACAGGCTGATATTTTTTACCGCGCACCATCAATGTTATGTGCTTGTCAAAAGGCTGTGCGTACATAGGCACTCCGCGTACATACATATCAATGTGGAACGGGATTGTCTCAGAAAGATTTATGTTTTTCAGGACTGTGTACTTGTAGTTCTCCATTTCGTCAGCAGTCCACAAATTTTTCTCTGCTTCTGACGTTACGAGGGCTTCAACATATTCATTTGAGTAATACGTCGCCTTGATTCTGATCTCTTCATCGCCTTCCCTGTTCTGCGCGCGCGTTTCGTGAGACCATGCTTTGAGCGCGGGGTCTTCTGTCTGCGCTGAATATGACGGTATGCACATCGCGAATATGAGTATCAATGACGCTGTAAATTTCCGTATCAGCATATGTTTATCTCCTTACATTGGAATGTGTGAATATTATCGACGGAACTGCATTTTATGAGCTGGAATTTTGCGAGTATTATACAACATGTTTTTTTCATGTCCAGAATTTAGCACCTTGTCTGAAAGTTAATGCGTGAGAATTTTTTTGTCATCTTTCAATTGAGTATGTGAGAATTTTTTTGCAGGTTTGAGACTGAAATTTTTTCCCGCAGAATCAATTATGAAATAGACAAATTTACGTGTGAAGCTGAAATTTTGCAATGAATAAATTTCTATGATATTCTACGTTCAAATTCACATCAAAATGAATCAATATCACAATTCACAAGAAGGAGGACTTTGGCTGAATATGGGATTTCGTACTATCGAAGAGCTTTGCGCGGATCTCGAAGCCAAACGCAGGTCATCACTTGCCGGCGGCGGTGAAGAAGCCGTATCAAAGCAGAAGTCCAAAGGCAAAGGAACAGCCCGCGAACGCATAGCCGCATTGCTTGATCCGGGTTCGTTCGTTGAGCTTGATGAGTTTGTGACTCACAGGTGCAATAATTTCGGACTTGAAGAGCGGAAAATTCCGGGTGACGGAGTTGTAACAGGCTGGGGGACAATTGAAGGCAGAAAAGTTTTCATCTACAGCCAGGATTTTACGGTGTTCGGCGGGTCGTTAGGCGAGAAACACGCGGATAAAATCTGCAAAGTTATCGATATGGCCATGCAGAACGGCTGCCCCGTCATAGGCATTAACGACTCAGGCGGCGCAAGAATACAGGAAGGAACAGACGCGCTCAACGGTTACGGAAAAATTTTCAGGCGCAACACTCTGGCAAGCGGTGTAATTCCGCAATTCTCCGTGATAATGGGGCCTACAGCAGGAGGAGCAGTATACAGCCCTGCATTGACGGACTATATATTCATGGTCGACAAAGAAAGCGTAATGCACATCACCGGCCCTGAAGTAATCCGCGCTGTAACAGGCGAGTCAGTAACAAGCGAGGAACTTGGCGGAGCAGCAACGCACAACACGATAACGGGAGATGCACACTTCTGCGCTAAGGATGAGGCTGAATGCTTCTCACAGATTCGCAAAGTGCTGTCATATCTGCCGCTGAATAATCTCGATGAAGCACCGTTAAAGGCTACGAACGATGACCCTCAGAGAGCCGATATTGAGCTTCGCGGAATTGTCCCCGTAAACCCCAACAAGGGCTATGATGTCCACGAGGTAATACGCAGGGTAGTTGATGACGGAGAATTTGTAGAGGTTCAGGCCGGATTCGCGAAAAATATCGTTACAGGTTATGCCCATATCGGCAACCGCCCTGTAGGAATCGTAGCGAACAACGCCGATGTAATGGCCGGATGCCTCGATATTAACGCTTCCGACAAAGCCTCAAGATTCGTGAGACACTGCGACGCTTTCAACATTCCTATAGTTACGTTTGTTGACGTTCCCGGATATTTGCCCGGAAAAGAGCAGGAATACGGCGGAATTATACGCAAGGGCGCGAAGCTCCTCTATGCGTACAGTGAAGCAAGCGTGCCATTAATCACCGTCATAATGAGGAAGGCTTACGGCGGGGCATATCTGGCCATGTCAAGCAAATCACTCGGAGCTGATGCTGTATTCGCGTGGCCTCAGGCTGAAATTGCCGTAATGGGCGCGGAAGGCGCGGCAAGTATCGTCTTCAAGAAAGAAATTGAGGGTGATTCTGATCCGTCAGCAAAGAGACTCGAAAAGATTGACGCGTACAGGGAAGAATTTGCGAATCCCTACAGGGCGGCGGAACGTGGATATGTTGACCGCGTAATTATGCCGGAAGAGACCCGCATGGTAGTATGCCAGGCACTTGACGCGATGGAGAGCAAGCGCGAGGAACGTCCCGCCAAAAAACACGGGGTAATCCCTCACTAGCATATACAGAAGGAGGAAGGACAATGCACTTTGAAGGACTCGCAGGAGCTGTGAACGTGAGCGTAGTAGCATTCTCGATAGTATTCGGGGTATTGCTTGTGCTTACGGGAGTAATATTCGCAATGAGGCTGTTTGCAGGTTCGCCGGAAAAAAAAAATGATGTAAAGCCCGTATCACATACACCGTCAGCAAAACCCGCTTCACCCGCGCCAGTCGCAAAAGTTTCAGCACCGTCAGCGGATAAAGCAAAGATTATCGCGGCAATAACGGCGGCGATTGTGGAGTTCACCGGGAGCAGTGATTTCCGTGTTGTTTCGGTTCAGGCTGAAGCAGGCACGAACGGAATCCCGATGGATTACTGGACAGCGAGATGGAAGACGGCCGGAATGATAGGGCTTAACGCAAACAGGCTTAACCGCAAATGGCATTAAGATTAACGGAAGGAGAATAAAATCGTGAGCAATAAATACAGAGTAGTAGTAGACGGAACAGCGTACACCGTAGAAGTAGAGAGTCTCGGAGCAGGAGCAGCAATGCCCGCAATGCCCGCCGCAGCCTCGGCACCTTCAGCACCTGCAGCACCCGCAGCACCCACGCCCGCAGCAGCCCCGGCAGCACCTGCAGAAGGCTCACAGGTAACAGCACCGATGCCCGGAAAAATCCTCAACGTGAAAGTCAATGTTGGCGACTCGGTGAACGAGGGAGATTTAGTGCTTTTGCTTGAGGCCATGAAGATGGAGAATGAAGTTTTTGCCAGCGCAACGGGAAAAGTTGTTCAGATTCCCGTCAAGAGCGGAGACACCGTGAACACCGGCGATGTATTGATGGTTATCGCGTAAGTTACACGAAAAATATTTTGTCCCTCGTCTGAAATATGGCGGGGGATTTTTGTTGCGTTTTTTTCGCTCATTTATTCGTAGCCGTTAAATCAATGAAGTGATATATAATTAGTTTATCCACAAAAATTTATTCAGGAGGTTTAATTAAGCATGTTAGTAAACGCAAAAGAAATGCTCACAGCCGCAAAGGCCGGTCATTATGCTGTAGGCCAGTTCAACATCAACAATCTTGAATGGACAAAGGCAGTCCTTCAGGTAGCGCAGGAAATGAAAGCTCCCGTAATTCTCGGAGTCTCTGAAGGCGCAGGGAAATACATGGGCGGATTCAGAACAGTGCAGGCTATGGTTGAGGCGATGGATCACGAGCTTGGAATCACAGTCCCCGTTTGCACACATCTCGATCACGGAACGTATGAAGGCGCGTACAAGTGCATAAAGGCGGGCTTCACGTCAATAATGTTCGACGGCTCGCATTTCCCGATTGAAGAGAACGTAGCGAAAACTGTAGAGCTTACCCACGCGGCTCATATGCTCGGACTCACAATTGAGGCTGAAGTCGGCGCAATCGGCGGTGAAGAGGACGGCGTTGTAGGCATGGGCGAATGCGCTGATCCTGACGAGTGCAAGAGGATTGCGGATCTCGGAGTCGATATGCTTGCGGCCGGTATCGGTAACATTCACGGGAAATATCCTGCGAACTGGAAGGGACTTTCATTTGAGACGCTCGCAAAAGTTCAGGAGAAAACCGGAATTATGCCCCTCGTGCTTCATGGCGGCTCAGGGATTCCCGATGAGATGGTCAAGAAAGCAATAACCCTCGGCGTGTCAAAAGTCAACGTAAATACAGAGTGCCAGCTCTCATTCGCGGCGGCAACACGCAAGTACATTGAGGCCGGAAAAGACAACGAAGGCAAAGGCTACGACCCCCGCAAGCTCTTAGCACCCGGAGTTGAGGCAATCAAGGAAACAATAAGGGAAAAAATCAGGCTGTTCGGTTCAGACGGGAAAGCATAAACATTGAGCGGAAAAATCTACGAAATCACACCTGACAGCGGAAAATTCATAGGGGATGGAGGTCTCGCGGTTATTGCGGGGCCTTGCTCCCTCGAAAGTTTAGAGCTTGGACTCAGAATCGCAAAGTATATGAAGCGTCTTTGTGATGAACGCGGGCTGCTCTATATCTTCAAGGCTTCTTTCGACAAGGCAAACCGTACTTCCGTTCATGCGTGGCGCGGGCCGGGACTCGAAAAAGGCCTCGAACAATTAGCCGAAATCAAAGCAAAAGTTAACGTGCCAATTCTCACGGACATTCACGAATCATATCAAGCCGCCCCGGTCGGTGAAGTTGCTGACGTGATACAGATTCCGGCGTTTTTGTGCCGTCAGACGGATCTTCTTGTTTCAGCCGCAAAGACAGGACGAATCATCAACATCAAGAAAGCTCAGTTTCTCGCCCCTGAAGACATGATTTATGCCGCCGCTAAATGCCGTGAGGCCGGGAATGATCGTGTCATGCTCTGCGAACGAGGCACTACTATGGGCTATCACAGACTCGTTGTCGACATGGCCGGGCTTGTAGTAATGCGTGAGTTCGGTTATCCCGTTGTATTTGACGCAACACACAGCGTACAGAGGCCGGGCGGACTAGGAGGTTCAAGCGGAGGGGATTACAGGCTCGCTTTTCCTCTCGCAAGGGCAGCCGCAAGCGTGGGAATTGACGCGGTGTTCGCTGAGACTCACCCGTCCCCGAAAGAAGCATTATCAGACGGCCCGAACATGATACCGATTGACCAGATGGCGAAATTTCTCGATGAGGTTTCAGCCGTTCACAAATTGCGCGTAACTTTTGAGCAGTAAATACAGACTGGGGAACTTGCGCCCGCTGTAATGTCATATTAAGAGAGCTGGTGAAAATATGAGCAGGGTTATAGTAGCGAGGTTCGGAGGAGATGAAGCCTCAAACTCTCAGGAAATAATCAAGGCCGCAAATGTCCTCATGTCAGACCCTTCACGCCGTTATGCAGTAATCTCCGCTCCAGGTTCAACGCCTGAAAGTGTAGGCGTTACGGATATGTTATACCTTTGTCATTCGCGCTTCGTTTCGCATGAAAATTATGATGACATTCTCACAAAAATTTATGAGCGTTTCAGAGAAATAGTTACAGGATTAGGAATAAATTTCAACCTTAAAGCAGAAATTGAAAGCCTGAAGCGTGATATTGATATGGGAATGAGCCTCGACTACATAGCAAGCAGGGGTGAATACATAACAGCAAGAATAGTATCTGAATATATAGGCTGGCCGTTCGTTGACGCTTTCGGATTGATATTCTTCAACAAAGACGGAACACCCGACAAAGAGAAAACATTTTCCGTTGCGGGCCAAAGATTGAAGTCAATGATACATGCGGTGATACCGAGTTTTTACGGGACTGCGGATAACGGTGATATTCATACATTCGTAAGAGGAGACTGCGACAGCGCGGGAGCTTTGATAGCGTGCAGTGTCGGCGCGGATGTCTACGAGAAATGGAGCGAGTCCGCAAAAGTCTTCAGCGCAGATACTTCCGTCATCCCAAATCCTGAAGTAATCCGCAACATAACTTATGCTGAAGCGTTAGAGCTGAATTACACGGGCATAAATCTTGTTACGGACAATGTGATACTGATGCTTAATACTGTTGGTATACCAATGAGAATCGCAAGCACTCACACTCCTGATGATGAAGGAATGCTCATATCTTCAGCATTGCCGGAAAACTCACAGCGCAAACTCACAGCGTGCATATCAGGAAGCAGGAACTACACGACAGTACACATACGGAAATACGGACTCAACAAAGATTACGCGTTCAACGAGAAATTATTTGCCATATTTGCCCGTCAGCGCATACCGTGCCAGTTAAGTTTATCGGGGATTCATCAGATGTCAGTAATCCTGAAAGCACCAGTTTTTGACATACGCAGGAATCTCATAATCGGCGAAATACAGAATGAATTATCCCCCGAATCCGTAACAGTCGAAAAAGGATTGTCCGTAATTGTGATAATCGGTGAAGGAATGGGAACGGTAAAAGGAACATTCAGAAGAATCTTTGACGCGCTTGTGAAAGCAGGGGTAAAAGCAAAAATGATAGAGCAGGGAGCAGACCAGCAGAATATTCTTATCGGAGTTTCTGACGCTGATTATGACAGTTCCGTGAAAGCTCTTTATGACGAGTTAATTCTCAGCTAGAAAGGGGATTACTGAAATAACAGACAGCGATTTGCTTAACGCCGCCAAAAAGTTAATGGTAACGGAGGCGGACGAAATACTGAACAGCGCGAAAAATCTCAGTGTCGAAATGGTGAGGGCAGCGCGGAAAATATATACCTGCAAAGGCCGTGTAGTAGTCGTAGGATTAGGGAAATCCGGCCATGTCGGGCGCAAAATTTCCGCAACACTCGCATCATTGGGAACTCCGTCATTCTTTCTTCATGCCGCTGAAGCATTGCACGGCGATTTAGGCATGATTCGATCTGAGGACACCGCAATATTCATCTCAAATTCCGGCTCATCGCAAGAGATTACAGCCCTTCTCCCGCATGTCAAACGAACGGGGGCGGGGCTTATTGCTGTAACAGGCTCTCTCTCTTCACCTCTGGCCGAATTTGCCGACATCGTGATTAATGCCCATGTCGATAACGAGGGAGATCCTTTGCAGCTCGCGCCAATGAGCAGCACGACTCTTGAGCTTGTATTAGGCGACGCGCTTGCGACAATGGTTACGCTTCTGCGGGGGGTAAGGCGTGAGGATTTCGCGCAGCTCCACCCGGGCGGGGCTTTGGGGCGCAGACTTTTGACGCGGGTTCGTGATGTCATGGCAACGGGGGATAATCTTCCGGCTGTGTCTGAGAAAGTTACGGTGAAAGAAGCCCTCTTTGTGATTACGGGAAAAGGTTACGGAGCGGCCTGCATTCTTGATGATGACGGGAATTTGACGGGGATATTCACGGACGGAGATTTGCGGAGATTGATGGAGAAGGCCGGAAATGACGCATTCACGACAAGAATCACTGACGCAATGACTCACAATCCGAAAACTATCAGCCCTGACGCATTAGCAACGGAAGCCGTAAGAATCATGGAGCGCAGCGAGATCAGCGTGTTGATTGCGGTTGAAGGCCAAAAGCCTGTGGGAATAATACACATTCACGATTTACTGAAAGCAGGGATAGCATGAAAATTTTGGGAGTAATTCCGGCGCGTTACAAGTCAACAAGATTCCCGGGGAAGCCTCTTGCTGATATTTGCGGTAAAACTATGATTCAGCGTGTTTACGAGCGGGCGAAAATGTCAGAGTCTCTTCATGATGTGATTGTTGCGACTGATGACGGGAGAATTTTTGACTGCGTGAAAAGTTTCGGCGGCCTCCCTGTAATGACGGGTGAAAATCTGCCAAACGGAACAGCAAGATGTGAGGAAGCATTGAGGATTTTCGGAGGAAATTTTGACTCGGTGATAAACATTCAGGGTGATGAGCCATTGCTTGACCCAGTAATGATTGATGAGGTTGCTGAAATGTTAGCTGATGATGACTGCGCTACGTTGTGCCGTGAAATTCATGATGATGTGAGCAATCCCAACACCGTGAAAGTAGTTATGTCTCAGACTGGTTACGCGCTGTATTTCTCGCGCTCGCTGATTCCTTACAACAGAACAGGGATAAACATTCCCGTTTACCAGCATATAGGGATTTACGGCTATAAGTCTGAATTTCTGCGCAAGTACGTGGGAATGAATGATACCCCTTTAAGCATGGCCGAAAGTTTAGAGCAGCTGAAGATTCTTGAGAACGGTTACAGGATAAGGATAAAAGCAACGTCAAGCAGGAATGATATTGTAGGTGTAGACACTCCCGAAGATTTAGAGAAAGTGAGAATGATAATAGAGAATGCCTAATTTTAAGCGAACAGTAATAATAAGCGACGGCATAAGAGGACATTATCACCAGTCATTAGGAGTTGCCGAATGGATGGAAAGATTATCAGGCACGACATTAGACCCGTCAGTGATAACAATTCCCGAAATGTCAATTTTTGACCGCGTAATGAAACTGAAATTGTTTGTGCATGGCCTTGAAGTTCACGGCGGATCATACTCGCGCGAATGGCTGAAATCTGCAGGAATACGTTACAGCAAATACGAGCCTGAAACAACGCTTTTCATCTCAGCAGGAAGCAAAGCCGCCCCGTTCTGCCTGGCTCTCGCAAAAGCAACGCATAACAAATCAGCCGTATTGATGACACCTTCAGTATTAGGCACAAAATCTTTCACGTATGCTATAGTCCCTGAGCATGACAAGCCCAATCCCAAGCAGGGAAACGTTATAACAACATTAGGCGCGCCGAATCATATCTACATGCCGACACTTAAAGCGATTGCCGAAAAATTTTTCTCAGGAAGGAATCTCATCGGCCAAAAGGTTATCGCAATATTAATCGGCGGAAGTGATGCAAACTACAAAATCACATCAAGATGGGCGCGGGATATGTTAACGCCAATGCTGTCGATAAAGGACGCAAAATTTCTTGTAACAACTTCACGCAGGACAGGGACATCAGTAGAAAATACGGTTGAGGAAATATTCTCAGGAAATCCCAACGCTGAATATATTTTCCTGTATTCACGCACTCCGAACCAGAACTCAATCACGGCCATTTTAGGAGCTGCTACACACGTTCTTGTTACGGAAGACTCCGTGTCAATGGTATCTGAGGCTGTTACGGCGGGTTTCAAGGTCGGATTAATACGAGTCCCAAGAACAACAGGGAAGATTAAGCACATGTTAGGATTCGGCGCAAGAAGGTTTGATGACATGTTCGCGAGATTTTCGGAGATGGGATTGATTCAGGATTTCCGCGATGATTGGGACATGCAGAAATTTCTTGAAGCCCCGGAGCAATATCACTACAAGAACTTCAACGAGGCCAAGCGCGCGGCGGAATGGATTTTGCACAATTGAAGATACTCTACGTAATGCCGGGTTTTGACGAGGGCGGAGCAGAAGTTCACGTACTCAGCCTCATACGCGGAATGAGTCGCAACGGCCATGAAGTAACGCTTGCTTCATCAGGAGGAAGGCTCGAAAAAGATTTGCCCCCGTCAGCAAAAATTCTTCACATGCCCGCTCACATAAAGAACCCAATCACAATAATATACTGCGCTGTAAAACTCGCAATCCTTAACCGTAAATTTCACTGGGACATAATTCACGCTCATTCACGTGTTCCGGCTTGGGTCTCGTGGCTCGCGTCAAAACTCACGGGCGCAAAATTCATCGTTACGGCTCATTCTCTTTACTCGCTCAACGCAGGATTAATCCCCTATTCACACGCTGACGGCGCAATATGTATTTCACACCCTGTTATGACTCACCTTGAAGGCCGACTGCCATCAAACGCAACAATAATCCCGAACGGAATAACCCCGGCGGAGTTTCATCACAGAGATTTTATGCACGAGGGAACGACAAAATTTCTCATTGTTGGACGATTGACGAGGCTAAAAGCTGTTGACGTTGCTTTGAGCGCGCTGGCAAAACTCACGGGCTATTCATGGACGCTTGATATTTTGGGCGAAGGGGACGAACGCAAGAATCTTGAAGCACTTTCGGCAAAATTGGGAATCTCTGAGCGTGTGAAATTTCACGGTGATATGAGCAAGCCTGATGTCGACAAGTTCATGGCTCAAAGCTCGTGCATTCTCTTCACGTCAAAAAGCGAGGGTGCCGGGCTTGTCGTTTACGAGGCTTTAAGCGCGGGGCTTCCTGTTATCGCAAGTGATATTGACGCAATGAGGGAGATTGCACCGGGCAAAAACAGGAATCTAGTCATGGCCGGAGATGTTGACGAATGGCAGAAAGCTATTGAGAGATTCATTCTTACGGGAGAAGCGAGCAGGATCAACGCAGATATTTTTACTGCTGACGAAATGACGACAAAGACGGAGAAATATTATCTGACTGTGCTATAATTCCGCGCTGAAAATTCACGAAAAGAGGCAATTTACTTGTCATTACTGCTTAGTACAGCGTTCTCACTTTTTGCAGGTCTCATTATGACCCGCGCATTCAAGTACACAATCGGCAAAAGAGGCATAATGCTTCCCGACGTAACAGCGTTTCTCATCGCAGGAATTATCGTAGGGCCATACGTTTTGGGCAATCTCGGTATAGGCTTCACATCACAGAATGAGCTTTCAGCCGTGAGCATACTCTCAAGCATAGCATTAGGATTCATAGCGTTCGACATTGGGAGCGAGTTCAGAGCCGCGAGCCTCAAAGAGATGGGAAAATCCGCATTATTCATCGGAATATTTCAGGCCGTAACAGCAACAGTTTTTGTTGACGGAGCGTTAATCCTCCTGAGTCTGAAACTCGGTGCTGATATTCTCCCTCTTCCTGTAGCCATAACTCTTGGTGCTATTGCGTCTGCTACTGCTCCTGCTGCTACGTTAATGGTAGTGCGTCAGTTCAAGGCAAAAGGCCCCGTAACGGATCTGCTTCTGCCTATTGTCGCGCTTGATGACGCTGCCGGATTGGTGATATTCGCCGTCTCAATGGGAATCGCTCAGGCCATGACGGGAGGAGCAATAAATCTCGTCTCAATCGTCATAAATCCCATCATCGAAATAATTTGCTCCGTAATACTCGGCTCAATTATGGGATATATATTAACGCTGCTTGAAAAATTATTCTTCTCGAACTCTAACAGGCTTTCAATGACAATAGCGTTTGTGTTAATGACAATATCACTTTCATCAAGAGAGTTTTACATCGGGCAGGTAAAAATAGCGTTTTCATCTCTTCTAGTCTGCATGACATTAGGAACAATTTTCTGCAACATGAGCGAATACTCAAGTGATATTATGGCGCGTTCTACAAGATGGTCTGCGCCTCTTTACGCTGTGTTTTTCGTGATAAGCGGCGCGAGGCTCGAATTGTCCGTGATGCAGAATTTCTCCGTGATGTTGATCGGAGCTGTGTATATTCTTGTTCGTTGTGCGGGAAAATATTTCGGCGCGGGTATAAGCTCGTCAATCATGAAATGCCCTGAGAACGTCAAAAAGTATTTGGGAATAACGCTGTTTCCTCAGGCGGGCGTTGCTTTGGGAATGGTAGTAAGCGCGCAGAGTTTAGGCTCTGAAATGGGCGGAATGATTCGCAACATAATACTATTCAGCGTGCTTGTGTATGAGATTGTCGGGCCTATGCTCACGAGAATAGCATTGACGAACGCGGGAGAAATTGAGACTAAACAGCCTGAACATGTAAACCGCGCAAGATTTCAGAAAGCATAAAGAAATCCCCCGGCCTTTTACGACTGGGGGAAATTTTTTGCAGTTTTACGCAGAGAGTGAGAGAAGATTTCTGTAGATGGGATAAGGCCAAATATCAGCCGCGATAGTCAGCTCGGCCATGTCGCATTTCGCTCGAATCTCATCCATCAGCGGAATGATTGTTCCTGTGAGGAAGTCAGAACGTTCGCGGGCATTCATCCCGGAGAGACGGCCTTTAAGCTCGTAAAGGTGATTCGCGTCCCGGATCAACGCATTCTTAGCGCGTCCCAATCCGCCAACGTAATCACGCCACGGAGTCATGTCGCCGAAATCTACATTCTCAAAGTACAGCATTGACTCACGCTCTAACGTCAGCTGCTTCGAGATTGCCGGCAAAACTCCCTCCCATAACATATCGTAAAGCACAGCCGCTTCAACCTCAAGCCCGGTCGCAAAACTCTCCATTCTCACGGAGCGCAAATTCTCCAGCTCATGCGAACGGTAAACGCCAAGCGACTCTAACATCTCTTTGTTCTCCGGCTTCATGAGCAAGTCTATTCTGTCGGGCATAGTCTCAGCCTCAACAAGCCCGCGCTGCCTCGCTTCGTTCTGCCATTCCTGTGAATATGCGTCGCCCTCAAAGAGTATGCTGCTTCCCATCCTGAATGCCTCACGCGCTGCCTCAAGTGAAGCGTCAATAGGATCTTTTCCCTCAGCGATTTTTGCCTCGATTATTCCCGTTACCTGTTCGATTCCCCACGCCCATAAACTTGCGAACATTGTTACAGGAAGCGCAATGCTCTGGCTTGCCCCCGGTGCGCGGAACTCGAACTTGTCGCCCGTAAACGCTACAGGACTCGTGCGGTTTCTGTCTGAGTCAAACGGTATTATGTCAGGAAGTTTAGCGAGTCCCAAATCCATGACTCTTTTCTCAGGGAGTGAGACATCAGAGTCATCAAGCCGCCTGATTAAGTCCGTCAACGCAGAGCCTAAATACACGCTTATGATTGAGGGGGGAGCTTCATGGCCGCCGAGACGGAATAAATTTCCCGCTGTTGCAACTGACGCTTGAAGAAGGCTGTGAAATTTCGACACTCCCAATACTACAGCCGAAAGGAACGTGAGAAATACAACATTCCGGCGGTGAGAGTTTGACGGCTTCAGAAGGTTTCTTCCCTCGCTGTCAACAAGTGAAATGTTTGTGTGCTTCCCGCTTCCGTTCATGCCCGCAAAAGGCTTCTCATGGAATAATAATCTCAACTCATGCTGACGGGCTAATTTCCTCATTGTTTCCATCAAGATTTGATTCTGATCACATGCCCTGTTAGCGTCAGAATATAGATGAGCAAATTCAAACTGGCATCTTGCAACCTCATTATGACGAGTCATTACGCAGACACCGAGCCGGGCTAAATCGCGTTCAACGTCTTCCATGTAGCGCAATACACGATTATGAATCGCACCCATATAATGATGGTCTAACTTCTGGTCTTTTGCAGGCTGTGCACCGATTAGAGTCCGCCCGCAAAATCTTATGTCAGGCCGTAATTGTGCGCGGGGTCTGTCAAGCAAAAAGTATTCCTGTTCCGCTCCGACAGTCATTTTCACGTAGCGTATACCCCTCTGGCCTAATGTACGAAGCAGCTTAAACGCACGACTCTCTACAGCGTCAAGCGCACGCAATAACGGAGTCTTGAGGTCTAACGGCGTTCCGTCAAACGAAAGAAACACCGTCGGGATAAAGAGAGTTCCGCCCTTAGGAGTCTTCACGATAAATGCGGGGCTTGAGATGTCCCACGCAGAATATCCGCGGGCCTCGAATGTTGAGCGTGTTCCTGCTGACGGAAAACTTGAAGCATCAGGCTCACCCTGCACGAGGTTATGACCCCTGAATGTCTCTATGGGATTTCCGTTTTCATCGGGGACTGTGAACGCTAAATGCTTTTCGGCGGTTAATTCCGTCTGAGGCTGGAACCAGTGAGACCAGTGAGTCGCGCCTTTTGAGACTGCCCAGTCTTTCATAGCGTTTGCTACGATATCGGCGGCTTCTGCTGATAAGTGCTGCCTTCCCTCCATCGCGTCAATTACCTGCGAATATATATCGGGGTTGAGCTTTTCACGCATAACACGGCGGTCAAATATCATTGAGCCGAATATTTCGTGAACAGTTTTTACTTCCGGCATATGTTAATCTCCTTCCTCGTTAAGCAGTAAATGTTACGAGAATTTATGCTTAATGCGTGAGATATTCTAGCCTATGAATATTTGAGTGTCAATTTCCGGCCATGAAAAAATCCCCCAAGCAGTTTTTTGCCGGGGGACTTGTGATTATCCTCGCAATGTTACGCTAAAAACTCCTTTGCGATGAACAATGCAGAAAGCACTACCATAAGGAACGATATATCCTTGAATTTTCCCGTGAGAATCTTTATCGCGACATAGAGGACTATTGCGAACTCGATACCTATTGCGATACTGTAAGCAAACGGCATCATGAAGAATCCTACGATTGACGGTATTAACTCTGTCCAGTCGTCAAAATTAAGATCCCTAAGGCTCATCATCATATACACGCCGACAATGATTAACGCGGGTGCAGTAGCATAGCCCGGTACCATCTTAACGAGAGGTGTAAAGAATATCGCGCCGATGAACAGCAGTGCCGTTACGATTGACGTTAAGCCCGTTCTGCCTCCCTGCGCAACTCCTGATGACGACTCTACGTAGCTTGTTACGGTTGACGTACCCAGAGCCGCGCCCGCCATAGTTGCAACTGCATCGGCCATCAACGCACCTTTAGCGCGGGGAAGATTCCCGTTCTCGTCAAGAAGCCCGGAACGGTTGCAGACTCCTACGAGAGTTCCAAGAGTGTCAAAGAAATCGACAAAGAAGAATGTGAAGACTACTACCCAGAATTGAGGCTCTTTTATTAGGCTGAAATCAAGCTGGCCTACAAGAGGCATTATTGAGGGAGGCTCAGACACAAATTCTTTAGGGACTTCAACCAATCCCAAAGCCGCCGCGATTCCTGTTACTGCTATTATGCCGATAAGCAACGCGCCTTTCACGTTCCACGCAGTTAGCACGCTCATTATGAACAGCCCTAAAAGTGAGAGCATCATATTTGTGTTCCCGCTGAGATGCCCCAATCCTACAAGTGTAGCGTCATTCTTTACGATTATTCCTGCTGACTGAAGGCCGATAAACGCGATGAACAACCCGATGCCCGCCGAAATTCCTATCTTCAGCGATTTGGGTATAGAGTTCATTATCGCCTCGCGTATGTTCGTGAGTGTCAGCACTGCGAATATTGCCCCCTCAATGAAGACCGCAGCAAGTGCCATCTGCCATGTTACGGGCGCGCCGTTAATCTTCATGCTCAACACAACGCCGAAAGCAAAGAACGCGTTTAACCCCATTCCGGGCGCAAGTGCTATAGGGTAGTTTGCGAAAATTGCCATGAGTAATGTACCGAGCGCAGACGCTAAACATGTTACGACAACAAGCGCGTCAAAATCCATCCCCGTATTGCTGAGAATGCCGGGGTTCACGAATATGATGTAGCTCATTGTTACGAACGTAGTAATGCCGGCGAGAACTTCCGTGATAAATGTGCTTCCCGTCTCGCGTATCCTGAATAATGACATCTACATATCACGCTCCGTTTTGAGAATGAGTGCTAATTATCTCACAAAAATATTTTGCCTGCCCCAGTGCGTTATGTCTACATAGCCGTTATCCGTGATTCTAAGCTCAGGTATCACGCTCAAGCACAGGAACGACAAAACCATAAACGGATGGCCGATTCTCACGCCCAAATCTGACGCTGCATTGTCCATCATGGCGAGATTTGACGAAACCTTTTCGGGAGGAAGATACGACATTAACCCACCAATAGGAAGCGCAAAAGATGACATGACATTTTCACCGTCAGTAACCGCTAATCCTCCGCCCATTTCAGCGAGAGTCTTCAGAGCCGTGAAGATTGATACGTCATCAGCACCGGCGACAACAAAATTATGTGCGTCATGAGCAACGCTTGAGCCGATTGCGCCGCGCTTTATCCCCAATCCTTTCACGAAACCGACGGAGTAATGACCCGTATCATGATGTCGTTCAAGCACTACGATTTTTGCGGTGTCATTCTCAGCGTCAGGAACAGCATAGCCATTCTCAATTTTTGCCGGAAGATTCAGCGTTTTCGTTATCACAGTGCCTTCTGTTACGCCGATTACGTTTATGATTGAGCCTTGAGCTTTTACGCGCAAATTTTCGGGTGAAGGGATTTTTGTTACGCGGGTTTTTATCACGGGGGCTAAATGTTCGTGTTCAAGCTGTGCAAATACATCATCATCACGGACAACTTGACGGCCATTTTTCCACACAGAATTTACCCTGAAATCCTCTGTCATTTCCTCGTCGTCAAGTATAACGAAATCGGCAATTTTCCCCGGCGCAATTATCCCCCTGTCGTAAAGCCTGAAATATTCTGCGGGTGAAAGCGTAACCATTCTCAGAGCGACAAAAGGATTCAAGCCTTCACTAATCATGATTCGCATTTTCTCGTCCATGTGTCCGCGCTCAAGCAAATATCTTGCTGTAATGTCATCGCTTACTGCCATACATCTTGAGGCGTTGAGGGGATTTTCTTTCACAATTGGGAGCAAAGTTTTAAGGTCAAAGAATGTAGCACCCTCGCGAATCATCAGCCACATTCCCCGCGAGATTTTTTCACGTGCTTCATCAAGCGTTGTGCATTCGTGATCTGAGTTTATGCCGCTGGACATGTAAGCGTTGAGAGATTTCCCGGTAACACCCGGTGCATGTCCCGTTAATGGAACGTTACCGGCTGCGAGAATTTTCCCCCATGCTTCAGAGTCTCCGGCGATTACGGCAGGGAAATTCATCATCTCGCCTAAATGCTGAGTCATATTGCGGTCAAACATGGATTTTATCGCGGTCATGCCAAGCTCTTCATACGGTGTCTCAAAATCTGACGCAGGAACGCACGAAGGCGCGCCGTAAAATATATCGATGGGAAGACCCTGCGAGGCTCTGAACATGTACTCTAATCCGGCCATGCCCAAAGCGTTGGAGATTTCGTGAGGGTCAGCCATTACCGCCGATGTTCCATGCAATGCGGCTGTGAATGCAAATGCAGGAGGAGTCATCATTGTGTCCTCGATGTGAATATGTCCGTCAATCATTCCGGGGATTACTGCTCTTCCTTCAGCGTCATAATTCACACGCCCCTCGTAATTTTCGCCTATGCCCGCAATTTTCCCCGAATGTATAGCGATGTCGGAATGTTCGTAGCTCTGTGTGAAGATGTTTGCTATTTTCGCGTTGTGAATAACTAGGTCTGCGGGTATATCTCCCCTCGCTGCGGCGGCTAATCTGTTCATTCTATTTTGCCTCCTTAAAGATGAATAACTTGCTGGCTATATAGTTCAGGACAATCACAATAATATTTGACGCTGTTTTAGTGTATACCTCGTTGAAGGCTAAAACGTCAGCAAACAAATACATGAATGCGACATCAAAAACTCCCGTTGCGATTCTGCACGCAAAGAAATATATTGCCTCGAATAATATTGCGATAAAAGAAGTGTTAGTGCTGTGAAAAACGTACTTGCGGTTTGACCAGTAAGCGAAAAATACAGCCACAAGCCACGCAATAACTGTTGAAGATGTTATGCCGACATCAAATTTCCTCACGAGCCAATAAGCGACAATGTTTATGACTGTCGT
Organism: uncultured Fretibacterium sp.; assembly: GCA_946183145.1. Classification (GTDB taxonomy): domain Bacteria; phylum Synergistota; class Synergistia; order Synergistales; family Aminobacteriaceae; genus JAFUXM01. The sequence continues at coordinate 30,514 of CAMGZM010000007.1, read as the reverse complement.
AAGGACTCCGCATATCCCGTAAAGTATGAGCTGCTTTGTGTTCTTGAAGTTCATGTGATGGCAAATTCCTCCTTGAAAGTTATTGAGATTGTAGCACAGGGGAAGGAGTTAATATGCTGATATAATCAAAATATATTCACACATAATGACGATAATAAACTCACACAAGGAGGAGAGCAAATCATGACAGAAAAATTTTTGAGAGTGCTGCTTGTTGTTACGGTAATATTTTCGTGCGCGTCATCAGTTTTTGCGTCAGAGTCATCGGAAGCAGTGAACAATTTTGCGTTCAGAGCGGGAAAAATCATAATGGAAAATTCAGCGGGAAATTTTTTCTTCTCACCTTTCAGCGTAATTTCAGCTTTCGGGATGGCTTATGCGGGCGCGTCAGGTGATACAGCGGGGGAAATAGAGTCATCTCTGGGAATAACGCAGGGCATTCACTCATCACTCGGAGAACTTGCGCGGGATTTGGACAACAGCGGGATAATCTCATCAGCAAACCGCGTATGGCTCAAGAACGGACTCAATCTCCGAAAAACTTACACCGAAATATTGAGCCTCAATTACGGCAGCGGAGTCAAAGAGCTTGACATGAAGGGAAAAACAGAAGCCTCACGCAAGGAGATCAACAATTGGGTAAGCAGGAAAACGAAAGGGAAAATCAACAACCTTTTGCAGACTCTTGACCCCGAAACGCGGATGGTGATAACGAACGCTGTATACTTCAATGCGGAATGGAGAAGTAAATTCAGAAAGTCAGAAACAAAGAACGAGAAATTTCACACGGGAAAAGGCGACAAAGAAGTCCCGATGATGAGACAGAGAAATGATTTCATGTATTGCGAGTCTGACGGCGTAAAAGTGATTTCGATTCCGTACAAAGCGAACAGATTCTCGATGATCGCAATTCTGACCCCTGAAGAGAATCCCGAAGCCCTGAAGGAGATTGACGCGGGAAAATTTTCGGCCATGATTGAGTCAATGAGTGAATATGACGTAGATTTATGGCTGCCGAAATTCAAGACCGAGAAGAGATATGAACTCAAGAATATATTTGAGTCGCTTGGGATAAAACTTGCGTTCACGAATAACGCGGATTTTTCCGGGATGACTTCTGACGAGCCATTGAAGGCCGATGAAGTGATACATCAGACGTTTATCGATGTTGACGAGGAAAGAACAGAGGCGGCGGCGGCTACAGCTGTTCCGATGATGGTAGGAAGCGCAATGCCTGTGAGGAAACCTTTTGCGGTGTTCCATGCTGACAGGCCGTTCATGTATTTCATCCGGGATAATTATTCGGGAGCGATTCTCTTTATGGGCTATCAGGCGTTTATTGATTAATGTGAAGAAATTTTGCGGCCAGTTCCGTTTTTGGGATTGACCGCTTTTTTGTGTGCAAAGACTCGGCTAACCTTGCAGGGAGTGTTTGAGCCAATAGAATAATTTGGGCTGCCACGTTTTGAGAAAGACTTTCAGCGAGGATACAAAACTTGCCTTTCTGCCCATCAGATATTGCTGGAAAGGGAATGCCTCACAGAATAATTTATACTGCTCCGGCTTGTAGTACTTCTCAATAATTTTCTTCATGCTGTCATAATCTGACTCTGGAACTTCAGCCTCCCACGGAATCAGCAGACTCTCGAAAAGGTTATCCGAATACTTCATTGTAGCTTCTGAGATTCTGAACGCGCCTATATTAGCCGGATTATTGTCATAGTCTGAGACTGGCTTAACTTTCTCTTCGGCTGCAACGTCAGTGAAAAGGTAACGGCAGGCAAGAGAATTAATGCGGCCGTTTTGGAGGTATGCGAAAATAGAAATGTCATGAAGCACTGTCCATGATGAATCCTTCTTCATGAAAGGAAGTATGCAAAGAAAATTCAGCGTCTCCCAAGGGTGCGCGTGAACTGTATCAAGCATGAGAAAATCAATATCCCCGCCGATTTCCTCAAGAAAACGTGAAACATCACCGCCCCTAAATATGTGCCATTTGTCCATGAGAGCCTGGAATTTCTCCTCAACAAGAAATCCTGAAGGCTTATCCGGGTATCTGTATGACTTCTCCGTGTAATCGACAGAATACAATTCCGCTCCGTCAATGTCCCTTATTGCGTTGAGGATTATTGCGCTTCCTCCTCCGCTTGAGACTCCGACTTCAAGAATTTTTTTCGGCTTCATGGCTCTGATTATACCGTTGAGGAAGTAACGCTCATTTTTCTTCATCTCCGAATACGGCGCAACAGTGTCATATATCGGGTCTAACCTCTCGCGCTCAAACTCTTCATAGTGAATCATTTTCCGCACCCCCGACTCGCACACACAAAAAACGCTCCGCCGACATTTACGCCGACAGAGCGGTAATATTCTCGTGTGCTTATTTCGTCAGAGGTCAGACTATTCCCCGATAACCGATAACCGATAACCGATAACCGATAACCGATAACCGATAACCGATAACCGATTTTAGCGGCCTGAATCAATTTTGTCTACCCCTTTTTGCGTGAATTTTTTGTGATGTAACATGCATATTTTATCATGCTACTTCATTTCGAGGGAGTCTAGAATTTCTCCGAGTGCCTCAGCATTATTCACAAAGCCCGTGCCTACTATGAGCATGTAGAAATCTTCATCGCCCGCAATAACAGCCTGGCTTATTCCGTTGTTGAACTCGAAGCTGTAACCGCCCTCATCATCGCTCAAAGGTTCAGTGCCATTCATCTCACGGGAGAATTTCAGCGCAAGACTCGTTATCGTTTCGCCGTTAGGATTGCCGGAAGTTATGACGAGTGAGCCGGATTTGTCATCAGCATTAACGCTCACAACATCGCCGGACTCTTCTGCCGTCCATCCTTCAGGGACATTCAGCGAAAAGTAGCGGAACTCCTCAACGTCAGCAAACGAACATGAAGACATCAGCAGAAATATCACACAAAGAATTATGCGTTTCATGATTTCCGGCCTCCGTGAACGTCAAAAAGATTCAGCCTCAAAGCATTAGTTACAACGCAGAAACTTGAGAGGCTCATAGCAGCAGCTCCGAACATAGGATCGAGTTTCAACCCCCACAAGCCCGCCGCCAAAGGAATCCCGATAACGTTATAGATGAATGCCCAGAACAAATTTTCACGGATGTTGCGCAGAGTCGCACGGCTCAATCTCACAGCGGCAGGAACATCATTAAGGGAGCTTTTCATGAGTACAACATCAGCGGCATCAATCGCAATATCAGTCCCAGCGCCGATAGCGATTCCAATGTCAGCGCGAGTCAATGCGGGTGCGTCATTGATTCCGTCACCAACCATCGCGACTCGTCCGTCATTCTGCAATTTCCGTATCACCGACTCTTTTCCGTCAGGCAATACCCCCGCTATAATGTCATCAACGCCCGCCTCTTTTGCGATAGTCTTTGCTGTGCGCTCATTGTCGCCCGTGAGCATTACGACTCTTATTCCCATTTCCTGAAGCTCTTTAACGGCCTCTTTGCTGTCAGGCTTTATTGTGTCTGCTACTGCTATTATGCCGATTAATTCATCATCCTTCACGAACATTAACGGAGTCTTACCGTTCTCCGAAAATCTTTCAGCCTCACGGGTAAATCTCTCACTCACGGAAAATTTTTCCCCGATGAATTTCACGCTTCCGCCCGTAAGTGTTGAGCCGTCATTGAGAGCTGCTGTTAATCCGTTGCCGGGCAATGCCTGAAAGTTTCTGACTTCCTGAAAGTTTATGCCCTTCTCCTTTGCGTATTGCACTACAGCTTTTGCTAACGGGTGCTCACTTTTCGACTCAAGAGAATACGCGAACTTCACAAGCTCTTCTTCAAGGAAATCACCCGCCGTGAATATGTCCGTAACTTTAGGCTCACCGCTCGTAATTGTTCCTGTTTTGTCGAGTGCCGCGATTTTGATTTTCCCGGTCTCCTCAAGTGATGAGGCTGTCTTGAAGAGTATACCGTTTTTCGCTCCGACTCCATTTCCGACCATAACAGCAACAGGAGTCGCGAGTCCCAATGCACATGGGCAGCTGATAACGAGTACTGCGATTCCGTAAGACAATGCGTCGCCGAAAGATTTTCCCGCGATAATCCATCCCGTAACAACAAGAATCGCAATAACGATTACTGACGGCACGAAAATTCCGCAAACTTTATCGGCAATTTTTGCGACTGGGGCTTTTGTGGCGGCGGCATCACTCACCATACGTATAATCTGTGATAGCGTTGTGTCATGGCCGACTCTCGTTGCCTCGCACTTAATGTAGCCTGACTGGTTGAGCGTTCCTGCTGAGACTGAATCGCCTTGTGTTTTGTCGACTGGTATGCTTTCACCTGTGAGGGCTGACTCGTTTACGGCTGTAGATCCTTCTGTGATTATGCCGTCAACGGGGATATTCTCTCCGGGCTTGACGATGAAGATCATACCCCGCGTAACATCTTCAACGGGGATTACGTGATGTTTACCGCCGTGAAGTACCGTTGCTGTTTTCGGCGCGAGCTTCATGAGGCTCTTCAACGCGTCTGTAGTGCGTCCCTTTGATTTAGCCTCTAACATTTTCCCGACAGTAATCAGAGTCAGAATCATTCCGGCTGACTCAAAGTAGAAATCATGAACCGAGAAAAGCCCGGCATGTTCGCGGGTCATCATGAAGAGAACGTAAACGCTCCACGAAAATGACGCGAATGAACCCATAGCTACAAGAGTATCCATGTTAGGGCCTGCGTGAAGGAGAGAAGAGAATCCCGACACAAAAAATTTCTGGTTGATGATCATGATTATTGCGGCAAGAATCATCTGCGCGAGTCCCTGCGCTATATGATTGTCAGCAAAAAATTCCGGCAATGGCAAGCCAATCATATGACCCATTGAGAAATACATTAACGCTATGAGAAATACGAGCGAGGAAACAAGCCGGCGTTTGAGAATTGGAGTCTCATGGTCGGCTAATGCGTCCTCCTCCTGAGAGTGTGTGCTTCCGGGCGCGACTTTAGGGGCTTCTGGCAATTTGAGCGATGCTCCGTAACCCGCTTTCTGAACGGCTGCGATTATTGCGGATGATTCTGCTGTGCCTTCAACGGTCATTGAGTTTGTGAGGAGACTGACAGCGCATGAAGTTACGCCGGGAATTTTCTTCACGACTCTTTCAACCCGCGCTGAACATGCCGCGCAGCTCATACCTGTAACGTTATATTGATCTGACATGAATATTCACGGCCTTTTCTTTGTGAGATAAAACTCATTATATACGGCCTGCAAAAATTTATTCCGTGAAGTTTTCCGTCTGCTTACGTATAATTTCAGCGTTCACAAAAATTTTCACACGAAAGAAGGCACAAAATTGACCGATGACATTTGCAGGGGGCGAAAACCCGTAACAGACCTCCTCACAAAAACCCCCTCGCGCTGCGCAAAACTCATAATCGCAAATAACGTACGTCCGCCGTTCCTCGATGAACTTCTCGACATGGCCCGGGCCGCTAATGTTTCGTGGCAGATCGCGGCACCCGAAGCACTCGACAAACTTTCAGGCGGTGAAAAGCATCAGGGAGTAATATGCCGACTCACTCAGGCGAAAACGTTAGACCTTGAAGACTTCCTGAAGAGTATTGACGCAAAATCAGACTCATTAGCCGTAATTCTCGACCACATAGAAGACCCGCACAATCTCGGAGCGGTTATACGTTCAGCGGAAGCAGGCGGGGCATCATGCGTTGTTTACGCGAAAAGACGTTCTGCAATCCCTAATGACACAGTGATAAAGACAAGCGCGGGAGCTTCATTGCGACTCCCGTTAATAGCCGTCAGCAACATCACACGGACTATAGAACGCTTCAAGGAGTCAAATTTCTGGACTGTAGGACTTGACTCTAACGCTGAGGAATCATTATGGGCTGAAGATTTGCCCGGACGCTGTGCAATAGTCATAGGCGCAGAAGGCGAGGGACTCTCACGTATCGTAAAAAGCAACTGCGACATGCTCAGGAAGATTCCAATCAGCAAGGACGGAGTCAGCTCATTGAATGCGAGCGTCGCGGCGGCACTTGGTATATTCGAGTGGTCAAGGGTAAATAGAATTTAGTACACAACAAAAAGCACTCCCGGAAAAATTTCTGAGAGTGCCCGTTGTTTTTTGGGATTGATTCGGAATCAGACCCCGGAGCTGTCAGCTACTATATCTCCGATCGCGTCAGAGCCAGCCTTAATCACATCACCAGCAAACCCTATTGTCGATGCTGCTAAACCAATCGTGCCGAAAATGCCCTTTGCGATTATTGAGTCCGACTCATCGCATTTTTTCCAGCAGTATCCTCCTATGCAATCGTCAATAAGATTTCCGGCTACCTCTCCGACTACACCTGAGCAAACAGATGCCGCACCCTTTATCACGCTTCGTATCATCGCCGTTTCCCCCTAGACCGCTTAACTGAAGTTCGCCCGGAGTGCCTGAAGTCCGCCCTTGAAGCCCGAACCTATTGCGCTGAACTTCCATTCCCCCGCATGCCTGTACAATTCTCCGACAACAACAGCCGTCTCAACCGAGAAATCCTCGCCCAAGTCGTAGCGTATTAACTCTTTTCCGTTCGACTCGTCTACTATGCGTATGAATGCGTTCGAGACCTGCCCGAAATTCTGCTTGCGTGAATCTGCTTCATATATCGTTACGGTAAAATCTATCTTTTCGACGCTGGCCGGTATCTTGCTGAGGTCAACTTTGATCTGCTCGTCGTCGCCTTCTCCTTCACCTGTGAGGTTGTCGCCAGTGTGGATGACTGAGCCGGAATAGTGCTTAAGGTTGTTGAAGAACACCATATCTTTGGGGTCCTGAAGTTTTCCGTTTGCATTGAGAAGGAATGCTGAAGCGTCAAGGTCGAACGCTGCTCCTCCGTCATATTTGTTTACATCCCATCCGAGTCCGACAAGAATTTTTGAGAGTCCCGGATTGCCTTTTGTCAGGTCAATTTTCTGGCCTTTCGTGAGACTTATTGACATTTGATCTCCTCCTGTTATGTTGGAATTTATCTGATAGATTACATCAATATTCCTGCTACACCCAGTGCATTAGATTTCCGGCGGCGATAATTTTCCTGTGCGTGTATAATTTTTCGAGTCATTCAAGATTTCACATCAGGAGGAAAATTTATCATGTCAGAAGTAAGAGTGAGATTCGCTCCGAGTCCTACGGGCGCGTTGCACATAGGCGGAGGGCATACGGCATTGTTCAACTGGTTATGGGCGCGCCACAATCACGGGAAATTCATTCTGCGTATTGAGGATACGGATCTTGCGCGTTCAACGAAAGAATACGAGCAGACAATCATGTCGGGAATGGTCTGGCTTGGACTCGATTGGGACGAAGGGCCTGACATCGGCGGGGATTACGGGCCTTACCGGCAGTCAGAGAGACTCGACATTTACCGGGATTACGCGAACAAGCTCGTTGACATGGGGAAGGCGTACAAAGACGGCGACGCAATAATTTTCCGCGTTGAGTCCGGGCAGGATATATCGTTCAAAGATTTAGTTTACGGACAAATTGACGTTATGAGCGACGGATTACGGGAGAAAGATTCTGACAAGCTGAAAGACATCGTAATCATTAAGAGCGACGGAATGCCGACATATAATTACGCTGTTGTTGTTGACGATCATTTGATGAATATCACTCACGTAATCAGGGGAGAAGATCACATCTCAAACACTCCCAAGCAGATTTTGATTTACCGCGCATTAGGCTGGGACGTTCCCGAATTTGCGCACCTGCCCATGATACTTGGCCGGGACAAAAAGAAACTCAGCAAACGCCACGGAGCAACGAGCATTTACGAATATCGCGACATGGGATATATGCCCGACTCAATGTTCAACTTCCTCGCGTTATTGGGATGGTCAGCAGGGGACGACAAAGAGATTTTCACGAGAGATGAAGCGGCGAGCCTGTTCGAGCTTTCACGCGTAACAAGAAAAGCGGCTGTGTTTGATTTCGACAAGCTGAATCACATCAACCAGGAACATTTGAAGGCGTTATCACCTTCCGTTAGGCTCTCAATGATTCGTCCTTTCTGGGTTGAAGCGGGATTGCCTGTTGAAGAGGTTGAAGCGTCAAGAGGCGTGAAGTATCTTGAGGACGCATTAACGTTAATGGACGGAAGAGGGCGCACGGCAAAAGAGATGTCAGAGTTTGCGGATTACTTTGTCTCGTTTGAGCCTGTGAAAGCAAGATGGAACGCGGAAGGTGTTGACCGTGAGAAGCTGAAGCCATTTTTCGCGGCGATTTTCGCTCATGAAAACTGGAAGGCAGAAGAGCTTGAAGCGGTTGCGCGCTCATGGATAAGCCAGCATGAAGGGGCAAAGATGAAGGATTACGCAATGCCTCTGAGATTCGCATTGACGGGAATGAAAGTGAGTCCGGGAATTTTCGAGGTCGCCGAATTAATGGGACGTGAGGAATGCAGGAAACGCCTCGAATTTTACGGACTGCTGTAAAAAATATCCCCCTTGCCTGAACGAGGGGGAGTTTTTCTGCTACGGCATTGTATGGAACGTAAGTATTTGTTTTGACAATGCTTCTCTGTCTATTGCATCAACTAAGGCTGTAACCTTTTTCCTCATAGAAATGATAGTATCATATGTAAGGTCAATATGTGAATCATGGGTATAAGTCAGTTCCGGGTATAATTTCCTGAAATCTTCATCTGCAAGGCCGTCAGTATGTACAAGTTTGTGCCTGATTTCAAGATAACACAAGGCATCCTGTATGATACTTTTATCAACTGTCAGCCCTAATTTGCTGCATACCTTGTTTATCAGTTTTATAGTGCTTCTCTCATTCTCCAGAGCCTGAAATATACGGTCTATAATGATGTCGGTCAAAGTCCCGTTTATTTGGAATTTCAGTATATCCTTTGCTGTCATACTGATTGTTTCTTGGCCTCCTGCTATTCGTTCGGGCGAAATTGTAGCGTTGTCGTATGCTTCTGCTATTATGCTCCTAAGGTATTCTGTGAATTCCTCGTAAATATCCTTCACATATGAAGCGTAAAGAGTGGCTTTGCAGTGATTAGCTATAAGTTTCCGGCTGTGCTGCGTTACTGTGTACCTTGCTATATTGGGATGCCTGTCCTTGTCAAAACATGTGAAGATTCTGCTGCCTTCAGCAAATTCTGTACGCGTTACATGACGGCATATAATATCCATGAACTCAATATCATCATCAAAATGAAGAACTCTGTTGACAAAAGTATTATGTGCTTTTGACTCTCTCATTGTGAAAGATGCTCCCTTCCTGAAAATATTTGAGCGTATATTATCACAGCCTGAAACCCGCGGTTAACGGCACGTGATCTGAAGGACGCTCCCATTTTCTCGGCTCAATGTCAGGCTTGCACCATTCGGCCATGTCCGCAAGTTTTTGTGACGCTAACATGTGATCGATTCGCCAGCCTATATTACGGTTGACGGCATCTTTTACCCGATAATCATAGAAAGTATACACGCAAGAATTTTTGTCGAAGAGTCTCAATACATCAACGAGGCTCTTTTTTGTTTCACGGAAAATTTCACGGATCTCATCGCAGAAGCAGACGTGATTTCTTTTTGCCTCAGGGTGATTAACGTCTTCAGGTTCGGGCGCAACGTTCAAATCACCGAGCCACAAGAACAAGCCTTTCTTTTCACGCTCAATGATATTCTTTACGCGAGCAAGAAATTCTTTCTTCACAACAAAGTCCGGGCTGTCGATAGATTTCCCCTGAGGGACATACGTATTAAGCACGGTAAAATTTTTGTGCCTCAGAGTCATAACGCGTGTGTCAAATTCTCCGTCATCAAATCCGAATGACACATCAACATCATCAACGCAATTTTTCACGAGAACCGCAACACCGTTGTAGCTTTTTCCGCCGTGAAAGTACGAGCGGTAACCAAATTCATGAAACGCAATCTCAGGGAAAAATTCATCCTGCGTTTTAGTCTCCTGCATGAACAGCAAATCAGGCGCGTTAATCTTCAGCCATCGCTCTAAAATGTGAAGTCGTGATCTTACGGAGTTAACGTTGAAAGTTGCGACGATCATAATTTTCACCTCAAGAAATTTTTTGTGGAATGATAATTTTGATTGTACATTTCGTGAATTAAGTTGACAAGAAATTATTACGGGAATAAAATACCTTTCGTTGCTTTATTGGGGCTATATCCCAGTAGTGAGCGTCTTCACATTAGCATTTTGAGGCCGCCCGCACGTAATCTTCTCAGCAATAAACATATGGGGCTGTAGCGCAGTTGGGAGCGCGCGACATTCGCATTGTCGAGGCCGGGAGTTCGAATCTCCTCAGCTCCATTCGTATTTATACTAAACTTCCTAATTTATTTTCTCTGTAGAGTTATGTAAAAATATATTCTGAATAGTAAGGAGGCAGTTACGTATGAAGAAGGTTTCATATGTTATGTTGTTCGTATTTATCGGACTAACATTCTGTGCGCTGGCTCATGCAAAGGAATGGTACGAGGGCGGAACTCTTCATGAAGCTGCAATAGCACAGTGGAAAAAAGCTGCAAAGCAGAACAAAATAGCCACCTGCGCGGACTGGATATCAGCATTGTACATGAACAGCAAACTTAATCTCCTTATCTCAGGGCCTGAAGACTTGAAGAAGTGTACTGTAGCTCTAGTTGACTATATTGATGAAGCCTCCAAGAATACAAAATCTCTTGACAAAGAAAACACGAACTCGGTAGCTTTGCTCGGCATGATGTTTGCGGGGTGATTCAGAGAAGGCGATAATTCTGATTTGCTTGCCATCATTAAAGCGTCAAAACCAAAGTCCCCGCTTCAGTCAGCAGAAAACGCAGAACAAAAGCTGAAGGCTAACGGTTTCCTGCTTGATGATGAAGTTGAAATAGTATTTGAAACGGAGAAAACACCGGGCATTCTGGAAAAACTCTCAGAGGTGCAGAAGAAAGCAATAGCGGAAGAGCTGAAAAAAGCTGAAGAAGACAGTGAAGAAAGTTCGCAGGGATTCGGAACGAGCATCACTGATAAGCTGGAAAAATCTATGTATCAGGAAGCAGTCCGAAAAAACAAAGTGTTAAAAGCTGTACGCGCTATAGCCAAGAAATATGGAATACAGGCCGGTGATGTTTTCTCGGTTGAAGAAAGTCTGCGTCCGCCCGTACCTTTAGCTGATGATAGTGAAGGCTATGCGGGGTCAAATATAAAGCTCTCTGACTATCCGCCAGCCGTAAACAGGAAGCGGTATTGGGTTATGAAGAATATTTTTATTGACACTAAGTGGGAACCCAGCGCAATGGTGAAACGTTTCGGGAAGTATGAGCAGTACAATCCTGCAAGCGGGAATCCTAAAATAATTCAGATGTTCTACTTCAAGGATATTGATATGACATTTATCGTTAATATGCTTAGTTTCAAGCTTGCAACGTGGAGAAGCGGCCGTGCTGACAGTTGAATGATATGATTAACGTATTTCACACAATCCGTTTTCACATTCACCGCATAATCCGTGAGATTTCAGCCATTCACTTGCGGGATGATAATTCAGCCCGATAAATGATGCTGTCTGCAAGTGCAGGCACTTCACGTTCACGCCCCCGCCGACTCGAATCCCTCCCACGCCCCCGCGCATAACGTCCCGGAAAATTTTTGTCCTGTATTTTCTCGCAAAGTCATTCTCATAACGTCCGCCCAAAATCACGCGCAATGACTGATGAATGATGTTGTATTTCCGCCATTCGTGAATGAGATTATTCGCGTAAATATATTCTTCAAGCTCATGAACGCCGCCGAGGCTCTCAATTTTCCCCGCGAGCTTAACGAGATACGGACATTTCAGCCAGAAACTTGTCGGGAAAATCTTTCGTCCGAACGGCCTGCATATCTGAATCATCACATGGCCGAAAGAGCATAATTTTTCCCCCGCAACAAAAACGGGAGATGCTTTTACGCACCCCCCGCAATGATTTCCCGTCTGTCTAGTAATCCCTGCCATTGTTCCTGCGCCTGGGTGATGAGCGTCCTGATCTCGCGGAGTTTCTTGTGTTGAGGTCAGTGATTTTTGCCTCGCTCGTCTTGAGGAATGAAGCCATTTTCTTCTCAAAGCTGTCGGCCTCTTCGGGATTCTGTTCTCTGTATTCGGCCTGCATATCGTGAAAATCTCTCGTCCCTCTCATTTCACGCGGCGCGGATCGTGTTTCGCGCGTTACGGATCTGTATTCTTTCGGCGGTCTTCCGTTTGTGTCCTGAGCGGGCGGGGCGAATCTTCTCGGCGGCCTTGAAGGTCTTTCGGGAGGCTCCTGCGTCTGCTTCAATGACAAGTCTATTCTGCCCTTCTCGTCTATCTTTATGACTTTTGCCTTCACAACGTCAGAAATTTTCAGGACAGTGTTTATGTCTTTCACGAACGAATACGAAAGCTCCGAAATGTGTATCATTCCTTTTCGGCCCGTCTTCGCTATTCTCACGAACGCCCCGTAAGGCATTATCTGTTCTACGGTGCATTCAACGATTTCTCCGACTTCAACTCCGGCTGATGTTACTGTGCTATTAGCCTCGGCCATGTGAAACTTTAACTCCCCTAAAATAGATTTTTACTCCCAGCGCCATTCGGGTTTTCCGCCAAGCCCAAGACGGCGGATAAGATAAACATATTTTGCCTTGAGCTGACGGCTTCCCGGTTTGTACCAGACTAGCAAAGTACCCCGCTGTTTGTTCAACGCTAATTTTAACACGCCGCCTTCAACTATTGGCCCGTAACACGCAAGCACTGCTTCATTGCGCAATGAGTCAGGGCGTTTCTTCATGCTCTTTATCACGTTGGAAAGTTCGAGCGGGACTGCCTGAATCTGTTTCGTCATGTTTGAGACTTTCGGCTTTCCTGCTAATTTGTGGCGGTGAGTCTTCACGTCTTCTTTCACGTAACGTTTTATGCGGTAAGTTTTTGACGTAACTTTTTTCCCTGAGATTTTCACGTTCACGGCTCGTGCTTTGAGTCGTTCTGTAATTTCGCCAGCGTCATAAATTTTTGAGGCTTCGCAGGAAATTTCCGGCTTCATTCTCACGGTTTCAACACGCTTAATCATGCTCACTGTTTCGGGAGCTTCAATGCTGAAATCATCAATCGTATAGACATCAACATGACGAGGAATAAGCCCCGCAAGGAAATCACGCAGTCCCATCTATCTGACTCCTGACGCGAGGAAGTTCAAAGCCTTCTCGACTCTCGCAAAAGGCTCAAGGATATTCATAGTCTGCGCTGCTTCCGTGAGTATTGCGGCTGTCTGCTGAATCTCATCGGGCTTAACTCCTCCGGGAAATTCCGCCCTGAATGGCGCGCCGTTCGTGTTCGCCTGAATCAGGAAGACTCCCAGGTCTGCTGTCGTCTCAATATGCCCGGCAGCGTCAAGAGGCACATGCGGAGATTCCTCAAGAAGCACTGACTTTATCCGGCTGTTTGCCCTCAATGGCGCGAGAATATCCGGGTCATTGCAGATCCATAATTGCGGGTCAGTCTCTACAGCGTCAAGAAGACTCTCAAGCACAAGTTTTTCTTTCGCATATTTCCCGAATGATTCGCCGTATAGTATCCTCGAAAGCTGGTCGGGTCTTAATGGCTCAGTCCTCACAAAGTCAACAGGAAATCCCTTAGCGTCAGTAACAAGTGCCGCGCCCCGTATTAGTGCCTCGCTTCCGTCAATGATAATGTAGCCTAGTGTGTTATTTGCCGCCATCTGTTAATCTCCTTCAGCAATAATCATCGCGCTGTACAAAGCTCTTACAGCCTCTTCATAATCTTCATCGTAAACGCCTATTATTATGTTCAAGTCATCGCTTCCCTGCTCAATCATTCGGACTTTTATCCCGGCCTCTGCAATAGAGTTGAAGATTCGCGCGAATATTCCCTTTGTTGTTCCCATTCCCTTGCCTACAACTGTGATAAGCGATAAATTTTTTTCGACTGTTATATTTTCGGGCTTTATCGCGTCATTGAGTGCGGCTAAAATTTCCGGGCGTTTGAGGTCGAAAAGGGGATTTTTGACGACGATTGAGAAGCGGTAAATTCCTGACATGTAATGCTCGCAGGGTATATTTCTCTCGGTGAAGATTCCGAAAACTTTCATGCCTATACCCGTTAAGCGGTTGAGTCCGAATTTCTCGATGTGGATTATCCGGTAATTTCTTTTTCCCGCGATACATGCCGCTACACTGCGCTTGCTTTCTTCAGGAAGGTCTGATGTTACGGAAGTTCCTGTGTCGTTGATGTCGTTGATGTTGCGGATTGCCCAGGGGATTCCTATGTTCTGCATGAGGAATATTACATCTTCATGAATTACGCTGATTCCCATGTACGTCAGCTGCTTTAACTCCTCGTAAGTTATGTTGCGGATTACTGCGGGATCTTTGACGATTCCGGGGTCTGCGCTGAAAATTTTTGTTGTCTCGCTCCATTTCTCGCACAAGACTGCATTCACCGCCCTTGCTGTTATCGCGGCTGTTATGTCTCCTCCTCCCCGCGGAAAAAGTTTTATCGAGCTCATTCCTATTGTGCCGTAAAATCCGGGTATTACAGCGTGATCCGTCTTGCTGAGAATGTCTGATGCCGCGGCAAAAGTTTTCTCACGGTCAAGTGTTCCGTCTTTGGCGAAAAATACGAAGTCTGCAGCGTCGATGAATTTCCAGCCGAGGAACTCAGCAAACATTTTTGACATGATATATTCTCCCCGGCTCACAACGTAATCATTTCCCTTGCCGAAAAACAGATTTTTCTTCATCTGCATGATTTCCGCTTCAACGTCAAAGGCGACTCCCAATCCCCTCGCAATCTCTATATACCTGTCGCGAATCTGTATCATCATCTCATCAAAATTTTCACGGTTGAGATAACGTGCGTTCATGATGAAAAGCATATCTGTCATCTTCATGTCTTCAGGCACATCAGGACGTATTCCGGGTGCTGAAACGATTACGTAACGCCGTCTTGGGTCAGACAGAATGATTTGCGCGGTCTTCATGATCATGTCAGAAGTCGAGAATGCCGCGCTTCCGAATTTTGACACAACAACGTCATTCATAATCATCACTCCTTCACAAAAAGTTTCATGGGATTTACACAATAATTATAACTGTGAGGGCAGAAAAAAACCCCCTCGCTTTGAAGGGGGCATGTGATTCTTAATTTATCATTGCGGCGTATAGTGCCTTTATGGATTTCTCGTAGTCTGATTCGTCAACGCCTATTATGATATTCAGCTCGTCAGAACCCTGATCTATCATTCGGATATTTATTCCCGCTTCAGCAAGTGATGTGAAGACTTTTGCGGCCATTCCCTTAACGCTTATCATACCCTCGCCGACAACAGCAATCGCGGCTAGAT
Organism: uncultured Fretibacterium sp.; assembly: GCA_946183145.1. GTDB lineage: Bacteria > Synergistota > Synergistia > Synergistales > Aminobacteriaceae > JAFUXM01. The sequence continues at coordinate 15,128 of CAMGZM010000007.1, read as the reverse complement.
TCTTCTCGATTGTGATGAAGTCCGGGGATAATTCGTTCTTGATTTCCCGGAGAATGTCATCACGTTTTGCGTCAAATGCTGACGAGCTTACGACAACGCTAATTGTGTCGATACCAGTCGGGCAATGCTCAAAGGGGACTCCGTTGCGTGAGAAAATGTACAACAGCCTTGCGCCGAATCCTGTCTGCCCGTTCATCTGTGATTTCTCGACTCTAATGCTCGTGAAGCCTTTGCGGCCTGCGATTCCTGTTACGGGGTTTCGTTTTACGTCAGAAGGGATTGACGCGGCAATGAGAGTCCCGCCGTCATCGGGTGAATTTGTGTTTCGGATATTTACGGGGATTCCTGCTGTACGAACGGGGAAAACAGCATCCTCATGAAGTACGCTTGCGCCCATGTACGAGAGTTCGCGCAATTCTGTGTACGTGATGTACTCTATAGGCTTTGGCTTGTCGACGATTCGCGGATCTGCGCTGAGCATCCCGGATACGTCTGTCCAGTTCTCGTATAAGTCAGCATTAACTGAGCGTGCGACGATTGAGCCTGTTATGTCGCTTCCTCCCCGCGAGAAAGTTTTGATTTGTCCGTCGGGCATTGAGCCGTAAAAGCCGGGGATTACTGCGTGTGATAATGCCTTCAGTTTTTCGCCGAGTGCCTGATAAGTTTTCGCGGAGTCAAAGATTCCGTTCTCGTCAAAAAATATTGCTTCTCCTGCGTCAACAAACGGCCATCCCAAGAACTGAGCAATAATTTTCGAGTTAAGATATTCGCCCCTGCTCGCTAAGTAATCCGCCGGGGGGTATCGTCTCAATTCGTCCTCAATCGCTTCAATCTCTTCTGTGATGTCAAAATTTATCCCTAACTCCGAGATTATGTCAGCGTAACGAGCCTTGATTTTTGCCAGAACACCGGAATATTCATTGCCCTTTGCAAACTCTGAATAGCAGCTGTAAAGCAGATCTGTAACCTTTATGTCATCGCTGAATCTTTTTCCCGGTGCTGAAGCTACGACATATTTTCTTTCGGGATTTGACTTGATGATTTCAGCAACTTTGCGAATCTGTGAAGCGTCCGCGAGTGATGTACCGCCGAATTTTGCCGTGATTACTTTGCTCATAATTTTTCTCCTGTCATGAAGTGATGAAGTGCCGCCGTTCCTCGTGTGCATTTCGCTGTGATTGTCCTCAATTAATCGTTATCTCCTGTCTTGTTATAGTTGTATGCTGTTGATGAGTGCATTGCTGAGGCCGCAATTATTGTGTCAGGCGGCGGGAGAAATTTATCGCTGTGCAACGGATATTCAGACTCCGCGCCTACGTGATAGAAGCAGCCTGTTTTCGCCATAATGTAATTGCCGAAATCCTCGCTGATGAATAACGGCTTTGTGATGATGTCGACTCGTTCATTGCCGAAAGTTTCACGCGCTGAATGTTCGCATAGTGCTGTAAGTTTGTCGTTGTTGTTGACGATTCCCGCGCAAGAGTCAGTGATGACGCATTGAGATTTTGCGCCGAATCTTTTTGCCACGTCAGCAGAAACTCTCTCAAGCTCTTTGCACATGGCCGAACGTTTTTCGAGTCCGTATGTGCGTATTATTCCGGCTAACTCAGCTTTTCCCGCGAGAATGTTATTCGCCGTCCCCGCGTGAAATTTCCCGGCACTCACGACTCCGCCCGGTATACGCAAAATTTCCGGGACAATGTGAGAAGCCGCCTCTATGCTGTCGATGCCTTTATCCCTCATTGCGCCGTGTGAGGATTTGCCGATTACCGTTAATTCCCACGTTGCTGAAGCCGCGTAAAAATCACCGTACTTTATCCCGACATGTCCGACCTTCAATGCAGGGTCAACATGGCAGCCGAAAACCGCGCTCACACCGTCAAGACATCCCGCCTCAATCATTCGTTTTGCTCCGCCGTCGCCTTCCTCGTTGGGCTGAAAGAGAAATGTTACTGTCCCGGGAAGTTCGTCCCTGTGAGACTGAAGAATCATCGCCGCGCCTAATGCCCCCGTGATGTGAACGTCATGGCCGCATGCGTGCATCATTCCGGGATTCTGGCTCGCGAAATCACAGCCAGTATTCTCGGTTATGGGCAGTGCGTCAATGTCCGAACGTACAGCGCAATTTTTCCCCGGCAAATTCCCTTCAACCTTTGCGATTATGCCCGTGCTGATTACCCGCCTGTGAGATATTCCGGCCATGTCAAGATAGTGTTCAATCAATTCGGCCGTGTGAAATTCGTTGTCGCCGATTTCGGGTATTCGGTGAAATTCTTTGCGAATCTCCGTAAGTTTTTCCCTGAGACTCTCAGCTTCAGAAAGAAAATTTATTCCCATCGTCAAATCTTCCTCAATGATTCCTGCAACGCTGTCTTCAGGGTTGTTGCATCGTCTTTGTCCTTTATGACTCTTGCGGGGCATCCTGCTACAACTTTTCCGGCTGGGACATCCTCAATCACAACCGCCCCCGCCGCAACTACAGAGCCTTCACCGATTCTAACGCCCTCAATCACGACAGCATTAGCACCGACAAGAACATTATCTTCAACAACAACTGGTTTTGCTGACGCTGGTTCGATTACGCCTGCAAGCACCGCCCCTGCTCCTATGTGGCAGTTTTTGCCGACAGTAGCGCGGCCTCCTAACACGGCGTTCATGTCTATCATCGTTCCTTCACCGACAACAGCACCGATATTTATCACAGCTCCCATCATTATGACGGAATTTTTGCCGATTTCGGCGTTGTCCCGGATTATTGCGCCCGGTTCGATTCGCGCGGGAATATCCTTCAGGTCAAGCAGGGGAATCGCGCTGTTACGTGAAGAGTTTTCTATCACAATGTCAGCGATATTATGACGGTTAGACTCTATTACGGGCTGAAGCTCTGACCAGTCGCCGAAAATAATCTTGTCGGAAGCACCGAAAATTTTCGCGTGAGTCTGCGAGAAGTCGACCGGGGATTTTTCCTTGAGATATATTTTTACGGGCGTTGATTTCTTTGCGTCTGCTATGAATTTTATGATTTCGTGCGCTTCCATGACGTTACCCCGCTATATAGTCCTTCATTCCGTAGAGTCCCGGCTTCTGATTGATGAGCCATTTTGCCGCCGATAATGCGCCGTTCGCGAACAATGCCCGGTTCTTTGCGTCATGACGTATCGTTATGGTTTCGAGTCCGTTCGAGAAAATTATCTCGTGAGTCCCGACTTCTGAGCCGTAACGCAATGAGTGTATACCGATTTCGTTCGCGGGTCTCTTGCCGTTCTCATGACGGCCGATATTGAGCGTTGAATCTTTGCGGGCTTCCTGAAGTCTTTTTGCGAGCATTAACGCTGTTCCGCTGGGAACGTCTAACTTCTGGTTGTGGTGAGCCTCTATCATCTCAATATCGCAATCTCCGAAAAGTTTTGCGACTCTCTCTGCAATGTCAGCAACTAACGCAACTCCTACCGACATATTCGGGGAAATGAAGACGGGAATTTTCCCTGAGGCTTCACGGATTAGAGTCATCTCGTTTTCTGTCTGTCCTGTTGACGCAATGAGGACGGGCAAATTTCTTTTCACACAGTAAGATGTTACGGCCTGAGTCGCTGAATGATTGCTGAAGTCGATAACACAATCAGCTTCACCGCCAAAATCATCAAGCGCGTGATATTTCCCGTCAGCAGTCGTAAACGCAACGTCAACGAGAGCCGCAATGTTTTCATGTCCTGCCATGTCAGCGAGGATATTACCCATTTTTCCCCCTGCGCCGTTAATGATAATCTTCATGACCTAAATTACCCCCTGCTCTTTCATGAGTGCAAACAATTTCTCCCTGTGCGTTTTCTCCATCGGCACAAGAGGAAGCCTCAAATAATCCTCGCAGAATCCCATCGCGCTCATTGCGGCCTTGACGGGAATCGGATTTGTCTCACAGAAAAGCGCGTTAATCAACGGAAGATACTTGCACTGTAATTCCGCAGCTCCTTTGACATCTCCGGCAAAAAATTTCTCGCATATTTCCATCGTCTGACGCGGCATAGGATTCGACAGCACAGAGATTACGCCCTGCCCACCCATCGAGAGAATCGGTACAATCTGATCATCATTGCCGGAATATATATCCATTCTGTTGCCGACTAACTGCGCTGTGTGCACGATTTTGCTTATGTTGGAGTTTGCTTCTTTTATGCCGTTGATTTTCGGGTGATACGATAATTTTTCGTAGGTTTCAGGCTCAATGTTTATCCCTGTGCGTGAAGGAACGTTGTAGAGGATTACGGGCTTTGATGAAGCGTCTGCTATTGTCTCGTACATCTTGATGAGTCCGCCCTGAGTCGTCTTGTTGTAGTACGGTGTAACGAGAAGCAATGCGTCAGCACCTGCATCACAGCAATATTTCGAGAGCTGTACGGCGTAACGTGTATCGTTTGAACCTGTCGCGGCGATAACTACGCACCTTCCCGCGATTCTCTTCACGGCGAAATCTACAACCGCTTTGTGTTCAGCGTCATCAAGAGTCGAGCCTTCTCCCGTAGTCCCTGCAATCACAAGAGCGTTAATGCCCTGCTCACACTGCCAGTCGATAACCTTTGCGAACGAATCATAATCGACTCCGCGTTCATTCATCGGGGTAATGAGTGCTGTTGCGACTCCTCTGAAAATGGGCTTGTCTGTCATAAAATAATCTTCCTTTCACGAATTAATACGCACAAAAAAACCGCCCACCTTAGGAAATGAGCGGCTGATTTTATGCGGGAATATGAGACCGTCATTCACTAAGGCAAGACGACACAATTACGTTTTATCTTGAGGAATGACGCGCAGGAAGCAACAAATATATCAACACATGAAAATTTTGCTGACATGATTTATGCTCCCTTCTTAAATTTTCGGATTTGCGGGAAATTCTAAACGTGAAAATTTATTCTGTCAACTTTAACGGCCATGTTCAAATCTCACACGCACAACATTAATTTGACTTTGCAAACTTTGCATGTTTTAATTACCGAACAATCCATATTTTTAGCAAGGAGATGTATTTTCATGAAACGTGCAGGAATTTTACTGTTTCTGCTGTCTCTCATGCTCTCGCTGAGTTTGGGAGTCAGTTACGCTTCAGACTCTTACGTGTACGCAACAACAAACATGACGTGGGCGGAATTTTACGCCGGGGAAGTCGGCAAAACGTCAGCAGATTTGCTTTCATCAGGGCTTGACGCTATCAGCACACCGACAACGCACGGCCTTGCGAGATTCCCATTACTCTTGGGCGAGTCAGGCGACAACGGTACAACTATCACCGGGCTTAAAGCTGTTCAGGTGCGAATGACTCAGGACGTTTACGACTCACTAGCAGATACTTCACGTTACAGCGTAATCAACGGAAGTTTTGACGAGTACAAAGAAGTTTCCGCTGATGGGACATTCGGGAAAATGATCAGCGAGTCAACAGACGCAACAGAGTCCGGCGCAAGTGTGAGCCTCGCAACAGGTTCAAGCGCAAGATGGGGGCATTACGTTTTCAGCGTTTCGAGCGCAGATATAACAATCGGGAGCGCAAACAGGTATTGTGATTATTACTTGGGCGCGTTGCTTGAGACTTCTGACGGAGAAATTTACGGCATGAGGCACGATAATAATTTGTGGAGCAACACGGATATTGCTTTCACAGTGAATGAAAATTACATTGAGCCTCACGGAGTCGGGACAAAGAGATTCCCAGAGTACACAAAAAATCTTTCAGGAAAAACCGTAACAAAAATCACATACATGCTCAAAGATCACCCCGATGTAGTTTTGAGCAATCTCAATATTTACCTCAAGGAACTCACAAGCGCGGATATTTCTGTTTCAGGCGACATCAAGACAGGCACAAATATCCCGGTCAATCTCGTGTTCTCTGACGTGCCGAATGATGCGGGCTATGTGATTTCGTCCGTAACATTCCTCAAAGAAGGCGGAAACAGACGCTCAGACACTCAGACTCTCACGAGCGCGGATTACTCGTATTCAGGAAACGTATTGACGCTCAATGAGTGCAAAGCAGGAACATATACAGCAACATTCACGAGCGAAATTTACGCGGACATCTCAGCGAGTTTCACGACAAGCGACTATTACGCCACAACTAATATGACGTGGGCGGAATTTTACGCGGGCGAGGTCGGCGAAACGTCAGCAAATCTTCTTTCAGCCGGGCTTGACGCAGTGAGTTCACCGACAGCGAGAGTCGCAACACGCTTCACACAGCTCGTATCAGAGTCAAACGATATTGGCGGAAGAAACATTACGGGCGTTAAGGATGTTCATGTGAGAATGACAGGTGATGTCTATAACCTTCTCAGCAATGACTCACGCTATACGTTCAGCAGTGATATTTTTGACGAGTATAAAATTGTCAGCGCAGATGGCTCATTCGGGAAAATGGCAACTGAGACTCAAGAAGTTTCAGACGCAGTAATCACCGTTTCAGCTCCTGGAGTATGGGGAGATTACGTTCTCGACATTGAAAGCGTTGACGTAACATTAGGCAGCGGAGACAGGGATACGAGATATTACCTTGGCGCGCTCGTTGAGACTTCTGACGGGAAAATTTACGGCATGAGGCACAATAATAATTTGTGGTTTCAGGCAAAAGATCTCGCAATATCGGTGAAAGAATTTGTAGAGCCTCACGGAGTCAGCCGCGGGTATCAATACACATCCGACATGGCCGGGAAAACTATCACAAAGATAACGTACATGCTAAAGGATAATCCCGATGTCGTTTTGAGCGTCGATGTGTTCCTGAAGAATCAGACAAGCGCGGATGTTTCTGTTTCGGGCAGTGTGAAGACGGGCGCAAATATCCCGGTAAATCTTACATTCGCAGGCGTTCCGAATGACGCAAATTATTCCCTGTCATCAGTAACATTCATTCCAGAGGGAGGCAACAGAAGAAACAGGCAGACCCTAACGAGCGCGGATTACTCGTATTCAGCCGGAGTTCTCACAATCGCAAACAGCAAATCAGGAACGTATACAGCAACATTCAGCGATGAAAAATACGTTGACATTTCAGCAAGTTTCACAACAAGCGACTATTACGCCACAACTAATATGACATGGGCGGAATTTTATGCGGGTGAAACAGGGCAGACAGCTTCAGAATTACTTTCAGCGGGTCTTGACGCAGTATCATCACCAACAGCGAGAGTCGCAACACGCTTCACACAGCTCGTATCAGAGTCAAACGATATTGGCGGACGGAGCATAACGGGCGTTAAGGATGTTCATGTGAGAATACCGGGTGAGGTTTATGACTCAATCACGGACAAATCACGCTACACTCTCAGTGATACGGCGTTCACACAGTACAAGACAGTAAGTGCTGACGGAGCATTCTCGGCGATGGTTACGGAGTCAGAAGACATTTCCGGCGCAAGCGTAACACTCTCAAGCGGAGCAAGCTCAACATGGGGAAGCTATATGCTCAACATCACAAGCATTGATATTACTCTCTCAAGCGGTGATGAGAATTATTATCTCGGAGCATTGGCGGAAACTTCAGACGGGAAAATTTACGGTCTCAGGCACAACAATAATTTGTGGTTCAGCGCGGGCAATATCGCTTTCACGGTCAACGGAAATTACAGCGAGCCTCACGGAGTATCGAGGGATTATGCGTACACGTCTGACCTTCCCGGAAAAACTATCACGCGCATAACATATCTCCTCAAGGATCAGCCCGCAAAAGTTCTTGACTGCAATATATATCTCAAGCCGATTAGCACAGCAGCAGTATCACCGTCAGCAGAAATATATTCAGGCAATAACGTTCCTGTAGCGTTTACGTTCACGGGGCTTCCTGAGGGCGTTACGTATACGTTGAAGGCTCTTTACTCAGGAACAGGACGCGGACGCACGGCGATAACCGATTACACGTACAGCAACAACACATTAACGGTGAAAGGCTCATTACCTGCGGGACGTTATCAGGCAATCTTTGAGACGGAGAATTATTCTGACATCGGAGTAGTTTTCACGGTCAACGAGTCATATCACTATGCGACAACAAATATGACATGGGCAGAGTTTTACGCGGGTGAATTGGGCGAGCCATCAGCAGACTTATACGCGGCGGGGCTTGACGCAATATCATCACCGACATCAAGAATCGCGACAAGATTCACACAGCTCACGAGCGAGTCGAATGATTTGGGCGGAAGAAGCATAACAGGAGTCGCGGCCGTTCAAGTCAGAATGAATGATACAGTCTATAACACTCTCAGCAATGATACACGCTACACGTTCAGCGATGAAAGTTTTGACGAGTACAAAGAGGTTTCTGCGGATGGCTCATTCGGCGCAATGCTCACGGAGTATCACACTCAGGAAGGCGCAGCAGTAACGCTCACTTCTCCGGGGACTTGGGGCGATTACGTTATGTCGGTCAACAGCATAGACATAACATTAGGCAGCGGAGACACAAGATATTATCTCGGTGCGCTGGTTGAGACATCAGACGGCAAAATCTACGCGATGAGGCACAACAATAATCTCTGGTTCAACGCAAAAGACCTCGCAATATCGACAGCGGAATTTGTTGAAGTACACGGAGTATCACGGAGCTACAAATACACGTCAGACATGGAAGGCAAGACAATCAAGAAGATAACATACATGCTCAAGAATCTTCCTGATGAAGTGATAAGCTGTGATGTATTTCTCAAGCTCAAGACAAGCGCAAGTGTTTCACCAGTTTATGAGACTGGCTGTCATGCTGTCATGGCCGGGCAGAATGTAGAGATTCCGCTATCGTTCAGCAATGTACCATCAAGCGCGGATTACTCGCTTTCGGGCGTAACATTCGGAACAGGCCGGGGAAGAACAGCTGTAACGGGCTGCACAATGTCGGGCGATGTACTGACGATTTCGGGCGATGTTTCAGAGGGGACATACACAGCGACATTCAGCGATGAGACTTACGCGAATATTTCGGCGACAATCAACGTGTTCACGACAGTTGCGACGGACAAAATCATTTCAGCCGACAAAAACGCGGCGGGCTTGATGTTCCTTCTTACGCCTGCGGGAGTCAATGACTCAACGGACGCTGTTTTGACCGCTCAGAATTTCGTGAACGCTACGGAATATACATCTGTTGACGCGAATTATACGGAGAATTTCACGGGCGCAAGCATGATAGCGGACTCAGGCTTCACACTTGACGTAACACTTAACGGAGTCCCGTCGGGCAAACGGGGTATATTGGGCTTCAGCAAGAATCTTGAGATTACCCCGGCGAAAATCGGCAGTGAAAATTTCTCGGCCATGTCAGCAAAAATTCTCGCGCTTCCTGATGTCGCTTACGGCTGGAGAGTCCCTACAGAATCGCAGCTCCGTGATATTGGACTCGCTGTTGTTGGTGTGTATCCTGAAGGAATCTCACGCGACATTACCGGGTACGTCTCAAGCGGAATCAGAATCGACGGCAGCACAATAACATTCACATACGGTACTGTACTTGTTGACAGGGAATTTACGCCGTCAGAAGAGGGAAAAGTTTACGCGCTTTCAGACGAGGGCGAAGGCACAATGAGCGACGGAGCTTATGACGGAAAAATCACAGCTACATGGTACGTCATGACACCTGCAAACACTCCGACTCCGACTCCAGCGTCAGACGACACGAGACCGACTCCGACTCCGATTTCAGGCGACACGACTCCGACTCCGACTCCGGCATCAGGCGACACGACTCCGACCCCGACTCCGACTCCAGCGTCAGGCGACCCAACCCCGACTCCGGCTCCGACTCCCGGCACAATCTCGAACATAGTAACACCGGGAAGACCCGCAATATCACTCACAGACTCAAGGAAGGCTGACATAAGGCAGGCACTTTCGTTACAGTCGGAAAAAGTTTCAGGCGCAACAGAAGTAACAGAACTCCCGTCAACAGCCATAAAAGGAACTCAGACGGCAGCAAGCTCCGACTCTGTGATATATCTTCCTGTTATTGAGGTCAGCGAGGATAAAGTTTACGTTTTCGGCGTATCACTGGACAAATTTGCGGTTAATTCTCCGATATTCTGGAACTCAAACGCAGTCAGCATTTCAACGGGTGAATTTCTGAGCGCGGCGGATGATGATGAAGCTGTGATAATCATGAATGACAGCGGGAATGAAGTTGCTACAGTCCCAAGCAACAAACACGTTAATGTTGCGGCATATCTGGAAGCGGACAAGACTTATTACCCGACAATCACAACAACGTCATCAAGCACTGAGACAGGAACAGAGATAGGAGTCGGATCATCAAGCGGAGGCTGCAATTTTGGAATGATGATACCTGTTATGCTTCTGGGACTCGGATTCATCATTGCCCGGAAAAAGTAAAGCACATTGATTTTCAAACGCAGTATTAATTCTGAGACTCTCCGAATCAAACCGGGGAGTTTTTATTATATTTTTTCTGCTATACTCAGAAATTATCACATGAAAGGATCGATTCATTAATTCATGCTTCAGGCAATAAATCCCTTCCTCGTTACTGGCTTGTTGTTCTTCATGAGCCTTGTTGCGGGCGCACTCTCGGAGAAAATCAAAGTCCCTGCGTTAATATTGTTTCTCGGTATCGGAATGCTTGCGGGTGTTGACGGCCCCGGCGGACTGAACTTTTCGGACGCAAACGCGGCTAACAGCGTGGGAACGTTCGCGCTTGCCTTCATACTTTTTGCGGGAGGATTCCAGACGAAATGGAGCGACATAAAGCCCATTGTGACTCAAGGCGTAGTGCTTTCGACTCTCGGTGTTCTTCTTACGGCTGTAGTGATGGCAATACCGATAGCGTTCCTTCCTATGTTCACGTACAAAGATGCGTTTCTTCTAGGCGCAATCGTATCATCAACTGACGCGGCGGCGGTGTTCTCGATATTGAGGACTCAGAAAGTCGGCGTTCGCGGTGCGCTGAAACCTCTGCTTGAGTTCGAGTCCGGGAGCAATGACCCGATGGCGGTGTTCCTGACGATTACGGCCATGACGTGGCTGACTTCTCCCGATGTCCCTGTTGATGAGCTTGCTGTGAATTTCGTCGTTCAGATGGTTGCGGGCGGTGTTATGGGCTATTTGATGGGAAAATTCTCGTGCTGGGCGATTCAGCGTCTTCATGTCGTGAATGAGGCGTTATATCCCGTTTGGGGAATCTCTATCGTAATGGCTACGTTCGGTATAACTGAGACTGTTTACGGGAATGGCTATCTTGCTGTCTACGTATGCGGAATCGTTATGGGCGGAGGGGATTTCCTGTACAAATACAGCCTTCAGAGATTTCATGACGGATTCGCGTGGCTTATGCAGATTATCATGTTCCTTGTGTTGGGATTGCTTGTTACGCCTTCTGAGGTCGTGAATTTCCCCGTTATGAGCATGGGACTCTTGATTTCGTTCTGCCTTATGTTTATTGCGCGGCCTGTTGCTGTTTTTGCCGGAATGATATTCAGCCGCTTCAACTGGCGCGAGAAATTGTTTGTCGCTTGGACGGGATTGCGCGGCGCAGTGCCGATTATCCTCGCTACATATCCTTTGACGGCGGGACATCCTCAGGCTAAATACATGTTCAACGTGATATTTTTCGTTGTGCTGACTTCCGTAATGATTCAGGGGAAGACTCTCGCATGGTTCGCGAAATTTTTGGGGATTGACGAGGCTGTGAGGGAGGCTAAAACGTGGACGCTTAACTTTGACATTACGCCCGCTTCCGGAACTGATGAGACATACGAGCTTGATTTGACGGATGAGTCTGCTGTTGTCGGAAAGGCCGTGAAAGATCTCCGCTTCCCTGACGGCGTAACAATACTCCTCATAAATCGCGGCGACAAGTACATGATACCCAAAGGCGGGACAGTTCTCGAACAAGATGATACATTATTGCTTTTCGGAGACAGGGCGAAACTTCCTGACGTTGTGAAAAAACTTTCTGAACGCGCTGAAAATGACGGCAAAGAGTCTTGATTTTGCGCGTGAGTGCGTTAATATTTCATCATCACAGAAAACTTTGCACATCAGGAGATAATCAGCCATGACAAAAGAAGACGCGATAAATTTCATCAAAGATTTATTCACATTGCGAACGGTTTGGATTGATAAAGGTTATGGAAAATGGGCGGTGAAGAAACGCTTTCACCCTTTATTGCGCTCGGCTTTCTGGGTACTTGCTGTTATTGTCGGAGCGGGGATATATTCAAGCATAAACACTCCGCGAAATTCACCGGCAACAGCAGAGCCGAAAATTTTTGCCTCAATTCCTGAGCCTGAAGAGATCTCACCAGCTCCCCCCGTCAAGAAAGAGTTAGTTATCCCCCTGAGAGATTCAGCAAGGCACACAGAGATAATATTGCCCTCCGAGTCAAATCCCGGCACTGACAGAATCATAGCCCCGTCAGAAAACATGCGTCCCCGAACATCGCAGTCACCGCAAAAATTACCCGCGCCGGACATCTCAGACAGGACGAAATACAGCGTTGACGTGAACAAATCAACATACACATTGACGCTCTACAAAGACGGCGAAATAGTGAAGGAATACCCCGTAGCAATAGGGCGCAACCCCGGCGACAAACAGAGAATCGGCGACAACAGGACTCCGACGGGAAAATTCAAAGTTGTATCGATTGAGAATGCTTCAGGATGGAGTCATGATTTCAGGGACGGAAAAGGGAAAATCAAAGGTGCTTACGGCCCGTGGTTTTTGAGGCTTGACGCAAAAGGCTGGAAGGGAATCGGCATTCACGGAACTCATGACCCGGACTCGCGGGGGACAATGGCGACTGAAGGCTGTATACGTCTCAGCAACGAGGACATAGCCGAGCTAAGGCAGTATGCGTATAAGAACATGCCCGTAACAATCCGCGAAAACTAGAGGAGGAATAATCATGCTGAAATGCGGAATAATCGGTCTTCCTTTGTCGGGAAAATCTACAGTCTTCAACGTAATCACAAGGGCAGGCGCGGAAGTCAAGCCCTATGCGTCAGGAAAAACTGAGCCGAATAAAGCCCTCGTTAATGTCCCTGATGAAAGATTCGTGAAGCTCGTTGAGATATTCAAGCCGAAAAGTGAAAAGCCCGCTGACGTAGAATTTGTTGACTTGGCCGGACTCTCAAAAGATGCCGGAAAAGGCGCGGGACTCGGAAATTCTTTCTTGTCGTTCGTGTCTGAAAGTGAAGCGTTATTGCATGTCGTGAGAGTCTTCAGGAATGACTCAGTTCCTCACCCTGAAAACAGCATTGACCCTTTGCGAGATTTTCACATTGTAGAGGCTGAATTGATTTACCGCGATTTAGGAGTCATAACAAACAGGCTCTCACGTCTTGAGGAGAAGAAAGCAAAGAAGAAACTTACGCCGCAGGAAATCACAGAGCTTGAATTAATCCGTGAGCTTGAAGCGCATATGCTTGAAGAGAAGCCATTGCGTGAATATCCTCTTGATGACGAGCAGAAGAGAATGTTATCGGGCTATGCGTTCCTGACTCTGAAGCCGGAGCTTGTTGTACTGAATCTTGACGACACACAGACAGGAGATGTCCCGGAAATTTCGCCGTTAATGTCGGAGCTTGAGTCGAAAAACATGAAGGCCGTCCGGGTTTACGGAGCTACGGAGATGGAGTTAGAACAGCTTGATGATGATGACAGAGCCGAATTTATGCGGGATTTGTCGATTGATGAGCCTGGACGCGAGAGACTCATTCACGAGGCGTATAAACTTCTTGGGCTGATTTCGTTTTTCACGTCAGGAACGGACGAGGTAAGAGCGTGGACTCTGAAGGCTGGAAGCAATGCAGTTGACGCGGCCGGGACTATTCACAGCGATTTGGCGCGGGGATTCATCCGGGCGCAGGTTGTTTCGTATGATGATTTCATTGCGAACAACGCGAGTATAGCGCAGTGCCGTGAAAAAGGAGTCTTGCGGCTTGAGGGAAAAGAGTACATAGTGAAGGACGGCGACATGATAGAGATTCGGTTTAACGTTTGAGACTGTGAGAAAAATTTTGCCCCCTGCTTTTTACGGCGGGGGGTTTTGTTTTGCCTATACGATGTATTTTTTGAGGACGGGAATACGATTTAGAGCTGCGGAAATTGTGAACGAAATCACGAACACCATCACAGAAATCACAGGCACAGAAAATACCGGGCTGAATAACGCAAAATCATGGCCGCAAATTTTCATGACGGCTTTCACTGACTCTATAACTGCGTCATGAACGAGATACGCCCCGAATGAATACTGCGATAATGCCCTGACGATTTTCGTCTGACAGTCAAAATTGCTTCTGAATAATAGAAAGATAGCCGAGCTGTAAATAAGAGTGCTTAATTTCAGCGGATGATAGGATAATGTTACCGGCTTGTTGTTAATGAATGAAGCGCATAACGACAAACTTACAGAACAGACAATAGCGAGAAGGCCAAGAATATATATTGCCCGCCTGATTCTGTCAGAAAAATTTATCCTGCTAAGAATGAAGCCAAGCAAGAAATATCCAGTATAGCCTGCCGGAAATGTCATGTGAAAATTTTCTGCAACAATCCTGAAAAAATCCCCGTATTTTTCTGAGAATAAAGAAACTAAATCGATACACTGAGGAATTGCGAAGCCGAATATTAACGCGAGGACAAGAAAATATTTCGTCATTGAATCAGACTCAGCAATTTTTTTCATAAACGGCACAATCATATACAATCCTGAAATCATGAACAGAAACCAAAGATGATAACGCCCCTCGATGAAATGCCCAATTGCCTTCATGATGTCCCTGTTCCGCAAATATCCTGCTGCCGCGTAAAAGAATGACCAGAACAAAAACGCTACTAATATCCTGAATATATACTTGCTGTAAATTTTCCGTATGGGAATATCTTTGCTCAGGAATAATGATCCGCTTATCATCACGTAAATAGGAACTGCCCACCCGCCTAGCGCACCGTAATAAATACTCATTGTGATTCCTTCAGGAGATTTCACAGGAACAGAACGCCATGAAGGTAGTGCAATGTGCCAGAATATTACAGCTAATACACCAATTACCCGCAAAAAGTCAAAATAGTAGCGTCTGCTGTCTGCTGTCTGCTGTCTGCTGTCTGCTGTCTGCTGTCTGCTGTCTGC
>CAMGZM010000006.1 GCA_946183145.1 uncultured Fretibacterium sp. | reverse complement strand
CAACAGTCTCAAACACTAAGAGAGGAATCACAATGAAACGTATATTTTTCGTCATTCTCATTGCGTTATTGTGCGTGTCTTTTGCTGAAGGTGCAGAAAGATTCGTAACGTTTCCGGCTTTAGGACGCTGCACAGGCACATACGTGAGATACAGGGACATTCCCGGCACTGACGGCAAAATCATCGGGCGGCTTAACTCTCCCGAAAGAGTCATAGTTATCGGCCAGACAGTAACGGACGGCGATTTGTGGTACGAGATTGAAGACCCACGCGCAGAGGCAACAGCGTTTGTATTCGGGAAATATATCGCTCCTGTTTTTGACGAGACAACACAGCAGAGCGAATTATGCAGAATGCTTGTCAGTATGTTCCAGTCTTACGGGATAACGAAAGAAAAAGCAATGTTCAACAACGGCCCGAAAATCGAGATTGAACACACAGATGATGCCGGAATATTTCAGCTTGATGTTTGGGAAAAAGGCTGCTCATTCGGCGATGTGAATATAGGCGATGACAGAAAGAAATTGCGTGAAATTTTGGGCGAGCCTGATGTTATGAGCGAATCCGAATGGGAATACAGGCTTGACACGGATATAATTTTCACATTCAGGTTCACTGACGGCAGAATCTCTCACATGTCGTACCAGTGGCCGCAAAGCTGAACATGCAAACTATCGCTGTGTCACGCGTAAAAGTACTCTTGCCATCATAAAGTCATTATGTGAAAATTGCCGGAACAATCTCAAACACTAAAGGAGAAATTATCATGAAACGTATAATTCTTGCTATGCTCATTGCGTTATTGCTTGTGTCATTTGCTGAAGGTGCTGGAAAATTCGCGGCGTTCCCTACAATAGGAGTCTGCACGGGCGACTCAGTACGTTACCGCGCCAAACCTGACACAAACGCGGAAATTTGGGGAAGCCTCAGCAAAAACATGAAGGTTGTCGTTGAGAGTCAGAAAGTTATTGACGGTGAAACATGGTATGAGATTAAGCCGAAAGACGCACAGGAGATGGCATATGTTTACGGGAAATATTTAGTGCCATACTTTGACGAGGAAGCGCAGAAATCCCCGGTCAACAAGATGGTTATCGACATTCTGCAAGTCTATTCGCCCTACGAGGATGAAGACTACTACACAGAATACGGCGGCGAGGAAGTCAAACGCACTTACGACAAAAGCGGCTGGCTTGTTCGTGTTGAGGCGTGGAAAAAGGGCTGTAGTTTTGGGAATGACGGCCAGGACGAAAGCAAAAATATCACTATCGGCGATGACATTAGCAAGCTCGCAAAACTTTTCGGCGAACCTGACAGGAAGAGCGATTCAGAATGTGAATACACAGCGGGAAGTTCATCATTAACATTCAAGATTGAGAACGGAAAAATCACCCGAATGATTTACGAGGACAAAAAGAATTAGCCGTATCATTCGCAAAAAAACGGCCAAAAAAACGGCGCAAAAAAATCCCCGGGAGCTTTCACACTTCCGGGGACTTCTGTTATTCTGCGTGTTATCCGGCCTGAGTCTAATACATGCCGTCCATACCGCCCATACCGCCGGGCATAGCGGGGGCTGCTGTCTTGGGTTCGGGTTTGTCTGCAACGATTCCCTCTGTCGTGAGAACCATAGCCGCGATTGAGCCTGCATTCTGAAGAGCCGAGCGCGTTACCTTCACGGGGTCAATGATTCCTGCTGCTACCATGTCGGTGTACTCGCCTGTTGCGGCGTTGAGTCCGTGCCCTATCTTTTCGCTTCTGACTCTCTCGACAACTACATCACCCTGATAGCCCGCGTTTGTCGCAATGAGGTACAGCGGAGCTTTGAGCGCGTCAAGTACGATTCTCGCGCCTGTCTTCACGTCGCCTGAAAGTTTCTCCACAAAAGGCTCAAGGGCTGTTGCGCAATTCAGTGCCGCTACTCCGCCGCCTGCTACGATTCCTTCCTCTACTGCCGCGCGTGTTGCGTTGAGTGCGTCCTCTATGCGGTGCTTTAACTCTTTCTGCTCTGTCTCTGTTGCTGAGCCTACCTGAATTACCGCGACTCCTCCGACCAATTTCGCGAGTCTCTCGTGAAGTTTCTCCTTGTCGTAATCTGATGTTGAGTCCTCGATCTCTTTGCGGATCTGGCCTGCACGGTGGCGGATTTCCTCAGGATTTCCCGCGCCCTGTGTGATTGTCGTGTCTTCTTTCGTGATACGTACTTTCTTTGCACGTCCTAGCATGGATAATTCTGTGTTCTCGAACTTCATTCCGCGCTCTTCACTGATGACTTCACCGCCCGTTACTATTGCGATGTCCTGAAGCATAGCCTTTCTTCTGTCGCCGAATCCGGGAGCTTTCACCGCCGCAACCTGCATTACTCCGCGTAACTTGTTCACAACGAGAGTCGCAAGTGCTTCACCCTCTACATCTTCTGCGATTATGACTAACGGCTTGCCAGTCTGCACAACTTTTTCGAGAACGGGAAGAAGGTCTTTGATGTTGCTGATTTTCGCGTCATGAATGAGGATATATGCGTCGTCAAAACTGGCTTCCATCCTGTCGCTGTCGGTTACCATGTAGGGGCTGATATATCCCTTGTCGAACTGGAGTCCCTCTACCATCTCAAGAGTCGTGCCTACTGTCTGAGAGTCCTCGATTGTGATTACGCCGTCTTCACCAACTTTTGCCATTGCCTCAGAGATAAGCGCACCGACTGCTGAATCGTTTGCTGAGATTGATGCTACCTGAGCAATTTTCTCTTTCTCTTTTACGGGCGTTGACTGCTTTTTGAGTTCCTCGACTACGAAATCAATAGCTTTCTCGATTCCCTGACGCATTAACATTCCGTTTGCGCCTGCCGCTACATTCTTCATGCCCTCGCGGATTATTGCGCGTGAGAAAATCGTTGCTGTTGTCGTTCCGTCTCCTGCGATGTCGTTCGTTTTGCTTGCGACTTCCTTCAACAACTGCGCCCCGGCGTTCTCAAAAGGATCTTCAAGCTCGATTTCTTTTGCGATTGTTACGCCGTCATTCGTGATCATCGGTGAGCCGAATTTTTTCTCAAGTACTACGTTTCTTCCTTTAGGGCCTAACGTTACGCCTACTGTGTCCGCTACTTTGTCGATCCCGCGGAGCATTGCCCTTCTTGCTTCTTCTCCGAATGAAAGTATTTTAGCCATTGTTATTTTCTCCCTCTTACTTCTCTATGATTGCAAGTACGTCTCTCTCGCTGAATATTACGAGGTCTTCTCCGTCAACCTTTACTTCTGTCCCTGCATACTTGCTGAATATTATCCTGTCGCCTACTTTGACTTCTACCGGCTGTTTCTGGCCGTTGTCGAGAATTTTCCCTGTTCCTACTGCAAGCACTTCGCCTTCTGTGGGCTTCTCTTTTGCTGTGTCGGGAAGGAATAATCCGCCCTTTGTCTTTTCTTCACGCTCAAGAACTTTTACGACTATCCTGTCGCCTAATGGTTTAAGTTTCATGATTCGATGCTGCCTCCTTTTTATGATTGGCACTCAATTTAATTTAGTGCTAACTGAACAACGCGGGGAATGTTAAACCCTTAACGTGAAAATTGCAATCGTTATTTTTACTTAGGCATTACGAATCGAATCATGCAACAACGCGCCGGGAATTTTTCTTTTACGACTCTGATTTGCTTTTGATGTGGTGAAAATTTTATGGCCGTTTGTTATCTGAGATTTTGAGGCTGAAACGTGAAAAAATTTTTGAGACTGCAAAAAAAATCCCGCCCCCTGAAAATTAAGAGAGCGGGAAAATTTTTCGGAATGTGATTAGCGTGTGCGTTTCTTCATGATGAGAATCAATGCGAGGACTCCGGCCATGCTTCCGGCGAATGTCTCACATCCGCTTGATGAGCTGCTGACTCCCGTATTAATTCCTGAGCTGCCGTGAATTATATCCGTAAGCGGGTAATCTACTCCGTACACCCTGAGAAGGAATCCGACTCCGTTTTCGAGGTCATTGGGATTAATCCTGAAATGAAGCTTGTGATCCTCGCCCGGGAACAGCGCAAAATGTTCCTTCACAAACAGCAGCCCTATATCAGCATCGTTAATCTCTGATATGCTCTTGTTCGATGATTCAGGCTTCAGCGCATAACCTATAAGCACTGC
Source organism: uncultured Fretibacterium sp. (assembly GCA_946183145.1). GTDB lineage: Bacteria > Synergistota > Synergistia > Synergistales > Aminobacteriaceae > JAFUXM01. The sequence continues at coordinate 156,742 of CAMGZM010000006.1, read as the reverse complement.
GTCTGTCATGAGCTCTTCACCAACATATTTCACTTCAACTTCTCCCGCTACAGGCTCAGTCTGTCCGTCTACTTTCTGCGCGATGAATTCCTCAAAGTCAAGCCCGTCAATTTTCACATATTCAACAAACGGAAACTCCGAAGGGCTTATATCTGCCGCCGCAAATTTCCCTCCGAATGACGCGCTCCGATACTGAGTCTCAAGTTTCGTCCTGTCAAACGGCACTGTATCAGTGTTTGATATTCCTATCTTGAAGTACGCCATGTTGTTGCCGCCGTAGTCCGCTATCGTCCTGTCGCTGCTGCTTACGTGCCTGTTCTTGTGTACCTCCCCATCTTTAAGTTTGTTGTCAGGGTCGATTTCAGCAAACAGATAATATATCCCCTGATCTACATTCGGAGTCCACTCAAATTCCGCAAACTGTCTGTGATTCCCTTTGCCCCGTCCGGGAAGCGAAGTGAATGTATATTCCCCTATAGTAGTCTTTTTGACACTGTAATCCAGCTTCCCAGTGTATGACAGCCTCACCTTGAACTCCGGCGCAGTAACAAAACTTGCATTGTACACAGGAATCGTGATTTTGTACTTCACGCCGTTCATAAGAAGATTGTTCGTCTCCATGTCGTAATCAGCAGCCGTATACCTTATGCCCCTTCCCTTCATGGCCGTCTCATCATTCGTATTCACCGAGAACTCAGCAAACTGATTGACGGACTGAGCAAGCGATGTGCAGTTGAACTTTTCAGGCAGAAGGAATGACGGGTCCGGCTTCTTGGAGTAAAGGCTGTCCTGATTCCATAAAGCGTCAATATCCCTGAAACTTTCTACCGCAAAACCTACAACAGTCGCGCCCGTAACATCAAGAAACGGCTCAAACACCGCCGAGAACTGCGCCCCGCTCAAAGCACCGGGAATATTTACGCTTATGCTCTCTTTGTTCGATACATTCCTTGTGAAACTTGATACTGTGTCATAAGGAACGTTCGCAAAACTTGAGCCGAATATGTTGTCAACCGCTGACAGGAATTTCGTTATCGCTCCGGCTTTGTTCGTCTTCTTTGTTGACTCCTGATCCGTTGTCGTGTTCACAAATGTGATTGTCTCACTGATCGCTGAACCGTCCCACCTTTTAGCCGCGCTGCTTCCTCCGCCGAGAAGTGATTTATGTCCCTCGTAGCCTTCTATCTGTTCAAGCGCAGCAGGATATGAGAACAGATTTCCCGACTCGTGATAGGGCTGGTAATGTGAGTCGTTTGTTCCCTTTGCGGCTGTAGGTATTCCCGGCTCGCTCATGGCAAAAGTGATGTACGTCTGCTGTGTCTTTGCTTTTGACTTGTCGAAAGTTCCGTAGCTGCTCAATGTCTGCTCAAGAATCCATGACGGCGGATTAGTAACAGGATAACGCCATATATAACGGTCTGACGTGTTCACGTAAAGAGTATCGAGGTAATTCGCCTGAGTCGCTATTGACATCATTGACGAGTATTCGCTCGTGTTTGACGTGGTTTTTGTCGTCTCTACCGTGTCCTTCAGCTTGTCCCAGAATTTTCCGATACCCTCAATCGCTTTTCCTGCGGGAGTGTCGCCTAAAAATGTCGATGTTATTCCCCTCACGCCCTGAAAAGTTTTCGCTGCGCCCTGTGTAAGTTTACTGTCGAGCGCGAATATCGTCTCAGCCGTCGATGTCATGCTGTAAGTCATGCTCTTTTGATCCGAACTCGTAGAAGTGTTCTTGTAGTCGATATGTGCATCAAGCAGGAGCGTGAAATTCTGTGGCTTATCCGTGAGCGATTTTCCGTCCGGCGTAATGTTGTCGACATGGTAAGGCATCATCTGAAGTATTGCCGTGTAGTCCAGATCGGCACGGTCAACTGTCTTCACGGGCTCGCCTAGAGTTACGCTCTCTTCAAGATAATCAGCCTTTGCAAACGCTAGAAGGTGATCCCTGTCCGACAACGACATAATTTCGTGAACCTGAGTCCCCCAGTTCGATACGCCCGGTATGTTCGTCATCAGCGCAACATGACTTCTCTGCCTGTTGCTGCCATCGCCTGTCCACTGAGGATATTTGATTACAAGGTCATCGCGCGTTGTTACATCTCCGATTGTGCCTGAGAATTTCCCTGCTATGATGTCAAATTCGCGGTCAATAACGGGGTAAGGCGTAAGGTCTTCTCCTGTTATAGGCTTGATGTAGTACTGCTGCCTGACCTTGATTTGGGTTTCTTGTGAGTCATTGCCGACTGGTATTCCAAGTTGCTCGAATTGAGGCATCCACATATTTGTTGTGCGTATGCCTACCCAGCCGTTGCTGTTGTCGCCGTAATTCCAAGGCTGAGAGCCGTTTGAATGCCCGTGATAGTTCGGCTTTATGCTTCCTGTGTCGAAACTGTACCAGTCAACGAACGCTCCGAAAACGTAATTCGAGTACGAGAAACTATAATTCACGGTGTTGAAAAACTCCGTATACTGAAGCATGACACGCAGAACAGCAATATCATCGCGCCCGTCCCCGTCAAAATCTCCGACAGCGGCCTTCACACCGAGGGTAAGGTCTAGATCGCGCCACCTATGGTAGTCGTCATCGTTGCCGCCCAGTATATCAAACCCGCGCACGTCTTCTTCTGTCTGAAAACCGCTTCCGTTCCATTTGTATGTCCTGACGTGAATCTTTCCTGTGTAGCCCGCGAAGAAAGAGTTACCTGTGAAAAACCACTTGAATACATCTCTATTCGCATTCGGCGAGGTGTCCCTCCAGATAACAGCAAATTCTATTTGGCCGTCTCCGTCAAAATCGCCTGTTACAGTGCAGACTGAATATGTGCAGGAAATGCCGTCCATGTTTCCGCCGCGTGCTTGGTATTGCCCAGTTACGTCATCTCCATTCCATGATGTTGCTGTGTAGTTGTACGTGTCTACTGTATCGTTCTTTAACACGCTGACATTGAAGCCGCCGCCGCCCTCATTATCGCCTTGCAGAGTAACCTGAAGGACTGCGTAGCGCACTGCTGTCCTGTCCGAGTACACTACAGCAATCTCATTCTTGTAGCCGTCATTGTTGAAATCGCCGACCGTCATGCTGACAGGGAAATATACAGTTCCATCAAGCATTTTAGGAACATCGCTGTCATTGAGAGTCGTTGACCATGAGCCAAAATCAGCCAGAACTGAGAATGCAAAAGCGTCATCATCATTATCGTCCGGGCTGGCATATCCCAGAGTTACATTGATTGTTTTGTCGTCCCTCGTGAGATATGCTGTAACTTCATATTTCCAACCTTTTACGGTCATACCGCCTTTCACATCGAGCAGTATACCTTTTACTAAATCTCCATAGCGGTCGTAGTTGCCATGCCCAATCCGGGCGTTTCCATCGTCAGCCTTGCCCGTAACATAAGCAGTTTCACTTTTTATCCCGTGTCCAGACTCATAAGAAAAATTCGCCAGATGTTTTTTGTCGTCGTTGGCATTTACTTTTGCGATTTCGGCAACGGACAAGTTCCGATAATTTAAGGGAGTGTCGAGAGGGTAGGGCATATTATCCTGTAGTGAGGCTTGGTTTTTATTGCTGCCGTCAAGATTGAACGTGTAGAGGTCTATGTATTCTTTGTAGTAGTTGGCATCTTGTGGACACGCGCCGTAAACGTACAGTGAGTCCTTCTTGAACTGGAAATCCCCCGAAGTCTGTCCCGTAACATGCCGTATGATGTCGGGTATCTGACTCAGTGCCAGCTCTGAGCCGTCATGACCCCGAACCGTAACAGCCGAGGCAAAATCCGCGCCCGCGTTCAGAATCATAATCATCAGAACAGCGAGCGAAAAACGCAATTTGTGCTTCATGTAAAATTCTCCTTTACTGTATTTTTTTTCTGAGGATGTTTGCGAAAGGGAATTATATTCCTTTTTCCGGCGAAATAAAATATTCAGGCAAGACACAAATTTGCGTGAAATGCTCAAGTCTTCAAGTTAAGTTCAGCAGTATAAAATTCATTCATCCATAAAAATTTTAACGGAGGGAAAAAGAATCATGACAAAAATTTTTGTGATGTCAATTCTGTTCTTGATGTTCGCAAACGGAGTCGCAAACGCGCACACGGTCTTTTCACCGGAAGGGAAGACTCTCAAAATTCATTGGGCAGTATTGGAGTCAAAGCCCGGAAAAATGTCCGACATGGCCGCAATCAGCGTACGCACCGTAGCAAAGTCAACCCCGAATGAAGCAGGCACGTATTCACTTTACGGGGCAATCGACAAAGCTAACCCGGATATTATGCGCCTGCTTGAGATTTACGAGGACGAGTCAGCGTATGAGATTCACACATCGAGCGGGGGCTACAAGTCTTTTATCGAGGAAAGAAAGCCGATATTCGAGAGCCTGAAACTTTTGCCCGTTGACCCTGTTGTGCTTGAGCAGAAGAAATCCGGCACAGGGAAATTCATTCTTCTGACTCTTGCTGACGTAAAGCCCGCCAATCTTGACGAGTTCAAAGCATTAACGACGCAGGAATATTCGCGTGCAGTTGCGGAGGAAGCCGGAGTAATGGGAATGTTCGCGACAAGTGAGAGGGGAGACCGCAATCACGTAATTCACATCATGGAAATTTACGCGGACGAGTCAGCCTATAATACGTACATCAATTCCGAGAAATACAAAGAGTACAGAAAGAAGGCAGATACTATGACAGAATCACGCAAAGACTTTGAGAGTCTCCCGGCAAATATCAAGCTCAGCGAAAAAGGATTGCACCTTGACCCCGAGTCGGCAAATCTCCCTTTCCCCGCAGGAAAACCCAACACGGCATACGCGCAGTACTTTGACGGAATGAGCTATCTTTCGCCGTTATCGCTTGAGCAGGTAACAATCTTCAACGTTACGTTCGAGCCTGGCTGCCGTAATCACTGGCACATTCACCACGCCAAAAACGGAGGAGGCCAGATACTTATCGCTGTACATGGCCGGGGATGGTATCAGGAGGAAGGGAAGACCGCCCGCGAGTTAAAGCCCGGAGATGTCGTCAACATTCCCGCAAACGTAAAGCACTGGCACGGAGCCGCAAAAGATTCATGGTTCCAGCATTTTGCGGTTGAGGTTGCCGGGGAAGAAACTTCAAACGAATGGTGCGAGGCAGTATCGGCGGAAGATTACGCAAAGCTGAAGTGATGAAAGTCATCCTGTATGTTCACGGCATGGGCGGGAGTCCTTCTGAGGCTGAACACTTCAGAGGGATTTGTCCCGGCTTTGAGGTCATCGGCGCGGAATATGACGGCTCATTTCCCGCAAAAGCACGGGACGACATCAGACGGACATATGACGGCCTGCGGGGGAATGTCTATCTCCTCGCAAACAGCATAGGGGCATATTTCGCAATGCTCGCGCTTCAGGACTGTGAAGTGGAAAAAGCTATGTTCATTTCGCCGATTCTCGACATGGAGCGGGTAATACTTGGCATGATGAGACGTTCGGGAGTCTCTGAAGATGATTTGCGTATGAAGGGTGAAATTGTTACGGCTCAGGGCGAAATTTTATCGTGGGAGTACCTGCGCTTTGTCCGTGAAAATCCGCTGACATGGAACGTACCCACAGAGATATTATACTCGGGCAATGACGGCATAACCTCGCGTGAGACTGTGAATAATTTTACGTCCGGCCATGACGTGAAACTTACAGTGATGGATAACGGGGAGCATTGGTTTCACACGGAGGAACAGATAGCATTTCTTGATGAATGGCTAAGGAGGATACTGGCATGAAAATATTATTGGGAGTGATTATGATTATGGTGATGAGTGTTGCGGCTTTTGCGAATGTTGACGAGTTCAAGACGACTGACCCGGAATTTTGCGAGTTTTTTGGGAATTTCGCGGGCGTTGAAGTCCCTGCGCAGTCAAAACTTGACGCTCGCACAAGATATATGGCTATCATTGCGGCGTTGATGGGCTGTCAGGGCGTTGACGAGTTCAAAGCAATTTTGCCTGAAGCGTTAGAGGCGGGACTCACTCCGTCAGAGGTCAAAGAGGTAATCTATCAGGGCACGGCGTATTTAGGGATTGGACGCACCCGGCCTTTTCTCACGTCAGCAAATGAAATCTTCAAGCAGAAGGGAATCAAACTTCCTCTTGAGAATGCGTCAACAACAACACCAGCGAACAGAGTCGGAAAAGGCAATCAGGCGCAGGTTGACATATTCGGCGCGGGCATGAAGGGATTTCAGGACTCAGGCCCGGAGGAAACGCGGCACATAAACAGATGGCTTGCGGGGAATTGTTTCGGGGATTACTACACGCGCAAAGGACTCACGCTGAAGGAGCGCGAGATGATTACTTTCTGCTACATCGCTGCTCAGGGAGGTTGTGAGCCTCAGTTAATCGCACACGCAAAAGGAAATTTCAACATGGGAAATGATAAAGCGTTCCTTATTGATGTAGTGTCGCAGTGCCTCCCGTATATCGGTTATCCCCGGAGCCTTAACGCTATAACGTGCATAAAGAAGGCGGCGGAATAATGAGAGTCGCAATAATTTTAACGGTTGTTATGCTCATGGCCGGGAGTGCTTTTGCTGGTGAAATGTTTTCGGGCGCAATGGTCAGCGTGAAAGGCGGCAAGTTCCTCATGGGCAGTCCTGAGTCTGAAAACTGGCGCAGTGATGACGAATTGCAGCATGAAGTAACATTATCAGACTTCATGATTTCACCGTATGAAGTAACGCAGGCTGAGTACAAAAAGTTAATGGGCGATAATCCTTCATCATTTCGCGGTGATGATCTTCCTGTCGAAAATGTTACGTGGCTTGAGGCTGTGAAATTCTGCAACGCAAAGAGCGAGTCAGAAGGCTTGAAGCCCGCGTACAAAATTGACGGCTCAAAAGTAACGTGGGACTTGTCATCTGACGGATACAGACTCCCGACTGAAGCGGAATGGGAATATTCATGCCGCGCCGGGACCCGGACTCCCTTCAACCTTGAGCACTCAATCGGAGCTGACGAGGCAAATTTTTACGGTCATTACCCTTACGAGATAGAAGAGAATTACTTTTCACAGCACAAATTGACGACCAAGCCGGGAATTTACCGGGGGACAACAGTTAAGCCGGGGGAGTTCGCGCCGAACAAGCTCGGACTTTACGACATGCACGGGAATGTAGGCGAATGGTGCTGGGACATTTACGCGGCTTATGACGTGAACGCAAAAACGAATCCCACAGGCCCGCAGTCAGGAACTCGCAGAGTCAATCGCGGCGGGGGATGGAACGATTTCGCCAAGAACATGCGCTCAGCTTACAGGGCAGCAGCTCCGCAGGAACGCAGGCTCTACAATGTCGGATTCAGACTCGCACGCGGCGCAACAGGAACAGGGACAATAACGAGTCAGGCCATGCAGGAGTCATCACGAAAAGGCAAAAATATTCTCATCGCATATTTCACATGGAGCGGTAACACTCAGGGAGTCGCGTATGAGATTCAGAAACAGACGGGCGCGGAAATTTTCGAGATTACGCCGGAAAAGTCTTACTCTGAGGATTACAACACTGTGCTGCGCGAGGCACAAAGAGACCAGCACAGGAAAGCGCGTCCGAAATTGCGCGGGCGTGTCAAAAACTTTTCGGATTATGATGTGATTATGCTCGGTTATCCTAACTGGTGGGCGAGCATTCCCGCTCCTATTGCAACGTTCCTTGAGGAGTACGACTTCAGCGGGAAAATCATCATGCCTTTCTGCTCACACGGCGGCGGTCGTTTCGGGCAGAGTCTCACGGCGATCGCTAAACTTGCTCCGAACGCTGTAATCACTGACGGATTATCGGTGCATTATTCGGGCGGAGGAAGATTGAAGGACGACATATCGCGGTGGCTCTCTGAGAATCAATAGCAGGCGCAAAAATTTCACTGGCACGGTGATTTCAGAAGGTAAATTCTTTCTGCCCTGAATCCCCGCTGAAATTGCCGTCCCAGTTTTCGTTGACTGGTATTGCTCCGAGCCTGATTAATTCCTGATTTCCCGGATAATTTATATCCCTGCAGAAAAGGCTGCACCATTTGTTTTTCAGATTTTCGACAGCTCCCGCCCATGTTCCGCCCTTTTTAAGCTCAGATTTTATTATCACGCTCCCGAAAGACTGCGCGTATATGTATTTGTTTCTTGACATTGCCATGCCCGTGTTAAAACCTGCTTCCGGCACTGATGCTGAAAGTATGAGAATCCTTCCGTCAGCCGCTGCCTTTCTTGCTGATGGATTTCTGAGACGCTGAATTATTCCGCACGAAATATATTCTATGATTGGTATACGCTCAGACAATGCGGTCTCGAATGCTACTGAATCGCTGCCCTTTGCGCCTCCTGAAACAACAGCAAATCCGTGCGAGGCTGCTTTGATTACGGCATTCCGTGCAAAATCCGCATCATTCTCATCAATATTTCTTGAGCCTTGCCACCCTGCATATTTGAATCTGAGAAGGCCTATATTCCCGGCGCAGTAAAACAGCGGGGGGCATTTTCTGCCGAGTTTTTTCTTCAGTATTGCGGGATATTCTCTGTCTGCCCTGGTATAAATTTTTATTCCCATATTAAGATAGCGGCTGACTTCAACAAAAAGCCCCGCTGATCTCTCTGAAAGACGCGCGAGCCTGTGCGCGAAATCTTTTCCGCATTCAAGAAGCGATACAATATCTTTCTCCGTCATGCCATGAATATCTTTAGGCTCAATACCTTTCGTTTTCAGAAGCTCGGCAAGCCTGCTCCATTCTGACGGCGTTAAAGGCTTTATGCTGTCGTCATCACCTGAGCACAAGTAACTGCAGAAAGTTATAACCGCCCTTGAGTTTTCATTCATTGTCGGAACTGTCTGCGAGCGCAAAGGGATATACTTCAGTGCAGCCGCATTCCATGAGCTTGTACCCGCATACAGTGAGAGTCCATTTTGAGTCGACAATATCATCAACAAGAATCAATATGCCCGGAATTTTCGCGCCCGGCTTCACGCTGAAAGAGTCCATAGCGTTGCGGCACTGGTGCTGGCTGTTGTTCATATTTTTCTGCTGTAGGGCTTCAGTTTTTGTGAGAATATCTGCGAGCTTAAGCCCTGTCCTTTTAGCGAGTCTCTGTGCAAAATCTTTCACAGCATCAGATCTGAGAGACGGAATAAACGCGATATGCTTTATGTTATGCTCGTCTGCAAAAGGTCTCAATACTTCCGCAGAACGTTCAACGAGATCATCGCAGAAATGTCTGGCATTATATTTGTCATCTTTAACCATTTCCCCGTAACCTGAGTCGCCGTATCTTGATATACATATGCCTTCCATGTTGATGAGCTTGATATTCTTATTGTCCGGCCATTTCCTGCGCGGAGTAATTTTGTATGTCCTTGCTTTGATGTAGAGCAGGGCTTTCTTCACGGACTCCTCTGACAATGACAGCCCGGGATATATATCACCGCCGAGGCAGTTGGCGCATTTCCCGCAATCTTCTTCTTCAGGGCTTTCGAGGCAGCCAAGTATGAAGCGCGCGTAACATTCTTCTGTTCCGGTAAATTTTTTCATCTGCCGCATTTCACGTTCTCTTATGCGCGTAACTTCTCTGTAGTGCTGTGAGTCGTAATAAAACTTTTTTGGCGAGGCATAGTACGTATTATTTTCGCGGTATATCAGTCCGTCGTTCTCAAGAAAAGCAAGAGCCTTCGCAACTCTTGAGCGTTTTATGTTCGCTTCTTTCTCAATTTCCTGCAGCTTTGCTCCGTCATGGCCTGCTATGAATCCGTATACCGATTCGCTTTCATGCTTCAGAGGAAACGCCGTATCAATGAAGAATCTGTTTATGCGCTCGTCCTCCCAGCCTCCAGTCATGAGAAAAGCATATGCATCGGGAATATTGCGCCCCGCCCGTCCTGTCTGCTGGTAATATGACACGATATTTCCCGGAGTCTGATAATGTATGACGAATGATATATCGCCCTTATCATAGCCCATGCCTAATTTCACTGTTGCTGCAACTGCTTTTATCTCGTTGTCATGAAATTTCTGTATTGCTTCGTCGTTAAACTCATCATTCCCTGAATAGTAAGGCATGACGCTTAGGCCGTTTTTGCTGAGAAAGTCTGAAAGTTCTTCACAGTCTTTTCTTGTGAGGCAGTATATTATTCCTGTGCCGGGGAGTTTCTCTAAGTTTTCGAGAAGCCATCCGTAGCGTTTTGCTTTTGTCTCAAGAAAAAGTATCTGAATGTGAAGCGATTCGCGGCTGAGTTCTCCTCTTGAGACATAAACATTATTTCCGAGCTGTCGTTTGAGGTCATCAATTACCCGGTTATTCGCTGTAGCTGTTACGGCCAGTACAGAAACATTTGCCGGCAGAGCTGATATTACCCGGCCTAATTTCCCGTATTCGAGCCTGAAGTCATGCCCCCAGTCTGATATGCAGTGAGCCTCGTCAATGACAAAAAGCCCGACATGAATCTTTGGTAGCATGGTGCTAATCTCATCCCTGAACAGTGATTCAGGAGTAACGAAAACTACATCAAGCTCATCATTTTTCAGGCTTGCTATAATTTCCGGCCATGTATCTTTGGTTGTGCTGTTGATTATTCCGCAATTGAGTCCCATCTTGCGCGCCATTTCCATTTGGTTGTCCATGAGAACAAGAAGCGGGCTTACAACAATTGTGCATCCCATTTTCTTTTGCCTGAAGAGTTTTGCGCTGATGAAATACACTATGCTTTTTCCCCATCCTGTGCGCTGTACTATAAGCGTTCGTTTTCTGTTTACGGCGGCTTCAATTGCTTCATACTGCCCTTTGCGGAAATCAGCTCTTTCACCATAAGCGAGCCGCAAGATTTTCAGTGCCTCATCGTAAAGGCTCAAAGCAAAGTCCCTCTCTCATAATCAAATTTTGAATGCTAATATTATATGCAAACTTCAAGGGAGTGATAGATTTATGGTAAGCAGTATTTTTGACTTCATGTATTCTTCTGGCTCTGTGAAATTTCTCGGCGCGTTTTTGTGGGGAATGGCAAGCGTGATTTTGAGTCCCTGCGGAATAAGCCTGATACCGTTAGTTGTTGGCTACGTCGCGAACACTGACACCCCGTCGCACTTCAAAGCCTTCCGAATCTCGTGCGCTTTCTGTGTCGGAATCATCATCAACTTGATGTTAATCGCCTTCATCACATCGGGAATCGGTATGTTACTGGGAGGCTACGAAAGATTTTTGACTCTCATCACTGCTGCCGTTTTCATCATCATGGGACTTCACATCATGGGAGTGATTCGCGTGAAATTTCTGGGAATGTCATCGCGTGTTAAAGGAACGGAATCGCAGAGCATGAAGGGCGCAATCGTTCTCGGAATAATATCGGGACTCGCTGTTGGGCCGTGCAATATCGGCTACGTGAGTCCGGTTTTGTCGCTTGCAATGTCGGAAGCCTCGCAGGGACTCGCGGGTGCAATAATTCTTGTGCTGTGTTACGCATTGGGATATTGCGCGGTTCTGATATTCGCCGGGACATTCGCGCAAATTTTCTCGTACTATCTTCAGAGCGGTGAAGACAGCGTGCTAACGTACATGGTTAAGGCCGTGAATGTGATCTGCGGGATTGCGTTAATTGTTGGGGGAATATATTTCATCAGCGAGGTTAGATTCTGAGAGTCGGAAATTAAATTCAGCACAGAAAAAAACAAGGACAAAAATTTATGCTATAATTTCACCTGTCAAAGTAGAAAAAGCACATGACTTATGGCGTGTGCCTTCAGTCTTATTTTGTCCTGCGTTCATTATAACACAGTACGGCGTAAGATGATTAATAGTTGTGTGCTTGCAATTTTCAGAAATGGATTCACAAAGGAAAGGAGAGATGTCTACAGCGTACAGGAAAAATGCGATGATTTAATTCCGTAACAACACATTAACTTCAAAGGAGGAACACACATAATGACGTGCAGGAAGTTCTTTTGTAGCGTGACAATTGTTATGTTCTTGATGTTCAGTGTGTCAGGGTGTGGAAGCAGCGGCGGAAGTGTAAGCCTCGTGCAGAATACCCCGACAAGCCCCGACAACCCCGTCCCAATTCCTGAGCCTTACTCTGAAGATATACCAGCCAATCCCGAACCAGCTCCGCAATCCCCCGATAACCCCGCGCCGATTGTCGAACCAGCTCCTCAATCGCAAGATAACCCCGCGCCAACACCTGAAATAACTCCCGTATTCACTGTAACTTTTGACTCAAATGGAGGCAGTTACATCGAAGAGCAACAAGTCGAAGAAGAAGAAAGAGCAGTCCAGCCAGATGACCCGGAATTAGACGGTTATGTTTTCGTCCGATGGATTGATGAGAGCGGTGATACTTTCAACTTTGATTCGCCTGTCTATGACAATATGATATTAACAGCAGAGTGGGAAGAGCTTGCTGATGTTACCGATGAAGAAAGCACACTGATTCAGGAGGCTGTGTTCGGAGGCCGTGCTTCTGTATCGTTTGATTCCTTGCCGATATTGTCTGTTGATGTTATGTATGATTTTGCTGAATCCGCCGGATTCGTGGAAGTCTCAGAAGTAACAGATGGACCTGTGCTGAACACTGCGGGGCTTATAGGCTCACCGGTCAATATCAAGTCTGACCTTTCAGAGTTCAAAGAGACCGCAATAACATTCCGTTATGACCCGGCACTTCTCACCGTAAGCCCTAATGATTTGGGCATAGTGTGGTATGACGAGTCAAATGACAGGATGATTCTTCTGAGCAAAGATGTAACCATCGACACGGGCGCGAACACGATAACGCTCTCATCAGATCATTTCAGCATATACGGCGTTGTCTCAGTGTCTCAGTGGGAAGAAGTATGGTCTAAGCGTATTCCTACAATCAGGAGCGGTGATGTGATGTACAACGTGATTCTTATCATTGACTGTTCCGGCAGTATGAGCGACTCAGATGTCCGGGCTGCTGTAAGCTCTTCCCAAAATCTGATCGATTCCCTCTCAGATGAAGATTACGCTGCTGTACTTGCTTTCGGCTGGGGCTATGAAAGTGTTGTTACTGAGGTCATAGGCACAACGAAAATCGGTGGTAATAAGCAGGTAATCAAAGACAGTATGTCAAATCTTCGCTCTAGTGGAGGCACATATATTGCTGAGGCGCTCACAAGGTCTTTGCAATACAAAATGTCGGATACGAGTTACAAAAATTTGGTCGTTCTTCTATCTGATGGCCAAGACTACGTGTATGATGACGTTCTGCAAAAACTCAAGGATAACAACATGAAAGTTATCACAGTTGGACTCGGCTATGTAGATCAGTCGCTGATGGAGAGAATCGCGAATGCCACAGAAGGAAGTTATCTGTATGCGTCAAATTCAGGACAGCTTGAAGACAAGTTTAAAGAGGTCGCGAATACCGATTTCGGTCTTGAAAGTGCTGACAATGATCATGACGGATTGCCCGATGCCCTCGAAGAAGCAGGAATGCGGGACTTGTTCGGCCGTGAATGGACGACTGACTCAAAGGATGAGGACTCAGATGATGACGGACTGAAAGACGGCGAGGAGCTTATCTTCAATCCATCGTTCATTTTTGCGTCAGTACAGTACGTGTCGAATCCCAATCTGACGACCGAGAAAGTAAACTCCACTAACATATCAATACCCGATAAAGTATATTGCGTAACAGATGACATCAGCTCAAGAACTCTGTCTCTAAAATTCCCGGTTACCAGCTATCTTTACAAGGAACAGAGCGACAAAGAGATATTCTATCTTGAGGCAAAAGACAAGGATCTTAAGTATGAGATTGTTGACCTTCCCGAAGGTTTCAGCATATCTTCCGGCGTAAAAGTGCGCAAATCAAACACTAAATCAACTAAGGGCGGGACTCAAAGTACTGAAGCCGATTACTATGCGGAATTTTCTGTGCGTTACCCGGAAAATCAATCGCGGAGTCTCAAAACGGTAAACATTAGGCACATCAACGAAACTCCCGGAGAAATGGAGCTTACGTACCTTTATGTTCCCGTTGAGTATGCCAATACACAGACAAGAAGCTATGTTGTTGACTCCGCTAAGGCTGCCCATGAACGTCTTGAAGCTCAATATATCCGCGCATTGATGAATGAGATCAAAGAAGTTCAGCAGGACAACACAGCAATGAAGGACTCGGCCTCATCACTCAGTGCATTGGCTAAAGCAATCACGCCTATCCCTCTTATTGGTACTACTGCCAAAGCTCCCAGTCAGGTTATTCAGGTGTTCGCTGAGGCAATTGAGAAGGCTGTAGAAAAAGCCAAGACTCAAGGCTATAACGTTGATATTGACGAGTGGAACAGAAATCCCTTGAAGTGCGTAACGACTTTCATGAAGGACTGGGCAGAAGGTATTGCGAACATCTTTACTACGGAGACGCAAACTGTAACTATCGGCAGCACTACGTACACAATAACGATGAATATCACGAGTTCTGAGGGTATCGGCTATGGGGACGCTACAGTTTCAGCAGGAAAACAACGGTGGCAGTTGCTTTGGGCTTCAAACATGAAAGAAGTCAATACGGCTCTGGGCAATTATTGTGCTATGCTCCTTCAACTTTCTGAAGATGTCATAGAACAATTCTGGACGATTTATATAAACGCCTTCCTGAGTGAAATAGGCTCATCAAAGCAGGTCAGCCAGACAATGATTCACAATGCGGGACTCGTGATAAAAATTCTCGGCGGCAGCGGCAAAGAAAGCGAACGGGCTGCACAAGAATTAGCAAATGCTGCTCTTCAGTACGTTAACTCAAAGACTCAAGCAGTCCTGAAAGACAAATTGCAGAAAATCACAGGCAAAGACTTTGAGCTTGAGATTGAGAATTTCGTCAAAAACCTTCCCGACGGCAAGGGCAAAAAGTTCATGGAAAATGCGCAGAAGCTCAAGAAGATTTCAGAGAAGTACGATGACCTGAAAGAGGCAATCGGAGCTTTTGCGAGTTTCAGCCATGGCTCAGGCGGAAGCACATCACAGGCAATTACTGACGCGGAGAAAGCGTATTCAGGATTCAAATCTGTTTATGACAAGCTGAATGATGATGATCTTTTCTCTGACAAAGTACCGCTGATTGATTTTCTCGTCAAATAAATTATGACTCAATGAAAGAAGTCTGGCTTGCAGAAATTTGTAGGCCAGATTTTTTTTACAGACTTAAAACGCATTAGGCGAGTCAGATTTTTCACGCATAACTCACAAAAATTTTTCCTGAGAAGGACTTTCATTAAACGCTTTCTGTTGGGAATTTATGCGGCGGGATAAGAGATTTCTACGTCATCATACACTAATAATTCTTCCATTTTTACGCCCAAAAGAAGCGACAACGCCAAAAGATTATCGACAGACGGAAGACACTCGCCATGCTGCCATTTGTATATCGCCTGAGGGTACTCGAAGCCAAAATATTCCTGAACGTCTCTCACTGTGAAACCGGAATTTTTTCGGTGATGCTCAATGTTACGGCCTGTTCTCTTCAAATCAATAACCGGGAAAGCTGACCTGCGAGTCATAATTTTCCTCCTGAGTCTTGAAACGGGTGATAACTTTTTGGGATAACGTAAATTTTATGTGAGATTCAATTCTTCAACGCTTAACTTTCAACGGAAAAATAAATTTTAACATGATGGAAATGAATCGGCAATAAATTTTTGAAACTGTATTCAGCAAAAAAAATTGCAGACCCGCAAACCTCACGAGCCTGCAAAAATTTCACTCTTAACGATTGATGAAGCACACCGCAGCGAGAATAACGAGTCCCGCAACAGTAACAGCAGGCCACACCATCAGGCACATTACGCCCGCAACACAAAGCAAGAGTCTCATCACGATATTAATCGGCTTCTTGATGTACCCCATCCACATATACGCGAACGAGAACACCGCGCCGATTCCGCTCAACAACGCCCAGCCTATTTGCGCCCATGAACCCTGCATGAGTAATCCGGGGTCATAGCAGAAAGCAAACGGAACGACATACGCTAAGAATCCTAACTGCATGGCCTGGAATCCTGTCTTGTTGGGATTAGAGCCTGCAATCGAACTCGCAGCATATGCCGCCAAAGCTACAGGAGGCGTAATGTTTGAGATTATCGCGTAATAGAACACGAACATGTGAGCCGCTATCGGAGGAAATCCCAGCTTCATGAGAATAGGCGCGCCCAATGCCGCCGCAAGTATGTACGCTCCTGTTGTGGGCAGTCCCATTCCCAGAAGTGTAGCAATAAGCATCACAAGAACGAGAGCCACAAGAGGCATATTCCCCGCAAACGAAATCACAAAGCCTACGAGTTTTCCGCCGATTCCCGTCAATGACACAGCACCGAGAACTATTCCGGCTGTAGCGCACGCAACGCACACCAGCGGTATACCCCTCGCGCCCTGCTCTATAGCGTCGATGAAGTCCCGCGTGTTCATTCCCGGATTGAACCATGAGGCAATCAGCATATACGCTCCGACTATCACGAACTGCATACCCGGCTTCACGCTGTCAGAAATTTCCGGGTCAAGTGAGATGACGACTCCGAGTCCGAGAGAGATTCCCGCGACAATGAACGCCATAACTTTTTGGGATGATGTAGTTTCGGGCTTGAAGTTGAAGAATGACACGAGCCATGCGAGTCCGATTCCCAGCAGTGCCGCCCGCATAGGCGTGTACCCTATCAGCAGGAACGCAATCAATCCCACAATCGGCGCAATCATGTAGAAACGTTTAAGCACGTATTCTTTTGACGGCAATTCGGAAGGATCAAGTCCCCGTAATCCCGTCTTTAACGCTCTCAGCCTCACCATCAGGAACAACGCCCCGTAGTAAAGCAATGCCGGGAAAATTGCGGCTATCATTATCTCCCTGTACTGCAAGCCCAAGAATGAAGCCATGAGGAAAGCTCCCGCGCCCATAATCGGAGGCATGATTTGTCCGCCCGAACTCGCAACAGCTTCAACAGCTCCAGCGAAAAACGGCTCATATCCGATCTTCTTCATTAATGGTATCGTGAATGTTCCTGTTCCGTAAACGTTCGCGACCGCAGAGCCTGAGATTGACCCGAACAAGCACGACGATAACACAGCGATTTGCGCCGGGCCTCCGGGAGTCGTTCCCGTGAATGCCTGTGCAACGCTCATAAACCAGTCGCCAGCCCCGGACTTTTCGAGGAACGCCCCGAATATCAGGAATATCATTACGTATGTCGCTGAGACTCCTAAAGGTGATGCAAAAATTCCCTCGTCCGTAAGATATAACTGCTCTATTACTTCAGGATATTGAAACTGGAAGCCCTGCAAGAGTCCCGGAAGTTTGTAGCCGTAAAGCATATACACAGCAAACAACGCCGCAATCAATGACAACGGCAAGCCCACAATACGCCGCGTGCCTTCAAGCAAAAGTATCACAAGCAACGAGCCAAGCACTAACTGCGCTGTAGTGAGCGGGTCAATCTGCTGTATACGCTCCGTTATCGCCGTGTAGTTCACCATCGAATAGACTCCCGGAGCCGCCGCAAGAACCGCAAGAATCCAATCATATATCGGGACTCGGTCTTTCGGTGCTTTGCTGTTTACGGGGAATAACACGAACGCTAACGGCAATACGAACGCCAAATGAATCGAACGCTGCAAATATGCCTCGTAATTTCCCGCGCTGGCCGTGTAAAGATGAAACACTCCCATTGCAAGAACATAAAGGTATATGAGCGTCTTTGTTGTGCCTGAAAGTTTACGCATTACTTCTTCAGCTCACTCCAGAATTTCACGCTGCCTTCATGAGCCGGAACTTTTTCGGGCAATGCTATAGACGGCTCAAGCTCGGCCATGTCTCTCACTGCCGCCACAAGCGCATCTTTATGCTCCCATATCGCTTTGTTGAGTTCGTAGACTAATGACTCTGGAAGGTCTTTGCGGATGACTATGCATGTGTAATCGCCGACAGCTTTAACGGGCTCTGCACCTTCAGGGACTGACTTGTAGATTCCCGGATCAATCGTAAGCGTAACAGTTCCGTATGCGTTAGAAAGTTTGTCTAATGCGTCCTGGCCGACTGGAAGCAATACAACATCAACCTGGCTTTCAATGTTCATGACAGTAGAAGCGATTTTGCCGATTGAGAACGCAAAGCAGTCAAGGTGATTGTCAGCAAGAAGATCCGCGCCGCCGTCATAAGATGCGTACTCGACACTTCCGCCCCAGTCCTTGAATGTCTTTTTGTAGTCGAATCCGTAACCCTTGTTGAATAATGCGTTGACTACAAACTCTGAGCTTGTGCCGGGCTTGAGGGTTGCGAATCTCATCGGGAGCTTCTTTGCTATGATGTCTTCAACTGACTTGATGCCGTTTTTCACCGCAAAATCTTTCCTCATGATGAAGTACGTGTACTGCGTGTAAAGGTTCGTCATGATTACTGCGTTGTTTACGACTCTGCCTTTGAAGTCCGCCTCGCCCTTGAGAGCCGCGCCGAGCAATGATGTTACGGAGAATCCCAAATCACCGCGCCTTGCGTGAGCGTTGAGAATGTTTGCGACTCCGCCGCCTGATGAGCTTGTTGTCTGAGGAAGCCCCGCGCCTGTCCACATTTCGCTTAACGCCGTGCCTAATGCGAACCAGTTTCCGCCGGGAGGGCCTGCCATGAATCGGAGCTGATCGGGCCAGCCTGTTTTGTCGGCATCTGCAAAAGCACAGCCAGCGAGCAATGACGCAACGAGAATCGCAATCACTGAAATACGAAATGACTTCATGAATGAATCACTCCTGAAAATAAATTTTTGTGTAAGAATTGTGATGATGAAAATTTTATCAGGCGTTGAAACTTTGCGTAACGTTAAAATTTATGAGGAGAAATAAGAATCATGAAGGAAAAAATTTCTGCAATCCTGAAAACTTTGCCCGAAAAACCAGGCGTGTATCTCATGAGGGACATTGACGGAAAAATAATCTACGTCGGAAAAGCCAAGAAGCTCAAACGCAGAGTCTCGTCATATTTCCGCCACGTTCACGCATCACCGAGACTCCGCAAGCTCGTGCAGCTAATCGAGGACATTTCGACAATTCGCACAGAGACAGAAGCAGAGGCGTTAATCGTTGAGGCAAAATTGATCCGGCGTTATTCTCCGTTCTTCAACATTGAGCTTAAGATGAGCGACAAATATCCCTATGTCAAAATCACAAACGAGGATTACCCCCGAATAGAAATCACGAGGCACAAGGCTAATGACGGCGCATTGTACTTAGGGCCTTTTGTTGACGCAGGGAATATACGCAACTTGATGAGGCTTGCTGAAAGATATTTCCCGCTGAGAGTATGCAGGTCAAAAATTTCTCCGGGCAAAAAGAAGCGTCCTTGCGTTGAGTATAATCTCGGTCATTCAATGGGAGCGTGCGCGGGACTCTGCTCGCAGTCAGAATACAAAGAGAGAGTCGCCGATTTGATTCTCTTGTTCGAGGGAAAACAGCCGGAATTAATCGAACGACTCCGGGAACGAATGAATCAGTCAGCAAAAAAATTAGAGTTTGAGAAAGCAGCAAGATACAGGGATACGATTCGTGCTGTGTGGAGATTGTCGCGTCAGAAAATATCATCAGCGCTGCAGGAGGATTTAGACAATGAGACATGGAAGGTGCTGAACAGATTGCAGGAAATTTTAGGGCTTAAGGTTTTGGCGTGGAGGATAGATGTGTTTGACATCTCGCACACGTCCGGCCATGACACATACGGATGCTGCGTAGTGTTTGAGCAGGGAAGGCCGAGTCCGAATCTCTACAGGCGTTTCAAGATTCGTTCGCTGTCAGAAGGGGAAATTGACGACTTTGCATCTATGTATGAAACAGTGAAGAGGCGTTATTCCCACGTGATGGACAATTCGGAGCCTGCACCGCAATTAGCGTTGATTGACGGCGGGCCGGGACAGCTTGATTACGCGTTGAGGGCGGTTAAAGATTTGGGCTATGATATTCCGATGATTGCGCTTGCTGAACGTGAAGAATTAATCTTTTTGCCGGGAAGGGATGAACCTTTGAGGCTCGGACGTGATGACCCTGCATTGCAGTTGCTGCAACGTTTGCGGGATGAAGTTCACCGTTACGCGATTACGACTCACAGGAACGCACGCGATAAACGGATGAGGCACTCAAGACTCGATGACATTCCGGGAATCGGCCGGAAGAAAGCGACTGAATTGCTCGTGAAATTCGGGGGCGCGAAAAAAATTGCGGCTCTGAGTCCTGAAGAGTTAATGACAGTTCCGGGTATTGGGGAGAAATTAGCGGCAAAGATTCTTGAGGAGCTAAGGAAGTAAATTATAATTGTGAAAAATTCAGAAAAGGAGAGTTATCACCGTGAACAAAAATATTGCCGTAATGCTTCTCAACATATCAGACTCAAACGGAACTGAGCGGGCTTCCTGCAACCTGTCGAACATTCTCGCGGAAAAAGGATTCAGCGTTCACATAATCAGCATGTCTTCACATGAAGGGGACAAACCTGCATTCCCTCTCAATGAAAGCGTGAGGATATATCACACCGGGCTTGCGTCAAGAGGAAACGCCAAGAGAATTTTTGCTTACCTGAAATGTATATACGCTGTCAGGAAATACTGCCGTAAGAATAATATCGATGTCATTATAGGTACAGGGCATCAAATCAACACAATTATGTATTTCACCGGGCGCAGAATGAAGAAGATTGCGTGCGAGCATCTGAATTACCAGGCCTGTCCGAAAATCAGCGCATTAATCAGGAAGATGATATATCCCCGTCTCAATGCTGTAGTAACTCTCACTAACGGCGACGCAGAAAATTACCGCTCATTCATGGCCGCAATGAAAGTACACGTTATCCCTAACTCGCTTTCATTCCCAGCAGAAAAACAATCAGACACAAAAACAAAGAGAATAATAGCTGTTGGACGTTTGACGGAGCAGAAGAATTTTCCCGCTCTGATTGAAGCCGCTGTCAGAGTGAAAAAGGAGTGTCCTGACTGGCGCATAGACATATTTGGCTCTGGTGAGGATGGAGAAAAGCTGCTCTCTTTGATTCGTGCGGGGAGCCTCGACGATTATGTGAGGATTCATTCTCCTGTGAAAGACATAAAGAGCGAGTATATATCTTCGGGGATGCTTGCCGTTTCATCAATATATGAGGGGTTCCATCTAGGAATACTTGAGGCTGAAGCGTGCGGGCTTCCTGTTGTGAGTTTTGACTGCAATTACGGCCCGGCGGATCTGATTCATGATGGCGTGAATGGATTTCTTGTTGATGTTGGTGATGTGAAGGGACTCGCTGAGAAAATCATAATGCTTGCAAAAGATGACGTACTCCGCGCGAAAATGAGCCGTGAGTCATTCATCAACGCTAAAAATTATGAGCCTGAAAAAATAGCTGAGAAATGGCTTGATCTTATCGAGAACATATAACGGGGGCAAATCGTTTAACCTTCTTGTTTCTGAGTGATTGCGCTGTGTTGCCATTTTTCCGGCCATGAGGCTATAATCAGTCATCTCACATTAACAGGAGGAATATATTTTGACTGACATAAAAGGTCTCACTGACTCCGAAGTCAAAGAAAGCCGAGAAAAATACGGCAGCAATTCCCTTACCGAACTTCCCGGCGAAACACTTGGCGCAAAATTCCTCGCAAGCCTCAAAGATCCGATGATCATCATTCTGTTGTGCGCTCTGGTCATTCAGCTTGTGCTTTTCGTCATGGGCCGGGCTGAATGGTTCGAGCCTGTCGGAATCCTCATCGCTGTATTGATTGCGGGCGGCGTATCGTCAATCACTGAATACCGTCAGGAGCAGAAAGCATCTCTCCTCAAATCACAGCAGGAAGCCGGCGAAACAACAAAGGTCATACGTAACGGCACAATCCACGAGATTCACGTGAGCGAAGTTGTTGCGGGTGATATAGTCTACCTTCAGGCGGGCGACAAGATTCCGGCCGATGGCGTTATCGTTGAAGGAAGCGTGAAAGTAGATCAGTCTGCTTTGAACGGTGAAACAGAAGAGGCAGAGAAAATCCCCAATCCCGAAAATGAGTCGTTTGACATCAAAGACCTTCTCAACAAGTATTACGCTTATCGTGGAACTGTCGTTTGTTCGGGTGAAGCCTACATGAAAATTTCTGTTGTCGGCGACAAGACTCTATTCGGTGAACTCGCCCTTGAGGTTCAGGAAGCACAGAGAAAGACTCCTCTTCAAGTCAAACTCGGAAAGCTCGCGCAGCAAATTTCAGTTTTCGGCTACACTGGCGCAACTGCAATAGTGTTCGGAATATTAGCGCGTACGTTCATAACGGGCAATCTTCCGCCTGACGGATTCGCATGGGCGCGGCTCATCATTGACGCAATAACCGTAGCTGTAACAATCGTTGTGTGCGCTGTGCCTGAGGGACTCCCTATGCTTACGTCTATGTTGATGTCGTTCCAGTCTATGCAGATGGCCGGGGATAATGTCCTTGTCCGCAAAATCAACGGACTCGAAACAGCCGGAAGCCTCAATCTTCTTTTCAGCGACAAGACCGGGACAATCACAGAAGGACGGCTCACAATCGCAGAGATCGCACTCCCAAGCGTGAAAGTATGTCATTCACTCTCTGAGCTTGACGCAGAACCGCTTGAAGATCTTTCCATCGGCGCAGGCGTGAACAACAGCGCAAGTGTTGGTGACGGAAATGTCATCGGAGGGAACAGCACAGACCGCGCATTAATGGCTTTCTTCATGGCCGACACGGAAATATTGCGCAAGATTGAAGCCGCAAAACGCGACGTGAAAGAGTACACAGCGTTCAATTCCGACAACAAAACCGCAACCGTAACAATGTCGAACGGAACGAAATACATCAAGGGCGCGCCGGAAAAAATTATCCCTCACTGCAAGAACGTTACAGCCCGCAAGAAACTCGACAACTACATCAACGCTCAGGCAGACCGGGCAATGAGGCTCTTGGCAGTCGCAAAAGATTCCGGCAATGGTATGGAGCTTGTATGCGTTCTCAGTATTCGCGACAACGTGAGAAAAGAAGCTGTTGACGCTATAAAGCAGGTGCGAAAAGCCGGGATTCAAGTCGTAATGGTTACGGGCGACAGGAAAGAAACAGCCGTAGCAATCGCAAAAGAAGCCGGGCTGATCTCATCGCCTGATGACGTAGCTATGACTTCTCAAGAGATGGCCGAAAAGACTGATGACGAACTCAAAGCAATTTTGCCGCATCTCCGTGTGATTTCGCGTGCGCTGCCTTCAGACAAAAGCCGCCTCGTGAAAATCGCTCAGGAATTGAATCTTGTTGTCGGCATGACAGGGGACGGAGTTAATGACTCGCCCGCGCTGAAAAAGGCTGATGTAGGATTCGCAATGGGTTCAGGGACTGAAGTCGCAAAAGAGGCAGGAGACATTACGATTCTTGATGACAACTTCAAGTCAATCGCAAAAGCTATACTTTACGGGCGCACGATGTTCAAGAGCATACGGAAATTCTTGGTCTTCCAGCTCACTGTGAACGTGTCAGCGGTATTGATATGCTTCCTTGGGCCTTTGTTCGGGCAGAATGTCATTCTCACGGTCATACAGTTGCTGCTGATTAACCTTGCTATGGACACGTTGGCGGCGATTGCGTTCGGTTCAGAGCCTCCCAGAGATGAATACATGAACGAGAAGCCGATTCCACGCGACGAAAATATTATCACGTCCGAAATGTTAGGGCAGATTCTCACGGGCGCGGCGTATATCACGGTGATGTGCCTTGCGGTTCTCTTTGTGCCAAAAGTGCGCGGGCTTTTCGGGAACGCCGACATAATTTATCTGCGTACGGCTGTATTCGCGCTCTTCATGATGGCGATAACATTCAACGGGCTTGCTATGGCCACGTCAAAAAATTGCGTCTTCATGATGATGTTCATATTCGTGATGCAATGGGCGTTTGTTGAGTTCGGCGGGGAAATGTTAAGCGTTGAAGCGTTGAGTCTCGACTCGTGGCTGAATTGCTTTGTGCTTGCGGTGCTTGTTGTTCCGTTCAGGTTTGCGGGTAAATTCCTTCTCGCTAAATATCTTCCTCAGTTCGCAAAGTAATCACAAAAAAATTATCCCTCCTCTTAACGTTCAGGGGAGGGATTTTTGTTACCGTTTTGTTACTTCATCTTGAGGCGCAAAATTCTTCTCACGCTCTCATTGATTCGTGTCTCGGAAATCCGGCCTGATTCTACAGCGTCAACAACAGCATCAAACGCCGTGCAGTAATCATACGGCAGAAGCACAATATCAACACCCGCTTCAACCGCCATAACAGCCGCTTCACCGCTCGGATACGTTTGGTTTATCGCTCCCATCTCCATCGAGTCCGTGATGATTACGCCGTCATAGCCCAATTCGCCGCGTAATTTCTCCGTCAATATCGTGTGCGAGAGAGTCGCGGGCAAATCATCACTCGTAACATTCTTCATTGTGATATGTTCCGTCATAATCATGTCCGTTTT
Source organism: uncultured Fretibacterium sp. (assembly GCA_946183145.1). GTDB lineage: Bacteria > Synergistota > Synergistia > Synergistales > Aminobacteriaceae > JAFUXM01. Next base: position 132,285 of record CAMGZM010000006.1, on the reverse strand, counting down.
GCTGAAGTTGTCGATGAAGGGTATCAGTTCCGTGTTCATTAATTCGTCCCACGTTTTGTAGACTGCTACATAGCCCGTGTGTGTGTCCTGCGTAGTGTCTCCGTGCCCGGGAAAATGTTTCAGCGTACCCATCACGCCACGCGAGTGAAGGCCGTCAAGATACGCCCCGGCCATCTCAGACACAAGAGCCGCCGTTGTCCCGAATGAACGATCACCGATCACTATATTGTCGGGGTTGGTGTTGATGTCAGCAACAGGGGCAAAATCCACGTTGAAGCCGTAATCACTCAGGTAACCGCCGATGTAATTCGCCGCGTTGTATGCGTTCTGAGGGTCACCAGTTTTGCCGATTGACTCCATTGTTCCGACGTTCTGAATTTCAGCGTCAAAACTCTTCTTGTTCGCAAGCCGCGCAACCCTTCCGCCTTCCTCGTCAATTCCTATAAACGGGTATGTTTCACTCGCGCCGTAAAAATCCGAGATTAACCGCTTGACCTGAGAGGGCGTATTGAGATTCTGCGTGAAGAGCGCGAAGCCTCCCGCCGGATAATCTTTCAGAGTGGCTTTCATTTCGTCCGTCAGCGTGTAAAGTACCGCCTGAATATCCGCGTCCTTTGAGGCTATTTTCTGCCATAATTCACCGGGTGTTATTTGCGCGTAAAGGGTCTCAGGCCGAATCATGAACATCTGCCCAACCTTTTCACGCAGAGTCATTGATGAGATAACCGAGTCGAGTCCCGGCCCTGTCTGCACTAGAGAACTGCTTGAGCTTCCGCAGCCCCCGGCCATGATTAAAGCCGAGAGAATCACGCAGAATATCAGCGGGAAATTTTTGCGCTTCACGTTAGCGATTCCCCTTCTTTTGTCTGAGAATGAGTCCCGAAAGCGCAAAAAGCAATCCTAACGCCGGAACACTCACATTGCAGTTGCCGCTTGAATCGTTTTGGATTGTTACCGGCCCGGTCTGTGATGATTCTTCCTGCTGTGATGATTCTTCCTGCTGTTGCGACTCTTCCTGCTGTTGCGACTCTTCCTGAGGCTTTGACTCTTCTTGCGGTGTTGAATCTTCCTGAGGTTTTGACTCTTCCTGCTGTGAAGCGTCTGAAATCGTGAATGTGATTGACTCTTTGTCCGTCCATGTAATGCCGTCCGCTGAAATTTGCACGGGGATTGTGTGAGTTCCTTTTTGCGTTGTGCCTGGAATTGTAACGACAGCGACATCGATTCTTTTCGCGACAATCATATCCGAATCAGAAGGAGTTACCGTAACACTAAGCCCGGCGGGAACATCAAGGCTCCAGCAAACCGCCGTGTCATTCGTGAGCGTGAAAATTCTTGATGTAGTGTTTCTGACGTATGCGCTGTTAGAGTCTTCTGATACTGCGGGGGTGATTTTGTAGTACCATACAAGTTCCGCGCTGTCATTGCTGGTTGTTGAGCTTGTCTTCACTCTTGCTACAAGCGCGTATTCTTCCTCTGATGTGCTTGCGCTGTTTCCGATTGTTACGGGGCCTGAGTACGTTATGTTTATCCCGTTATCACTGCTTGCGAATCGTGAAATCCTGTACTCTATTTCACCGTCAGAGTCATTTGCCGCCCTTAACACGACAGACTGAGGGCCGCTATATTCGCCTTCAGGAAGCACGATGTGAGGAGGGTTGACTCTCGGAAGCCCCGCGACATAAACATTTGCTGTCAAGTCCGTGCTAACGTCCGCTGAAATCGTCATTGTGCTGCTGGCTGTCCCCGTGAAAACATAAAGCAATGGCTGAGTCGTCCCCGCTGAAAGTGCCTCGCTTGTCTCTGCCCACGTATCAGGGACAATTCTGTCGTTAATCGTGTAGACTTTCGGATTATCTGCCCATGTTACGGAAAGTGTTTGCTCTGCTCCGTTGCTGTCTGTTCCTGTTACTGATGAGGGTAATTCCCCGGCAGGGTCTGAACCGTGAGCCGCGAAAATGTCAGGAAGCTCATCAATATCAACAATCACTGTTTCACCTGACGTGCTTGTGTCTGAGTCTGTTTCTGAAAATGTTACGGGAACCGCTGAGACTCTCATTTTGTCATCATCGTAAAGTAAGTCCTGTGCGCGTAACCATGAGAGTGTTACTTCAGGGTAATGATTCATTCCTACGAGTCCGATATTGCCGATTAACGTTGCCACCTGCGACATTCCGAGTGTCCCGTGAAGCTGTGAACCCGTATCAGCTGCGGCGGCAGTAAGCAAAAGATTCAGGACTATAGGAAGCGTGGCTCTTGTGATTTTTTCTCCCACAGGGTAAGGAGGGTTAATATTGGCAATAATATTCTGCTCCAAGAATCTTACTACCCTGTTAATGTACATCGGCTTGTAGCTGAAGCTGGGATTATACCATTGAGGAAACGCGTTGAAGAAAGGCTTTGCGAGCGAAACCAAATCTAAACCGCCTGAGCCTGATGACTGAAACAAAGACAGCAATCCCGACAGTGAACCGCTACCGTATATCACCATAAACTCCCTCAATGCGCGCTGAAGATTCCCGTATGTTACCGGGATTCCTGAGCTTGTATCAACGCCGCCCGTGTAAACAGTCCGAGTCAGTCCCGTCCATGCAACAAGATTCGCTGTGAACTCGTCAAGATAATCATCAATCGTAATCTGCTCAGTGCCCGGCGTTAATGTGTAGCCCGTCTGTGTCTCATTGAGTCCGAGTCCCAGTATCACGAAAGTGTCGGAGAATGTTATATCAGGGTTGACGGCTGAAAGGTGAGTGAGCATTTTGCTTTTCACAGTCTGATATTCAGATGATGTTGCTTTGTAGTAAGTGTTGTCGTACTTTATGCCGTAATCATCACTCTGAACAGTCCCGGACTCTGAGCCGGGTATATAGTGGTCAACGCCGTAACGCTTGAAGCCCATCGCAAAGGGCGCGACTCTCGGCACAAGGTCAGCGCGGTTTACGACACTGTGAATGCAGGAGTAATTGAAGCCGGATTTCTCTTCACTTGCGACTCCGCCTACTGCAGGTTCGAGTCCGTAAGCAAAAATCTTGTTCCCAGCCTCTGAATATTCATCGACAAGGTGTTTTGCCGTCATGTTAGTTACAGCTCCTGCGCGTGAATATCCTGCAACCCAGAATACTACATTTCCGTTTGTGATTTCGTTCTGCAAATTTTCCCGGGCTATATATCTCTTCACTTCACCGAAAACGATATTTGCCGCTCCGCCAAATCCTTGAGCTTCTCCTGACGCGCCTAATGTTACGTTGCTTACCCATTCAAGCTCGTAATTCGATCCGCGAATGGCAACAGGGATAAGGATTTTCCCGCCTGAAAGAGTCTTTTTGCCGATTGTTACGCCGATTGAGCCGGCCTGAGGCTTGATTTTGTTGAAGCGGTTTGCGTATATGTCTGACTCATCGACTCCGATGTCCTTCATGTACTGTATTATGTTCTTGCGTTTTGCGGGATAATCGCCCTCGTTCGAGTAGAAAGCCGACATTGCCATACAAATCGAGGCCGTTGCGAGGTGATTGTTGTACGTGTAAGGATCTTCCGCAAAAAACCCGTCCGAATAGAAGAAACGCGCCGGAATATCAATCAGTTCATCTTCATCATTTGCGACTGCTGACGGGAAAAAGAAAACGCCTTTAACGAGGTCGTAATTTTCACCGCTGACAACATAACCGCCCGTTACTGTCTCTGTTACTGAAGCGAACGCAGGCACAGAGACAAACATCAATGCCAGCGCGATAAAGGAAGCTCTTTTCATTTTCATCATAAAATACTGCTCCTTGTCAAAACAAAACTTCCTGCACACCTTCTTGTGATATGCAGGATAAATCTCATCTTACTTCACAGGGAAGTCAAAATACGTGTCGGGATAAGGCTCATTCTCAAGCGTGAAGTGCCACCACTCAGAATAAAGCGGCTTGAAACCGTGCTTAATCATGGCCTCGCGGAGAATCATTCTGTTGTTGTACTGCGCCGGAGTCAGCCCCTTGTAATCAGGGTGCGACTTCTCCCCGAAATAGTCGAACGTTCCGCCCATGTCAGCGTCTCTTTCCGTGTTCATGTCGAAAAGCGTCAAATCTACCGTGCTTCCTCGACTATGCCCGGACTTGTACATGATATAGTCCTGCTCAAAAAGCACCGACTTGTCTAACTCCGGGTAAAAGTACTCCTTCATTTTCGTGTCATCAATTTTCTGCGCCCATTCCGCAAAATGATTCACTGCCGTCTGCGGTCTGTATGCGTCAAAAATCTTCAGCCTGTAACCTTTGCTCACAAGCTCATCACTGACTTCACGCAATGCCGCCGCCGCTTTTTTCGTGAGATATGCTACGGGGCGTTCATAGCCGTTAATCCTGCTGCCCACAAAGTTATACGTTGAGTAATAGCGTATCTCCAGTATTGCGTCGGGTACAGCCTCAGCTAACAGCACGAAATCAGACGAGTCTACCGAGATTTTATCCTCAGCGAATGACGGGGAAATTATGCACAGACACAGCGCGATAACCGCAAAAATTTTTGTCATCATTATTCCTTCTTTCTTTTGTTACTTGAAGATTCCCAGAAAGCCGCCGGAAGTCTTAACCCTTAGTATCATTTCCCTGTTCCACGTGTAATAGGGATCGGACATGATCATTCCCGGCTGCTTCTCGGAGAAAAGCGCGTAAAGATCTTCATCGGTTGTTTTGTTGAGCTGCTCATTCTCGGTAGTCTGGCACCAGAACAGGACATCAGCACGCCCGGATGTCAGAGCGTTCGAGCGTCCTCCCGCGTCAGTGTTCATGAAGCGCATGTTTTTGTGAAGACGCTTCCCGATCTCCGTCAATATCGCAGTGCTGTAGCCCGCAGGTTTTCCGTCTCCCGCAAACATGTCAAGAGGCGGCAAATCTCCCGTAACAGCTACCGTTACCGTCTCAGCTCCGGGGAATCTCTCAGGGGTATGAGACCTGACTTTATGCGCGAGGTTGTGTACGTACTCATTTTCGAGAGCCGCTAATGTTCCGTCCTCCCTCATGGCCGAAAGAGCAGCGTTAAATTCATCCCTCAGCTTTTCATTGCCCTCAAGGAATCCGAACGACAAACGAAGCGTGAACATTGAAGTGTAATTCTCGCCCTGATAGATTGAGTTAAGGTTCATGACGTAACGCCCGGTGCTTTCAGGGAGAATTATCTCGTCAACTTTCCCGGAGCGCAGTCCCATTAACATTGTCATCAATGAGTTGTAGAAATGTATTTCCCTCCTTTGAGCAAGAAGCTCACGTATGAACGGATAAGAGTGCATGTCATTCGGGAGATTTGCGGCGGATATTCTCGCCCTGAAATCGTCAAATCCTCTCTGATACGCCTCCTCGCTTGTTCCCATCTGGCCAAGCATACCGAGCTTCACAACATCATCAGCAAACGCAGGACAGCAAAAAGCCATCAGCAGAAGTACAGCAAGAAACTTTTTCATGATTTACCGCGCTAAGAACAGAAATTCATTCCACTCGTAATAAGGCTCAGAAAGCACAAGCATTTCGGGAATGTCTGAGTGCCTCTTCACGTCCCTGAATCCCTGAATCCAGAATACAGCATCAGCACGCCCGGACATTACAGTAGCAGCCCTCGCGCCCGACATGATGTATACAAGCTCGACATTGACATTAAGACGTTTGCCGATTTCAGCGATTACAGCCGTGTTGAATCCCGCAGCAGTTCCGTCCGCTGCAACGTAATCGATTGGGGGCAAATCTCCTGTTACAGCAATCGTGATTTTGTCCTTCACGTTCGCAAACTTCCTGAACTCGACAGCCTCAGGATCTCCGATTCCAGCCTCGTAAACATACTGCCCCTGAAGAACAGCAAGAGTCCCGTCAGCCTTCATTGCGAAAATTGCATCGTTGAATTTCGCCGCCAATGCTTTGCCAGCATCATCAAGCCTGAAACCGAATGCAAGATATGCGGGCTTTGTCTTTGCGATTGCCGAAACTCTGTACTGCCCCGTAACATTCATGACGTATTCAGCTACTGCTTCAGGGAGTACAACTTCATCAATTTCTCCGGCGTTAAGCGCGAGCTGCATGGCCGACAATGAGTCGTAAAACTTGAAGGCTATATCTCTGCTTTCGGGGGCTGACGTGAAGAATCCCCATGTGCCTGCCTTGCGTCCGTTTGCGATAAGCTCGCTGTACTCTTCCTGAGTCATGTTGAGCTTTGAGAGGATTCCGGCCTTTATCGGCTCTGATGAAGCGATTCCGGCAAGAAGCGTAAGAAGAAGAATTGCTGATAAAATTTTACGCATAATGATTAACACCTCGATGTGAAAATTTTTATACGCGTAAATATTAAATCATTCAGTCATAAAATCAAACGCTGATTCTATTTTTTGTGAATGTCCTGCGAACGATTACAGAATCAAAATTGAGTCTTGCTTTTTGCAGCTGTAAATGTAGCTGTAAAAATTAATTCTGAGGGTGAAATTTCTGCGTGAAGTTTTTTGTGATGAAGTATGAATTTTTATCCGCCGAATTATAGCGTAAAGCATAATTTTTCACAGTGAGTATAATTGATGAAATAATTAAATTTGCCGAAAGGGGATGTTACTTTGCCGCGCTATATATGTATTCACGGACATTTTTACCAGCCGCCCCGCGAGAATCCCTGGCTCGAAACAGTAGAGCTTCAAGAATCCGCCGCACCATGGCATGACTGGAACGCAAGAATCTCCGCAGAATGTTACAGCCGCAATGCCGCATCACGTATCCTCAATGAACAGGGCTATATCCGCCGTATCTGCAACAACTATTCACGAATCAGCTTCAACATAGGGCCGACTTTACTGACATGGCTTGAGGAAAATGATCCTCTCTGCTACAGCGCAATACTTGAGGCCGACAAAATGGGCATGAAAAGATTTTCAGGACACGGCCCGGCAATGGCTCAAGTCTACAATCACATAATTATGCCGTTAGCATCAAGGCGCGACAAAGAGACCCAAGTCAAATGGGGCATAGCAGACTTTGAGAAACGTTTCGGACGAATGCCGGAAGGAATGTGGCTCGCTGAATGCGCTGTTGACACAGAGACTCTTGAAGTCCTTGCTGAAAACGGGATCACGTTCACAGTACTTTCACCGTATCAGGCAAAATCAGCCCGCGTAAAAGGCTGGGGAGGATGGCAGGATGTTTCAGGCGGAAGAGTTGACACACGGGGGGCGTATACATGCGTATTGCCTTCAGGGCGTGAGATAAGCATATTCTTTTACGACGGTGTTTTGTCGCAGAGAGTCGCGTTTGAAGGACTGCTTGATGACGGGGGATTTTTCGCTCACGAACTCGCTACAGTGAACGCCGCTCCCGGGAAGCCGGTGCTCTGCAACATTGCGACGGACGGAGAGTCATACGGACATCATCACGCACACGGTGATATGGCACTCGCATACTGCCTCGAAACGTTAGAGCATACAGCCGGGGCGCAATTGACAGTATACGGTGAGTTCCTGAAGTTTTACCCGCCTGAGTCGGAAGTGAAGATCATTGAGGAGTCATCATGGAGCTGTTCACACGGCGTAAAGCGATGGTGCGATGACTGCCCTTGCGGGGACGGGACTCCCGGTTACCATCACAAATGGCGAAAACCATTAAGGGACGCAATGAACAACTTGCGCGACAATCTTGCGGAAATTTACGAGTCCTGCGGATTCTTCCATGACGTTTGGGACGCACGGAATGACTACATCAGCGTGATTCTTGACAGGTCAGACGAAAATACAGACTCATTCCTCAAGAAACACTGCGTGAAAAAATTATCGCAGGAAGAAAGAGTCAGGGCGTTAATGTTCCTCGAAATGCAGCGTGATTCATTGCTCATGTTTACGTCATGCGGATGGTTCTTTGACGAGATTTCACGCATTGAGCCTGTGCAGATTATGAGATACGCGGCGCGGGCGATCGAACTCGCAAAAATTCTCACGGGAAAAGATTTAGAGCCTGACTTCATCAAAATGTTGTCTGAAGCACCGAGCAACGTACCCGAACTTCAGGACGGCGGGAAAATCTACGAATTACGTGCAAAACAGGGACGCGCAGACCGCAAACAGATGGCAGCATATTACGGAATCACATCATTGTTTGACGATTTCAGGTACGAATTTTCCGAAGGCTGCTGGGACATGGCCGGGAGCGCGATGAACGTAGAAACAGAGGGTGAAGGCTCATCATTCTCGGCGGGAAAAGTTCACGTGCGCTCAAACATCACAGGGCTTGAAGGGGATTATCTTTTTGCCGTCAACATAAACGAGGGTGAAGAGGGCGGCGGCGCGTTAATCTCGTGCGGAATCTGCGAGACCGACATAACGAGGGAGCTTACGCCGGATGAAGTTTTCGAGCTTTCAGCAATGTACGAGAGTGAAGACCGCGAAAAATTATTGTTCGAGAAATTCGGCTATGACCAGTACACAATCAACAATATACCGTCAAATTCACGCCACAGGATAATCAACGCTCTTCTGCGTCATGACATGCACAGCCTTGAAGCCACGCTGAAGAACAAAGTCAAGAATTACGATCAGTTATTGGAGCATTTGACATTACTCGGCGCGAAACCTCCCGCAATTTTGACCGTTGCCGCTGAATACACATTGACGAGCGAAATTGTGAAGAAACTTGAGGACGGATTGCCCGATATCGCAGGGATTAGGCGTGATTTTGAGCTTGCTACGTTCTGGCGCGTAAAGCCTGACGAGGAGAGAATACGTTTTGCGTTTTCAGACTGCATGACAGAAATTCTCACATCGATGTGCGTCGGCGGACTCGATTTGGAGTCGATAGAGAATCTCAATGAGCTTAGCAGCATATTCAACGAAAAATTTGACTGGCATTTGAGCTTGTCAGACGCTCAGAATTTGTACTATGAACTTCTCAAGAAATACGGCGACAAACTGAAGAATGAGCCTGAAAGAATGAGAAAAGCACTTTACGAACTCGGCCATGAGCTGAAATTTGCGGATGAAATACTCGGAATGCTGAAAGTGTAGAAAGATTGTCCCTCCTCTGAAATTTTTGGGGGAGGGAATTTTTATGCGCATCAATTTTTATCTTTGCGGCGGAACAATCCTATTAACGCTGATATTCCTTCTATCAGTGCTGAGAAAAGAGACTTAATCCCCTCCGTTATATGAGGCATTACCATTAGCGCGAGAATTATTGACAGCATCCAGTAGTTCCACGTGAACAGATTGCCTACATCATGTTTCAGGCCCGTTATGTCGTTCTGCACTGTGTGAATCTGATCCTGAACTGTGTCAAACTTAGTCTCAAATTTTTTGTCGAGAGCATCAAATTTTGCCTCAAACTTTTTGTCGAGCGCATCAATTTTTGCGTCAACTTTCTTGTCAAGCGCGTCAATCTTTGCGTCAAACTTCTTGTCAAGCGCGTCAATTTTCGCATCAACTCTTGTCTCAAACGCGCCAATTCTCGAATCAATTTTCTCCGTGAACGTCTGAAACTCTTTTATCATCTCGGTGCGAAATTCTGCGTTATCCGCTCTCATGTCGGAAAGCTGTTTGTCAGTCTTCGCAAAATGTTCCCTCAGCAATAACTCAAGCCGCGATATATCACTGTCAGCCATAATATTACACCGCCTTTCACACGGAAATATTAACACAGCGAACGCCTGCGCTATAATGTGCAGAAAAATATACGCATAAAAACGGAGGCACAATCACAAAAATGTTTTCATTCGACAAAATACGCGAGTACGCGGCCAAATTCCTCAAACCCTCGTTGTATATGGGCGGTCTTGATTTCGTCCTCAACATCTGGCGCGAGGCTGAAGCGAAAGACAGAGGCATTCTCCTTCTCGTATTCATTCCTATGTTCGTGAGCTTGGGAGGATTCATCTTTACGATAATATATTTCGTGCTGTTCGTATTGCCGTCGTACCTTTTCAGCTTTTTGGGATGGGGGATATTAACGGCGTTATTCGGCGCAGGGGGAAAATACTGCTACAAATATTTCACGGGAAAAGAGATTAAAACGGTCGACAAGAATATTATTGACGCAGAATTTACCGAGACAACATCAAAATCATCAAGCGGGAAATCAGATGCAAAATGAAAATCTCGTGCGCTTCAGCATAACAGTCCCGGAAGAATTATTGTCCGAGTTTGAAGCAAGCTGGTACGAGAATCACAGGGATAACCGTTCGGAGGCCGTAAGAAGCCTCATGCGTGAATATGTTTCGGGTGAACGATGGCGGCTCAGTGAGGGCGAAATCTGCGCGACAGTAACAATAATTTACGATCATCATCTCCCGGAACTGACTCGCAGCCTGACTTCAGCACAGCATGACTCAGGGGACGTAATAATATGCTCGACGCACGTACACTTGAGTCATACTTCCTGCCTTGAGTGCATAATCACAAAGGGAAATTCACAGGAGATACAGAAATTTGTTGACGCGCTGAGGAAAATTCGCGGGATAAAAAGCCTCAGCGTAAATGTTAGTGCTGAAATCTGAATCCATGCTGTAAAAAAAAACTCCCCTGCAATTCACGCGCAAGGGAGATTCGTTTTCTTCACGCAGATTATTTCTTCCTGATGTGGAAAAACTTGTTCCAGCTGTAATACGGCCTCGACAATATTACGCCTTCAGGAGCATCAAGAGTCCACGCGCCATTTGCGGCAGTCTCATACCAGAACACTAAATCGACTCTTCCTGACAACAGAGCGGCATTCCTCGCGCCCGCGTCAATGTGAACAAGCTCAAAATTCATCTTGAGACGTTTGCCGATCTCCGCAAGAAGCGCAGTGTTGAACCCTGAAGGATTCCCCCCCTCGTCAACATAATCTACCGGGGGCATGTCTCCTGTTACTGCAACTTTCACCGTTTCGGCTCCGTCAAATTTCGCGAACGTTACGGGCTTTACGCGGCCTGTTGTGTAGATGTACGCTCCCTGTATTTCGGGCAATGACCAGTCATCTTCCATCTCCTTTATTGCACGGTCAAACTTCCACAGAAGCTCGGGGTTATCCTTCCTGAAACCGAACGAGAGACTCATCGGGACTCTTGTCATCGCCATGCAGCAAATCTCATACGCAGGATTATTCCTCACTACATACTCAGCTACAACTTCAGGCAAAGCAGCTTCATCAATCTCGCCTTTGTCCATCGCCATTAACATTTGGTTGAGAGAGTCATAGAATTTCACGCCGTAAAGCTCATGACGGTTTGAGAGAAGATTCCAGCCTGTAGTGCGTGAGCTGTCCTGAATTATCCGGGAAAATTCTTCCTCCGATGTGTTGAGCCTCGTGAGAAAACCGACTCTCGCTGTCATAACAACGCTGGCATAAACGCATGAGGCAATCAATACGGCAATGAATGACGCAAAAATTATCTTCTTCATGTATGAATGCTCCTTCCGGGAAAATATGACGGTAATTATATCGCAGTGAGCGCAAAAAAAATTCTCCCCTGCTTTTCACACAAGGGAGAAGGGATTACGCTTAACGTATGAAACTTTCAGCCCATTTCTTGAGGTCATTTTCTGAGACTGACGAACGGAATAATTTTCCTTCCTGTATTGACGCTCCCGGCGCGCTGGGTTTGAGTCCGTCAACAGCTTTTCCGAAACCTGAGCCGCCCGATGTCGCAAAGAGAATGATTTTCTTCCCGCTGAAGTCGTAAGCCTCAAGGAAAGTATTGATGATTGTCGGAGCAACGTACCACCAAATAGGGAAGCCCAAGAATATCACATCATGGCCGGAAATATCTGCGTTCTTGTCCGCAAGTTCGGGGCGTGAAGTCTTGTCTCTCATCTCAACGCTTGAACGTGAGCTTGAGTTGTTCCAGTTGAGATCTTCTGACGTGTATTTTACGGCCGGGCGAATCTCGTAGATGTCAGCTCCGATTGCCTGCGCTAATTTCTTTGCGACTGAACCCGTAACACCGCTTGCTGAGAAATACGCCACAAGTATTTTGCTCATTGTTACATGCTCTCCCTGAAGATCTCTATCACTTCATCGCGTGTCAATTTCCTGTAGCCGCCCCCAAGAATGAATGTAGCGTCCGCGAGTCCCTCGAACATGTCAGGAGTTACGCCGAGTTCCTTCAGGTGCATAACGACTCCGATCTCATTCATCCATGACTCTAACGCTTTGAGTCCCGCTTCAGCGAGTTCGGAGTCAGATTTTCCCTCAGGATTAACGCCCCAGACATTTACGGCGAAACGTGCGAATCTCTTCAGGCCGTCTTTCAGAATATGGCGGTAATACGCGAGTGTTACGGCTGAGAGTGTCATACCGTGCGTTGCGTTCGTGTAAGCTCCTACTGCCTGCCCTAACATGTGTACTTCCCAGTCTGTAGACTTTGCTTTTGCTATGAGAGTGTTCAACGCCCATGTAGCTGTCCACATGATATTACTGCGCGCTTCGTAGTCGTGAGGATTCTTGACGGCGATTCGCGAGCTGTTTACGAGGGACTTCATCAAGCCTTCTGAAATGTAGTCTGATGTGTTGTCGTCATTGCCGGATAAATATTGCTCCAAGATGTGGCACATGATGTCGAAAAATCCCGCTGTCATTTGGTACTGTGGAACGGTGAACGTGTATTCAGGGTTGAGGATTGAGAATTTCGGAAATACATTGTCGCCAAATACATGGCCGATCTTGAGCTTCTGAGCGTGATTCGTTATGACGCTTCCGCCGTTCATTTCGCTTCCTGTTCCGACCATCGTCAAGACACAGCCGACGGGAATAATTTTGCATTCGGGTTCTTCCATCTTGAGGAAATATTTTTCCCACGGATCGCCGTCATAATATGCTGAGACTGATACGGCTTTCGAGTAATCGCAGACACTTCCGCCGCCGACAGCGAGAATCAAATCAACGTTGTTTTCACGCGCCAATTTCGCGCCCTCAATGAGCTTTTCTGATGTGGGATTTGCCATTACGCCGGGTAATTCGATGATGTTTTTTCCGGCTGATTTGAGGATTACTGTGACTGAGTCATAAACGCCGTTTTTCTTGATGCTTCCTCCGCCGTATGTGAGTAGAATATTTCTGCCGTAATTCGGGAGTTCCTTTGCGAGTCCTTCAAGGGCGTTTTTCCCGAAATACAAGCGAGTGGGATTTGAGTATGTGAAATCGCCTAACATGATTCATCTTCCTTTTTTGTGTGTGATGAATGAATCATAGCATGTTCAACCGCGATTTATGGCAAAATGTCAGCAAAGTTTATCGCCGTCCGAAACTTTTCCGGCCATGTCCGGGACTGCGAGAATGATTCCGCCGTTGCTTTCAGTCCCAAGCACTAACACTTCGCTCATGAAGTCAGCGATTTGACGGGGCGGGAAATTCACGACAGCAAGAATCTTTTTGCCGATGAGATTCTCCGGCGTGTAGTAATCTGTGATTTGTGCGCTTGAATGCTTTATGCCTATTTCAGCTCCGAAATCTATCGTGAGTTTGTACGCGGGCTTTCTTGCTTTCGGGAATCGTTCTGCGTTTATGATTGTTCCGGCTCTGATGTCGAGTTTAGCAAAGTCATCATATACTGCCATGTGCATTAATCCTCCTTCCGCTGTCAAATTCCGGCTGAATATCGTCCTCCTGAGTTCGTTATAAGCCCGTCAAATTCAAGCTCATTCAACACTGTCTGAAGGTTAATGAAATCGAGTCCGCTTTCTGACAATAAATTATCCGTAGTGATTCCTGTTCTACCCTGAATGAGTGAGTAAATTCTCTTTGCGTCGTCGGTCAAGTCTGAAGCCTGAGAAGATGAGTCCTGAATTGAGTCGTCAAATGACATATTTATTTGCACGCGCCCTGAAGTAATTTTGCTGATGAAATCCTCAATGCTGACGAAAATTTTTCCCTCGCGCATGAGCATATTTGTGCCTTTTGCGACTTCATCAATGATTCTTCCGGGGATTGACCACATGTCGCGCCCAAGCTCTACGGCTTTCCGTGCTGTGTGCATTGCTCCGCCGTCTTCAGGTGATTCAGCGACAACTACACGTGAAGCAATTGCGGCAATGAGTCGATCGCGTTCCGGGAATCTCCATATATTTCCGTCAGTTCCGAATGAGTACTCAGTAACCCACGCACCATTTTGCGCGAGGATTTCTGCAAACAAGTCTTTGTTCTCAACGGGATATGTTTTGTCGAGTCCTGTGCCGAAAACTACAACCGTTTTGCCGTTCTCATTGAGAGTCCCCCGGTGGCCTGCTGTGTCGATTCCTTTTGCACCTCCGCTTATTGTGGTTATTCCTGCCCGGGCTAATGCTTTGCCCAGATTCGCGGCGACTCCCTCTGCATATGCTGAACATTTCCGCGTTCCTACAATTGCGACTGACGGGAGGGACAAATTCACATTGCCTTTTACGTATAATCCTACAGGGGGGTTTTTGAGGTCAGAAAGTCTTGCGGGGTAATCTATATCGTTTGCTGAAATGAATCTTGCGCCGAATGAGTAAATTTTCTCGTCTTCATTTTCCGCCCAATCTTTTGCGAGGAACTTTGCGAGTCTCTCCTTCATTCTGTCAGTGAGTCTCAGCTCATCCCATAAAGATTCGGAGTGCCACAATTCCGCCGGATCGTAATCAGCGCACAAACGTTTGAAGATGTTAATTGACGCTCTTATGTTATTTAGGAGCAACGCTGCTTTTGTCGTAGCGTCCATGAGAAATTTTAACCTCGTTTGCTTTGGGATTACTGCAAATGATAACACACTTTCACGCCAAAAAATTCATCATGCTATAATTTCATCAACACCCAAAAATTTTTGACAAAGAAAGATTTTCACATGGACAATAATATTGTGAGTCTTGTTATTGAGTCGTGGCGTTTCTCCAGAATTTTCCGGGATATTCTGCCAAAGCTGAATGATGAAGACTCTGCGCGCTTCAAGGGGCGTTATTCGTGGTTTTGCAGAAGGCTTGAAGAGATTTCCGACAATATGGGACTGAAAATTATTGAGATAAGCCCGGGAACTGCTTACGATATTGGCATGGCCGTTACTCCCGTCAACATTGAAGATTTTGACGCGGGGGACTCTCTTTGTGTCATGAATATGATTGAGCCAATCATAATAAGCGGTGATACTGTCATCAAAACCGGGACTGTAATTCTTGAAAGGGCTGAAGATTCATGAACTATATCGGCATTGACTTAGGCACAACGAACAGCGTTATATGTTCTTATGACGGGATAACCTCTCCGCGTATCTGGAAGAGTCCCGAACAGAATGATGTAACGCCGTCAGCAATTTACATCGGCAAAAGGGGTAACAGGTATTACGGGTACAAGGCATACAGCCGGGCTTCAGTTGATGAGGAAAATGTTGCTGTACTCTTCAAGCGATATATGGGAACAAGCAACATGTTCAGCTTCAAGGATGCAGGAGTCATTTTGTCGCCGGAAGAATGCAGCGCGGAAATATTGAGGGTTCTTTATGGCTATCTTCCTGAAGAGATTCGGAATGACCCTCAAACCGCAGCAGTTATTACAGTTCCGGCAGCGTTCAACCAAGTGAAGAAAGAAGCAACCGTTAAAGCCGCGAACATGGCCGGGATAGGCAGGACAGCATTAATGCAGGAACCAGTAGCGGCAGTGATGAGCGTGATGAAAAATTCCGGGGGAAATTCTGACGGTGTTTTTGTGATTTACGACTTGGGCGGGGGAACATTCGACGTATCTATAGCAGAGAGCATAAACGGAAAAGTGAATCTCCTGGCTCAGGAAGGAAAAGAAATGTGCGGCGGCCGTGATTGGGACAGAAGAATTTTTGACAGCATTGCGGCTCCTTGGCTCAGGGAAAATTTTGCGCTCCCTGATAATTTTTTGGCTGATGAGAAGTACAGAAAGTTGCGGCGCATTACTCTTTTTGCGATTGAACAGGCGAAAATAGAACTCTCACAGAAAACTTCATCACAGGAGTCATTAATTCAGTCTGATGATATTTCATGCGCTGACCTCAACGGAAAAGATATTTACCTTGATATACCCCTTTCACGCAATTCGCTTAACCCTCTTATTGATGACCTTCTGAACGAGACAATAGAAATTTCACGTTCGGCCATGAAAAAAGCCGGGCTAAATTCAGCGGACATTGAACGCCTTGTATTTGTGGGAGGGCCTACGCATTACGGATATTTGCGGGAAAAAGTTTCGGCAGAGTTAGCAGTGAGGGCTGACACCGGGGTTAATCCTATGACGGCAGTAGCAGAAGGAGCGAGCATATTCGCAGAGTCTATAGACTGGAGCAGCATACATCACGGACGAAAGCCGCAGAAAGCAGACATCAATATAGGCACGGCGTTAACGTTCAAATATGAGTCGAGGGTTACGGGGACAAAAGCCCGGATTCTTTGCAGGCTCACAATATCCGCTGAGTTAATGTTCGAGATCGTCAGCAGTGATACGGGATGGACATCGGGAAGGCTTCCTCTTCATGACGGAGCAAAGGCAGAAATTCCCCTCGCCAAAAACGGAGATAACACCTTCAAAGTGATCGTTTATGACAAACTCGGAAGGCCGATACCAATTCCCCAACCGAAAATCACAATCACAAAGACTCTCGCGTCAGTCGAATCGATTCCCGCGTCGCACTCAATAGCAGTAACAGCCCTCGACAAATTAGGCGGCTCGGAAAAACTTGTTTACCTCGTCAGAAAAGATGAAGCACTCCCCAAGAAAGGCACATTAACATTCAAGGCAGCTCAGACTTTACGCGCAAGGCCGGACTCATCTCTGAATTTCAACCTTTGGGAGGGCGAGATAGAGACTCCGTATGACGACAACAGATTCATAGGAGTGTACAAAATTTCGGGAAGTGATTTGACGGCTGGCGATATTATTCCGGCTGGAAGCGAGATTATTTGCGAGTACGAAATTTCAGACGGAGGCGCGCTCACTATGTCGGCTTCTGTTCCTTGTCTCGGCACTGACTTTTCACAGAAAAATTTTTACGTCCATGATGACGCTGCACTAGATTTGAATGACACGGATAAACTTTCACATGACGGGCTCGCATTGATAGAACGCATTGACGGAATGTCAGAAAGAATCGATGACTCACGGCTTGACACAGCGAGGGAAAAAGCAGAGTCAGCAGCGTATATTGACGATGAAAATCCGCCCGACAAAGAAGAAATACAAGAGGCAAGCGGCGAACTTTACGAGGCAAGAAAAATTTTGTCCGACATCCGCAGAGATTATTACAGTGAAGTGAACCAGGCAGATTTAGACGACTGCATAGGATGTTTCACCGCAACAGCAGAACCGCACGCAACAGAGTCCGAAAAAGCATCCTTCAACAATCTTGCGAGGACAGCGAAAAGATTCGTGAATGATCCCGGCTTTGAACGTTATCTCCGTGAGCTGTGGAACAAAATTTACGCGATACTTTTCCGGCAGGAATGGTTCATCACAGATTTATTCCGGGACAAGATACAGCGTCCTAATGATTACCGCGACAGGAAACGATTCGAGGAGCTTAAAGCGGAGGGGCTGAAGTGCATTAATCGCGGGGATATTGACGGCCTGCGTGAAGTAATCTCCGGGCTTTTCGGGATAATGAAGAATGTATCATCAGATGACCAGCGTTTGAATGTGAACATAATCGGGTCATGACGAATGAATATGCTTGAGAATCCTTTCTGCGTTCTTGGAGTCTCAGCAAGGGACAGCAGACGACAGATAGCAGAAGCGGCAGAGGAAAAATCATTCCTTGACGACTCGGAATCGATAAGGGAAGCGCGGAGCATACTGACAAATCCCGGACGGAGGCTCGCGGCGGAGATTCGCTGGTTTCCCGGAGTCGGCGACAAAAAGGTGAAAGAACTCGTGAATTTCCTGCAAAAGATAAACAGGGGAGAATTTTTGCTGAAAAAGAGCTTTACGGGCTTCAAGACTCTGGCTCAGATGAATTTTGCCGTCTGTATTTTCGGCTTCAGGAAGTTTCATTACACGTCAGAGATTTCAGAGTTAATTCTCGAAATTTGCGGATGTATTGACAGCTTCAGCACTGAAGAAATATGCAGAGTAATCAACAATGACAGGCTTTCTTCAGGATTTCCGCAGGCTGATGAAAATGATATTGAGCGTGAAATGAATGATTACCGCGCTGATATTCTCGGAGTGATTGAGGGTAAATTGTCGGCTCTTCCTCAGAATGAATACTTTGAGCTTGTTGAAAAATTTGCCGCTGAATATTCGAGGGAGGGCGGAAAATATTACGGGTCGTTTCTCCTTGCTGATCTGATTTCGTCATATGAGCTGAAAATTTCAACGCGCCTTGAGGAACTGACCGGGATAATCATTGATACTCCCTATAACTTTAAGATCTCGTCAAGCCTCAAAGAATGGAGGAGCTTAATACGTCCGCTTCTGATGGCCGCAAAAAGTTTAGGGATTGAGAATGTCAGGATACGGAATCAGGCTGAGGAAATTTTTGCCTCTGTCCGTGAAAAAGCCGTGAATCTTCACAACGAACATCAAAAGACAAGGGAAGCCCTGAATATGATTCTCCTGCTGAAAGAACCGCTTGCTGATATTTCCGGACAAATCTCCGGGATGATAGACAAAGACATAAAGGAGTTAGAGTCTCTTGAGCGGAAACGGCAGGAAACAGAAAGGGAATACGAACGGTACAAAGCCAGCCTGTATTATGAGACGGAGTTCGGACTAATCTTCAAGGATAAATTAATCATCTCGGCTGACGGCATATCGTGGAAGGGAGTCAATACGCCGCTTGATGAAGTTTACGGAATGAAATGGGGCGGAACAAGGACATACGTCAACGGAATATATACAGGTACGTCCTACAATGTAACGATTCAGACTCCGTATATCAATATCAATCTTTCACCAAATGAAGAAAAGTATAATGATATTGTCCAGCGTCTTTGGCGGGCATTGGCAGGCTCAATTTCAGAGAGAATACTCAGGCATCTTCAAAGCGGTGAATTATTGTTTTTCGGCGGGATAAAGATTAAGGACAATGGAGTCTATCTGAAAAAATCAGGCTGGTTTTCTTCTGACGTGCAATTTTTCACATGGCCGGAAATTTTCACATACAGCGACAACGGAATGTTCATCATCAAATCAGGCGATTATTCAGCGTCAGCATCATACATTTACGACATGAACACGCACATTCTTGAAGCGATACTCAGACGGCACCGCGAAATTTATCCCTGCCCGCCGAGACTCTCAAGCCTTCTCGATGAACGTTGAAGCGCGTTTCTTCTG
This sequence comes from uncultured Fretibacterium sp., assembly GCA_946183145.1. Classification (GTDB taxonomy): domain Bacteria; phylum Synergistota; class Synergistia; order Synergistales; family Aminobacteriaceae; genus JAFUXM01. Next base: position 113,065 of record CAMGZM010000006.1, on the reverse strand, counting down.
CCAGTAAAAATAGTACAGCGTCATGCTTAACGCGCAGAGAATCCAGCCCGCAGGATAGCCGAATCCCACAGCGTAAACATTATCTGTGATGATTCTTGTGATGACGAACAGATATATCTGCCGGAAAAATACATGTGTGCACAGCGTGATAATCATCGGAGTTCGTGAATTTCCGTCGCCGCGAAGATACCCTGCAAGTATGTTGTTGAAGCAGCAGATTACCGCAACAGGAGTACACATTCTGATGAACATTGAGCCGTATCGTATTACGCCTGAATCAGGGCTGAAGAATGACGACATCACAGGAGCATTCACACATAACGTGAGAGATATTGCGGATGAAATTCCGAGCATCATTCCGAGTGCCGTCCATGTTCCCGAAACAGCCCGGCCATGTTTGCCAGCGCCTAAATTCTGGCCCGTGAAGACCGTAACGGCCTGACCCATGCTCTGAATCGGAAGCATCATATACTGGTCTAACTTCACATAAACGCCCCATCCCGCAATACACGCAGTGCCGAAAACGTTGATATATCCTTGGACAAAAACATTCGAGAACGCAACGACAGCCATTTGAACCCCGAAAGGAAGTCCGATCCTCAGAATCTCGCGCGCAATTTCGGAATCAATACGCCATTCATGAGAGAGTCCCGCAGAACGAATCACAGAACGAATCACAAGACATGCTGACAATGCCTGTGCTGTTATCGTAGCGATTGCGACTCCTGCGATTCCCCAGCCGATTTTCACGAACGCCAAATCGAGAAAGATATTCAGCGCACTGCAAACTATCAGGAAGAATAACGGCCTCTTAGTGTCTCCCATTGCACGCAATATCGCCCCGCCTATGTTGTAGAAGAGCAAGCCCGAAATCCCGCCGAAATATATTCTGAGATAAATATCCGCCTCGCCTATAACGTCAGGAGGAGTAGACATTCTTTCGAGGAAGAAACGCGACAATGTTACGCCGATGAGAGTCAGAATCACACAGCCTATGAAGGTGAGGATTAACGCGGTCTTTACGGACTGTGATAATTTCTCGCGGTCATTCGCGCCAAATGCACGGCTGATTACGACTCCTGCTCCTGTTGCTGTTCCGTTGAAGAATCGCACTAGCATCCCGCAGATGTGAGTCGTTGCGCTTACGGCGGCAAGTGCTGAGACTCCGACATAACGCCCGACTATTACGCTGTCTGCTGTGTAGTATAGGAGCTGCAACAAATTCTCAAGCAGAAGCGGCCATGTGAAAGCAAGAAGGACAGACCATATTTTTCCGTCCGTCATGTTAAGCTCGTAACGGCTCAATCAATACTCCCCTTTCAGCGTGAGAATTTTCTCTTGAGGAATGCTATGGGTTTTGCGGAATATTCGAGGAAAAATTTATCCTTCAGAATGAAAAGCAATGAGATATATATTGCCGCTCCCGTGAATATCATCGTGAATGTGTGAATAATTGAAGGTGTAAATTTCGCGTTCATGAAGAGAAGAACTGCGAGCATAATTCCCCCGGCAATGTAATAATTTTTGCCTGATGCAATTATTCGTCCCAGGCTGATTTCCCCGTGTATATAATAAAATTCAACAGCTATAATTATTGCTTCAGCGAGAACTGATGCGATAATAGCCCCATATGACTGATATATTCTGATAAATACGATATTCATTGAGAAGTTCACAATTGCACCGATAGTTACAGCGCGTGTGTAAAGGTTCTGACGCTTTGTAGGTATAAGGTACTGCCCGCCGGTTGCATTATGGAGACCTATTATGATAATCAACAAACTGGAAATCTTCATGAGTCCCGCGACTTTCTCATAACCGGGCCCGAAGAACCACGGAACAAAATTGCCTGATACTCCTATAAGCCCAAGACAAAGCGGTATGCTGAGAAACAAAACAAAATTGTAGCTCCTGTACATATAAGCATTAATCTGCTCGCGGTCATTTTTGCCGAAAAGATAGCCTATTCTCGGAGATATTACACCAGCTAACGAAACTACAAGGGGAAGAACCGCATTTGAGATTTTCAGCGACTGCTCATAATATCCGTTCTCAAGTGTGCCTTCCGTGAAGATTCCTATCATAGTTTTATCCAGAACTGTATACACCTGAACAGCTATTCCGGGAACAAAAAGAGACAATATGGTTTTCATGTTGCGGAAGGGGTGAAGTGATTTGAAGTCCGGCTTATGAACATAGGCGGGAATATATTTCCACATCACTATAGCTGCTGCAATACTGAAGAAAGAATAGCCGAAAGCATAAAGCGCAACATCTGACTTTGACTTTATGAACATGAAAACGAACACAACATCAATAAGCCTTACTGCTATATTCCTGAGAGCTATTTTCCCGAACTCCTCAAGACCTGTAAGAAACCACGAGACATTGCAGGCTGTAGAAAAAAGATTTATCGTGAACACTAAGAATATTGTGCGGTAAGATTTCGCGTAAAGAAGCACAAACGAAAGATAAACCACAAGCGCGATTGATGTATTGATCATGCGGAGTATCTGCGTCTCCCAGAAGACAATGCTGCGCTTCTCCGGGTCATCCCGCACGTACGATATTTCTCGCTGGGCGTAACTTCCTGTACCCATGTTAGCGAAAAGACCGAAGTACGCCACTATAGACGCTGCAAAACTCACCGCGCCGATTCCGTCAGCCTCAAGAACACGTGAAGTATATGGTGCCGTAATAAGCGGCGTGATAACCATCAATACGTTGTACAGTGTGCTGTAAACGTAATTTCTCTTTATGCTCTTTGCCATTAAGCGTTTGTTCCTCCTGATGCTTGATTATATTGCGCTAATTATCCTATATTCTGCAAAATTATGCGCTGAATTAAAATATCCCTTGCAATAAAATTATTGTCAGCTATAATTAGTCAGACTTGGTTAAAAGGGTGTGATTTCGATATGGACATTAACAGACTGACACGCAAAAGCCAGGAGGCATTGAACGCTTCACAGGCTATAGCGTCAGAATACAATCATCAGCAAGTAGACTGCGAGCATTTATTGTGCGCATTGCTCCGTGATTCAGAAGGACTAATCCCGCAATTGCTCCGAAAAATGAACATTGATCCCGCCGAAATGATGAAGGCAGCAGAAGATGAGCTGTCGAAACTTCCCCGCGTAACATTCTCAGGAACAGAGCAGGGAAAAATCTACATCACTCAGAGGCTCGAAAGACTTTTTACCCGCGCAGAGGAAAGAGCAAAAGCCCTCAAGGATGAATATATTTCCGTTGAGCATTTGTTTCTTGCTATGCTCACAGAGGGCAATAACACACCTTGCGGGAAAATTTTTTCACGTTACGGACTCACGGAAGAAAAATTCCTGTCAACACTAAACGCCGTAAGAGGTTCTCAGAGAGTCCAGAGCGCAGACCCTGAAGCAACATATGAAGCTCTCGAAAAGTACGGGCGCGATTTGGTTCAGGCCGCGAAAAACAACAAACTTGATCCAGTAATCGGACGTGATGACGAAATACGCAGGGTTATACGCATACTTTCACGCAAGACAAAGAACAACCCCGTGTTAATCGGTGATCCTGGTGTCGGAAAAACTGCAATCGTTGAGGGACTCGCACAAAGAATCGTTCGCGGTGATGTTCCTGAAGGACTCAAAGAACGTACAGTATTTGCGCTCGACATGGGATCGTTAATCGCGGGCGCAAAGTACAGGGGAGAATTTGAAGAGAGACTGAAAGCCGTACTCAATGAGATAAAGAACAGCGACGGGAGAATAATACTCTTCATTGATGAGCTTCATACGATTGTGGGAGCAGGAGCCGCCGAGGGTGCTGTTGACGCGGGTAATATGCTGAAGCCGATGTTAGCACGCGGCGAGCTTCATTGCATCGGAGCAACAACGACTGACGAATACCGCAAATACATCGAGAAAGACGCGGCATTAGCGAGAAGGTTCCAGCCCGTTGACGTTGAACAGCCTTCAGTTGAGGACACAATATCGATTCTCCGGGGCATTCGTGAAAAGTTGCAGGTACATCACGGTGTTGTGATTCGTGATAACGCTCTTGTTGCGGCGGCAGTTTTGTCGAACAGGTACATAACGAATCGATTTTTGCCTGACAAAGCAATAGATCTCGTTGATGAAGCCTGCGCTAAGATTCGCACGGAGATTGACTCCCAGCCCTCAGAGCTTGACGCGGCAGCACGTAAAGTTATGCAGCTCAAGATTGAGGAAGTCTCACTAAAGCATGAAGATGATGAAGCCAGCAAGGAACGCCTTAAAGTTTTGCAGAAAGAGTTGCAGGAAGCAGAGTCAGAAGAAAATACCCTCAGGACTCAATACGAGAACGAGAAGAAAGCAATTGCTGACATACAGAATTTCAGACGGCAGATAGAAGAGACGAAAGCAAAAATCGATGAGGCACAAAGAAACGGCAACTGGGAATTAGTTTCAGAGTTGCAGAACGGAGAATTGCCCCGTTTGCAGAGAGTATTAGCCGGGCAGGAAGCAAAACGCTCTGACATTCTCAAAGGCTCGGACGACAATAAATTACTGCGCGTTGAAGTAACAGATGATGAAATTGCTGACATCGTAAGCCGCTGGACAGGAATCCCCGTAACAAGACTCCTTGAAGGCGAGCGCGAAAAACTCCTCAAACTTGACGAGATTTTACACAAGCGCGTAATCGGCCAGGATGAAGCCGTGAGTCTCGTTGCTGATGCTGTACTCCGTGCAAGAAGCGGTATCAAAGACCCAAAACGCCCGATCGGTTCATTCATATTCTTGGGGCCTACAGGAGTCGGAAAAACGGAATTAGCACGCACACTCGCTGAGGCATTATTCGACTCTGAAGACAACATGATACGAATCGATATGAGCGAGTATATGGAGAAACATTCAGTCTCAAGACTCGTCGGAGCTCCTCCCGGATATATAGGTTTTGACGAGGGCGGACAATTAACGGAAGCAGTAAGAAGACGGCCTTACAGCGTGATACTTTTTGACGAAATAGAGAAGGCTCACCCTGATGTCTTCAACATTCTGTTACAGGTTCTTGACGACGGGAGAATTACGGACTCACACGGCCATATTGTGGACTTCAAGAACACTGTGATAATCATGACGAGCAATATAGGATCTCAGAGTCTCATAGAGGGAATTTCTGACGGCGCAATAACTCCCACAGCACGCGCTGAAGTAATGCAGTCATTGAGGGAACATTTCCGGCCTGAGTTCCTTAATCGTGTTGATGATATTGTTCTGTTCAAGCCTCTTAGCATGGCCGAGGTGAAAGAGATCGTGAAGATTCTCATTTCGCGTTTGCAGGAAAGACTCGCTGACAGGCAGATAGAGCTGAATTTTTCCGATGAGGCAATAGCGTTCATTGCGGAGGCGGGCTATGATCCTGTTTACGGTGCCAGGCCGCTGAAAAGATACATCACTCACAACGTAGAGACAAAATTAGCGCGCGCTATGATTGGCGGAGGCATCAAGGAGAAAACTATCGTCAACATCAGCGTGAAATCGGGAAATCTCGTATTCTCATTCATCTAATCACTTCACACTTCACACTGAACACTAAAACAGGGGGGCTGTAACGGCCTCTCTTTTTTTGTGTGCTATAATCCGACTCACATTCCACAAGAAAGCAGAAATTCACAATATGAATCGCAAAGTCCTCCTCTTAGAGCCTCCCTACAAGAATAAATATCCCCCTATGGGACTCATGAAACTTGCTGCATACTTCAGAAAATGCAATGATAGTGTACGATTCTTCAAGGGAAATTTGCGCGACCTTGCGTTAAGTTTGCTGAGTGAAGAATTTTTTGCGGAAATTGACGGCAAATCATTCTCGAAATATTTTCCTGACATCCGCGAATACATAAGAACCGGAAAATCTTTCCTCCTCGATAACATTCCAGACTTCTGCAACCTGAGGAACGAAATCTTGATACAGGATTACAGGAAGCGATTCAGGTCTCAGGACTACCCGAAATTTGACATCATAGCAATCACGACTCTCTTCACATTCTGCTGGAAGGAAACAATTGACACGATCAACGGCGCAAAATCATTCCTCCAACCTGAAGGCCGCATACTTGTCGGAGGAGTCGCGGCGAGTCTCGTTCCTGAAGAAATTTTCCGTGAGACAAAAATTTTCCCCGTAACAGGACTTCTTAACAGGCCGGGAATGATTGACAGCGATAATGACGACATAATAGACACATTCCCGCAGGATTACTCCATACTTGAAGAGACTGAATACGAATATCCGTCAAAAGATGCGTACTTTGCTTACACTACAAGGGGCTGTATACGAAACTGCTCTTTCTGCGCCGTTCCGATTCTTGAGCCTGAATACAAGAAATTTTGCGGAATCTATGAGCAGATAAAGTATATCGATGAACATTACGGTATGAGAAAAGATTTGCTTCTGATGGACAATAATGTTTTAGCGTCAGATATGTTTGATGAAATTATTGACGAGATTAAGCGGTGCGGGTTCGCGAAAAACGCCTCATACATTCCGCCCGATGAATATGATATTGCACTGAGGAATTTGCAGGAAGGCTTCAATCAGCGCGCATACGTCCGCAAAATCATCAGCATATACGACTTCACAGCCTCAAGAATGCACGACAAAGACGCAGGGGAGTTCTGCATTTTCCGGGAGAAAAACGGATTACTTTACCCGGAAACAGCAGCGCCGGAATCGATTCTTGCGGCTGACTCATACTTCCGTCCATTGAGGACAAAATATTTTCACCCTGCAAAACGAGCGAGATACGTAGACTTCAACCAAGGAATTGACGCGAGACTCATAACCGACTCGAACATGAAACGCCTCGCCGAGATAAACATACGCCCTCTGAGAATCGCATTCGACCATTACGACCAGCGTGAAATATACATTAACGCCGTGAGGACTGCCGCGAGATGGGGAATTGATGACTTGTCAGACTACCTGCTGTACAACTATGACGATGAGCCGGAAGAATTGTATTACCGAATGAGAATCAACGTTGATCTTTGCGAGGAGTTAGACGTGAAAATATATTCATTCCCGATGAAATATCACCCTGTGAGAGACCCGCAATATTTCCGAAACCGGGACTATATCGGCATACACTGGAACAAGAAATTTATCCGTGCTGTTCAGGCCGTAATGAACTCGACAAAGGGGAAAATCGGAAGAGGGGTACAATTTTTTGAGGCCGCATTCGGGCGCGACATCAACGAATTTCACGAAATAATGTATATGCCTGAGACGTTCATAATTTACCGCGAGAAATACAAACATACGCTTGCTGAAGAATGGCTGTCGAAATTCCGCGCTCTTGACGAATCAGACTCACTTGAAGCACGGACAATAATACAGCGAAGCACATTCACGTCGGACGAAATCAATCACGCATCGGAAACAGTGAGGGACGTACTACAGTATTACTTGATAGACAGGGAATGAATATTATGTGGCGGTCCCAGCGGGATTCGAACCCGCGTCGCAGCCTTGAAAGGGCTGTGTCCTAGGCCTCTGGACGATGGGACCCGTGTTACCAGTGAATCGCGCGGGACTTGAACCCGCGACACCCGGATTAAAAGTCCGGTGCTCTACCGACTGAGCTAGCGATTCATTTTGTCAATTCGCAAAACAACGAAGGGTATTATATTATCACCTCTCAAAAAAAGCAAATCGCATGTTATCATTTTACGCATAATCACATATTCTTTTTCTCAGGAGGCATAAAATGTTCAGAAAAGCAGAACGCCGGAAAGCAAAACTCAGGCTCGCCATCACAGGCCCTGCAGGTTCAGGAAAAACTTACGGAGCGTTGCAGATAGCGCAGGGACTCGGAGGACGTATCGCCATGATTGACACCGAGAACGGAAGCGGGGATTTGTACTCGGACATTTGCGACTATGATGTTCAGACTCTCACCGCGCCTTACAGCATCCAGAAATATCTTGCGGCCATCCACGAGGCTGAAGACGAGGGCTATGACGTTCTCATAATCGACTCTCTTTCTCATGCGTGGGTCGGCGAGGGCGGATTGCTCGACATGCACAACCAGCTCACAAGCAGCATGAAGAGCGGAAATTCATACGCTGCGTGGAACAAGATTACCCCGTGGCACAACAGGCTGATTGAAACAATGCTCGCGTCAAAATGTCATATCATCGCGACAATGAGAAGCAAGACTGATTACGCTCAATTGCAGAATGACAGAGGCAGGACGGAAATCCGCAAAGTAGGACTCGCACCAGTTCAGCGCGACGGAATGGATTACGAGTTCACGATAGTTTTCGACTTGAGCATGGAGCATTCTGTTACGGTCAGCAAAGACAGGACGAGTCTTTTCGACAGGCAGATATTCACGATAACTCAGGAGACCGGGAAAATTCTCCGTAAATGGCTCGAAACAGGCGCGGAAGTTCCCCCGGACGCAAACGAGATTCGCGGCACTATCAACAGGCTTTACCGGGGATATATGGACTTGTTCGGGCAGGATTCAGCGGCGGCGCAGGCGGCAATGCAGAGAGTTACGGGCGGACGAGCGTCAAAAGACTGGACGAATGACGATATGAAGAATCTCTCTGAGGATTTAGCCGTGAGAATGCAGAAGAAAGGAACAATGGACGGCTCAGAAGTTTCTGCGTGAAAATTCCGGGGCGGGAATCTTTTTGACTCCTGCCCCTTTCGTTATCTTAGTACGGATTCTCTTCGGCTTCTTTTCTGTAACGCCTGTAGATTTCGCCGATTGTGTCGAGAGGATTCCCCGTTCGTGATTTCACCGCTCTGTCATTGCTCGTGTTATTGCCGCGTTCATTCGGTGAAGTTATTGCTGAGTCATGGCCGGATTTCATTCTCAGTAACACGTAGCAAAATTCAGTGTCTGAGTCGGTATCATATTTCGTGTCTTTCTGCATGATTTCGAGGTAATAATCTCTCGGCTCTGATGTGAGATTCACTGTTACGGGAAATTTCCTGCTGTCCTCTTCTGAGTTCACTTCTATTAGTTCTCCGTTCGCGTCAAAAAGCCTCACAGAGTAAACATCATCTCCGCCCCAGTCTAAAATTGTTACGGTGTTTCCTCTTGATGTGATTTCGACAGGCTGGGAGGGATTCAGGAGGCTGTTTTGTCTTGTCGGAACATTCCCGCGTGTTATGGGAAGAGTTGAGCGCAAATGACCCATTATCGTTATGTCCGGGACTGGCATTCCGTCAACAAAATTCCCTCCGTCATTCTCGCTTACGTAGACATAATCATTGCCGCCGGAAATTTTCTCTGCGTTCGTGATTACGACATAAGGCGGCATAACGTCAGCAAAAGAAATACACGCAAGCATTAACACGGCCATGATACACAAAATTTTTCTCATCGATAATTCCTCCTCGTCATAATAACTTCCTCGCCCATGCTCTTACGGCTGCGGCGGGGTGATTCTCAAGCTCCTGAAGCCTTTTCCTGTGATTTGCAGATGAACGTGGAAAATTTATCCTCATCGCGCCCAACAACGGAACAAGTATTCTCATGTCGTCAGATGACAGAAGAGTCCGTATCACAGAGTCCGTCATGATTTTTCCGGCTGGCCATCTCCGCAATATCACTGAAACATTTTCGGGCGACGCGTGCAATAACATGCTCTCCATTGACGCTGTGTCATTGCCCATCAGGCTTATGATTAGTCCTGCGGGGAAATTCGCGGCATTTGATGACGTGTCAAGGGCGATAGTCTTCCGTGTGCTTGCGTCAAAGGGAAGTGATCCGGCAATGTCTGCTGTTGCTGAGTCGATTTCGGGGCGTTTGAGGATTTCGGTTAAAGCCTTGCGGAACTCTACACGGTTTGCGAATGGCGCGGAATGTTTCAGTGCTGCGTTAATGACTCCGGGCTTCTGCGACTTCATGCGGAGAATTATTGCTTTCATCTCGGAGTCGTCGCCTGATTTCCTGTTCGTGTAATAGTCCCGGAAATCTGACTCGTATTTCGTGATTATCCCGTCAATTTTTGCTGAACGTTCGAGTCTCGCGGTTTCTTCTCTGCGTTTCTTCTCTGCGTTTTGTATTCGTTCTTTCTCGTTGTCGGATAAACTTTCAGTGAGAGATGATAATTCTTCCGGTGAAAGATTCTTCAGCGTTGTATATGCTCCCGTAATCTGCTGAAAACGCAAATTGCTTTTCTGCCCCGTAACATCAGGGTGAAGCTCACGCGCTAATTTTCTGAACGCCGAATGAACATCATCAGGAGTCGCGCCAATTTCGAGTCCCAATGTGTGAAGGCTTGATATTATTTCGCGGCTGTCTATGTGGGATTCCTCCTTTCGTGATAATTCGCGTTGTCAAAAATTTCTCGTCATGTAATGATTCTAATATATATTTTCAGGAGGTAAAAAATTTTGACGGCAGCAATAGCATTAGTGTTAGCCCTCGCAGTCTCAATCACCGTAAATGTAATGCTCGTTTTACGCAAGAAAGTGAATCAGAACCGCTCAGTACGCACGGCAATATTATCGGGCATTGAGAATGTCAGCGAGCTTGCGACGATACGCGAAAGATTCCAGTCGATAATCTCATATTCTGACGGAATGAAGATACCCGGCCTCAACATGAATTTTCCCGGGACAACACGGAAATTTATGCTGAAATATTACGGCACAATAGTATGCGGGTGCGACCTGTCGAAAGCAAAAGTTTCAGAACGTTTTGACGTGAACAGAGTCAGAATCACGATTCCTCACAGTGAAGTACTTGACGTTTACGCGGATGTTCACAGCTTTGAAGTGTACGATCAGCATTCAGGAATTTTCACGAGCATAAAACTTGACGACCAGAACAGGGAAGTAACATCAGACCTCGAAAAAGTGAAGGCTCATGAGCTTGAGAAAGGAATCTTGATGCAGTCGGATGACAATGTGAGGAAAATATTAACGTCAGTCGTAGCTTCAACAGGAATGGAAGCGGAAATAGTTTTCACGGACAACGAACGCGCGCAGCTTCACGGAAATGAATCAATGATACAGCTTGAGACAACAGCACAGTAAAAAAAAATTGCCCTGTCAGAAATTTATCCGGCAGGGCGCATTTCAGCAATTCATTTCTTCACGACAACAACAGGCTTGTAGATTACTCCTTCATTGAGCCAGATTGAGACGGTAATCTTGCGGCTCTCAGGAACGGCGGAAATCTCTTCTCCCGTGTCATCAAAAAATTCTGCAATGTCATCATCATCAGACGGGCTTTCAGAGTTCGCGGCGTAAACGAGTTCTGAATCTTCCGGGACGTAATCAGGCAGTTCAAGCGAAAAATCATACATGCCCGGAACATCACAGGAAACTTCACCGAGCGGGAATATATATTCTCCTGCAATTGCGCCCGCAAAAACTTCATCTGTTAATGCGGGATTCGTATTCTCATTGCTGGACATTGCGACAGGGAGTTTTGTATCATCTTTATCATCGTTAATCTTGAGCGTGAAAGATTTTCTGACAGTTTTAACGGGGTTTTCAGCGTAAATCACAATGCGGAATGATTTTGCGGCTTCTGTTGGTTTCCCTGAGATTACGCCGTTGTTTAACGTGAGACCTTCAGGGAGATTTTCAGCCGTGAAAGTTATCGGCTCGCTTCCTGTTGCGTTCAGTGTGAACGAGTAAGACTGATTGACTGTAGCTTCAGGGAGTTTTGCTGTCGTGATTCTCGGTGCAGTGCCTTTAACCATGAGCGTAATTTTTTTCGACTTTATGCTCTCGTCATTTGATGCTGTGATTACGATCTTGTAGCCGCTTCTCTCGTATGATGTCGGAATGCCTGAGATAATTCCTGTTGAAGTGTCGAAAGTGAGTCCTTCCGGCAAATTTCCCGCAATGCTTAATGTAAGCGGCGTGCTTCCTGTAACTTTGAGGGCTGAAGAGTACGATTCGTTGAGCGTTGCTTTCGTGAGAGAGCCTGAAATTTTCGGTGCGATTCCTTTTATTTCGAGCTGCAAACTTTCCGTTACGCTTCCTGCCGGGTTTGTGGCTGTAATTTTGACGGTGAAATCTCCGTGTGCTGTTGGCTTGCCGGAAATTTTCCCTTTCTCGTTAATCGTGAGTCCATTGGGGAGTCCTTCTGCGCTCCATGTTATAGCCTTTGAGCCTTTAGCCTTCATTGTTACGTTATAGCTTTTGCCGATTGTCCCGGCTTTGAGGCTTGATGTTGTGATGCTCACGGGGTCATAAACCTGAAGCGTAAATTTCTGCGAGGATTCGCCGTAAGTATTTGACGCTGTAACGGTGAATGTATACTTGCCCGCTTTTGTGGGAGTCCCTGAGATTACGCCGGAAGAGTCGAGCGTGAGTCCTTTCGGGAGATTGCCTTTGTGCGTCCATGTGAGCGGAGTTGTGCCTGATGCTGTTAGCTGTAACGAGTATGCTTGATTCGTGACTGCGTTCGTGATGGAGTCTGTTGTGATTTCGGGCTGTTCCTGTTTTTCAGCAACATTAAGGGAAAATTCTTTTGTGTCAGTTCCGGCAGTATTTGACGCTGTTACAGTGAACGTATAATTTCCAGCCTTTGCGGGAGTGCCTGAAAGAAGGCCGGCATTGCTGAATGTGAGTCCTTCGGGAAGATCGCCTGTATGAGTCCACGTTATTGTGTCAGTTCCCGAAGCTGAAAACTGGAATGTGTAGGGCTGTCCTTCTGTGGCTGCTCCGGGTTTTGCGTCCGAAATTTCCGGCGGCACCAAAATATTCAGGGTGAAACTTTTTGTATCATCTCCAACACTGTTAAGAGCCTTAACGGTTATCGTGTAATTCCCGCCTTTTGTGGGCGTGCCGTAAAGAAGTCCCAAAGCACTCAAAGCGAGTCCCTGCGGAAGAGAGCCTTCATAAGTCCATGTTATCGGAGCTGTTCCGAATGCTTCAAACTGGAATGCGTAAGGCTGTCCCTTTGTCGCTGAACCGAGATTTGAGGCTGAAATATCCGGCTTCACTGGCATTTCAGAAATACTCAGCGTAAATTCTCTTGTATCAATCCCGACATCATTGGAGGCTGTAACGCTGAAGGTATAATTTCCTATCTTCTCTGGAGTCCCAGATAGCAGTCCGGCTTCACTGAAAGTTAATCCCGCTGGAATATCTCCCGTGCAAGTCCATATTATAGGTGTTGTGCCTGATGCTTCAAACTGGAAAGTATACGCCTGGCCCGCAAAAGTGTTATCGAGGCTTGCTGTTGAAATTTCCGGGAGCGCAAAAACACTGAGAGTAAAATCTTTCGAGACAGTCCCGGCAGTATTTGAGGCTGTAACAGTGAAAGTATATATTCCATCCTTGACAGGAGTCCCAGACAAAAGCCCGTCTTCCGAGAACGTGAGACCTTCCGGAAGCCCTCCGCCGCATGAGAATGTTATAGGCGTTGTGCCTGAGGCTGTGATCTGGCATGTATATTCCCGTCCCGCGACTGCCGAATCAGGACTCAGCTCTGAAATTCCCGGGAGTGCGACAACGTTAAGTGTGAAATCTTTCGAGTCAGCTCCCGCAATATTCGAGGCCGTAACGGTGAAAGTATAGCTTCCTTCAGCAGCTGGCGAGCCTGAAATTATGCCTGAAGTCATGAGAATGAGTCCCTCCGGGAGTCCTTCTCCGCAATTCCACAATACCGGGGCTGTTCCTGACGCTTTCAGCTGGTATGTGTACGGTCTTCCCGCCGTGATTGTTCCGAGTTCGGCGGGGGAAATTTCCGGGGCTGACGCAATGTCAACTGTGAAATCCTTTGAGTCTTCCCCTGCGCTGTTAGAGGCTTTGATGGTGAACTTGAACTGCCCTGCCTGAGATGGAGTCCCTGAGAGTATGAGATTGTCCCCTGAAGCTGTCAGTGCCAGACCTGCTGGGAGAGTCCCGGTAAATGAACAATCCGGCGAATCGATCCCGCCATATACCTTTATGTTTTCGCTGTAAGTTTTTCCGGCAGCACCTGAGGAAAATTTACCTGTTATTGTCGGCTTCTGGAAGAATTTCACAAGAAACGCTTTTGTGTTTGTGTTGCCTTCAGAATCTGTTACTTTAAGCCTGAAAGTGTATGAAACACCGCTCGCGCTGTGCTTTCCTGAGACATGAGCGTATTTCCCCGTCATTCCTGACCCTGTACCCGTTTCTAAGTCTGAGGCCGTCAGCTTTAACCCGGAAGGAAGAATCTCGCCGCTCGCCATGCTCCATGTGTACGGCGGAATTCCCTCAAAAGCTGTTACTGAGCTGAAATATTCCGCTCCTGCATAGCCGTCAGAAAAATCACCGCTTATTACCGGGTCAGTGTAGTCCGCCACAGCATCTAAAGATGGATATGGGCCATCGGAGTATCCTTGCTTTAATATCTCGAACTTTTTCCTGACTGATGTACCTAATGAGTCAACAGCTTTCAGAATGAAGTAGTATCTCTTCCCTGACGGCGCAAAAATTCGGTGCTCATGACCCTTAATTGATATTATGTGTGTATTGCTCCAGACAAATTCAAGCGGATAAGGAAGTTCTCCGGCCACTAGAGACCATGTGTAAGGAGGCACTCCGCCGCGGAGATATATGTTTTCTTTGTACTCCCAATATCTGTATGTATACTTAGTGTCTTTGTAATTAGCCCAATAAACAGAATAGTCCATCTGCGGAAGGGAGGAATCCGTCCATATATATAACCCTGACTTCTCGCTTGTTTTGCATTGGCCATTGTATTCCGCAGTCCTGCCTTTGCTGTCAGTTACGCTGAGTGTGTAGTGCATATCGTCTGCCACTTCGGAATATTCCGGGCATGAAATAACAGCAGAGTCCCCTGAAACAGTCAAAATGCCGTGCGCAAGGTGTCCCCCGATAATTTTCCATGTATAAGGAGGCGTACCGTTTTTCGGTGTATACCCAAACCACTCAGCGGTGATACTCAGAGTATTTACGGCAACGGTGAACTTCTTTTCGTCCCGCCAGCCCTGTGAATCCGTAACTCTCAGCGTGAATTTGTACGTCCCTTCGGATTCGAGCGGAGGAGTCCCGGAGATTTTCGCGCTGTTCCCTGAGCTGATGACAGACAGACCCGGCGGCATTGCTCCCTCGCAAACTTCCCACAAGAAAGGCGCGATGCCTCCCTTCACAGAAAGATCGCCTGAATATTCTTCCGCTGTGAGTCCATCACCAAGCGTGCCTCCGATCAGAACGGGGCGTATAAGCAGCGTAAACTGTTTTGTTTCTGTCTTGCCCGCTGAGTCTGAAACTGTAAGCTCAAAGGAATATGTGCCACCCTTTGTGGGAATCCCCTTGAGTTCTGCCTTGTCTCCTAACACGCTTAAACCGAGGCCGGGCGGTAAATCTCCGCTGGTTATCGCCCATGTGTAAGGCGCGGTGCCATCGCTTGCTTTCAGGGAAGAAGAGTATTCCTCACCGACAAGCCCCTCATCAAGAGTGCCTGTGATTTCTGGCTTGTCCTCTCTTACGATTATTGAGAATGCCTTCCCATCCAGATTACCGTCTGCCCCATATACCTTTACTGTGAGACTATAGTATCCCGGTACAGTAGGTACCCCTGAAAGCTGCGCGACTTCTCCCCTGCTCCAGAATGTTAAGCCGGGTACATAGCCGCTCAATGTCCATGATCGGGCATATGTTCCGTAAACACTGGCTTCAAAATCCAAAGAGAAAGTTTTTCCTACGGTGGCATATTGGGTGCCGCTGAAATTATCAAATATGAAGATACTGTAGGCTAACAAAGACGAAGCAGACATTAGAAGAAGCACGGAGAATATTACAAAACACAACAGCTTCCTACGCATAAGAAACTCTCCTTTATGTGTAAATTTTTGGGAAATTAAATGACCGCATTATATCATTAATATACGCAGAAAAAAAAATCCCCCGCCGTAATGACAGGGGAAAATTCTCCTTCTCTCTTAACGCTTCGAGTACTGTCTCTTTCCTCTTGCGCCCTTCTGGCCGAACTTCTTGCGCTCAACCATTCTCGGATCTCTCGTCAAAAGTCCTTCTTTCTTGAGAGCTGATCTGAAATCGGGATTGAGTTTGATTAACGCCCTCGCTATTCCGAGCTTCACCGCTCCTGCCTGGCCTGTGAGTCCGCCGCCTGAAGCGTTTACGAAAACGTCAACACGCCCTTCAACGCCTGCCGTCTTCAATGACTGGTAAACCTGCGTCTGCCACACCAAGCGCGGAAAATACTCCTCAACCTCGCGCCCGTTGATTTTCACTTCGCCCGTTCCTGTGCAGATTCTTACGCGGGCTAATGCGTTCTTCCTTCTGCCTGTTCCCCATATGTATTTGTCTTCTGCCATAATCGATTATTCCTCCTTAAATCTCTAACGTTACGGGATTCTGCGCTGAATGAGGATGCTCCGAGCCTGCGTAAACTTTGAGCTTGCTGTCATATTTCAGCCTGTTGCGCGGAAGCATTCCTTTTACGACGTGGCGGAATAATTCTGCGGGCTTTGCCTTCACGAGATCACCCCATGTCCGCGACTTGTAGCCGCCGGGGTGTCCTGAATGATAGTGCCATGTTGACTGGGAAGCCTTATGCCCTGTGAGCTTGACTTTTGCCGCGTTGATTACGATTACGTAGTCGCCTGTGTCAACGTGCGGGGTGTATGTGGGCTTGTTCTTGCCCGTGAGTATTCGCGAGATTACAGCCGCAAGCCGTCCTATTGACCTGTCAGCCGCGTCTATTACGTACCATTTTCTTTCTACCTGGCCGGGTTTCGCCAAGTATGAACTGCTGCCTGTCATGATGTGATTTTTCCTTCCTGAGTTTTTCTTTTTGCGGACGGGGGCTTGCCCGCATGAACATTTATTTTACCTTAATCAGCCGTTTGTTTTCAAGAATGCCGGGGAGTCTTCCTCTTTTTGCGACATCTTTTCCGTCAACAACTTTCAGATCCATCGTCATATCCATAGGCACAGCATGAGCAATGTAGCTCCCGACTCCGAAAATGTCAGCTCCTGCTTCAGCCAGAAGTTTTATGCGTTCAGGATTGAGTCCGCCTGACACGACGATTTTTACGCGGTCAAAGCCTTCATGATTGAGACGATAGCGCATTTCACGCACAAGCTCCGCCGTAACTCCTCCCCTTTCGCCGGGGGTATCGAGTCTCACAGCACCGAGTCTTTCACCCATAGCATGAGCGAGTCTCAATGCCTCTTCGCATTCGTCGTGGAAAGTGTCAACCAAAAACGTACGCCCGACTTCAGGGGGCATAACTTTGTCGTAAGCCTCAGCAAGTTTCAGAGTATCGCCCATAATGAGAACTGCTGCATGCGGTACAGTCCCGGACGGTTCACGCCCTGCGAGTTTTGCGCCTAAAATACAGCTTGCGGCAGAACATCCCCCGAACTGAACC
The DNA here is from genome assembly GCA_946183145.1 of uncultured Fretibacterium sp. Taxonomy (GTDB): domain Bacteria; phylum Synergistota; class Synergistia; order Synergistales; family Aminobacteriaceae; genus JAFUXM01. Next base: position 95,735 of record CAMGZM010000006.1, on the reverse strand, counting down.
GCAACCGACTCCATAACGGGAGCGATTGCGGGGTGAATATGACGCGCACCGAAAACGAGAACGGGTTTTCCTCCGGCGGCCTCTACACATTCACGCGCTGCAGTCGCCCATGCCGATGAACTTGCGAGGAGTCCGAGTAAATTTGTCTCATGATAACCGAATGCCCCATAAGGCCCGGTGATTCTCATAACGACTTCTTTCGGGGTAAAGTACTCGCCTTCCTTCATGGCCTCGATCTTGACGGGCGAATCTTTCAGAAGCTCTAACACTTCACCGAGTCCCGCGAACATTCCCGTTGCGCGTGAGAAAATTTCTGCTGTTACGGGCGTATCAAGCCTGCTAACGGACGACAATACATCGCGTGTGTTGATGAAGTATATATCTGTTGTTGCTCCTGATTTGATTTCGTCATGTGAGGCACTGCGAAGCCGGGCTGGGTTTACCTTCAGGGCTGTTACATCTCTGAGGGAATTTAGCACTGTGTATTTCTCCTTTGCGTATTGTTAGTTGATGAATACGATGAAGAATGAAGTTATCATGAAGACGATCGCAAGAATGATTGTGAGTTTCGTGAGTCCTGTGAATCTCTGCCACTGCCCTGTGTCAGCCTGAGTTCCTCCGCCGAAAACTCCTGAGAATCCTCCCTGCTTCCTCTGCTGAATAAGTACCGCGAAAATCATCATGACCGACACAACGATATGAATCAATGCCAATAATGTACGCATGAAAATTACTCCTCCTGTTTTGTTTTACTGGGGTTAAAACGCGATAAAGTATATAACAATGAAGGCTGAAAATACAAACAATGAGCAACAAAAAAGACCCTGCGTTTTCACACAGAGCCTTCCAGTTTTATGCTGACGGTTTCAATTTTGCCCTTTGAACGTGCACAGTTTGCGCGAGTTGTTGTTGAGTATGTCATCAATGAGTATCGGATATGCTTTGCCCAGCTCAACACGCAGAATGCTTGAATGATTCACCGTGAAGCGTCTTGCTGCTCCCCCCGCAGTGAAATCTTCCTCAATCGGATCTATCAGCGTGCGAACATCCATATCGAGATCCCTGACGAACATTGAGTACGTTCTCTTTTCGCAATTCCCGGACTCGTCAACATAATCCGCCGTAAAATTTTTGATGAATCTATGCTTGACTGCCCCGGAATGTTCCTCCGCAAAATGTACAAACGTGAAACTGTGCATGAGTGATACATCAATGACATAGTTGACGGCGTTTTTCTCCCTGAGATAAGCGAAAGGCGAGTCGAGGCCGAAAGAGTCCGTGTTTCTCATGGCCGAAAGATATTCTTTGTCCTTCCCGTAAACAGCGAATGAATATATCGGGTGCTTCGTGCGTATGAAATCGTTTCTTTTAAGCGCGGCAATACCAAGTGAACCAGTCATGCACGGCGTGTTAAGATAGTCGAAAGTTTTTCCCGAACAGAAATCCCAGTTGTACGTCGGAAAAAGAATCGTACCCTCAGAACCAACAGCCTCAATCAGCCCGTCAATAAACGGATTCAAATCTATAGCCGCGTGATTCGTCATTGCGTCCATAAGCATGATTTTCGCGTCCGAGCTTATGAAAACGACATCGCCATTTCTGACTCCCATTGCCTTGGCGTAATCGTGAAGCGGAATATACTCACTCATTCACAGCCTCCAGAAGGTTATTATCTCTGAGCGTCTCACAAATTGGTATGAGAGTGTCAACGGGGACTCCGATTCTGTTGCTTATGTCTATGAGGTCATTATTTCCGTCAGAATACGCGATAAGATTCGTCAATGCCCTTATGCCGTCGTAGCTTCCTTTCTGGCTCGTTGTCGGGTAAAGTCCGCGCCTGCCTAGCTGAGGTTCGCCGAGTACTTTCACTTTGTACTTTCTGTTAGCCTCAAGAGCATTGATAACTTTCGTCATTACGTCATAGCTTCCCTGAAAGCCTTCGGGGCTGACGAACGACATATTATCGGCTGAAGTGTGGTATTCGGGAAATTCGCCGAACTTTGAACGGCAGAAACACACAACAGGAAGATCAATTCCCGGCGCGTTGTACTGCCTTTCATCTGAGCCGCGCTGCAAGAAACTGTAGCACGAATAATTACCGCCCGTGTGAAAGTGAAGTACATTCTTCAGCACAGAGTCAGCCAGTGTATTCCCGTAACGTGACTCGACAATGGAGTAATTTTTGTTGTCGCCGACACACGAGAGATTGAAGCCCGCTGTCATTTTCTCTTTGAGATGAGCGAGATTGCCGCCCTGACTGAGATATGTTATTGAGCCGATTGTTTCGGGGATAAAAATAAAGCGGTAAGTGTATCGTCTTGCCTTGAGATTCTTCACGTACGTCAAAAGCTCGACAGCCAACGCCGGGCCGGAGCATTCGTTATTTGCCATTGAAGGATGACAAATGTATGTTGAGAAAAATATTTCCCTGTCAGATTCTCCCGGTATTACGATCTCCGCATAGTTCAGTACGCCGTCAAAAAGTTCGCTGTCAATGAACATGTGATATTTTCCGGGCTTTAGGGAATCTTTCTGTTTCTGGCTCATGCAGAAGCCGAATCTTTCTTTGTAGTATGATGTTACGTAGGGGATAACGTCAGGCTGATCGGGCTGTGTGTAGATGTGCTTCTTGAGTTCTTCAAGGTCTACCCATTCGTCAACGGGAAGCGAGTAGCCCATGACATGAAGATTATTCTTTGCGGTGTCAATAATGCGCGTGTGATTCTCGTCCTCTATATACGCCTCAGTGATTCGCCATTCCTTTGGGACTGTCCAGTCAAAAACTTTCGTCCCTGACGGAACTGAAAAAATCTCTGCCCCCCCCCCCGTCAACCGTAAAACTACTGAGAATTTCATGGAGAGTAGAGCGGACTCCTTCTCCTGTGAGACTCCTGAAGTGAGGGAAAATTTTGCCACAAAAGTCATACATCAATTGTCCCTGCATAAATATATCTGTCCTTTGTCTGATGGTATATTTGGAATAATGGAGCGGATGACGGGATTCGAACCCGCAACATTCAGCTTGGGAAGCTGACGCTCTACCGTTGAACTACATCCGCAGTGCTTGACGGAAGAATTTTAGCGCATGATTAATTTTTCCGCAAGCAAATTATTTCTCAGCGTTTTTTCACGAACAATGCGAGAAGAAGCAACGCCGATGAAATTGCGAGTCCCGATTCACATCCGCCCGATGAATTGAGGAGTGTAACCTCTGTGCTGCCTCCTGAATTTCGGTTTACGGTTATGCTTAATGATTTTTCCGCGCTCACTGAACCCGATTCGGCCTTCACAGTGAATGTTGATGTCCCTGCTGCCGTTGGTGTTCCCGTGATTGCTCCTGTTGACGAGTTGAGATTGAGTCCAGCGGGGAGAGTCCCGGATGACACAGACCATCTTGCGCCGGAAATATTTGACGTGAGAGTCGCTGTATATGAGGTGTTGAGGGTTGCGGCGGGAAGGGACGTTGTTGTGATTGCGGGTGTTGAAGGAGCTTCGGCGGGGGAAAATACCCAAAAATAAATTATTGATTTGTTCGAATCTTCCCAAGTCCGATAGCGCACTGTAATGGCATCCATGTTGCTCAAATCTTGCGGCTTTTCGAGCGTCCACGTTCCTGATGATGTGTTGTTCATCCAAGAAGGTTGATTGTAATAGCCCCCTGTTGTGTCAGGCGTAACGCGGTCAAAACGAAGCCGGAAATCTGTCCTGTATGAGGGAGTTATTGCGGTTGATGTATCTGACGCTGTAACAATCTTGTAGTTGATGGCCGTCAATTTTCCGTCCGCGCTCACAAGCTCAACATATGGCACTCCCTGCGCTAATTGCTGTGAAGTCGATTTGAAGTTGCTTAGTGCTTCACTTCCGCTGAGATTGAGTTCTGCCGGTAATGTCCATGTCAGAGTCCTGCCCGCAAGATTTTCTGCTCCTCCTGCGAAATTAAGAATTGTGTCGTTTTCGTCAACGGGCTGATATTCAATATAAGTATCGCCGGGAGCTGCTGACCTGTGCATCATCAGCTTGAATGTCTTGTCCGTGCCTGTAGGAATAGTTACGCCGAGTTCTTCATCTGTGTTGTCGTCTCTCAAGCTGTAGCCTCCGCCGGGGATTGTTACGCTTCCTTCTGCTGTGAAATGACGAGCTTCTACCATTACATTATTTGCTTCAATAAGGAAGAAGAGACCATCAAATCGCGCATTGCTGTAATCTGATTTTCCGTTTACGATTGAAGCCTTAAAGGAGTTGCTCTGATACAAAGAAGGCTCAGGCGTTGACGGTTTGCAGAAGTACCACAGGTAAGTAGCCCAGTTTGAAGAGTCCGAGTTATTGTTGAGATAAACATCTGCCCTATATATCTCTGACTCCTCTATCGGGCTGTCAAACGTTATAACGCCTTCCGGGGTTGTGTTTGCCTCGATATATGGCCACGAGTCGTTACCATCGTAAATTGTATTGCCGGACTTGTCCCTGATTGTCTGCACGCAAAAGCTCATGTCATAATTCTGCGGAGCTGGTTTTGAAGTGTCTGAAGGATTCACAGCCCGCCATCTAATTCCCGTAACCTGAGTCCCTGAGCGTATGAACTCGATATAAGGCACGCATGAGGCTAACTGCTGCTGAGTCGTCTTGTAATTCGGGATTGTGCCCTGTCCGCTGTGAGAAGAAAGATTCCAGCTGACATTTACGCCGTTGAGTCCCCCGTCAGCACCAAGACAAAAATTTATATCATCTCCTCTTTCTGTCATGGGCGCATACTCAAGCGAGTCGCCGATGTGCATCCAGCTTACAGCAGCAAGCCCGAACGTACGCTGAGTCCCTGAGTTTGTCAGCATACCGCCGTTTCTTGCATCCCAGAAGGAATAATTACCACCTGAGAATGTCATTGTCCCTGTGAGATTCACATCTGCTTGTGTCGCGCTTCCGTCCCAGTCCGATGCAGCAACATATAAACTCAGAAACCTTGCGTCAGAGTAATCCGAATGTCCGTCCGTAAGACTCGCAATTGAACGGTGAGAATGATACAGAGTAACTTCACCGAACGCACAAGAACTCCACAACACTACTACTAACAAACACGCTAAAACTTTTTTGACCATTGATATACGTCTCCTTCCGACATAAAAAATCGCCCTCACGTTCAGGAAAAATTTTCCCAAACATAAGAGCGTTGGTCTCCGTATTCTTTCTTTCAGCAATCAGGGCATAGTTATAGCTTGTGGCTTGTGGCTTGTGGCTTGTGGCTTGTGGCTTGTGGCTTGTGGCTTGTGGCTTGATTATAGCCGCCGAATCGCATTGTGTCTACGTCCTTTCTGCTGAATTTTTTTGTGAAACTGCTGAAATTTTTTGTGGTTTGAGACTGGAATTTGAGAGATTATATCATGAAATTTTCTCCAGCGAGTCAGCGACAGCCGAAAGATATTTCCCAGCGTCAGACTCCTCAATCCGACCTGAGTCACAAAACTCCGCAAGCCCCGGCATTATGGGTATCTCCGACATCACATCAAGCCCGGACTCATTGCGCCCGAAAATGTAGTGCTTCTTACCGCAGTCAGGACACTCAAAATATGCCATGTTCGACACGATTCCCAATACAGGAATATTCATTATCCCGGCCATGTTCACGGCTTTTTTCACGATCATGCTTACGAGTTCCTGCGGTGTTGTTACGATTATTATCCCTTTCAGCGGCAATGACTGGTACACCGTCAAAGGCACATCGCCAGTACCAGGAGGCATATCAGCGAACATGAAATCAACTTTTCCCCATTCGACTTCCTCCCAGAACTGCTGAAGCACTCCGCCCAAGACAGGCCCGCGCCACACTACCGGCTGAGTCTCGTCAGGAAGGCACAAGTTCATCGAGATAATTTTCGTCCCGTTCTTGCTGACTGCCGGCTGAATATAATGGCCGTCAGACAGAACAGCTCCGTGAATGCCGAACATTTTCGGGATTGAAGGTCCGGTAATATCCGCGTCAAGTATTGCTGTCTTGTAGCCTCGCCGATTCATTTCGCACGCAAGCAAGCCGGTAACAAGTGATTTACCTACACCGCCTTTTCCGCTTACGACTCCGATTACGTTCTTGATACTGCTTACGGGGTTATTCGCGAACATTAACGACTCTGCTTTACGTTCTCCGCATGATGAGCCGCAATGCTCACAGTCATGATTGCAGTTTGCCATGTTGATTTACTCCTCCTCTTTGTGATTACGGTCATATTCTATCAGGGATTCGATTGCTTTCACGGCGACTCTTATTCCCCGCTCAGTGTCGAAATTATCCGGGTCAATAAGCCCTGCTGATTCACGCTCCTGATTCCAAATGACATTGAGGACGCTCCCGCATTTTACGCCGAGAGCAGACGCAACGACAAAGAGAGTCGATGACTCCATTTCGCTGGCGAGGACTCCGAGTCTCTTCCATGCTTCCCACTTGCTGAGAAGCTCATAGCTTACGGGCATTCTTCTGGGTGAATGCTGGCCGTAAAACGAATCTTTTGACTGAACGACTCCCGTGTGCCATCTCTCGCCGAAACTTTTCGCAGCCTCAACAAGCGCGGAAGTTACTCCGAAATCAGCGACCGCAGGAAACTCTATCGGCGCATATTCGTTCCCTGTTCCGTCAAAACGTATTGCACCCGTCGCAATCACAATATCAGAGCTTCTCACCTTCATGTTGATTCCGCCGCATGTGCCTACACGTATGAATGTCTTTACGCCGATCGCTGTAAGTTCCTCCATCGCTATAGCCGCTGAAGGCCCGCCGATTCCTGTTGATGTTGCGAGTACACGCTCATTGCTGAGAGTCCCCGCCCACGTCATGAACTCGCGGTTGTCTGCTACAAAGTGAGGGTTCTCGAAATGCTTTGCGATTTTCTCACAGCGTTTAGGGTCTCCGGGTAATATGCAGTATTTCGCCGATTGTGATTCGTCTAATGCAATGTGAAATTGTTTCATGTATTAATCCTCCTTGATAATGAAAGAATGATACACGAAAAATTTTTATCGTTCGGATAATTTTGTGATGGTTAAGAATTTTTTACAGCGATGAAAGCTCGCCTTGAGTCAAAACTTTTATGCCTTCAACCTTGAGGACTTCTTCAGGATTCTCACTGCCCGACAATTTGAACACTACTACAGGCAATCCCCCGCCGCCTAATGCTGATGACTTTTTGCGGCTCAAAACGGGGTACATGTATTTTATCTCCATTCCTGCGCGTTCGATTATGTTCAGAAGTTTCGCAAGACCGCCGGACTCATTCGGAACTTCAGCCGCTGTAACGTCAGCAGTGTTAGCTGTGAATCCCGCCTCCCATAATGCCGATGTAGCCCACAATACATTATCAGCAATTATTCTCACGACTCGGAAATTCCCGGACTCTTCTACGGTCAACGCTCTCATGTCTGCATTTTTTGACGCAAGAACTTCCGCAACCTTGCTCAATTTTGCGGACTGGTCATCAAGTATCACTGAAATTTGCTTTATGCTCATTGTGATTAACGCTCCTGAAAAGTTTTTGTGAAGAAAATTATACGAGGCCGCCGCATTCACTGCAACAGCCCCGTTTTGTTTTTACAGCGTCTGCAATTCTTCCTGAGTGATTACGTGTATTCCGGCATTGTTGAGAGCTTCTGAAGCCTTTGCGCTGTCGTCAACCTCAAAGATAAAGCCAGCCTCAGAATTGTTCAGCAAAATTGAGTATGAGTATTCTATATTGGCTCCGGCACTCCTCATTATTTCGAGGACGCTGCAGAATCTCTCCGCCGAATTTGGTATGCTCACTACTACTACTTCTGTGAACGTTGCAGGATAACCGAGCGTCTTCAAGTGTGAGGCCGTCCACAAAATATTATCGACAATTAGCCGCAATACATCTATTCCGCCAAGCTCCGCAGCTGAGAACGCGCGAATATGTATGTCATTCTCCATCAGGCTTTTCACGACTTTGTACAGAGTTCCCGGCACATGCTCAATGAATATTGATACTTGCTTTACGTTCATGATTCACCTACAGTGCTGAAAGCTCCTCAGCTCCCATAATCTTGACTCCCGAACCTGAAAGCGCGGATGATGCTTTTGCGTTGTCGCTCACACGGAAAATCATATAGGCTGTGTCTGATTTCTTGTTGCCTAAAATCGCGTACATATACTCGACATTAATCCCGGCTCCGTCAAGAACTTCAAGCACCTTGTTCAATCCGCCCGGAACATTCGGGACTTCAACCGCAAGTACGTCCGTCAAGCTCGCAACGAATCCCGCATCACGCAAAGTTACAGCAGTCCCGGCAACATCATCAACGATAAGCCGCACGATTCCGAAATCGCTCGTTTCTGCAAGCGAGAGTCCGCGCAAGTCTATATTTGCTTCAGCGAGCGCCTTTGTCATTTCGTGGAGGCAGCCCGGCCTGTTCTCAAGAAATACTGAAATCTGCTTCACGCTCATGAATTTTTCACCCTTTCTATATCTTTCTGTTGTCGATAACCCGCACTGCTTTTCCTTCACTGCGTGTTATGGATTTCGGAGCAACAAGAGTAACTTTCGCCGTTAATCCTAACATTGAGCGCAAGCCCTCGACAAGTTTCGCCTGACGCTGATTGACGACTCCAAGATTGTCCGTGAACATTTCCGGTGTCATTTCGACTCTAACGTCAAGTGTGTCTGTGTTGTTCACTCGGTCAACAATAATCTGATAGTTCGCCGGGTAACCCTGATTGATGAGGACGGTTTCAATCTGAGACGGGAATACATTAACGCCGCGAATGATAAGCATATCGTCAGTGCGTCCCTTAAGCCGCGACATTCTCACGTGAGTCCTTCCGCAGGGGCATGGCTCATGACTCAGGCTCGTAATATCGCGAGTCCTGTAGCGAATCAGCGGGAATGCTTCCTTCTCAAGAGTCGTGAAAACTAATTCTCCGTCGCTGCCTTCAGGCAAAACTTCTCCCGTTTCAGGGTCAATGATTTCTGCGATGAAGTAATCCTCGTTGATGTGCATACCGTGCTGATCTGAGCATTCGAACGAAACGCCAGGCCCGCAAAGCTCCGTGAGGCCGTAAATGTCGTAAGCCTTTATTCCCATTGTAGCCTCAATATCACGGCGCATACTCTCGCTCCATGCTTCAGCACCGAAAATCCCGGCTTTAAGCGGTATGTCGTTCGGGGACATTCCCATTTCCTTCATGCGTTCGCCAATGAAAGCCGCGTAACTAGGAGTGCAGCATAATATTGTTGCGGATAAGTCTTTGATGAACATAATCTGCCTGTCAGTGTTTCCTGATGATGCCGGAATTGTGAGAGAACCGACAAGATGACTCCCGCCGTTTAAGCCCGGCCCGCCTGTGAAGAGTCCGTAACCGTATGAGACCTGCACAACGTCTTCATTTGTTCCGCCCGCCGCCATAATCGCACGAGCGCACATCGTCTCCCAAATGTGAATGTCATTGAGTGTGTAGAAAGCTACGACTCTCTGTCCTGTTGTGCCTGAAGTCGACTGAATACGCACGCAGTCTTTCAGGGGACGACCCATTAAGCCGTAAGGGTATGCCTCGCGCAAGTCTGCTTTTGTCAGGAAGGGGAGAAGGTGAAGATCGTCCATTGATTTTATGTCGTCAGGGGTTAATCCTTTCTCCTGCATTTTCTTGCGGTAATAGGGGACATCATTCCATGCGTGTCGAACCTGTTTAAGTAATCGTTCATTCTGCAACTTGCGAATCTGTTCGCGGGGCATCGTCTCAATTTCGGGCTGATAATAATTTCCCATAAAAATAAAACCTTCCTCGTATAAATTTATGCGTTTCTCCCCAAGTCAAAAGCCTTCCTGTTAAGCTCCAAGAATTTCGGGGGTACACATGCTGTGATAGCTTCCTGCCATGACTCCGGCTTAATGTCCGTGAAGTAATGCGACAATCTCCCAAGCAGGACGAGATTGACGGCCTTTGAGCTTCCGGCGGTTTCAGCGAGTTTCAGGCAGTCGAGAGCGTCAACCTTTGCGCCTGTCTTCCTGATTTCGTCAAGCAAATTTTCCGGGTAATTCATCGCTCCTGTAAGAACGGGCATCGGGTCAATTTGCTGTGTTGATGTTACGATCTGGCCATTGGGTGAAAGATATTCGAGCCATCTTGCGGCCTCTAAGAGTTCAAACGACACAATGAAATCCGCCTGTCCTTTGTCGATTACGGGGGAATATACTTTGTCGCCGTAACGCACGTAAGTTACTACGCTTCCACCGCGCTGACTCATTCCGTGAACCTCTGAGACTTTTACGTCATATCCCTGTGATGTGAGGAGATGCCCCAAAAGTTTGCTTGCGAGTACGCTTCCTTGTCCGCCGACTCCGACAATCATAATATTTTTCGTGGTCATGTTATTTTCCTCCGCTCAAATGACGCTCGATAACAGCATTTGCTACACGCTCGGCAACTTTTTCCGACACGCTTTCGGCAACCCGCTCCATATCCTTAATGGTCAGCGGCTTAAATACTTTTCTTACGATTCCGGCTATCGGGGTAAGGAATGCCGTTACAGCGATTAGCACCGCAAAAAGCCCAATGCACCAAGTCAGCATGTTTTCTACAGAACCAATACGTGCGCTGAGTGTCTGTTCTAAGGCATCGACTCGTGTAGTAAATTTCTGCTCCAAATTATCAACACGTGCTGTCAGAGCTTTTATATCATTGCCGTTCTTCTGTACTTCCGCTTTAATTTCTCCTACAGCTTTCTCAACGTACGCTTTTGTTTCGCCTGTCGACTTGTCAACGTATGACTTAATCTCTATCACAGTTTTCTCAAGCAACATTTCCATGCGATCCATGCGAGCGTCAAATACATCTTTGCGGACGTAAATATCTCCCTGAGTTTCGGCCATTCTAATCATCTCCCCTGAAAGCACCGAACCTGCAACGCTGTTTGCACACACCGCACCCAACGCATAACGTCTCGTCAACGTGCGCTTTGCCTTCCTTAATCGACAGTGCCGGGCAGCCTATCTTCATGCACGCTTTGCACCCAATGCACAATGACGGCTCAACCCTCAAAGGCGGCTTGTGTTTCACGGTCTTCAAGAGGGCGCAAGGTCTGCGGGAAATTATCACTGATGACTCGTCAGCGGCTAATTCTTCCTTCAAGGCTTCGGCGCATTCACGCAAGTTATACGGGTCAACGACTCTCACGCGGTTAAATCCCATCGCCCTGCAAAGACTCTCAAGATCAATTTTCCCGGCGGGATCTCCCTTAATGTTGAGTCCTGTAGTGGGATTCTGCTGATGTCCTGTCATGCCCGTTATAGAGTTGTCGAGGATTATTACGACTCCTTTGCTCTGATTGTAGGCGATATTCGCGAGTCCCGTCATCCCTGAGTGCATGAACGTTGAGTCACCGATAACAGCGACAACATTTTTCCCGCCCGCTTTGCTGAAACCGTGTAGCGCACTCACTGAAGCACCCATGCAGAGAGTCATCTCCATTGCTGACAACGGCGCAACAGCTCCCAATGTGTAGCAGCCAATATCGCCAAGCACCGTGCATTTCGCCTGGTTGAGCGTGAAGAATAATCCCCTGTGAGGACAGCCTGCACACATCATCGGAGGCCGCGCAGGAATCTTCACAGAGTCCGGCAGCTTGACACCTGAAGGAGTCGGAAGCCCTAACTTTTCGGCAATAATATTCTGACTCAGTTCACCGAGACAGCCGAATAACGATTTTCCCTCACAGTTAATCCCGATTGATTTGCAGTGTTCCTCTATGAATCCGTCAAGCTCTTCAACGATTACGACTCTTTCAACATGGCCGGAAAACTCGCGCAGTTTTTCATCAGGCATCGGCCAAATCATTCCGAGCTTCAAGACCGGGTACTTGTCGCCTAATGCTTCCTTCACATACTGGTATGAAGTTGATGATGTGATTATTCCTATTGATGAATCATTGCCGGAGTCGAGTCGGTTGATGTCAGATTCTTCCGCGAACTTCTGAAGGCGTTTCATTCTCTCTTCAACAACAGGATGACGTTTTATCGCGTTGCCCGGCATCATCACATACTTTGCTATGTTTTTCTCGTAAGGGCGCGCGGGAATCTCTTTGCGTTCTCCTGTTTTGACTAATGATTGAGAATGCGCGACTCTCGTACACATTTTGACGATTACGGGGCAGTCATATTCCTCTGAAATGTCGTAAGCCCGCCGGAAAAATTCTAGTGCTTCCTGTGAGTCTGAAGGCTCAAGCATGGGAAGTTTTGCCGCCCTCGCGTAATGCCGGGAGTCCTGCTCGTTCTGTGATGAGTGCATTCCCGCATCATCCGCAACACAGATAACCATTCCCGCATTAATCCCGGTGTATGAGACAGTGAAAAGAGGATCCGCCGCAACGTTAAGCCCGACATGCTTCATGCCGCAGAAAGATCTTTTTCCCGCTAATGACGCTCCGAACGCTGACTCCATTGAGACTTTTTCATTTGGCGACCATTCGGAATATATTTCGTCATATTTCGCAATCTCTTCTGTTATCTCTGTGCTTGGAGTCCCCGGATAACTTGATGCAAAACAGCAGCCAGCCTCGTAAAGCCCTCTTGCAGCCGCCGTATTTCCCTGCATCAGCTTTTTCATGAAAATTTTATCCCCCTTCTGAATTGTGCTGAATTTTAACATTATACTTTGTCTTCTTAATCGCTCATTAATTAACGCAAACTTCAAAAACGATTTCTTGTGCTGAATGTTAGAATCAATAATCATTTCACAGAAAAATTTTCACAGGAGACAAATTATGCCGAGCAGGTTTGATTTTCTTGAAGACCAGTTCCCAAAACTTTTTGAGTATGGGAGGAAGGCTGAAGAATGTATAAGTACTGACCCTAATATTTGCCTGCTGAATCTCGGAAGAATAGCGGAGAATATTACGGATAATCTTTGCAGGAGAAATAATATTCCGAATGATTCAGACAAAGTTCACGTGCTGCTTTCACGCGGACTGATAACAGATGAAATTTCCCGGAAGATAACAGCACTCACAGAAATAAAGAACGAGGCCGCTAATGATGAATATGATTCTGAGATGGCATGTTCACGGCTAATGATTACGGCTGAAGAGTTATGCTTGTGGTTCGCAAATGAAGGCGAGGAAGGGAGATTCAGTTTTCTTGCTGACCTTTACCCCCCGGACAAGCCCGCGCCTATATTGATGAATCTCTCTGTGCTTGGCCGGGAAGCTGAAGAGAATTTATGCTCAAATACACGTTACTGTTTCATATGTTTGGGCGACATCGGAGAAGCTGTTGTAGTGAGCCTCATAACAGGAAACAGAATCGATATACGGGAGCGCGACCAGATAGACCGAATCGACATGCTTTCGGAAAAACACATAATCCCGGACGACATACGGAATATACTTCACGATCTCAGAATGGCGCGGAACAAAGCAATTCACGAACGCTACAATGACGAGTACACATCAGAGTCAGAAGGAAAAAGACTCCTCGATGACGCTTTGACTCTGTGCGAATGGATATTCAGACTCACAATGAAAGCCGGGTATGTCGTGAAAGCGAGAATTACTGCTGAGAATGAAGGCGGATATTCTGCGGCTATAGGGAGAATTTCTGCGGAAGTTCCTGCGTGTGAAATACCTGAAGGACATTCCTGCATTCCCGGAAAAAAATACGTGTTCAAAATCGTAGACGCTGAAAATGATATTGTGATTCTGAGTCTGAGTGATGCCGAACGTGATTATAATCTTTCAGTCGGAAGGCTATACGCTAAATACAAGCCCGGTCAGAAAGTGAAGGTGAAAATTAAGAGCGTAAGCAAATCAACAGGCGCAATTGTCGAACTCAAAGACGGACTCGAAGCGCGAATCCCTCCCGCCGAGCTTGGCCGGAAAATCTCGCATTACGACAAAGACTCTAAACAGCGAATGATGAGATATGACGTTACAGCCCGCGTAAAATGGTTCAGCCTCACGGAATACCCGCCTATAATTCTCTCGGTGAAAGCCATCGATGAGGAAAGAAGACAGAAAGCTATAGCCGCGTTCACTCATGAAGGAAAACCGGCCATGTCTGATATTGATTTTTACAGAATGTGCAGGAATGCCCCGTATGAGAAAGTCATTCAGGCACTTGACGAGGGAGCAAACCCAAATTCAGCAAACAGCAACGGAACAACCGCCCTAATGACAGCAGCAGAACATAACACTAACGCGAGAGTCATACGTGCATTAGTCGAGGCAGGAGCGGACGTAAACGCACGCAACCGCAAAGGAAACACCGCATTAATGTTCGCGGCCATGAGGAACAGCACGGAGGCAGTGAGAATACTTTACGAGGCAGGAGCAGACATTGACGTGGTAAACTCTGAGGGGAAAAACGCAGCGGATTACGCCGTAACAAACAGAAGGCTTAACGGAACGGAGATTCTCAAACGCATTAAGGGAGAAATTGAGCCTGACGAATCACAATCGCAGACCGATAACGCAGAGTCTCAAACGCAAACAGAGTCCCACGAGTCAGAATCGCAGACCGATAACGCAGAGTCTCAAACGCAAACAGAGTCCCACGAGTCAGAATCACAGACCGAAAACGCAGAGCATCAACCGCAAACAGAGTCTCACGAGTCAGAATCGCAAACCGAAAACGCAGACTCGCAATCACAAACGGAGTCTCAGGAAACAGAGTTGCAAAACGATAACGCAGAACCGCAAACAGAATCCCACGAGTCAGAATCCGAACAGGAGAATACAAACATGGCCGCAAAGATTTCACAGACTGAAAGCAATGATGAAGAGCCTGAAATTTACGAGTATGAAGCCTCCGAAATTCCCACAAAAGAAGAGATTGAAGCACTCAGCGTACACCGTGAAGAATTGCAGCGTGATTTCTTGAGGATATGCCGTTCAGGAAGCGAGGACGAAATAGCAGAAGCCGTTTCAGCAGGTGTTGACGTGAACGTAACGAACAGAGCAGAAGCAACTGCCTTGATGTTTGCGGCAAAAAGCAACACCGCCGGAGCTGTTGAGATTCTCATTCACGCGGGGGCAGCCGTCAACGCTCAGGACAGAAGCGGGAACACTGCGCTGATTTACGCGGCCTCGTACAACAATGATGATGTTGTTGACACTCTCATTGACGCAGGAGCGGACAAAGACATAACGAATCTTGCGGGGCATAGGGCATCAGATTACGCGGCGAAAAATTACAGGCTTGATGACACGGAAGCAGTGAAGAAACTTTAGCGCACATTTGAATCCTTGACATAATTTCGCGTTTAATGTAACTTGCGCGGAGTCCTGTTGACACACAGCAGGACTCTAATTTTTACGCAAAGGAATGATTTTCCCCCACATGCCTATAACAGATTTGCTTGAACGCAACGCAAAACTTTACGGCGATGAAGTTGCGCTCGTTGAGATTAACCCAGAGCAGACAGAGCCAGTCCGAATAACGTGGAAAGAATACGCGCTCATTCAGCCGACATCATCAAAGCCATACCGCCGCGAAATAACATGGGGAGTATTTGACGAAAAAGCCAACAGAGTCGCCAACATGCTTTTATCACGGGGCGTAAAGAAAGGCCAGAAGGTAGCAATATTGTTGATGAACTGCCTCGAATGGCTGCCGATATATTTCGGGATTCTGAAGACTGGAGCTATTGCAGTCCCTCTGAATTTCCGTTACTCATCTGAAGAAATAGAATACTGCGTGAAACTTGCTGACGTTGACATACTATTTTTCGGCCCTGAGTTTATTGGTCGTGTAGAAAATACTGTGCTTGCTCTCGGTGAGTCATGCCTATTATTTTTTGTCGGCAACAATTGTCCTTCATTCGCCGAAAGCTACAATGAAGCCGTGAATAACTGCCATTCTTCCGCGCCAAAAATTTTGGTTGAAGACTCAGACGAAGCCGCAATATATTTCTCATCAGGCACAACGGGATTCCCGAAAGCTATTCTTCACAATCACACAGCGTTAATGCAGTCGGCAAAGATGGAAGCGGTTCACCATGAGACGACTCACAATGACGTATTCTTGTGCATTCCTCCTCTCTATCACACGGGGGCAAAAATGCACTGGTTCGGATCGCTCTACACAGGAAGCCGGGCGGTAATCCTCAAAGGGACATCACCGAAAGCGATTCTTGATGTTGTTTCGTGGGAACGCTGTACTATCGTTTGGCTTTTAGTCCCATGGTGCCAGGATATTTTGACGGCATTAGACACGGGAGAACTGAAACTTGAAGGGCGCAACCTCTCACAGTGGCGTTTAATGCACATTGGCGCGCAGCCTGTTCCGCCTTCATTGATTCGTCATTGGCTGGAATATTTCCCGAATCACAAATACGATACGAATTACGGACTCTCAGAGTCAACCGGGCCGGGCTGTGTTCATTTGGGAATGGAGAACATTCACAAGGTCGGCGCGATTGGAGTCCCCGGTTACGGCTGGGAATTGAAGATAGTCGACAATGACGGCAAAAACATTCCTCAGGGTGAGACGGGTGAATTATGCGTGAAAGGTCCGGGCGTTATGCTCTGCTACTATCACAACCCCGGCGCGACTCATGAGACTCTGCGAGACGGATGGCTGTTCACTGGAGATATGGCCATGATGGACGAGGACGGATTCGTGTGGCTTGTTGACCGCAAAAAAGATGTAGTTATCACCGGCGGGGAAAATATATATCCTGTTCAGGTCGAAAACTTCCTCATAACGCACCCGAAAATTCACGATGTCGCTGTTATCGGATTGCCTGAACCGAGGTTAGGCGAGATTGCCGCGGCGGTTATTCAGGTGAAAAAGGGAATGACCTGCACGGAGGAAGAGATCAATCACTTCTGCTTAGGATTACCACGCTACAAGAGGCCGAGAAAGATAATTTTTGCTGACGTTCCGAGAAACCCAACGGGGAAAATTGAGAAGCCCAAACTCCGCGAGAAATACGGAAAAGGCAGCAGCTTTTTCAGCGAGGAAGACGCGAAATAATGTCAGAGACGCGCACAAAATAGGAGGAAGATAATGTACATCAAAAACGGAGTATGTTACGGAGAATTAGAGCAGGGAATCACCATAACAGAAGCAAAACCGCTTGACGGTGGTATGGTGCTTGTAACATTCTCGACAGGTGAAAAGCGTTTGTTCGACACAACAGAAATTGACGGGGAAGTCTTCAAGCCTCTTGCAGACCCTGAAATTTTCCGTCATCCCGTAATCGCATACGGCACAATCACATGGGACAACGGAAATATTGACATCGCGCCCGAAACCGTTTACGCCATGAGTTACCCTTACGACTCGGAGACGCTTTAATCATGTACCCGACATTGTTTCACATATTCGGATTCAGAGTCGACACTTACAGCGTGATATGGTTCATCGCGTTATCGCTGTGCATATTGTGGAGCATTCGGCGGCTCGAAATCTATCACCTTGACGAGTACGAATCCCGCCGCGTAATGGCCGTGTCATTCTTCTTCATGCTTGTGGGCGCAAAATCATTCGAGTACATAATTCACTGGAACTCATACATGAGCAATCCTTCATTGTTCCTCGACATTAATCGCGGGGGCGTTCATGAGTTCGGCGCAATTTCGGGAGCATTCATAACAGCAATGATTATGTGCTTCATATATCCCCGGAAAGTCTCATTCTCAAAAATATGTGATACTGTTTCACCCGCCGCAATGTTCGCAATCGCTTTAGGCCGCTGGGGATGTTTCCTCAATGGCTGCTGCGTTGGTGTCCATACAGATTCATTCTTAGGCGTTCATTTTCCTTTTGACCGCGCAGAAGTCTTCCGTCATCCTGTGCAGATATATTACTCGGTGATTGCGTTCGTCATTATCGCTATATTGTTATGGGCTGAACGCAGAGTCATTCCTCTTCAATCTCAGCAGAAGAAACATTATTCCGTTGTTACTCCTCTTGCTTTGATTCTTTACTCGCTTATGAGGCTTGCAATGATTCCGTTCAGAGATCGTCAGGCCTTCACGTGGATTTTGACTCACTCTCTGACGTACAAAGGGATATTGCTTATGCTTCCGTTTATGTGCGTGTGGCTTGCGTACAGTTTGATTCAGTTAAAATCACATAGTCAAGCTAAGTAAAAATTGCCATGAATGATTCATAACTCGCAGTTAAAATACATGGCCGTAAAAATTTATTGGAGGTATAAATTCATGAGAAGAAAAATTTTAGCGTTCACATTCGCGCTTGCGTTAATCGTTGTGTGTGCAGGGAGTTCATTTGCTCTTTCACCGCTTAATATGAGCAGTGCGAATCCAATTGTCCCAATCGTCAAGAAAGCATCTCCCGCAGTCGTGAATATTGACGTTGAGAAGACAGCAAAGAGATCCGTATCACCGTTCCCGTTTGATGATGATCCGTTCTTCAAGAGATTTTTCGGGGACAGCTTCAAGGAGTTCAACCGCTCAGTACCTATGAAGGGCCGCGGCTCAGGATTCATAGTGTCAAAAGAAGGCTTGATACTCACGAACAATCATGTTGTTGACGGAGTAGACAAAATCACGGTATCACTTCAGCTTGAGGACGGAAGCAAGAAGACTTACCCCGCGACGATAAAAGGCCATGACAGAGAATATGACCTTGCTGTGATAAAGATTGAGCCTGACAGAGATTTGCCAGTTCTCGAACTCGGTGACTCGGACGCTCTTGAAGTCGGTGAATTTGTTGTTGCGATTGGGAATCCTTACGGCTTTGAACACACTGTTACAGCCGGAGTAATCAGCGCGAAAAACAGAAGCATTCACGCACAGGATATAGATTTTGACGACTTCCTTCAGACTGACGCGGCAATTAATCCGGGCAATTCGGGCGGGCCTCTTCTCGACATGGCCGGGAAAGTCATCGGAATCAACACCGCGATTATGCCCTACGCGCAGGGATTAGGATTCGCGATTCCCGTCAACAAAGCAAAAGAAATCATGGGAGATCTTGTCGACAAAGGAAGAGTCAGCCGCGGCTGGTTAGGTGTGAGCATCTCTGACGCAAATTCAGAAGTCGCGAAAATGTACGGAGTCCCCGACGGCACCGGGATTGTTGTCGCAAAAGTAATGCCCGGTGAACCCGCAGAGAAATCCGGCCTCAAAGCAGGAGATATTATTGTCGAGGTCAACGGCCAGAAGGTGAAAAACACTGTAGAATTACGGCAGAAGATCGGCTCACTTCCTCCGAAATCTGACGCAAGACTCAAAGTCTACAGAAACCGCAAAGCCCTCAACATCACAGTGAAGCTCGGAGAACGCCCGAATGATTCGCAGTCCGAGAATATTACCCTCAAAGGCGATGAGAAATCCTCAAAGGGCAGCGAGGCACTCAAGGATTACGGCATCAATGAAGTAACAGAGATCACAGACTCACTCAGGAAGAAATACAAGCTGACTTCAGAGAACGGACTCGTAATCACCGACATCGACAAAGACTCGCCCGCCTCGTATGAAAACGGACTGCATGAAGGCGATATGCTTCTCGAAATCAATCTCCACGAGCTGAAGAGGGTTAGCGACATTTCAGACGCGGTTAAAGACTCAGACAGCAAGATAGTAATCAAGTTTGAGCGTGAAGGAACTACAAATTATCAGGTAATCGAGAAGAAGAAATAGCAGAAGAAAAAATTTGCGGGATTCCTCAAAAGGGAGTCCCGCTTTTTGTTACTCTTGAGCTTCAACGCCGTGAAGTTTTTTCCCCGTTCCGAACTCGTAACAGCTTCTGAAAATTCCTTCTACCATGTCGCGGACATCTTCAGCAGTGTAGAACGCCGTGTGAGGACTCAATATCACGTTAGGGAATGAGCGCAGAATCGCCAGCTTCTGATTCACCATCACTTCGCCCATTCGGTTATAGTAGTACAATCCGTTCTCGTACTCCAGGACATCAAGCGCAGCCCCTCCGAGTTTGCCGGACTCAATTCCCGCTATTATCGCGTCAGAGTCTACGAGCTTCCCCCGTGCTGTGTTGATGATATACGCGCCGGGTTTCATCTTTGCGATTGAGTCATGACAGATTATGTGATAGTTGTCATCGTTTGCGTTCATGTGAAGGGTGATAATGTCAGACTCGCGGAATATCGTATCACGGTCAACATACTTTGCGAATCTCTTTGCGGTCTCGTTCTCGTAAACGTCATACGCAAGAATACGACAGCCGAACCCGGACAAATGCTGTATTACGGTTGTTCCGATTCTCCCTATGCCCATTACGCCGACAGTACACGCGGAAAAATCCCGGCCGAGTTTGTTCTTCAGCGAATAGTCTTGAAGGTCTGCACGCCTCAGAATGTGCGCGAATCTTCTCACGCTCGCAAGCATCAACATAATTGCATAGTCAGCGACTCCCGTCGGTGTGTAGCTCACTGTGTCAACTTTGAGTCCTAACTCACGGGCGGCGGCTCTGTCTATATGGTCGTAGCCTATTGAGCGCGTAAGAATGTATTTGACTCCGACATTGCGGAATGACTCAAGCACTTTCCTTGACATGTCGCAGGGAGTGCAGCTGATTCCATCGCAACCTTCAGCAAGAGAAATATTTTCAGCGTTCGGATATTCTGACGTGTAAATGAAATCAACGCCGTATTTCTCTTTCATCTCAGGGCAGAATTGAAGCTCGTCATCCCTTAAGGCGTAAAAGCAAACTTTCATGACTCATCACTTCCAGTAGTCTAATTTTTCCGAGTTGAGTCCGATTGATGACGCTTTGAATACGGGGTTGCCATGCTCGCGCCTCTGCTTTTCGTAGTCAGCCAACGCCCTCAAAACTATACCGCTTCCGGCCATGATGCACGGGATATTTATCAGTGCCATTCCTCCCATGAATATATCAGCGACTGCCCAGGCAGTAGACATAGGCATTACAGCTCCGACAAGTATCACGAGAGCGCAGACGATTTTGAATCCGCGCATGAATTTTTCGCCGGGCATTTTCTTTCCGTTGATGTATGCTAATGCGTTGTCAACGTAAAAGAGATTCCCAAGAAGAGTCGTGAACGCGAACAGCACCATTATCACCGTGATGAATACAGGCCCCGACTCACCAAGCACAGCCCTCAAAGAGTCCTGAACGTATTGCGCCCCGGCCGCCTCGCGGGTTATCGGAGTCCCGGACATGAGGCACATGAACGCAGTCGCAGAACATATCATTATCGTATCAATGTAGACTGAGAGCATCTGAATCAGCCCTTGCTTTACGGGGTGTGAAGTCTCAGCAGAAGCCGCCGCATTCGGAGCAGAACCGACTCCCGCTTCGTTCGAGTAAAGCCCGCGTTTGATTCCGTATACTAAGCATGACCCAGCAATACCGCTCCCGATGGCCTTGAAGTTGAACGCGTCCGCAAAAATCATCTTCATCACATCCGCAAGCATATCGATTCTCAGAATCATTATGCCTATTGCCGTAAGAACGTAAATTACTCCCATAGCAGGAACAAGAATCTCCGCAACACGGACGACTCTTTTCGCGCCTCCGAACAAACACCATGCTGTCATGGCCGCCGCGATTCCTCCGATGATTAACGGCGTTGTTGACGCGTCATAGAAACTGTAAACGCTGAATGTTGACTGAAGATTGTACGAGCATAACGCGTTGAAGCCGAAAGCATACGTAGCAATGAGGAACACCGAGAATATTACCGCCGTTGCCTTGCTGTGAATTATTGCCTCGATGTAATATGCCGGTCCGCCGTAACTATGTCCCGTTTCGTGATTCCTGTGCTTGAAGATCTGCGCTAACGTACTTTCAGCCAATGCGCTCGCACCTCCGATAATCGCAAGCACCCACATCCAGAAAACAGCACCGGGCCCGCCGAGACATATTGCGGTTGACACTCCGATGATGTTCCCTGTTCCGACTCGCGAGGCTGTAGAGACCATCAGCGCGCCAAATGATGAGATTGCGTGTTTGTTGCCGGGACGTTCTGCGATCAATTTCACAGAGTCAAAAGCGAGTCGAACCTGCGCAAATTTTGACCTAAAAGAGAAATATATTCCCGCGAAAATAAGCACAACGATTAACACCGGGTAATAGAGAAAATCATCCACAGCGTTAAGGAAATCTAAGAAGTTCTGCAATGTGAATCCCTCCTGAAAATGTGAAAATTAGCTAAATAGGGTAATTGTGATATTATACGAAAATTCTAGCCAACTATAAATTACTAGCTGCAATAAATATTTAGGAGGAAAATAAAATGTCAGATATTGCTGTAGTAGGTTCGTTGAATATTGATTTGGTTATACGCGCGCCGCATTGCCCCGGTAAAGGTGAGACTGTTATCGGCGGCACATTCGGAATGGCCGGGGGCGGAAAAGGATCTAACCAGGCTTTAGCAGCTGCAAGACTTAGCGCAACATCTCACATTATCGGCTGTGTTGGCAGTGATGATTTCGGAAGGAAGCTCAAATCTGTACTCACTGAAAACGGCGTAGACTGCTCACAGTTACGCACAATGAACAAAGCACCTACAGGGACGGCGGTTATCACAGTAACGGATGACGGGGGGAACTCCGTAATAATTTCGCAGGGAGCTAACTCACTTCTTGACGAAAACGCAATGACGAAAGCAACAGAAATTTTTGAGTCGTCTGACGCTGCATTGTTCCAGATGGAAAGCCCCGTAAAAACTGTCATTAAAGGCCTGAAACTTTCACGCAAGCACGGCTGCAGAACATTTTTATCCGCTGAGCCTCCGTTTTCATTGCCGTCTGATTCGTGGACTGATATCGATTACTTGATACTTAACGAGAAGGCTTTGAGCTTTTACGCAGGACGCAAGCAGCACAAATCCACAAGCGAAATGGCCGGGGAGATTCTCAAGCGCGGAGTAAAGTGCCTAGTCGTAACACAGAGCGCAAAAGGCGGAATGATTTTCACGAGGAGCGGTGATGATTTCGCGTTCGACTCCTTCAACATTCGCGCAGTCGACAACACCGGGGCAAGAGATGCTTTCTGCGCTGGTTTCTGCGTTGGACTCTGCGAGGGAATGCCGCTGAAGAGAGCCGCGAGATTCGCTTCTGCCTGCGGTGCATTGGCGTGTACGAAAATCGGGGCGCATCCTTCAATGCCTTGGCGACATCAGGTCAGCGCGCTTCTTGGTGAGGCTCACGGGGACGATTACGAGCTTTAATCCTTATGTCAGGGAGGTAAATTCATAAATGGAAGGCTACAACTATCTGTTGAGTCTTTGCGTAATATTGTTGTCCACAAAAATTTTCAGCCTGCTTTCACGGCGGGCGCAACTGCCTCAAGTTGTCGGTGCGTTGATGGCGGGATTGTTTTTCGGCCCTGCTGTACTCGGTGCAATCACGTCAAATCTATTCGGCGTACAGTTCTGCTTGATGCCGAGTCCGTTGTTGTCGCGAATGGCCGAGCTTGGAGTTATCGTCATAATGTTCACGGCAGGAATGGAGACGAATCTTGACGAGCTTAAAGCGTCCGGGGGAGTCGGCTTTGTCGTTGCGTTATTGGGCGTTGTGTTTCCTCTGGGAATGGGCGCGGGAATGATGTACTTCTTTCAGCCTGATATTTCTTTCCCGTCAGCAATTTTCATCGGCGCGGTATTAACGGCTACGTCAGTGTCAATCACCGTTGAAGCCCTGAAGGAACTCGGCAAAATGTCAACAAAAGCAGGCAACACGATATTAGCGGCGGCGTTGATAGACGATATTTTAGGGTTGATATGCCTGACTATTGTTACGGGAATCGCGGGCGGAAATACGAACATCGGACTCGTTTTCGTGAAGATTGCGGGGTTCTTCGTGTTCATATGGCTCGTGGGAATAGCATACAACCGCGCTATGATATGGTCTGACCGCGTTCAGGAGTCGAGAAATTTGCGCCGTTATCCTGTGATGGGATTCGCTTTGTGCCTGTTTATGGCGTGGGCTGCTGAGGTGATTTTCGGAATCGCTGACATAATCGGGGCATTTGCGGCGGGAATGATAATCTCAATTTCGCCCAAAGGACAATATATCGCAAGCAAGTTTGACTCAATAGCCTTCCTTTTGCTAACCCCTGTATTTTTCGCTAATATAGGGCTTGAAGTTACCCTCCCTGCGTTTTCGTCTGAGATAGTAATCTTCACAGCTGTGTTAATCATCGTAAGCATAATCTCAAAGCTCGTTGGCTGCGGATTGGGCGCGAAAATTTGCGGAATGGACAATCATCAAAGCTACGTTGTAGGGTTGGGCATGGTTTGCAGGGGAGAAGTTGCGCTTATCGTCGCGGGAAAAGGCGTATCAATGCATCTCATCGAGGAAAGCGAGTTAGGCCCGATAATCATAATGATAATAGTATGCACGATAATCACGCCGATATTCCTCAAGAGGGCGTTCAAGGGCGCAAAGGACGAAATCGGAAGCACAGTATTTGAGGATAGATTTATGCTTGACGAACAGGCCGACGAAATAGAAGAAGACTTATACCGCAGAAGGAGCCTTCTTTCACACTAGGAATTTTCCGGGGGGAGTCCGTAAAAGCTCCCTCCGTTTCACTGCCCTAATACACGAGTCATAACTTCACACAATGCTACAGCCGCCTTTGAGTGATACCGCCCCGGCGCGAGCGACACACCCAAGTCAACAAGAGTCCCTTCTTCACCGAGCGACAGAAATTCAGCTTCAGGATATGCAGCCCTCGCACAGTAATACGTGAACGCTAATCCCAATCCCGCAGCACCCATTGAGGCCGCAAAGAACGCCGATAACTTTTCGTTGTACGCTTTCGGGATAATGCCATGCTCACGGAAAATTCTTCTGCTCTCACGTCCTAATATTGTGTCGTAATCGCTGAGGAGAAATTCATAGCCCGCTGTGTCGTTGATGTCGATATATTTTGCGATTCGTGATTTTGTGTGAGGCGGGGAAATTTTAGCGTGCTTCATGACTGGATGAGATGAGTTTGTGATGATACAGATTTCGTCCTGCATGGCCGGGGTGATTTCATGCCTGAGAGTTTTTGCCGGAAGAATGATTAACGCAATATCAATTGTTCCGTTACGCAGCATTTCTTCAAGAGCCATAGAATTAGCTTCAACAATAATCACGTGTATGTTCGGATATTCGCGCCTGAAAGCCTCAAGCACTCGCGGCATTAAGAACGTCCCCCGGAATGTGCTTATCCCCGCAATGACTCTCCCTCCCTCAAGGTTATTCACGTCCTGAATCTTGTCGCGGACTCTGTGATACTCTGACAATTCGCGGTAAGCATACTCAATCATGAGCCGTCCTGCTTCTGTCGGCCTGACTCCCGTTGAAGTCCTCACGAATAATTTTGCGTTAATCTCATTCTCAAGTCTCATCAAAAACTGACTCAATCCCGATTGCGCCATGAATAAACGTTCAGCAGCTTTTGATATGCTCCCTTCCTCAGAAATTGCGACAATGTAATTCATCTCTTTGACTTCCATCAGCAACCCTCACTATCATTTTTTGTGATACGGAAGATATTATATTTCCAGTTTCGGTGATAGCAAACCGCGTATATAATTCCATCATTCCACAAAAATATTAACGAGGGGGCTAAACACATGCCGGAAGTGTCATTAAATGGCGTATGTGATATGCACGTTCACACGAATCCTGATTTGCGGCTCAGGGCATATAACGATTTCGAGTTAGCGGAGGCGGCAATACGGGTAAAAGCGCGGGCAATCGTCATCAAATCACATCAGGGATTCACAGCAAACCGGGCATTTCTCACGAATGAATATGTCAGGAAAATTCACGGGGAAAATACCGGCTTCACAATGTACGGTTCTGTTACCATGAACAAATCAATAGGCGGGATAAATCCTTCAGCGGTTGAGACAGCGTTGAAGCTCGGAGCAAAAGTAGTATGGCTTCCGACTCAGTCAGCAAAGAATCACATTCACAAGATGGGCAAAGATCCTTCAGCGGGCGTTGATATTGTCATCGGCTGGAAGGTTGTCCCGGAACTGCTTGAAGTCTTCAAGATGGTGAAGGATTACGACGCTGTATTAGGTACTGCACACTGCTCGCCTGAAGAAGCGTTTGTAGTGATTGAGGCGGCACGGAACGCGGGAGTCCGCAAAATCGTTTTGACTCATCCTGAATGGTGGATTGTCGGAATGTCCCACGAGGATCAAATCAGAGTCGTGAAAGATTATGACGTAATCCTCGAACGCTGTTACGCTCAGAACATGGGCGGCGGAAAATACAAGTCAAATCTCCCTGACAACCTCGAAATCATACGCAAAGTCGGCTACAAAAATGTTATGGTCGACACAGACGGAGGACAGACGGAGAATCCTCACTGGGAGATTGCGCTGAAAGAGTACATGCAGTATCTTGCGGACAACGGAATCCCGGAGGAACATATATACCACATGACGCGGACAATACCGTACAATCTTTTAGGCATAAAGGAGGCTGAATAGTCATGACAGAGGCAGGATTGAGTCTCGCGATAATAATCTGCATAGCGGTTGCGATAATTCTCGGTTACAAGACGGGCATAAACACGGGCCTTTTCTGCATGGTTTTTGCTTACGTGATCGGCTGTTTCGTTATGGGTCTCAAGCCCTCGCAGGTGATTGGCTTCTGGCCTGTGAACACGATGTTTGTCATATTGTCGGTCTCACTCTTCTACAACTTTGCGGCGATAAACGGCACTCTCGAAAAATTGTCGGGCGCACTGCTGTATGCCTGCCGTAAATTTCCCGGAATGCTTCCTTTTGCGCTGTTTGCTGTTGCTGTGATTCTGTCGATAATGGGAGCTACATTCTTCACTGTAATGGCGTTCATGGCACCGATAACGCTTGCGATTTGCGACGAGGCGAACATGGATAAACTTACGGGAGGAGTCGCGATAAACTGCGGAGCATTGGCGGGCGGAAATTTCCCCACGTCAAATTTGGGCGTAATATTCCGCGGGCTTGCTGATAATGCTTACGAGGCTGACAAAACGTTAAAGGCTGTTGACAGTTTCAATATGGAGATGAAAATTTTTGTTTACGCTGTAATCTTCTCGGTGATAATCATAGCTGTATTTCGTTTCTGCCTTCCTTCAAACTGGCACATAGGGAAGGGCGTAACATTCTCAAAGCCTGAGCCGTTTGACAAAAAGCAGCGTCAGACATTCACCTTGATGATATTGATGATGATTGTTCTGTTAGCGTTCCCGATTCTGAAAATGATTATGCCGAAGAACGCGACAATCTCAACACTGAACAGCAAGATAGATGTCGGACTTGTGGGAATAATTTTCGCGGTGATTGCGTTGCTGATGAAACTTGCGCCGCAGAAGGAAGCAATAGCCCGCGTGCCCTGGAACACAATAATCATGATTGCGGGAGCTGGAATGTTAATCGCAGTAGCAGTTAAGGCCGGAACGATCAATATGTTATCGTCGTGGATAAGCTCAAATGTAGCAGTTGCGTTAGTGCCTATAGCGTTCAGCATTGTAGCGGCGTTCATGTCATTCTTCAGCTCGACAACGGGAGTCGTTGCTCCGGCGTTATTCCCTCTGATTCCTGCCCTCGCAGCGTCAACGGGACTCAGTGCGGAATCACTTTTTGCCTGCACAGTATTGGGAGCGCAGAGCAGTGCGATTAGTCCGTTTTCATCCGGCGGGAGTCTGATTATGGCCTCATGCGGAAAAGAGGACGAACGAGTCAGCGTCTTCAACCGTCTATTATTCTTGGCTGTTCCTGTGAGCGTGATTTTGTGCGCGGCGTTCAACTATGTGATAAGCACGATGTTATAGAGTTTGTGATAAATAGAAAGCCTCCCCGCGTTTTGTGAGGAGGCAATTTTTTTTGCGTTTACAGCTTGAAAGGTATATCCGGCAAAGTGAGTTTTTCACCCGGCGTGAATTTCCCGGTAACGCTGAGTCCCTCATGAACTTTTGCGGCCATGTCAGGAACATCACCGACAGCGTAAGCACCCGTAACGGCATTCATTGCGAGCGCGCCGCCAGTTTTGAGCGTGAGAGTTTCCGCCTGAATCATGTCGGCCTTGATTTGATTCCAGAGTTTAGATTTGCTTCCTCCCTCAGTGATGATTACTCTGTCGACAGGAGTCCCGGCCATGCGTGAACGTTCAGCGATCTCGGAATATTCTCCCGCAATAGCCTCAAGGACAGCGCGCCAAAGCACAAACTGATTCGTGTTCATTCCCATGTTGATGAAGCAGCCGTGAACGTCCCGGAATCCTTCAGGGCCTCCCGTGAGCCAAGGCAAAAATCTGACTCCCTCTGAGCCGTTGATCAATTTTTCCGCGCCCTCGCTGAGAAAATCATAGTACGAGTCATCCCCTGCTTTGTTGCAGACGTTATCCCTGAACCATCTTAACGCAAGCCCGCCCGTACGCACAAAGCCCCAGTAAAAATATGTGTCAGGAAGAGTCCCGCTGTTGAAGATGAGTCCATTTCCCTTTTTGCTGAGGCCTGGAATGATTCCGCCCGTTGAAATGCAGAACATCGAGCACGTTCCGGCAACGTCAACCGCATGACCCGGCTCATGAACTCCGCACGCAAGCAATGACTGCATAGTATCACCCGCGCCCGCGCAAATCGGAGTGCCTTCCGGGAAGCCTGTAATCTTTGCGCATTTAGCCGAGAGTCCGCCGATAATGTCCCAAGGCTTAACGATTCGCGGCATGAGATCGCGATTGATTCCGAGAATGGCGAGCTGCTCATCTGACCACGATTTTTTGACGACATCATAGCCGAGTCCCCATCCCGACATTGCGCCCCAGTCTATGAAAGCGTCATCAGCCTTTAGTCCGGCCAAGTGCATTAAGATATACGGAGCGTTGTGGATGAACTTTTTGATTTTCGCGGTATTCGGTGAATTTCTGAGAAGCCATCTTGCATGTAACGCCGGGAACAAGCAAAGCGGCCCCGGGTTTCCTGTCTCATTCGCCCAAATATCGAGATTTTGTGCTGAAAGATTGTCTGCATCTTCCTGCGTCCGTGAGTCAAGATAGTTGATATACGGAGTAATTGCCCGTCCGTTTTCGTCAGCTCCTGCAATCCCGCAGATTATTCCGTCCCCCATTACAGCGCGTACTGTTGAAGGATCGATATTTTTCCCCCGCATTATCTCCGCGCATTTCTTCATTCCCTTCAAGGCGAGCCGGAAATATTCTTCAACTTCCATCTCAACCCATCCCGGATTAGGATAATTCAGCGTTGTGGGATTTACGTCTACTGCAACCTGATTCCCCGCTTCATCATAAACCGCAACT
Source organism: uncultured Fretibacterium sp. (assembly GCA_946183145.1). Classification (GTDB taxonomy): domain Bacteria; phylum Synergistota; class Synergistia; order Synergistales; family Aminobacteriaceae; genus JAFUXM01. The sequence goes on along the minus strand of CAMGZM010000006.1, from coordinate 66,543 downwards.
TTCACGCTCTGAGTCCCCGCGTCAAAACATACATAGTGTTTCATCTATCAAACCTCCTGAGGCAATTATACGCCCATAAGAAAACGCCCTCCCTGTTCACTCTCGAACAAGGAGGACGCTGTTATTTAGTATGTACGTTTCTGCGTTGTACTACTTTTTGCGTGCTGCTATGAATGTCCCAAGAAGGGCGAGTGCGAGAACTGCGCTTCCTGCTGAGCATCCACCGCTTGAACTTCCTACGCCGTATATGTCTCCGCTTGGTGTGGGTGTCGGGCCAGGTGTGGGTGTCGGTGTCGTTGAGGTCTCTTTGACTACGAGCGCGGGCTTGCTGAGCGTAACTGCCGCCGCCTCAAAGTCTGCTGCTACCACATTGTTCACTACCTCGAATACCAAGTACACTGAACGGCCGTTGACTACGATGTCCTTTGCGTTCGCGTCTGTTACTTTGGTTGCTGAACCCTCGCTGATTGTGTAAAGTGTTGATTTTGCCAGACCGCTCGCATTCACACCGTTAGGATAGAACATAGGAGCACTGAATGTGCTGGCCGAAGGAGTGTTATCGAACTTTATGTTAGCAACATAAACGCCATCGCTTACCACATTCAGAACAGGAAGTGAGCAGACAAAATCCATGCTCTGAGCTGTCATATACGCTTTCTCATCATCTGTGGCTGCCCATGTTGCTGTCGTTGAGGCCGCATCATAGGGAAGTTCCTTAACCGGCTTGCCGTAATCGTTGGAAATCGCTGCGAGTGCCGATGCTGTAACTATAGGGTTAAACGTGTCAGTTGTATTGACTGATACTGATGTAGCCTCTGTTGTGGTGAGTTCAACTGATTTCTCTTCTGCGCCAGTCGCCGCGTCAAACGATGCTTCTTCTGCCTGAGGCACTTCAACGAACACGTAAGGCTCATATTCCTCCCCCGCCTGAAGGTAAACGACTGCCGTAACAACGCCTGCATCCGCGCTTCCCGTACCGTCAGGAATAATTTCGGTCTCCGCGCCTGTGCTGTCAAGGAATGCAGCGTCATTGTTGCCCTCAGCATCCGCCGCGAAGAAAGCACCGCTCACTAAACCTTTGGGGTTAAGGTCATAGCCGATTTTCTTCCCGTAATACTCTGTGCCGAAAGTCATATCCTGCGCCACAAAACCTGATTCTGTGGTTGACATAGGAGGAATAACCTGCGCGAGCTTCTTGACAGGCGCACCGAGTACAGGTGTCGTTATTTTTGATAACTTATCCTGAATTACCGCCGCGAAATTCTCAACAAGCTGTGCCTTTGTCTCAGTAACTACAGCAATCAGAAGGCTTGTATTGCTCAGGACTGGCGCACTGGCTACTGCGTTGCGTATCTTTGCTGCAAGCGTGGACTTTGTGCTTGTAACTGTCTGCTTACGTGTCGATTCTGTCCTTGCCTGCGCCACTGTTACCTGATTGACCTTTTCAACGGCAGGAACTTTTACCACAACGGTTTTAACTGTCTCGACTATTATAACAACTGTCTGAGAACTTGCAGACTGCGAGCCGCCCTCTGTCTTGGGGGTAACAGGAACTGTTACGTGCACAGTTATTTGTACATCGCTGGTATCCGTTTTTTCTGCTATATGCCCTTGTGCATCTGTGTCAACATAGGTCTCAACAACACGAGCGATTACTTCGTAGTCCCCTGCTAATGCGTCCGAAGGAACAGTCCCGCTTAATGTAGTACCGTTCACCGATAACCAGCTGGCACCGCTGACCTTGGTATACGACAGAGTTCCAGTATGTGATGCCGTACCTGTTAAAGTTACCGTAACGGTCGAACCCCTCTGCGCTGTAACATCTGAGGGACTGGCTGTGATTGATGTAGCCATTGCCGTACCCGCAACTGAGAGCATGGCAACAACTAAGAATAACGCAAAAAACTTCTTCATGAAAGAAAAGCACTCCTTCCAAAAAATAATAAAAACTTGTGGTACTGAACTAAGTAATACACGCAGAACTACATTGCACATTTTACACCGTGTTGTTACCTTGTCAACAAGTCTGTGAAAAAACTTTGTATCTTTTTCCCCGTATAATTACGCAGAAAAATCCTGTCTTCTAATTAAGAGTTGAACGCAAAACATTGGGGAGTGTTCCGTCATTCTTTATCTGTCTTATCAGCTCCGCCCTTCTCGGTGTGCCTGCGTCGTAAAGTTCAGCGAGCTTGCATTTCACCATCACGGAACGGCGCGAATTTGGGTAATTCTTCAGGCATAATTCCAGAGTCTCTTGTGCTTCCTTCCTCATTTCCTCCGGGAATCCGCCAAGATATAAATCAGCCAAATCCCAATACGCCGACTCGCCTTCTTCTGTGCCTCTGCATCTCTCAGCAATTTTCTTCAGGATCTCTTCACGTTCTGAGGGTTCAGCGTCCGCGCCCAAAGTGTTAAGCTCAACCCGCATAATCAGCCCTTCACGTTCAATTGCGGAAATATCAGCACCGTATGAGCATACCGGCATTATCAGCATCAAGAGCAGCGCAAAAATTTTTGTCTTCATATTTATATGTTCACCTCCGGCCTTCCTACTGATATATACATGAAGCCTTTACGTTTCATTTCATCGGGTGAATAGAGATTTCTTCCGTCAATAATCAGCGGCGTGTTCATCAATTTTTTCATGCGACTGAAATCGGGCTTTCTGTAGATGTCCCATTCTGTCATTACTGCAAGAGCGTCCGCACCGTTCACAGCGTCGTACATATCAGAGACGTATACGAGTCCTTTTCTTTCACCCAAAACCGAGCGTGTTTCATCTATTGCGCGCGGGTCTGAAGCCTGAACTTTTGCGCCTGCCTCAAGAAGCGAACGTATTAACACCTGCGCGGGGGCTTCTCGTATGTCGGAAGTTTTCGGCTTGAATGACAATCCCCAGACGGCTATAACTTTTCCGGCGAGAGAGTCGAATTTTGCTGACAGCTTTATGAATATGGCCGCTTTTGCGCGTTCGTTTACATCGTCAACGGCTGTAAGTATTTGAGGCTCATAACCTGCCGCCCGTGCGAAATCACGCAATGCCCGTACATCTTTCGGGAAGCATGAACCGCCGTAACCGCACCCGGCCCGGAGAAATTTCCTGCCGATTCTCTCATCGAGTCCGATTCCTCTTCTTACGCTTTCGACATCTGCGCCGACATGCTCACAGATTCCGGCTATCTCGTTCATGAATGATATACGTGTTGCGAGCATGGCATTCGCGGCGTATTTCGACATTTCAGCAGACACCGTATCCATGAAGATTAGTTTTGACGGCTCAAGGAATGAATATATTTCCTCAAGTATTCTCCTTCCTTCAGGTGAGTCCGCGCCGATAATAACCCTGTCAGGCTCAAGAAAATCATTCAGTGATGATCCCTCGCGCAGAAATTCCGGGTTCGAGGCCATGAATAATTTGTGAGGAACATTCCGGGCTTCAAGCTCTGATGCAATAATCTCGCGGACTCTCTTGTTAGTTCCTGCCGGGACTGTAGACTTCACGACAACAAGAAGGTTATCGGACATTCCCGCGCCGATGTCATGAGCCGCGCTATCAATATAGGACATATTTGCGCTTCCGTCGGGATTCTGAGGAGTCCCAACGCAGACAAAACAAGCCTCCGTGCCTGTGAGGGATTCTGCTGTTGATTCTGTGAATGACAGCCGCCCTTCGCTCATGTTGCGCTTCATCATTTCTTCGAGGCCAGGTTCATAGAATGGCACGATACCTTTTCGGAGATTCTCGACTCTCTCTGCATTAACATCAACACAGACTACATTATTCCCGTAACGAGCTAGGCAAGTACCCGTAACAAGTCCTACATAACCCGTACCAATCACAGCAATTTTCATGAAAACAAAACACCCTCTTGAATTTCTGGGATATACAGTTGTGAATTATACACTTGATAATTTTTCAGCCAGTTTGAATTTGATGTTGTGAGAATAAAAATGTCAGAATGAAACCGAAATTTTTTCCCGCCGGACTCGATTCGTTTTTGATGTTTTTGACTCTTCAATGCCGATTAATTTTTGAGTCTTTAGCACTAAGCACACAAATGTGAAAGGGGTTGCAAAAAATTCATAGGCTGATAAAATTACTTCCGCGCTGAAAAAATCAGTCGCCCGGGTGGCGGAATTGGTAGACGCGCTAGATTCAGGTTCTAGTGGGCGCAAGTTCGTGGAGGTTCGAGTCCTCTCTCGGGCATAATAAGAATGAAAGTTAATGAGGGTATAATCGTGTTTTGCTTGACATGGTTATATCCTTTTGTTATCATGCGTCATTGCACCAAAAGCAAAGCCAGACCATCAGGGGAGGTATAAAATGCCTGAATTTGTGCCAATCAGCAAGACCAGGAAGAGATACACTTTCGGCCGCGCTCGTGATTTAGTTGATATGCCTGATATGATAGGTGTACAGAGAGATTCTTATCATTGGTTTTATCAGGACAATGTTTTGCCGGAAGAAAGGAAAACGCAGGGGCTTCAGGAATTATTAGAGGAAGTATTCCCGATAGAAAGTTATGACGGAACATTTGCGCTTGAGTTTCTGAGCTATTCAATTGACAAACCCAAAATAACGGAAGAAGAAGCACGGCAGAAGGATATGACGTGGGCGCGTCCTATAAAGGCGATAATTCGTCTCACGAACACAAAGAAGCAGGAAAGCAAAGAGTCGAAAGAGATATTTCTCGGAGATTTCCCCGTAATGACAGACCGGGGGACGTTCATAATCAACGGCACGGAGCGTGTAGTGATAAATCAGCTTGCGCGTTCAGCCGGAATATATTTCACACATAATGCTGAGGGCTGCTCGGCGAAATTGATTCCAGACCGTGGCGCGTGGCTTGATTTCGCGATGCCTGAGTCGGAAAAAGAATTAGTTACAGCAAATATCGATAACAGGAAGAAACTTCCCGTAACGCTTCTTCTCAAAGCATTAGGAGCAAAGAATAACGATCATATAATAGAGCTTCTCGGAATTGATACAGTATTCAGGGAATATAACACGGATCTTAAAGGGTACATGGCCGCCGAAGATGTATATGATGACAGGGGAGTATTGATAGTAGGACGGGGGACTCTTCTTGATGAGGAGCATATAGCGAGGCTCTACAACGCGGATAACTCAGAAGGAGCGGGAATCAGCGTTTACGACATGGAACCGGCATTAGCCCGTACTCTTTCGCGTGAGACTACAGAGAATCCCGATGAGGCAATCAAGGACATCTTCAAGCGTCTGAAGCCCAATGAGCTTGGTAGAATCGAGAACGCACGGGACTATTTCAGGAGCTTATTGCAGGATCCTAGGCGTTACACATTAGGCCGTGTAGGACGCTATAAGCTGAACAGGCGTTTGGGAATGGACATCTCAGAGGATGAGCGTTTAATCAGCCTTGAGGACGTTGTAGCAATCGTGAAAGAAATGTTTGCTATGAAGGCTGAGGACAAAGAAAGCGATGACATTGACCACTTAGGCAACAGGCGAGTCCGCTCAATCGGAGAATTGCTGCAGAATCAAGTAAGAATCGGACTTCTCAGGATGGAAAGAATCGTGCGTGAGAGAATGACGACAATCCCGAATCTTGATGAGGTAACCGGGCGCGAACTGATTAACGTACGTCCTATAGCGGCATGTCTGAGGGAATTTTTCGGTTCCGGCCAGCTCTCGCAGTTCATGGATCAGACTAACCCCCTTGCAGAAGTTACGCACCGCAGGAGGCTTTCAGCGTTGGGGCCGGGAGGATTGAGCCGTGAAAGAGCCGGATTTGAGGCAAGAGATGTACATTATACGCACTACGGAAGAGTCTGCCCAATAGAGACACCAGAAGGCCCGAATATCGGACTCGTTTCATCACTTACGACATATGCGAGTCTCAACTCTCACGGATTCTTGGTGACTCCCCGCCGTGTAGTGAAAGACGGAAAATTGACCGATGAAATAAAACTCCTTTCAGCCGATGACGAGGACAAGAGCTATGTCGCAATGGCAAATACTGAGCTTGAAGCAGACGGAGTAACGATAGCGGGCGATTCATGCCCCACAAGGCACGCTGACGAAATTGTTACCATGCCCGTTAATATGGTTGACTATATGGACGTTTCACCGCGTCAGATAGTCTCACCGTCAACAGCGTTAATCCCCTTCCTTGAACATGATGACGCTAACAGGGCTTTGATGGGTTCAAACATGCAGCGTCAGGCAGTCCCTCTCTTAGTCCCAGAAGCACCGAGAGTCGGAACAGGAATCGAAAGCAGAATAGCGCGCGACTCCGGCTCATGTATCACAGCAAAGGATGACGGAACAGTAACATATGTTGACGCAGACTGCATAAAGATACGCAACGCAAAAGGCCGTGAACGTACTTATGACATGATAAAGTTCCGGCGTTCAAATCAGTCTACATTGATTCATCAGCGTCCCTTAGTCCGTAAGGGTGAAGAGGTCAAGAAGGGTGATATTATCGCTGACGGTCAGGCAATCGAGAACGGAGAACTTGCGCTCGGCCATAATGTACTCGTCGCGTTTGTCCCTTGGGAAGGCTATAACTTTGAGGACGCAATATTATTGAGTGAGAATCTTGTGAAGGAAGATAAATTCTCATCAATCCACATAGAAGAGTACGAGATAGAAGCCCGCGAGACAAAGTTAGGAGCAGAAGAGATTACCCGCGACATTCCGAACGTGGGAGAAGATATGCTGCGTAATCTTGATGACGGGGGAATAATCCGAATCGGCGCGGAAGTTTCAGCAGGAGATATTCTTGTCGGAAAAGTTACGCCCAAAGGAGAGTCAGACCAGACTCCCGAAGAGAAATTGTTGCGCGCAATTTTCGGTGAAAAGGCTCGTGAAGTCCGCGATAACTCGTTGAAGCTCCCTAACGGTTCATGGGGAAAAGTCGTAGCAGTAAAACAGATGGACAGGCGCAACAGCCCCGAAGCGTTAGGATCAGGCGTAATACGTTCTGTGAAAGTCTACGTAGCACAGCGCAGGAAAATCACAGTCGGCGACAAAATGGCCGGCCGTCATGGCAACAAAGGAGTCGTGAGTCGTGTTCTCCCTGTTGAGGATATGCCCTATCTGCCGGACGGGACTCCCGTTGATGTCGTGTTAAACCCGCTTGGCGTTCCGAGCCGTATGAATCTCGGCCAGGTTCTTGAGACGATAATGGGATTCGTTGCGCTCAATAATGGCTGGCATGTCTCAACACCTGTATTTGAGGGTGCGAACGAGAACGAAATATTTTCCGAGATGAGGAAGATTGCGGAGAAGAAATATCCCGATTTGACAGAAGACGGAATGATTACGATTCGCGACGGCAGAACAGGCAGGCCGATGGACAAAAAGGTAACAATCGGCTGTATGTACATGCTGAAACTGAATCACCTTGTTGACGATAAAATTCACGCGCGCTCTACAGGGCCTTACAGTCTCATAACGCAGCAGCCTTTAGGAGGAAAAGCACAGTTCGGCGGACAGAGATTCGGAGAGATGGAGGTCTGGGCTTTAGAGGGTTACGGAGCGGCTAACGTCTTGCAGGAGATTCTTACGGTGAAATCTGACGACATACGCGGGCGCGATAAAACGTATGAACGAATCGTTAAGGGGCAGAGCCTCGTAAAGCCGGGAGTCCCTGAGAGTTTCAGAGTCTTGGTGAAAGAATTGCAGGGACTCGGACTCGATGTTGAAGTTACGTTTGATGACGGCACGCACGGAGATATACCGATGGAGGACGATGACAGACCCGCGTTCATGGGAAAGCCGCCGGAGATTTTCTCATCACCCAGAAAGCAGAGGAAGCCGCGCGGAAAATCACAGTCGGAGGATGAATCATCCGTTACGGATATTCTCTCAGAACCCGCGCAGAGTGAGCAGACCGAAATCCCGTCAGATATTGCTGATGCCCTTTTCGGAAGCGATGAGCCTACAGCGGAGGATTTAGCCCACATGACAGAAGAAATGATGCTTGACGACAACAATCAGAGAGCAGATATTTCCGGGATATTTGACGACCCTGAAAGCAGCAGAGAGGGGGATATTTAGACTTGGCCAAGAGAAAAGAAATAACAGGCGTAAGAATCAAACTCGCAACTCCTGAAAGAATACACGCAATCTCAAAAGGTGAAGTACTCAAGCCGGAGACAATAAATTACCGAACATTGAGACCCGAAACAGACGGGTTATTCTGCGAGCGCATTTTCGGCCCGACAAGAAGCTACGAGTGCAAATGCGGAAAATACAAACGTTCCGGCCCTAAGTTCAAGGGCGTAATCTGCGAACACTGCGGTGTAGAAGTTACAGACAACAGAGTCCGCCGTGAAAGAATGGGACATATTGATTTGGCCGTCCCCGTCGTTCACATCTGGTACTTGCGCGGAATACCCAGCAGGTTAAGCCTTCTTCTTGGGACGAGTGCAAAAGACCTTGAGCGCGTAATATACTTTGCTCCCCTCAAGAAGACTGAGAAAGGCTACAAAGTTACAGCTACAAGCAGGCCGGATATAGTTCCTGTTGGTGCTGTTATAGCTGCTACTGAGATGAAGATTCACGAGCATTACGACCCCGATTTCAGGTGCGAGAAAGCGTATATGCTTGATGAAGTTCACGTTATCCCCATAAGCACAGGCGACATAATTTCAGCGGAACAGCTCTCAAAGTACAAGACTGAATACGGAGATGACAGCGTAAGGGCTGAACCCGCATTTGTCCTCACAGAAGACAGCGAAGAATTAGGGCTTTCAGCGGGTGCGATTGTTCCGGCCTCAAAAGCTCCCGAAAGTGCAGAGCGTGCCAAAAAAGGAAACAATGACGCGTTCATAGTTACAGGAGCATTCAAGGCACAAGTTGACGGTCAGGAAATCTCAAAGGGAAAAATATTATCCGAGAGCGAGCTAAAGAAGGCACATGAGCTTTACCCGGAATTATTCCCCGAAAACGCTGAAAGCAGAGAGTATGAGCAGTGCAATCTTGTTGTTGATGATCCCTGCCACCTCGTAATTCTTCAGGGTAATTCACCGTTTGAACAGGGTGATGTTATCTTTGAGCATCAGCAGAAACTTTGCAGCGCATATGACGCAGAGAGTGAAAAGAAATTCCAGGCCGGAATTGGCGCGGACGGCGTATTAGCGTTGATTAACAGGTTGGATCTTGATTTTCTCGCTGACTCTTTAAGGGAGCAGATAGCAGACACAACAGGCCAGAAGAAACGAAAGCTCATCAAACGCCTTCAGGTTGTGGAGGATTTCAGGAAGAGCGACTCAAAGCCTCAGTCGATGATATTAACCGTGCTTCCCGTAATCCCGCCTGATTTGCGGCCGTTAGTCCAGCTTGACGGAGGAAGATTTGCAACAAGCGACCTCAACGACTTATACCGCAGAGTCATCAACCGTAACAACAGGCTCAAAAAGTTGCAGCAGCTCAATGCCCCCGAAATAATTATCCGCAACGAAAAGAGAATGTTACAGGAATGTGTTGACGCTCTAATCGACAACGGCAGAGTCGGAAAAGCCGTATTAGGTGCTGGCAATCGTCCATTGAAGAGCCTCACGGATTTATTGCGCGGGAAAAAGGGACGTTTCCGCCAGAATCTTTTGGGAAAACGCGTAGACTATTCCGGGCGGTCTGTTATTGTCATAGGCCCTCAGCTCAAAATATATCAGTGCGGACTTCCTAAGCAGATGGCGTTGGAACTCTTCAAGCCGTTTGTGATTCGCAGGCTCGTTGAAGGCGGACTCGCTCCTAACGTCAAAAACGCAAAGAGACGAATCGAAAAGGGCGGCGGCGAGATCTGGGAGATTCTCGAAAACATCATCAAAGATCACCCCGTAATGCTCAACCGCGCACCGACTCTTCACCGTCTCGGCATTCAGGCATTTGAACCCGTGCTTATGGAGGGAAAAGCAATCAGGCTTCACCCTATGGTTTGTACTGCATTCAACGCGGATTTTGACGGCGACCAGATGGCCGTACACGTTCCGTTAAGCATTGAGGCTCAGGCAGAAGCAAGGCTCCTCATGCTGTCAGCAAACAACCTCCTTTCACCCGCAAGCGGAAGACCCGTGGTTACTCCGACGCAAGACATAGTGTTAGGCGTTTACTACCTTACCGACATGCGCGAGGGACTCAAGGGAGACGGTCAGCACTTCATGAGCATGGATGATGTTTTGTCGGCAATCTCACACGGAACTGTTCACGTAAACGCAAGAATCTGGCTCAAAGAGAATCCCGAACTTTTCGGCCATCCCAAAGGGCGCAGGAAATTTTCTGACGGAAACGAGGCTGTAATCGTAAACAGTTTTGAGGAAGTCAGCGGAAATCATCACGCCGTATTTTTCGAGACGAGTCCGGGACGCGTAATGTTCAACACAAAAATTGCCGCTCCTCTAAGATTCGTCAATGAACAGTTAGGCAAAAAGAAAATAGGCTCACTTCTCGATGACGCTTACGACAAAGTAGACAGGCCCGGAGTCGTTGAAATGCTTGATGAAATAAAATCGCTCGGCTATCACTGGGCAGCAAGAAGCGGAATCAGTTTCGGAGTTCAGGCCGTGAGAATCCCTGACGAAAAAGCAGAGATTACACGCGCAACTGAAGCAGAAGATTCCGTAGCAAAAGAAAATTACGAGATGGGACTCCTGACGTATGACGAGTATCTTGACCAGAAGAGCAAATTATGGGGTCAGGCAACAAAAGACATCGCAGACAGCATAGAGGCTCACATGAGCAAAGACAACCCCGTCCGTATGATGGTTGACTCAGGGGCGCGAGGCTCAAAAGGACAGCTCGGACAAATGGCGGGCATTCGCGGACTCATGGCCGACCCTACAGGAAAAACGATAGACTACCCGATTACGGCGAATTTCCGCGAGGGAATGAATATGCTTGAGTACTTCATATCGACTCACGGCGCAAGAAAGGGACTAGCTGACACCGCTTTACGTACCGCGAAATCAGGTTACTTGACTCGAAGGCTTGTTGACGTTTCGCAGGACTTAATCATCACTGAGCACGATTGCGGAACAGACAAGGGAATCAAAATTGAGCCGTTAATCAGCGAGGGCAAAACCATGATCGGAATCGCTGAACGAATCGCAGGACGCACATCACTTCATGACATAAGCGCAAACGGTGAACTCATCGTTAAGTCAGGCGACATAATCACAGAAGCATTAGCACGCAAAATTGAGGCCGCCGGAATAAATGAAGTATGGGTACGCAGCCCGTTAGCTTGTGCATTGAAGAAGGGAGTCTGCCAGAAATGTTACGGCCATGACCTTTCATCGCGCAAACTCGTTCCTATCGGTGAGGCTGTTGGAGTCGTCGCGGCTCAGTCAATCGGCGAACCAGGCACACAGCTCACAATGAGAACGTTCCACACAGGCGGAGTCCGTTCGGCTGAAGACATAACGCAGGGTCTTCCGAGAATTGAACAGCTCTTTGAGGTAAGAAGGCCGCGTAAAGTCTGCATACTCGCAGGGATTGAAGGCCACATCAAAGAGATAATCACAGAAGGAAAACGAAAAGTCATCATCGAGGGCATTACGGACGACGGAGAAGAGAAAACTATCACTCACGCTATACCTTCAGGGCAGGACATCAAAGAGGGCGTAGAGGTCGGAATGGAAGTAAGCAAACTCACTCCGCTCACTGAAGGAAGCATTGACCCTCAGCAGCTGCTTGAAGTCGAGGGAATCAACGCAGTACAGAAAATGCTTGTCGATGAGATTCAGTACGTCTATCACTCTCAGGGCGTAAGCATAAACAACAAGCACATAGAAGTCATACTCCGAAAAGTCGCGCCCCTGAACAAAGTACGGGTCATAGAGGAAGGCGACACATCATTTGTTGCGGGCGATATGATTTGGGAAGATGACGTAGCAAAAATTGAGCAGGAAATCCGCAATGACAACGAAAGGCGCATAAGAGTCGCTGTCGAGAATTTAGCGGGGGATATTCTTTTTTCGCTTGACAGGCCCGATGAAAGTTTTGACGAGTATATAGGCCAGCCGATAACAGAAGAGTTTATACGCAAGGTTTTGACACCCGGCGTTACGGTCAAAGGCTTCACGATCTCGCATGAAGGATCAGAGATTGATGTCATAATCGGCAAGGCAGCATTCAGAAAGAGAATGTTACAGGCAAGAAGCGTACGCGACATTAAGACTCCTAAGTTCAAAATCAGGAAGAATGTCAACCTCGGTCGCGAAGACTTGAAGAAGATAACTTCAGGAGATCCCGTTGTCGTAAGAATCAGGCACCGTGAAAACCTTGACGCGCTGATCAATAAAGGATGGCTTGCAGAAGAAATCTCAATCCCCAAGAAAGACGGCAAAAGAGTCATTGCTGCAAAGGACTCATTAATCACTCCCGTAAACGCACCGGAAATTACGCAGGCGGCTGCACGCGATATTTTTGTGTGGAGCGCGGTTGAAGAAATTGATGTTGTTGACGGAATACGCAAAGCACTCGACGCTATGGAGATTTCCGGCAAAGATATTTACGAGGACGGAGAATTTTCCGGCAGAACCGCAACTCCTGAAGACCTTGACGCTCTCGCAAAGGGTGAAACTCAGCAGATAGAGTTTGACAGCGGCGAGGAAGTACTCTGCATAACACGCGATGACATTCTCAGGAAACTTCTTGCATCAAAGCTCAGGAACAAAATTTTTGTCAGCGCGGAATTTATGAATGAGCCGGAAGAATCACAGAACGATACAGAATCAGCCGTCAAGAACGTGAATTATGACATTGACGGTGAAGAGTCTGACTCTCATGCCTCAGATGATGACGGAAAAATTCACATCACAGGCGGACTCGAACTCAGAGCGGAAGCAATTGCCGAAATCGCATCAAGAAATCCCGCAAAAATTTGGGTCAGAGCATCAACATCAAAGCCCGAAATAGTTCACCTCATACGCGAATATACGTTCGTCCAGAGAATGCGCGAGTTCCCGGAGTGCAGGCCGTTCATTCACGGAATCACTAAAGCGGCTCTTGCTACTGACAGCTTCCTTAGTGCAGCTTCATTCCAGCAGACAGCGCAGGTACTTGCAGGCGCGGCGGTAAAAGGCGAAATGGATCCTTTAAGCGGCCTCAAGGAAAACGTAATCATAGGCCATCTCATCCCGGCAGGAACTGGAGCAGAAGCATTCAGGAAAATCGCTTACAGGTCAGACAGCAGGCCGAGACCGAGATACAATTTCAGGCAGGACAAACAAGACTCATCTGAAAACGTAACACCAATCGAAAGCGGAGACATTTTCGTATCATAACCGCAAAAAAAATTTGCCCCCCCGGATTTTTACGCCGGAGGGGTTTTTTCTTGCCTCAATATCTCAGGCCGTATGAAGGATAATATATTCGCTCGTCCGTGAGTCCTTCTTTCTGTTCCTCAAGCGCGCGTTTTCCCTCACTGCCCATTTCTTTGGCGAGTATTGATGTCAGTACGTGAACAGCAAACATTGAACCGATAAGGCTGCTCCCGAAAAGCTGCGAATTGTCCGCAACGTAGAAATGTATTGACGAATGTTCGCACACTGGCGCGGCCGGGCTGTCTGTTATTGACACTACACGTATGCCACGCATGGCCGTAATCTCTGCCGCCTCCGTTACCTCTATCACGTAGCTGGGAAGCTCGCACACTATCAGCATGTCATTCTCACCGATTGAGCGTGCCTGTTCAGTGAGCGACAAAGATCCCCGGCGCATCAACACACTTTTGAGTCCCAATTCCGCAAAGCGCGTGTAAAGCCATTCAGCCGGCATTGACGATATTCCCCAGCCCATGCAGTATATAGAGTCTGAAGCAGCCGCTGACAAACAGAACTTGCGAATCTCCTCACGGTTCAGCGTGAAATTCCTGTAAGTCTCATCTATATTCGCGTGTTCAGTCCGGCATATTTCAAGCGCGGTGTCAGATGTATTCCCATGTATTGAGTCTGCTGACGAGGGTATTACCTGCTTAAGAAGTTTTTTCTTGAGAGCGTTCTTCAGGTCAGCATATCCGCTGAAACCCAGCATTCTTGCAACACGTACCAGCTGTGCGCGTGAGACTGACAATTTTTCTGCCGTCTCGCTTATTGAGTGAAAAGCTATCTCCGGCGAATTGCCTAAAATATATTCCGCAACTCTTCTTGTTTTTGCCGGAAAGTTGTTCAGTTTTCCGCGTATCTTGTCTTCAAGCCGCTGAATGTCCATAAAATCATCTCGCTATTCTAGTTTTCCGCACCTTACGTAATTTTCTCCGCTTCCCCGTGATGATCTCAATGTGCCCTCGACTGTTACGGGGTCATTGTCGCTTTTTCCGGCCAATATCCCGCGCATCACATTATTGTCGTCATCATAGACTCGCACGACGATAAAATCGCGTCCCTTTTCGGGGTCTTCCTGCCTCACTGCAAAGCGCGTGTATTTCCCTGTTGCGTTTTCGCCCTCGTTTTTTGCCTTGATGACGTGAACGGCTCCCGAAAGTGTTACGGTGTTTATGAGCTGGCCGAGTTCGGGAAGTATTTCCGCGCTTCTGACATCAAGATACATTTCTCCGCTGCCTTTTGACGATCGCAATATGCCTGTGATTTTTACGGGCGTGTTCTCATCAAGGGCTGAGAGTTTTTCCTGAAGGTCTTTGCTGAATGCTCTTGCGCTGAGAAAATCTTTGCGCGTTGTTCCGTCTCTCCATAAATTTTCGTGGCGTATTGAGAACGGAAAATATGAATGATTCTTTTTGCTCAGGTGATGAATGAGTCCTGAGATTGTTACTGTGTTTGAGAAATTCAACGGTATCACCCTCTATAATGATATTAGGATTTCTTTGAAGATTCTACAACATGAAAAGTGTTAGTGCCTCATGCGTGGTACATAATGTTTTCTGTTATGCTATACTCACAAAAAATATTTTTACGGAGGATGAATATATGAGCAGCGGCGGGGAACTTGTCAGCGTTATCGTCCCGATATACAAAGTTGAAGAATACCTGCGTGAATGTGTCGACAGCATAATCAATCAGACATACAAGAATCTTGAGATAATACTTGTTGATGACGGCTCGCCGGATAAATGCGGAGAAATCTGCGATGAGTACGCGAGGAATGACAGCCGAATAACCGTTTACCACAAAGAGAACGGCGGACTCTCTGACGCGAGGAATTACGGAATGTCGAGGTCTCACGGGGAATATATAATATTTGTTGACAGCGATGATGTAATCAAGGCGAATTTCGTTGAAGAACTTATGAATGTTATGGAAAAATACGGGGCTGATATGGCAGCAGGATCTTGTGTAGCATTTTATAATGCAGTACCTTTTGAAACCAAATCTGGAGAGGAAATATATACAGGCTGTACTGATGCGGACGATGCAATAAGAAGAATGCTTTATCAGGAGGAAATATTCAGCACGTCAGCATGTGAAAAAATTTACAGGCGCGCAGTGATTGAGGGCATTGAATACCCTGTTGGACTTTACTATGAAGACCTAGCCACAGCTTACCGTATTTTACTGAAGAGCAGTAAGGTAGCATTCACGAGCGAGAAATTGTACGGCTACAGGCTAAGGTATGGCAGTATAACGCGTCAAAACTATTCCCCTAAAATGCTATCATGTATTTTAGTATCTCGTCAGCTTTACAGCGAGATCTGCGAGAAATGTCCGGCACTGAGAGTTGCGGCGGCATCGCGTGCATTCAGCGTGAACAGGTCAACATATTTCCTTCTCCCGTATGACCACAAAGAAGAACGTATGAAGGTCTGGGAGGAAATGAAGAAATACCGCCGTGAAGTTCTCTTTGACCCTCACGCAAGGAAACGTGAAAGGCTTGCAGCATTGATGACGTACTTGGGGCCGGGGTTTTTTCACATGTTCTCAAAGATTTACAGGCGTTATCTTATGAGGGTACGCGACTAAACAGTAAAAAACCCTGTAAAACAGCGCACTCACATATTGCATAATTCATGAAAGCTGATAAAATGCAGAAAACTCTTCACAGGAGGTGTAAAACATGACAAAAGCAGAACTTATTGACGCAATCACAGCCAAGCTCACAATACGCAAGAAGGACGTTGCGCCTGTAGTAGATGAAGTTTTCGCACAGATTCAGGGCGCGCTCGCAAAGGGCGACAAATGCACGTTCGTAGGCTTCGGAGTATTTGAGGTAAGAGAGAGGGCAGCAAGAGAGGGAAGAAATCCTCAGGATCCCACGAAAGTTGTCGTTATCCCCGCGAAGAAAGTACCCGTTTTCCGTCCGGGCAAAGACCTCAAAGACAGCGTTGTTGATGCACCTATCAGCAAATAAAAACGCATTAATCACCAAGACTTGAAGGCGGTTCCCAGTAAAAATGAGAGCCGCTTTTTTTGTGCAGAAAGGATTAAATTTCACATGCTTGACTTCAGAAAATTAACATGGCAGGACAAAGACATTTACACGCGCTTTTACGAGTCATCGCCCGTGCATTACGCGGAATATTCGTTCTTCTGCTTGTGGTCATGGTCTCACGCATACCCGGTTGAGTTCGCAGAGTCTGACGGAAATATTATCTGGCTGAGATCTGGAGGGCCATTGCCGGGAATGTTCGGGCCGTGCGGAAATTGGGACGCTGTTACGGACTGGGAGAAAATATTATGCGACTTTCAGCCGGGGGATATTGTGTATGATGTTCCGGCGAAAGTGAAGGAAATTCTTGCGGGAAATTCACGGCTCAGATTCACGGAAGACAGAGACCAGCACGAATATGTTTACGCGGTGAAGGACATGATTGCGCTGAAGGGAAAATCATACGCGCACAAACGCAACAGAGTCCGGGCATTCCTGACGGGCTATGAATGGGACTATTACCCGATAACGCCGAATGACTTTGCGGAAGTGATGAGCTTTCAGGAGAAATGGCGCGCTCAAAGAGTACTCACAATGACACCTGACGAGGCCGAGTCGCTTGCGGGCGAGGACATTGCTATACAGAATGCGTTTGACCGCTGGGAGGATTTCAGGCTTTCGGGCGGTATGCTGAAAGTTGACGGGGAAATTGTAGCGTACACGATCGCAGAAGAGCTTGACGGCGAAAATATTGATATACGTTTTGAGAAGGCTATTCCCGAATATGCCGGAAGCTATCAGGCAATCAACAATATTTTCCTGAAAGAACAGTGCCAAAAATATACGTGGGTAAACCGCGAGGAGGATATGGGCGAACCCGGACTCCGTGAAGCGAAAATGTCATATAACCCCGCCTACATGCTGGAGAAATTCCAGATGGAAATCTTGTAGAAAGCAGGCGCAATTCTCAATGATTTACCTTGTAATAGGCTTGTTCGTAGCTGTAGCTGTGGGAGCGTTCCTCCGTCAGCAGTCAAAACGAAATTCCCCCGAAACAGAAGAGACTCCCCCGCCCGTAATCCCTCCTGAGGCGTTAGACCTCCCCGATGTCGAGATAATGGAGGATGATGATGACTCCGGCGTTGTTCTCTCAGCAAAGCCCGTAACAGACCCCGGACGCGCGGCAGGTGCTACATATTCAGCACAGGCACCGGCAGGAGAAGACTCCCCCTACGGACTCTCGTCTGAACCCAAAAAGCAGGCTCAAGCGCAAGTGAATCTCCTCAGATGGTGCGGGAGGACGGGACATATTCAGGTCGGGAATGTCGTTGTGCCCGGCCCGGCTGCTTACTGGTCGAACGGTGAAGCGTCTACCCCTGAGCCTTCATGTATTGATGTTACGCTGCCTGTAGAGTTCCCGCAGAAGGGTGATGCTCTTCCTGCTGACGGTGCAGAGTCTTACGCGGCAATGACACCGTTACAGCGCGGTATATATCTCACGTGGCTTGCGGGCGCGAGGATTCAGCCTCCGTTACATGTATGTTATCCGGCAATATGGCTTTACGGGATCGAACGCAGAACTATAGCCGACAAATTAGACTTGGGAATGTGCATCAATGAGGCTTTCAGGCTTTTGCCGCTGTTGATTCGCTGGGACACTCTCAGGGATAACCTGATACGATTCATAACGTGGCTCGCGATAAAAGTATGGCTTCCCGATGAAGATTTGTTAGCGTTGTGCAAAAAACTAAATTCCGTCCCTGAAGGCCTGCTTGATATTCTCCTCAACTCTTACGCAAATTCTATGCTCCCATTGCCGTCAGCAGTAGCTTTCACCGTTGTGCGAACGTCAGCAAAACTTCAGCGAGAAGGCCAGCCGAAAATCAATCACTCTGAAGAAGCGTTGCAGAAATTCACGCCTATCTACAAGGAACTTTGCAAGGGAGGATTGATACTCTTAAAGCCTCAGAGCACGCTGAAAGTTTCCTACAAGCCTTCAAACCCTTCTGTATCACTCAGCAAGAAAGAAAATGAGTCCGTAGAAATTCCCGACTTCTTTGCGGACTTGTCGATCTTCAAGAATCTTGTCGACTCATGGGAGGTATTTTTGCAGGCGAACAAGCCCCCCGAAAAAGTTCCCGATCTCGCAAAAATTGAGGAACGCCCCGACTTTGAAGGCTTCATCAACACATTGAGGCCGGAAGGAAGCGAGCTGCCGTTAATCGCGACGCTTGGGAATCTCGGCAAGCTGATGAAGTTCAGCATTTCACCCGAAACGAAATTAACAGGCAAGGAACGCAAAGCAATTGTTGACACGGCGCAGGTTGAAGGCTGGCAGATAATTCCGGATCTGGGAATTTCGGGACGCGATTACAACTGGAACGACAAAATACTTTTCACGGAGCTTCCTTTAGGGACTCAGTTGTCGCAGTCATATCGTGTTGCATCGTTCATACTGGAATTTATTTGCGCGTCAATTGCTGCTGATGAAGAGATTGTGTTTGAGCCATTGAGACGGAGAATGAATGATTACTTTGCGCTTAGTGATGACGACAATATGAGGCTTGAAGCGCAGAAGCCCCTGAACCTTCCGACACAATACGGCCCGGATTATTACGGGGATTTTCTCTGCTCGTGGCTCTCTGAGGAAGAACGGAAATCCATAAAGGGATTAATTCTGCACGCCGTGAGCTTCATGCCTGGTTACGGGGGAAATCCTGAAGTGAACTCTATCTTGTGCGAGGTTATGCACTTGAGGGAAGATGAAGAGATGAGCAAGGAAGACTCCGTGAAAACTGCAAGCGATTGGGGAAAAGAAGTTCTGAATCTCATGACGCTTCTTTTCAAGACGAATTGACACGGAAAATTTCTGCCCGGTGCTTTGAGAGTGCCGGGCGTTTTTTTTACCTTCCCCGCTTGTGTTCGATCAGTGATCTTATTGCGTGATACGTTTGTGTTGATTTCTCGTTGTTCCTGTAATGCTTTTGCAGCGCGCTGTTGATTTCTGTTCTTGTGTGATGGTTTATGATTATGTCCGCAATATTACCCGCGTCATCAGGGTCTCCCGTAAGCTCAAAAACTTTTGCGGCTATTTCGTCCCTGTCAACAAAAATTCTTGCCCCCGACAAATCCCCAATAACCTCAATATCTATATTTCCCTCGTGCCAAAACGGTACAAGGCTCAAATATCCCCGGTCGTTTGACACAATGAAGTAATTGCACTTTCTTCCGTGATTCTCAGCGATGATTTTACCCAAGTATGAGGCAAGCTGAAAATCAAGCGCGTTTTTTGTGCCGACTTCAACCTTCAAGTACACTATTTCCGCGTTTGCCTCGCTGATTTGGCGGTGAAGGTCAAGCGTGAAGTTCCCCGGAGCGTTGCGGCTGTAGAATATGCAGATTACGTTGTCGCCCTTCAAGTCTTGTATGCCGTTAAGCCCGTGATTTTTCACATTCTCGTAGTCTACAAGGTAGTAATTTCTCGCTGACTCTGTTTCATCGCTGGGATTTTTTTCCGGCTCTCTCTGTTCGTCCATTGAAGCACTGTAGATTTTGCAGCAGGCGCGCCCGGACTTTTTCGCCTCGTAAAGTGCCATGTCGCTCTCGTGAATCAGCCTGTCTATAGTCTTTGAGTCCCCGTGAGTCTTCTGTGCAATACCCGCGCTTACGGATAATGCCCGCATTGTCTTTGTGCCCGCGTAATATTCCATAAGCCCGGCCATGAATGCGCTGACTTTTCGCTCAACGTCGGAAGCCTCGCGCAGTCCCAGAAGCACAATCATAAACTCATCACCGCCCATGCGAGCGCAAAAACCATCGGAGAATTTCTGCTGCATCATTTCAGCCGTCGCAGCTAATGCCCTGTCCCCCGCCTGATGCCCGTATGTGTCATTCACTTTCTTGAAGTTGTCAAGGTCTAAATATATACACGTTACGTTCTGTTCGTCCTGATTACGGCGTATATATTCCTGCAAATACCAGCGTGTTGCGAGGCCCGTAAGGTAATCCTGCCTCGCCATTTCGATTATGCGTTTCTGGTGTTCAATGCCTTCTGAAGTGTTAAGCTGTTCGGATTGTATTCTCTCTAAAAGTTTTCGGTAATAGAATTTCAGCAAAGAGGGCGTTAAAGGTTCAGGCCATAAATCATAAAGCATGTTAAGTTCATCGGCGGTTAATTCGGTGTGAGACTTTGAGCAGAGAATATATTTTGCTCCGTCAATTTTTCGTGAAGGAATCTTCTTCAGCACAAATACATTCACGGCCTGCGCGTTAATGTGCATTCCGGCTTCAAGCGTTATAACATTGCAAGTCATTCCGGCGGGCGGCGATACTGACGACAATATTCCCGCAAGATTCTTCCCTGTAACGTATATGTTTATCGTGTTGGTATTCATGTTCATAATGATAAAGCTAATCCCGCAAAAATCAAATTTATCACGATTAACGGAATTATTGTAGCAAAGTTCATCATCAGCATTCGAGTCGCTGTCCGTCCGTCAAAAAGTCCGTAGTAATATCCCGCGTTCTGCCGCAAAATTCTCGTAACAGTTCCGAGTCCCGATCCCAATATCAGCGAAAATACTCCCTGACTCACGCTCAATTCTCCCGAATGAATAGCACCTCCCGCAATCGACAAAGCCGCGTTCACATGGCCGATGCTCGCAGCAGATACAGCCCATCCCGCTAAAGGAAGGAACGTATCACCGTCAGCAAAAATTTCCCGCATAATCCCATCAGCAAACGGCACAAGAATATACGCAAGCGCAAAGAATATCCACGCAATAGGAAGCGTTTTTGTGAGTGAATGAAGGGTGAAATAATTTCGTGCTTTCGGGAATGAATCGGCGTTATGAGTCTGAAAAGTCTTGTTGCGGTTCTCACGTCTCAGAAAGTGAAGGGCAATCATGAATCGTAATATGCTCCTCGCAAGAAGTGATACCGCGAATATCCCCCCGGCTTTTCCGGCCATGCCAAGAGACAGCGCGAATGTTGACGGCCACCGGCGCAAATATGACGGCAAAGGGAGCATCAAGACAGACCACAAAGCAGAAGCCTCGCTGATTTCCCCGCGTGAAAGCGATGATGATATTACAGCCGCGCCAGCTTTTGACGATCCCGCGCTAACCGCTACAGCAAGAGCCGTTACAGGAGGGATATTTTTCGGCGCAAAATGTTTCATGATTGCGTCAGGGATTTTCAGCCGCAAAATTACTTCAGCAATGAGCAGACCTGTAATGATTTCAGCAGTAAGATAAATTTCTCCCCTCAGCAAATCATTCATTTCTTCAGGAGTATCACCGACAAATATTCGTCAATGCCTTCAAGCGCGGACTCTCCGTCAAAAATTTTCTCCCTCTCAGGAATCCCGGCGAAATCAACACGCAGAATCACGCGGAATTTCTCAGGGTCAACATAACGCTTAATATCCCGAATCGCTGAAGGCTTGTAGATTGCTATCGAGTCTGAATGTTCGAGGGCCGCTGAAATCTTTTCGGGGGAAGCTGTGCCGGGGATTATCGTCAAAATTTCGTCCGACATCGCAAGGAATCTTTTTGCACACGAACTCGCTAACGAATGAGCCGAAATTCCCGGAATGAAGCGAACGTCAACCGCAGTAATTTTCTTCATCGCCTCGATCAAGTATGCGCCTGTCGAATATAGAACAGAGTCTCCGATTACGGGGAAAAATATTTCTTCAGACGACTCAATTTCACGCCGTATTGACTCTAATTGTGAGAGTATGATTTCGTCCCGTTGATTCGAATCGCGAGTCATGGGAAATAATATCGGAGTCAATTTTCGGGACGGCAAATAATGAGCTATGATTTTCTCAGCGAGTCCCTGTTCATGAATCTTTGAGCGCGGTACGAGAATCATATCGGAGTATAGAGCTTCGCGAATCGCTTTAAGAGTAATGAGTCCCAAGTCGCCCGGTCCGACTCCCGCAATGATTAAGTGAGTAAAATTTTTCATGGTGAGGGCTATAATATCACAATAAAATTCCGCACAGTTTAACAGGGGGTGAACTTCATGGTTACACTTTTTGCATTCATAGGCGCAACGATATTCCTAATTGGACTCTATCAATGGGCATTAGGCGGCGCGAGCCTCTGGCAGATATTCAGCATAAGGCGCGGCGAAAAAGAAATGACACGCGATGAAAAGAAAGAAGCCGAGCGCGAAGTCAAGAAGCTCGAAGAGTCAGCAGACAGAACTATATCGGCCTCGCTGAGAATCATTGCTATACTTGCGGTGCTTGTGTGGCTGTTCTTGGGCGTAACAATGATACTTGAGATGTTCGGAATTAACTGGGTAAGCACGCTTTCAACACACGCAAAATCATACTGGGTATCATCATCAGGAACAGATACTCACCTTAATGTTCAGAACCGCAACGAGACATTGAGGAACATGGGCAACAGTTTCAGGCGTTAAAAGGAGTGATTCATCGAGTGATAAAACTTATGGTATTTGACCACGATATGACGATTGTAGACTCAAGCTATGCGATCATGGCCGGCTTCAATTACGTTGCAGAGCATGAAGGACTCCCGCTTGTCTCTCACGAACTCACGATGAAGTACATTGCGACACCGATTCCGACATTCTGCGAGGGGTTGTTAGGAGATTACCGCCCCGAATGGATTAAGCTCTACCGTTCGCAAAGTGAGAGGCTTGAACGTGAACTGATTAAGCCATTCCCTGACACGATTCCGACTCTTACGCGTCTTCACGATATGGGCTTGAAGCTCGCTGTGCTGTCGAACCGTGAGCATCCTTCAAGCGCATTGAAGCATACCGGGCTTGATGTGTATTTTGATGTTATTGTGGGAGCTGAGGAACCTTACGGGCATTTAGCGTACAAGCCTGACCCGGCCATGATGAACGCACTGATGAGTCATATGAACGTTTCACAGTCTGAGACTGTCTACGTTGGCGATGCTGACCTAGATATTATTACGGCGATTAGCGCGCACGTACGGGGAATCGGAATCACAAAGGGCAATTTCACGCACGAGGACTTCAAGCTGTTGGGAGCGTGGAAAAGCATTGACGAACTGAGCGAATTAATCGGGATTGCTGAGAAGGATGGCACCTGCTAATACGCTGTTAAGTGATTTAGGGCCTCTTGCGGCTTACGGGGAATACACAGAGGAAACATATTCACCGTCAAAATTATCACCGCAAAAGCAGAAGAAGCAATTTGTCCCGGCGAATCATTTGGCGGGTGAATCGAGTCCGTATCTCTTGAAGCACGCTAAAGACCCTGTAGCCTGGTTCGCATGGGGTGATGAAGCATTTTCGGCGGCGAGGGCTAATGATATGCCGGTGTTCCTGTCGGTCGGTTACAGCTCGGATCACTGGTGCGCTGTCATGGGGCGTGATTGTTTCAGCGACTCAGAAGTTGCGGGAATGCTCAACGAGATTTGCATACCGATTCTTGTTGACCGTGAAGAATTGCCGACAGTCGATAATTTGTTCATGGAAATTTGCCGAGTCCAGAACGGGAGCGCAGGATGGCCGCTGAATATTTTTCTCACGCCTGAGGGAAGGCCGTTTTTCTGCACAACATGGCTTCCCAAACGCACAACAGGACAAATGCCGGGCATAACGGAACTTTTGCCGCGAGTCAAATGGTTATGGCACATGCAGCGAAATGATGTCGAACGTTCAGCGAATGATCTTGCGGAAATGGTGAAGGAACGATTGAGCATTTTGTCCGGGGAAAAATACAAGTCATCAGGCAGAATCGGAAAATTCACGGCGTATGAGGCGTTGAATGACATGCGCTCGATATTTGATGTACGCTGGGGCGGTTTCGGAACGTCGCCAAAATTCCCGGAGCATGACAAGCTGTTATTTCTCCTGAAACAGGCTGAAGAGGATTCCGGCGCAAGCAAGCGTGATAAGTCAGACGCGCTCACGATGACGGATATAACATTGCGGCGAATGTGGCGGGGAGGCATTCACGATCATTTAGGCGGGGGATTCTCGCGTTACTCTGTCGATGAACAGTGGCTTGTACCTCATTTCGAGAAGCTGTTGTGTGATAATGCTATGTTATTGCTTGCGGCTTCAATGTCTCAAAGGCTCATGCAGAATAGTTTTCACAGGCTTTTCGCTGAGGACATAATATTTTCTCTGACGAAAGATTTTACTGACAGCACATCATATTCACAGGGATTCAGGTCAGCGATTGACGGAGATACGCCAGACGGTGAAGGACGCTATTACTTGTGGAACGAGAACGAAATCAAATCACTTTTGCCGGAAGGGGACGCGGGACTCTTCTGCGCTGCTTATGCTGTATTGCCGTCTGGTAATTTCGGGAGTGAATTGGCCGGGTCTCAAATGAGCTGGAATATTCTCTATGAGGCTTCAACGGTTACGGAGCTTGCTCGGCGTTACGGCATCAAGGGCGTTGAAGTAGGTCAGAGATTGTACGAGTCGCGTAAAATTCTGCTTGATTACCGGGACAAACGTTATCCCCTCAGAAGCGACAACAAGATTCTCATGAACTGGAACGGCTTAATGATTGGGGCATTGTCTCATGCTTCAGTCTCGTTTGAGGTTCCTGAATGGCGCGATATTGCGGAACGTTCTGCGCTCTTCATCACAAAAAATTTCCCGAACAAAGGCGGCACATGGTCGCGGAAATGGATTGACGGAAAAACAAGCATTGAGGCAACAGCAGAGGATTACGCGTATTTTCTCTGGGGAATAATTGAGCTGTACAAGTCAGCAAAACATTTCGGAGCTGGTGAAAAACAGTTGTCGGACTGGCTGAAGACTGCGCAGACTCTCGCGGACATTCTCACGTCAAATTTCTGGGACGAAAAGAACAGCGGACTCTTCATGTCATCAGATGAGCCGAATATTTTTGCACGCATGAAGACTCCTGAGGATATGAATTCTCTGCCCTCAATGAATGCGCTTGCGGTTATGGCATTGACTGAGCTTGCGTTTCTCGCTGAAGATAAGAAGTATTCAGACTTTGCGCGGAAAATTATCGGCTGTTTCTCGCGTTATGCCCGTGAAAATCCCCTGCGCTGTCTGTCAATGATTACGGCTGATTTGACGTTCAAACCCTTCAAGCCCGTCAAGAAGCCCGAACCAGAGCCGAAACCAGTCCCAACAGACGAGGAACTTAACCGCGAAGAGCCGCAAGAATCACAGCCCGAAACACAGCAGGAAGAAAGGAAATCAGCAAGAGCTTCACGGAGAACATCAAGGCAGGAGTCATCATCAACATCAACATCATCAACAGGAAGAGGCGACAGAGCATCAAGAAGAAGTGCAAGACCTCACAGAACACGTGAGAGATAAATATATTTATAGGAGGAATTAATTTGTACAGATTAAGGAAGGCCGCGTTTTTGTTTTGCGTCATTGCGGTTACGGTTTTTGCGGCGGGGATTTGCAGCGCGGATTATCAGTTTGACGATCTTCCCGGCCCGAGCGGTGTAAGCTCTCAATGGATGGTCATCAACGACACAAATGACACATTCGGAGCGTCATATTCTGAGCCTGTGAATATTTCTGCGGATCTTCTCACTTCAGGCACGGCGATACTTAACGTGTTAAGCGGAAATTCTGTTAATACAGTTTCAGACAGAAATTTGCAGACATTCTTTCTTGTTCTCTCAGAAGGCCAGGGAGAATTTGATATGGGAATGCGATCGCAGGCAATTGATTTTGACGTAAGCACGCCGAATTTAGGAGTGAATACTATCGTCAACGAGAACATGACACCGTATATTGACACTAAACAGCCGGATCAGTCGAACAATACCACGTCAGAATGGAAAAACTATCATTACCAGATTGCGCGGCAAAACGACAGGAACAAATACGACACTGTGATACAGTCTTTCATGTTCCAGCAGAATCCAGCCTACTCACCTTCACAGGCAATAACGCGCCCGATGGTGATCTCAAACGTTTACTCAGGTACAGCGGCAGACGGTCAAGCCCCCCTCGTTGTGAGAATGGCACTGAGAGACTCAACCGGGCCTTCAGGGAATATTATCGCTTATGACCGTTCGACATGGACAATGAACCAGAGCAAGACAACAGGCGGAAATCAATGGGTATTCATTCCAGTTGATGACCTTAACACGGACAACACGAGGATAGAATATTACCTGACAACAGAAATCGCGAACAACACATCATACCGTTACGCGGCAAGATACCCTGACAGCACCGGCGGTACAGTCCCCCCAAGCGCGTGGAAGTTCGACATTTTCCGCCCTCAGGGAACAACGAATATCCCGCGTGAATTTCTCCTTGCGTCTGAAAGCAACATTGCACCCGGACTTGTTACGGTCTACAACAGACGCTACAATGTCAACGAGCAGAACAAGACTCCCATTCACCTTTTCCCCGTAGACACTCCGAATTACGGCGACTATGATTTGAGCCTCAATCACAGGATAATTTACGGGAAAACTTTGGGCGAGACATACAGGTATCCGGCGCAGGAAGGACAGTTCAATCTTTTCGAGGTAACAGCATTCCAGCCGAGACTCGCAAGCACGAATTTCTACAGCACTGTTTCAGCGGTAACAAACGGCGCGGCTACTGTTGCAGTTCCTACGATAACAATATTTTCTGCAAGCTCAATTTCACGCAATGTTATAGCTGATGATGTCATTCAGTACTTCACGGTCAACCAGAATATACCCTCAAGCGTTAGAGGCGATGACTCAGAAGGAATACTCCCGCTTCATATTACGTTCAACATTCCTGTAACGTTAATCGGCGATAATGCCTGGTGGAATGAGATGCTCAAAGTCTGGCGCAACACTGGACGCATTGAGGACATGTTCGCGAATAAATACGATTTGTATCTACGTGCGGGCGACAATAACGTCTGGAATCTGACTCAGGAGCTTAACTCAAAGGGATATTACAACGAGCTTGTGAAAGTATTTCTTGACGAGGATCGCGGAAGACTCACGCAGGACAATTACAGCGGGCTTCTTACGATAAGTTTCATCGTTATGCTTATGGACGGAACAAGGGACGGTGTAAGGCCGGAATTAAGCATAGTGCCGGATAATTCCGTATCACAGCAGAATAATTATATTGTCATCAGGGACGGAACATTAGACAACAAATGGAACATGACATTCTTCGTCGCTCCTTCAGGATGGCAGGACAATTACGCAAACAGCAACACCAACATAAACATTGACATTGACGACGAAACAGGCGATCAGGGAGTCGGAGGTTCATCAGGCGGCGGCGGATGCTCATCAATCGCGGGCATTCTCGCTTTGTCGTTGATAGCTATGATTCGTGCAAGGAGGGATTAACGTTGAGGAAAATTTTTGCGCTTTTGGCCGTAACACTTGCGGTTTTTTCCCCGGCCATGTCATTCGGAGCTGACACTACAGCAGCAACACTTTACGTTACAGGCACGGAGCTTATTCCCGATCCTGAAATTACAACTCCGTATGTACCTGCACAATATGACGAGGAAGGCAACGAGACTCAGCCAGAACAAAGAGGTGTAGTAACATTCCCGGCAGTTTCGGGGACAAACTACACATTTCAGGTTGTCGGTGATGGCACATCGGGCGCGCTGTCTTTTGCTTTGAACCCTCAGGAATATATACAGAACAACTACACGGGATATATTGACGAGTCTGAATATGACATAGCTTATGACGCTTCACTCACAGCAATGTCAGCCGTTAATGTCTCAATCACTACAGGCACAATAGATTACGAGGTTGATTTGTCGCAATACTCAACGATAACGACAATCACATTCACCGCAACACCTGCGATTCTCACGCTTGGTTCAGGACAAAGGCATTTCATCACGGCGGGCCAGACAGTAACATTCAGCGGGATAACGTTCACAGGCTCAGGATCAGACGGAGGCGTTACGGTCAACGGAGGCTCGGCAACATTCACGGGCTGCACATTCAGGGATTGTTACGCAACAGAAAGCGGCGGGGGCGTTTCGCTTTTGTCTGACGCTTCAGGAACATTCACGGGCTGTACTTTCAGGGCGTGTGATACATCTGTGAACGGCGGCGGAATTTACGCAGAAGGCTCCGGGGCTTTGTCGGTAACAAATTCTTCATTCACATCATGCGTAGCTCCTTCAGGCAATGGCGGAGGAATCTATTTCGCCGGAACTGGCACATTTGCGATTACGGGTACTTCATTCACGTCATGCACAGTTTCAGAGAGGGGCGGCGGACTCGCTTCAGCAAGCGGAACTGTAACAATGTCTGCAACTTTCACGAACTGCGGCTCGGATAATTACGGCGGTGCTTTGTCATCAACTGGCGGCACAATAACGATTTCAGGAGCATCATTCAGCGGCAATACTTCAGTTTCAGGCGGCGCAATCTCTCTCACAGGAGGAAGCATCAATCTCGCTAACACTTCCTTCACGAACAACACATCAACAAACGGAGGAGCAATATATTCATCATCAAGTCTCACTGTCGGAGCTAACGTAACATTCAACACATTAACGGACGCTTCACCGAACATTGCGGAAAACGGCGGTGCGTTATACATCGCTGGAGGAACAACAACAATTTCGGGAGCGCAGTCAGGCTTCACGGAGAACAGAGCGGATTACGGCGGAGCAATATACATCTCTTCCGGAACTGTGAACGTAAGCGGAACAGGCGTAACCTTCGCGGAAAATGTTGTGTCGAATGACGGCGGCGCGATTTATGCGGGCGCGGGCTCAAGAGTGAATCTCACGGGCGACAGTCTCAGCTTCACAGCTAATACTGTGACTGAGGGCAGCGGGGGCGCAATTTACGCATCAGGCGACAGGGTAGCAATCACAATCACAAGCTCAGCGTCAGAATTTTCCGGGAATGCCGCGAATACTGGCATAGGCGGCGCAATTCTCGCGGGCGGAGGTGCTTCCGTAACTGTGAGCGGGGCTGCTTCTTTCACCAACAACATCGCGAATTATGGCGGGGCTGTATATCTCGCGGCAACAAGAAGAGGTCAGACAGCACTCAACATTACGGGAGAAAGTGAAGCAGTATTCAGCCGTAACACAGCTAACTATTCAGGAGGAGCAGTTTACGCCGAGTCTTACAGCACAATGACATTTGAGCCGACAGTAACATTCAGGGCGAATACGGCGAATGATGGCAACGGGGGCGCGTTATGGATTGCAGAATCTTCACAGCTCCCGGAAGGCACAATATATTTCGAGAGCAATACGACAGCGAAATCCGACAGCCTTTCAACAACAACAGGCAGCGGAGGCGGAATATACATAGCAGGATCATCATCATCACCCGTAACAATAGGCACAACGAGAAAATATACTTTCAGCGGGAACAAAGCGGCTTATTACGGTGGGGGATTATGCTCGTATTCATCAGACATAATTTTTGAGAGCTTCACTCAGACCGAAGAGAACACAGCTTCAACGGGCGGAGGATTAGCGGCCTCGAACAACGCAAAAATCACGCTGAATAATTCATCAGTCAGCAATCAGCTTTCTGAAGGCTCAGGCGGCGCGGTCTGGGCTATGAATATCGTCGCGGTAAGTTCTGATTTCGGCTCAAACGGCGCAAACTCAAGCACAGGAACGGGAAATCATCAGGGCGGAGGAGCATTGTACGCGCTCGGTGAACTCACTCTCACTCAGTCGATATTTACAGGCAACACTGCGACATTAGGCGGGGGAGCTGCATATTCATTAGGCGGTGAAATGACAGTAACGGATACGACCTTCAACGACAACAGCGCAGTAGACGGGGGCGGAGCATTATACGCGGAAGCCTCAAATGTTACCGTAACAAACTCATTTTTCGCGACAAACAGCACATCTTCAGGCAACGGGGGCGCGGTATCACTTCAGGGTTATTGCAGGTCAGTGATAACGTCATCGACATTCAGGAACAACAACAGCACAAAACTTGACGGCGGAGCAGTTTACGCACAGGGTACACTGAGCATACAGCTGTGCTTATTCCGCGAGAACAAAAGCTGGCGTTCAGGAGGCGCGATATACTTCAACCAGAACAGCAGCGACCCGAATAATTACGCAACATTCTCGATGACAACATCAATGCTTCAGGAAAATGTTACGTCAGGCGCGGCAGGCAACGGCGGAGGATTATACGTTGTAGCAAATGACATCTCATTAAGCAGATGCACATTCAGCGGCAACAGGCTCGTACTCAACAGCGGCAACACAGGCGAGGGCGGCGGAGCATATTTAGCGGCACAGCCAATACAGCACGAGGAAATCACCGTAACAAACTGCACATTCTACGACAACCACATAGACGGCGCGACACAAAGCAACCCCGGCGGCGCGGGACTCGCTGTTCACTGCGCTGACACAACAAACGTAACAAGCTGCACATTCACCCTCAACACATGCCAGGCAAACGGAGGCGCTATATACGTAGGCGACGGAAGC
Organism: uncultured Fretibacterium sp.; assembly: GCA_946183145.1. Classification (GTDB taxonomy): domain Bacteria; phylum Synergistota; class Synergistia; order Synergistales; family Aminobacteriaceae; genus JAFUXM01. The sequence goes on along the minus strand of CAMGZM010000006.1, from coordinate 35,806 downwards.
ACACTAGTACTTCTCGGCACAATATTAGTCGGCAATGACGGAAATGTAGCGGATGTATGGTCAGACGGAACTGTAACATCAGGAGGCTATAACCGCATAGGAGTCTACAGCACAGGAAGCGGCGTAACAGATTTCTACTCAGTAACACGAAACGCATCGGACAGAACACCGTACCCATCAACAACAGCGTGGACAAAAGAAACATTCTTCAGCGGAAATATATTAGCCGTAAACGCCCGCTCAGATCTGGGAAGCGATATACCGCCGTATTTGGGCAGCACACTTTCAACACGTTCAAGGCTCATGACGTTAATGTTAAGCGAGGATGTTGCACTGCCTATTGCAGACCGTGCGACAAACATTATCCCTTACGAACAGCGAACGAGATTCCCCGAAATTGATGAACGCGGCGTAACAAGATACCCGACAACAGCGCAAATACTGCTTGACATAGGAGCATGTTTCAATGACGACACAAATATAATTTCTGTGGACAAGACATTAGCGGCGTACACGATTTCACGTATTGAGATGAGCGGAATACCCAACAATCTGCGGCGCGTGGGACAAACAGCAAGCCTCATCGCAAAAGTCTACTACACGAACGGACGCACAGCACTCGGCGGAAATGGTGAGAATGAAGAGCCTGTAGAATGGTCAAGCGACAAGCCCAACATCATCAGCATCAACAAAGATACGGGCGACATAACAGTATTGAGCTTCACGCCGGGAAATACTTACGTAACAATAACGGTCAAGACATTGAGGAGCAATTCATCGGGCGCACAGTTATCAGACAGCCAGCCGATAAAAGTTACGGAATACACGTACAGTTATCTCAACACATCGCCGACTCTCATGGATTACTTGCAGGGTTATGTTGAGCAGCTGACGGAGTACGACATATCGCTTCAGCTTGCGGACGTAAATTCATCGTCTGTAAACTCGTCATCATTCCGCTCAAGTTTTGCGAGCATCTGGGGTAATGTTACGGCCTCGCAGGTTACGACAATTGCGGACAATTCGCTCACGTTCAACACGTTAAAGACATATTCAGCTTCAGACGGTTACGCGCTCACATCGGGCAAAGCAGGAGTGAACATAAACTTCACCGGGCTTAATGAAGGCGCAATATTCCCGCTGGTTTACTCGTGGACATTCAGCGGCTCAGAATTGCAGAGCATATTAGGCTACAACATGGCCGGAAAAACTTTGACTCCTTCTGTTGCTGATGAAGTATTCTCAGCGATTCGCACAGACTTCAAGGGCGTAAATTCGTCATGGCCTGTAATAGGTTCGGGCGGCGTGAAAGCGTCAGAAGCAATGTCAGCAGGAGCATTGAAGCTCACAACAGCGGACGGCGGAAAAGGACTCAGCGCGGAACTCACAGCCTATCTTGCGAACGTTACAGCGTCAGCAACAAGCATTGCGTCATCGTACAACGGCCCGCAGATAGTAGACGGAAAGTTGATTGTCCCTGACGGTGAAGGCAAAGACGGCAGAATTTACGGTGCTATGTTCATGGCCGGAAAACCTGCGTCATCACAAACGACTGAAACAGGCACAAACACAGGCACGAACACAGACATTAACACAGAGGCAGAAAGCGGAGTTAGCGGCTCAAGCGGAGGAGGCGGCTGCGAATCATTCGGCGCGGTTCTCTCTTCAGTCGCAATAATCTTCATGGCAAAACGCAAACGCATTACGCATTAGAATCACAGCAAATCTCAAACGGAGCTTCTCAGAAATGGGAGGCTCTTTTTGTTTTGAGTGTTGCAAAATATAAACTCAAGGTTAAAATTAGTCAGCGAAAAATAAAAACGGAAGAAGTGAATTAATGTATGCAGTACAAAGACTACTATAAAATTCTGGGAGTATCACGGGACGCAAAGACAGACGAAATCAAGAAGGCTTACAGAAAACTAGCAAAGCAATATCACCCCGATGTGAACAAAGAGCCGGGCGCGGAAGAAAAATACAAGGAGATTAATGAAGCGTATGAAGTTCTGAAGGACTCCGAAAAACGCGCAAAGTATGACACACTCGGAATGAACTGGCAGCAGGGGCAGGATTTCACGCCCCCTCCGGGCTGGGGTTCATCAGGAAATTATCAGCATGTAGATTTTGGCGGGGGGAATTTCAGCGACTTCTTCCAGACGTTATTCGGAAACGCTGGGGGATTCGGGAATTTCGGCGACATATTCGGCGGTTCATCGTCATCGTATCATCATCCCATGTCAAGAGACAGCAGAGCGGACATAACATTAACGCTTCAAGACGCATTCAGGGGCGGAAAATTCAGCATGAGAATCGGCGGAAAAACACAAAGCGTGAATATCCCAAAAGGAATAACGGAAGGAACAGAGCTGAAATTACGCGGGAAATCAGAAAAGGGAGGAGATTTGTACCTAACAATACATATCGCGGCTGACTCAGTTTACGAGCTTAACGGCTACGATCTGACACGTGAAATGAAAGTGCCTGTTTATGATGCAGTACTCGGAAAAGATTTGACGGTTGAGACTCTTGCGGGTGAAGTTTCTGTGAAGATGCCTCCGGGGATTCAGGACGGCCAGAAGCTGAGACTGCGCGGAAAAGGAATGCCAAAACGCGACGGGACGAACGGAGATTTATTTGTGAGAGTGAGAATAGAAATTCCCCGCCATCTTAACGCAAAGCAAAAAGAATTGTGGCAGAAAATAGCGAATGAAGGCTAAAGAGGCTATAATTTTCCTCAACTCCCGGAGGTGATAATAGTTATGAAGTCAAAAATCTTCAACGTTCCTAACACATTGAGCCTTATACGTGTATTTCTCGCGCCGTTAGTGCTGCTTTTTCTCTCACTGAGAATACATACCCCTGTAATTTCGGGTCTTCCTGATGTTAGCTGGGGAGATGTATTAGCTGCGGCGGTGTTCATAGTTGCGTCAATCACGGATGCTTTTGACGGCTATATAGCGAGGAAGTACAAACTTGTTACGACACTGGGGAAATTCATAGATCCTCTTGCTGACAAAGTGCTTGTTATTGCGGCTATGCTTGCGTTAATTGAGCTTGGCCGCCTTCCTGCGTGGATTGTGATGGTGATAATCACGCGTGAATTTATTGTTACGGGGCTGCGTCTCGTCGCTGCTGCTGAAGGTGTTGTGATTGCCGCGTCAAAAGGCGGGAAGCTGAAGACAGTATGCCAGATTATCGCGTTAATCATGCTGATACTGAATATCCCCGGCGGAATGATTCTGATGTGGATTGCAATGATTCTCACGGTCTGGAGCGGAATGGATTACCTCATAGCGGGAAGCAGAATTATCACAGGATAAAAGGGATAAAAATTTCCCCCTTGTCGTGAATGGCAGGGGGGATTTCTGTTATTCGTGCGTAAATTCAGGGACTAATTTTTTCAGGATGCTCAATGCTTCGTCGGGATAACGGAGCGCGTATTCAAGGTTCGTGTCAATGTCAGTATCGTGTGAAGGGTCTCCCATTTTTATTTTGCTGACAAAAATTTTCGGATGAAGAGTCCCGTTCACCGAGTTTTCATCGTAAAATAGTTCCTCATACAACTTTTCGCCCGGCCTTATCCCCGTATACGTAATCTGAATGTCCTTGTAGGGTTCATAGCCGCAAAGACGTATCAGCAATTCAGCCATCTCACGAATCACTACAGGCTCGCCCATGTCAAGCACAAACAATTCTCCGCCATGACCTAACGCGCCCGCCTGAATCACTAAGCTCACAGCTTCAGGGATAAGCATAAAGTACCGCTTCATGTCGGGATGAGTTACAGTTACCGGGCCTCCTGATGCTATTTGCTGCTCAAACTTGGGTATGACGCTTCCCCGGCTCCCTAAAACATTTCCGAAACGAACGGCCATATATTTTGTCTCTGGATAATTCCTCTGCTCACGTTCGAGAATTTTCTCGGCGAGTCGTTTTGTCGCTCCCATAATGCTGGAAGGGTTTACGGCTTTGTCCGTCGAAATCATGACCATACGTTCAGCGTTGAATTTTCCGGCGGATTTTGCGATTGTTCGTGTACCCAAGTCATTAACCCTCATTGCCTCGCGGGGCGCGAACTCCATCAAGGGAACGTGCTTGTGTGCGGCGGCGTGAAAGACTACCTGCGGCTTGTGCTTTGCGAAAAGATTTGATATTGCTATCTCGTCAGCAACATCAGCGATTACGGGATGAACGGGAATTTTCACGCCCTCACGGTTAAGCGACTCCATCAGAAGATATATAGACTGCTCGCCATGACCCAGCGCAATAACTTCTGACGGCTCATTATGGATTACCTGCCTCACGATTTCGCTTCCGATTGAGCCTCCTGCGCCTGTTATGAGCACGCGTTTTCCCCTAACGTAGTTCATTGAGGACTCAAGATTTATTCTCACTGGTTCGCGGCCTAGAAGATCCTCAAGTTTCACCTGCCGTAATCCTGAGACTGAGACTTTTCCCCCGGCTAATTCCCTCAAGCTCGGAAGTATTCTCACTTTCACATTAAGAGGGGCTAACATCTCGTAAATTTCGCGCTTCTTTCTTCCGCTTACTGACGGTATAGCAATCAGCACTATTTTTATTTCCTCACGTTTTACGATCTCGCGCAAGTCTGAAGTTTTCCCGAAAATTTGCAGCCCTGAAATCTGATGTCCCGCCTTCGTAGAATCATCGTCAACGAATCCGACAGGGTAAATCTCAGAGTCTCCCCTCATCAAATCACGCGCAAGCAATGAGCCCGCTTCACCTGCTCCGACTATGAGCGCGCGTTTTATCTCAGAGTTAGGGCGGACATGAATCGATTTCATCATCGGCCATGAAAATCGCAATCCTCCGCAAAGGAATAACCCTGTCAAGAATGATATTGTTAATGATATTCGGGGAAATACTGCGAATTGTGTGATGCCGTTGATGAGAGTGAAAGCTGATACTGAGACTACATACGCCCATAAGAAATACATATAATCTTCTGTGCCTGCGTGAAACCATATCACTTTGTACTGTCCAACCATCCACAACATAGCGACACACACAGAAGGAAGAAGCAGGGCGGATCTTATGCAGTCATAAATGTGGCTCGGCATTATGATTCCGAGTCTTATTGCGTAACCGATGTACACAGAAACAGCGAGAAGAACGAAATCAAGAGCCGCTACAATTAATCCGTGTCCTGAAGCTTTGCGCCACGAGTCTTTTAATGAGTCCATGTCTTTAGAGTATGAGTTTCTTTCCCGGATTATTCGCTCCGATTCTGTCCAGTTCGTTAAGCACTCCTGCAGGGGCGGTCTCTATATGCGGCTTGTTCTGTTTTTCGGCTGCTTCCTGAAGACGTTTCTGCAATTCCTCGATTGAGCGTTTAATCTCTTTAGCGTCGCCCTTAATCCACAACATGAGATTATCAGCCGCTGCTTTGAGAGTCTTTTCATCGGGCATTGCTTTAATCATTCCGAGCTCAAGAAGGATTTTGTTCTCCTCGCGTATTGCTTCAAGAGCGTCATTTTCATTGAAGAGTCCCTTGCGGTATAACATTCTGAACATAACATTGAAGCGGCTCTTCTGATTCTCACTGTCAACAGCAAGATCTTCAACGCGTGATACCAACATTCCTAGTAATTCGTCAAGTCCTATCTGCATAGGCATAATGTGAAATGCTCCTTTGCGTGAAAATGTGAATATTGTGAAATTCTAACACACAGAAATAATTTTGCGTTTAATGTGCTAAAGTTACAATGAAAATATCCATAACAATTTTGAGAAAGGGTTAATGCGTATGAGTGAAGAATGTTTGATTTGCAGCAGCCCTCTTGTGTATTGCGAACGCGCCGGGATTATGGAGTGTTCAATCTGCCACAAGAAGGAAGAAAGCCGGACTCAATGCTCGCAGGGTCATTACGTCTGCAATGAATGCCACATGGCCGGACTCGACTCAATCATGAATGTATGTCTCAAATCATCATCGGCGAATCCCTTTGAGGTTCTCGGTGAAATGATGTCGCTTCCTTTCTGCCACATGCACGGCCCTGAACATCACGTTATGACGGGAGCGGCATTGCTCACAGCATACAGGAACGCAGGAGGAAATATCAGCCTCGCTGACTCACTCGCTGAAATGATTAGCCGGGGAAAAGAAGTTCCCGGAGGTTCGTGCGGTTATTGGGGTGCTTGCGGCGCGGGAATAAGCACAGGAATATTCATCTCAATCATCACGGGCGGAGATCCTCTCAGCGTTGAGCCTTTCAGGTTATCGCACTTGATGACGGCAAAAGCTCTTCATGACATCGGGACAATCGGCGGCCCCCGCTGCTGCAAGAGAGACTCATTCCTCGCAGTTTCGGCGGCGGTTGACTTTGTGCGCGAAAATTTCGGAGTCGGGATGCTGAAGAGTGATGTTGTGTGCAGATATTTCCCCCGTAACAATCAGTGCATAGGGACTCGCTGCCCTTTCCGTAAATCATGAGCGTATCACTTTACCGCAAATACCGCCCTCAGAATTTCGCCGGGATTATCGGACAGTCGGCAGCCGTAAGCGTCCTCACAAACTCAATCGCAAAGAACAGAGTCGGCCATGCGTATTTATTCTCAGGCTCGCGGGGATGCGGGAAAACTTCAGCCGCAAGAATCTTCGCAAAAGCTATAAACTGTGAAGACCCGCAAGGCTTTGAACCCTGCGGAAAATGCCGTAACTGTACGGAAATTACAGCGGGCGATTCCCTTGACGTTATAGAGATTGACGGAGCATCAAACAACGGTGTAGACAGCATACGCGGCCTCAAGGAAAATGTAACTCTTGCGCCGTTCAACTCACGCTACAAGATATATATCATTGATGAAGTTCACATGTTATCTCAGGGAGCATTCAACGCGCTTTTGAAGACTCTTGAGGAGCCTCCCGAACACGTAATTTTCATCATGGCCACGACAGAGCCTCACAAAGTCCCCGTAACAATCCGCTCACGATGCCAGCACATTCCCTTTCACAGCATAACGCCTGATGATATATTCTCACGGCTTGAGTATGTCTGTCAGAATGAGGGGATAACGTTTGAGCCTGAAGCACTGCGGGAAATTTCTCGGCAGGCTGACGGGGCATTGAGGGACGCATTATCGCTTCTTGAGCAGGTTTCAGCGTCAGGAGATGTAACACTCGCGAACGTTGAGTCAGTTTTCGGAGCTGGGAGCCGTTCATCGTTTGAGAGATTCATTTCGGGACTGCGTGAGAATCCTGAAGAGGCTTACGCGGGACTCAAAAATATTTTCAGCGCGGGAGCTTCAAGCGTGAGAGTCTTTGAGGAATTATTTTCCCTCGTGCGTGATTTGTGGCTCGTCTCAAAATGGAAAAATATTTCTGACTCTCTCGATGTTTCTGAGCCTGAGAAAAAGTTTCTTCTTGATGAGTCGTTAAAATGGAAGCCGGAAGAACTTCACCGCCTCTTGAAGTCTATACTGAAAATTTTGACCGAAGCCCGGATCGGAATGAAGACAGATATACTTCTGGGAATGTTCATGCTTAGTTTAGAGCGTGAAGATGATACGCCCGTCATTAAACGCGAGTCATCACCGATAATTTCACCTGCAAAAATTCCCCCGTCAGCAGAAACTGAGTCAAAAACTGAGTCAAAAGCCGAGTCCCCCGAACCCGTAACGCCCGCTCCTGTTATGCCTTCACAGCCTGAAGACCCCGAATTAAGAGCAAAAGTGCTTGAAACAGTGCATGAGAAAAATTTTACGGTTTACTGCGCTGTTCTTGACGCGAAAATTTACGCGCGGGGAAATGATTTAGTGCTTGATATGACTCACCGTTATTGCTACGGGGTATTAACTCAGGAACGCACATCAATAGAATTAGCCAGAATGTTTGCGGATTACGGGAATGTGATTCTGCGTTTCGGACTGAGTGAATATATCTGCCCGGAAAATATTGCGGTTACTCCTGAGCCTTTGAAGAAAATTTCACGAGCCAAGAAGACAGAGAATATTTCTGATGAGACTCCCGCTGAAGAATCACACGCACAAAACATCATGGCCGCGTCAGAATCACAGCCGGCAAAGCAAACGCCTTCAGCATTTGGGGACATAGTCAGCAAGTTAAGGAGTCTGGGATTCAGTCCTGAAGTGATTTTGACGAAGCGCAAAGAGAGCGGAGAGTCTGAGAATGATACGGAAGATACGCAGGAATTATCGCCGGAAGATGACGACTAAAGGAGCATAATATGAGCAAAGATTTTGTACACCTTCATGTTCACACAGAATACAGTTTGCTTGACGGAGCAATACGCACAAAGAATCTCGCCGAAAAAGTTTCAGGCTGGGACAACAAAGCAGTAGCAATGACGGATCACGGAGTAATGTACGGCGCTGTAGAGTTTTACGAGAACTGCAAAGCGCGAGGCGTGAAACCTATTCTCGGCTGTGAGACTTACGTCGCCCCGAAAGGAATCGCATCACGAGACTCAAAACGCGCCAATCACTTAATACTTCTCGCCGAAAATGATACGGGCTGGCACAACCTCATGAAGTTAATCTCAATCGCAAATACTCAGGGTTTTTACTACAAGCCCCGGATCGAACACGGACTCTTAGAGCAATACCACGAGGGAATAATAGCAAGCTCCGCATGTCTCGCAGGCGAAATCCCGCAGATGATTCTTTCAGGCAACATACAAGCCGCAACCGAACTCGCTGAATATTACCGCAGTGTTATGGGACGTGATAATTTCTTCCTTGAGATCATGCCCAACACTTTAGACGAACAGCAGAGAGTCAACAAAGCGATAATAGAGATTTCACGCTCTACAGGCATTCCGTTAATAGCGACTTGCGACTCACATTACCTTAACCGCGAGGATTTTGACTGGCACAAAATTTTGCTGCGAATCAACACTCACGCGGACGCAGATAATGATGACGCATTCGGATTTGACCGCAACGAGTTCTACTTGATGACTCCCGATGAGATGTACGACAAATTTGGTGATGAAGTCCCTGACGCGCTCACAAACACGGTCGAAATTGCTGAACGCTGCAACGTAACACTTATCCCCGAACACAAGAAATATCTTCTTCCGCACCTCGACATTCAGGAGGGAATGACGGCGGACGATGATTTATGCGCAAAAGCACGCGAGGGACTCAAAGCACGATTTGACGCAAGAGGTAGCGAGATTCCAGAGGATTACGCAAAACGACTCGAATATGAGTTAGGAGTCATTAAGCAGATGGGATTTGCTGATTACTTCCTCATTGTTTCGGGAATAATCAAGGCCGCGAAATCTCGTAATATCCCCATAGGGCCGGGGCGAGGCTCTGCGGCGGGGAGTCTCGTTGCGTGGTCTCTGAGAATTACGGAGCTTGACCCGCTGAAATATAATCTCCTCTTTGAGCGTTTCTTGAATCCTGAGAGAATCTCAATGCCTGATATTGATACCGATGTTTCCGACAAGGGACGCGATGAATTACTGAAATATATTTCTGACCGTTACGGAAGCGATCATGTAGCGCAAATTATCACGTTCGGGCGCATGAAGGGACGACAATCCGTGAAAGATGTGGGACGCGCTTTAGGCATGGACTACTCAATCATGGACAATACAGCGAAACTCATCCCGGCCATGTGCAAAAGTTTATCGCAGGCAATAGATGACACGCCAGAATTGAAACAGAAATATGATGATGACCCCGTTACGCGAAACATTATCGACAAAGCAAAGAACATTGAGGGACTCGCACGGCATACTTCACAGCACGCCGCAGGAGTCGTAATTTCTCCCGTTCCTATTACTGACATTGTGCCGGTGAAAAGGCTCGGTGAAGGCAATACGGATCAGGTAGTAACACAATTCACTATGGAGCCTGTAGAGAAACTCGGACTCGTCAAGATGGATTTTCTTGGACTCTCTACACTCTCAATAATTGAGGAAGCACTAGCAAACATCAAGGGCAACGGGAAAAAAGTCCCCGACATGAACAAAGTGAACGATGAAGTGAATGATGAAAAAACGTTCAAGATTTTGCAGGAAGCTGACACAATGGGAGTATTTCAGCTTGAGTCCGACGGTATACGAGCTATGCTGCGGAAGCTGAAGATTGACCGCTTTGAGGATCTTGTTGCGGCGCTGGCTATGTATCGTCCCGGCCCTTTAGAGTCCGGCATGGTCGATCAGTACATCAACTGCAAGCACGGAAGAGCAGAACCCGCTTACCCTCATTCATTGCTCAAAGATACATTGCGTGAGACTTACGGAGTCATTCTCTATCAGGAGCAAGTTATGCAGTGCGCTTCAGTTCTGGCGGGCTATACATTGGGAGAAGCTGACCTGTTGCGGCGTGCAATGGGCAAAAAGAAAGTTGAGGTTATGCAGGCTCAAAGGGAAAAATTTTTGTCGGGCGCAAAGGAAAAAGGAATTGACCCTAATACAGCGTCATCAATTTTCGACAACATAGAAAAGTTTGCGGGTTACGGCTTCAACAAGTCTCACAGCGCCGCTTATGCGCTAATCTCATACGATACAGCGTGGCTCAAGGCAAATTTCCCGGTTGAGTTCATGGCCGCATATCTCACAAGCCAGATGAAAGCAAAAAGGGATGTTCTTGGTCATTACGTTCTTGAAGTGAGGCATTCAGGGATTGAGGTATTGCCGCCGGATATTAACACGTCAACAGAAAACTTTACGCCAGTCGGAAAGGTTATACGTTTCGGACTCGGTGCAGTCGCCCGAATGGGACATAACACAATAGAGATGATCGTGAAAGAACGCAACACTAACGGAAAATTTGTATCTTTGTGGGACTTCATGAAGCGTGTAGATATGAGTCTCATGAACAAGACGGTGTTTGAGAATCTCATAAAGGCAGGAGCATTTGACGGACTCAAAAAGACCCGCGCAACTCTGTTGAACGCACTGCCAAAATTTTTGGAGGCGATTCAGAAAGTCAACTCCGAAAGGAAAACGAGTCAGATCTCAATGTTTGATGATATTGTAGAAGATGAAGCAATAACCGCTGAACCTGATATGCCGGAGATTCCCGAATTTGACGAGCATACGAGGCTTGATTACGAGAAACAGGTTACGGGGCTTTACATGTCTGGTCATCCGTATGAATCGTATCAGGAAAAATTTTCAGCGTTCACAAACTGCACAATCTCAGAGATAAAAGACTGGAAAAGCGAGAACGTTAAACCCGTTGCAGGAGGAATAGCAGCATCATTCACGCCCAAGAAAACCAAGAAGGGCGATACGATGTGCATAGTACAATTTGAGGACACAGAAGCAAATATTGATGTCGTATTTTTCCCGCAAACGTGGCAGGAGTACAAAGACGTTATCACGCCGGGCACAGCGTTTGTTGTTGAAGGGAGACTCGACGACAGAGGGCAGTTATTGCCGGACAAAATCATAATGTCAGAAGAGCTTGACGAACGCGGGCAGAAATATTTGACGGTCTCAATCACAGGAGAGATTCCGAACGTGAAGGACTTTGCGCGTGTCATCAACTCATGCAGAGGGAACGAGAGAGTCATACTTGAGCTGAAAAATGACGATGACATTTGCCGTGTATATCTGGGCTGTAATTCTGACGGCGGAAAATTATTGTCTGCTTTGTCTGGCGTTCTTCCTGCGAACAGCTTTGCAGTTTACGGGGGCAGCGGAGGATTTGCGGCTTAAGATTCGCGGCGTGAGATTAAGTCCTTCTCCTGAAAATTTGGGGGAAGGACTTTTGTTTGTTTTTTGCGCGTGAAATTTTTACCCGGCCATGTCAAAAACGAATCAGTAATACTGACTCACAATCAAGACTCACAAAAATATTTTGCCTGTATAATTCAGTCATCATAGAAAACTTCAAGAGGGAGGAAACTAAATCATGTTTGTGAAAATCGTATGCACAATCGGACCTGCAAGCGACAACTACGAAACGTTAAAGGCAATGGCTGAAGCCGGAATGAATGTAGCGCGACTCAATTTCTCGCACGGAGATTATGACGGCCACGAAAAGAAGCTCAAGCTGATTCGCAGAGTCGAACGCTCAGTGAAGAAACCTATAGCCGCATTGCTTGACACAAAAGGCCCTGAGATTCGCACGGGACATATGAAGGACGGAGAAATTCAGCTCATTCAGGGAGCAAAAGTCATAATATCATCATGTGATGAAGCATTTGAAGGAACGCCGGAAAAATTCTGGGTAAACTACAAACTTTTGGCGCAGGAAGTGAAGCCCGGACAAAATATCTATATCGATGACGGAACTTTGAATCTTGAAGTCGAAAAGGTTGAAGGCGATGAAGTAACCTGCAAGGTGATTGTAGGAGGCCCATTGCGAAACACGAAAGGCATAAATCTTCCCGGAGCTGACATAACACTTCCGGCATTGAGCGAGAAAGACAAGCAGGACATTGCATGGGGCATTCAGCACGGCATGGAGTATTTAGCGGTCTCATTCGTCAAGACACGGCAGGACATTGTAGAAGTACGCCGACTCATTCGTGAATACGGAAGCGGAATGAAGATTCTTGCGAAGATTGAGACTCGTCAGGCTGTCGACAATTTTGCGGAGATTGTAGATGTTGTTGACGGCGTAATGGTTGCGCGCGGTGATTTGGGCGTTGAAATTGCGACTGAGGATGTGCCGTTAGTCCAGAAGAGAATCATTGAGATGTGCCGGGTAAGAGGAAAAGCCGTTATCGTTGCGACTCAGATGCTCGACTCGATGATTCGCAATCCCAGACCTACACGCGCAGAAGCCTCTGACGTATCGAACGCCGTACTTGACGGAACGGACGCGGTAATGTTGTCGGGAGAAACAGCTTCAGGAAATTATCCCGTTCAGGCAGTCGCGACAATGAGGAAGATTGTAGACAGAGCCGAGAAAGAGTTGCAGATTTGGGGAAATCACAAGAACAACGAGCAGAATCCTTTAGAGCTTGAAGGAATCCCCGTGCCTGACGCAGTATCAGGAGCAGCAGTGTTAATCGCAAAACAGATAAACGCCCCCGCAATAATCTCATTATCACGTTCAGGATTAACCGCAAAAATGATCAGCAAACACCGCCCCGAATGCCCCATCTTAGGACTCACACCTTCACAGCAGACATGGCGCGAGCTTGCGTTAGTGTGGGGAGTTCACCCCGTGAGGCTCTCCGAAATGTCAGACATAAACGTTGCAGCACGTGAAGCCGTAACAACTTGCGTGCGCGAAAAACTTTTGCCCGAAGGCGAGCTTGTTGTCATCACCGCAGGAATACCCGTAGGCCGCCCCGGGTCAACAAACGTTGTTGAAGTCCTCACAACAGGAACGATACTTTTATCGGGGACTCCTTTGTCGCAGAAAAACGCCTCCGGAAAAGTCTGCATTGCCCGGACTCCTCAGGAAGCAATAGACAAAGCGACTCCCGGCTGTATTCTCGTTGTTCGTCAGCTGAGCGAGGAATACCGGCCTGTTCTCCCGAAAGTCGGAGCTGTATTGTTTGAGAGCGGGTTATTGTTCTCTGAGGGTAATTCACTGGCGATGGATTACAACCTTCCGTGCATTGTCGGTGTTGCTGATGCTTTTTCGACTCTGATGGATGACGATATAGTTTCGATTGACGGCACAAGGGGATTAGTTTATCGCGGTGTCGTAAGGCTCGTTGTGTAATGCTCCCGAATCTCGTTAATCTCGTAAATTTCCGCAGCCTCATTGATATTGCGATCGTATCATTCATCATTTACCGTATACTTGTCGTGCTTGTTGGAACGAGGGCAATACAGCTCATCAAAGGTGTGTTGATACTTGTGCTGTTACTGGGTGTTGCGATATTTCTGCGGTTTCGTTTGCTGACGTGGTTTTTGCAGACGACTCTTCTTGCATTGAGCCTCGCAATTCCGATTGTGTTTCAGCCGGAGTTACGCAAAATGCTTGAGGAACTCGGAAAGGGACAAATTTACGCAAAACGCAGAATGTCATCAGATGAGGCAGAAGTCAGAGTGAGTCAGATCACGGGCGCGCTAAGTTATCTCAAAGCTCACAAGATAGGCGCGCTTTTAGTGTTTCAGCAGAATGTAGGACTCGGCGATTACACAGAGACAGCAATACACCTCAACGCGAAAATCACGCAGGAATTAATCATCTCTATTTTCTGGAAGGACAACCCGCTTCATGACGGAGCATTAATTCTCGACAAGTACAAGCTGATTGCGGGAGGGTGTTACCTGCCTCTTGCTGACGCTCCCGAAATATCACGATGGTACGGAACAAGGCACCGCGCCGCTCTCGGAATCTCTGAAGTGTCAGACGCGATTGTGATTATCGTATCGGAGGAACGCGGAGACATCTCACTTGCTGTAAAGGGAAGACTCTCAAAGAACATCAAGGATTTTCAGGTCGAAAAATTATTGCGGCATTACTTTGCGGGCGAACAGGTTTTGACGGGCTGGAAGGCTTTTGCTAATGCGCTGTCAAATATATTCTGGGTTAAGAAAGTTGAGCAGGACGCGGGAGGACTCGTAAAATGAAGCTGAAAAGTTTTGACCTCAACGAAATATTAACATCTCCCTGGGCTTTGTGGCTGATCTCAATCGTAACCGCCGTGTTAATGTGGGTATACGTAACCGGGCTTGAGGAAAGCGCGTATATAAACCTCAAATTCACATGTCCCCTCGAATATCGCGGACTCGATTCACAGGCAATATTGCGCGGGAAATTGTCAGAAGTTGACGTTGAACTCCGAGGCCCTGAAGAAGAGATGATGAATCTTGACTACAATAACGTGAAGGCATTTGTTGACGCGAGAAATTTATTGCCCGGAAAAAGATACACCGTAAACATCAATGTAGAAATGCCCATAAACTTGACGCTTGTATCATGTTTCCCATCACAGACGACTCTTGACATAGTGAGGCAGGTTACGAGGCTTATGACAGTAGAGACGATTCTCCCTCAGAATATCCCGGAAGGACATTACATCGAGGGAGTCGAGATTGTTCCGCGTGAAGTCGGCATAAAGGGAGCAGAGGATGACGTTGCGAAAGTCGGAAGCGTCCGAATCACTCCTACAGTTGAGGAGCTTCAAGCCGGAAATGATTTGCTCATGCCCGTAAAATTCTCGCAGTCAGAACCCTTTGAAGGCACAGTAACAATTGAGCCTGCACAAGTGAGATTCAGCGGGAGCATTGCAAGAGGATTGCCGCGAAAAAGAGTTCCTGTTGTCGTTCGTCTTGCGGGAAAATTGGACTCAGATTACGAGGTCCGCTCAATCGTTACAGACCCTTCAGAAGTACAGATAGAGGGAAAAGCAGAAGACCTCGCAAAAGTTGAAGCAGTTGACACCGGGATAATAGAGATTTCGGCCATGAACAAAGACAGCGTTATAGTCTCACCGTTAAGGCAGCCGGAAATAAACGGAGTCTCGCTCGTGAACACTTCAGCCGTGAAAGTCAGCATACACCTAAGCGAGGCACATGCGGAGAAAATGATTCGCGGGATTCCTGTTGAGCTTCGCGGAACGGATTCGCCGCAAAACTGGCAGTGCAGCCCCTCAAGCGTTACTGTTACGGTTGACGGGAAGCCCTCACTGATTGAGAGCCTTGACCCCGAAAATGCAGGGCTGAAAGTTTTTGCTGACATGACGAACATATTTATGACTCCCGCAACGATTCCAGTGAGAACGGAAATGCCCTCGCAGGATTTATTCAGGATCGTGCGCATTGAGCCTCAGAACATCACAGTAAACACAAAAGCAGTACGCTGAAAATTCATTCCCCCTTGTACGCGAATTATAAGGGGGAATATTCATATTTGAACGGAGGATGATTACATTTGGCTAAAGAACGTAAACTTTTCGGCACTGACGGAGTACGAGACCTCGCCAACACCGGCAACATGACTCCAGAAATTGCGCTCAGACTCGGAAGGGCATTCATACGCTTCACGCACGGAAAAAGAATCGTAATCGGATGTGATACACGCTTGAGCGGGCGAATGCTTGAAGGCGCGCTTTACTCCGGCATGAGTTCGGAAGGCGCAGAAGTATATTTGACGGGAATAAATCCGACTCCCGGCGTAAGCTATGCGGTTAAGGTTTTAGGTGCTGACGGTGGAGCAGTGATCAGTGCGTCCCACAATCCCGCAGAGTATAACGGCATAAAATTTTTGGGTTCTGACGGTTGCAAGCTCTCAGACGATGAAGAATTAGCCGTTGAAGAATTTTTGTCGCGGGACGAACGCAATACATCTCACAATGTCGGACGCGTTTACGACTCTCCCGGCCTCGTGAAGGATTACGCGCTTCATATTGCCTCGCTCCTTAACCCTGAAGCCGTGATGAATAACGTTGCTTTTGACTGCGCTGACGGTGCTTCAGCTATGAGCGTTCCCGTTCTCGTTGACGCAACAAAATTTTCACAGCTCAATACGAAAATCATCTCACAGGATTTTGACGGCC
Organism: uncultured Fretibacterium sp.; assembly: GCA_946183145.1. Taxonomy (GTDB): domain Bacteria; phylum Synergistota; class Synergistia; order Synergistales; family Aminobacteriaceae; genus JAFUXM01. Next base: position 19,395 of record CAMGZM010000006.1, on the reverse strand, counting down.
TCAACATCAATCGTGATTGCGGAGTCATGCACATGGCTAATCTCACAAGCTATGTCGTGAAAAACGGAATGTCATTAGGCTTTGCGTTTGACGGAGATGCGGATCGCGTATTAATCTCAGATGACAAAGGGCGGATCATTGACGGCGATATTATCCTGTGGGTATTGGGACGATGGCTCAAAAAATTTTCGGGAAATGACAAAGTTGTTGTTACTGTCATGAGCAATATGGCACTTGAAGCACATTTTTCCGATGAGGGAATAAAGACTCTCCGCTGCCCTGTCGGTGATAGATATGTGCTTGAGACAATGCGCGAATCAGGAGCAGGACTCGGCGGCGAACAGTCAGGCCACATAATAGCGAGCGATTTCACGTCAACAGGCGACGGATTATGCACGGCGATGCTGTTCCTTAATGCTGTTCACGATTTGGGCGAAAATGTTTCGACTCTCGCTGACAGATTCGGGCGTTATCCTCAGAGGCTCACGAATCTTGCGCTGATTCGTCCGCGTGAAAGTGTTGACATGGACTCAGTTAATGCTATTGTAGCAGAGTACACAGAACGAATCACAAACGGAAGAATCTTCATACGCACATCAGGAACAGAACCCCTGTTACGAATCCTCGTTGAAGCTCCTGAACTTGAAACCGTTGAAGAATTATCAGCAATATTATCATCAAGGCTCAAAGAATTTTGCTAGAGGAGAGAAAAATTATGACCGTGAAGAAATGCCTTTTTCCTGTCGCGGGATTAGGCACGAGGTTTCTGCCCGTAACAAAAGAGATCGCAAAAGAAATGCTGCCTCTTGTGAACAGGCCGATAATATCATACGGCGTTGAAGAGGCTTTAGCTTCCGGCTGTGAAGATATTGTTATGATAACGGGGCGTACAAAGCGTTCAATCGAAAATTATTTTGACCGTTCATTTGAGCTTGAAGAGATTTTGAAGAGTCGCGGAAAACTTGAGCTTTACTACAAGATAATTCGAATCTCAGAGATGGCTGAAATAATGTACATCCGTCAGCGTGAACCTTTAGGACTCGGCCATGCAGTATTATGCGGTGAGCCTGTCTGCAAGGGCGAATATTTCGGCGTGATTCTCCCTGATGATGTATTTGTCGGTGATGTGCCTGTTCTGTCTCAGCTTGTGAAAGTACATGAGAGACTCGGCGGAAGCGTAGTAGCACTTGAGCATGTAGAGGACAAAGACGTATCACGCTACGGAATCGCATCAGGCGAGGAGAAAGAGCCGGGAATTTTCCGAATCAATGACATGATAGAGAAACCGAAATTAGCCGACGCTCCTTCACGTTACGCCATCATGGGAAGATATGTATTATCCCCGGAGATTTTCCCGCTGCTTCACACACAGCAGGCAGGCGCAGGAGGAGAGATTCAGCTCACGGACGCAATACGCGAACTCGCAAAACGTGAACCCGTTTGGGGAGTCGTCTATGAGGGACGGCGTTTCGATTGCGGGACTCAAAAGGGATGGTTGAGCGCAAATATTCAGCTCGCGCTTGACGATGATGAACTCCGTGAAGTCGTGATGAATATCGTGAAGAATAACTGACATCATTAACAGCGTGTGAAATATATTTCCCCTCGTTTTTATGGCGGGGGGATTTTTTGTACGTCTCTGCGTTAATGACGCTTGCAAAAAATTGTTATCGTAGTGTAATATTCATTCATCCAAATTTTGACAATAAAATATTATTCACCCGAAGAGAGATGAAACTATGTCATTCAAGTATGCAGGGCGTTTCAACTCCTTTGTGTTCAAGAATGCAACTGTTTATGACGCAATAGACAGCTACACGAACATGAAGGGAATAACACACCTTGAGTTCAATTACCCCGAACATTTCACGGGCTATGACATCGAGGAAATAATCCGGCGCAAAAAGCATTTGGGCGTGAACGGACTCGCAGTTCGCTGGCGTGGTGCTGACTTCAAGCCCGGAGATTTCACGAACGAGAATCCCAAAACACGCGAAAAAGTTATCACAATGTGCCGTGAAGCTGTTGACATTTGCAGAAAACTTGACGGCTCTGTAGTAACTTTGTGGCTTGAGAATGATGGCTTTGATTACCCGTTTCAGATGGATTACTCGCGGGCATGGGAGCAAATTGTAGAAGGCGTGAGAGATGTTGCGGATTACGCTGCGGGTTCAGAGGGCAAAAAGGAGATCAGAATATCGATTGAGTACAAGCCCTACGAGGAACGTAATTTTGCGATGGTCGACAGCACCGGAATGACAATGTATCTTCTTGAGGAAATTGCGCGGGATAATGTCGGCTGCACTCTCGACTTCTGCCACATGTTAATGAAGCACGACAACCCGTCATTCGGAATCGCACTTGCGGCGCGGAGGGGAAAACTTTTCGGACTTCACATGAATGACGGCTACGGATGGCAGGACAGCGGGATGATTTTCGGCTCAGTGAATCCCGTTTTGGCGCTGGAGTTCATATATTATCTCAGGAAGTATAACTATCAGGGAGTTGTATTCTTTGACACGTTCCCGATTCGTGAAGACCCGTTCAAAGAGACTCAGGCGAATATTGACGCGTTCGAGAAAATCAACGGGATAATTGACCGCATAGGCATGGAGAAAATTGCGGACGTAATACGCGCTAAAGACGGCGTGAAAGTCAGTGAGCTTGTGCTTGACATGTTCAAGTGAAAGCATAAATACATAGGGAGGAATCACCACAATGAAGAGAAGTTACACCGCGTTAATTTTGGCAGTGCTTGCAGTAATGGCACTCGTATTCACGGCATATGCTGACGAGTTCAACCCCGATGCAGATCCCAGCGCAAAGACAATCGAGCAGGTTCGCGCGGAATTGGGCGCAGAAGTCCCCGTAAAAGATGTTCATAACCTTTCAGCCATCATGAAGTCAATCTCAAATGAATTTTGGCGCAGTCTCAAAGAAGGCTATGATCTTGCGGCGAAAAATTCCGGCGTGAATATCCGCGTTGACGCAACAACAGATGAAGGCGACGAGATAGGCCAGCAGACAATGATGGACAACGCAGTGAATCAGGGAGTCAAAGCCGTAATGGCAAGCCCGATTTCAGACTCGAATCTCGCGGCGGCTGTCGACAACGCAAAGACCGCAAAAATTCCTGTCGTCAATGTCAACGATGGACTCATAGCGAACTGTGATTACTACGTCGGGCCTAACGCCTACATGAACGGTCAGTTAGCGGCTGAATGGATCTCGAAAAAGCTCGGCGACAAAGGCCAGGTCGGAATCGTTATCGGAATGGCTAAAGCATTTGCGGCGCGTGAAAGGACTCAGGGTTTCGAGGACTGGATAAAGGATCACAAATCGGGACTCGAAATCGTTGCGAAACAGAATGCAGACTGGGACAGGCAGAGGGCTAAAGAGCTTGCGTCCACATGGATAATGCGTTTCCCTGACATGAAGGCTATATTCTGCAACAATGATGATATGGCACTTGGAGTCGTTGAGGCTGTTGATGAGGTTGACGCAGATATTCTTGTTGTCGGTGTTGACGGAATCGGCGAGGCTTATACGTCAATCAAGGAAGGCAAACTTGATGCGACTGTCGACTCATTCCCCTATTACATGTCGCAGGTCGCTGTTGAATGCACTCTGAGAGTTCTTGCAGGCCAGAAAGTTCCGCATGTCGTTGCAACTCCTCAGGCGTTAATCGACAAAGACAACGTGAACAAGCCCGCAAAAGAGATAATCAACTGGGTAGATACAGCGTACACGAAATAGCAAGGTTGAAAGCAAACGGGGTGTGAAAGACTGCATCCCGTTTTTGTTTAACAGATTGGAGCGTGTCAATGTCTAAGGCAGTAGAATTTGTGAAAATCAACAAGCACTTCCCCGGCGCGCACGTCCTGAAAGATATATCATTCAGCGTTGAGGAAGGAGAAGTAACAGCCCTTCTCGGTGAAAACGGAGCAGGAAAATCAACAATCCTCAATATACTTCACGGCGTTTACCCCGAATATGAAGGCGATGTATTGCTTCACGGGAAAAAGGTACAGTTCCGAAATCCGAATCAGGCAATCGTTGAAGGGAAAATCTCAAAAGTTCATCAGGAAACATTAATTGTCCGTGATTTGACGGTCGGCCAAAACGTAACACTCGGCCATGAACCGACAAAAGGATTCTTCATCGATTACGCGAAAATGCACCGTGATGTGAACGCGATATTGACGGATTTGCACTGCAACTTCAGGAGCGAGGAATTAGCCGATAAATTAACGTCAGGGCAGATGCAGATGATGGCGATTGCGAGGGCGTTATATCACAAGTCAAACATAATTTCACTTGACGAGCCTACAGCGTCATTGTCGATTCGTGAGACTGAAGCATTATTTGACGTAATCAAGCAGCTTAAAGCACAGGGAGTAACAATCCTCTACGTTTCACACAGGCTTGAAGAGATATTCAGGATTTGCGACAAGGCCGTAATCATGAGGGACGGAGAATATATCACGACTCTTGAGGTCGCAAAGACAACCCGCGATGAATTGATTCATGCGATGGTCGGTCGTGCTGTAAGTGCTGTTGCGTCGCGTAATCTTCCCTGCATGGCAAGTGATGAAGTTGTGCTGAAGGCTGAAAATCTCACAGGGCCGACGGGATTCAAGGATGTATCATTCGAGCTTCACAAGGGGGAAATACTCGGCTTCTTCGGGCTTGTTGGCGCAGGACGTACTGAAACAATGCGTGCGATTTTTGGGGCTGACATGATTACGGGCGGAAAAGTTTTCATGAAGGGCAAAAGGATTCCTACAGGTTCATGGAACACTTCAAAGGCTCTGAAGGCAGGTATAGGACTCATTCCTGAAGACAGAAAGACTCAGGGCTTCATGAAACTATCAAGCAACACGCAGAATATTTCAATCTCAAGCCTTGAGGATTACGCAAACGCATTCGGATTCCTGAGCGATGACAAAAAACTCAAGAACGCCGAGCACTTTTTCAAGGAGCTGGAGATTCATCCTAACAAGCCCGAATATTTGACGCTTAACATGTCGGGAGGAAATCAGCAGAAAGTAATTCTCGCGCGCTGGATGAGTACGAAAGTTGACATAATAATTTTCGATGAGCCTACAAAGGGAGTCGATGTCGGAGCAAAAGCCGAAATTTACCGCCTCATGGAAGAAATGATACAGAACGGAAAAAGTATCATCGTCATATCGTCGGAGCTTCCTGAAGTAATGGGACTCAGCGACCGCATTATCGTCATGGGCGAGGGAAAAGTGAACGCAGTTTTGAATCGCGGGGAATACGGAACAAGTGATCAGATGCTTGACTATGCTATAGGAGGATAACGACAGGTGAAAAATTTTGTCAACAAATACAAACGCGAGTTAGTAGTTTTGCTTGCGACATTCGGAATGGGATTAATCTTCACGGTAATGAACCCTAACTTTATGCGGGTCAGCAACATCATAACGATACTTCAGCAGATGGTCTTGAACGGAGTATTAGCCGCGGGGATAATGTTTGCGATAATCACGGGCGGAATTGACCTCTCAATAGGCTGTACGTTCGCGATTACTGGAATCGTTACGGCCTCGATGGCGGTGAAGGGTATAAATCCCTGGCTCGCGATTCTTGCGGGTCTTGCGGTCGGCGCGGTTCTCGGAGCGTTCAACGGATTTCTTGTTACAGGGTTGAAACTTCAGCCGTTCATAGCGACTCTCGGCACAATGTCGTTATATCGCGGTATTGCTTACGTCATAACAGGAGGAATGCCCGTAACAGGAGTCCCATCTGTATACCGCAACATCTTCAACGGGAGAATGTTCGGTAATGTACGCTGGTATATCCTAGTAATGATAATCATATTCATACTCATTCACATAATGTTATCGCGCACACGGACGGGCGATTATCTTTACGCTGTGGGCGACAATGAAGAGGCCGCGAAACTTTCGGGCGTTAATGTCGTCAAGGTTAAGTATGTCGCGTATATAGTCTGCGGAATCTGCTCGGCTGCTGCGGGATTGATCATGCTTGCGAGTCTGGGAAGCGCGGAGTCAACAGCGGGACTCGGCTATGAGACTAACGCAATTGCGGCGGCGGCTATAGGCGGGACTCGTATGGCGGGCGGAAGAGGTACGGCATTCGGTACGTTTGTCGGAGCGTTAATGCTTGCGGTTCTGAGAGTCGGAATGGTCGTCATTAATGTTGACTCATTCTGGCAGTATGTCGTTACGGGTATCATTATCATAGTAGCATCATATTTCGAGTTCATACAGCAGGACATCGCGAACTTCCTCGCAAGAAGAAGAGCCGCGAAATAATGAAGAGAGTCATAGCCTTAGTCTTAGAGTTGTTGCTTGTTACTGGCGTGTGCTTTGGCGCGGAGAATGAAATGATTCTCGGACACCTTACGAAACTTGGAGTCGATGAGGAAACACTTAACGCAGATCTTGCAGAGCCGTTTTTCTCGCTGACTCCGTTCACACGTTTCAAGTATTTCAACACTCTTGACGGAATAGTTGCGGCGTTGATGAGTGGAAGAATAGCGGCTCTTGAGATTGACAAGTACACAGCTGATTACCTAATTTCACGGACGAAACAATATGCAGTATTCGGCCTTCCGAAAACATCGGTGTACAACGTGAAATTTTCGATGCTTCTCCGTGAGGAGGACGCGGAATTTTGCGGGCGAATCTCATCAGCAATCAGGGAAATGAAATCAGACGGAACATTAGCGGCCATGAAGAAGAAATACATTGACGACTGCATAGCCGGAACATATCCCGAAACTGTGAAGCCCGAACATTTTGACGGTGCAATGACGTTCAAAGTCGCATTGACGGGAGATCATCCGCCGATGGATTATTTTGCTGACGCTGGCGACCCGATAGGCTTCAATACCGCGTTAGTCTCAGAGATTGCGAAACGGCTCAAAATGAACGCGGTATTTATTTCCGTACACAGCGGAGCGCGCGCAATCTGCTTAGAGTCAAAAGCCTGTGATGTAGTTTTCTGGACAGAGACAGGAGACTACAAAAACCGCGAGGGTTGGGAATCAGAAGACAGGCCCGAACACACAATCATCACGGAGCCTTACTTAGACAGCAAACTTGTTTACGTAACACTGTCTGACTCGCCGCTTCTGCAGAAGTAAGCATAACGATTAACGTTTACCCCCTTTAGCGCGAGGGGGGTTTTTTGTGGAGAATGGAGAGTGAACAACAAAACATGATAGTTGTAGCAGGAAGTATGAATTATGACATCATACTTAAGGTTAAGAGAATGCCTCATGAGGGCGAAACAATGACGTGCGAGTCAGCGTCAACATCTGCGGGCGGAAAAGGCGCGAATCAGGCTGTGCAGTCGGCAAAATTAGGCGTAAAAACGTTCATGATCGGCGCGGTAGGAAATGACAACATGGGAGAATTTCTGCTTGCTGAAGCTGTGAAATACGGTCTCGATGTTTCACACGTGAAAAGGTCTTCAGTGTCTAGCGGTATGGGATGTGTTCACGCATTGGAGGACGGGAGAGTCTTTGCGACAATCAACAGGGGCGCGAATTACGACATTAACACGAAAGATATTGACATGGCCGGGGAATTATTCCGTCAGTCAAAAATATTAATCCTGCAAAATGAAATCCCCCACGAAGTAAACATTTACGCCGCGAAAAAAGCAAAGTCTTACGGCCTGAAAGTTTTGTACAACGCCGCCCCGTCATTCACAGACCGCCGGGAAGTTTTGCCCCTCTCAGATGTCGTTATCGTGAATGAGGTTGAAGCCTCCGAATATTTGGGCGTGAAAATCGCTTCCGTTGATGATGCTGTTCGTGAGGGACTCAAAGTTTCAGCATCAATGAATAACACATGGGTTATCACGATGGGCGGCCAAGGCTCGGTGATTTGTGCTGACGGTAAATCGGAAATCGTGAGGCCGTACAAAGTTGACGCAATAGAAACGACAGGCGCGGGCGACTCGTACATCGGCGGACTCGGTTATGCGCTTCTTCAGGGAATGGACATCTTCACGGCTGCAAAATTCGCGACAAAGTGCAGCGCGGTTACAGTTTGCGGAATCGGTGCTCAGTCATCAATGCCAACACTTTCACAAATTCACGAAAAGTTTAAGGAGGAATAAACATGCTCAACATTGCGTATGTAGGATTCGGAGTCAGCGTGAGGGAGTATCACATACCCTACGTAGAACACAGGAAGGATTGCCGGGTCAAGTACGTTTTCAGGCGCGAGGAAGATATAGCGCAGTTCGCGGAATATGAGCCGTTTTACCCGGAAATAACATTCACGACAAATTTCGAGTCCGTCCTCAATGACCCGGATATTAATCTCGTTGTTGTGAGCGCGCCCGACAGATTTCACGTTTCATACGCTGAACAGATTCTCAACGCGGGCAAACATGCGCTCATTGAGAAACCTTTTGCGCCTACAGCAGAGGAAGCCCGCAAAGTTTTCACGCTCGCAAAGGAGAAGGGGCTAATCTGTATGCCGAATCAGAACAGGAGATTTGACGCGGATTTTCTTGCGCTGAAGGAAGTATTAGCCTCCGGGAAAATTGGCCGTCTCGTAAGGCTTGAGAGTCATTACGATTACTTCAAGACAAACGGCTGGTATGATCATCTCGGAACGCTCTACAATCTCGGAGTTCACACAACCGACCAGATAATAAGCCTCTTGGGAATGCCCGACAGCGTGCGCTACGATGTGAGGAGCATACATCATCCCGGTGTCGGCGATGACTATTACGACATAGAGTTATTCTACGGGAACGCAAAAGCCTCCGTGAACACGTCAATGTGTGTATTAATCGATTATCCGCGCTTCACACTTCACGGCACAAACGGCAGCTTCACATTACCGCCCGTAATCCACAATTCCGGCAAAAAGAAAGTCATCGGACGGCACATTATCGACACATCGCCCGCTCCCGAATCACGCTGGGGGACTCTCGTCTACATGAAGGACGGCGAAAAAGTTACGGAGAAAATCCCGGTCGGCTGCGCTCACTATGAACGGATATATGACAGCTTGATTGACGCAATCGAAAACGGCGGTGAAAAATGCGTGAAAGATTCTGAGGTCGTGAAAGTCCTTGAGATTCTTGAAGCTGCTACGGAGGTCGCAAAGTCATGGAAGCAATAAGGCTCGGCACAATCGGATCGGGCGTTATCGTTCATTCGGTTCTCGACAATGTGATGAAGGCTGACGGAATTTCGCTTGAAGCTGTATACTCACGCACAAAGGACAAAGCCGAATCCCTCGCAAAAGTCTACAACGCTCCGAAAATTTACACGGACATCAACGCGCTCTTGAGTGATGAGAGAGTCAATACGATATACATTGCGACTCCGAATCTATTACACTATGAGCAGGCAAAAATTTCTCTCATGGCCGGGAAAAATGTTATCTGTGAGAAGCCTTTTACGACAAAATTCTCACACGCAGAGGAGCTTTTTACCCTCGCAAAGTCAAAAGGACTCTTCATCTTTGAGGCCGCTCCGACAATCTATCTTCCGAACTTCCGACTTCTGCGCGAAAAATTGAGTCTCATAGGCCGTATACGTCTCGTGATGTCGAACTACAGCCAGTACTCAAGCCGCTATGACTTAGTGCTGAAAGGTGAACGCCCGAATATCTTTAACCCCGAATTTGCCGGCGGGTGTCTCATGGATATAAATTTCTACAACGTATTACTGAACACTGCATTGTTCGGACGGCCTGAGAGCGCGAAATATTACCCGAATATTTACCCCGGACTCGCCGACACTTCCGGCGTTTTTGTGATGAGATATGACGGATTTGTTTCGACAAACGCGGGCGCAAAAGACACGTGGGGCATAAATCACTTCACGATTGAGGGCGAAAAAGGATTTATCTATGTCGATGAGCCGAACGGGTTAAAGAGCGTCAGAGTCGTAACAAAAACTTCTGATGAGACATTCAACGAACAGCCCATAGCTGACAGATGGCACTACGAGATTGAAGAGATTGCGCGCTTAATGTTGAGTGATGATTACGAGTCTGCATATTCATTCATGGGCGTAACACTCGGCAACGTAGCAACAATTGAGACTGCCCGCAAGAACGCAGGAATAATTTTCCCCGGCGATGAATAGCATAATCGGAATCGATATAGGCGGGACAAATTTTCGGATCGGTTTTGCTGACGACTCCGGGAATGTTCGCGATTTCCGCAAGCAGCCAGTGAAGAGCATACTGAAATCAGATGACGTACTGAGAGATGTTGCGGACTTCATAGAGAGTTACGCGGGAGGCCGGGAATTTGACGCGGTTGCGGCTGGTTTCCCCGCGACTCTCAACCGTGAGCGCACGAAAATTTTGCAGGCTCCGAATCTCAGCTACATGGAAAATCTGCCTGTCGTTGAATATCTTGAAGGCCGTCTGAATGTTCCTGTTTTTGCCGAGCATGATGTAACATTCGCGCTTTATTACGACATGAGGAAGTATGATGTACCTGCTGACGGTATAACTTGCGGGATATATTTCGGCACAGGCATAGGCAACGCGATAATGATTGACGGAGTTCCGCTCTTAGGGCGTAACGGAGTCGCGGGCGAGCTGGGACATATTCCCGTTTATGGGAGTGATGAGCCATGCGGTTGCGGTCTCGTTGGGTGCATGGAGAATGTTGCGGGCGGGAAATATCTTGCGCGTATTCGGCGTGAATTGTGGCCTGAGTCTGACATCGCAGAAATTTTCACGGAACACGGAAATGATTCGGCTGTTCGTGAATTTGTCGCGATGATTGCGGCGTGTACTGTAACTGAGATAAACATTCTTGATCCTGATTACGTGATAATAGGCGGGGGAGTCGTGAACATGAAGGGATTTCCTCGCGAGACTCTTCACCGTGAAATTATTGCGGGGACTCGCAAGCCATATCCGGCGGGAAATCTGAGAGTAATTTATGCTGATGATGAGCCTGAAAAGTGCGTTGCAGGAGCGGGATATTATGCCTGTGATAGAATAATGGCCAGTTCGTGATACTGTATCTCACGGATTAGGGAAGCCCCCGGCAATCTAAAGCGGGGGGTTGTCGCAGAGGAAGAAACTTCTCCCCGCTTAGAATGGGGGTGAGGGTTGTGAGGGACCTCGTAAAACTCCTTGAGGCTGTTGCGAAATTAATCAACGCGATCGCCCGCCTCATAAACTCATTAAAGAAGTAAGCGCCAAAAACTGGTTTAGTTTTGCTGGTTGAGGCTAGCCCCCTCTCCCGGCAGCTAAACTTAAACAATTTGTCCGATTGCTTCCCCGGACGCTTTTATTATAGCACCTCACAAAATCGAAGGGATTATCCATGCAGAAAGTGTTAAAAGTCAGCGAAGCATATTCAGGGGACGCAATGAAGGGACTCGCACGCATTCACCCTGATGACATGGCCGGAATGAATCTCACGGACGGCGATTTAGTCCTCATTACAGGCCGGAAATCTACCCCAGCGCGAATCAGAACAGGAGACCGCGAAACAGGACGCGGCATCATTCAGATTGACGGATTAATACGCGAAAACGCCGGAACATCACTCGACGAAAATATTACCCTTGAGTCATCAATCACGTATCACTTTGCAGGAAGCGCGACTCTTCAGCCTTTAGGGGACGTGAAGTTATCCCAGCGCGAAAATGATTCAGGCTACATTCTCTCAATGCTCGAAGGCCAGGCCGTGAATATCGGAGATCGGATTCGTGTTACGTTATTCGGGACTCGTGTCTGCGATTTCCAGATTACAGCGACAACGCCGGAAGGAGTCGTAATCCTCAACAAGTCAACATATCTCAACATTCTTAAGCCGTTAGAGATTAAGCACGCTCACAAAGTTACGTATGAGGATATCGGCGGGTTAAGCTCACAGATTCGCAAAGTCCGTGAGATGATAGAGCTTCCGTTAAGATTCCCGCAGATCTTCGAGCGACTCGGAATCCAGCCCCCGCGAGGCGTGTTGCTTTACGGCCCTCCCGGAACAGGAAAGACAGTTATAGCCCGTGCAGTTGCGAATGAGACTGACGCATGGTTCACGCACATTTCAGGCCCGGAAATTATCGGCAAATTTTACGGCGAGTCAGAAGAGAGATTACGCAAAATTTTTGAGGAAGCTCAAGACCGCGCACCCTCGATAATATTCATTGATGAGATTGACGCGATTGCACCGAAACGCGAGGACATGGGCGGAGAAAAGCAGGTTGAACGCAGAGTCGTAGCACAGCTTCTCGCATTGATGGACGGACTCAAATCACGCGGGCAGTTAATCGTAATCGGAGCTACAAACATTCCCAACTCTTTAGACCCCGCATTGAGACGGCCGGGAAGATTCGACCGCGAAATCTCAATCCCGACTCCTGACCGTAATGGACGACTCGAAATCTTGCGCATACATACTCGTGGAATGCCATTATCAGATGATGTTGACCTGAAACGAATCGCGGACTTGTCTCACGGTTTCGTAGGAGCTGACCTTGAAGCACTCGCAAAGGAAGCCGCTATGTCATGCGTGAGGGATATTTTGCCGTATGTGGACTTTCACACGCAGGAGATTCCCTACGAACGAATCGCCGGGCTTGAAGTAAGTATGCGGCATTTCATGAATGCTTTGCTTGAGACTGAGCCGTCAGCAACAAGAGAAGTTTTTGTTGAGATTCCTGACGTAACCTTGAATGACATCGGCGGACTCGACTCCGTGAAAGAAGAATTGATGCAGGCTGTAACATGGCCGCTGAAGCACGCGGAAATTTACGGGCGTTATGACATTCAGCCGACAAGAGGAATATTGCTTTACGGGAAATCGGGAACAGGCAAGACTCTTCTCGCAAAAGCATTAGCACATGAAAGCGGCGTAAACTTCATCAGCGTACAAAGCTCTAACGTATTATCGCGTTACTTGGGAGAGTCAGAACGTGCGCTTAAGGACATTTTCAGAGTCGCAAAGCAGGCCGCGCCGTCGATAATATATTTTGACGAAATAGAGTCGTTATTCCCTGAACGCGGCGGAAATTCACAGTTCGCGTCAACAGAAGCAAGACTCACGAGCCAGTTTTTGGCGGAAATGCGCGGTATTGAGGAGCTTAACGGCGTAACAGTTTTAGCGGCTACGAACCGTATAGACCTCATCGACAAGTCATTATTATCGTCAGGAATCTTTGACTTGAAACTTGAATTGCCCATGCCCGACTCAAAATCACGCGCTGAGATTCTCACGATACTTTTGCGGAAAAAGCCTCTTGATGATGATGTGAGTATTGATACGTTATCGGCCATGACTGAAAATTTTTCCGGCGGTGATATTGCTTTGCTTTGTCGTCGTGCGGCGGTTAATGCGCTGAAACGTGATATGAATAATTTTGTGATGAGATTTGCGGATTTTGACTCGGCATTTCGGGGGCTTAAGCTGTGAGGGTTGAAATTCTTGCTGAAAGAGATTATGACAGAGCCGATAAATTTCTCGCTGAACAGTTAGACAGGACTCGCAGTGCAGTAGAAAGACTCATAAAGACAGGGAAAATTTCAACAGATGACGGAAAACGCGTAAAGGGTTCACGAAAAGTTACCGCAGGACAAAAATTTATCGCTGACATTCCCGAATCCCTCAACATGACGTACTTGCGTGCGGAGCCTGTAGATTTTGAGGTCGTCTATGAGGATGATTATCTTGTTGTCGTCAGCAAGCCCGCAGGAATCGTAGTACATCCCGCGCCGGGAAATTGGCGCAACACTCTCGTGAATGGACTCGTCTATCGTTACCCGGAGTTAAGAGTCATGACAAACTGGTTACGCCCGGGAATCGTTCACAGGCTTGACGGAGGGACATCGGGATTAATGGTTGTTGCACGTACGCAGAAAATATTGACTCAGCTTCAGGCCATGTTCAAAGAACGCACAGTACACAAGTACTATATAGCCCTCGTACATGGAGTCCCTGAGAAACGAGAGGGAATTTTGTCCGGGCCAATCGCAAGAAATCCTGATAACCCTTTGCAGATGATTATCGCTGAGGGCGGCAAACCGTCATTAACGGGCTACAAAGTTTTGTGGAGCATGAACGGTATATCCCTCGTTGAGTGTGAATTGTTCACTGGGAGAACTCATCAGATCCGCGTACACATGTCGGCTTTGGGCTGTCCTCTTGTTGGCGATAAGTTATACGGAGCGAATGACGAGGGACTCGGAAGGGTATATCTTCATTCGTGGAAGCTGGAATTTACGCACCCTGTAACGGGCGAGGCTATGAAGTTCCGCAAGAATGTTACGCCTGACTTCACGGAGCGCATAAAATTTCTGCATGAAGGAAAGCCGATTGACTATACGGAAAATGAATCGCCGAATCAAAACGAGGATTACGAATCGGATTTTGACGGAGAATTTGACGATTAAATTTTTTCCCCTTTCTGTGAAATTTCAGAGAGGGGATTTTATTTTTCATTTCTTCGTCGGAGAAGGTAGAGGATTTGTTTTTGTGTCTCCGCCTCCTAAATTTAAAGTCAAGACACTCAGCGCAATTTTCCACGTTACCCATTCACCAGAATCAAAAGCATCCGCAATAGTCCAGCCAACATATTCAATCAATGCCGCCATTGTAGCAGCATTAAGCGCATTACCAGCTAAAGGAATCCATCCCGCTATCCACTGAGAGACAGTGCGAGCCGCTATAGTTCCTCCGAAGTAAGCAATTATGCTCACACCAATAGACTCTGCGGAAGTCTGCCCCAATGAAATATCAAATACTTTTGCAAGTCCAACTGTCATTGTTCCGAGTATGCCAGCTAAAGCAAGGTTATCAGTTCCCGGAGCCTGAGCCAACGCCGCAGCCGATCCTGCACCGGCAGCACTCGCAGTATGAATAATTCCATGACAGACCCAACGCTGATTATCTGTCATCGCAAACGCACCCGACGAAAGAACCATCACCGCAATTACAGCACATAAAATTTTCAGCAGCTTTTTCACGTAAAATTCCCCCTTGACTTTTGTGAAATTATACGTTAATGGGGGGGGGGTATTGTAATCAGTAGAATTAATTTCACGTGCCTAAGTAAGAAAGTGTATATTACTTTTCAGCTTGCGACTCATCATGAAAGGAGTGAAAAATGAATCATGACTCAGAATCTCACGCTGCAATATTACAACGACAACTCCGAATCGTACTCACAAAGCACAATTTATGCTGACATGTCCGGGCTTTGCGATGAATTTTTGAGACTCCTCCCGACTGACGGCTGTATTCTGGATCTCGGCTGCGGTTCAGGAAGAGACAGCAAATATTTCCTCTCATATGGCCGTGAAGTTATCTCCGTTGACGGCTCAAAGGAGCTTTGCAGAATCGCCGGGGAATTTCTCGGTCATGAAGTCATCTGCTGTGATTTCCTGGAATATACGCCGCGTGAAATTTTTGCGGGGATTTGGGCTTCAGCGTCATTGCTTCACCTTGAGGAGGGAGAAATTCTGCGGATCGTTGAAAGATTGTCGCGCTCACTCATTGACGGAGGAATATTCTACATGTCATTCAAGCACGGGAATTTTTCAGGCATTCGGGACGGAAGACACTACACGGATTTTGACGAGGAGAGAATCACACGCATTATCGGCAGCGTTAAAGGACTCGAAATCGTGAAGCTGAAAATTTCTGAGGACGTTAGGAATGATTTTGCGGGTCAAAAATGGATTAACGTTTTCTGCATTAGACATTGAGATATAATAAAACGTTTTCAAAAATTTTATCTCACAAAGGAAATTTAATCATGAAACTTGAAATTGAACGTCAAGATTTCCTCAAAGCATGGCAGAACGCAGAGAAATTATCAGACGCGAAATCAACAAAAGACGCAATAGCCGGAGTGTTAATTACAGCCAAAGATGACAACTCGATCATTCTAGAAGCAACAGACCTCAAGACATCAATACGCTGCACAGCAAAAGGCGCGAACGTAATCGAACCCGGAACAGCCGTAATCCCAGCCGCAATTTTTGGCGCAATTCTCAAAAAGTTAGACGCTGATGACTTAGTGCTTGAAGTAAATTCAGCGCGCGGACTCCTTAACGCAGGAAGCAACAAGATGCGTTTCACCGTGATTTCACCTGAGACATTCCCAAAAATTCACGGAAGCGATGAGGGCGAAATCATATGCGAGATAGACGCTCACGCCCTCGCAAAATTAATCGCTGAAGGAAGCTCCGCATCATCACAGCCGCAGGATTTCCCGAAATATCTCGGCACTTGCTTAATGCGAACGTCTGAAGGCCAGCTCATAGCAGTAGCTACTGACGGAAAAAGATTGTCCCTCTCAAAATCCGCTTGTAAAGTCCTCAAGGAACGCGATATACTTTTGCCCGCTCAGGCCGTTAAAGATTTGAGCAAAACTCTTTCTTCCTGCGGTGAAGAAGACAAAGTTACTATTCTTGCTGATGACTCTACAGCATGGTTTGCGCTTGAAGATTCCGAGTACTCAATAAGGGCGATTGACTCAGCATTCCCGAAATTTGAGCGCATACTAAACGCCGACAAACATACAACGCTTCACATAAACAGCAAGGATCTATATTCAGTCCTCGAAAGAATCGACATCATCGCAAAGACTACCCCCGCCCACATTATGGCTATGGCTCTGAACACAAACGGAGAACTGAGAATCACCGCCCGCGCTCCTGAACTTGGCACCGCAAGCGAGACGATAACCGCAAACATTGACGGAGGATATTTGCATCTCGGCTTCAACGTAGCTTACTTCATGGACGGCTTGAAGGCTCTGGGAAATGAACAGGCCGTAATAGAGTTCAGCGGCGAGGAAGGACAGACCAGAATGAAGCGTGAAGGCTCAGAAGATTTCCTGTATATGCTCATGCCCGCAAGGTTAAGCACTCAGGACGCAATCACGGAAGAAGAGACAGCAGACTTCAGCGAAAACTCAGAATCTGAGTCATACGAGTCAGAACCGCATGAACCAGAGCAGGAATCAGCCCCCGAATCCGAACCGCAAGACGATAACGAGAACAGCGAGTCGGACACACCGTTTTAGCCTTGAGAATCGACAGCACGATAATACGTAACTTCAGGAATTTTTCAGGCCCGGATCTTAGGACAAACTGGGATCCGGGTATTAATTTGATTCTCGGCAATAACGGAACGGGCAAGACAAATCTTCTTGAGGCTCTGAGCATATTAACGGGCTGGGGAGCTTTCACGAAAACTTCAAGCGTTATCTCGTGGCAGTCGCAAAACAAACGGGCTTATGTCGGCGCAAAATTATCGGGAGAAGAAAATTTTGACGTAACAGCAGAAATCTCATCACGAATTTCACTCAGGCTTAACGATAAATCATTGTCATTCACGGAGCTTAGACTCTACGTCCCGTCGATAATATTTCTCACGGGAAATTTGAGTCTCATAGATGGCTCACCGTCAGCAAGAAGATTATTTGTTGACAGGTTATGCGCGCTGTTCGTTCCTCCGTTCGCAAAGAGGCTCGCTGATTTCAGGAATGTGTTGCGCGTGCGCTCGTCATTATTGCGTCAGGGGAAAAATCCCGCGTCAACCGACATAATATTTTGCAGGCTCGGCGGGTGGATTATGGACATTCGGCGGGAAGTTTTAGCGCAGTTCGTGAAGATGATTCCTCCGGGCAGAATCGCGCTTGAGTTTTTGCCGCGAATAAAATCGGGTGAAGAGTATCTGCGTGAGATGACGACAGTAAACGCAAAGAGAGAATTTTACGCGCAGAGAGTCCTTTACGGGCCGAATTATGACGACATATCGATAATGATTCCTGAGAAGGGAAAAACGGCCTCCGAGTCTTTAAGCCGGGGACAAAAACGGAGGCTCATACTTTACATGATAATCACGGCGGGGAAATTAATCGCTGAGAGGCTGAAGAAGAGTCCGATTCTTTTGCTTGATGATTTTTTTGCTGAGCTTGATTCGGAGGGGCGCGAATTTTCATTCAGGGAGCTTGCTAAAACTAAATGGCAGGTATTTATCACATCTCCTGAGAAGCCTTTTGCATCAAGAAAGAAATGCGGGGGGATAAAACTTTCATGACAAAATCCCCCGCAGAAATTCCATGTTGCTTTGTGTAATGTCCCACAATTTTTTCTGCTGTGAAATGAGCCTTGCATGAGTCTCGCCGGGATTCTTCACGTGTATGTATTCAAACCTGTCAAGAATCTTGTCGCAGAGATTAGCCGGGTCATCTGACATTTCTACGTACCAGTCTGAAGCGTCAATGTCCTCAAGAAACCAAAGCATTTTGTCGTGAGAACCGAGCGTGAGAATTTCCGTGTTTACTCCGAAAGGTATCAGCTGTGTATGTCCTCTCATGCCGATAACAATATCCATGCTGTCATAGAAATCAATGATGGAATAAGGCAGTTCACGTGTGAAATTTCTGACTTCAAAACATACATTCTCAGCCCTGAAATAAGGAAGCATGAACAAATCAGCATCGGAATGACAGACGTAAAATATCCTGTACCCCTTCTGTTCTATTCTTTTTGCTGCCTTTGCTGCCTGCTCAAGAATAAGCTGCTTATTGTCGCCGAAACGTTCATAGGACATATCATCGGCCATGTTCAGAGCAACACATTTCCCGGATTTTTCGCGATGTTCAGGGAGATTTTCACCGTAAAGCTGACGGATTATTGTCGTTGTGCAGGGCTGATATGTTATCTTGCTTCTGAGTTCTTCAGGAAGAATATTCTGCAAAGCTCTTACGCTCCCGTGATTTCTGAGGCCGAAAAATACACTCCTTCTTGCAAGCTCGGCCATGCTTTCACGGAATAATTCTGTACCCTGAGTCCCTCTGAAGAAATTATAGCCGCATGAAAAAACCGCAACAGGGACATTTATCCGCGCTAATCTTTCTTTTGTCAGTGCCCATTGCCAGCCTGTCCTGTAACCTTTCGCACTGGCTTCAACAGCCTTGCTTGCCCGCATGAACATTCCGCCCCCGCCTATTATCAGCATATTAGTATGATTTATTCCGTCAGTCGTTCTCCGTGTAAATCTTTCATGAGGATAAATCATATTCCATCCTTTTACGTCAAAAAACTTGCTGAAACACAGTCTCACGCATTTTGACAGCACAGTATCTCCCGCATTGCCGAAATAATAGTGTGATACCTGCGAGAATGAAAATTTTCCGTGAGATGAACCAGATTGTTCCTGACGAAGATATTTTATCCTTCTGAGACGCTGAACATTGTTAGCTATTATCGTGTTGTAGGGATGTCTGATAATGTGATAGAGAACTTTAATAGGAAACAGCAAGACATTCAGAACTGGAAACGTTGCCAAATATGAGAAGCAAGAAATTAGCCGTGGCCGTGAATCATGAGCCATGAGCCGTGAGCCGTGAGCCGTGAGCCGTGAGCCGTGAGCCGTGAGCCGTGAGCC